>NZ_CANMXB010000001.1:1210000-2420000 GCF_947501785.1 uncultured Litoreibacter sp. | reverse complement strand
CAGGATGCGGCGCAGACGAAGGCAATGACCTGCACGGGTCCGTCTTCTTCTGGATCAAATCAAGCGCGAGAAGGGCGTTTGGTGGATGCCTTGGCAGTAAGAGGCGATGAAGGACGTGATACTCTGCGATAAGTCGTGGTTAGCCGAGAATAGGCTTTGACCCACGAATTTCCGAATGGGGCAACCCACCTGATACTTTATTATTACTGCTCTTCGGAGCAGCTAATAGTAGGGTAAACCAGGTATTTATAGACTGAATACATAGGTTTATAAAAGCAAACCCGGGGAACTGAAACATCTAAGTACCCGGAGGAAAGGAAATCAACAGATACTCCCCTAGTAGCGGCGAGCGAACGGGGACCAGCCGAGCTGTGATTGTGATTAGAATGGTCTGGAATGGCCAACCATAGTGGGTGACAGTCCCGTATAAGAAGCATGATCAGACGTATTAAGTAGGGCGGGACACGTGAAATCCTGTCTGAACATGGGGGGACCACCCTCTAAGGCTAAGTACTCCTTACTGACCGATAGCGAACCAGTACCGTGAGGGAAAGGTGAAAAGCACCCCGACAAGGGGAGTGAAACAGTTTCTGAAACCGGACGCCTACAAACAGTTGGAGGGCCCTTGAGGCCTGACAGCGTACCTTTTGTATAATGGGTCATCGACTTGGTCTATCTAGCAAGCTTAAGCCGTTAGGTGTAGGCGCAGCGAAAGCGAGTCTTAATAGGGCGCATGAGTTAGATGGATCAGACCCGAAACCGAGTGATCTAGGCATGACCAGGTTGAAGGTTGGGTAACACCAACTGGAGGACCGAACCCACATCTGTTGAAAAAGATCGGGATGAGTTGTGCCTAGGGGTGAAAGGCCAATCAAACTCGGAGATAGCTGGTTCTCCGCGAAATCTATTTAGGTAGAGCGTCAGCCGAATACCCCGGGGGGTAGAGCACTGGATGGGTAATGGGGACTCACCGTCTTACTGATCCTAACCAAACTCCGAATACCCGGGAGTAATAGCTGGCAGACACACGTCGGGTGCTAACGTCCGGCGTGGAGAGGGAAACAACCCTGACCTACAGTTAAGGCCCCTAATTCATGGCTAAGTGCGAAAGCAAGTGGGACGACCAAAACAACCAGGAGGTTGGCTTAGAAGCAGCCATCCTTTAAAGATAGCGTAACAGCTCACTGGTCTAATTTAAGTTGTCCTGCGGCGAAGATGTAACGGGACTCAAGCCATGAGCCGAAACTTAGGATGCCGTAAGGCATGGTAGCGGAGCGTAGTGTGACATAACTCTACGCCTCTTTTGCACCTTCGGGTGTATTGGAGGCATTGAGTTTTCTGTGAAGCCGGGGCGTGAGCCATCCGGTGGAGAGATCACTAGCGAGAATGATGACATGAGTAGCGACAAACAGGGTGAGAGACCCTGTCGCCGAAAGTCCAAGGGTTCCTGCTTAAAGCTAATCTGAGCAGGGTAAGCCGACCCCTAAGGCGAGGCCGAAAGGCGTAGTCGATGGGAACCAGGTTAATATTCCTGGGCCATGTAGTGGTGACGGATCTCGAAGGTAGTTCATCCTTATCGGATTGAATGGGCTGCTTAGAGGTTCCTGGAAATAGCCCTACTATAAGATCGTACCCTAAACCGACACAGGTGGACTGGTAGAGAATACCAAGGCGCTTGAGAGAACGATGTTGAAGGAACTCGGCAAAATACCTCCGTAAGTTCGCGAGAAGGAGGCCCAGTTTCTACGCAAGTATTGACTGGGGGCACAAACCAGGGGGTGGCGACTGTTTACTAAAAACACAGGGCTCTGCGAAGTCGCAAGACGACGTATAGGGTCTGACGCCTGCCCGGTGCCTGAAGGTTAAAAGGAGGAGTGCAAGCTCCGAATTGAAGCCCAGGTAAACGGCGGCCGTAACTATAACGGTCCTAAGGTAGCGAAATTCCTTGTCGGGTAAGTTCCGACCTGCACGAATGGCGTAACGACTTCCCCGCTGTCTCCAACATCGACTCAGCGAAATTGAATTGCCTGTCAAGATGCAGGCTTCCCGCGGTTAGACGGAAAGACCCCGTGCACCTTTACTACAGCTTCACACTGGCATCAGGCACAACATGTGCAGAATAGGTGGTAGGCTTTGAACCAGGAACGCCAGTTTCTGGGGAGCCTCCTTTGAGATACCACCCTTGTTCTGCTTGATGTCTAACCGCGGTCCGTTATCCGGATCCGGGACCCTGTGTGGCGGGTAGTTTGACTGGGGCGGTCGCCTCCCAAACAGTAACGGAGGCGCGCGAAGGTTGGCTCAGAGCGGTCGGAAATCGCTCGTTGAGTGCAATGGCAGAAGCCAGCCTGACTGCGAGACTGACAAGTCGAGCAGAGTCGAAAGACGGCCATAGTGATCCGGTGGTCCCGAGTGGAAGGGCCATCGCTCAACGGATAAAAGGTACGCCGGGGATAACAGGCTGATGGTGCCCAAGAGTCCATATCGACGGCACCGTTTGGCACCTCGATGTCGGCTCATCTCATCCTGGGGCTGGAGCAGGTCCCAAGGGTACGGCTGTTCGCCGTTTAAAGAGGTACGTGAGCTGGGTTTAGAACGTCGTGAGACAGTTCGGTCCCTATCTGCCGTGGGTGTAGGATACTTGAGAGGAGTTGCCCCTAGTACGAGAGGACCGGGGTGAACGATCCACTGGTGGACCAGTTGTCATGCCAATGGCAGTGCTGGGTAGCTATGATCGGAAAGGATAACCGCTGAAGGCATCTAAGCGGGAAGCCCCCCTCAAAACAAGGTATCCCTGAGAACCGAGGTAGACCACCTCGTCGATAGGCCGGAGATGTAAGCGCAGCAATGCGTTCAGTTGACCGGTACTAATTGTTCGATAGGCTTGATTTGATCCAGTAGAAGCAGGACTTCTGCGGACAGATCGAAAGAGTACACACTACAAACGTAGTTTGCTGACTTGGAAATGATGTTGTTCTTTTGGTTTGGTGGTCATAGCGAGAGCAAAACACCCGATCCCATCCCGAACTCGGCCGTTAAGTGCCTTTGCGCTGATGGTACTGCGTCTTAAGACGTGGGAGAGTAAGTCACCGCCAAACCTAATGAGCAACATCAAGTATCTCTCTTCGATGCCATTCAAAACGCCGCCCGCCCGCAAGAGTTGAGGCGGTTTTTTTGTGCCCAAGTTCCTGCGAACTTTCCGTCATTTTGGGATGAACAGGCCCCTTGGGCGGTCGAAACCGGGCAGTGGGTGCAACATTGACAGCTATGGAGCGCCTTGGTAGCCGAGAGATCACCCTCGCGAAGATAGGAACGCCCGAAATGGACAGGTATCTCAAGGACAACCCCGGACAGGAGGGACTGTTTCTGCGCGGCATTCCAAGCTACGTCCTGAACGAGATCGCGCCGATCTTCCAAAAGATCAACTACCGTTCGGCCCAGGACCTGGTCCTGTTTGATGTGGGCGCCAACCATGGCGTTTGGACGGGGGCCTTTCTCAGCGTAGCCGGGCATAAAACGGCACGCGCCGAGCTGTTCGAGCCTCTGCCGGGCAACCAACAAACGATCGCGGAACAAAAGGACCGTGGCCTTTACGGTGAACATGCCAGCAAGGTCACCGTGAACCCCCACGGCATTTCGAACGAGGCCGCAAAGGTCACCATCCACTTTGATACGGAGCGGTCCGGCTTCGCCTCCATGGCCAGTGATGTCTGCCACCTGCCATCCCGCAACGTTGAGCTGAAGAACACAATCGACGTCGACGTGTTCACCATTGACGAGGTCTGCGCCAAGAAAGGCATCAAAGCCATTGATGTCCTGAAAATCGACATCGAGGGGTTCGAGCTGTTCGCCCTTCAAGGCGCCGACGGGATGTTCGGCAAACGGGCGGTTGACGTCTGCCTGTTCGAATTTGGCCCGCACCAGCTGGCGCACCGCCATATCTTCAAGGATTTCTACGAGTTCTTCACCTCGCGCGGTTATGACCTGTACAAATACCGCATCGGTGGCGCCGCGCTGATCCCGATCACCGAATACATGTCCACCTATGAGATGTTTGACCGGGTCAGCATGTTTCTGGCGCATCGCAAGCCGTAAACGGCGCACGGGGATAGGCGGAACCGATGCAATCAGGGCATGACACAGACAAGCTCGATGCGCGGTACCAAGATATCCGGAACAGCGCGGAACGTGCGGCAGGCCCTACGTCCAGCCTCCGATTTCGGGCGCGTGGCTATCTTGATCTGTACTTTCGATCCAACGGCGCCTGCCGCTTTGCGCTGATCGCGGCGCATGGGGCGCTTTGGGCGTCCTGGTACCTCGTTTGTGCAAAGCTTGCCGCGATGGTCTTCGCGGTGACCGATCCGACGGTGCGCATGTCCCCAGTGAAAAGGTACCGTCAGTTCGCCGCCTATGTGACGGTGCTGAAGACCATCAACAAGCTGGTGATGGTCGAAACCTATGTTCTGGTCCACACGATCCAGCAGCTGGGCGTTGAATTTGCGATTGCGAAGGGCATCCCCGAGGATGTCGCGCGCGATTATGACCGCGCAATGTCCGCAACGGACCCTGACCCTACGCTGCTGCGGGACCTCTATCACCGGCACTTTCTTTGGGAACAGGAACGCGTGGTCTCTACCAAATTGGATGAAGGATTTGCCGCATTCTCATGGCCGTTCATGCGCAACCTGTGCCAAAGGCCGTGGGTTTGGTTCGGCTATTTCCGGCCCGGTAAGTCTATGAATTTCAAAAGCTTTACGGACCAGGCAGAGCGCGTTGAGAAAGGGTTGATCGCCTATGACCGCGCCGCCAATGCAGGCGTTGACCGTTTGGCCCGCATCAGCGCGACCCGACTGAAAATCTATCCCGGTCGCGCCGCCTGGCACAAACAGCTTTCCTCCTAGCGGCGCTCGCCCCTCCCTTTTGATTTCGGAAATCTTAGTGACAGCTCACGGACTCCTTTGCATAGTGAAGGGGGAAGCAGGGGTTTGTCCCGGTATTTGGCGAAACCCCTGCAATAAGCATCATCTGGGAGGAAGATATGAAACTGTTCGGCGCGATTGCGACAAGTGTGGCCCTGCTTGCCGGCTCCATGGCGGCGGCCAAGGACCTCAGCCTGTCTTACTTCATGGGACCGAAACACCCGATGAACGGCGCGGTGTTCACCCCCTTCGCCGACAAGCTGGCAGAGGTGTCCGGCGGCGCATTGACCGTCACCCAATTTGCCGGCGGCGCGCTGAACTCCGCCCCGCCCAAGCAATATTCGATCCTGCTGGATGGGGTGGCTGACGTGGCATTCCACCTGCCCGGCTACACCGCGCAGCTGTTCCCCGTCGCGACATCCGTGACCACGCCCAACATGTGCGACACCGCCGTTGACTGCACCGAAGCCATGTGGCGCGCCTATGATGTGATCGAGAAGGAATTCGACGCCAAGATCCTGGCGCTTTGGGCCAACAGCCCGCAGGTGCTGTTCTCCAAGGACACTGCGATCCGCACGCTCGAAGACATCAACGGCAAGATCGTGCGCGTGACGTCCGCGCAGGACATCCCGTTTGCCGAGGCGCTGGGTGCCTCCGCCGTGTCGCAACCGGTCAGCGTGATCAACCAGAACCTCGCCAATGGCGTGGTGGACATCATTTCAATCGACCCGTCGGCCGCGCTGTCCTTCAAGCTGCACGAGCCGGCAAACTACATCACCACCAACGTGCCCGGCGCGGGCTCGGCCTTTGTGCTCTTGATGAACAAGGGCGTTTACGGCGCGCTGTCGGACGAGGAAAAGGGCTGGGTCGACGCGGCGTCGGGCAAGTGGCTGTCGATGGAAGGGGCCAAGATGTACGACGCGATAGCGCAGAAGGCGCTGGACGTGTCGGCCAAGAACGGCGTGGAAATCATCAACCTGTCAGATGACGAAGCCGCCCGTTGGGACGCGGCCATTCAACCCGCAATGGACACCTGGATGGCGTCCGAGGTGGGCCAGGGCCTGACCGGCGCCGACGTGACCAAATTGATGCAGGGCAACTGAGCCACGCAAACGCCTGTGAAACGCATTGAACACCTGCTGGGCCGCGTCGCGGGCCTGTTCGCCGTGGCGGGCGGCGGCGCGCTTTTGGTGCTGGCAGGCGTCACCGGCATCGCGGTGTTCTACCGCTACATCCTGCGCAATCCCATCTTCGGGATCGAGGACGTCACCACCATGGCGCTGACCGTGCTGGTGGCCGCCTCCATTGCATGGGCGGCGGTGAACAAAGGCCATGTGTCGGTCAACATCATCACTTCCGTATTTGGCCGGTCGGTGACGCGCATTACTGATGTGGTCGCGCGGCTGGTCTCATTTGCGATGCTGGGGTTTGCCAGCTACGCGCTGTTCGTCAAAGGCAGCTGCGGTATGCCCTGCGGGGCGATGACGTCAAATCTGGGCATCATCCACACGCCATTCTATTACGTGTTGGCAGCGGCCATGGCGTTCTACGCCGCCTTCGTCTTGTCGCATCTCATCATCGGGGTGCAACACTGGCACGGCGCGGACCCGAACGAGGTGACCGACTGATGGACCGCGAAACCATCGCCGCGACCGGCTTCATCGCGCTGTTTGTGCTGCTGTTCATCCGGGTGCCCGTGGGCCTTGCGATGATGATCGCAGGGGGCTTGGGCATCTACCTGATCCGTCCACCCGCCGCCATGCCGGTCATCGCGGGCGAGATATTCGGGGAGGCATCCAACTTCCCCCTCACCATCCTGCCGCTGTTCATCCTGATGGGGAACCTCGCGGGCGTATCCGGCATGAGCCGCGATCTGTATGACGCGGCACACGGTTGGTTCGGGCATCTCAAGGGCGGCTTGGCGTCGGCCACCATCGTCGGATGCGCCGGGTTCTCGGCGTTGTCAGGCTCGTCCCTCGCCGCCGCGCTGACCATGGGCCGGGTCAGCCTGCCCGAAATGCAGCGCTACAACTACGACAACGGGCTCGCCACCGGAGCCGTGGCTGCTGGCGGCACACTGGGCATCCTGATCCCGCCCTCTGCAGGCTTCGTGGTCTACGCCATCCTGACCGAGGAAAGCATAGGTCGTTTGTTCATGGCCGGCGTTTTGCCCGGCATCCTGCTGACCTGCATGTTCATCGTGGCGATCTGGATCGTGGTGACGCTGAAACCCGCCAAGGCCCCCAAAGCCGCCGCCCGCGAAGACATGGGCGTCCGCCTGCGCAAACTGGGCCGCGCCGGGTGGATCATCGGCATCATTCTAATCACCATCGGTGGCATCTACGCAGGCGCATTCTCCGCGATCGAGGCGGCAGGCATCGGCGCGCTATTGGCGTTTCTGGTTACCCTCCTGCGCGGCTGCGTCACGTGGCAGAACATGAAAGAGGTCACCTCCTCCACGCTTTCCTCCACCGGCACGGTGTTCCTGATCCTGTTCGGGGCCTTCGTGTTCAAAACCTTCGTGGGCTTCACCGGCCTACCGATCAAAATGACCGGCTGGGTGGAGGCGCAGGGCTACACCGGAATGCAGGTGGTCATCGCCGTTTTGCTGATGTTCATGGTGTTGGGCACGTTTCTGGAGGGCTTCGCCATCCTCGTCCTCGCGGTGCCGCTGATCCAACCCATATTGGAATCGCTTGGTGTGGACATGATCTGGTTCGGCGTGTTGATGGTGATCGTGCTGGAAATGGCGCTGATCTCGCCACCCGTCGGCATCAACGTGTTCGTGGTAAAAGGCATCGCGCCGGGGGTGCCCTTGGGCACCATTTTCCGCGGCATCTGGCCGTTTTGGATCGCCATGGCCGTGGTGGTGGCGATTGTGCTGAGCGTTCCGGATATTGCGCTGTTGCTACCAAATTCGATGTTTGGCTGACCGCAAAGCTGGCCAGAAGAAAATTAACAAAATCCGAGCTTTCCCTATTGAAGACTCAGAAGGCCAAGCGTAGATACAGGGCTCGCAATTGGCGCGGGATGGAGCAGCCCGGTAGCTCGTCAGGCTCATAACCTGAAGGTCGTAGGTTCAAATCCTACTCCCGCAACCAAAAAGCGACATAAACAGGTGGTTAGGCTCAGGCTTGACCGCCTTTTTGTTTGAAATTGCCTTACACGCACGTTGCACATTTTTGCACTTCTGCAACTGAGGTGAGTGTTCACGGCAAAGCACACAACTCTGAGCGAAGAAGTTCATGTCTTCCGGCGGGAAAACAGCCGATTCTGGCGGTGCTCGACGCTCCTCCAAGCAATGAATCATCGTGCCAGTACCAAGGTAGAGAACTTAGGCAGCGCCAAGGAGTTTGCTGAGGACTGGTATCTCACTTTATGCGGCAAGCAACGCAATGGCGGACTCGTTACGGAACGAACGGTCACCCATGCTGCTGAGGCGTTCCAAAAAGAATACGAGGTTGGGAGAACAAAACCTCGGGTGTTTGAGGAAGTTACTGAAACAGAATGACTATTTTCATCACGTGAATATTCTGTTCAAATCCCTTCATAGAATCGAACGTTTAAGACATTTACGCAGAATTTTGAGCAGAGATTGATGTCTCAGATATTTAAGCAAGACCACCGCATGGGTCGCTTGTTGACCGCACTTGGCAAAGACGTCCTCGTCCTTCGCCGGTTTGAAGGCGCAGATCATATAAACGCCTTGTTCGAGTATCAGGTGGACTGTCTCGCAACCTCGTCTGACCTCAACTTTGACGACCTTCTGGGCACACACGCAACGGTTACGCTGCTGGATCGCGCGGGCGCAGAACAGCCATTTGACGGCATTGTCACCGAGGCACGCTGGCTCGGGACAGGCGACAATGGCCATCGCTACAGACTGATCTTGAAGCCATGGTTCTACCTCGCCTCGCTGCGACGCAATCAACGCATATTTCATCGGAAAACTGTGGATGTCATTCTGACTGAATTGCTGGCCAGCTACAGCGACGCCGGGCCGCTCGATCTAACGCTTTCGAACGACTACCCGGAACTTGAATACACGGTTCAGTACCGCGAAAGCGACATGGCGTTTGCCTGCCGCATGATGGAACGCCATGGGATTTCGTATTCCTTCCGGCACCAAAACGGCGCTCACACAATGGTGCTGAGTGACATGGTCGACCAGCACCCACAAATTGGGGAACGCCCCTACAAGCCGGTAGACGGTCACCATCAGGAAGATGTGGAACATTTCTGGGAATGGCATCCTGCCCGCCGGATGACGACCGGCGCCGTTCGTCTGACGGATTACAATTTCAAAACCCCCAAAGCCGCCATGGAAGTCGATCAGTTGAGCACGGCCAAGTACCAGTCCGGCCTGATCGAAGGGTATGATTGGCCCGGCGACTATTTGGAGCAGGGCCGCGGCAAGGTGTTGGTCCGGTTGGGCGCGGATCGCGAGCGCGGGCAGGACCGCCGTTTCGAAGCGATGGGAGATATCCCCTCTTTGTACAGCGGCGTTCGCGTCGCCCTTGGGGGCGACAAAGTTCCGGGGCGTGGGGAGGAATATATCTGCCTGTCGGCCTACCATTCCTATCGGTCTGACAACTATGGCACCGGCGCAGATGAAAGCGACGGCTACGCCTACAGCGCCCGCAACATCCTGATGCCGGTGACGGCGCCTCTCCTTCCGGAACGCAAAACGGCGCGCGCGGATGTGAAAGGCCCGCAAACGGCCACGGTTGTCGGCAAGGGTGAAATCGACTGCGACGAGTATGGGCGCATTCTGGTGCGGTTCCATTGGGATCTTGACGCCGCGCATTCCATGCGGTGCCGGGTCTCGCAAAATTGGTCCGGCAATGGCTGGGGCGGCATGGTTGTACCGCGCATTGGGATGGAGGTCCTTGTCGAATTCCTGGATGGTGATCCTGATAAGCCTTTGGTTACGGGCTGCGTGTTCAACGGCGCCAACGACGTTCCCTACCCGCTGCCGCTACACAAAACCAAATCGGTCTTCCGCACCGATACGCATCAGGGCCAAGGATTCAACGAGCTGTCTTTCGAAGACGAACGCGGCGTCGAAAACATCGCCCTTCATGCGCAGAAAGATCAGACCCTGAAGGTGCTCAACAACCGCATGAAGCGGGTCGACAACGATCAGGTCGAAAGCGTCGGGTCTAACAAAAGCATCGAGATCGGCAAGAACCATCAGGAACGCATCGGGGGGTCGATGAACCTGACCATTGGCGGCGGCAAGACGGGGCTTTTTGCTGCGCTCGCCGGGGTGATGGGCCAAGCCACATCAGACGCCATGGGCGTCGCAGGCGAGGCAGGCAATCCGATGATCCCCGCGTTTCTTGCGGGTGCCGTGGCCCAAACGGTCGGCGGGGAAGTCGCGTCCTCCCCAAAGATTTCTGCCTTCGATAGCGCTGGCAACAATCGCGCTATTGCCGGTGCCGATCAGGCCGCCACGGGGACTGCGCTCGGGTCAACCCTGTCGGGTATCATGCCGATATCCGGCGTCAAAAACACCGTCATCGAAAAGTTCCAGTCGGACACCATCGGCCTCGCCCGGACGGAGCAGATCGGATTGTTCAAAAACACCATGGTCGGCGCGGTGCAGAACACGATGGTAGGCGCGAAGCAGTTCACCAAAATCGGCATGGAACAGCGGTTGAAGGTTGGCAAAACCAAGACCGCTGAGATCGGCGAAGAATATACCGTGCACGCTGGCAAACGCGCGGCGCATTCCTCCGGCAAGCTGTTCCAGATTTCCTCCGAAGAGAAGTTCGAGGGAAGCTCGAAGGTCTGGGAAATCAAGGCCAACGATACAGTGCTACTCAGCGCGCCCGGCGGTTACATAGAGATATCACCCGGAGGCGTCAAAATTCGTGGCAAATCGGTCAAGATCCAGGGGAACTCCATCGCCTTCAGCTCCGGTGGGCCAGGTGAGGGATCAAAATGCCTCCGCGCCATGGCGGCCTCTGCAACCCCATTTGTGAGGTAGGATATGTCTGGCATTCAATCGACGTTGTTGTCCTTACACCGCAAAGACGCGCCGCTTTTTGCGGTCCTCGATGGCGCGCAGTTTGACAACCTACCGCAAGAGCTGATGTTGGGCGGGTTTGTGTCGCGCCCGCTTTATCTCGACCGGGGTGAGAATGATGCTCAGCAGGTCATCACTGCGCCGCATCTGGTTTGGCTGGACGAAACGCTCGCCATGCCGACGGGGCGAAGTGTCAATCAGTGCCTGCCAGCCCTCATGCAGCTGATTGCAGGCCGCCCGGCGGTTGTTTTTTGGCAATGTCCTGCCGGTGGTGAGGCCCTGTATAAGCATCTACGCAGCATCAACATGGTGCGCTACCCCAAAGCAGCTTTGGACGATTGGGAAGAGCCCGAGCTTGAGCTTGAAGAAGGCGAAGAACCAACACCGCCGGACACGCATACCATGGTAACCTTTCGTCATGCTGATGCGAATGTATTGGCACAGGTTTTACCTGCGTTGAATGACATTGAGCGGTCTCGGTTTTTTGGGCCCGCCACTCTTGTGCAGTTTAGCCCAGCCCCGGAATGGGCGGCCGGAGACAACGGGATCATCGCCGAGCGTGGCGTCGACCTACCGCCGCCGATGCCCGGGCCGATGACCCTGTCACAAGAGACGCTGGAAAGCATCGACGATGGAAGCGAAGCCGCATCTCGCGAGGTCATCCGCGGCTATCTCCGTGAAGTAGCACCAGAATATCTGGAAAATATGTCTGCAACCGAAGTGCAAGCGGTCATCCTGAATGCGGAACGGGTTGGCAAAGAAATCGGCTTGGAAAGCGAATACGCCTTCGGGTTGTGGACCTATCTTGCGCTCATCACAGGTCAGGAAATCTTGCAAGAGCCGCAGGTGCTTGCGCATTTCCGGAACGAATCGCGGCCCGCCGATGAACTGGTAGAGGAGTTAGTCGATCAGATTGCCAATGCCTCAGATGATGAGCTGGAGGCCTGGACATGATCCTGCCCATCATAGCAGGCATAGTGGTCCGCCAGGCAGTTAAATATGCCGCCAAACAGGCCTTGAAATACGGTGCCAAACAACTGAGCAAGCGGGCGCTCAAACAGATGATGAAAAAGGCGCAAAAGCGTGGGGAGCAGGTTCTTCGCAAAGAAATGCAGCGCCGCAAAAACTGCAAAACGTGCAAGAAGCTCGAAGATCTTGCTGACCCCTGTCAGTTCCTACGCAAAGGAAACCCTGCCGGGGCAGGTAAGTATCGTGGCGGCTCTTACGGTGGCGCGCCTGGTTCCAAGGCGGGCGGATTGGAAAGCCACCATATCCCCGCGCAGGCGGCATATGGTCGTGGATCAATGAGCCCCGGAAAGATGCCCGCTATCCAGATGGACGTCGCAGATCATAGAAAAACGGCAAGTTGGGGCCCCGGAGGCAAGGGTTATGCCCGCGCCCAAAGACAGGCCATGAAAAAGGGTGGCGCAATGGCGGCTTTTGCGATGGATGTTGCTGATATTAAAATGAAATTCGGCAATAAATATGATACCGCTCTGACTGAAGCCGGCGCATATGTCGCTTGCATCACAAAATTCAAGAAGAAATATCCTACCGGGAGATAAAAATGAGCCGTGACTTCACCTACGAACCTCATGTCGGTTATGGGCCCCTAAAGTTTGGTATGTCAGCCAAGCAGATTGTAGACATCCTGGGTGAACCAAAAAGCGAATTCGTTGACGCTGATGTCCTAGATATGGATCTATTCGATGCTGATGAAAAGGCACTTATCCTGACGAGTAAGGCGTTTAATTACGATGATGCCGTGTTGGATCATGATTTTCTTTCGGTAACGTTTTTTCAAGACAAGCTGGTCGAAATTAGGATCCGTGTCAGAGGCCGAGATATCCCCTTTGGTGCAGAGAACCTGATGGATAATAATCGAAAAGATTTGATGCGCCGTCTGGCAGAAAATGAAACAGAAATATACGCCAATGGAGCCTCGTATTTTTTTCCGAAGGCCGGACTACAAACAGATGATCCCAAATTCTGGAAGTCGAGAGGAACTGTAGATTTTGTTGTCGGGCAATATGTCCTCGACCGACTTGACCTCGACAGCTGGGAGCGGCTGAGCGAAATTGACCTTTGACTGGGATATAAAGCCTTTGGCAGGCGTCGGGCCACTGGAGTTCGGAATGACACCAAGTCAAGTTGCCGCCGTTTTGGGAGACGTGGAGTTCTTGGATAACCCGGAACTCTCCGCTGGCGGTCCCTATCCGAAGGACGAAACGGTAACAGAGTTCAGGGTCTTCACGACCTACAGCGAGACGCATCTGCCTGACGCAACCTATTACAGTAACGAGCTGCAAACAGTTGATGTTGGATGGCATTTGGAAAGCCTGCATCTTGGCGACGTTTATCTCTTCAAAAATACACCGATCGTCACGGCCGACCTTCTCACCAAAATGAGTAAACACTACGCGTTTGACGACACCTCCTACATATTCTTGGATCTCGGTGTCTCCATGTCCATAGAGGATTGGGACGAAGCGCCGCCCGTCCACCTCTTTGGCAAAGGGGAGTTCGATGAGTTCGTTGAAGAAGGTGTTCGGCTTAACAGGCTGAAGCTCGTGCAATCCTAATTGAGAAACTGCACAAAATGGTGCCTAATACGTTCTGAATTCATTGCTCACGATTGGACATGACTTTGACAAAACCGATTTCCCTGATGGGTCACATGCATGTTTGCCCAAAAGTCGACCCCGGCCCCAAACCACATGTCGGCGGGCCGGTGATCGATGCGGGGCAATCCTTAGTCACATTCAATGGCGTGCATGTCGCGGTTGAGGGTGGCAAAACCATGTGTACCGGCATGCCTGGGCCCGACACTATGACCAAGGGGTCTAGCCTTGTGAAAATCAATGGCAAGGGCATCATGCGAGTGGGAGACGCTACCGGCCACGGCGGCAAGCTAACAGTAGGGGTTCCTACTTTTCGGTCCGAATAGAACACACTTGATCCGGTGGCGCCTGGTCTGTCCGTGAATGGCAGCCCATGAGTTAGCAAAAGCTAAGCGGTCGCAACGCGAAGTGGCGGCAACGGGGGGACATAACTCAACAATAGTGGAGCATTGTTGAGAAACATCCTATCCGCTTCAAAGAGCCGATAGGCAACTGGATAGATCATCTGAGTCCATCAATTTGTTTTCCGCAAAGCGGAAAATATCCGACAACTACCACCCACCCCCTCATTTCGCGGCGGTTCTTTTGCACAGCAAAGGAACGGGAGCATGCGCAACCCACCCCCGCCTTTGTGATCGCCGATTCCCGCGTCAAGAAAACAATCCTATGGACGTGGGCCGATTTTTTCTTAGTCTTTTCAAAGAACAGCCAGCTGCCCGCTCGCCGAATCCCAATCATGCGTTGATGTGATCCGCTTGAGCAGCCCGCTTTTGGGAGAATTGACCGCATGAACCTATCCGACAGCCGCACCATCAAGGCCGACATCAACACCGTCTGGGCCGCCTTGCTGAACGCAGATGTGCTGAAGGAATGCGTGCCTGGGTGTCAGGAAATGGCCGGCTCCCCCGAGGAGGGGTTCGAGGCCGTTGTCGTTCAGAAAGTCGGCCCCGTCAAAGCCACCTTCAAAGGAAAGGTTGATCTCAAGGACATGGTGGAACCCAGCAGCCTGACCATTGACGGCGCAGGCAAGGGCGGCGCGGCGGGCTTCGCCAAGGGCGCGGCGGACGTCAAGCTGGAGGCCGACGGCGACAGCACTATCTTGCATTACGATGTGGAAGCGAAAGTCGGCGGCAAGCTGGCGCAACTGGGCAGCCGCATCATCGACGGCTTCGCCAAAAAGATGGCGGACGAATTTTTCACCCGGTTCCAAAACGCGTTGGAGGAACCGGAAGACGCAGATGAAGAGACCGGCGCGGAAGAAGAAACCGCCAAGAAAGGGTGGTTCAAACGTCTGGTCTCGTAATCCATTTTCTAGGGAGGAAAATATGACGAAAGTAACTTTGACGGTGAACGGCAAGTCCGTTTCCAAGTCTGTGGAAGGCCGCACATTATTGTCGAGCCTGCTGCGCGACGACTTGCACCTGACGGGCACGCATGTCGGGTGCGACACCTCGCAATGCGGGGCCTGCGTCGTGCATGTGAACGGCGAAGCGGTGAAATCCTGCACCATGTTCGCGGCTGAGGCCGATGGCGCAGAGGTCAAAACCATCGAAGGCATGGCCAATGCCGACGGGTCGCTGTCCACCATTCAGGCCGCGTTTCAGGAACATCACGGGCTGCAATGCGGCTTCTGCACACCCGGCATGGTGATGTCTGCGGCGGCTTTGCTGAAAGACAACCCCAAACCGTCCGAGGCCGAGGTGCGCGAATACCTCGAAGGCAACCTGTGCCGCTGCACCGGCTACCATAACATCGTCAAAGCGATCATGGCCGCATCGGGGCAAGACGTCCCCGCCGTCGCCGCCGAATAATTCAATGACGTAGGGCGGGGTTCACCCCGCCATTAGGGAGGAATAATTATGCCAAAAGATGGAGGCATCGGCGCCAGCAGCAAACGGCGCGAAGACCTGCGGTTTCTGACCGGCAAGGGCAAATACACCGACGATATCAACCTGCAAGGGCAGGCTTACGCTTACTTCATCCGCTCGGATGTGGCGCATGGGACGATCAACTCGATCGACACCGCGGCGGCCGAAAAGATGCCGGGCGTCGAACAAATCTTCACCGCCAAAGACTTCGAAGGCGTGGGCGGCGTGCCCTGCGGCTGGCAGGTCACCGACCGCCACGGCGAGCCGATGCAAGAACCCAAGCACCCCGTGCTGGCCGAAGGCAAAGTCCGCCACGTAGGCGACCCGATTGCCGTGGTTGTGGCCGACTCATTGGCCGAGGCCCGCGACGCAGCCGAAGCCGTGGACATCGACATCACCGAACTTGAGCCTGTCCTCAACATGAAGGACGCGTTGAAAGACGGGGCCACCAAGGTGCATGACGACCTGACCTCGAACCTTTGCTACGACTGGGGTTTCGTCGAAGAAAACCGCGACGCCGTAGATGAAGCCATCAAAGGCGCGCATCACGTCACCACGTTGGAGCTGAAAAATAACCGTCTGGTCGCCAACCCGATGGAACCTCGCGTGGCCGTGGCCGAGTTCGACAGCTCGACGGAGGAATACACCCTCTACACCACCTCCCAAAACCCGCATGTCATTCGCCTGTTGATGGGCGCGTTCGTGCTGGGCATCCCGGAACACCGCCTGCGCGTGGTGGCCCCCGATGTGGGCGGCGGGTTCGGCGCGAAGATCTACCATTACGCCGAAGAAGCCTTCTGCACCTTCGCGGCCAAACAAGTCGGTCGTCCGGTCAAATGGACGTCGAGCAGGTCCGAGGCGTTCATGTCAGACGCCCATGGCCGCGACCACGTCACCAAGATCGAACTGGCGATGGACAAGGACGGGCACTTCCTTGCGCTGCGCACCGACACCCACGCCAACATGGGCGCGTATCTGTCCACCTTCGCGCCCTCCATTCCGACGTGGCTGCACGGCACGCTCATGGCTGGCAACTACAAAACCCCGCTGATCTACGTGAACGTCAAAGCGGTCTTCACCAACACCGTCCCCGTGGACGCCTATCGCGGCGCGGGCAGACCGGAAGCCACGTTCCAGCTGGAACGCGTGGTGGACAAGGCCGCCCGTGAGATGGGGCTAGACCCCGTTGAAATCCGCCGCCGCAACTTCATCACCGAATTCCCCTACGCCACCCCCGTGGCCGTGGAATACGACACCGGTGACTACCACGCGACGATGGACAAGCTGCTGGAGATGTCCGACCACGCGGGCTTCGACAAACGCGCCGAGGAGTCCAAGAAAAACGGCAAGCTGCGCGGCTTCGGCATCGCGCATTACATCGAGGCCTGCGGTATCGCGCCGTCAAACCTCGTGGGCCAGCTCGGCGCGCGCGCCGGTCTCTATGAAAGCGCCACTGTCCGGGTCAACGCCACCGGGTCCATCTCCGTGATGACCGGCTCGCATTCCCACGGCCAAGGCCATGAAACCAGCTTCGCCCAAGTCGTCGCCGACATGATCGGCATCGACGAGCAGCAGATCGATATCGTGCATGGCGACACGTCCAAAACGCCGATGGGCATGGGCACCTACGGGTCCCGCTCCATCGCCGTGGGCGGGTCCGCCATGGTCCGCGCGACGGAGAAGATCATCAACAAGGCCAAGAAGATCGCGGCCCACCTGATGGAGGCCTCCGAGGGCGATATCGAACTGAAAGACGGTGCCTTCACCGTCGCTGGCACCGACAAGTCGGTCGCTTGGGGTGATGTGACGCTGGCGGCTTATGTCCCTCACAACTACCCGCTCGAAGATATGGAGCCGGGGTTGGAGGAAACCGCCTTCTACGACCCCGCCAACTTCACCTACCCCTCTGGTGCCTATGGCTGCGAGGTCGAGGTGGACCCAGACACCGGCAAGGTCACCGTGCTCGGCTTCTCCGCGGCGGATGACTTTGGCAACATCATCAACCCGATGATCGTCGAAGGTCAGGTCCATGGCGGCTTGGCCCAAGGCATCGGGCAGGCGCTGGTTGAAAACTGCGCTTACGATGACAACGGCCAGCTTCTGTCGGGGTCCTACATGGATTACACCATGCCCCGCGCGGATGATCTGCCGATGTTCAACGTCGACCATTCCTCCATCACACCCTGCACGCACAACCCGCTTGGCGTGAAAGGCTGTGGGGAGGCGGGGGCCATCGGATCGCCCCCCGCCTTGGTCAGCGCGGTCGTCGATGCGCTGCAACGCGCGGACCATGACGTCACCCATATTGATATGCCCCTGACGCCGGACCGCGTCTGGGCCGCCATGAATTCATAAGTCGGAAAGGAAACGCATATGTACGACTTTGATATCGAACGCCCGTCCCGGATCGCCGACGCGGTCAAGCTGATGAGCGACAGCAACGAAAATCAGGCGCTGGGGGGCGGGCAAACCCTGATCCCCACGCTGAAGCAACGCCTCGCCAGCCCCGACCGCTTGGTCAGCCTCACCGGCATTGATGAAATGGTGGGCATCTGCAAAGACGATGACGGCCGCCTGTGCATCGGCGGGGCCACAACCCACGCCGCTGTCGCAGCCGATGGCAGCTATGCGGGACTTTCGGGTCTTGCGTCCCATATCGGTGACCCGGCGGTGCGCAATCGCGGCACCATCGGCGGCTCGCTCGCCAATAACGACCCCTCCGCCTGCTACCCGGCGGCGGCGCTTGGGTCCGGTGCCACCATCGTCACCAACACGCGGGAGATCGCGGCGGATGACTACTTCAAAGGTCTCTTTGAAACCGCGCTGAACGAAGGCGAGATCATCACGGAAGTCAAATTCCCGATCCCGGAAAAATCGAACTACCAAAAGTTCGTGCAACCCGCCTCCCGCTTCGCGCTCGTGGGCGTGTTCGTCGCCAAATACGCCGACGGCGTGCGCGTGGCCGTCACCGGCGCGTCTGAGGAAGGCGTGCACCGCTGGACCGCCGCCGAGGAAGCGCTAAACGCCAACTTCTCCGCCGACGCCATCGCGGGCCTCGACGCGCCCGGCGCTGATGGCATGATCAACGACCTCCACGGCTCCGGCGCCTACCGCGCCCACCTCGTGAAAGTCATGACCGGCCGCGCGGTTACAGCTGCAGCGTAGGGCGGGGTTCACCCCGCCGCTCTAATAACCAAAGGCCCCGCACAACGCGGGGCCTTTTTGCTGGCACAGCGCCCAAGAACGGCTAACCTTGGCCCGCTATGAAGACAGATGTACAGGTGGCCGTCATTGGCGGCGGGATTGTGGGGGCCTCGGTCCTCTATTGGTTGTCCAGGCTGGGCTGGACCGACACACTCCTGCTGGAACGCCGCGAACTCACCTCCGGCTCCACGTGGCACGCCGCTGGCAACACCACCTATTTCGGGCCGTACCCTAAAATGACCGCGCTTTTTGCGGGATCCATTCGCACCTACCTGCAGGCGCAGGAAGCCTCCGGGCAATCGGTCAGCTTCCATCAAACCGGCAGCCTCCGGCTCGCCGCGACCGAGCGGGAGCTGGAGTTGTTTCACGCCTATGCCCCCCGCTACGAAGCGCTCGGCATCCCGTTCCACATCCGCAGCCCGCAAGAGGTCGCGGAGCTTCACCCTTTCATTGACACCAGCGGCATCCACGGTGCGGCCCACACGCCAACCGATGGCCATGTTGACCCAACCGGCGCGACAACGGCCCTGGCCAAAGCCGCCCGGCAAAATGGCGCGGCCGTAGAACGCCAGTGCCCGGTAACCGCGATCCGCCAAGATGGTGGCCAATGGCTGCTCGACACGGCCATTGGCCAGGTGACGGCCCAAAACGTGGTGGTCGCCACCTCCTTCTGGGCGCGGGAGATGCTGGCGCCTCTGGGTCTGAACCTGCCGATCTATCCGACCCAACACCATGAAATCATCACCGAAACCCTGCCGGAGGTAGCGGCCCTGGATGCCGAGCTTCCCGCGATGCGCGACAGCTGGGTGTCGTGCAACGTGCGCCAGGAACGCGACGGGCTGCTCATCGGCATCTACGAGAAGTCGCCGGAATTCTGGGCGCTCGACGGCATCCCGCCGGATTTCAAGGAAGAGCTGCTGCCGCCCAATATCGACCCGTTGATGCCGCATCTCGAACGTCTGATGACCCGCATGCCGCTTTTTGCCGACGCGGGCATCAAGGTCGCCAATAACGGACCCTTCTGCATGACGCCCGACGGGCTACCGCTGATCGGGCCGGTGCCGCAGATGCAGGGCCTATGGCTCGCCACGGGCTTCAACGTGGGCATCGGCACCGGCGGCGGGTCGGCGGAGATCCTGGCCAACTGGATGGTCTCGGGCCAGCCCCCAAAGGGGATGGCGGCGATCCACGCCGATCGTTTCGGAAATGACATGACCAAGGATGCGGCCCTGGACGCCATCCGCGGCGTCTACGCGCGCGGCTACGAACTGCCTGACGCGATCTAGCGGCGGGTCGCGGTGGCGGGCATTTCATAAACCTTCGGCATAAATGGCGGGGTCCCTTCCTTTTTTGGGGATGACGCCCCCCGCGCCCATCCTGTAGGCCGGAAATAGCATCACGATTTCAAGGGCAGACGCATGAACCCCATAGGACTTTTTCTGGTCGTCGCGACAACGCTGTTCCCGGCCTATCAGCTGTCGCAGCTGCCAAACGTCGCCGATCAAACGGCGCTGTTCTCGCAGTATCTGGGCCTCGCCGCGCTGATCCTGATGGCATGGGGCCAGATTTGGGCCACCCGCCTGCCGGGGGTTGAGGCGCTGTTCGGCGGGATGGACCGCGTCTACATCCTCCATAAATGGGCGGGCATTGTGGCCATGCTGGCCATTCTGGTGCACGATACGATAGATGCGGAAATGGACGGGCTGGGCCGCGAAACCGCGCTCACCGAAATGGCCGAAACGCTGGGCGAGATCAGCCTCTACGCGCTGCTGATCCTCGTGGTGATCTCTGTGGCGACCTTCATCCCCTATCATCTGTGGAAATGGAGCCACAAAGCCATGGGGGCGTTCTTCGCCGCTGGCGCGTTCCATTTTGTCTTCATCATGAAGCCCTTCGCCATGTCCGACCCGGCGGGCCTCTATGCGGGCGTCTTCTGCGCGGCTGGCATTGCCGCTTATCTGTGGACCTTGCTGCCCGAAACCATGCGCCCCTCGCGCGGCTACACGGTCAGCAATCTGCAGAAAACAGGTGACGCGCTGGCCATCACCATGACGCCCGACGCCAAGGGCCTGCGCCCGACGCCCGGCCAGTTTGGCGTCGTCAGTTTCACAGGAGCCGGAAAGCCAGAGCCGCACCCGTTCAGCTTCTCCAAGATCGATGCTGACGGCGCGTTGCGGGTCACAGTCAAGGCGCTGGGCGATTTCACCCACGGCCTGCGAAGCAGTTTGGAGGTCGGCCAATCGGTGCGTATCCAGGGCCCATTCGGCCGCTTCCGCCTGCCGCGCAAAGGCCCGCAGGTCTGGGTCGCTGGCGGCATCGGCATCACGCCTTTCCTGGCATGGGCCGCAGCATTTGAGGCCGACGCCGCGCCGGCCCATCTCTTCTATTGCGTCCGGGACCGCGACGAGGCCCCCCATCTGGCCGAGATCGAAACCCTCGCCGCTGCCAAACCAAACCTGACGCTGCATCTCATGGTCTCCAAGGAGGGCAAGCGCCTCACCCCTGACCACCTTGCCGAAACCGTTGGCCCGGGTATCAGCACCATGAGGCTCTCCTTCTGCGGCCCCGTCGCATTGCGCAAAGCGCTACAAACCGGCCTGCGCCGCTACGGCGTCACCCTGCGCCAGTTCCATTACGAGGAATTCGAGTTCCGCACCGGCATAGGCCTCAAACGCCTCGCCGCCTGGGTGCTGGACCGCACTCGCCAGCAGGGGTCGCTCACCAAAAGCCGACAGAGTTGAACGAGATGCGGCAATTCACCCAAGTCGAGCCTTAAGTCCAGGCCGGTCAACGCTTTGACCGAAAGTCGGCCTAGAGCCGTTGTCAGCCGACTTGAATTCTTTGCACCAGCCCGGTTAACAGGCCGTCAGGCCCCGGGCATCGCCAGACCGCCCGACAGGGCTGGCGATTTTGTTGGCCTTGGCGCATCGAATGTTCGGAAGATGACCTTGCTGCCATAAAGTGCTGCCGAATGGCTGTTGGGTCGCCATCCCGCGGTCCGGCGATGCCCTCACCAAACGGCAGCTTCGTCCCACAGTGCGGACATTCATTGCCCGGCGATAGCAGTTTTTTGTTGCCAGACTTGGCCCGTAGCCCTCAGACTTGCGAAACGTTTTGCAAATGGAGGGACGCACCCATGATGCGAGCAGCCGTTCTCGCGCTTGTGACGGTCTTTGCCGCAAGTGCCGCTTGGGCCACCGTCGAAGTCTATTGCGAAGCGCCCGATGGGTCCGGCGCTGCTGTTGGGTTTGGCTTCGGAACGGTTCCCGGCCTGGCGGTCATAAGCGCGACCATTCACGCTGACGGCAAGGATTGGAGCATGTCAGAGGTCAACGGCGCGATCCCCATAATCGTGGCTCAGGGCGCGTCAGACAACATGCGCACAATTCTCGACTTCGCGGACCCCCAGTACAGCAAGATTATTGCTTCGGTGCGTTTGATAACGGCCGTTGAAGGAGACGACTACGTCACTGTTGGCACGCTCGCAATTCCAGAGGTTGGTGCCTTCCCATTGATCTGCGAAGGGCCGTAGACATTCCCCTTTGACCAGAATTGTCCGATGGTTTCCGTCAGACGTCTGGTTTGAGCCCAAACCTACCTATTTCGCAGATGCGGAATGTTGCTTGCGCAGAAAAACTGCATCCTCGCTGACGGCCCATTCCAGACCTTGGTATGGGTGCTCGATTGCTGCAGGCGCAGCCCGCATAGCCGACATTTGTGCGTCACGCAGCAATTCAAGAGTGTCAGTGGTTCGCGGACAGAGAAAGCGCTCGTTGAGGCTTCGACAATGATCGCTCTTAAAGTACCGTCGTTAAATACTTGTCAGCTTGAATCTCAGTCCGGGTTGACAACAGGTATGTTGTCCACGCCTGCGTCTCATGGCTCACCACAGCCAGTTCCCAGACGCAAAACGTGTCTTTGTGTGGCCCGTCTTGGGGGAAGAGAGCAAAATCTTCCATGGTGTCAGTCTCAAAGAAGAAGATCGTTTTCCAAAGTTCGTTGTTTCCGCGCCATGTGCAGAGTCCCAAAAAGTAGAACCTTTCACCGCACCGATGTAAAAGAACGAAGCCCATTTCCCGGGCCGACGGGCCACGATCAGATGTCATTTCGCCGAGCACAAAACCTCGTGCAATATCTCTGACTGCTTGCTCAATGGGCTGGTCAATAGGGTTAATGTCATACCATTTCAGGCGGCTGGTTGTCGGGTCTATGACGCCATGGCCGCGGATGATCTTCTCATAATGACGATAGGTCGGACTGACTTGTAGGGTTTCAGGTAATTGGTTCATTCCTTTGCTGCTCCGGTCGAACGCTGTCGCGTCCAGTCCATCCACCAGTTCCAGTCCCAGTTCTTGCCGCCGTCATTTGACGCCGACTGATGCCAGCGGCAGGACTCCGAGGTTATCCGGTCCCACACACCTCGACATTTCCATTTGATACCGTCCACTTCCTCGTTAGAAATGAACACGCCTTCACCATCGATAAAGCGACCAAATTGGGGGGCATTGACGACGCAGTCATCTGCACCTGTCCAATGGTCGGCCCATTGATCCAATTCGGGTCGCCAGACACGGATTCCCAACCCCATGGGGCTGCTGTCAGGCTTTCGCAGTTCCTCAATACTTCCCATGCCATCAAGCACAGGGTAAACGGTCGCGGTACTTTCGAAACTCTGCCAGTCATCCTTGGTGCCATCTTTCAGCCTCTTGTGCTGAATGCGCCAATGTCCTGTGAGAAAATCGAAATCTCCCACACCCTTTCCAGTTATCACCCCTCTCCCGACGGGCGCGTAACTTGTTGAGGGCTTTTCAAGATCGGTGGTCATGCTGGTTCCCTTGATTTGTTGCTGACAATTGATCGCTAGCAAAGTTAACATGCCAAATGATGTCATGATTAAGCAGTGCCGGTGAAATTTAAGGACTTTTGATGAAAGCCTCGCGCCTCCTATCTATTTTGATGACTTTGCAAGCCCGCGGGCATCGGACCGCTGACCAACTTGCTGAGGAATTGGAGGTTTCGACAAGAACGATCCACAGGGACGTGGATGAGCTGAGCGCTGCCGGTGTTCCGATTTATGCCGAACGCGGTCGTCAGGGTGGCTTTCGCCTTTTGGACGGGTATCAGACCAAATTGACCGGTCTGGATGCGGATGAAGCGCGTGTATTGATGTTGTCGGGCATTGGATCTGCGCTGGATGACCTTGGGTTGACGGATGCGCTCTCGCAAACAGAACGCAAACTGATGGCCGCGCTTCCCGAGGCAACACGCAGCAAAGCCGCGTTGGTTTCAGACCGTTTTCATCTCGATCCCTTTAGCTGGTACCGGAAGAAAGAAAGCGCGCCACTTGCAATCGCCATCGCACAGGCCGTCTGGGCCGATCAGCGGATTTCTATCCACTATGAAAGCTGGAAGGGTCCGATCCAGCGAGACTTGGACGCGATTGCTGTCGTGCTGAAGGCCGGTGATTGGTATCTGATCGGGCGCGCTCAGACGATGCGGGTCTATAAGATTGCCAATATCCAAAGCCTGTCGGTGTTGGAGGGCAATTTCGAACGCCCAACCGATTTTGACGTCGGCCAGTTTTGGAGCGAATGGCTGACATCGTTTGAAGTCTACATCAGAGGTAATCGAGCGCGTCTGCGGGTGACACAGAAGGGGCAGAACCTCTTGAAAGAAGTGGGACGATTGCCGATTGCCAGTTTCCCTGTGCCAGATCAACCTGATGTGACGGATATCGAACTGGCAGTTGAGGGCGAGGCAAACACTGTTCGCCAAATTTTGTATCTTGGTGCCGAAGCTGAAGTGATCGCCCCCGAAACGCTTCGTTTGGCTGTACAAAACGAAGTTTCCCGGCTGGCTGGAAATTATTACAAGTAAATCATGACATGCCTTGTCATGTAACGGCTGATAGCTGCGTTCTATTGCAATGCAGGAGCCGTATCATGGAGCTGATTTCCCTCATTGGTCCGGGACAACTTTGGATCTTTTTCATTCTGGTGCTGGGGATTATTGCCTTGCCCGGCTCTGACATCGCATTTGTCATTGGCAATACGTTGGCGGGCGGTCGCAGCAGCGGCATGGCAGCCCTCAGCGGCATCGTTTTAGGCGGGATCGCGCATAGTCTTATGGCCTATCTCGGGATCGGCTTGATATTGCAGGCCGTGCCAGGTGCGTTTTCGGCGATGCTGTTCTTGGGCGCGGCCTACCTGGCCTGGCTGGGATATCAACTCCTAAAAGCCGAGCCAGGACCCCGGTCTGAGCACAATGCTACGGCGCGTTCGCGTATTGCCACAATGGGACAAGGGATCATCACCTGTCTGCTGAATCCCAAAGCCTACTTTTTCATGTTCGCGGTATTTCCCCAGTTTATCCAACCCGAAAAGGGTTCGTTGGGGATGCAAGTGATCATCCTCGGTATGATCATCTCCTTCGTTCAGATCGCAATCTATGGCGGTAGCGCATGGGCGATGTCCAAACTGACCAGAAAATTAGGCGACGGCAGAACACTCGAGGTCAAACTAAGCCGCGCGATGGGCGTATTTCTTATCCTGATCGCCTCTCTAAGCATCGCGCGTGGGATATGGGGCGGTTGATCGGCGTACCCGGTCTGTCGGGTCCCTCGCACCCAAAGTTCGGCCCAAACCGGACGTTGGCCTTGGTCGCGGCGCCGCGATGCAGCTTCCGCAAAGCGGACCTCGGCGGCAGAGCGCAGCATTCAAGCAAGCTGGATGACGGCATCGCGGGACAAAACTGCCGTTCATTGACCAAGTCCAAATGTCCGCAAATGTACGGCTCAGCGAGTTCAGACCGAGCTATGATTGGATCGCGGTATCGTCAACTTGCGCGATGCCGTCCGTTTGAGAGTGCATGCTGAACTTGAACCATTTCCGGAACGTTTTTATCAGTCGCTGATCTCCACTCATGAAGAAGCTCCCGTCTTCCACGGCGCGCTCAAATGACCTGCGACCAAGGTAGAAGCCCGTCATCACCGTGACTTCTGTTTCAATGTATAGATCGACATCGAACCCCGGATCACTGGCACATAACTCAACCGTCTCGCCCGGCTTGGCAATGAGCCAATAGGTCGATGCCGGGGAGGTGGCATCGGTGAAATTGAACCGCATGACATTCTGTCTGGTGGGCAATTCATCCAGATCAACCTGACGCCGGACATTCCACATAAGCAGATCGGCATCCCGATCTTCCAGCGCAATTTCCGCCTTGATGTGACATTGTGCCCATTTGGCAAGCTCGGTCAGCACCGTGTCCAGCTCCGCTGCTTTGTCGGTGCGAATATAGTCGATTTTACCAGTTGCGGGGTCCTCGACGCGCTCTAGCAGTCCGTTCTCCTGCATTTCTTTCAGGCGTTTGGTCAGCAGTGTCGGTGAGATGCCCGGCAGTCCGCGCCTGATCTCGTTGAACCGCGAAGAGCCCCCCCAAAGTTCACCCAAAATCTGGATCGTCCAGCGCGGCATCAAGACTTCGCAGGCCTTTGAGGTGGGGCAATATAGACCATAGGGTTTGGTTGTCATGGGCGAGGCTCCCTGAGCGTGCATATGTGTTCGTTGAAGCATACCGCCACTGCATACTCATGAACTAGTACACATTCTGTACCGAGAGCAGTCCACATTCTACACTGACCCATAGCAGCGGCGACGTGTGAGATTGAGTGATCAGAACAACGAATGCAAACCCAAGGAGAAATCAGATGACCTTCATTTCGCAAACCGCTCCGCTGGACCTGACAGGAATGACCGAGACGTTTTCGAGGCTGATCCAGGCCCCCGCATCGATGGTTCGCACGTTCTTTGATCGTCGGGTAATGAAAGCGAGTCTCGAACAACTTTCCGACAAGCACCTCAGAGACATCGGCCTGACCCGGAACGAAATATCTTCCATCGCCCACACGCCGCTGCCTTCCCATGGCGCGCTCGAACTCTCCTGCATCTGTAAGTCACGAGCTGGCAGTTGGTAACTCGGATTCAGCAATCAACGTTAGCCGCGTTGCGCTCTGTCTGGACTTCGAGGCTCAACGCAGTCCATTTAGCAAACGTTCTACTATCGGAGGCGAGGCCATGGCGACAGGAAAAAACTAAACGGAACACTCCGGAGATTCATTGAAAAGCAGCCCGTCTTCTTCGTGGCAACGGCAGATCAGACCGGACGCGTAAATGTTTCCCCCAAGGGGCTGAATACGCTCAGGATCGAGGATGACAATCGGATTGTCTGGCTCAACCTGTCCGGCAGCGGCAACGAGACCGCCGCCCACGTTCAAGCAACTGGTCGCATGACACTCATGTTTTGCGCGTTCGAAGGTAATCCCATGATCCTTCGCGTTTATGGCCAGGCGAAAACCTATCTTCCACGCGACGCCGAGTGGGAGACGCTGGTTTCCAGATTTGCCAAAATGGGCGGAAGCCGCCAAGTCTTTGATTTGGACATCGACCTTGTTCAAACATCGTGTGGGACGGGCGTGCCCGAGATGGATTTCCGCAGGTCCCGTGGCGAAGAGGATCTGGAGCCCTACTACGACGGATTGGGGCCTGACGGCGTCAAAGACTACTGGCAACGCAAGAACCGCGAAACGATTGACGGACGGCCTACCGGCATTTTTGAGGACTAAAGGGAGCTTCCAAAGCAGCCCTTGCTGCCACGCGCAGCATCGGTGATGTCTGGCTCTTGGTTGCCATCGGGTGCAGCGCGGCATTGCCGCTTCCACTATACAAACCGCCCTCACAGACGGCCCTAGGCTGCCTTTACCCGGTCAGATAGATGCTGCGGTGCAGGCCGTCAAACCAGCCATTCGGTCACTTCGTTTCTTCCTATGATTGGTAGACGAAGGGTTCTTGGCCTTGGCGTTAGACAGGAGTTAGATCTAGTGCGATGTTTGTCGGCATGAAGAAATGCAACAGAAAGCCAGCTCAAGAATGAGCCTCGGAACCATTCAGATTGAGAACAGCCTTTCGGATCACGATGTCGACTTTCAGTGTGTTCCCGCGAACGAGAGCGAACGCCTTAGGAAACAGTGGTTAAACTGCTATGCAGCGAGAGTGAAAAAAGAGACTGGTGCTTGGATTCACAATCGCTTTCGGTGGCATGGCTTTAGCTATGGACTTCAAGCCGCTGTTGCAGGGTTGGATGCGACTATTGCCTATCAAGCCTTATGGCCGGCGCCCTATTTTGTTTTCGAAGAGGAGAACACTTGGGCGTATGCTTGCACCTCTGACAGGTACCCCGACCTTACTTCTCTGCAAGCCGACATATATGTTGCGCACCATAACATGAACTGGACGATGGTCTTTACGCATGAACAACCAGAAATCGGACCGTATCTTGCCATGAAATCAAAGAATGTTAGCTGACGGCCCAAAGTCGCCGTTGAGACAAGTTTGAATAGCTGCAATGCAGCTTTCCCATAGCTGCCATTGATCAATGGCTTGATATCCTCTTTTCACTAAGATGCATTGATGGAACAACGCAGCAGGTGGCGTTCGTGTAGGGAGCAAAGACAGTGGTGGATCGGATTGAAAAGATCGAGGATGGTATAGTGAGAAAAACTGCAGAGAGATATCCTCGCGGCGGAGGACATTTCTTTGAATGCTTCGAGCCAGGTCAAACAATGAACCCAGTCTGGCCAAGCTCGCTGGACGATGTGGCCGATTTCCTTCTTGAGGTGCCGAACCGGCGCGTGCGGATGAAACCTGGTGCGGCCATGACATCGAGGCAAATTTTCATCGACGGAGAACCAATCTGATATCTCGGCTCATACCCGACCTTCGCCATTAGACGCGTATGCTGCGACGCGGCATCTAAAACCGGACATTCGATGAGGCTGCCGTTCACAAAACCAATGGGTTAGCGCAGCCTGATAGCATACCAATTTCTGAGAAGAACAATAGGCTACCGCTTAGACGCACAAGAGCAGATGCTATTTGAAATTAAATTTGATCAAAGCACCTGCGCTAATGTTCTCTGCACTGACAACGCCCCCAAACTGTGATGCGACCTCGGACGTAATGCTCAGTCCCATCCCTGTCCCACCACTAGAGCGCTTTGTGGTGAAGAATGGCGTCATGATTTTGGCGATATTAGCCTCAGAAATGCCAGTGCCGTTATCCTCCACCCGCATTTCCCGGGTGGCGTTATCATACGTGATTAATACTGCGTTGGCATCATGTTCGCACGCGTTCTGAAGCAGGTGGTGCAGGCAGATTTCTGCTCCTTCCTTGGGTATTGGCAGCAACGCATCGACATCGCCTTCCAACTTTATTTCCAGCTCATCGAAAACCGCATTCAGCTGTGGGTGCAGCGCACTTAACTGAATTGGGGTTGGGTCAAAGCGGGTTTGACCTGCCACCATCTCTCGCATTCGAATCAAAAGCTGGTCCATCCGCGCGGCGTCCTTGCCGATGGTGGTGGCCAAGGCGACCCGCCGATCTGCAGAGACAGGATCGCCCTGCAGCAGCTCAGCCGCCCCTGCTATCGAAGTAACAGGTGATTTTAATTCGTGGGTGGCATGTTTGGTATAAGTCTCCAGCGCCGCAGATTTAGCTTGGAGCGCGGCCCCCATATCCATCAAGCTTTGACCAAGCCCCGCAAGTTCCTTTACGCCATAGCTTGGCAAACTACCTTCGGTTTCCCCTTTGGCTATCCGGCTGGCCTGCTCCTGCAACTGGGTCAAGGGCCTGGTTAGAAATCGCCAGAGGAAGACGCCAATCAGCGCCGCCGACAAGGTCACGGCCGCCAGCAGCCACAGCAGCGCACCTCTTTGTTGAAGCAGGTACTTATTCAGATTGGACGGTGTTCTGGACAGGTAGATCACCCCGACCACTCTGTCGGCGACTCTGACTGGGTGCGCCACGTAGACACGAAATTTGGTGTCCCGACTGAGTGATTTGAGCGAATGGCGATTAAATTCATCCTCCCGCCAACGTGTAGCAGAGGCAACATCACCAGCTAAAGCACTGGCGACCTCAGGAACATGGCGGAGACTGCCCCTATCCATGCCAGAGGCCGCGATTATCCGCCCTTGGTGGTCCAGTGCGAGAAAGCCAACCAATGTCGATTTCTGAGCGGCCTTTGCCAACAGCGTCAAGTCATCTGACAGCGCCTCATGGACCGGGTGCCGAGGTGCCGCTGAGGGCTTCGGGTCTGGCCGGGGAGACTGGATCGTGCTGCGGCCTGAGTTCAGAACAGGATCAATGGGGTGCCACCTCCTTTGTAGCCACTCTATTTGCTCAGATGACAGCACCATTCCAAATGTCGGGTCGGATTGGTGGGTTTGGAAGGCTTGACCATATACCTCACTATAGATGGCGGCCTGGGCGTAGAGGTTCGCCTCCGTTTGCTGCACGAATTGATTGCTGGTGATGCGCGCGACAGTCAATGCCACGAAGGGCAGCAGCACGAGAACACCAACCACAAGCGCGATCAAAACCGCGAGTGACGGTCGCCATTTGTCGCGCACCTTCATTTCGCGCATGTGCCCAGCCGCAACCCTATCCCATGGATTGTTCGGATCAGGTCGTCATATCCCAATTTGCGTGCCTTCTGGCGCAGGTTGCGTACATGGCTGTCGATGGTCCGGTCGGACAATTGCGAATTGTGGCCATAGACTGCGTTGATCAACTGGTCTCTGGTGAAAACCTGATCGGGATGGGACACAAATGCCTTGAGGACAGAAAACTCAACCCCTGTCAGCTCAAACTCCTGCGCGCCCAAGATGGCCTGATGCGCCCTGTGGTTCAGCAGCAATTGGCCATGGCAAGATTGTTCTTCGGGCTCGCCTGCGCGGGTACGGCTGAGGATGGCCTTGATCCGCAGCACCAATTCGCGCGGGCTGAATGGCTTGGTGACATAGTCGTCGCCGCCAAGCTGGAAGCCGAGAACGCGGTCGATCTCGTCGTCGCGGGCCGTTAGAAACAAAACAGGCACCTGACTGAATTTTCGCAAGGCCTGACAGGTCTCGAACCCGTCCATCTCAGGCATACCAATATCGAGCACCACCAGATCACAAGGGTTGCGGCGTTGCGTGACCAAGGCAGCCGAGCCATTTGCCGCCTCATGAACTTGCATTCCCGCATCACCCAGAGCCATGGCAATAACCGACCTGATGCTGGCATCATCATCGACAACTAGAACATCCGTTTTCATACCCCGTCTCCTCAATCGTATTGGTAGAGGTTGGGCCGCCGCATGTCATCAATCTGCGATGGTGCCGCGCGTGTTTCCAACTGGTCATATGCGATCAGGGACCCATCCAATCGCGCCTGACGCCGGCTCCAATCACGCCAACCTTCAACCTGAGGAGACCAGCTATGTCTGTAAGGCAAGCAGTGTTTCGATCCGCCGTCCTTGCCATAGGTCACGACCGCTTGAATGCCGTCGCGCGTGTCCGTGCAGAGGTAGCTGACATCAAGTTGACCGTCGTTCTGCGCGATGTTGGTTTTGGCGATAACATAAGCAAAATTCACGAAACAGCAGATATAGAGCGTACTCAGCACAATGCCCGCGAACATTTTGGTCACCCAAAGGTTAGATCTGTACCGCCACAGCTGCCAGAGCAGTAGCATCATACCTGTCATAACGAGCCACATCCCGATCAGAGCCCGCAGTCGCAGATAAGTCAAACCATAGACATCTATGTATAGGTCCAAACGCGCAAGCGACGAGCCCACCAAGAATAGATTCTGCACGACCCAGACAATCAGCAGGACCCGCAGCCACGCAGAGCTTTCAAGATATCTGCGGGACATCACGGCAAAGACCCCGGCCAGAACAGATGTCCCCATCAGTGGATAGGCCCCTTTATGTGCGTATGTGGCATAGGTCATGCCTTCAGGAAGCGCGATACCCCCCCAAAGAAACGTCACATCAGCCGCGTTTTGAAGCAGGAACATGATGTTAAACATCAGCAACGAATTCGTGATGGATTGCGCGTTGATCAAACGCCCATCAAAATCGAACTGACCTTCAAAGGGCAACGCCTGCGCCGACAACTGCTTCGCCATTTGGCGAAACAATACAAATGGCAAGACCAGCGCGGCAACGACCGCCCAGAACGTCAGACGCCGAAACGAGTCCAATGAAAGCTCGATTTCAAACAAGCTGTCAGCCCAGTTTTCCAACACGGGATTGGCCGCGAGAAACAGAACCAAGAACACGCTTCCCAGGCCAATGGGAAGCACCCAACCTGACATCGTATCCTTGCGGATGACCATATGACGCCGGTTCGACACCGAACCACCAATTGCCAGACATGTTTTAAGCACAAAATCCGGGATAAGATAACTTAACCGCGCAATGCCGCGCATAACGCCGATCAACGGAGAACGGATCACCATCCAGACGAGAATGCCGAAATGACCTAATCCCAAGAACAAGACCGAAATCAGCTGGACGTATTCGAGGACCGGCAAGGCGCTGGCAAACCAAAGCGCAGTAGCCACAGCCCATTCTGCAAGCGACATCACTGGGCGGAGACTTACGACTGCCGCAACTCCCAGCGCCGCGCTAAACAGGAAAAGCGACAATCCGACGGAATGCTTCCAAAACAAGAAATCGGCCAGCAGCACCAACCCTACGACCATCAAAAACCGCTTTGCGTCCAAGATGGATTTGTCCAAAACCCTGCCGTCGACCGGATTGCCGGTTACGGCCCCGTCACTCGCGCTCGCCATCCACCAACCGTCTTGTTTCAAAGAGGTCGGTACACCCCGAATAACCAGTTCGCCCATATCTGTGTCTCCTAATCTTCAGATGGGTTCTGACTAGTTGGCTAAAATGCAGGAGATGAGGTACGTTCGTGCAGAACTAAATTAGATCTCATACGAATAGCTAAGAGTTGCGGCAATGGAGCCCATGCCAAGGCAAAATACCGCTGACCATGACCGGCCCAAAGCTGCCGTCCGCACCTTACCAGGGGTGCTGCAATGCGGCCCGTCTTTTCAGCCATTCGCTGCACCAGCAAAGGGCCTTAGGCTATTTGAGTTTCCAGATTCTTTGACCGGTCCTTCAATTTGAAGCACAGTGCTGACATGGCATCGCTTACTCAGATTGAACTGCTTCTCCCGGAATTTCGGGCCTATGCGATCGCTATTTGCGCGTCTCCCGATGATGCCGAGGACCTCGTTCAGGACGCCATTGAGCGGGCGCTGAGAACCAACAGCCGCCCAACGGTGCTTGATGAGCTGAGACCGTGGATGTTTCGGGTGATCCGCAACCTGCATTATGATGAACTCAGAAAAAGACGTGTGCGCCGGGAATATTTAGCGGCGGAGAAACGTCTGTCTGATGAAGCAGGCACATCGGATGCTGCACGAGACATCCTCATTCGCATGGCCTTCGAAAAACTGTCTCCGGACATGCGCGAAGTGCTGTGTCTTGTGGACATAATGGGATTGAAATACGCCGAAGCGGCAGAAGTGATGAATGTCGCGAACGGGACGGTCATGAGCCGGATCAGCCGCGCGCGAAAAGCCCTCTTGACGCTGGTCGAGGGGACGCGCGCGCGCGACGAAATCGAGAAAAGCAGAAGATGAACGAGTTGAACGAGAACGACTGGGAACTGATCAACGCCTATCACGATGGCGAGTTGGGTGACGCGGAGCGCCGGACCCTGGAGTCGCGCCTCGCGTCAGAACCGCTGCTTGAAGAGGCCTTGAGGGATGTGTCGAGTGTATCGGCGAGCCTCGGTGCCCTGCGTCCGGATACTCAGCAGATTTCATCTATGCAGCCAAAAGCGCCAACGAACCAGAACGCGCGACCGACGAGGTGGCTTATTGGAGGGGCCGTCGCAGCAGCGATTGCTTTGGCCGTTGCTGTTGGTCCTCAGGTCTTCAAAGAACCGTCGGCCTTCGACATTCACGCCAATTTCGCGGCGCAATCATTCACAGTTGAAACGGGAGACCTACGCGCGGTTGCAGCCGGGCAGATTGCAGATGTCCCCGATCTTGCGAGTGCGAATTTGACGGCGGTCGCGGTGGAAGACGCAAGCGACGGCCTTGTCACCCACTATGCGGGTCGCAATGGGTGTCGTCTCACTTACTTCCGAGGAACATTTGCCGTGGCTGAACTCAGCCCCTCGGCAAGACTGCAGGTTGCCGAGTGGTCTACGGAAGACAACATCCGGCATATGATCGTCGCAACCGGCATGGACCAAGGGAAGTTCAACGCTATTGCGGCGTATTTGACCCTGGCAACCCGACAGCAAGCCAATGAACAATTGATGGCTTCATTGGTCGAAACAACCGCAAAGGCAGCGCGCTGCACCTGAAGAAACCCGGTTCACGAAAAACCGGGCCTTTTCCATGGTGCACAAAGAAATGGCCCAGTGTCACATGTGCGAGCTTGAACTCAGCAATTTCTACTGAGATGTCGCGGCGTTGGTAAGCTTGTCCAGCGCACCTGTCATACGCGCTATGTACTCTGCGCCCGCATCCAAACCATGCGCCGCTGCAAAGTCAGCAGGTTGGCGGTAGGCTAGATGGGTTGAACCACTTTCATCCTGAAAAATGACCACTCGCAGCGGCAAATCGAGGCCAGACGTCTGATTGTCCTGCATCGCTGGTGTGCCGATTTTGGGGTTTCCGAACATTAACATCACCGTCGGGCGAAGCTCCGCGTCAATACTTGCGGCACCTGCGGCATGATCAACGCGCGCGAAAAGGGTTGCCCCAGCTTTGCTGATTGCCGCTTCCAACCTGTTGGCGGTCGTTTCTACGTCATGAGCGCTTGGTTTTTTGATCAGCTCAGCAGCAAAACTTGCAAAGGGCAACACCGCGAACAAGGCGGCATAAATCATCTGTTTCATGAGGTATCCTTTCGGGTCTTAGTTTCTTGGATTGGGAAAGTTTGGTCTGTCGGTGTTATACTGTTCGGCAAGGTAGTCGAGGATCTCAGTCCTGTCCGGCTCTTCAATTTCGGACATCCCTTGTTCTTCGACCATCCACTCGAACATCTCATCCCACTCGTCGCGGGTCAGCCCCTGTTGAGCGACAATCATCTCGGAATGACAGGCAATACAGGCGTAGTAGGTAGTTTCTACTCCCGGTGCATCGAACAAGACGCCAAATTCGTATTCCTCTTCATCCTTAGCGGTCTCCACTGCGGCCTCGGTCGCACCGAGGGAAAGCGGATTTTCGGAGAACGTGTTCAGATAAGCGATCAGGTTCGCGCGGTCTTCTTCTTTTTTCAGCCCGGCAAAACTCATCTTAGTACCTTTGACCTCGGCCCTAGGTTTCGTGAGAAAGGCGTCGAGTCGCTCAAGCGTCCAATCTCCGCCGTACTCGGTCAGGGCGCTTGAATACTTGAAGCCGTCAACCGCAGCGACCGGCCCGCCGACACTGCCGTAGAGGTTGGGGCCAACCTTGTTCTTGTCGCCTTGTTCGACGGTGTGGCAGGCGGCACATTTCTTGAAGACTCGCTCTCCCTTTGACACGTCAGCTGCGGCAAGAGCCGCGTCAAGATCAGCAAAGGCAGGCGAGGCAAGGCCGAAGCCGAGCGCAATAAGAGATAGATTTCGCAAAGTTGCGAAGCACATGAGGTTACTCCAGTCCGGAAGTGTCGAGGGGCGGCTTCACGCCGCCCCGATATTGATCAGCTTGCGCGAACGCCCACGCGGTGCATGGTATTGTTCAGATAGCCTTTGGGATTCCAGTCGATAGCAAAGGGCTGCATCGTCCCTTCGCTGTCTGTCGCGCGCGCCCAGACCTCGTAATAGCCCGCTTGCTGGAACGTGACATTGGCGCGCCAGTTCTGCCAGGCCCCGTCATTGACCGGCGCGTCTAACTCAGCATCCATCCAGGTTGAACCGAAATCGGTCGAAATCTCGACCTTGCTGACGGTGCGATCACCTGACCAAGCATGGCCCCGCACTTCTGTCTCCATTCCTGTATCCGCGCCATTGGCCGGGAAAGTCACCAGCGATTTGACCGGCATCCTCTCGATGATCACGAAATCTTCCTTCGGAACGTCCTGCCCTGCGGAGACTGGGTAGGCCGGAACGCGATAGGCCGTTCCAGTCATCTTCGGGCCGTCGTGAACTTGATCGCGCAGCTCGATCCGGGTGAGCCACTTGTGTCCCGTCGAAGCCGGCCAGCCCGGGACGACGAGGCGCAACGGAGCGCCATTCATCGGGTGCAGTGCATCGCCATTCATTTCGAACGCGATCAGGATGTTGTCGGTCATCGCCTTGGCAATCGGCACCCCGCGCGAGATCGGTAGCTTGTCGGGATCGCCCGACAGGTGTCCGTCGGCACCGTAATGCGCGGTGTAAACCACGTTCGACTGTACGCCCGCCTTTTCGAGCACGTCCTTGAGGCGCACACCGGTCCATTCCGAACAAGCCACCGCACCGTAAGTCCACTGGTTGCCCTTGGCAGGCGGATTGAAGAAGCCGCGACCGTTACCGCCGCATTCCAGAGTCAGCGCCATCGTTACGACCTCGAATTGCTCACGTATGTCGGCAATCGTCAGTTCGAGCGGCGTATCGACGAAACCGTCGATGATCAGCGTCCAAGTAGCTGGATCGACATCTTCCGGCGGGATGCCGTTGTTGCGGATGAAGTGGCGGCTCGTGGGCGTGATCGCATCGTCAAGAAGTTCGGGCGGAGTCTCGGCATTCACCGGGCGATCGTTGAGCAACGTCAGCCCGTCTTTGCCGATCAGCACGTTCTCCTGCGCCATTGCGGCGGGCACAAAGCCGATAGGCATGTTGCGGTGGAAGGGGATTGATGTGCCAACCATCGCAGCCATTGTCGCTAGGCCGGTGCGCTTCAGAAACCCGCGCCGGTCCGGGTTCGCGACCCGTCCGAAAAATTCCTTGTCTGCTTTCTCAGGATTGTCTGCAAAAAATTCCTGAACCGAACGTTTCTTGTCCTCATCTAGAGCCATGTTTTCCTCCCTTGGCTGCTGGCGCGGTGCACAATCGCACACCGTCATTTGCAAGAGAGACGTACAGGGAGGGCGATTTATTCCGAGCGACTAGGTATTTTTCCTCGCCGCGCAGTATGACTAGTGTTGGTAGCTACAGAGATCCAACCGAATGCGGCATCGGGCAAGCCGGCCCTTACCGGTCATTCAACCAGTTGCCTCAATGCTGCGGTTGCAGCCCCCATAGCTGCCATTCGCTTCGGGCGCGAAATTTGAGCTTTGTCAAATTTAAGGATCAGGACGGCGCTACCGAAGCGCTCGGTGTGTGACTCAACGTCCACAATGCGCACTTCGAGTCCGCTGGCACACTGCTATTGCAGGGCCGCGGGCGATAGCCGGTGTTCCATCAACAAAAGTCCGACATCAGGTCGCACGCCTTATTGCAGCCGCCATGGCGTTGGCCAAGTCTCGGGGGGCGTTGTCACCGATAAAGATGGATCTTTTGAACTTTGGCAAAGGTGGAAAGTTGTCTTTGGACGTTAGTATTTTCATGTCTTCTTCGACGCTGTCTTGATAGATGACGCCAACTGCGAACCCGGCTCGGATCGCAGCCTTTTGGCTCATGATACCCGTACAGGCAAAGGCGACATTGTACGTGCGCCCTTGCTGATCCAGCGACACCTTTGGCAGCTCCGCCAACCAGCATCCATGGTCGATGATCGCAAGTGGCACGGGATCGTTTGCCTTGAGATAAAGCGTCTCGCTCGCGGCCCAGACCGCTTGTTGTTCGCGGAATACCTCGCCCGGGACGGTTGTGACCGCAGAGCAAACTGCAATATCCAACTTGTCCGCCCGGATCGCATCGGCAAAACCTGCAGTGCAGCCCGATGTCGCGACGACCTCGACATCCGGATTGGAGCGACGGAAGTCTGACAGAGCTTTTTCCAAGACGCCCTCGTCGAAATCCTCTGGAATACCGACCCGTATGCGACCGTTCAGAGGTTCGGCAAAGAGTGACTTGATCCCCGCGAGTTCTGCCAAGCTACGCTGTGCGGCGGGCAACAACTTTTCCCCGCTTGGCGATAAGGACATTCCTTTCCCATCACGCAGGAACAGCGATGCGCCCAACTCTTCTTCCAGTTTGCGCAGCTGCACGCTGATCGCTGATTGGCTTCGGTTCAACCGAGACGCGGCGAGGGTCAGGTTTTTGCAATCTGCAATCTCGACAAATGTCTTCAACAGGTTGCCATCGGTGAAGTAGCGTTCGTTTTTGTGCATTATATCGTTCGCATCATTTCATTTTATTAAACGTAGCGTGCCCCCTACATGTTGGTCAAGCAGCGACCATCCGAAAGGACAAGACGATGACCGACAAAGACCAAATCATTGCAACCGTGACGCACTATATTGAAGGCATCCGCGATGGAAGTGGAGCCCGTGTCGCCAAGGCGTTCTATTCAAGTGTTAATCTGAACTCGCTGGATGCGGACGGAAATCTTGTGCTGACCCCGCGCAGCGCGTTGGAGGCTTTGGCCGACAGCGGAACACTTCCCCCGAATACCAGCGAGATCACTGAAATCGAGATCAACAACGACATGGCACTGGTCAAAGTCACCATTGATCTGCCGACGTTCCAATTCTTCGATTTGCTCACCCTGCTGCGGCTGAACGTTGGTTGGAAGATCGTCTCCAAGACCTACACCACGGTCAACAAGTAAGGCCGAACGCTCAATTCTATAGGAGATACAGACATGGCATTCCGCAAGATCACAGCCGTTGCGATCATCATGACAACACTGGCGATGACGCCCGCACTCGCAGACATCACTGAGGCCCGCAATTTCTATCAGTTTGAGCCAACGGTTCTGACGTCTGGCCAGCCCAGTGCCTCACAATTGGCCGAAGCTGCAGACGATGGCATCGAAGTTGTGATCAACCTCGTCCCAGAATCTGAAGGCATCTACAACCCCGAAGAAGGGGAAATTCTGGCGGCTCAAGGTGTTGAATACATCCATGTTCCGGTTAGCTGGCGCGATCCCAAGGCAGAGGAATTTCAGACCTTTCTGAATGCGATGGACCGTGTTGGTGATCGTAAGGTTCTTGTCCATTGCTGGGCGAATGCGCGTGCGTCTGCCCTTGTGGCGGCGCATCGGGTTATTCGAGCGCCTGATATTCAAGCCGCCGAGCTTGAACAGCTGGAAACTATCTGGAGAGACGTTGCAGGCTATGACTTTGCCCGTGACACGGTTTGGCAGGACTATCTTGCAGACAACATCGCGGGGGCTGAACAATGACGCAAGGCCCCTTGATATCTGCAGACGACTTGAACACCGTCATTGATGCACCAAACGTGAAGGTCTTCGACGTGCGCGGCACTTGGGCATCGCCTGCGCGGGCCTTGCCGGACGACTATGATGCGGGACACATCCCCGGAGCCGTCTTTCTGGATTGGACCCGGCATTTCATCGCGCAGAATGTGGCACCCGGTTTGGCGCCTATCGCGGATGAAGCAGAGGCGCGCGCGTCCTTTGCGGCGCTTGGTATCAATGAGGGCGACCTTGTCGTGCTTTATGATGCGTCTTCGCACATGCATGCGGGCCGGATTTGGCTCGCCATGCGGCATTGGGGCTTTGACAACGTGCAAGTTCTAGATGGCGGTTGGACCCATTGGAAAAACCGGCGGATGCAAGTTTCGACGGCGTCGGCCATGCCCAAAACAGGCAGCTTCGTCCCCAAACATGTGCCCGGCCTTAAGCTTGATTTGGAGGCATTTCTTACGCTTCAAGACGACGCCTGTGTCATCGACGCCCGCGGGGCCGCAAACTACGCGGGAAACGCGGATGACCCACGTACTGGCCATATTCCGGGTGCATTGAATGTTCCGTTCGGCGCAGTGCTTGATCCGGATAGCGGCACATTTCTGGATGCCGACACGATCGTAGCGGTCTTGGATGAACGCGCACCTGATTGGGCCTCAAAGCCACTGATCGCGTCTTGTGGATCTGGGTACGCCGCCACGGTTGTCCTCTTGGCGCTCGCGAAAATCAAAAAGACAGGCATACTGTTCGACGGGTCTTTTGCTGTTTGGAAACAGGACCCGGACCGCCCTGTCGCGCAGTCGCACGGCTCCTGACAAACATCTTTCAGAATTGGAATTGCCCATGACCTCTGTTCTTCACGTGACGTCTAGCGTGCGCCAAAATGGCTCTTCGTCCCTCACGGGTGGCCACTTGGTCATCGAACGCCTGCAAGGGATACACGATACACTCACCGTCACCACCCGCGCGGCAAGTGATGAGGCCGCGTTTTTGACCGAAAACTGGGTCGGGGCGAGCTTCACTCCAGCCGATGCACGCACCGCTGATCAACACGCAACATTGGCGACGTCTGATGCGCTGGCACAAGAGCTTCTCGATGCTGACATTCTGGTCATCTCGGCCTCGATGTATAACTTTGGCCTACCTGCCGCGCTGAAGGCGTGGGTCGATCACGTGGCGCGCCCTGGCGTAACATTCCGCCCGGACCCGGACCAAACCTATGTGGGGCTCGCTACTGGCAAAACTGCGTATATTGTTGTTGCGACAGGCGAAACCCCTGTGATGGGGGACATGGATTTCGTATCGCCTTACTTGGTTCACGTACTTAGGTTCTTGGGCATTACGGACGCGCATGTCATCGCGGCGGACATGACCGTGGTGGATCCGGCGTCTTTGGATAGCCGGATCACCACGCAAATCGACGCCTTGTTTTAGGCGCTTGTCCAGCTCGGCCCAGAGCTGCCGTTGATCAACCCTCGGCCATGCTGCATCCGCAGCCCGCTTAGCGGACATTGACCCACGAGCGCAGCATTTCAGCAAATAGGATGACTGCATGGCGGGACGAAATGAACTTTTGCTACACCTGCGCGAATGGCTGCTTAGCGCCAGGCTGTCAGGCGCAAGCAAGTTGCCGCATCATCCGACAATGGCAAGACTTGTGTTGAGTTTAAAGTCCGCCAGTTATTCCAAACCCGAATAGATTGAGATTTTTGCATCTATCAGTGCACGGCAATTATCAATGCGCTGTTGCATGTCGTTCAGTCTGACCAGATGCTGTTTGAGCATCTCTAAGCGCAGAGCGCGCGTTTGGTCGCCTTCCCTCGCAAGCTCGGCGAAGCGCTTCATTTCAGCAAGTGGCATGCCGGTCGAGCGCAACCTTTCAAACAGCTTGAGCCATCGCAGATCTTTCGGGGAAAAGGCCCTGTGTCCATCCGGACCACGCTTGATTCTGTCCAATAATCCTTGCCGCTCATAAAAGCGAATCGTGTCGGCGTTCAATCCGCTTTCTGCTGTTGCCTCGGCAATCTTCATTCAAATTTCTTCCTTGCATTCAGTCCGGCTGCCCATGGCTTCTTCCAAAGCGGCGTTGTCTTCGTAAAAGCGGTAGAGCGCGATTTTTCCGTCGCGAAATTCACACATTACAGCCCAATGGCTTACAAATGGTCTCCCTGTCGTGCGAATGCGATGCTCGAAGCGTCCCGACGCATACCCCAATTCTTCGCTCTCCAGCGAGGCATCAATATGGAACTGTTGCGTGTCAAAGTGCGCGCGCAAACCCGAAACGAACTCTACCAATCCATCGTATCCCTCAAAGGTGCCGTAAACGGAGAGAGCATCGTAGGATTGCTCGCGGACAGCAATGAAGCGGACGTCGGGGGTCACCAGTTTTTTTGCTTGGTCAAGATTAGCAAGGCTGGACAGAAAATTGCGTATTCTTTCGGACATGAATTCACTCCTGGATCAACAGGGCCAAACATGTACCGACTTGGAGTAACTCCATGTCAACAACGTTTCATGGAAGAAAGTAAGGTTTGTACGAGCGTAGACCGTAGTTCTGTTGAAAGCCTTGTACAGGGCTTGTCTCCTGCTTGCGGACTGCGGCAGAAGTCGTCGCAAATGCTACCATTCCTGCAGTTTTGGACATTCGTTGCTCGCGCAGAATTGGCCGAATTGGGCTCAAATCGGACATCTGATCGTTTCAGTCAGGCGTTTACGACTGCCTAACGTCCAACAAGGTCGGGATCGCGGACTTTGCTGCCGCTCGAATAATTCACTTGAACGTCCGCTATCGCAGGGTCTCAAAGTTACCACACAACCCGACCGACTGGCCCGAAACCGAGCGGGCAGCCGGGGAGGCAAGGAACCACGCCAGTTCAGCGATCTCCTGTGGGTCGATCATGCGGCACATCGAGGCATTCGCAACTTCAGCTAGACGGGCTTCTTCAAGAGAGATGTTTGTGGCTTTCGCCTTTGCAGTCAAAACCGCATCCATGCGAGGGCCAGTTACCGAGCCCGGCAGGATCGCATTTACGCTAATGCCGTGTGGTCCCAGCTCCATCGCCAGCGTTTCTTTCAATCCAATGACACCCCATTTCGCTGCCGCGTAGGGACTTCGCATCGGCAGTCCCAGCCGACCGGCGGCGGATGACATTAAGATCACCGCACCAGCGCCTTGCGCCTTCAAATGAGGAATGGTGGATTTCAACAGCGTATATTGCCCAGTCAAGTTCACAGCGATTGTGCGGGACCAGTCGTCAGGGTCGATATCCTCAAGGTTTGACGTTGGGCCTGCAGTTCCCGCGTTGGCAATGACAGTGGTAACACCACTTAGACGCGAAACAGCATTTTTTACAAAGTTGTCCATTACGTCTGCGTCCGTAACATCACAGACCGTGGCGAGATCAAATTCGGCAGCGACCGCCGCGATCGCCTCCTCATCAACGTCGCAGATTGCGACTGACGCTCCGTTGGCGGCAAAATGGCGAGCAATGGCAAGGCCAATCCCATTTGCGCCTGCCGATATAATCAACCGCCGCTTCAAGACCGTTCCATTCTTAGAAGGTCGCGTGTCTCTTCCGGTGACATCACCGCACCACCAAGCGTATCGATAATCTCGGCAGCCTTAGTGACCAGTTGTTCGTTGCGCGCAGGGACGCCGCGTTTGAGATAGAGGTTGTCTTCGAGACCGACACGGACATGTCCGCCGAGCAAAACAGCCTGCGCTACCATCCGCAACTGATCGCGGCCGACACCAAAGGCGGACCAGATCACATCGTGCTCTCGCACCATGTCCGCCATCATTTTCATGGCAGCAGTGTCGGCGGGCGCACCATAGGGAACACCCAAACAGAACTGGATCATTGTCGGTGCATCGAACACGCCGTCCCTCAGGAGCTTCAGGGAATATCGCAGGTGCCCCAGATCAAAGACCTCAAGTTCGGGCCGAACCCCAAGCTGCCTGATCCGTTTTGCCCCGACCCGGATATAGTCGGACGTACTGACATAGACGAGATTGCCATCGCCCACGTTGTAGGAACCACAATCGAGTGTGCAGATATCCGGGCGCAGTTTTTTGACATGGGACAGTCGTTCGGTAGGGCCGATCAGGTCAGTGCCGTTCTGCAATGGCAGCGGGTCATCGCCTCCGAACACGGCATCGCCTCCCATCCCGGCCGTGAGATTGATGATTACATCACGGTTTCGATCCCTGATCCTTTCCACAACCTGTCGATACAGGTCATTGTCGCGTGAGCCTTCACCGGTGTCAGGGTCGCGAACATGCAGGTGGACAATCGCGGCCCCTGCTATGGCGGCCGCAAGCGCAGAGTCCGCGATCTCTTCGGGTGTGACCGGTACCAGCGGGCTTCGCTTAGGCCCGTCTCCGGCCCCCGTGATCGCGCAGGTGATAAAGGTTTTTGACACACGGGCCTCATAATGCTTTAGCGGAAAGGAACCCGTTCAACGCCGCGAGCGCGTTTTCGGGAGCTTCTTCGGGGATGAAATGCCCGGAAGGCATAGGCGCAAATTCAGGCAGCTCGCACCACCCGCGCCAGATACGCTCAACATCGAAGTGTTTTCCGACGACGCCATACTCCCCCCACATCACGAGGGTCGGGCAGGCGATCTTTTTTCCGGCCTCCCGGTCTGTCTGATCATGACGCCGATCAATGTGAAAGCCTGCACGGAAGCACTCGCACATCGCGGTGATAGCTTCCGGTGTCGTATTTGCTTGTAAGTAGGCCTGCAAGGCGAGCGCGTCGTAGTTCACTGCGTTATCGGACAACCCCATCAAGATAAGCTTTAGAAACGCCTCGGGGTCTCCGGCAATAAGGGTCTCCGGTACCGGGTGATCCTGCGTCAAGAACGAGAAGTAGAAATAATCTTGGGCGATCTGCGCGTTGGAGCATTCGTAAAAGTCGAGGGCTGGAATGATGTCCATCACGGCCAGTTGGGTAACGGCCTTGGGGTGATCTAGCGCCAAACGTCGGGCCACCCGGGCTCCCCGGTCATGAGCAACGAGGGCAAACTTGTTGTGGCCGAGGTTGTACATGACCTCCAGTTGTTCGGCTGCCATAGCGCGCTTCGTGTAAGCACTCTGTTCGGGATCGTGACCAGGCTTATGTGTTTCGCCGCGCCCCCGGATATCGGTCAGGACCACCGTGAAGCGGTCAGTCAGCTTTGGAGCAATCTGGTGCCAGCACAGATGCGTCTGCGGATCGCCATGCAGCATAAGTAGCGCAGGCCCGGTCCCGCCGACCACGGCAAGCACTTTGCCGTGAGCCGTCCCTATCCAGCGCCGCTCAAAACCCGGCAGTAGTCTTGCATCGGCCTCTTCAAAGATTGTCATTGATCCACGCCTTAAAATCCGCGACGGCAGCCTCATCGCGCTGGAAAAACGACCAACGCCCAATCTTGCTGACAGTCAAAAATCCGGCACGACGCAGCAGCTCCAGATGACGGCTCACGGTCGGCTGCGCCATGTCGAGCTTTTCGGTCAGCAGCGTGACGCAAACTCCGATTTCAGACGGCTTGCCCGTGATCTGATGCGAAAAATGAGTATCAGGTTCTGCCAGCCAGCTTAGGATGGAGAGCCGGACATCGCTTGCGAGTGCCTTGGATTGTTCGAGTCGATCGGTCATAGCTCAAATTACATAGTTAGAGAGCTATGAGTCAATGCAATTATTCGGCACTTCAGACGATTGGAACTTTGGAGAATACTGGAAAGCAGCCGTTGGGGCGGAGTGCAGCATTTTGACAAATTGGGCTCAAATCGGACATCTGATCGTTTCAGTCAGGCGCTTACGACTGCCTAAGGTCCAACAAGGTCGGCTTGGCGGACATAGTTACATTTGCCAGCTTCATCGCCAATGGCCGCTCTTCAAGAACCGCACTGGTGGCAAAATGCACTGCGGGCGGAATGTGGAGATTTGCTGCGGTTTCTCGGAAAGGGCGCATTTCTTCTAAGCCTACCTTGGCTTTGCGCTAGAAGTGACGCCCATACGTTTGGACTGCTTTCCAATTATGCGAGAACGTTTGCCGTTCTCCAACAACGTCCCGTCAACAAGAGAGAGGCGACGTATCGTTTTCCGTACTTTCCGCCGTATGCCTTCAAGCTTCTCTGGAGGCCGTGGCGATTTTTGGGATCAGGTATTCGTAGTGCTGATAGATCAGCATCTGGCCTGCATCTGGGATCACTTCAATGTCGATCCATGGATAGGAATCGCGGTATTCCGCGATGGTTGCAATGTCTGTCGCTGGATCTTGGCCCCCGTTGACGAACCAGACTTTGGTTTGTGCACAGTTCTGCATGAGATCCGTCCAGTCAGCCTCTGTCGCGAGGATTTCATGAGTGTAGGCCTGCGCGACATTCGTGGACTTACCCACAATCAATTGGGCATTCGCCATCAAGACCGGCAAAAGCGCATCATCCTCGAGCAATGCTGTATCGGCGGGTGAGCTGCTGTTCAGCTGCCGAAACATTTCTTTAGCGCCGAGGCGGCGCGCCATCACAACGGCCGCGCGAGTTGTGAACTTCAGCAGGTGCGGTGCGTGCTTGGCCGTGGACAAAAAGAAGCGGTGCCACTTGCCCATGTTCGCGTAGTGCAGATCACCAGCTAAGCAGGGCCGCGCGCACAAACCAATGATCTCGCTCACCTTCTCGGGGTGGTGAACCGTAAAATCCGCCGCGAATATCAGATCGTTGCCTTGGGTCAGGTAGGGAAGCCTGTCGATGCCGAGATGGTCCAGCAAGTGCAATGTGTCGTCTCGGGTCGATTCAAGCACATCGGCTTTCGGGTCGATGTTCTCACTGAGGCCATAGCCTGCGCGGATCGGGCAAATGATGCGCAGCCCTTGCGTGAAGGCCAGCTTTATCATCGGTTCGTGCCAACGCGCCAAGCCGTAGCCCATGTGCGAATAAAGCACCGGTGCCCCTGTGATTGGCCCCATGTCATGGTAATCCATGCGCCGCCCGTCCGGCAAAATCAGCGTCTTGAACGGTTTCCAGACCTCTGCGTGCAGCCAATCCGCTGGCACCAGAACAGGGCTTTCATCCGATTTGTCCGAAGATTGCTCGACCCCTTGGGACACATCACGCAAGGATATGACGAGGCGAATAACCTCGGACTGGGTGCGTGCGTTCATCTTGGCGAGGATGGATTTGATCTGCCCGCGCACCGTGCCTTCACTGGTGCCACGTTCTGCGGAAATGGATTTTGCGTCCAACCCTTCGACCAAGGCACGCACGACACCTTGTTCCGCTCCTGTAAGGTCAAATACCTCTTTCAACGTTTGCCCGAGCGCGGCCTGCCAATGGTAACGCGTGGTCACAACCAACGCATGTTCACTGTCGTCTTGGGTGGACCCTTCTAACTTGCGGACTTGAAACAAGGCCGGCGCCGATGTGCCGGACAGTTCAATTTTCAAAAGCCGATCCGGGCTGTCGGAGTTGCGAAACACGTCCTTCAAACTGGCTTGCACAATATCCAAGGCGTCAGCGGGCAGGTTCAACGCGCTCAGTGCAGCCCCTTCTTCGATGCCAAAGGCCTGTTCTGCACCAGCGTTGGCCGCGACGATGTGTAGGGCACGATCGACGATGAAGGCTGCCAGCGTGTCGAATGGGGTCAGCGTGGCCGTTAGGTCAGCACCGCTCTCGGCGGCGGCCCCTCGCTGTAAGAACGTTTCGGCCCGATCAAGATGCGCGCGGTATGCGGTGTCAAAACGATCAATCGATTCAATGGTTTGGCGCGCGGCCTGTGCATCCAGCCCCGCATCGTTCCACGCATCTACGAATGTGCCTAAGGAATCCGGATCGAGTGCGATATCATAAAGCTGATCAACGATCCCATCGGGGTTGATCTTCTTTTCTAAGTCATTTGTCATAACGAAAATTCCAATATGCAACCGGCCAACTCTCTACGGCAGGAACAGCACAAGCAATAGTTAACAGAAAAATGTGGTGTGTCTGTGTTCGCTAAGATCACATCATCGATCACAAACACACCAGTAGTCCGAAAGGGCCATCAGGAAGTACGCCCTTCGGCAACGCGAAACCGTTCGGTGTCAGGCCAAGGCCATCCATCCACCGCCAGCAACCAAAAGAGTTGCGAGAGACCGGTTCATGATCATCATGGATTGCTGAGAGCGCACCAATCGGGTCACCTGTTTTGCCAAACAGATCACCAGCACGGCCGCTGTGGCCTCAGCCGCGAAGGTCGCAAATGCAATGATCAGGTAGCCCGGCATCTGAATCTCCGTGATGTCCAGGACTTCTGGCAGAACCAGCGGAAACAAGACCAGCATATAGGGAGACAAGATGCAGGTCACAAAACCCGCCGTAACTGCCAGCCACAGGCCAGAACGGCGCGGTTTGACAGTTGTGTCAAAATCGAACCCGCCCTTCCAGATATCTCGCGCAATCCAGAGGATGTAGGCCAGCATGATGTATTTGCTGTAAGACAGTACCTCTGGTGTATTGCTCAGCCACACGCTCATGCCAAAACAAACAGCGGTCATGATCGTCAAGCTGCCCAAGGCCGTTCCAAATGCGAACCCGAACGCGCCTTTGACATCGTTACTGGCGGCACGGGTCATCAACAGCAAAAGAAGCGGTCCCGGCGCAATCGCGATTGCGATTAGAGTGACGAAATAGGAAAATGTATCTGCAAAGGTCATGACTGCACCTCTGTTTCAAGAGTGGCAGTCAAAACCCGGCGCGTGCTGGGCCAAGACTTCCAGACCCGCAACGACAACCCGACCAGACCGATGACGATCCAGCTGCATTGGATCAGCGCTGAAGCAAGGTTGAAGTCCCGCAGAAGGCTAACGGCGACAAGGGATGCGGCCAGCACATTGAGAAGCGTGTAGGCGCTGCTGTTGCCATCCAGCCAACCAAGCTGCACGGCACCGAACGCTGTGATGTAGGCAAAGAACCCAAGAACCCCGATGCTTTCGTAAGTCCCGAGGCTGGTTAGGTATTGAATGAAGTCTGACATAATTCTCTCTCTTCGATGTGATGACCAAAGACCTAGAGAGCGTCGGACGGGGCGGCATCTCCCATTTGGGAGGTGCGGTAGCAAAAGCTGACGTTAGGTAAGAGTTTCCATCCCCAAGCGGGCAAATTGCGATTGCGTGTTCGTCGAAGCCACGTCACGCTAAATCCAATCGGGCGAATTTTTTTAGCAATTATGATTGGAACGGCGAATGGGTTGGGTTTTCTGGGGTCTGTTGATCGTCGCGGTTTGCGTCATTGTTTTGGCCGTATTGAATGGCTTCATCGCACCGCTCAAAGTACATTTTAGAACCCGCGTTAGAGCACAGTTTGGCGCGCATGTCGTCGATCAAACAGATCAACCATTTGTCGGTCTTGCTTTGTCGGGCGGCGGTGCGCGTGCGGCCGTCTTTGGTGCCGCGGGCATGAAGGCCTTGCATGAACGCGGTTTGTTGTCGGCGGTGACACACGTGTCCAGCGTCAGTGGCGGCGGTTTTCCTGCGTCCTACCTCGCACTTCATCCGGTGCCGGACACGGACCCGGCAAACGATTACTTTGACCAGATGCAGGACGTTGTCGCACATGATTATTTTTGGGATGTGCAGATGGGGCAACTGCGCAAGCCGCTTCGGGCTTTCAGCCCGTCGCGGCGGTTGACGTCCTTGCAAGAGGCCCTTGCACGGCCCGATTTCATCGGGTCAGCAACAGTCGGCGATCTACCTGCCAACCGCAGCTTTTTCTTTAACACGGTTAGCTATGATACTGGACAGCGTGTCACCCTTGGCAACGGGGTTCTGCCGTCGCCTGATGATGCCGAAGCACCAAGCGCGCTGCCGCCCCGCCTGCGGTCCATGTCATTTTCCGAAATAGGTCATCTTCGCCCGACACCAGATGACTTTCCCGTAACCCTTGCCGTTGCCACGTCAGCGGCCTTTCCACCATATCTTGGGCCAACCACGATTGAGCTGACACAGGCCGATGGAAAGCCTCCGCAGTACTGGCATCTGGGCGATGGTGGTGTCTTTGAGAACCCGGGCGTTGAGACATTGCGAGAGGCGATCTACGCGCGAGGTCCGGGGCAGACAGCGACCATTTATGGGTTCAACGCAGGTATGCAGCTGGACAGCACCCTGTCCAAAAACACACTTGATATCAGCATTTGGAGCCGCGATGTCACACGTCTGGTGGACGTGCTGACCGTTTACGCAACATCGCATCGCGAAACGATGTTTGATGTGCTTGGTGAAAAGCACGGCATGAACATCAACTTTGTCGATTTCAACTACATGGATATCGCGCGGCTGACACAATCCGGCACCCCGCCGCACCCACGATGGCTTAGCTGGGATACCTGGAAATTTGCAACGCCAGCCGACCGTGCTCAAAGCGCCACGCCCGCAGAGCATCTGGCCAAGATACCCACCGCGTTCAAGATTTCGCGCAGCAACCGCGAATTGATTGCGGCTGCCGCAGAAGACCTTGTAGAGCTACATTTCCCCGCGGCGGCATCGGGCACGTAATATGATATTGACCCTCCTCTCGGTCATCTTGATTGGTGCCGCGATCTATTGCCGGGCGGTCTTCGTCGCCAATCGTCGCACATCACCGTATGTCGGGCCGATCCATTCCCCGACACCCCCGACCAACCTCCATGCGGCAAGCGAAACGCTGACAGTTTTGACATGGAATATTGGGTATGGGGCATTGGGCAAGGATGCGGACAGTATTGTTGATAAGGGGCGATCCATGCGCGCTCTTTCGTCCATGGACATCACCTTGGCCGCGCAACGCATCGCACAGCGTTTGGCGGGCCAATCGGCCGATTTGATTTGCCTACAAGAAAGTGCCAATGCAGGTTTTTTGACCCGGGGCGTTGGGCTTCGTGACACGATCGAAGCTGCCTTGAGCAATCGACAAAACCTGTTTTGGGCTGACATGAAGTCCGTTCTCGTGCCGCAGTACTTAAAGATCGAGCATGGCATGTCCGTCCATGCGCGCGTCAACATCAAGTCCTGTGAAGCTGTCTTGTTCCCAAAAGACAGCACCTATTTCTTCGGCGGGCTGACAAAACACTACGGAAGTTTGATAAACCGCATCAGCATAGGTGAGACCGGGCGCGACTGGGTCGTGTTCAACATCCATCTGTCAGCATTCGACCCAGACATCCGCACCCGAATGGGGCAACTCGAGAAGCTGTTGCAGCTTGCCCAGCATGAATATGATCAAGGACATTGCGTTGTGATTGCAGGCGACTGGAACATGCGCCTGACCGCGACAGATCCTGGCCAGCACACTGGCGTACCAGAAAAGCTGCAGGTCATCAACTTCCCTGAAAACTCCTTGAACGAGGGGTGGTCATTTGCGTTGGACACAAAAACCCCAACCGTTCGGTCCTTGAACGCCCCCTACGTCGCCGGAAAAAACGCCACCGCAATTATTGACGGGTTCGTCTGTTCGCCAAATGTTGTGGTGAAAAGCGTTTCAACGGCGGATCTTGGGTTCGCAGACACGGATCACCACCCCGTGACCGGCTGCTTCCAAGCTTCGACATAGCTGTATTTCGCGCATCGATACGTTTTCGATGGCGACGACCGGGCTAAGAAGATCGCATTGGTTCGCCTTCTACACTCATTGCAACAATGCTTACGATCATCCTGAGCAGATGCTGATATGCGAAACTGATTGACGAAAACCGTGTTCGGTCAACTTGTACGGAGAATCCGTCAAAGAGGCTAAACGACAACGACGCGGGAACTTCGACCAACGTCTGCTGTATGGAAATTGCACGTATCGAAGACGGGTCAGTTCAACGTTTGCAATGGGTCGTGATCACGAGTTCAATTGTGTTTGTTTCCCGAAACCAAACTTTCGCTGCGATACAGAAATTCGGTAGATTGGGCTCTTCCAGCACTTTCGCCGCGCAAGTCACGAAGGGCGGGTCCGGGAAGCATTGCTGTTCGTTGCGGCGAGCGTGAACTGGTAAAATGCGAAACTTTGCCGCCGTTCCAACTATCAAACCCTATGTCCGCTTCACTCCATACGCGTAGCATTCACTCAAAAGAAACCCGTCGGAACTCTGAGATGCTAGGGGGACCCGCAGCGTAATATAAAATCGGCTGACCGGAAATTTCATAGATCACCGATCCAGCCGTGAACCCTATGTTGTTGGTATCAAGTGCCGAGCCTTGCTCCCGGCTCACCGGATTCTTTGGATCGTCCTTTGCACGAAGTGCCTGCATCAGCTTGTCCAGTGTAACGGGCGATTGGGGATCGGAAATTCGATCTTGAATTGACGTCAGCCTGGCTTTGGAATTGTGGGAAACTAGTGGCATGGCACATCCAGCTGATGCATTGCGCAGCTCAAACTGGTTGGTATCCCCGTTCGACAAAGGGTGGTTGGTATGACAAAGGCGCCTATCGGATTGCGGCCTGTGCGCAACGACAGAGCTGGGTCCACATTCAAGGCACAGCCCTGCGTCCTCCGAAGACAGCGTATAGGTCTGACCGCATGCGTGCGGCACATTACGCAGGAAATCCTCTGCCTCCTTCAGTGTTTGCAAAGACAGAACATGGCGGACAATGAAGGATACCGGCACACCTGTGGGGTTGAAACCAAGCTGCATCAGTGTGTTGCAATTGATGCCAAGTGGTGCGTTGTTGAGACCCATCAGGCCCATGAGACCGGCATACGTAAAGATCAAACATGCGCCCGAGCCGAGTTCATTGGCAATCCGTACCAAGACCTGATGGCCATCGACGAAATGATGGATATCCATATTTTGACCCGCAAAGGTTGGCGTGCCTGCGCCTCCAGTCACGGCGAACGTCGTGCATTTATGCGCTGATTGCGGAATCGAGGCATAATGATAGGCGTCAAAGAACCAGTCTTCGTCCAGCATTTGCAGTCGGTACGCTTCGTTCAGATCAAGCTGTGCCCCCTCAGCAAGCCCCTCGACCTCGCGCGCAAGACGCGGTGTCCATCGCTCAATGTTTGGCACGAAATCACAGCATTGTTCGAAGGCCGCCCAATAATCGCTCGGAGCATAGCCACGAGCCGCGATGGCGCGATCACGCTTCTTAATGATCATGTGGATGTCATCGCACAGCGACGCGCCGATCTGTTTTCCACGGTGATGTGGCGTACCACTGACCGCAATCACCTTCATATCCTCGGTTTTCATGACGGTTTACTCCGATCCAGCATGGCAAAGGCTTCGATCTCCACCTCCAACCCCGGATAGGCGAGTGCAGGTAGCGGGATTTGCGTGTTTATGGGCGCAGCCTTCAAAACCAACCCGATATCCTGAACGGGCGATGCAATATCGCTCGAAGTTTCTTGCCGAAACAGGGTTGTCAGCTTGCACAGCTGGGCCGCAGGTTCTTCGAACCTATCCAAAACAGTTTGAATATGGCGCAAGGAACGCTCGACCTGTGCTGGGAGGTCGCCGACCTCAATTGCTTGGCCGGACGTGTCGAGCGCGACCTGACCACCGACAAAAATCATCTTGTCGCATTTTATGCCGTGTTTGTAAGGCAGTTTGATCGTCCAGTCCCAATGCCCTTCGGGCCAAACATGCTGGCGTGTCAGATGTCGCCCGTCTTCCCCAAGCATCGCAACGCAAGAGAGTTTGATTGTCACGTCTGGGTCCGAAAATCGGGGAACGAGAATTCCGGTGGCCGCCGGACCAGGCTCTGGATAGAAACGTGCGCAGGCCAGGGCCGCAGGTTCAAAGTCTTCGACAACAGCACTGCCGGAATACCAGCGGTTGCTTTTAACCACATCAGCGAAGCCCGCGCCGAATTGGGCAAGTATCCTTTCAATTTGTACCATCTCAAACAGGGTCTGCTCGACGATGTCGCCGGGCGCATGAACGGCGCCGTCTGTGTGTATCGGAGCTTGGCCTGACACGAAGATCATCTTGCCACACCGGATGGCAGGACAGAACTTTTCGCTGGCGTCTTGTACCGGTTTGCTGACCGCATAGCTGCGCGGCATCAAATCACCGTTCGGGTGGCGCATGGCATAGCCCTCTATCTCAACCAGCTGCTGCACATCCATAAGACGTGGCACAGGCACCAGATTGACAGCTGTTTTCACACCGTCAGGCAGGCAGTCTGCAAGTTGGGCACAAACAGTGTGTTCATCGCCACTGCCATCCTCCGCATAAAAACAAAGCAGAAAGACAAGGTCTTCCAGCGCCGCCCCGTTTAGGGTCAATTCCCGCTCGATCCGTCCGATTGCCCCTTTCATCTGTTCGGGCATGTCTCCTGGGGTGCGAATGCTGCCGAAGTCATCGCGATCTGCCTGCCCTCCGACCCAGATCATCTCGCGACAGCGCAAAGCTTGGCTGCCAGTGTCAGGCAGCGTCATGTCTTTTGATGTCCGAGTTCATCCCAGTCATTCCAGCCGGGGAATTTAATCGGTTTGAGGTCGCCAAGATGCTCCAATTGGTCGGCCCATTTGGCCTTGTAGTCTTCCAGATGCTTCCTGAAAGCTTCGTCATCCAACAGCGTCACACCCGCATAGTTTTGTATCCCGTAGGCTAGAAAGGGCGGCAGAACCGTGAAACCCATGTAGTAAAGCGAGTAGTGGATTGGCCAGAACATCGCTTCGACATCGCCGCCGCGTCCACCACCGCCAAACGCAGCCTCTGGCGCGCCGACGGGAACACAGCAGATCACGTTCCGGCCTTTGAAGTAGCCGCGGTCATATCGCATTCCGCTGGTATAGGTCTTGCCACTGACGAACACTCGATCGAACCAGCCTTTCAGCATAGCAGGCTGGCTGTGCCACCAAAGAGGGAACTGCAGGATCACTAGATCGGCCTTTTCCAGCCGCTCAATCTCGCGAAGAACATCTCCGGGCAGCGTATCCGTATTGCTTGCATGCCGCTGCTCGATCATTGCTGAGAACCAGTCTGGTTCCTTGCGCAAGGCATAGTGTTCGGCCCTTTCGACGGGGTCAAAGCCCTCCGCGTGAAGATCAGAGACCGAAACACTGTGCCCAAGCGCCTGCAGTTTTTGGATGGCGACGTCTTTCAGCGCCCCGGTGAAAGATCCGGACTCGGGGTGGCAGAATACGATATGTGCGTGCATGGGATTTTGTCCGTAAGAAAAGGCTTGTTCCTCGGCAGATCAACATGTTCACTTTGGCCAATCAATTCGATGACTTTGAGAACCGGCTTTGCAAAAATGAACAGCACAACCTCTTGGGATGATTTGCGTCTGGTCCTGGCCATTTTCGACGCTGGCTCTTTGTCTGGTGCCGGGCGCATTCTGGGATCCAGCCATGCAACGGTGTTCCGCCGGTTGAATGCCATCGAGCAGAAACTGGGCGTGAGCTTGTTTCAGCGTGGCAGGACAGGATACACGCCTACGTTGGCAGGAGAAGAGGTTGCCGCCGCCGGTCGCAAAATAGCCGCACAAGTGAATGAGGTTGAACGGAGCATCATCGGTCAGGACCTGAGGCCAAGCGGTACCGTCAGGTTGACGACGTTGGATTCATTGTTGGTCGGCCTGTTGTCACCGCTTTTAGCGTCGTTTCAAAGGAGTTACCCTGAGGTTTTGCTGGAGGTGTCGGTCTCAAACCACCTCTATGACCTTTCCCGGCGTGAGGCCGACGTGGCCATTCGGCCGACGTCAAAACCGTCGGAAGCTCTGTTCGGTCGAAAGGTCGCGACCCTGAACTTTGCCGTTTACGGAGCCAAAAGTATCCTGCCCGATGACGTGAGCGGGCTGCGCTTTGAGGACTTCCCCTGGATCGGCCCAGATGGAGCAATGATTTACCCGGAACTGACGAGCTGGATGACAAAACGTGGTCTAGATGCACACTGCAAGCACAGAGTCGATAGCGTACTAGGCATGTTTGCCGCGGCACAGGCCGGGCAAGGCCTTTGCGTCTTGCCGCGATACCTCGGCGATCCCGCTGCAGCGTTGATCTGTGTCAGTGACGATCTTCCGGAAATCGAAACTGAGTTATGGATGGTGACACATTCCGACTTGAGAAAGACGGCACGGGTCCGCGCCCTCATGGATGTCCTCGGAGGCTCCATTGCTCAGCAGGTCAAACGGCAAAGCGGTCCTTAGCTGCATTGCAGAACGAAGTTGAAACGGACTCTCTGCCGCCATCGGAGCAATCGCAGCATCTGTTCGACAATGGAGGCTCGAACCGATACGGACGGCCCATAGCCGACATTGACCAATCCTCGGCAATGCTGCGATCGCAGCCCGGATTACCGATATTCGCCGCAACCGCAAAATCAGATGTTAGGCGAACTCACGGATTGCGGCACGAAGCTGACATTCCAATTTAGGCTGGTCTGAGCTCTTTTAGAAAACTAGGTCAAAAGTCAGATTGTTTCGATTAGCGATACAATTTTGACTTCTCAGCACATCTTCGTCAAATCTGGCGACTTTGCGGCAAAAACCGTCTGTTCCGCCACTGTTCCGCCGTAATTTTGATCGGATCCAGCCATATTTGACGATTAAATAAGGTTAACTGCTCAGAAAAGCGGCGAATCTACATTCTGTAACAAGTGACGTACTCCGAAACGGGGCGAAATAATGTTCTATCAAATCGCGTTCATACTGCTTTGCAGCGCAGTGATGATCCATCTGTCCTCGCACTGGTGGGAACTCCACTTCCGTCTCCGCGTTGACGCGGAAAAACAACGTATGCGCAAAATCGTCGACTGGACCATACCGATCGAACAACGCACGAAACCCACCGGATCGTTCGTCAGCAGACTTCTAGGTTAAGGCGCGAAATAGTCAAAACTTCCCAGCAGGGTATCTGGCTAGCACTCTGAATGACCATCAAGCATTTTTTACAGGCCAGTTCGTATTGCGGCCAGTTGTTCGATCTTTCCAAGGGGCAAACCCTACAAGTTGGATTACCGGTAGTCAATGACCGCTTTGGGCTCGATATCTCATCCTTGCGCTCTTCGAGGATCGCCTCAAACGAGTTCTTCAAAGCCCGAAGCCCCTTCCGTACCGTGATGCCCTGCTCAATCAGGAATGCGCGGATCTGATTGATAGTCGCCGTCCGACGAGACACCAACCTTGACCTGACCCGATGCAGTGCCTGCAGGTCCAGCTGATCCTGGCTCTTCTCGGACACGGTTTGCAGGTTGGGGCGAAGTGCCGCCTTGGCGATTGCCTCCGCGTCGTTGTAGTTGTTCTTTTGACCCTTATTGAATGGCTTCACATAGATCGCCGGGTTGATCCGGGGCTCGAAGCCCATCTCACGCAATGTCCGGCTGACAAAGTGTGCGCTCAGGCATGGCTCCATGCCCAAGATACAGCGCGGCAGCTTCTCAAATGTCGCGGCCAACGCCAGTCGCTCAATCTGTTTGCGCAAAACGCGTTGTCCGGACGGGTCAAAACCCACAATGTGGAAGGTGTCCTTGTCTATATCGACGCCGATCGACATCAGCTCGTCAAAGTCATTCTTCGCCATGCTACTTCTCCAGTTTGCAGAAATAGGCAAAGCCTAACCTGCTGGGTGAAGCAGCCGGTACATCCCATTAGCAGTCGCTCACAACGAAGATTTGATGCTGCGGCGCGGCACGTCAAACCGATCATCGCTTACTCCAAAGAAGTATGAATCTGCCAACACAGCACTGAAACGCTCCATTGCGTCCTCGTATCTTCAAGAAGCGCGATGCGAAATAGCAGCCGTTTTCTTTGCTTATCCAGCCTCAGAATTTGTTTAGAACCCGCCAACTCTACCGCATGGCTCGTCGGGAACGTCCCCAACAACTTGCACAAAAACCTGACTGATTTGCATGCGGCGAATTAAATATCTTAAGTATACGCTGCGTCAGTGGAAAAACCGCTTAGGTTTGGTTCAGCAACGGAGTTCTGTCAAAACCCATGCTGTGGTCGCGCCCGCAAGCTCGTGGAATATTTGACTCCAGTGACCTTCATCCCGTTAAATGAATCCAAGGGAAAGTGGTATGATTAGCGTGCGTATTTTTGGAGCTCTTGCTGTTGCTGCCGTGATTTTTGTCACGACGCCAATTGGCGCTTTCGCGCAGGCAGAGCAAACCGACCTATCCAAACTCCGTGACGTAGCTGCAGCTGGCGACGCTGAGGCCCAATTTCAGCTGGGAGAGATATATCTTTGGGGTAGCGGCACCCCTGTAGATTTGGAAAAAGCGAAAACTCTGCTTCGGACGGCGGCCAATAACGACAACCTGAACGCCATGAGGCTATTGGGCGAGAATTTGGTCGGTGGCTGGTTTCTGGAACAAGATGTGATTGGCGGTCAGGCTTTGCTGGAATATGCCGTTGAAGCGGGAGACGACAAGGCCATGGTCGCGCTCGGGAAGTTCTTCCTTTACGGTGAGCAGTTGCCAAAAGACGAGCCGCGGGCGCGCTTGCTTTTTGAGGCTGCAGCTGAGGCCGGAAATGGCAACGGGCTTCAGTCATTTGGCGCTACATTGATGTGGCGCGGGACCGATCCCGAGACGGCTGAAGCCATGTTGGTGCAAAGTGGGAATATGGGTGTTGGTGCCGCTTGGACATCTTTGGCTGAAGGCGCCATGTATGGTTATCTGGGGCAAACGCAACGCCGAAAGTTTGATGGCTATGCAGAGCGCGCGTTGGCCCTTGGTGAGACCAAGATTGCAGTGCTTGAGGCGCAACGGCGGCTTTATGGGATAAGCATGCGTGCAAGCGGGCCCTTGGCCGTCGAAGGGTTGGAAGCGGCCGCCCGTGAGGGAAACGCAGATGCAGCGGCATTTCTCATTCAATTGGTGCGGGACGGGAACCAATTGAACGTGTCCAGCTCACCAGACCTAGCAGAGACGTATCTGTCCGAATTTTCTGACACCCTCAGCGAGCGTGTTCGAGACCGGCTGAGTTTCACCATCCAAGCGTCAAAAGCTCAGAAACCCAGAGATTTCGCAGAATTGGCCGAGGTCTACGACAGTCGCCCCGAGCTGAAGTCAGTCGCGCATGCAAGGGACGTTCTCGCAACGAACGAAAATTTTGCTATCTACATTTTGCAAAGGAAACTCAGGCAGGATGGAATTTACCTCGGACCATTGGACGGCTTCGCTGGCAGGGGGACGATACGCGCCCTTTGGAGAGCCTGCAATGGTCTGCCCGACAACTCAAAATGCGAAGACACAGTGATGCACCCAAGCGTCATTGCGCGCCTGATTGCCGAGTAATCGAAATGCGATCTGAAGACCATTGTCTTTCTCCACCGGGCAGGCTTGCGCATGGATAATGATCGTTTTCCTAGACGAATCCATTTTCAGCTCCCTGAATCCGAGCGTACAAAAGAGGCAACGCTTGGTTTGCAGGCCGGTACTTGTCCGATTCCCGCCGTCTCTCTTGCCGCCAGTGTTCTAGCAGCTGCAGTTTGCTACGCGATATTTCGGTACGTAATTTTGAGGCCCAGTCTCGCTGGTCGACCCTTGTTGGAGCAAGTCAGCCTGACTGCGCAGGGTGGCCTTCAGGATATGCTCGTGCTCAGCATCGCGGGTGCAATAGCATTCGCTGTTAGCCAACTGTTCCTGCCAAGGCTGGTGGTCTGGGGCTTCAATCTTGTCGCCATTGTGCTGGTGCTCTGGGGGGCCCTGAATATAGTCGCAATGAACATGTTGGCCGAGCCGGTGTCCTGGGCATGGATCACCTATGCGGACATTTTGAACAGCAGCTACGCCAGCGACGCTATCATTCATCTTTTCGATGCTAAACTGGCGGGGATGATAGTCGCGGCGTTGGTTGGCTACCTTCTGCTTCGCTATCTGATCCGTCGGCTGCTTACCCGGTCCCAAGCCAAGGCGAGTTTCGCATTGGTATTGATCTTTTTGCCAATGTTCGCAGCTGGATGGTTGAACGAGTACACCACGGCTCCAAAGCAACTATCGCGGGGCGAAACGCTGAACCCGGCCGTCGCAATGGTCCAGTCTTTCGTAATACCTGCTGACGAAGGCCTGCGGGAATTCGTCGCGGCGGACTCCGGCTCTAACCCGCTTGTTCCGCCGAATGTTGCGTTTGCGACCCCCGTTGAACGCCCGAAAAGTGATCAGACTCCAATTCAAAACGTCGTTCTGTTTGTGCTCGAATCAGTGCCCGCGCGGTTTGTGGAAGAATATGGCAGCCCGTATCCGGTTACCCCGAACCTCACAAAATACGGCAAGGACGCCTTGAGGGTGGAGAGGGTCTATTCGCCAACGCCTGCGTCCAACTACGCGCTTTTTGCATTGACAACATCCGTGGTGCCAGAGATGCGAGCGGTCTCACCGCAGCAAGAATTTCCTGATCGAGACTACCTTGCTCTCGGCGATGTTTTGAAAGCACAAGGCCTTCGCACCGGCTTCTTTGCCTCGACAGACAACCGCTTCGACAGACGCGCCGACTACCTGCCCTATGCCGGCTATGACATCGTCAAAGACTACCGCGACTGGACCTGTGAAGGCGGATTCTTCGGTACAAGCGGGCCGGGCTACCACAACACGGGCCCGGACCGCTGCACGGTGCCACCAGTGTTGGATTGGGTCGATTCTGACCCGGATCAGCCCTTTTTTGCCACGTTCTGGACCGGGCAGCCGCATTTCCCCTACTTCGTCGAAGGTGAGATAGAAGAACAATCCGGCAATGCTGACCTTGATCGTTTTATGGCCGCGGTGTCGGCTGCGGACCGGGCGTTTGGCAGTCTGATGGAAGGATTGGAAGAGCGCGGCCTAATGGACGACACATTGGTCGTCGTTGTCGGGGATCACGGTGAGGCCTTCGGCGAGCATGGCACCTACGGCCATGCATCCGCAGTCTACGAAGAGAATCTACGCGTGCCGCTCTACTTCATCAATCCGAACCTGTTCGAAGGCGACGTGGTGGATGGTCTTGCCGCGACGACTGACGTCGCCGCCACCATTCTTGACCTTCTTGACATTGACCGACCAGAGCTTTGGCAAGGTCGTAGCCTATTTGATGTTGAGCGTCCCAACGGCACGATCTTCTTTTCGCCGTGGAATGGCTTTTTGGTAGGCTTCGTAGAGGGACATACCAAGGTTATCTACAACGCATCCACCAAAGAGATCGAATTGTTCGACCTGAAGGCCGACCCGAACGAAACGCGAAACCTCGCACCCGAGAGCCCCAACCTTGTGTTGACCTACAAAGAGAAGCTTTCTCAATGGCTAACATGGCAGGCAGCCCATTCAAGCCGTTTCGTCAATTCAGATGCGGAGCTTGCTCCAAATGCAAAAGCGCCGCCCCGCAGCTTTTCTATTCACGCCACGGGCACCTATTTTCGTGACTTCCCAAAGGCCAGAATTAGCGTCGATGGCGTGGAGTTGGGTGTTGTGGAGGTATCCGGCGCGATCAGCAACGCACAGGAAGAGGTCGACACTGAAACAGAGCAAAGCGCTCTTCGCCAATATTTTTTGGATAATGACGCGGATCGGTGTGGCGCTGTTCTAAGTATTCAGTTTCTCAACGACTCTTGGGCCGGGGAGGGCCTGACGGGTGACACAAATCTGTCTGTGAAATGGGTGGAGTTTGATGGCATCTACTATCTGGCAGAGCAATTTAGTTCAAGTAGTGGCGACGCGGGCGGATATTGGAATGGGGTCTATAAGCTTTGGCGCAATGGTGGTTTCAAGGTCAAGCTGTCCCCGCCATCGGACTGCATTTCAGACGTCCTTATCCAAGCGGACCAGTGAACAGCCGATCATCCTAATTCAGTAGTCGCGTGGTTCAGCTGCTTGGTTAATGGGAGGGCAAATCAACCTCTGCGGCAGCGGGATTTTTGACCAAACCCAGCGGGCGAGCAAATCCAAGTAGCGCGTCCACGGCTGTTGATGATAGAAGCTCGCAATGCGTTTTGACGCGCCCGCGCCTCACGCCGGTCGAGAGAATTTCCATTGGCCATCCAATTAAAACTGGTGGCCACGGGCTTCAGCTTCGATTTGGTGTCAGACTGAGACTCAGCCGATGCTGGGTCAATGGCTGCTATTAGCCCAGCAAAGCCGAAAAACGCGACAGCGCGCCATCCTCCGGAAAGGGACTGCTTCGACATGCCTACCTCGTACTTCTATGACGGTTTACCCCGTCTTATTAGAACTTGATTATGGCAATCTTAACGCAGCTCAAAGGCAAATTAATGGAAATCTAAGAACTGGTGTAACTTTGCTCAGTTAAGAATTTGGCTTTCTAGTCGCCAATCAGGCAGCCCGTAGCCGTCCGGCCATGGATAGACTTCCTTTTGATTGAAGTAGACGACACCCGACAAAAGTGGCTTGTCAGGCTGAGGTTGCCTGACCGCGTTGCGCCAGCTTTGGACGTAGTCTGCACTGCCAACGAAGCCCAGCTCTGCTACGATGACTGGCTTGCCAAAGGTAGATGCGCGGGCATAGGTTTCAGAGAGCCATTGGTCATAGGTGCGCGGCCCGCCCAAAATCTCCGTCTCCCAACTTTCCAGGCCAAAGATAGACAGCCCCACAACATCAACGTAATCGTCGCCGGGGTAGTAGCGCTCAAGCCCCTGATCCCCAGCCGGTGACCAGACGATGTTAATATCTGGTGCCTCTGCGCGGCAGATATCAATCATACGCTTGTAGGCGGTTATATAATCTTCTGGTTCCCAGTCTGACCAAATGAATTGGCCCGTTGTGCGCTCCATTTCATGCCCCCACCGCACCGAAATAGGGCTTTGGAGATCATTCAAAATCTTGCAGATGCCTCGCATGTTGGCGTCATAGTAACCCGACAAGATACCGTTCTTAAGGAATTCGGGCGTGTTGCGTTCGTCGACGGTCCAGGTCCAAGGTTCGATGGTTACCATCAGGGCGCGGCTGCGCTCCAAGGTGTATTCATCTGCATCCAACAATGAGATGAGCGAGACGTCTTCCCAAGGCAAAAACACGTGCTCGATCAAAACCTCGCTCTCGTCGCTATAGTCCCCGGCCGGATCAAACGCGCCGTATGGCATGTCACCTGGCGGTAGAGCCGCCGCAGAAACAATATAAGGGGCCATGGCGAAACTGACGGCCACTTTCCAGGGCAAGCTGTCCTTGAAATATGCCATAATAGACGTCTCCCTAGTTTGAGGTTGGAGTAAGTGGGGGCAAAAAGCCCCAGTCCAAGTTGAATTCATATGTGAAAGGTTCACGGCTGGCACTACCGGCGCCAGCAACATTGGTTTGCAGCGTGACTACACTCACTGGTTCCAACCCGATAGTTAGCGCATAGATGCTCTCGATCGAGCGAGAGGTAAACGCGCCCACAAGCAGCGCGATCGTGACGGCAACCGCGGTAAACTGCACGGCAACATCCCGCATCTGGAGCACAAAGGGCCATCCGTTTTCGTGCATATGCCGGACGACAATAATCGTTACGGTCAAGGTGTACAGCAGGCCCGACACCAGAGTCAGCAGATAGAACCCCTGCGCATTTTCGAGATCGTCGACAGCCAACACGGGGATGATGCACCCCATTGCAAGGACCAGATACACGACCCAAACCTTGTATGGCAGCTGGACGGGGCCGGTTTCCCCCTTCGGAGTGATCCGAAAATCAACAAAGCGTCCGGTAAGGCTGTCGCGTGCCGCTGAGATACAACCCCAAAGGACCCACGGCCATTGCAGCAGCAAGAACAAGGTGCGCTCCCAGCTGATCACCGGGGCGTCTGTTGGTCTGAACAACCCTAAGCGCTGTAAAGTTGTGGCGAACACCAGCAGCGCAAGTATCTGCGGCGCCGCATGGGCAAGATATTGGGGAAAGGTCACCTCCGCATATCGGATGTCCAATAGCACGGCTGCGATGGGTAAAAGATACATCATGAGGAATGTGATGCCGAAAATCGGGTACAGGACTTGGCAAAATAAGAACTGGGCTTTTAGCCAAAATGGTAGCTTTTTCAGGTAGTGCGGCGTGTGAACAAGTAGAAGCGTGACCAGACTGCGCGACCACTGAAATTCTTGAATTGCCAGGTCTGCAACTGTGGCGGGGCCGTCTCCTATCGCGATGGCATCAACGGCGTGCACGCCGCGCCAGCCGGCCGCGTTCATCAACATCGTTGTCGAGTGATCTTCTGCCAATTCGGGGCCCAGACCTCCGGCCTCACGCAGGGCCTTGGTCCGAACCGCATAATGCGACCCGATACACATAGGCGCACAACCGTTGCTGTATCCCGCCTGCAAGATACCGTGAAACGCTCCCTCGGTATGTAGCCGGGTGCGCACTGCCCAATTCCGTACGGAGTTGGATGAACAGATTGACGGGGCACTTACGTAGCCAATCTTATCGTCTGCAAAAGGCCGGAGAATTTCTTTCAGGTAGCCGGGTTGTGGCACATGATCTGAGTCCAGTTGACTGACGATATCGTAATCTTCATACCCCCAATGGTCGTAAAAATAGGCAAGGTTCCCCTCTTTGCATCGCGTCCGCCGAGGCCAAGTTGCCTGATGATAGGCTTCCACGCCCTTGCGCGACGATATTTGCACACCATGCTGCGCGCACCAGGTTTTGGTCGCGTCGTTAGGGTCCTCATCAGCGAGCCAGGTGTCATGTGGGAAATTTTGCTTCAGCATTGCCTCCAACGTGTTCTGGATCAACGCAAATGGTTCCGATGGGGTCTTGGTCACAATCATTGCGACACGGAAGCGCCCAGCTACGGGATCGGGGGCGCTGGCCCTGACCCCTCTCATAGCGAAATAGACGAAATAGCATTGCAGGAAGGTCAACCACCCTAGCAAGCCGGATAGTAAGACAAATCTCCAGGTAGAATCGATATGAGCAGGATCAAACCACCAGACCCAGAACCATGCTGTCGCGGCCAACCAGACACTGATCGAAGCCCAAAGAAATAGCCGTTTTGGGCCCTCAACAATTGGAGTCAGGAACGGTTGAGTGGCCTCAGGCGACTGCATATTGCTCCACTCCGAACCACGGCGCAGCATCTGTGATAATCTGCCGTAAGGAGGACATTTCCGTGCGAAAACTGAGAACCTCGGCGGCAAGTGATGAATCTGCGGTCAGGATCGGCGGGTCACCGGGGCGGCGGGGCTCAAACCGGACGGGGAGCGGCTTGCCAGTGAACGCTTCGATTTCGCGGATGATTTCAAGAATGGAATGGCCCTGCCCACTCCCAAGGTTGACTTTGATTGTGGGCTTTCCGGTCATCAAATAATCCAGAGCCAAGACATGTGCGCGGGCCAGATCGCAAACATGGATGTAGTCGCGGATGCAGGTACCATCCGGTGTCGGGTAGTCATCGCCAAAGACGGACAAGGCCGGGCGACGCGACCCGGCAGCCATCAGGGCTAGCGGAATTAGGTGGGTTTCCGGCTTATGCCGCTCGCCCAGTTGGCCGTCAGGATCGGCTCCTGCCGCATTAAAATACCGAAGGGCTGCAAATCTGAGGCTGGACGTCGCCGCAACATCCGAAAGCATCTGCTCGCCAATAAGCTTGGTGCGCCCGTAGGGGTTTATGGGGTTTTGTGGCGTTGTTTCGACGATCGGCATCCCATCCGGGCTGCCATATGTCGCGCAGCTGGACGAAAACACGATGCGGTCAACACCGCAGGCCGAGGTTGCAGCGAGCACGGACATCAACCCCCGCAAATTGTTGTCGTAGTACGCAAGCGGCTCGTGCACGCTTTCGCCCACATAGGCATAGGCCGCGAAGTGCAAGACGGCTTGAATGCCATGCGCCTTCAAAGCGGTTTCGACAGCCTCCTGATCCCGTATGTCTCCGACGATCAGCGGGCCAAAACAAGCCGCGTCGGCATGCCCCGTTGAGAGATTGTCAAACACCACCGGTTTGTAGCCCGCAGCGGAAAGAGCCTTACAGGCATGCGATCCGATGAAGCCTGCGCCCCCCGTTACCAGAATGGAGCTATCTGTGGTCATTGCCCTGCGATAGCTGCCGCATCTCTGTCCGCGATCAACCGGTCGCGGTACCAGCTGACTGTCATGTCTAGCCCATCAGATAAAGAGACCCGAGGAGCCCAGTCCAAGATCATCTTTGCACGGGTGATGTCTGGGCGGCGCTGTTGTGGATCATCTTGGGGCAACGGCTGATATGCAAGTTTACTACCACGCGAACCGGTCTTAGCAATGACTTGTTCAGCAAGCTCAAGCATGGTGAATTCAACGGGGTTGCCTAGGTTCACTGGCATCTTTTCGCCAGAGGCCATCAAACGGGTTAGTCCTTCGACAAGATCGCTGATAAAGCAGAACGAACGGGTTTGCTGCCCGGTTCCATAGATCGTGATGTCATCCCCCTGTAGCGCTTGCACTACAAAGTTTGAAACGACACGGCCATCTTCGGGATGCATATATGGGCCGTAGGTGTTGAAGATACGGGCAATACGGGTTTCGACGCCCCTATGCGTTCCATATTCCCACATCAGTGTCTCGGATATGCGCTTCCCCTCATCGTAGCACGCCCGCGGGCCGCAGATATTGACGTTTCCGAGATAGTCTTCCGACTGCAACGAGACCTCAGGGTCGCCGTACACCTCCGACGTGGATGATTGAAGAATACGCGCGTTTTTCTCTTCGGCCAAATCAAGCAGGTTCAACGTGCCCTGAAAACATGTTTTGGCCGTGTGAATGGGGTCGGACTGATACCGGCTAGGCGACGCGGCGCAGGCCATGTTGTATATTTCGTCGATTGGGCCGGGCCATTTAAGTGGGTCGCAAATGTCGTGGCGCAGCAGCTGAAAGTTCGGATCGTCCAGCAACGCGCGGACATTGGAAATGTCTCCGGTCAGGAAGTTATCGACACAGGTCACTTTGTGGCCTTGGCCCAGAAATTTTTTGCACAGATGGGAGCCAACAAAGCCTGCTCCTCCCGCAACGAGAATGACCTTCTCGCGTCGCGCAACTATGCGCGGACTACCCTTACCCACCGATCCTTACCCCCTAGTAAAGACAACGAGCTGCTCTGTGTAAGCCTAAGTACCGATAGATATATGGTTCCAGATGCTTATCAACAAACTACAACTCGTAAATCAAAAGCGAACACATCTTCAGGCTTCAGCAGAACCATAGGAAAGATGCAATAATACGCTATGATCACTCCCTTGAGAAAAAAGTCAAATTTATTCATGGTTTTCAGCTAACTGTGGTGACGTGCACACAAGATATTGGGCCTTCGAGCCAAAAAATAGGTATTCCTGTAAAAGGACTGATATTGCAACCGCGCCAAAGCGATTCTTCATCCCTCATTTGGGCCGCCTGCTCAGAACACCCGGAAAAAGCAATCTACAAGGCCCTAGTTTTTGCTAAATTAAACGTACCGCCCACTGCGTCATCACTTAGTTGCGCAGCGCTCGAGGTCCGAGCGGTGTTCTGTCGTTGGCAGAGACATGACGCGATCCGATCTGCCCCAAAACCCTATCAAAAGCCCGCCCGGTCGCCGTAAGGGTCAGATCGTTGTTAACAAGATTCAATCGGGGCGTTTGTCCGTTCCATTTGTAGGGGTTGGCGGCAAACCAGGCGTGGCGCTCAACAAAAGGGAGGCTTTCCATCATCCGAATAGCATCGGTGGCAAACTTTGCATTCTGCTGATGTGTTGTACGTGATGGTCGGTGCCAGTCTATGAGCGCAAATTCTGTAACCCAGATTGGTCGTTTGTATGCTGCGTGAACAGCGCGCAGCCAATTGCGAAACTCCGGTATGCTGCCATTAGTCGAGTAGTAGTGGACCGCCATAAAGTCGACGCGCAATCCACGTGCCTCCGCTTCTTTCATGAACTGGTATTGCCAGGAATTTTTGCCCAACGTATTGCCGCGCTTGGTTGCAGGGCTGCTCAAACGCAATCCACGCCGTTCTAATTTGGGCCAAAGCTTGATGGCCTGTCCTACACTCATGTTGCCGTGGCCATCAGGCTCGTTGAATGCCAGCAAATTGCGTACCGTTACGTTTGACCGGATCCGTTTGTTAATGTCTTTAGCGCTGTGGATCATCGGCACAAATTCGACCGTCCGCCGGTGGCTCGTCTTGGAATAAATCTGGTCGGGGCGCCAATTGTAGTACCAGCCCAAAGCGGGCGTTTCTTCGATCCAACCGAGCATGGTGAAGTCTGGGTTCTCCCATGCGCCAACACCCGCCTTTTGCGCATGTGCAACGGTGGACAAACAGGCGAAGAGCGCAGACGCTATAACCAGTTTTAAAAACTTATACATCTGCACCCCTCAACGTTTTCGCCTGCCATGTTGGGAGGCCTGTTGAACGACGGTGCTAGCGCCCCAAAACGCCAATTCTGAGGCACAAATGTGAAGGGAATCTGCGATTCCATTATGCCCAACCCGCATGCAGCATGGGCAATGTCGAATGGTCAGGGTCAATTACGACGCGGTTGACTAAATTCAAATACGGACGCAGCCTAGGTGTCTTGATGCCGTTAGAAAGTTAAGTTGATGAAGTTCACTGTTCCTGTCGCCATTGTCTTCGTCGGCCTTGTTTCACCGACAATGCTCTTTGCCGAAAACCGTTCACTGACCAGCGCGCCGGTTGCATTTTGCGATCCGCTTCTGTCGGAAGGGCGCAATGATCTTGATCAAGAGGACGGCGACGACGAAGAGCTAGCGAAGACGCACCGGTACGACCTCGAGACGTCAGAACGGCTTATCTCCTCAGAGCAAATTATGAATGCGCTGTTTGAGGAGAAATGGAACCTTAGCACGGGTGAACCCATTCAACGTTATGAGTTGTGCAGCGCCGAAGAAAATTACGTCATTCTGTGGAGCAGGCTTTTTAGACCCGACGATGAACAAGGGCTGGTGCTTGACGCCGAAGGCTATATGTCGATTCGTAAGGATGGGTCATTTAAACTGACTTATGCTCAGCGTCCCTATCTTGGGACATGGGAACTTGATGGCACAGACATGGTTCTGAGTGGTGACTGGCTTAATAACGGCGATCCCTATCGCGCGCCGGTCGAGCTCGTAAGAACACCGGTGGAAACAGTGGACGGCGACGGCGTCAAGAACAGCTTTTTGGATGAAAACTACCGTATCGGCGGGTTCAGATTTTATAGGCTGCCAACAACGATAAAAGGCAGCCAACAGAATTGCAGCTGTACCAATCAAAACCAATAAGGGCATGTGGCGCCCGGTTCAGGTTTAGGCGTTTATTAAAAGACGCAGTAGGGCTTTGATGAAACTTGGCTCTTCAACTCGCGGCTTCGCTCATGCAGCGAACTTCCGCTTTCCGCCCTCCCCGTGGGGCGACTAATGATCGTTACGTAAATCGCACACGCGCAGCGAATGGCAGAAAAGTCTCGCATAAGAGACATTCGGTTTTAGCTTATATTGGCCAAATGTGGCTCGTAAGGCCGGGGTTCACCCCACATCCACAATCTGATGCACTTCGATAACATTCCCGTCGGGGTCGTAGAAGAACACCTGATGCCACCCTTTCACCGCGCTGCTGCCCCAGTCAGAATAGGGCACGCCCTGCGCGTCCAGATGCTTCATGAACGCCTCGATATCATCCGTCCGGTACGCGATGTGGCCACGCTCAAGCGGGTTCACCACTTGCCCTGAGCGAAATGAATTCAACACGTCCCGCGGGGTCAGGTGCATTTGAATGTCGCCATCGGTCACGAAGGACACGTCGCCCACCAGCCCTTTTTCGGTGTTCAGGGGCGGCAGCTCGGCGGGGTCTTCGTCGCCCAATGTCAGCACGTCCCGGTAAAAGCGGTCCATCTCCTGCACGTCTGAGGAGCAAAGATTGATGTGGTGCAATTTGAGTTTCATGGACCCAGCGTGACGGAGACCGGAACCACGCGCAAGCCTGACGCCCATAGCTCGGCCTGGCCCGAACTATGAAGGCTTGGTAAACGGCCCAATCCCCTGCTGCATCCGTGCGCAAATGCGCGAAGCCGCGGATTTTTTCAGCGGTTTTGCGCGTCAGAGTTTTGGGACATTTTGGGTTTTGGCCCGAAATGTTTTGTCCCAAATTGTCCCAAACTAGGCAGAACTGGCCGCCTGAACCCCCGCCTCCAGAGCGGTTAATATCGTGCTAATTTCGGCCTCGGTGATCACCAACGGAGGCGACATCAGCAGGTTGTTCCCGCCAATCCGCACCATCGCCCCGGCCTCGTAAGTCGTTTCAAAAGCCGTCTTCAACATCGCCATCGGCGCAGGTGTTTTTGACGCTTTGTCGGTCACGAATTCCAGCCCGGTCATCAACCCGTGCCCGCCCCTGACATCCCCGATGACGTCGTATTTTTCCTTTAATTTCAATAGCCCTTCGAATAACTGCGTCCCGCGCGGCGCCGCATTTTCGTTGATCTTCAACCGCTGACTTTCCCGGATGCACGCAAGCGCCGCCGCTGCGCCGACGGGGTGGGCGGAATAGGTGTAGCCGTGGAAGATGCTGGCCATGTCGGGATCGCCGTTTTCAAACACCTCGGCCACGGCCTCGCTGACCATGCAGGCCCCGAACGGGAAGTACCCCGACGTGATGCCCTTCGCCATCGTCATCATATCCGGCTTCACCCCCCAATGCCGCGACCCCGACCAATCGCCAGAGCGCCCGAAGCCCGTAATCACCTCATCCGCGATCATCAAAATTCCATATTTTTCAGTGACTTGGCGCATCTCGGGCATGTAATGCTCAGGCGGTACAATCACCCCGCCTGCGCCTTGGATCGGCTCCATAATGAAGCACGCAATCGTGTCGGGGCCCTGAAATTCGATCTCGTCAATCGCCGCTTTCACGCAGAGATCGCCCAGCTTTTTGGGGTCGGTCTCATCAAACGGATTGCGATACGCATAGGGCGTCGGCAGGTGGAAACAGCCCGGCATCAGCGGCTCGTAATTGATGCGGAAGCGGTTGTTTCCATTGACCGAAGCGCCGCCAAAATGGGTGCCGTGATAGCCCTTCTTCAAGGACAAGAACTTCGTCCGTTGCGGCTGTCCTTTGACCTTGTGGTATTGCCGCGCCAGGCGCAGCGCCGTCTCGACCGCGTCAGACCCGCCAGAGGTGAAGAACGCCCGGGCCATCCCGTCGGGCGCGAACATCTCGCGCAGCTCATAAGACAGCTCAATCGCGGGTTCGTTGGTGGTGCCGCCAAAGGCAGAATAGTAAGGCAGTTCAACCACTTGATCGGCAATCGCCTTTTTGATCGGGTCACAGGAATAGCCCACATTCACGCACCACAATCCGCCCACGCCATCGACGACGGTGTTGCCGTCATGGTCGGTGATCGTAGACCCTTCGGCCTTTGATATGATGCGCGGCGGATGGTCCTGCATGGCACCAGGATGCGCCATCGGATGCCACATGTGGCGGGCGTTGTTTTCTTTCAGAAAATTGTCGTCTTTCATGGCCGCACCCTTTCTCAATTTCAGCCCAACCGTCCCCTAAGTCGGCTAATGCCGCAAGCCTGAAACCGACATTCCGCCGCACCCCTTGTTTGCAAGGCCCAAGGCCTCTACATGACCCTGATGAAACGCTTTATCCCATTCATGAAATCAGAGCCAACCGTCGCCGTCATTCGCATGAACGGCGTGATCGCAAGCGGCGGGCGTGGCCAAACGCTGAACGACGCGGGGCTTGCGCCCCTGTTGGAGAAGGCCTTTCGCAAGGGCAAACCCGAAGCCGTTGCATTGGTCATCAACTCGCCCGGCGGCAGCCCGGTGCAATCCTCGCTGATCGGCGCGCGCATCAAACGTCTTGCCGAGGAACATGAGGTTAAAACCTTCGCATTTGTTGAGGATGTGGCGGCCTCAGGCGGGTATTGGCTCGCCGCAAGCGCAGATGAGATTTGGGTGGATGACAGCTCCATCGTTGGCTCGATCGGGGTGATCTCCGCCAGCTTCGGCTTCAACGAATTGATGGAACGCCAAGGTATTGAGCGCCGCGTTCACACGGCCGGAAAAGACAAGTCGATGCTCGACCCGTTCCGCCCCGAAAAGCCCGCTGACGTGAAACGGCTGAAGGCTTTGCAGCAGCAGATCCATAACAACTTCATAGCCCATGTTCAAAAGGGCAGGGGCGACCGTTTGTCGGATGACAAGGACCTGTTCACTGGCGAGATTTGGGTTGGCGGTCACGCCATCGAGGTGGGCCTCGTGGACGGTGTTGGCCATGTGGTTCCCAAGATGAAAGAGCTGTATGGCGACAAGGTGCGTTTCCAGGTTTACGGCCCCAAACGCTCGATCTTTCAGCGGTTCGGATCGCAGCTGTTGGGGGACGCCATGGCGCAGATCGACGACAAAGCGCTGTGGGCGCGGTTCGGGCTGTAGATGCTCTTCAAAATCATCACGTTTTTCCTGATTGGCATGGCGGTGCTGGCGATGTTCGGTAAGCTGCGCATCCCTAAGATTAAGGCGTATGAAAAGCGCAAATGCGCGAAATGCGGGTCCTTCAGGATCGGCAAGTCCTCTTGCATGTGTGAAAGACCCAAAACCTGATGAATTGGCTGATTAACGAGTTCACGCTGGCCGCGGTCGGCCTTACTTTGTTGCTGTTTGCCGGAGATGCCCTGGTGAAAGGCGCTGTGAATCTGTCGCTGCGTCTGGGCGTGCCGGCGTTGATTGTCAGCCTGACCATTGTGGCGTTTGGGACCTCTGCGCCTGAATTGCTTATCTCGGTGCAATCCATTCTTGACGGAGAGCCGGGCCTGGCCATCGGTAACGTGGTCGGCTCGAACACGGCCAATGTATTGCTGGTGTTGGGGATACCGGCCCTGCTGGCTGGGCTGTCCGCGTCGCAATCAGACACGCGCAAGAGCTATGTCATCATGATTTTGGGGACGCTGCTGTTCATTGGTTTGGCCTTCTATGGGCCGATCACCTGGTGGCATGGGTTGGTTTTGTTGGCGGCGCTTGCGCTCATGTTGCTCGACAGTTTCCGCGATGCGCGGCTGCATATGCGGTCCGGCGTGCCGGAGGAAGAACCCGAAGGCGCGGACCTAACGATGCGGGGCTGGAAAATCACCGCGTTTCTGATCGCGGGCATCATAGGTCTGCCGCTGGGCGCGAAGCTGCTGGTCGACAACGCGGTGATCATTGCCACAGATTTTGGCGTGTCACCGACCGTTATTGGCCTGACCCTTGTGGCCATCGGGACGTCCATGCCGGAACTGGCGACCACGGTGATGGCGGCGTTCCGCAAGAAGGCGGATGTGGCGATTGGCAACGTGATCGGGTCCAACGTGTTCAACCTGCTGGCCATCATCGGTATTGCGTCTCTGGTGGGGCCGATGCCAGTCCCCGACGCGTTTTTGAAATTGGATCTGTGGGTGATGCTGGGTGCCTCGTTGTTGATCGCGCCGGTGGTGTTCCGCAGACAGCGGATGGGGTATGGGTGGGGCTTCGGCTTGACCCTCGCGTATCTAGCCTATCTCTACATGGTGCTGACAAACGGAGCCTGACCCATGACCCAACCAGCCGCCCTCGTGACCGGTGCCGGAGACCGCCTTGGCCGCGCCATGGCCGTCCGCTTGGGCGAGATGGGGCACCATGTGGCGGTACATTATGCAAGCTCCGCACAAGGCGCTGAGGAAACCGTCGCGTTGATTGAAGCTGCGGGCGGCAAAGCCGTCGCGCTGCAAGCGGATCTGTTGGACATGGATCAGGCGGAAAAATTGGTCGCCCGGGCCAGCGACGCGCTGGGCGGTCCACTGAATGTGCTGATCAACAATGCGTCGATCTTTGAACATGACACGATCGAAACCGCGACCCGCACCTCCTGGGACCGCGCCATCGGGTCAAACCTGCAGGCGCCGTTCATTCTGACGCAGGAATTTGCCAAACAGGCCCCACGCGCCGGGATGGACGAACGGGGCGAGCCGAAGGCGCAGTCCTGCGTGATCAACATGCTGGATCAACGGGTGCGCAAACTGACGCCGGAATTCATGAGCTATTCCATCGCCAAAATGGGGCTATGGGCATTTACGCAGACCGCGGCGCGCGGGCTGGCGCCGCATGTCAGGGTCAATGGAATCGGACCAGGCCCGACATTGATTGGCGGGCGGCAAAGCGAAGAACACTTCGCGGCGCAGCGCGCAGCCACTGTTTCCGGGCGGGGGTCCAACCCGGAGGATATCGTTGGCGCGATGCAGTATATTCTGGGCGCGCCTGCGCTGACGGGGCAGTTGCTATGTGTCGATGGCGGGCAGCATCTGGGGTGGAAGACCCCGGATGTTCAGGGGGTCGAATAGCCTCGTACCCGCCGATTTATTAGGTATTTTTCGGCATTGAGCGGTTGACTTGTCCACCCAACGCAAAACCGTCACGAATCTGTTACCAAAATCCTAATGTTATCAATGCCTTGTAAAAACGGAGAAAAATACTGTTTGAAAACAGATACTTAAGAAGTGCCTAAAAATTGGGCAAACAGATGCGCCTGTAGAAAAATAACGATAATTTCGGGGTTGGGAAAGTTTCCCCACAAGGTTATCCACAAGATGCGTGGACTTCTTTCTTCTTGAACGAACTTGCATCACATTGCAGCAAAGCAAGGGAATCATGCAGCCCAACATGAGTGACGTGACGGAAAGTGACCTCAGCCAGCCCGCCTCGGAATTGCGGGGGCATGACTGCGTCCAATCTTATCTCAAGACGCTGGACAATTCGCCCGGCGTGTACCGGATGCTTGATGAGCAGCAGCGGGTTCTCTACGTCGGCAAGGCGCGCAGTCTCAAGAAACGGGTGTCCAACTACGCCAAGCCGTCCGGGCACTCGCCACGCATCGCGACGATGATCTCGCGCACCGCGTCGATGATGTTTCTAACCACCAAAACAGAGACCGAGGCGCTGCTGCTGGAGCAGAACCTGATCAAGCAGCTGAAGCCCAAATACAATGTGCTGCTGCGCGACGACAAATCCTTCCCCAATATTCTGGTCGCCAAAAACCACGACTTCCCGCAGATCAAGAAGCATCGCGGCGCCAAGAAGGAGAAGGGCGACTATTATGGACCGTTCGCCTCTGCGGGCGCGGTCAACCGCACGCTCAACCAATTGCAGCGGGCCTTCCTGTTGCGCGACTGTACCGACAGCAATTTCGAAAGCCGCACACGACCCTGCCTGCAATACCAGATCAAAAGGTGTTCTGCGCCGTGCGTCGGCCATATCAGCCCCGAGGATTACGGCGCTTTGGTCAAGGACGCCGAACGTTTCTTGTCCGGCCGATCCACCAATGTGCAGGAGGTGCTGGCCAAAGAGATGCAGGACGCGTCCGAGAATATGGAATTTGAGCGCGCCGCTGCGTTGCGCGACCGTATCCGCGCGCTGACCCAGGTTCAGACAGCGCAGGGGATCAACCCCAAAGGCGTGGCTGAAGCCGACATTATCGCGCTGCACCTTGAGCACGGGCAAGCCTGCGTGCAGGTCTTCTTCATCCGCGCCAATCAGAACTGGGGCAACAAGGATTACTACCCAAAGCTGCCAAATGACGCGTCCCCCGCCGAGGTGATGGAGGCCTTCATGGGCCAGTTCTACGGTGACAAGGAGCCGCCCCGCCAGATCCTGCTAAGCCACGACATCCAGAACGATGACCTGATGGCGAATGCGCTCTCCGACAAGGCGGGCCGCAAGGTGGAATTGCTGGTCCCCCAACGCGGCGAGAAGATGGAATTGATTGCCGGGGCAACCCGTAACGCCCGCGAAAGCCTCGCCCGCAAGATGAGCGAAACCGCGACGCAAGGAAAGCTGCTAAAGGGCCTTGCCGACGCGTTTGATTTGCCCGCGCCGCCAACCCGGATCGAGGTTTACGACAACTCGCACATACAAGGCACCAACGCCGTCGGCGGGATGATCGTTGCAGGGCCGGACGGGTTCATGCGCAACCAGTACCGCAAGTTCAACATCCGCGGCGAAGAACTGGTTCCGGGGGATGATTTCGGCATGATGAAAGAGGTCCTGCAGCGCCGCTTCAAACGGCTGCTGAAAGAGGACCCCGACCGCAGCAAGGAAATGTGGCCCGACCTGTTGCTGATTGATGGTGGTGCGGGTCAGGTATCCGCGGTGCGCGAAATCATGCGCGAGATGGGGGTCGAAGACATCGCCATGGTCGGTGTGGCCAAAGGCGTTGACCGCGACGCCGGCAAAGAAGAATTCCACCGAACCGGCAAACGCCCATTCGCGCTACGCCACAACGATCCTGTTCTCTACTTTGTCCAGCGGCTGCGGGACGAGGCGCACCGGTTTGCCATCGGCACACACCGGGCGAAACGCGCCAAGAGCCAGATCAAAAGCCCGCTGGATGACATCGGCGGCATCGGCCCCAAACGCAAGAAGGCGTTGCTGCAGCATTTCGGGTCTGCCAAGGCGGTAGGGCGTGCGAACCTGTCCGACCTGACCGCCGTTGACGGCGTGTCCGAGGCCATGGCCCAATCCATCTACGACTATTTCCACGAAAAGGGGTAGGACGCCCCACCAAAGCGGGGCGTCCCGGCTCATCGCCTAGTGATGCGCATGGCCGCCAGCGTTCAGCAGCAAGGCCGGGGCCGGCCCGTCCAGATCATGCGGATCTTGCCCCTCGGCGGGGATTTCCACCCAGTCATTCGAGCCATCAGCGCATTCCTGCACAGTGGGGAAATGGATCGTCTGCCCGTCTTCAAAGGCGTCGGTGATGCGCCCCCGAAACACGAATTCGTCGTAGTGCTGGTCCTCAAGTGAGCCGGTCCAGATGATCTCCTTCACACCCTCGGATTTGGGGCCGTAATAGTCATAGGTTTTGGCGTAATCGCCACGTATTGTCGTCAGCTCCCACCCGGCCTTGGGCATAGGTTTCACCGAAATCACGCCCTCCGGGATCGTGATGCGCACCTTCAGGGTGGCTTGGCCGTTGCAACCATGGCCAATGCGCATGACCGCTTTGTAGGTGGAATTCAGCTCCGCTTGTTTGACCTCCAATGTGGCATGCGAAAAGGCGGGCAAAGTCGTCGAAAGGGCTGCCGCGGCAGCGAAAAGAATACGCTTCATGAAGAAAGCTCCTGTGTGGGTATGGCGTCACGATCTTGTGCGCCGAATGTTTGGTTTGAGATTTGTCTAGGGCTCAAACCGCAGGCGGAGCACGGATCGCGTCGGCCCTGTGGCGCAGGGATGCGAAAATGTAGGGCCTTGGATGGGTGACAAAGGGGGCGGATCTGGGGAAATCCAGCGTGATCACCGTGCAAGGCAGGTCCGGCGCCATTGCCGCGCCCAACAGGTTGCAGATTTCGCAGCCTGTCTTGCTGCGTTCCGTTGGGCCGTCGCCGCATATGTCGGCGATGCTGCCGCCCATCTGCAAAATCGCGGCCGCCTCCGGGTCAGTGAGTTCCAACGGCAGGCGATGCGCCGCGCTGCTGAGCACGGTGGCCACCAACAAGGCGGCGACCAGGGCCAGGTTGAGGATGGTTCTGATCCACAGACGCGTCATGCCACGATGGGTAGAAATTTGCCTGGGGCGCGGCAAGCGCAAACGGCCAATCAACCGGGGGAGCGACAACTTGTCCGCCATTTATCCGGCTTCCCCCCATGCCTCCATCGGGTTAAACATTTGTCATGAACTGGAACATTCCCAACATCCTGACCTTGCTGCGCCTGTTAGCAGCGCCCGGCGTGGCGATCATGTTTCTGTACTTTACCCGGCCTTGGGCTGACTGGTTCGCGTTGGTCCTCTTCGTGTTGGCTGCGCTGACGGATTATGTGGACGGCTACCTCGCGCGGGCTTGGAAACAAGAAAGCAAATTTGGCGCGATGCTAGACCCGATTGCGGATAAGGCGATGGTCATCATCGCCTTGCTGGTCATCACCGGGTTTTCGGGCATGAACCCGTGGATATTGCTGCCGGCCACTGTCATCATTTTCCGTGAGACATTCGTCTCCGGGCTGCGGGAGTTCTTGGGGGACACCGCGGGGTTGTTGAAGGTCACCAATCTGGCCAAATGGAAAACCACCGCGCAGATGGTTGCGATTGCGGTTTTGTTTGCCACCGGCCTCTTTGAGCACGAGTTTCTGGACCGCACCTCGGGCATGGATGACGCTACGCTGACGGCCATCATGACCGGTGCGGCGGACGACCCGCTGGGCCTGATTTGGTATTCCGAAGCGGCCAATCTGACCTTCCTGATTGGGACGATCCTTTTGACCATTGCTGCGGTGCTGACCTTGCTGACCGGCTTTGACTACCTGCGCAAGGCGATGCCGTTCCTTCGGGAGGACGGCAATGGTTGAGGTGCTCTACTTCGCTTGGGTTCGGGAACGCATCGGGCTTCCAAAGGAACGGCTCGACACCACTGCCGCCACAGTGATGGATCTGGTCGAAGAGCTGCGCGCCCGCGAAGAACGCTACGCGGTCGCCTTCTCCGATATTTCCGCCCTGAAGGTGGCGCTGGACCAAGAGCTGGCCGATTTCAACGCGCCGCTTGAAGGTGTTCGCGAGGTGGCGTTCTTTCCGCCCATGACGGGCGGGTAGGCCATGACGGTGCGCGTGCAATCCGACCCGTTCGATGCCGGCGCAGAGCTGAACGCGTTTTCCAAGACCAGCACCGATGTCGGCGCGGTGGTCAGTTTTACCGGGCTGGTGCGTGACGTCCCGGGCGGTCTGCAAACCATGGAGATCGAGCATTACCCCGCCATGACCCAATCCGCGATTGAACGCATCGTGGCCGAGGCTGAAAGCCGCTGGGCGCTCGCCGATAGTTTGGTCATTCATCGCCACGGAAAATTGCAGGCAGGGGACACGATCATGATGGTCGCCACGGCGTCCAAGCATCGCGCCGATGCCTTCGCGGCGGCGGACTTCCTGATGGACTACCTCAAGTCACGCGCCCCGTTCTGGAAGAAGGAAACCACCGGAGAGGGCGCGTCTTGGGTTGCGGGAAAGGACGAGGACGAGGATGCGTTGAAGCGCTGGTAACAGCCTAAGTCCGCAGGTTTTTGGCCTCCATCTCGTCTTTCAGCACCTTGTTCTCCCGCCATACCGTGTACAGCCCCGATGCCAGGATCAGGCCGATACCGAGCCATGCCATGACGTCAGGCCACTCGCCGAAGACCAGGATGCCCCACAAAACCCCCAGTGGCAGCGCAAGATATTCAAATGGGGCGACCAGTGCAGCCTCTCCCAGCCGGTAAGCCTGCGAAATGCAATAGCCGCCGACCGACGCGAAAACGCCCAGCACCAGCATCATGAGAATATGGGAAACCTCCGGCATCACCCAAGGCCGGACAAGGAAAACCAACGCTTCCGGGGTGTCGGTCTCAAATCTCCCGTCTCCCATCCACAACCCCAGCACGCCACTCATCCCCAGAAACATGACCTGGATATAGAAGGTCATCGACACTGCGTTTTCGGTGTCGCGCATGTAGCGGGTAAGGATGTGTAGCCCGGCGTAGCCGAAGGCCGCGGCGATGGGAAACAGTGACGCGACCTGAAACGCTGACGTGCCCGGGCGCAGCACGATCAACACGCCCAGCATCCCCAGCGCCACGGCGATCCAGCGGCGCGGCCCCACCGTTTCCCCCAGAAAGATGACCGAGAATATGGTGATGATGAACGGGCTGACGAAGAACAGGGCCACGGCGTCTGCCAAGGGCAATCCGGCCAGGCCCAAGAAGAACATCATGTTGGCGAAAAACACGCAGGCCGCGCGCGCCATGTGCACACCCAGCCGTTTGGTGCGCAGCAAGTGAAATCCGCCGGCCAAAGGGGCCATGACCAGCACGGTCAACACGAACCCCATGATCGAGCGGACCAACACAATCTGATGCAGCGCATAGCCGTCGCTGAATAACTTCATCAGCACATCGTTCATTGAAAACAAGGTGACCGCGATCAGCGCGGTCAGGGGGGCAAGGGTGGCGGCGCTTAGGCGAGGCATCGGGCTGGCTCGGATTGTTCGAATACCCAAGCAGTACGCCCGGGTTTGCGGGTTGGCCACGAAAAACTTGAACGGAAATGGCGGCGCGATACAGTCGGGAATGCCAAGGTCTCGGGGAAGGGATAAAAATGATTTGCGTGGTTTATTCCAGCGTCGCCAGCGATTTTGTCGATGAGGAGGACGTGCAAAAGATCCTCACCCGGGCCGAGGTCCACAACGCCAAAACCGGGATCACGGGTGCTTTGGTCTATGACGGGCGCAGATTCTGCCAGTTGCTGGAGGGGAACGATGATGCCGTCACAAGCATGTTTGACGACATCATGAAGGATGCGCGCCATGGCGACATCAAAGTGATGGCGCAGATGGAGGTCGCGGACCGAAGGTTTCCCAGTTGGGCCATGCTGCGGGTCGAGGAGCCCGAATTTCAGACCATGCTAGAGGGGTTGGCGATCAGGCCTGATTGACCCGCTCGATATAGCCGCGCAGCTCTTCTGCCTCGTGCCGCGCGTCGCGCAACCCGTCCATGGCGGCGCGCAGCTCCGCCTCGGTCTGGGACAATTGGTTGGTCAGTTCCGCCTCGCGCTGCTGCAGGTAGGTAATCGCCTGGTCGCGGGTTTCTTCCGCGTCATGCAGCGCTTTGGACATCTGGTCCAGCTCGGCCACATCCGCGGTAGACACGCGGCTGAACCGTTGGACCAGCCAGCAGGTGAAATAGCCGACCGTGAAGGCCACCAGCAAGATGATGGCAGTGGCGATAACAAACTCAGTTCTGTTCACTTGTGGCCTCTGTCTCTTCTGCGGGCGTGTCCTCGGCGGCGGTCTCTTCGTCAGCCTCGTCCGCTGCGTTGTCTGTGGCGGCAGCCCGCGCGTCTGTCAACAGCTTGAACTCAATCCGGCGGTTGGCTTCGCGCCCCGCTTCAGTGTCGTTGGAGGCGATTGGGATTGCCTCTCCATAGCCTTTGGCAGAAAAGTTGCCGGTGCGCACGCGGCGCGATTGCAAGGCAATCAAAACCGCGTCGGCGCGTTGCTGGCTGAGTTCCTCGTTCATGATCTCACGGCCCTGGCTGTCGGTATGGCCGCCGATCTCCATCTGGACGCGGTCACATTGCTTGGCGATCTCGGCAATGGCGTCAACCGTGGGTGACGCGCTGTCGGAGATATCTGCAGAGGAAGGATCAAAAGCAATCTTGCCAGCCGCCAGAATGGAATTGATCCGCTCCACGCATTCTTCGGGCGTCGGGATATCCAGCGTGCGGTCAAGCAGCTCGTCATAACGTATGCTGATCTCGAAGTTGGAGGCGTCCTGCAACTTTTCCGCCAGCAGCCGGGACACCAAATCCGAGGCGTTCTTTTTGCCGCTGACACCGCGGATCTCAAGAAAGTCCTCTTGTACCACAACCGCGCCGCTTTCCAAAATTGCGAGCGCCTCCAGCGCTGCCAGAACTCGCACGGGCCAGTTCGCCGGCAGGCTTGGGTCGTCACGGGTTGCAAGGTAGACGTTGTTGCTGCCAAATTGGGCCCGCGCGAAGGAATTCACGATCGTTTCCACCCCGTCATTGGGCAGTCGTCCGCGCAGCTGCAACGACCCTTCGGGGCTATGCGTTGCCACAAATTCCGGCGTGGTTTCGTCCACCACGACTTTTTCCGGCAGGACTGCGTGAAGGGAAAACACATCCGGCAGCGTGGCGTCCAGATCGCCCACGACACGGTCAAACGTCGCCTGTGACGTGCTGTCCAGCGCGACCAGCGAAATATCGGCATCCGAGAAGGTCAGCGACCCGCCGCCCATTTCCTTGAGGCCTTTCATCGCAATATCGACGGCCTTGGCCCAGTTGGGCGACGGCACGCCAAGCCCAATGGCGCAGGTTGGGCGCTCTGGCAAAGTGCCAACAGATGCGGCGGAGGTCAGGATTGCGTTGCGACTTTCGCGCGTATCGGCAGAGCAGGCGTCGAAGGACGCTTGGTCACCATCAAGCTGGAAGCGCAGGGTGAAAGGGCTGATCACTGGGCGAGGGGCGGTGATGTTCATCACCAGCTGCACGGATGATGGCGCTTTGCGGGCCAGATCCGCCTCGATACGGCGCTTGTCTTCGGGGCTGTTGCTGATTGCCGTGACCATGACCCGGTTGGCAGACACAGAAATTTTGGAGCGCGGCAGGTCGTCCAGCGCCTGCGTGGCAAAATCGATTGCCGCTTCCCAGCCGCGCGGGGTGGGGAACGCCGCAGTTTCCAACATGTCCGTCACCGATGTCATGCCCGGCAGGCCTTCGATGGTGCGGGTAAAGGCGTCGCGGCCCGCTTCGGCGGGGATCAACCCGATTAGGGACACGCCGTCACCGTTGCGCAACATCTCGACGGTGAAGGTTGGCGGGGTGATTTGCTCGGAGGCGCGCACCCCCATGTCGTCCACGATCCGGTCGGGGTCCACCACACGGCCAACCGCGCTGACGATGCGAAACCGTGTGGCCTCGTCCGGGGCGGTGCCGTTTAGCAGCACCTGCAAGCCGTCAACGTTGACCTCGGCCCATTCATGACCGCCATCAATCAATGTGGCGCGGACCACGTCCTCGGATCGCGACTCGATCCAACCAACAGCCAAATAGGCGCCGCCGATTGACATCAGGATACCCATAAGAAAGGCAGCTATGGTCTTGAGTTTCATGGTTTCCGAGTCATGTCTGTTGGCCCCCAAGACGTCCTAACGGCTGATCGCGGCGGTTTCAATCAAAGCAGCGCCGCTGCGGCAAGAAACACGGCGGGAATCAGCCCAGCGTCGCGGTTGGAGCGAAACAATTGCAGGCAATTGTCCGCGTCCTCGGTGTCCAGTTGGCGCAGCTGCCACAGCATATGCCAGCCGAACCCCCACGCGCCAGCAAGGGCCAGCACCAGCGCCAACACATTCGCTTGAGCAGGCACCATCGCGGCAATGACCGCTACGCCAAGCAGCAGGACGGCGGCAATCAGGAAGCCCCGCAGCCAAGGCTGCGTGTTCTCGCCAAACAGGCGCGCCGTGGACTTCACCCCGATCAACGCGTCGTCTTCCTTGTCCTGATGGGCGTAGATGGTGTCGTAAAACAGCGTCCAGCTGATCCCCGCCACGTACAAAATCACCGGCGGCCATCCCAAAGACCCGGTATGCGCGGTCCAGGCCAGCAACGCGCCCCAGTTGAAGGCTAGCCCCAAAAACACCTGCGGCCACCACGTGAACCGCTTGGCAAACGGGTAAACCGCGACCGGCAGCAGCGCCAATATGCCAAGTCCCACCGTGGCCCAGTTAAAGGTAAACAGGATGCAGGCGGCTATGCCCGTTTGGATGCCCAGCCAGACCAAGGCCTGTTTGGTGCTCACCTGCCCCGACGGAATAGGCCGCGACTTGGTGCGCGCCACCTGCGCGTCAAAATCCCGGTCGGTGATGTCGTTCCACGTACACCCCGCGCCACGCATCAGGAATGCGCCAAGCGCGCAGCCCAAAATGATCCACAGATCAAACAGTTTGAACGAAGTTGACGCCGCTGCCAGCAACACGCCCCACCAGCACGGCAGCAACAGCAACCACGTGCCAATCGGGCGATCCGCGCGGCTCAGCCGCAGATAGGGTCGGGTCCAGGCCGGGGCAAGCGTGTCCACCCAGTTTTCGGGAACTGCATCGGCAACCCGACCATCGACATCCGGGGCCTCTGGCGTTTCAGCAGTCTCGGTCATAGGTTGGCCTCATGGCGGATGCGAAGATCAGATTGTTTGTAGAACACCCATTGGCGACCGGCAATTCGGTTCCCGTCGATCGTGATCAAGCCAACTACCTGTTCAACGTCATGCGTTTGGGCGTCGGAGCCCATATTTTGCTGTTCAACGGCGTGGATGGAGAGTTCCTGGCCGAGGTCGCCGATGCGGGGAAACGTCGCGGCATTCTCGCCGTCAAAGACCAGACCAAGCCGCTGCAAATGCCCCCCGACCTCTGGCTGCTCTTTGCGCCCATCAAAAAGGCCCGCACCGACTTCATCGTCGAGAAAGCTGCCGAGATGGGGGCTGCCCGCATCCTGCCCGTCACCACCCGCTACACCAATTCCGACCGTGTGCGTCGCGACAAGCTGCAGGCCCACGCCATGGAAGCGGCCGAGCAATGCGGCGGCACTTATGTGCCGGAAGTGGCTGAAATCGCCAAGCTGGGCGCGGTGCTCGACACGTGGCCTGCCGACCGCCAAATGATGTTCTGCGACGAGGCCCGCGTGGGTGCGGCTGAGACCCTCGCCACTGCCACCAAAGGGAAATGGGCCATCCTAATTGGCCCCGAAGGCGGCTTTTCCGACGAAGAACGCGAGCGCCTGCACGCCATGCCCCAAACGACTCCCATCAGCCTCGGCCCCCGCATCCTGCGCGCCGACACCGCTGCGGTCGCCGCGCTCACCGTCTGGCAACAAGCGTTAGGGGATTGGCAATGATCCGCCCCGAAGCCGCCGCGTTCTTCAAGAAATACTCCGAAATATTCGCGGGCCTCATCATCGCGCTTATCGGACTGTGGCTGGCCACCCGCATCGGCTGGTTCTGGACCGCCATCGGCGTGATCATCGCTTTTATGGGGCTGGGCCTCGCCTTCACCGCCTTCCGCCGCCTGATCTTCAAAACAGACCAGATCGGCCCCGGCGTGGTGGAGGTGGACGAGCGCCAAATCTCCTACTTCTCCGCCTATGAGGGCGGCTCAGTGTCAATCGAGTCCCTCGCACGCATCACCGCCATAACCACTGACGAAGGCCCATGGTCAGATGACCTGCACTGGGTGCTTGAAGAGGATGGCGGCGCCACGCTGACCATCCCCAATTCCGCCGCCGGGGCGGAGCAGCTTTTCGACGCCTTCGCCGCCCTCGATGGTGTGGACTATTCCATGGCCACCAAGGCAATGGGCACCACCAACCATGACAGATTCGTGATCTGGTCCAAACCCCGCGCAGCGCTGCATTGACTTCACCGCGCGGGTCTTTCATCCCTAGCGCTCGAAACATTTGATCGGAGCCCGAATATGTCCATCCCTCAATCCGGCGGCGGCCCGATCACAGACCATTCCCAACTGGCGGGCTATCTGGCGGACGGCTGCAAGCCCAAGGAAGACTGGCGCATCGGCACGGAGCACGAGAAATTCGGCTTCTGTCAGGATAGCCTGCTGCCGCTGCCCTATGACGGCGAACGGTCAATCAAGGCCATCCTCGAAGGACTGCGCGACGAATTTGGCTGGCAGCCCGTCAACGAAGGCGACAAGATCGTGGGCCTCGTCAAAGACGGGGCAAACGTGTCGCTCGAACCTGGCGGGCAGCTGGAACTGTCCGGCGCGCCGCTGGAAACCATCCACGAGACCTGCGACGAGGTGAACACTCACCTGGTCGAGGTGCAAACCGTGGCCGACCGCATCGGCGCGAAATTCATTGGTCTGGGTGCGGCCCCTGAATGGACCCATGAGCAAATGCCGCTGATGCCCAAAGGCCGCTACAAGCTGATGGACGCCTATATGGGCACCGTCGGCACGCATGGCACGCAGATGATGCGGCGGACTTGTACGGTGCAGGTGAACCTCGACTTCAGTTCCGAGGCCGACATGGTCAAAAAGATGCGCGTCGCCGTGGCCCTGCAGCCCGTTGCGACCGCGCTTTTCGCTAACTCGCCCTTCTTTGAAGGCAAGGTGAATGGCCACAAGTCATGGCGCTCCCGCGTCTGGCGCGGCTTGGATGATGCGCGCACCGGCATGATCCCGTTCATCTTTGACGAAGGCTTCGGGTTCGAGGCGTGGACCCAATGGGTGCTGGATGTGCCAATGTATTTTGTCTACCGCGACGGCAAATATATCGACGCGTTGGGCCAGTCCTTCCGCGACTTCCTCAAAGGGGAGCTGCCCGCGCTGCCTGGCGAGACGCCGACCTTGTCGGATTGGGCCGATCACCTGACCACCGTCTTCCCCGAGGCGCGGGTCAAGAAATTCATCGAAATGCGCGGGGCCGATGGTGGCCCGTGGCGCAGGCTCTGCGCGCTGCCTGCATTCTGGGTCGGGCTGACCTATGACCAAACCGCGCTCGACGCCGCTTGGGACCTCGTCAAAGGCTGGGACGCCGAGACGCGTCAGGCCCTGTTGGTCGCGTCATCCGAGCAAGGCCTGCAAGCCGAAGTGAACGGCATAAAAATGCACCACCTCGCGAGCGAGGTGGTCGACATCGCCGAGGCCGGCCTCAAAAACCGCGCCAGGCCCGGTGCAGGCGGACTGGTCCCGGACGAAACGCATTTCCTGAACGCCCTGAAAGACAGTATCGCATCAGGCGAAACCCCAGCTGACGAGCTATTGCGCCGCTACAACACGGATTGGGATGGCGACATCTCCAATATCTACGACGCCTACAAATACTAGGCTGGGCGCAGGTCCTGCGGCGGGTGGGTGTACGGGTCTGCGTGCGCGTCAAAGCGGGTGGGGCCGCTCACCCCGCGCTGCATCAGAAAGAAGATCACCACAAATGCCATGAAAGGCAGGATCGTCGAGGCGATCCACCAGCCGGTGCGGTTGGTGTCGTGCAGCCGCCGTGCCGCTGCGGTCAGGTTGCCAAGGGTCACAGCGGCAATGCCGATGACCGAAAACACAATGCTGGCCGTACCTGACGCCTGCATGGCCAATTGCAAACAGATCAGCAGGATCACAAGATTTGCGGCATAGATCGTCCAAAATTCGGCGCGGCAGGCGCGCCCGCTCGGCATGAATAGTTTGGAATAGGCGGTCGATAGATGGGACAACATGTCCATGGATAACTCCGTAACTGGTTAACTGGTGGCAGGGTTAGCTGTGCTCCGGTGCTCCTGATTTTGCGCCGCCCAGAACATTGCGTTTGTAGTAGTCGCTGATCTCGGCCTTGCGTTGCGCGGCAAAATCCGCGCCCACTTCCTCACCATTCGCAACGGCTTTGCGCATGGCGGCAGCGCGCGGGTCGGTGGTGTAGGCCGCGACATAGGCGTTGGACACGTCCTCCCGGCTGTAAATATCGTCTGACGGCGCGCGGGTGCTGATCGGACCTGACGGCGTCGAGCCGTCCGAATTCGGTGGACCGCCATAAATGTTGGGGCGGTCTTCAGACCCAAGCAACATCAGGACCAGAAACCAGATCCCGCCGATAACAGGGACAAACGTGATGAAATACCATGCGCCGGACCGGCCGGTGTCATGCAGCCGGCGCACCATGACGCAGATGTTGGGCACAAGGGTTGCGAGCATGAAGACAAATGCCGCGCCGCCCGCGACCATTGCCAATGTGGTTGGACCGGTAGGTTCGACCGCGGCGGCCGCGATTGTGCACAGCGACAGCAGGATCAGGCCCTGCACCAGCCCCCACCACCAATATTCCGACCGCGTCGCGCGGCCTGACATGGTTGCGTAGTTTCGTAGCACTGATTGTGTCGCGGCAAGAGGGCCCATGGTCGTTGTCCTGTAGCGTTTGTCTCACGTGCAATGTCGTGGGCAAATCAGGCAGAACTGTGCGTCAATCGGGTCATTTTCCGGAAATTGACGTTAGGGTTAATCAATCGTTATCGCGAACGTTTGGAATGTTTGACTTTGTGTAAACCACGGTGTCGCCGTCGCGAATTGGCGGCGGGCCGTAGATGTTCTCTTCCTCGTCTCCGGCCAAGGCACAGAGAATAAGCAGCGCGAACGATCCGAATGGGACAAAGCTAATCAAGACCGCCCAAGCCGTGATGCCTTTGTCATGCAACCTGCGCGCGGTCACCGCAAGCATAGGCGGCAGCAATATCAACATTGCCACAAAAAAGGGCCAGACCGTGCCGCCTTCGCCGTTCTCGTCAAGGGTGACAATGACAATGATGAAGCCCGCCAGAGAGACCAGATTGTAGAACAGGAAGAACCACCAAAACTCCGATCGCGATGCCCGACCGGAGACGGTGACAAATTTGCTTAAGCAAATCTTAACAGCGGTGCCGAAGCTCATGCTACTTGTCCTTCTTCCCGATCTTCGCCTCGGTCCCATTCATAATGCGGCGGATATTGCCCGCGTGGCGCACCCAGATCAAGGCGCCCAGCGCAATGGCCAACACCACCATGTCGGGCCTGCCCAACCAGACTAGCGCCACAGGCATGGACACAGCGGCGACCAACGCCGACAAGGAAGAAATGCGAAAGAGCGCGGCGGCCACCAGCCATGTCAGGCAGGCCACGGTCCCTGCGGGGAACGACAGCGCCAGCAAGGTACCCAGATAGGTCGCCACGCCCTTGCCGCCTTTGAAGCCCAGCCATACCGGAAACAAGTGGCCAAGGAAGGCCATCAACCCGGCAAGCTGCGCGGCATCCTCCCCGACCATGTACCGCGCCACCAGCACGGCAATCGCGCCTTTGCCCGAGTCCAGCAACAACGTCGCCAAAGCGGCGGGCTTCGACCCGGTGCGCAGCACATTCGTGGCGCCTATGTTGCCCGACCCGATCTCGCGCAGGTTGCCCAAACCGAACGCCTTGGTGATCACCAACCCGAATGGGATCGACCCCAGCAAGTAGGCCAGCACGCCAGTTATCAGCAGCAACGGCACGGAAGTTACAATCTCGGGCATCAGCGGGCGTATACCTCATGGCCCGCCACATAGGTGCGCAGCACGCGGCCTTGCATGCGTTGCCCGTCAAACGGAGTGTTCTTGGATTTGGATTTCAGGGTCTCACGGTCCATCACAAACGGTGCGCCCGCGTCAAACAGCACCAGATCCGCCGGCGCGCCCGCTTCCATCCGGCCACCGTCTAGCCCTAGTCGCTTGGCTGGGTTCAGCGACATGGCGCGGAACAGCGTGGGCAAGTCCAACTGGCCAGAATGGTACAAACGCAGGACCGCAGGCAGCAATGTCTCCAGACCCACGGCACCCGATGCGGCTTGCTCGTAGGGCAGGCGCTTGCTTTCTTCATCCTGCGGCGTGTGCATCGAGCAAATGATGTCGATCAATCCGCTGGCGACGGCTTCGACCATCGCGACGCGGTCGTCCTCGCTGCGCAAAGGAGGCTTCACTTTGAAGAAGGTGCGGTAATCGCCCACATCCAGCTCGTTGAGCGTCAGGTGGTGAATGGACACGCCCGCTGTCACATCGTGACCCGCTTCTTTCGCGCGGCTCAGAGCGGGCAGGGCGGCAGCAGAGGAAATTTGGTCGGCGTGGTAGCGCACCTTCGTTGCCTCCACCAAAGCCAGATCGCGTTCAAGCCCCATCCGTTCTGCCAAAGGCGAGACCGAGGGCAGTCCCCGCAGGGACGCAAACTTGCCTGAGGTCACAGCCGCCCCGTCGCTGAGCACCGGCTCCTGCGGGTGCCCCATCACCAACGCGCCCAAGGACCGCGCATACACCATCGCGCGGCTCAGCACCTTTGTGTCGGTCACCACGTTGTCGCCGTCGGAAAACGCCACGGCACCCGCATCACGCAGGAACCCCATTTCGACCATCTCGCGCCCTTCGCGCGCTTTAGTGAGCGAGGCCATGGGCGCGATCCGCACATCCGTCATCTCGGCGCCGCGCCGTTTGGCGAATTCCAAAGTCTCGGGCGTATCGACGGTCGGGATCGTGTCGGGGCGTGTCACCATGGTGGTCACGCCACCTGCGGCAGCGGCTTGGCCTGCGGTGCGGAAGCTTTCTTTGTGGCGCTCCCCTGGCTCGCAAACCTTAACGCCGATATCGACGATGCCAGGGGCCAGATATTTGCCTCCGCAGTCGACAAGGTTCCCCGCGGGGAACCTTTTTTTGTCACTCAGATCAATATCTTGCGGTAATATTTCGTTAATCCGCCCATCCTTGATGAGAACTGCGCCATGTTCCTCGGTTCCCCGCTCAGGGTCGATCAATATGGCGTTGGTCAGCAGCAACATAGTGGCGGGCCTTTCTTAACGTTTTGCCCGTTTCGCACGGGCGAGCGGTGTTTGGCAAATGGGATTAGGTCGCCACAATCACCGACAGCGAGATCATCACGATGAGGAACGCGATGAGGATCAATGCAATTCCCTGGCGGGATTTCAGGCTTCCCTTCTTTTTGCTGTGCCAGCCGATGTGGTCTTGCGCAGGCCGGCCGTAGCTGGAGGCCGCTGTCTCCAACGCCTCGGCGGTGTGATCGGCGACGGCCAGTGGCAGCGTGTCGATCAGGGTCAGATTGCTGCCCGCCTGCCAATCTCCGGCCAGGGCCGCGCCGGGGATCAACAGCACATGCCCGTCCAGCGCGTTCAGTTTCGGGGCGGCTTTCTTCAACGGCTCCTCCAACGTGTCAAAGGCAGTTGCCACGTAGTCGGCAAGTTTCAGGTCGCCCAAATCTCCGACCGGGAAGAGCTCGATATTGTCGGTGTCCAGCCCGCCTTGGCGCAGCGACAGCCATCCCGCCAGATCGGGCAGCATCGGCGCGTCGCCTTTGGAGCGGCTGAGAAATGTGTGGCGCACATCAATCTCGGCGTTGACGGCGAAGATATGAAGGGTCGCCTGCGCCATCAGCCGCCGAACCAGATCAGGAACCCGGTAAACGCAAACAGCAGCAACAGGGCGTACATCGCGATTTTGCCCGACATGCGTGGGTCTTTAGGATCTTCGCTCACTGCTGCTCCAAGCTCTGTTGTATGTCCCTCATTTTTCGAAACACCTCTCGGCCATCTTCAAGCAGTTCGAAGCCGATTTTGACGATATGGGTGGAGTCATTCCTCGTTTCTGTGCGTTCGGCGAAGTAAATCGACGTGTATTTGCCTTCCTCCAACGCCAGCGTGGTCTCGGGCGTGAGCGGATAGCTTTCCAAACTGCGGCTGCCGAAGACAGGGTTCTTCGCGACAAAGGCGCGCTTGGAGGTCAGAGTGTAATGCGTACGTTGCCGGATCGCCGCTTTCCAGAAATGCTGGCCTACCAACTGGAAGGATCCGACAAAGAAGAAGAGCAGGCCAAACATCCAAAACACGCCACCGGCTTGCGACGCCATGACCATCCAAAACACCGAGAACCCGGTGAAGAACAGGAAGAATACCGGCTCAAAAGGACCGCGAAACTCAAGTCGGATCGCCGAGGCCGGCTTGCCTTGCCAGACGACCTCTTCGCCCTGATCCAATATGCCTGCCCATTCAGAATTACCCGTCATCGCTCAAACCATAACGCCTGTTGGCTGCGCCTTGCGCGCATTCGCCAGCAGCTCCATGCAGGCCATGCGGACGGCGACGCCCATTTCGACCTGCTCCTGAATGACGGAGCGGTTGATGTCGTCGGCCAAGGTGCCGTCGATTTCCACGCCGCGGTTCATCGGCCCGGGGTGCATGACGATGGCGTCCGGCTTGGCGTGGCTCAGCTTTTCGGCATCCAGCCCATAGCGGTGATAATATTCACGTTCCGACGGGATGAAACCGCCGTCCATCCGTTCGCGCTGCAGCCGCAGCATCATCACCACGTCGACGTCAGCCAAGCCCTCGCGCATGTCCTCGTACACCTCGACGCCGAATTGGTCGATCTCGGACGGCATCAGGGTTGGGGGACCCACAAGGCGCACGCGATTTTCCATCTTTCCCAAGAGCAGGATGTTGGACCGCGCCACGCGGGAATGGGCGATATCGCCGCAAATGGCGATGTTGAGCCGGTGCAACCGCCCCTTGGCGCGGCGGATGGTCAGCGCATCCAGCAAGGCCTGCGTGGGGTGTTCATGCTTGCCGTCGCCTGCGTTCAGCACAGCGCAATTCACCTTCTCGGCCAGCAGATTCACCGCGCCCGAATGCGGGTGACGCACGACCAACAGGTCAGGGTGCATCGCGTTCAGCGTCAACGCGGTGTCAATCAGGGTTTCGCCCTTTTTGATGCTTGACGCCTGCATCGCCATGTTCATCACATCCGCGCCAAGGCGCTTGCCCGCTATCTCAAAGCTGGCCTGCGTGCGGGTGGAATTCTCAAAAAACATGTTAATCTGGGTCAGCCCCGCCAGCGTTTCGGAATGCTTGCGGTCAGAGCGGTTCAGCGTGACATATTGGTCCGCCAGATCGAGAATGGCGGCGATGTCGACGGGGGAGAGATGCTCGATCCCCAACAGGTGTTGCGCCCGGAATGTCATATGAGCCCTTTCGCCGTTCACGGCGGTATAGCAAGGCGCGAGCGTCTTGGACAAGCCGCGATTGTGGCGGGTTGCGGGGGGCCGTAGACTGCGCCCATGGAATCATTGGACTACCACCAAGCCAAAGCGCTGCTGGAATGGCAGATCGACCTCGGCGCGACGGAGGCGATTGGGGAAGTGCCGGTGAACCGGTACGAGGAACCGGCCAAGAAGCCGAAGCCTCAGGCCAAGCCCGCGCCGGAGCAGCCGGTGGCAATGCAGCCCGTTCAGGTGGATTTCGCGGAAGTGTCTCGGGCGGCGGCTGGGGCCGCGCAGGATTTGGATGGATTGCAGGCCGCGATCGCTGGGTTTGAGCATTGTGAACTGAAGAAGGGCGCGCGGAACCTGGTGTTTGCCGACGGCAAGCCGGAGGCGCGCGTGATGATCATCGGCGAAGCGCCGGGCGTGGAAGAGGACCGGCAGGGCAAACCGTTTGTCGGGGCGGCCGGCCAATTGCTGGACGCGATGTTTGCCGCGATTGACCATGGGCGCGACCATGACGCGAACCCCGTCTACATCACCAACATCCTGCCATGGCGCCCGCCGCAGAACCGCGACCCGAAACCTGACGAGATCGCGATGATGCTGCCCTTCGTGGAGCGGCATATCGAGCTGGTGGACCCTGATTTCCTGGTGCTGATGGGCAATATTTCATGCTCCGCCATACTGGGCCAGAAAGGCATCACCAAACTGCGCGGCAACTGGAAGGAGGCGCGGGGCTTGCCCGTATTGCCGATGTTCCACCCCGCCTATTTGCTGCGCCAACCCAGCGCCAAGCGGGAAGCGTGGGCGGATTTGCTGTCCTTGCAGGCGAGGTTGCGGGGATGAGCGAACGAGAGTTTATCCCGGTGCGCATTGCCGTGCTGACGGTGTCCGACACGCGGGTGGAGGCGGATGACAAGTCCGGCAATACTCTGGTCGACCGGCTGGAAGGTGCCGGGCATATTTTGGCGGCGCGGATGATCTTGCCGGATGAGCGGGACCAGATTGCGGATCAACTGCGCGCATGGTGCGCGGATGACGGGGTTGATGTGGTGCTGTCGACGGGCGGCACGGGGCTGACGGGGCGCGACGTGACCGTGGAGGCGCATCGCGACGTGTATGAGAAAGAGATCGACGCGTTTGGGACAGTGTTCACCCATGTTTCCATGGCCAAGATCGGTACCTCGGCGGTGCAAAGCCGGGCCACGGGAGGCGTGGCGCAGGGGACCTATCTGTTTGCGCTGCCAGGCAGCCCCGGCGCTTGTAAGGACGCCTGGGACGAAATTTTGGTCAAACAGCTCGATTACCGGCACAAACCGTGCAATTTCGTGGAAATCATGCCCCGTTTGGACGAACATCAGCGACGGAAGTAGCGTTTTCGTGCGTTAACGTCCTAAAGTTGGACGTTTTGAGGGCTAAGCCCTACATTAGACAGGTAGATTTACCGGAGTCGCCGCCGCATGCGTTTCTTTCGTCGTAGCCTGATTGGCCTCTTTCTGCTGGCATTGACCGCCGGGCTGTTGGCCGTGGGCGGCAACATCGTCTATTCGGCGCTGGAAACCCGCTGGGCGGAGGAGCCGTCGCAGCGGCCCGCGCGGGAGCGGATCTTCTCGGTCAGGGTGGCCACGATTGAGCCCGGAAACATCACACCGGAGCTGACAAGCTTTGGCGAAATACGGTCGCGGCGCACCCTTGATTTGCGCGCGCCCGTGGGCGGCGCTGTGGTGGAGCTGGCCGAGAATTTCCAAGAGGGCGGGACCGTCACCAAGGGCGAGTTGCTGGCGGTGATCGACCCGGCTGATGCGCAGGCGGCGCTGCAGGTGGCACAGACCGACCTGTTGGAGGCGGAGGCCGATTTGCTGGACGCAGAACGCGCGATTCTGCTTGCCAAGGACGAATTGGATGCGGCGCGGAACCAGACCGATTTGCAGGCAAAAGCGCTGGACCGGCAGAAGGACTTGCTGGCGCGCAATGTGGGCACGTCCGCGTCGGTTGAAGCTGCAGAATTGGCGGTGTCATCCGCCAATCAGGCCGTGTTGTCACGCCGCCAGACCGTGCAGCAGGCCGAGGCGCGGTTGGCGCAGGTCTCTACCCTGATCACGCGCCGCAAGATTGCGGTGTCGGATGCCGAGCGGCAATTGGCAGATACCGAGATTTATGCGGCGTTTGACGGACGTTTGTCCGACGTCAGCGCCACGGCAGGGGGGTTGGTCGCCAATAACGAGCGGCTGGCGCAATTGGTCGACCCGAAGGCGCTGGAAGTGTCGTTCCGTGTGTCCACGGCGCAATATTCCCGGCTGATTGATGAAAGCGGCGCGTTGGTCAAAGCGCCCGTTGAAGTGCGATTGGATGTGTTGGGCACCGACCTGACGGTTGCAGGCCGCATCACCCGCGAAAGCGCCGCCGTGGCGGAAGGATCGACGGGGCGGCTGTTGTTTGCGGAGATCGACAGTACCGGCGGATTGCGACCGGGAGATTTCGTGACCGTGATCTCGAAAGAGCCTGCGTTGCAACGGGTGGTGCAGCTGCCGGCCACAGCCGTGGCCCCGGACGGCACCGTGCTGGTGCTGGCCGATGAGGACCGGTTGGAAGAAGCGCAGGTGACCGTGCTGCGGCGGCAGGGGGACGACGTGATCCTGCGGGCGCGCGGGTTGCGGGGGCGTGAAGTGGTGACGGAACGCAGCCAAGTTCTGGGCGCGGGGATCAAAGTGAAACCATTGCGCGAAGATGGCGCCGGAGTGCCAGAGGAGCCCGAACTGGTGGAGCTGGACGCAGATCGCAGGGCGCGCATCATTGCCTTTGTCGAAGCCAACAAGCGTATCCCGGCAGAAGTCAAAACCCGCATGCTGGGTCAGCTGCAAGAGGCCAAGGTGCCTGCGCAGATGGTGGCCCGGATTGAATCGCGGATGGGCAGCTAAGCCGTGCGGGACGCCATCAAATCCACAACCGGCGGCGTCCTGTCCTATTTTACTCGGCACCGGACAGCGGCGAACCTGCTGCTGGTGATCCTGATCGCCGTGGGCGTCGCTGCGTTGCCGCGCATGCGGACGCAGTTTTTCCCGGATGTGATCCTCGACAGCGTGTCGGTCAATATTCAGTGGAACGGCGCGGGCGCCGATGACGTGGACCGCGCGATTGTGCAGTTGATGGAGCCTGCGCTGCTGGGTGTGGAAGGGGTTGCAAGTTCGACCTCTCAATCGCGCGAGGGCAGCGCCTCGATCAATCTGGAGTTTGAGCCCAATTGGGACATGAGCCGCGCCGCTGACGAGGTGCAGGCGGCGGTTGATGCGGTGAACGATTTACCCGACGACGCCGAGGACCCGGTGGTCCGGCGTGGCGCATGGCGGGACCGGGTGACGGATGTGGTGATCACCGGCCCCGTGGCGGTTGAGCAGTTAGGACGGTTCGCCGACGAATTTGTCACGCGCCTGTTTGCGGCAGGCGTTACAAGAACTTCCATACGCGGGGTGGCCGCGCCTGAAACGATTGTCGAGGTGGCCTCGACCGCGTTGATCAAGAACGACATCACCATGGCCGAGATAGCAGAGGCCATTCGCGGCGAGGCGTCAGCCGACCCTGCGGGGGACGTGTCTGGCGGCAACGCGCGGGTGCGCACCGGGATTGCCAAGCGTGACCCCAGCCAGATTGCCGCGATTGTACTGCGGTCGAACGCGGACGGGTCCAACCTGACGATTGGCGACGTGGCCACGATTGTGGTCGAAGGCACCGACCGCGACCGGGCGTATTTTGCGGGCGACAACCCCGCCATTTCGATCCGTGTGGACCGGTCCAACCAAGGGGACGCCATCAAGCTGCAGGCGCAGGTCACCGAGGTTGCGGAGGAACTGGCGCTGACCCTGCCCTCAGGCACCAGCATCGACCTGATCCGCACCCGATCAGAGGCCATCACGGGGCGGCTGGACATTCTGGTGGATAACGGCGCGGTTGGGCTGGGACTTGTGGTCTTGCTGCTCTTTCTGTTCCTCAACGTGCGGACTGCCATCTGGGTGGCCGCAGGCATTCCGGTTGCAATGCTGGGCGCGATTGCGCTGATGTATGTGGCCGGGCTGACCATCAACATGGTGTCGCTTTTTGCGCTTATCATCACGCTGGGCATCGTGGTGGACGACGCCATTGTGGTGGGCGAACACGCGGATTTCCGGGCGCGACAATTGGGGGAGGACCCTGTCACCGCATCCGAGAACGCGGCGCGGCGCATGTCAGCGCCAGTATTTTCCGCGACGCTGACGACCATCATTGCCTTCTTTGGATTGGTGGCCGTGGGGGGGCGGTTCGGCGATCTGATTGCCGACATCCCGTTTACCGTGATTGTGGTGCTGATTGCCTCGCTGGTGGAATGCTTCCTGATCCTGCCCAACCACATGAGCCATGCGCTGAAGGAGCGGCCCACGAAAGGGTTCAGCCGCCCGCGACTGAGCATCGCAGCCTTGGCGCTGAGCGTTGTGGCCATGGTGCTGACCGCCCTGATTGGGTTGGGACTGTTGCTGGGCGCGACCGCTTTGGGCTGGGTCGATGCGGAGGGCGGATTATATGCCGCCGTGTTCTCAGCCAATGGGATCGGGGCGTTGGCCGGGTTGGGGTTCTTCCTGCTGTGGTTTTCGTTCTACATGTTCAGCCGCCCCCGCCGGGCGGAGCTGGTCTTGGCCATGTCGCGCCACGGTGTCGACGCGGTATCCAGCACCGTCAATGTGGGCTTTGAATGGGTCCGGCATCGTGCCTTCCGCCCGCTGATGCATCTGGTGATCTGGGCGCGTTACCCCGTGCTCGCCTTGGTGCTGGTGGTCCTGGCCAGCCAAGCCGCGCTGTTCATCAAAGGTGACGTCACCTGGCGGTTCTTCAACGCGCCGGAGCGGGGGTCGGTGTCCGGCAACTTCTCGATGCTGCCGGGGGCCACGCGCGAGGACACGATCGAGATGATGCGCGAGATGCAGCGCGCCACCAATGCCCTGGCCGATGACTACCAAGAGCGCTACGGCACCAACCCGCTGGACTATGTGCTGGCCGAAGTGGGCGGCACCACGGGGCGCGGGTTATCTGGGCAAGAAAGTAAGGATGCCGACCAATTGGGTGCAATCGCGATTGAGTTGATCGACGCGGACCAGCGGCCCTATTCGTCTTTCCAGTTTGTGGGCGAATTGCAGGATGCCGTGCGTCGGCACCCGATGGTGGAACAGATCAGCTTCCGTGGCTGGCGATCTGGCCCGGGGGGCGACTCGTTGGATGTGCAGCTGTTTGGCGCCGAAGCGCAGACGCTGAAATCCGCCGCCGAGGCATTCAAGACCGCAATGCTGCAATTCCCGGAAGTGTCCGCCGTGGAAGACAGCCTCGCCTATGACAAGGAGGAGCTGATCCTGGACCTGACCGCGCAAGGCCAGGCGCTTGGGTTTACCATCGACGCGCTGGGTCGAGTGCTGCGCAATCGGCTGAACGGGATCGAGGCGGCGACTTACCCGGATGGTCCACGCTCCGCCACCATTCGGGTGGAACTGCCGACCGGTGAGCTGACGGCGGACTTCCTGGACCGAACCTTCATGCGCGCGCCATCGGGCGTCTACGTGCCATTGGCCGACATCGTGACGGTGCAAAGCCAGACCGGGTTTTCAACGGTGCGGCGGGAAAACGGGATCAGGCTGGTATCAGTCACAGGCGACATATCCGAGGATGACCCCGCACGCGCGGCAGAGATTGCCGGGCTGATTGCCGAAGAGATATTACCGCAGATCGAGCAGGATCATGGCGTGTCGTCCCGACAATCTGGGTTGGCGGAGCAGGAGGAGGAGTTCCTCAACGATGCGATGCTGGGGATGATCTTGTGCCTGATCGGCATCTATCTGGCGCTTGCCTGGGTCTTTGCCAGCTTCACCCGCCCGATTGTGATTATGGCGATCATCCCGTTTGGGCTGATCGGCACCATTTACGGCCACCACGCGTGGGACGTTCCGCTGTCGATGTTTACGGTGGTGGGGCTGATCGGGATGACGGGGATCATCATCAACGACTCCATCGTGCTGGTGTCGACCATCGACGAATATGCTGAGGAACGCGGGTTGATCCCCGCCATTGTAGATGGCGCGGTGGACCGGTTGCGGCCCGTTTTGCTGACAACGCTGACCACCGTTTTGGGCCTCGCGCCACTGCTGTTTGAAAGTTCGCGTCACGCGCAGTTCCTCAAACCCACGGTGATCACGCTGTGCTACGGGCTGGGCTTTGGGATGTTGCTGGTGCTGTTGGTCGTCCCCTCGCTGATCGCGATGCAGTCGGATGTGGCGCGTCAAACCAAGGCGTTGCGCCGGGCGATGTCGGCAAGCAGAGCCGCCCCGATCTTTCGGGGCATCATGTTGGCCAATGTGCTTGTTGCGGCGGTGCTGTTCGCGGTGACGCTTGGCGCAACGATCTGGACCGGCGCGATGCCAGGCCCGTTGCACGGATTGGTCCCTGCTTCGGCCATGTCGTCAGCCTTTGCGATGTTCATGGCGGGGGTATTGGCGCTGCTCGTTGTGAACTGGATTGGCGCCAGCATCACCCAATTGGTTGGCCGCAAGGCAAAGGCCTAGTCGCAGCCGCGCAGTTCAGTGGCCGAGGTCGTGGTCAGGAGCGTCATGCGCACCGTCGACAGGTCAACGTCGGCTTTGTCGTGCTGTGGGATCAGGCGGACTGTGGACAAGACCCAATCGTCGTCGCGCATGAAACGCGGCTCGCTGACCCAAACGCGTTGGTCACCTACCTCGACGACGGAGGTTTCCGCGACACCGTCCAGGGGGGCGATGTTGGTTGCGATGTCGAGCCGGTACTCCTCGCCCAAATCGGTGAGGGTGCAGCTGAGCTTGGCCTCGCTGGTTTCGGGCCGGTCGGTCAGGGCCGCCTGGATCGGGACCATACCAATGACGTCGGTATCGCTGAGCACACCGCTCAATGAGACATCCACCGGCAGGCAAATCTCGTTGCAGACGCCAAGGCGCAGATTCAGTTCGGCATCAATGTCGCCGCTTTCCTTGGCTTCGAGATGCACAGGCAGAACCACGCGGTCCGCGTAGCCGACCGAGCGCATGCCAAAGGTTCGGAACACCTCCGGGCGGGGCCAGAACACTTTGGCAAATGCCAGGTTGTCGGAGCCGTCCCAATTTGTGGTGGTCGGGATGCCGCCATCCCCCGGCGCGCGCCAATAGGTTTTCCACCCGGGCGCCAGGTCAATCTGGATGCCCGCGTAATGCGACCCGTCAGGTTCGCGCCACCCTTCCAGCAAGGTCACCGACACGACGCTGTCCACGGTTTCCAATACCTGCGCCCGCACCGGCAACACAGGGCTGGCGGCGACGCAAAGGGCCGTGACGGCACAAAGGGAGATCGGCTTTATCACCCGGCCAACATATGGACGCCCCCCTCACACGGGAAATCACGTCTAAGCGAGAGTTTGCTACAGTTGCGCGAAAGTCGCCCCCGCGCGCGGCTTTCGCTTGATCCCGCAGCGGTGACGCCGCACCCTAGGCAGATGACAAAACCAAGCGATTCCATGGATTTGAACGGCAGGTTGCTGATTGCGATGCCCTCGATGGGGGATCAGCGGTTTGAACAAAGTGTGATCTTCATCTGCTCCCATTCCGACAAAGGGGCTATGGGATTGATCGTCAACAAACCCGCCGAAGACCTGAAATTCAAGGATTTGCTGAAACAATTGGAGATCGAGGCCCCGCCATCGGCCCGGTCCATCCGCATCCATGTTGGCGGGCCGGTGGAGTTTGGCCGTGGGTTTGTGCTGCACTCGTCCGACTACGACCAAAGCGAGGCGACACTGAAGGTTGGCAACAGCTTCGGGATGACGGCCACGCTGGACATTCTTGAAGACATCGCCATGGGCGACGGGCCGGACCTTGCCTTGCTGGCGATGGGCTATGCGGGATGGGGGCCGGGGCAGCTTGAGGACGAGATCGTGCGCAACGGCTGGCTGATTGGCGACGCATCTGAGGCGCTGGTGTTCGGCAAGGAAGACAGCGGCAAGTGGCAGGGCGCGCTGAAGGCCATGGGCATTGACCCGTTGTTGCTGTCCGCCGAAGGCGGGCGCGCTTAGCGCGGCGCAGCGGCGCGGGTGAGACGGTCGTTGATGGCCAGCCCCAGCCCGTGCTGCGGGATCGGCGCGACGGTGAAGTGATCCGCCCCGGCCGCTTGTGTCAGAGCATCCATTTTTCGCAGCATTGAGAACAGATTGGCTGCCGCCTCTGTCAGGTTGCCGGTTGGGGACAGATTCAGGTCAGCCGTGCCGGTGCCAAAACCCAGATGCGCAACGTCTTGCTTTGCTTCTACGTTCAGCCGAATGCCTGCATCGGGGGCGTAGTGTGACGCCAATTGTCCCGGTGCGTTTGGCTTTGCCAAGCCGCCGCCTTGAGCCAGTGCGCGGCCCAGCGCGCCTTCTGCCGCCTCGCGGGAAATGCCCCCGGGGCGCAGCAGCGTGATTGGGTCGCCGCCAAAGATTGACGATTCCAATCCAACGCCGCATTGCCCCCCGTCGACCACGGCGGCAATTCGACCCGACAACCCATCCAGCACATGCGCGGCTGTGGTTGGGCTGATCTTGCCGGAGGGGTTGGCGGAGGGGGCGGCGATGGGCAGCCCGACCTCGCGCAACAGCGCCTGTGCCAATGGGTGCGCAGGAACGCGGATCGCGACCGTGTCCAGACCGGCGGTCACAAGGTCAGAGAGGCCGACATCACCGCGCAATGGAAGGACCAATGACATAGGCCCTGGCCAGAACGCGTCGGCCAGCGTTCGGGCTTCATCCGAGAAGGTCACGAAAGCCTCGGCGGCGGCGACATCGGGCAGATGCACGATCAGCGGGTTGAAGCTGGGGCGGTTCTTGGCCTCGAAAATGGCGGCGACGGCGCGGTCGTTGGTGGCGTCTGCCCCGAGGCCGTAGACGGTTTCCGTCGGGAACGCGACCAGCTTGCCGTCACGCAATAATTGTGCGGCATCAAGCAGTTGGCTTTGCGTTAATGTCTTGGTCACGCGGAATTCCCGTTCTGACGCTGCGTCCCCCTTGATGGGAAGGGCCGCGCGCTGCACATTTGTCCAAACTTTGACGCCCTTTAACCGATCCCCGCGTGCCTGCATAGTCGCGCAACCGAACGGAGTTCATAATGCCATATCGTGCGCCCGCCAGCGAATATCAGTTCCTCTTTGACAAGGTCGTGGGATTTTCCCGCGTCGCAGAGACCGAAAAATTTGCCGAAGCCACGCCGGATGTGACCTCTGCCATCCTCGAAGAGGCGGCCAAGATGTGCAACGAGGTGCTGGCACCCCTGCAGCGCAATGGCGATATGCATCCGGCGGTGTTGGAGAACGGCGTTGTGCGCACCTCGCCGGGGTTCGGAGACGGCTACAAGGCCATTGCCGAAGGCGGCTGGGTCGGTATGGCGGGCGACCCGGAATATGGCGGCATGGGCCTGCCGCAGTCGCTGGTCAACGCAGTCAACGAGATGATGGGCGGTGCCTGCCTGTCGCTGCAACTTAACCCGCTGATGACCCAAGGCCAGATCGAGGCGTTGGAACACCACGCCTCTGACGAGATCAAAGAGCTGTATCTGCCGAACCTGATTTCCGGTGCTTGGTCGGGCACGATGAACCTGACGGAGCCGCAGGCCGGGTCCGACGTGGGCGCGCTGCGCACCAAGGCGGAGCCAAACGGTGATGGCAGCTACGCGGTGACGGGACAGAAGATTTACATCAGCTGGGCCGATAATGATTTCACCGAAAATGTCTGTCACCTTGTGTTGGCGCGCCTACCGGATGCGAAGCCCGGGACCAAGGGTATCTCGCTGTTCATGGTGCCGAAGCTGATCCCGGACGAGAATGGCAAGCCCGGCGTGGCGAACTCGCTGAAGGTGGTGTCGCTTGAGCACAAGATGGGGCTGCACGGTTCACCGACTGCGGTGATGCAGTTTGACGGCGCTCAAGGTTGGCTTGTGGGTGAGGAACATAACGGCATGGCCGCCATGTTCACCATGATGAACAACGCACGTCTCGGCGTCGGCGGGCAGGGCATCGCCGTGGCGGAGGCCGCGTATCAACACGCATTGGCCTATGCCATGGATCGCAAGCAGGGCCGCGCGCATGAGGGCGAGACGATCATCGGCCATGCCGATGTGCGCCGGATGTTGGCGGAAATGAAGGCCGATATTTTCACGGCCCGTGCGATTTCGGCCGCCTGTGCATTGGCTATCGACATGGGCAACGCACAGGATGACGCCGCTTGGAAAGCGCGTGCGGCTTTGCTGACCCCGATTGCCAAGGCGTTCGGTACGGATGTGGGTATCGACGTGGCCCAAAAGGGTATTCAAGTGCATGGCGGCATGGGTTTCATCGAAGAAACCGGCGCCGCGCAATACTTGCGCGATGTGCGGGTGACCGCGATTTACGAGGGCACCAACGGCATTCAGGCGATGGATCTGGTGGCGCGCAAGATGATAGATGGCGGAGAAGCCGCCTATGCGCTGATTGACGAGCTTGAGGCCTCTATCGAGGGCTGCAAAGAGGGCAACTCCGATCTGGCGGCGAAAGTGTTCACTGCCTTTGAAACACTGCGCGAAACAACTGAGTGGCTTGTAGAGCAGGACATGAATGACCGCTTCGCGGGCTCGGTTGCTTATCTGAAGCTCTTCGCGCGCTGCCTTGGCGGTTATTACCACCTCTGCGCGGCGCATCGCGCCGGTGAGGATGGGGTGCGCGGTCGTATGGCGCGGGTCTATATTCAGCGTCTTTTGCCCGAACATGTTGGCCTTGCGGAGCATGTGCGCCAAGGGGCGGCTGACCTGTACGCGCTGAGCGTGGAAGATCTGGTCGCTTGAACCAAAAGCTAACCTACCCGTTTGAGGACATCCCCGCCGAGGGCGAGGCTGTTGAAGTGGCAGGCGGCATCCTGTGGATGCGCCTGCCGCTGCCGATGAAGCTGGATCATGTCAATATCTACGCCATTGCCGATGGCGACGGCTGGGCGATTGTGGATACCGGGTTTTACTCCAAGCGTGGGGTGACCATCTGGGACGCGTTGATGGCTGGGCCGCTGGGCGGCAAGCCCGTGCGCAAGGTGATCGTTACCCATCACCACCCCGATCATATCGGTATGGCGGGCTGGTTTCAGACCGAACATGGCGCGGAGTTGATCACCACCCGGACTGCATGGCTGATGGCGCGGATGCTGACTTTTGACGACCAACCCGTGCCCACGCCGGAGGCGATCACCTTCTACACCCGTGGTGGGATGGATGCGGATATCTTGGAAAAGCGCAAGGCGGAGCGCCCGTTCAACTTCTCCGACTGCGTGGCGGCGCTGCCGCAAGGCTACACACGTATCCGCGAAGGGGATACGCTGACTATCGGCGGTCGCAAATGGCTGGTTCGTATCGGCAACGGCCATGCGCCCGAACATGCTACGCTTTGGTCGGATGATGACGTGGTGTTGGGCGGCGATCAGCTGATCCCGTCCATTTCACCCAATCTGGGGCTGTATCCGAACGAGCCGGAGGCGGACCCGGTGTCTGACTGGCTGGAGGCCTGCGAAAGGATGTTGCAATTCGCAACTCCGGGTCAGCTGGTTCTGCCGGGCCATAAACTGCCGTTCAAAGGCCTGCCATTGCGGTTGAAGCAGCTAATCGACAACCACCACGGCGCGTTGGACCGGCTGCTGACCTTCCTTCAGGAACCGCACACGGCCGGTGAGACCTTCCTGACGCTGTTCAAGCGCGAGATTGGCGGCGGGGAATACGGTTTGGCGCTGGTGGAGGCCATGGCCCATTGCCATCACCTGTATTTGTCTGGACAAGTGACCCGCTCCTTGCGCGATGATGGGGCGTATCTCTACCAGACGAAGGCCTAACCGATGAACGACGAGATCAAGACCACGGCAGAAATGGTGGAGGCCGCGGCGCTTCCCAAGGCTCGTGTTGTGCACTTGAAGGATTGCGCCCCCACGGCCGAGCAGCAGCCGTTGCCCGAAGGCGTTGCAAAGACGCCTCTGTCACAGAAGTCGCCCGCCGAATGGGCCTATGAGCGGCTGGTGCTTTACATCCAGAACTTTGAACAGCAGCTTGATGCCAACCAAGAGGTCGCGATGGGTTTTACCGGCGGCGACGCGGGCGTGATGCGGATTGAGGGGATGGGCTTTTACGCCCCTGACATCATCACTTTCTACGGGTCCGATCCGTCCGGCACCAAGACCCAGCAGATCCAGCATGTCAGCCAGCTGAACGTCATGCTGCGCGCGCTGCCCAAAGAGGTGGATCAGCCGGAACCAAACCGCATTGGTTTCCGCCTCGCGCAGCAGTTGGAAGAAGGCGACGAATAGCCGCGCGCTGCCGCGTGACACTGCATTAAGAATCCGCTATGCCACGGGCAACCAACTTAGACACACCACTGACGGAGGCCACAATGGCTGAGCACGAGCACGGGTCCATGGACACCAAAGACCAAGAAAAAACATTCGACGGATTCGTAAAATTCACGACCTATTCGATCGTGATCATCCTTGTCTTTCTGGTCCTTCTGGCCATGATCAACGGCTGATCCGACAAGTCCCCGTGTTGCGTCGTGTGTTCCTGTCGCTGGCCATGTTGGTCAGCCTTGCCGCCTGCGGGGCGGAGCCGATCTGGTCGGAACAGCATGAAATTGACCGCGTCGCGTTCCGCGCGCCGGGGCCAGCCAAGCTGACGTTGATCACGGTGATCAACAACCGTTCAGGCTCGGGCGCGCATACGGGGCTATTGATCAACGGCTCGCAGCGCGTGATGTGGGACCCGGCGGGGACCTGGTGGAACCCCAACGCCCCTGAGCGCAATGACCTGCATTACGGCCTGACCGACCGCATGGTCGGCGTCTACATCGACTACCACACGCGGGAGACGTTCCACACCGTGGTGCAGGAAATCACCGTCTCCCCCGAGGTGGCGCAGAAGGCGCTGATGCTGGCCGCAAATTACGGCGCGGTGCCGAAGGCGCAATGCTCGCTGTCGACGTCGAAAATCCTGTCGCAGCTGCCAGGTTTTGAAAGCATCCCGGTGGGGTATTTCCCAACCAAAACCATGGATGCGTTTGCCAAATTGCCCGGGGTGACCACCCGCAAGGTTTACGACGATGATCCGGACGACAATTCAGCAAAGCTGCCCGCGCAGGGTCTCTGACACTAGCCCGTATGCGGTTTGCCCTCGCCAGTCTCCAGATAGGCTTTGAGGCTGTCGAGGAAGAAGAAATCCCAACCGGCCTTACAAATATCAAAGCAAAGCAGGTCCGGCTTTAAACCGATGTGGTCCAGTTTGACGCGGGTCTGATTGCCCTCTGTGGTAAATTCCCACCGAACAACCGTATCAAGCCATTCTTGTTCTATCTCTGCGGGCTGCCCTTCGTGCAGGTGCAGCGCATCGACGCAGGTCATGTCGACCCGTTCATTGGGAACGAGTAACGTGGCCTCAAAGGTCCAGTAGGACTTGCCGGGTGGAAAAGTGAACTTGGACCGATCGCCGACGTCGCGCATGGGCGCGTCGGGCTTGGTCCACCATTTGTCATACTGGGTGGTCGCGGCCTTGAAGCATGCGGCTGGGCTGGCGTTGACCAGAATGGAGGCGGTGTAGTGTGTGTCGGTCATGCAATGTGTCCTGACTGTCTAGGCTAAGTTGCATCCTGCCAATGAGGCGGGAAAGTTGCGGCGACATTTGGCAATGCCTCGACCCGATTGACCCAAGCGGCGAGGTTCGGGAACAGTGCGGGCAGGTCGCCCAATCCAAGTGCCTCCATCGTCGCGGCATGTGTCTGTGTGGCGCGCACCAGAAGACGGATGTGAGGGAACATCACAGCGTCTGCTGCGGTCGGGTTTGCCCCCGCTAAGAAAGCGCCTTCGGAAAGGTAGGTCTCCGGGATGGCCAATTCGTCGGTTAGGGCCTGCGCCGCTTCTCGCAAAGCGTCGTTGGCTTCGGTTTCGCCACCGAAGAACAGTGGCCTCAGAACCCCGCTGACGGCGGGCGGGAGAAACTCTGCAATACTCATCACGCGCTGCCAGATCACGGCTGATTGGCTTGGTGTTGCGCCAAAGAGCGGCCTGTCGGGATAGGCGCGGTCGAGCCATCCCAGAATGCCGATCGAGTCGGTCAATTGAGTGTCGCCGTCGATCAAGACCGGAACGGTGCCACGTGGGTTGAGCTTCAAGAATTCGGGGGATTTGTGTTCCTGTTTCTGGGCCGACAATGTGGTCAGATCAAAGGCCAAGCCCTTGAACGTCAACCCAATCTGAACGCGCCACGGGCTGGGGGCGCCGCTGACAGAGTACAAAGCAATGGTCATCGGGTGTCTCCTGGTTGCGATTACCCAATGTCAAATACGCCGCTTGCTTGGCCTTCAAAAGTAGGCAGAAAAATCGTATACAGTACTAAAAAACTTACTATTGCAGGAAAACAAGGATGTTGGACCGGGAAGAAAATTTGGCTCCTTCGCCAGAAGTCGGTGAAGCGCGCTGTCCGGCGCAGGATGTGATTGGGATGATCGGGGGAAAATGGAAGCTGATGCTTCTGCAAATTCTGATTTTTCAAGGCACCAAACGTTTCGGGGAATTGCGAAAGCTGGCAACTGGTATCACCCAAACCATGCTGACCAACCAGCTGCGCGCATTGGAGGCGGATGGCTTGGTTTCGCGTAAGGTCTATGCCGAAGTACCACCGAGGGTGGAATACAGTGCAACGCCTGCTGGCATGGGGCTGAGGCCTGTGTTTACATCCATGCATGACTGGTGGGTAGAAACGCGCGACTGACGGCGTTGTGGGCGAACCAGCGTTTCATTCACACTGCATGTGCTTGCACCACGATAGACAAAAACAAACCCCCGAAGCGGCTGCTGCGGGGGTCGTTTTTTGCTCACAAGTGAGGGAGGGATTTACATCCCGCCTTCGCGCTGTGCCTTTTTACGAGCCAGCTTGCGGGCGCGGCGGATGGCCTCGGCCTTCTCGCGTGCTTTCTTCTCAGACGGCTTTTCGAAATGTTGCTTGAGCTTCATTTCCCGAAAAACGCCTTCACGCTGAAGTTTCTTCTTCAGAGCGCGGAGAGCCTGATCGACATTGTTGTCGCGAACGCTTACCTGCATGTGGTGTCACCACCTTCCTAAGTTAGAGTTTGCAAGAATTTGCAGGAAGTGGCGCTATAGCAAGGTCGCCCTATCTTGTCCACTAGGGAAACCTGAGGAGTTTGAGATGTCTGATACCGAAAAGAACCGCCTTTTGGATGCCGCATTGGACCATGTCATGTTCGACGGCTGGTCCGACGAGACATTTCAAAGTGCTGTGCAAGATACAGGCATTGAGCTGGCCGTTGCCAAATCAATTTTCCCGCGTACGGCGCTGGATATGGCAATTGCCTTTCACGAGCGTGGCGACGCCCAGATGGCGGCTCGGATGAAGCGGGAGAACCTGTTGGGGATGCGCTATAGCGAACGCGTCGCGGCGGGCGTGCGCTACCGGCTGGAAGCTGTCGGCGACCACAAGGAAGCGGTGCGGCGTGGATCGGCCTTGTTTGCCTTACCGCAGAACGCGGCGCTTGGGGCCAAGCTGGTCTGGGGCACGGCGGACGCGATTTGGACAGAGCTGGGCGACAGCTCGGACGATTTCAACTGGTATTCGAAACGCACGATCTTGTCGGGGGTTTACGGCTCCACCGTCTTGTTCTGGCTGGGCGACGACAGCGAAGGCCATGAAAAGACGTGGGAATTTCTGGACCGTCGGATTGAGAACGTCATGCAGTTTGAAAAATTCAAAGCGCAGATGAACGACAATCCGTTGGCCTCGAAGCTGATGGCGGGGCCGAATTGGCTGATGTCCAAGGTGAAGGCACCTTCCAAAATGCGGGACCCTGATCTACCGGGGTTCATGAGCTCACGCCCCCATAAGTAGGACTGACATAATGATGCGTGCTGTTGAGATTTCAAAGCCCGGCGGGCCGGATGTGTTGACGCCTGTTGAGGTGCCGGTACCTGTTCCGGGGGCGGGCGATGTCGTTATAAAATTGGACTATGCGGGCGTGAACCGGCCCGATGCGCTGCAGCGGGCGGGGGCATACGACCCGCCTGTTGGGGCCTCGCCTTTGCCCGGGCTTGAAGGGGCCGGGACGGTCTCGGCTATCGGCGCCGGAGTGTCTGGTGTCGCGGTCGGTGACAAGGTTTGCGCGCTGCTGCCGGGTGGCGGGTACGCGGAATATGTCAGCACGCCGGCGGCGCATTGTTTGCCCGTGCCAAACGGCTTGAGCATGGCTGAGGCGGCGGCGTTGCCGGAGACGTACTTCACTGTTTTCTCTAACGTTTTTATGCGTGGCGGGCTGAAAGCGGGGGAGCGGTTTTTGGTGCATGGCGGGTCGTCGGGCATTGGGACGACGGCCATTCAGTTGGCGCGTGCTTTTGGCGCACGGGTGTTCACGACGGCTGGGTCTGACGAAAAATGCGGAGTTTGCAACGACTTGGGCGCGGAGGTTGCGATCAACTACCGCGACGCGGATTTTGTGGAGGTTCTGAAGGCCGAAGGCGGGGCGGATTTGATCCTTGATATGGTGGGTGGCGACTACCTGCCGCGCAACGTCAAAGCCTTGGCGATGGACGGGCGGCTGGTGCAGATCGCTTTCTTGCAAGGCCCTAAAATTGAACTGAATTTTGCGTTTCTGATGACGCGCAGGCTGACCATTACGGGGTCAACATTGCGGCCACAAAGCGACTTGGCGAAGGCGCAGATTGCCGACCGTCTGAGAGCCGAGGTCTGGCCTTTGTTGGAGGCTGGAACGGTGAAGCCGGTGATGGATTCGGAGTTCGCCTTGGAGGATGCCAGTAAGGCGCATGCGAAGATGGCAAGCTCCACCCATATCGGGAAAATCGTGCTCAAAATCTGACGTTAACTTTCGCCAGAAAGCCATGAAAACCGCGTACACAGGCTGTACACACCCCGTACACAGGGCGTCGTGACGCGCGGTGCTTACATGCTTGTTAACGAATTGGCGTGAACAGAGCGTCGTCCATGCGGCAGTCCCGGATCGTGTCGTGGCCGCAGCTGCGGAAGTCGAGTTCTTTGGTCAGGCAGATCCGTGCTTCCTGAATGTGGCGGTTTTTGCAGGTGATGGTGATGCCGCCGGTCTTAAGGCCGTCATTTTCCAAAAGGAACGCCTCCTCGATCACATGGGCGGGCAGTTTCACCGGGTCTTTGAGTTTTCGAAACACCGCTGGGCGGGTGATTTTTGCGTAGGCCTCCCGCGACAGGGCGAAGTAATCCTGCGATGAAAGGCCGGAACAGCGCCCGTGTTTCTTCCATTGGTGCCAGGCCAAACCGCCGGTGCCCATCACGTCAGCCATGGCTGCGGTCTCGGACCGCGAGGGGCTGCGTTCGCGGGTGTTGCAATAGGAGGGCCAGCCTTCTTCGAATTGCGGCCACAGGCCATGCATGATCCAGCCGTGATCGTGTTTGGGGTCGCATTGGTCGGAATTGCGGGCGTCACCTTCCAGGGCGCACCAGTTTGGCGACCAGCTGAGGGCGAGGACGTAATAGTCGAACTCGCCGGCTTTTTCGCCTTCGGCAAAGGCTGCGCCTGCACAGAAAAGCCAGATCAAAAGTGCCCGCATTTGTTCTTTCCCTTTTAACTAAGGCTCACTATATAGGCCCCAAGTTCCCCAACAATACGAACTTGTTCCAACCGGGACAGCCCCTAAGCCGGGTGACGGGGAAGTTGTGTTTAACGTCCAAAGGAGACGACCAATGGCTACACCGATTATGGCGAAAGCGACTGCCGTTTGGCTGGTCGACAACACCACACTGACATTTACCCAGATCGCGAATTTCTGCGGGCTGCACGACCTTGAGGTGCAAGGCATCGCGGATGGCGACGTGGCGCAGGGCGTCAAAGGCTTTGACCCGATTTCCAACAACCAGCTGACGCAGGAAGAGATCGACAAAGGCGTGGCCGACAAACGCTACCAGCTGAAGCTGAAGCACAACGCCGCCGCTGTGGGTGAAGAGAAACGCCGTGGCCCGCGTTATACGCCGCTGTCGAAACGTCAGGACCGTCCGGCGTCGATTCTGTGGCTGGTGAAGTTCCACCCAGAACTGACCGATGGTCAGATTTCGAAACTGGTGGGCACCACGAAGCCCACGATCAACGCGATCCGCGAGCGGACGCATTGGAACATCCAGAACATCCAACCGATTGACCCGGTGGCTTTGGGGCTGTGTAAACAGTCCGAGCTGGACGCCGCCGTTCAGAAAGCGAATGCCAAGAAAGCCAAAGACGGCGAAGCGATGAGCGATGACGAGCGGCGCAAGCTGGTCTCGACCGAGCTGTCGCTTGGCGCACCTGCGGAAGAGCCCGCGCTGCCGTCCTCGATGGCCGGTCTTGAGACCTTCACCTTGGGTGACGCGCCTGCGGATGATGAGGACGAGGACGACAACCTGCTGGTGGACGCGGATTCGCTGTTCAACCTTCCTGAGGGCGACGACCAACCGGATGTGGGCGAGCAGCCCGAGGTTGACGACGAGAAGTAAGGTTTAGGTTTGGCGGGGTGAACCCCGCCCTACGCGATGAGGCCACCGACCTGCGGGTTGGTGGCTTTTTTTTGGGTGTGGGTGGGGTGCGGGAATGGCCGGTTTGAGCCCAGAGTGACCTGAGCTTTAAACTCAAATCTCAATCCCGAAGTCCAATCGCCAATTGAGAAATGCTAGTGGACTTGGAACAAATTCGGCAGGGAAACTTTTTGCTTTTTAGATTCAATATGTCACCATTAGCTACTTCCACTATAGCCGCACTGAACTTGTCCAAGTGAATGCACTTTCTTTCGCCAAACTGCGTTTCGGTCAATCGGCGCACCACGGTGTAAGGAAAATTGACACAGACCGCAGTCTTGCGGTTTTTGAGTCCACCTGACCAAGTACCCGCAGAGATTTTGACCTTTTTAGGGAACCACAGAAATGTACTGCCATCCAGCCCAAGATAAAGAATGGCACCATTCAATTCACCCGAAGCAAACCGGTACGTTTTGTCGCCCCATTCATCCAGCAACGATTCAGTAATAGAAGGATAGCGGTCTTGCTGAGCTCCTACCAATACAGGCCAGATACCGAAAAATATAGCGGCTGACATCAATTCGAGGCTTCTTAGCATCACATGCTTTTCCAACAAGAGTGAGCAACAAGCTCCGATAATCAGAAGGCAACGGTTAGGCACAAATGTGTATATTGTTTGATGTGCGGAAATGGCCGGTTGGAACGGCAGCAAGTCCCGCATAACAGCCACTTCTTTTCTGCTCACCAGCCCGGTAAACAGGCCGTAGGCCCCGGGCATCGCCAGACCGCCCGACAGGGCTGGCGATTTGGTGGGGCTGGGCGCGCCGAATGTACAGAAGATGACCTTGCTACCATAAAGCGCTGTCGAATGGGCCTCTTGTCGCCACCCCGCGGTCTGGCTATGCCCTCATCGAATGGCGGCTTCGTGCCGCATAGCAGACATTCACAGCGCAGTGACGAATGGCCTAGCGGACGATGTAGCGCGCCCGCGCCCCGCGTTCGATGGCGGCGGCGTGGAGGCGGTCTATTTCCAACGCGTAGCGGATTTCTTCGAGCAGGCGCAGCTCTTGCTGGCCGATATGGGCGTCGCTGGCGGCGACGTCGCAGGCAAGCGCGTAGGCGGTCTCAAAAAGCTCGGGTTCCAGCGCCTCTTTGACGAGGCCGAAGAGCGCGTCGAGACCGTCTTCATCCTCGAACAGGTCGAAGACGGTGGCGGCGACCTTGTTGATGCGGTCGACGTCGTAATCGGCAAAGATCGGCAGGTGATTGACCACCTGCTGGATGGCCACCAGTTCAGACGTGCGCACATTGGCGTCCGACATGGAGACCGCGATCATCATGGCGACGAGGCAATCCTGCGCGGAGAGGGGGGAGGCGTCGAGAGACATGCAAAGGGCTTTCTGGAAAGGCGATGTTGCAGCGCAGAATATTGACCCGGCAGGGCCCGCACAATAGGTAGCATCACCTAGGTGCGTATTGGACGCACCCCCTCGGATTCGAAAGTACATATCATGTCTGACCTGCGCGACGCCGCGATGAGCTCTAAAGCCTGGCCTTTTGAAGAAGCGCGCAAGCTTCTCAAACGGTTCGACAAGGGCGCGCCGGAGAAGGGCTATGTGCTGTTTGAAACGGGATACGGGCCAAGCGGTTTGCCCCATATCGGGACGTTCGGGGAGGTGGCGCGGACGACCATGATCCGGCGCGCGTTTGAGGTGATTTCCGACATCCCGACCAAGCTGATCTGCTTCTCCGACGATCTGGACGGGATGCGCAAAGTGCCGGGCAACGTGCCCTCACCGGAACTGTTGGAGCCGCATCTGCAGCGGCCCCTGACGGATGTCCCGGACCCGTTTGGCACGCATGAAAGCTTTGGCGCGCATAACAACGCCAAGCTGAACAGCTTTCTGGACACGTTCGGGTTTGAGTACGAGTTTATCAGCTCGACCGAGTTTTACCGGACCGGCAAGTTTGACGAGATCCTGCTGCGCGCCTGCGAGAAATACGACGCGGTGATGGAGGTGATGCTGAAATCGCTGCGCGAGGAACGGAGGGAGACGTATTCCATCTTCCTGCCGATCCACCCTGAGACGGGGCGGGTGCTGTATGTGCCGATGAAGCATGTGGACGCGGCCAAGGGCGAGGTGACGTTTGACGACGAGGACGGTAAGGAATGGACCCTGCCTGTCACCGGCGGCAACGTGAAGCTGCAGTGGAAACCCGATTTCGGCGCGCGCTGGGCCGCGCTGGACGTCGATTTCGAGATGTACGGCAAGGACCATTCCACGAATACGCCGATCTACGACCGCATTTGCCAAATTCTGGGCGGCAAAAAGCCGGAGCATTTCACGTATGAGCTGTTTCTGGACGCCGACGGGCACAAGATTTCCAAGACCACCGGCAATGGGGTGTCGATTGACGAGTGGCTGACCTATGCCTCGGCGGAGTCGCTGTCGTATTTCATGTACCAAAAGCCCAAGACCGCGAAGCGGATGCATTTTGACGTGATCCCCAAGGCGGTGGACGAGTACCACCAGCAGCTGCGCGGATACGCGGATCAGGACGCCAAGCAGCGGATGGCGAACCCGGTGTTCCACATTCACGGGCACAATGTGCCAGCGTCGAACATGGTGGTGCCGTTTTCCATGCTGCTGAACCTGGCCTCTGTGGCCAATGCCGAAGGCAAGGACCAGCTTTGGGGCTTCATCCAGCGGTATGCGCCTGAGGCCTCGGCCGAGACGCACCCTGATCTGGATCAGGCGGCGGGCTTTGCGGTGGCCTATTACAACGACTTCGTGAAGCCTGCGAAGACCTACCGCGCGGCGAGTGAGCTGGAGCGCGAGGCGTTGCTGGACTTGCGTAGCCAATTGGCCGCGTGGGATGGCGGGTTGGACGCCGAGGCGCTGCAATCGGTGGTGTTCGCCTGCGGGCGGGAGCGGTTTGACCCGCTGCGCGACTGGTTCAAGGCGCTGTACGAGGTGCTGCTGGGCGCATCACAAGGGCCGCGGTTCGGTGGGTTCATTGCCTTGTATGGCGTGGACGAAACCATTGCGTTGATCGATGCGGCTTTGGCGGGCGAGCTGGTTTCCGACTGAGCCATTCGGCCAGGCAATAGATCAGCCGCGGTCCGGGGCCGGAATGTTCCAATAGAAAGGCGTCGATCTCCTGCTGCTGGCGGGATTTTCTGGCATGGGGGAAGGGCCTTTGCCCATTCCCGAGGTTGGGTGTGTTTTTCATGGCGTCTTTCCTCATGACGGTGGGGACTTGACCTGAGGCGACTCTATGGGGTGAGGTGGCCGTGCAAAATGAAACGCTTTGAAGTGATCATTTCATGAATGAAAAGGGCTGGGATGATTTGCAGCTGTTCCTTGCGGTGGCTCGGGAAGGCGGGCTGTCACCGGCGGCGCGGGTGACTGGGCGCAGCCCGGCGACGCTGGGGCGGCGCATGCTGGCATTGGAGCGCAGCCTTGGGCGCGAGCTGTTCAACCGCCATGATCGTGGCTACGCACTGACCGCCGACGCACGGGCTTTGCTGGCAGAGTTGACCGGCGTTGAAGCCCAGATATCACGCGCGACCGCCACCAGCGACGGGCCGGACCTGCCGCTGGTCAAGATTTCGGCTGGCAGCTGGACCACCTTGGCCCTGATGCCGCGCATCGCAGAGATTGCGGGGGACCCGGCGGACACCAGATTGCGCTTTGTCATGAATGAGGCGCAGCTGGACATTGCGCACCGCGAGGTTGTGATCGGGATCCGCAACAGCCGCCCGACCGAGCCGGGGCTGGCGGGGCGCAAACTGGCGCGGGTGGATTTTGTGCCCTACGCGGCCAAAGGGGCCCCGGACCGGTGGATCAAGGTGGTGGCGGACACGCCATCCGCCCGCTGGCTGGACAAAAGCGTGGGCACGGACGCGATTTGCGAGGTGACCGCACCGCGCAACAGCCTTGATCTGGCATTGCAGGGCGTGGGTATGGCGCTGTTGCCGACATTCGTTGGCGACGCCCTACCGCGGTTGCAGCGCCGGGGTGATCCGGTGGCGGAGCTGTCACATGACCGCTGGCTTGCCACCCATGACGACGACCGGCATTTGCCGCATGTGCGCCGGGTGATTGACCGCCTGTGCGACCTGCTTTTGCCCCGAAACGGGCTGGACCGTGCCGAGCCGGGAAATTGACCGTGAAACTTCTTGCTCTAGCTTTACGTGAGTAGGGTAGAGGAGTTCGCCATGAAACAAATGTTCGCCGCCATCACCATGCTGTGCCTTGCCGCCCTGCCGCTGCGGGCGGAGGACGCCAGAACGGGTGCCGTTATCGGCGTGATCCAGAGCCAGCTGGACGCGTTTCAGCAAGATGATTTTGCGAAGGCGTTCACCTTCGCCTCGCCCAGCATCAAGCGGCTGTTTGGCAACCCGGCCAATTTTGAGCGCATGGTGAAGAACGGCTTCCCCATGGTGTGGCGCCCGTCCGAGGTGCAATTTCTGGATTTCGAGGACAAGGCGGGCCAAGTGTCACAAAACGTGTTGTTCCGCGACGCCAACGGCGTGCCGGTCGTGCTGCAATATATCATGGTTGAGACCGAGACCGGCTGGCAAATTGACGGGGTTGTTCCCGTACAAGCGCCTGACGTTGCGGCCTAAGACGACATAATTGGGGGCACCGAACGGTGCCCCGGCCTCATTTAAGACCTCATTAATCCAGCTGCGATACGACCCGCCCGTCAGGACGGCGTGTCCGGCATTTCCAATCAGAGCATCATCAACTCACACGAGCTTGGTTCGGGCCTCATTTGTGCCCCGCGCCGGTTCGGACGCGCCTGTTTATTGGATTGAAAGGGATTTGGATGAACAAGGCGATTACCGAGGGGCTGGTGTTGACGCCGCCTGCATTTGCAAATGGTCTGGACATGTGGTCGCGCGGCGACGGCACGCCCGGCACCCCCACATATGACGGGTTTGCCACAGCAGCCTATGTGCCGGCGGACCAGGATTTCGGCGGCTGCCTTGAGATCCTGAAGACCGAGAACACCCAAAATCTGCGCTACATGGGGGAAACCCCGCTGCTGCCGGGCTGCTATTTGCAGATCAAGGCGCGGGTGAAGGCGATCTCGGGCAACCTGCCGACGGTGCGCATTGCGGCCTTCGCCGGTGGGGCGGGCGGCGCGGCGGTGCCCGGTGTGACGACGACCGGCCCTGCCACCCCGCTGACCGGCTATGGCGACGTGGTCGAGGTGACGGCGATTGTCGGCACCGGGTCGCGCGCAGGCGTCACGCTGCCCTGGGGCACGCAGGCACTGTACGGGCATTTCGGCCTTGACCTGACCGGGTCCAACGGCGGCGTGGTGCGCATCGACGACATCGAGATCACCGACATCACATCCGCCTTTCTGCGCACGATGATGGATTGGGTTGATGTGGCCGATTATGGCGCCGTGGGCGACGGCACGACCGACAACGCCGCCGCGTTTGAGGCAGCGGATGCGGCTGCCAACGGGCGCGAGGTGGTGGTGCCGGAGGGCGTGTATTTCCTTGGGGACAGCGTGACATTTGAGAACCGCGTGCGGTTCCGCGGCACGGTGGCGATGCCGGATGACAAATACCTGGCGCTGAACCAGAATTTTGACTTTGACGCCTATGCCCACGCGTTTGGTGACGAGGTGCTGGGGTTTAAGAAGGCATTTCAGGCGCTGCTGAAGCAATCCAGCCACGAAAGTCTGGACCTGTGCGGGCGGTCCATCGGGCTGCGCGAACCGATTGATATGCAGGCCTGCGTGCCGGATGTGAACGTGTTCAGCTCCCGGCGGGTCATTCGCAACGGGCAGTTTGATGCGATTGCTGACACCGCGTGGGACACCGACACGGTGACCAGCTCTGCCCGGTATCTGCTGTCGGACAAGCGCAAGCTGACCAACGTCGCCAATGTGGCCAACATCGCCGTGGGCAGTCTGGTGATTGGTGCCGGTGTGGGCCGCGAGGTGTACGTCACCGACCGCAACGTGGCCGCCCAAACGCTCGATATCAGCGAGGAGCTGTATGACGCGGTAGGCACCCAGAATTACACCTTCAAGCGGTTCAAATATCTGCTGGATTTCAGCGGGTTCGAAGATTTGGCGCAGTTCAACATCTCGGACGTCGATTTCCGCGGGGACGGGCATGCCAGCTGCGTGATGATATCGAAACAGGGGCTGATCTGGCATTTCCGCGACTGCTATTTCAACAAGCCGCTGGACCGGGGGCTGACCTCGATCGGGCGGGCGTGCCAGGGCATGATGGTGGACCGGTGTCAGTTCATCTCGAACGAGCAGCCGCTGCTGTCGCAGGACCGCGAGGTGATCGGCATGAACATCAACGCCAATGACGCCAAGATCCGCAACAACCGCGCCATCAAATGGGGGCATTGGGCCGTGGTGCACGGGTCGGGCCACATGTTTGCCGGCAACCACTGGTTCCAGGGCGACAACGAGCCGAACGGCACCCGCAAGGCGGGGCTGGTGCTGACGCGGAGCAATTCGAAGATTATCATCAACGGCAACTACATCGACAACAACTTCATCGAGTGGAACAACGAGCATGACGCCGAGCCGGACCAATCCAACGAGCTGAGCTTCGGGTCGCTGTCCATCGTGGGCAACATCTTCACCTGCGCCCGCGTCGGGCCTTGGTTCCGCTGGATTGTGATCAAACCGTTCGGGCCGGGGCATTTCATCAACGGGCTGACGGTGTCGGGCAACACGTTCAAGGCGCTGGACGGCTCCATCGATCGGGTGGATATGATGGATGACAGCATTGCGGCGCTCGATTTTTCGCGGACCCGCAACATCGAATGGACCGGCAACACCTACCATTCCGTGGACCAATGGACCGCCAGCCCCGCCATGCTGCAATTCACCGAGAACACCGAGATCCAGACCTGGACCTGCGACTTTACCGATTGGATGCCGTTTGGCGGCCGGGTACGCAACGTCACCGGCGTGGTGGCGGACGGGCCCTTGCGCAACGCGGGCAATGTGAAGCAATACGCCACACCTTATAGCGAGCCAGAGAAGGGCACTGGCGGCGGGCAGGTCTGGCTGACATGGCCGTCCGCGTTGAAGGGCAAGGTCAATGTGGTGGGCCGGATGGACAACCCGTTCTAGGGGGCTTGTATGGCTGTCTGCCCCTGCTGCGGCGGGGGCAGGTTCGCCGTCAGGATGCGGGCGCTAAAGTATTGCTCAGCCCTGTCGAGGCATTGTTCCACCGGTTGAAACCAACCGTCTATGGTGGGCGTGGCATAGTCCTGCCGCGCCATTTCCAGTTTGTGGGCCTTGCGGACCTGCCGTTGCAGGTGCCGGATGCGACGTAGCTGGGTGGCGGATTGGTCCGGGGACGGGCCGAGCCCCGCCAATGTCCGCGCCTCCCCGATCTGGGACCAGATGGTGGCGATGAACGCCCCGTGGCGCAGGGCGAGTGGGTCTGTGTCGGGCATTGCATCCTCCGCTTTGGCCGGTTGGTGCAGGCTGAGCGGATTCGGGTTGCGGTTTGGTTAAGCCAGGGGTTGCACGCCCTCCACGAAGGCGATCACCTTTGCGTCGGGCATCTCGCAGGGCTTGAGCAGCGGGCCGGATGCAAGGCGGTAGAGGTTGAGGGAGATGTAGTCGGTGCCGCCGAGTTCTTCCGCCACCAGCTTTTGCGCCTTTCCCTCCGACAGCGCGGATTTGGTGACGATGTAGGGGCGGTCTTGGTAGGTGGCCTTGAAGGTGCCTGCGGGCAGCGCGTCGAAGGCTTTGAGGAACCGGGGGGTCATGCGCCCGCCGTGACCTCGCATTTTCGGAACTCAGCGGTGGGTTCCGCCGCGCCATTCAGCGGGAAGGTGATCGTGGTGGTGCCGAGTATCGCCTGCGCCGTGTCATTGAATTGCAGCCCGTCGAGCACGTTGCCGAAGCCAGAGTCCTGCGCCGTGACGGCGGTGCTGTCGTCGTTGAACGTATGGCGGTTGGTGGAGATCACGCGGCCGGCGGGGCCGATGAAGCGCATGGTGAAGGGGTCTACATTTGGCAGCGGCGAGGCGCGGCTGACGGTGACGGAGTAGAGCGGTTTGGCGGGGTCGTAGGTGAGTTCGATTTTTGCGTTGGGCGTCTCGTGGGAGAGGCGGCAGATCAGGCCGGGGGTGAAGGTCCAAGCGTGGGCTTGGATGGGCAAGAGGCCGAGGAGGAGGGCGAGGCGCATGACAGGAGTGTAGGGCGTGGCGGCGGCGGGGTGAACCCCGCTCTACGGTGTGTCATTTGTTTGATCTCGGTGTCATCCCCGCGAAAGCGGGGAGCCAGATGTTATGGGGCGCATCGTTCGTCGAGGTCCCCGCTTTCGCGGGGATGACGGGTGGTGGTGCGTGATCTTGAGCATCTCTTCTATCAACAAAGGTTCAGCGTAGCATTGAAAGAGCCTTTGTCGCATCGAGGATCAAGCTCGAAACTTGCATGTCACGAAACCTGTTTACACGAGTGTATTGGCTGCTCTCCGCAATCGATTGCGTCTGTATGAGCGATTTTTCGACAATTCGCGGGAGGCCTGCTAACTCTATGCTCCAACTCAATGCTGGGACGTGGCTGAACCCTGTTCTGAATTCATGCAGTCTAAAGAGGTCTTTTGCGAGCGCATCCTCAGACTTTTCATATTCCTCTGAAGTTTTTGGAATATTGATTGTGAGAGGCGGCGGTAGTCGGCGTAAAAGGCCCGGCAAATTCTGAAGCATGGTTGGCGGGTAAGGCAGCGACTTTGGTGGCTGTTGGTTTTGTGCCTCAGCTACTGTAATGTCAGACTTTTGGTTCAGATAAGCCAGATTTTGTTTCTCATTCTTTTCCGTCAGTGCGCCGCCTCCATGTGACTTGGTCAGTAGGCAAACGCATGCTCCCTGCAAAGCGGAGTGCGTGTTCAAGATAACGCTTTTCCAGAACAATGGATTTGAAGGAAGCTGCGCCAAAGCGACGTTAAGTGCTAGAAGGCTGCTCTCTACATCAACGAATTCGTCAAAGGTTACATATCCGTCAGCCACAGAGTTACGTTGTCCTCTTCCTACCCTTAACGCCACCTCTTTGCCCCGGCCTGCCTGCGGTAGACCGTCCGGCCATTTTCTTCTGATCGCTGACTGCTTTCTCGACGGCATACTGACGCGCAAGTGGATCATCTGACACGACCAGATCGACGGTTTCCAACCGCTTCACCTCGTCCCTCAACCGGGCGGCTTCTTCGAACTCCAGGTTCTCCGCCGCCTTGCGCATGTCGGTGCGGAGGCCGTCTAGGACGGCTTGCAGGTTGGCTCCGGCCAGAGGCGCATCAATCGTGGCGGTGACGCGGTTCATGTCTACGTCGCCTTTGTAGAGGCCGGCGAGGACGTCCTCGACATTCTTCTTGACGGTCTCCGGCGTGATGCCGTGTTCCTCGTTATAGGCGATCTGTTTGGCGCGGCGGCGTTCGGTTTCGCCCATGGCGCGCTCCATCGAGCCGGTGATTTTGTCGGCATACATGATGACGCGCCCGTCGGCGTTGCGCGCGGCGCGGCCGATGGTTTGGATGAGGGAGGTTTCCGAGCGCAGGAAGCCTTCCTTGTCGGCATCCAGAATGGCGACGAGGCCACATTCGGGGATGTCGAGACCCTCGCGCAGAAGGTTGATGCCGATCAGCACGTCGAAAGCGCCGAGGCGCAGGTCGCGCAGGATTTCGATGCGTTCGATCGTGTCGATATCGGAGTGCATGTAGCGGACTTTGATGCCGTTTTCATGCAGGTATTCGGTCAGATCCTCGGCCATGCGCTTGGTCAAAGTGGTGACCAGCGTGCGCATGCCTTTGGCGGTGACGGCGCGGATTTCGTCCATGACATCATCGACTTGCGTCTCGACTGGTCTGATTTCGATGACCGGATCCAGAAGGCCGGTGGGGCGGATGACCTGCTCGACGAAGACGCCGCCGGTTTGTTCGATCTCCCACGCGGCGGGGGTGGCGGAGACGAAGACGGATTGCGGGCGCATGGCATCCCATTCCTCGAACTTGAGTGGCCGGTTGTCCATGCACGACGGCAGGCGGAAGCCGTGTTCGGCCAGCGTGAATTTGCGCCGGTAGTCGCCCCGGTACATGCCGCCGATCTGGGGGACGGAGACGTGGGATTCATCGGCGAAAACGATGGCGTTGTCGGGGATGAATTCGAACAGGGTCGGGGGGGGCTCGCCCGGCGCGCGGCCCGTGAGGTAGCGGGAGTAGTTTTCGATGCCGTTACAGACGCCGGTGGCTTCCAGCATTTCGAGGTCGAAATTTGTGCGTTGTTCCAAGCGCTGGGCTTCGAGCAGTTTGCCGTCATCGACGAGTTGCGGCAGGCGCTGGGCAAGTTCGTTTTTGATGCCGAGAATGGCCTGCTGCATGGTCGGGCGCGGGGTGACGTAGTGGGAGTTGGCGTAGATGCGGACGCGCTCGAACGTGTCGGTTTTCTGGCCGGTGAGCGGGTCGAATTCGACGATGGTTTCCAGCTCTTCGCCGAAGAAGGAGAGGCGCCATGCGCGGTCGTCGAGGTGGGCGGGCCAGACTTCGAGAGAGTCGCCGCGCACGCGGAAGGTGCCGCGTTGGAAGGCCTGATCGTTGCGTTTATATTGTTGAGCGACGAGGTCGGCGATGACTTTGCGTTGTTCATATTCATTGCCTGCATGCAGGTCTTGGGTCATGGCGCCGTAGGTTTCGACCGAGCCGATGCCGTAGATGCAGGAGACGGAGGCCACGATGATGACGTCGTCACGTTCCAGCAGCGCGCGGGTGGCCGAATGGCGCATGCGGTCGATCTGCTCGTTAATCTGGCTTTCTTTTTCGATGTAGGTGTCGGAGCGCGCGACATAGGCCTCTGGCTGGTAGTAGTCGTAATAGGAGACGAAATACTCGACCGCGTTTTCAGGGAAGAAGCCTTTGAATTCGCCGTAGAGCTGGGCGGCCAGCGTCTTGTTGGGGGCGAGGATGATCGCGGGGCGCTGCGTTTCCTCGATCAGCTTGGCCATGGTGAAGGTCTTGCCGGTGCCGGTCGCGCCTAGCAGCACCTGATCGCGGTCGCCCTCGTTGATGCCTTGGGTCAGTTCGGCGATGGCGGTGGGCTGGTCGCCTGCGGGCTCAAATTCCGTGTGCAGCTTGAATTCGATCCCGCCTTCCATCTTGTCGCGCGTTTTGACGTCCGGGGCCGGGTGGCTCAGGATCGGCTGCTGGGTGGGCATGGCTTCGGGCGAATTGTTGTGCATCTGGCGAATCCCTTCGGGTCCCACCATAGATGACCTGAATGGCGGGGTCTTCAAGGGGCAAGGGAGGCTGATGACAGCAGGTGTCAGCAGCGATAGGGACCTATTTTCAGAATTTGCCGGGTTGTCCGATGGCGCGGATATCGGGTAGTGATGTGGCGCAAGTTTCAGGAGCCTTTCACATGCGCGCACGTATTTACCAGCCAGCCAGAACCGCCATGTCGTCAGGGCAGGCGAAGACCAAGGGCTGGGTGCTGGAATTTGTGAATGAGACGGGGCGTGACGTGGACCCGTTGATGGGGTGGACCTCGTCAAGCGACACCCAGGCGCAGGTGAAGATGTCGTTTGACAGCAAAGAGGCCGCGTTGGACTACGCCAAGGACAAAGGCATCGACGCGGTTGTCACCGAGCCCAAGAAGCGCAAGCCGGTGATCCGGCAAGGCGGCTATGGCGAAAACTTCGCCACCGGCCGGCGCAGCGTCTGGACGCATTGAGCTGATCTTATTGAGCGCCCCTGCGGGCCGCGCTTGATGCCCCTCCCTTACGGTCGGGTTGTCTAGGGCTTCGCCCTCTGGATTGGCCTGCGGCCATGCCATTCACCCAGCATATTTTTGGCAGAAAGAAGCCGCTTTAGCCGCCGTAGAAGTAACGTGTGATGTGGAAGAAGATGGGGGCTGCGAAAACCACGCTGTCCATTTGATCGACGAAGCCGCCTTGGCCCGGGATCAGGTGACCCCAGTTCTTGACGCCGCGATCGGCCTTGATGGCGGCCAGCACCAGCGCGCCGCCGACGCCCACAAGGTAGATGATGGCCGCAATAAGGGCTGCGACCACCGGGTTGAACGGCGTGATCCAGAACAAGAGGAACCCGACACCGGCGGCGAAGGCGGTGCCGCAGGCGACACCCTCGCGGGTTTTGGGGGAAACTGTTTTGGCGATGCGCGATTTGCCGACACGCTTGCCCGTGTAGTATTCCGCCAGATCGCCAAGTTGCACCACGAGCACCAGAAAAGCGATGAGCAGCACCGACCGTCCCGTGGAGCCGTTCACATCCAGCGTGACCAGCGCGGGGATATGGCTGACACAGAACACGCAGATCATCAGGCCCCATTGGGTTTCCGAGATGCGCGACAGGAAATTGTTCCCCGCCCCGCGCATCACCGACAGGATGGGCAGGATCAAGAATGCGTAGATTGGGATAAAGACCGAGAAGAGGCCGGCATTGCCCCACCAGATGAAGATGAATTGAAGTGGGAAGACCACGTAGAAGGCGGCGATCAGCGCCCAGTGGTCGGCCTTGGTCTTGCGGGTGAGCGTCAGGAATTCCCGCAGCGCGGCGAAGCTGGCAAAGGCGAAGAGGATGATAACGCCCGTGGGGCCTATCAGCAGCGCGATGGCCAGCAGGAACACCATGGCCCACCATGAATGCAGGCGCGTGACGTAGGTTTCCACGGTTGGGTGCGTGCCGCGCGGGGCGAGGCGCAGCCGCAGGATTTCGCCTGCAATGGTCGCGATGATCAAAAGCGCGCAGGCGGCACCGAAAAGGAGGAAGATGGACGAAGAGGTCTCTGTTGGCATGTCGGGTATCATGCCGCGTCCTCCCGCCTTGGCATAAGAGCGACAAGCGCGTTGGAGGCGCGGGTCAGGAACGCATCCTTGTCTTCATCCTTGGCGACATGCATGGCCTCGCCGAAAATCACAGTGCAGCCCAGGGGCACCGGGATCACCTCGCCCGAGGGCATGACCGAATTGATATTGTCGATCCATGTGGGGACCAGATCCACATGCGGGCGTTCCTTGGCGATGTTGTAGAGGCCCGCCTTGAACTTCATCAGCGGGTCATCGGAGCGGTTGCGGCCGCCTTCGGGGAAGATGATGATGGAGGACCCCTCATCCAATGCGGCGACAATTTTGGCAATCGGGTCCTCGGTCTGATGCTCAGACCGGCGGTCGATCAGGACGGCGCGGAAGACTTCAGGGCCGATGAAGGCGCGGGCTTTGGTTTTCAGCCAATAGTCAGCGGCGGCAACGGGGCGGGTGACGCGCCTGAGCGCGGGGGGCAGCACGGTCCACACAATGGGCAGATCGGCGTTGGAGGTGTGGTTGGCAAAGTAGATGCGCTGCTTGTTCACCGGCTCAATGCCGCGCCAATCGGCGCGGGCCGACGTGATGAATTGCGCGAAGAGGGCAAGGAACTGTCCGGCGATATTGGCGAGGATGCGACGCATTGGGTCTTCTTCTTGTTGGCTTTTGGCAGCGTGGCGGTGCGGGACGCGTTTTTCAAGAAAAACCGCGCCCCCGCTAATGATGCAGGGGCGCGGAGGCTGCTCTAATTTGGGGGAGGGACAGGCGAGCAGCCCTTTTCCAGGTGCCGTTTAGGCGGCTTTGTCGGTGGAGACGTAGTCCTCCAGAAGCTTCTCGTTGCGGGCGGCCTCGATCCGCTGGATGCGGTCAGCCGCGATGCGCTCGTCGAAGCGGTATTTCACGAAGTTGATCAGGCTGACGCACAGCATCAGGACGGCGATGGCCCAGTAGCCTTTGGTGGACAGCGGCACGTCGGGCGACATGTAGAGGCTGAGGGCCAACATGGCCAAGGCGACGAGGGCGCCGGCCAGGTTCACCAGCATGATCAGGGCGTTGTCGTTATTCGAGTTAGAACCAAACATTTGCGTATTCCTTTGATGTATTGCGAAGTTGACCAGAGGTGGCCGTTACTTGGATTTCAGGCGCTTCAGGACGTCCGCGCCGGTTGTTTTGTTCGCCGCGCCGTAGCCGTTCTCGGCCATGCGGTCGGCGAGGGTGTCGTGGCTTAGGCCGCGATTGATCTCGGTCAGGATTTCCGACTGCTCAAACGGGTCCTCTTTGCCCAGAACTTGGGCGATCAGCTCTTCGGCCTCCTCCACGCTCGATTGGGAGCGGATGGTGGTGTTGAGGCGCGATTGGATCTGCTGCTCGTGGCGCACGGCTTTGGCAGAGATTAGGCCCTGTTTCAGGTCCACGATGCGGCGGTGGCCGACCTCGACCGAGTGCTGCAGCTGGCTGATACGCTGATCCAGGCGGGCGACGGTTTGACGGCGGCCTTCCAGTTCGTTTTCCAGCGAGGCGATGGCGTCGGCGGCTTGTGCAGCCATATCGTCATTGCCGTCTTTCAGCGCCATTTTTGCGCGGGTGGTCAGGTCGGTGATGCGGGTTTGAACGCTTTGCACCTGTTTCGTTTCAGCGCGCTGGCGCTGGATGAGGGAGGCAAGCGTGCCTTTGGCCGCATGCAGGGAGGCTTGAGCTTCCCGAATTTTCTGCTCGATCAGTTCGATCGCGTAGGTGTCGCGAACCCGCTCTTCTGCGCGGGCATTGGCGCCAACCATCAGAGTTCTCAGTGTTCCAAACATTATCAGTCTCCAGTGATGCGTTTTCGTGAACGCTGTTCATGAATTGAACATGAGCGATTCGTGAACGCAGTTCAAGAAAAAACATGAACGCCGTTCAGAAAATTGGAGATTCAGACGCTAAGTTACTGAGAATAAGAGAAATCATTCTTTCAAGTTGGTCCGTCGGTACGGCCGAAATACGCTTTTCGAGGCCCAAAAGCACGATTCCATGGATGGAAGAGAACAGCCCGCGGGTCATCAACATGATGTCCTCGCGGCTCATATCGGGGAAATTGCGCATCAACGGCTTGGCGATGAGGGTCAGCAATTGCTCCATCTCGGTGAGATACCATTCGGGCACGTCCTGGTCGGTGGACATTTCCAGATCAAAGAGGGTCCGCCACGCGTGGGTGTTGGTCATGGCAAAATCTAAGTACGCATGCGCCATGGTGATCAGCGTGAAGACGGGGTCGTCGGCCTCGGGGTGCGCGTTCACCGATTCCTGCACATGGGTGCCCAGCCGTTTGAATGTGCGGCCGTTCACCGCCATGACCAGATCGTTGAGATCGCCGAAGACATTATAGATGGCCCCAACCGCGCAGCCCGCGTCTTTGGCCAGATCGCGGGCGCGGATGGCTTCAATGCCACCAGAGATGATGCGCTGTTCGCCGATGTCGATCAGCTTGCGGCGCAGATCCTCGCGCTTCTTTTGAACTTTGCCCACCATGGCGGCCCCGTTTTTTCTGAACTGCGTTCAGGTTTAGGAGGCGGTGCGGCAAAAGGAAAGGGTTGCGTTTGGGGCAGGGCCGCCGCAAAACCAAACCCAGCGGTCCCTTAGCTCAACTGGATAGAGCAACTGCCTTCTAAGCAGTAGGCTGCAGGTTCGAGTCCTGCAGGGATCGCCAGCCCAGCTATTTTTTGATCGCATCGAAGGCGAGGTCATACTCCGCCTCGCTTAGGGTTTCGCCGCGGTCTTCCTTCGTGTCGATAAATTCAGAGAAATCGCCGATCCGGTCTTCATACGACATATCCCTCTCGTTCAGCTCTTCAACATAGGCCAATGCTTTATCAAGCATGGACATTTTGCCCTTTTCTTTGATGACCGGTTTGGGACGGCTGGCAGCCTTTGCTGCGGCACGATTTGCCCTGAGCCGGTCGGCCAGTTCGGCGTTCTGCTTGATGGTGTTGGCGTTTTGACCCGAGCCGCTTCCGCCCGAGCCGTGGCCCGATGTGGCCCCGCCAGCGGCGGCAATCTCCGCCGCTGAATAGTGCTGGCTGATGCTGGTGTAGCTTACACCCTTCTTCCCGCCGCCTCCGCTTTTCTTCTTCTTCTTGCCGCAGAGCTGCATGGTGGTGTCTGATCGCGGGGCCCTCTTCTTCAGCAGCGGCAACCGTTCCGCTTTGCCCTTGTCGTGGTACTCTTTCAGATCGCGGCCCTGAATGCCGGCGCGGACCGTTTTGCTGGCGCCGACCGCGACGGTCGCAATGCCGCCGGCTTTGGTGAGCCCCTCGGTCAGGGCGCTGGGGGCGTGGCCCGCAATCGCGTCGCCGGCGCGGCCGAAGGTCGAGACGCCCAGCGCAACCACCAGCCCGGCCTCCGCGGCCTGCAGCAGCATGGACAAGAACATCAGCCCCTTGCGCAAATTGGAGTTCGGGTTGTCGCGCATCAGGTCTGTTGCGATGGTGATCGCGGCGCGCAGCGTCTTGATCGCGCCGAACGCGATGACCTTGGGGTCCTTCATCCATGCGCCGCTTCCCAGCGCCAGAAGCCCCTCCAGACTGCGCAATGTGTTCAGCAGGACCAGACGTTTCCCGGTTGGTCTGGTTTCGTTGCCCAGCGCGTCCTTGGCGGGCCAGGTGAAGATGCCGCGCAAAATCTTGGCCGCGCCCGCAAAAGCGCCAAGCATGGCGGGCCAGAACGCAATGCCGGCGGTCAGCTTCATCGCGCCGATCCCCGCCGCGACCGTCAGAACGCCTTCGCTCACCAGCAGGATTGACGTGACCTGAGCCCATGAGGGCCAAAACTGCATGGTGCCGCCAGCAAACTGCGTCACCACCATGCGGTCACCAGCGGCCACGGCCCCATGCGCGATACCCCGGCGCTGCATCGTGCCGCGCCACTGCGCGTAGTCAGCCACCGGCATGGACACGGATTGCACCCCCAAAGCGGACAGCCCGTCATGGGTGGGGGCCTTTGGGTAGGCATGCAGCGCCATCAGCTGCGCGGGCTGGTCGCCGCGCGGGTTTTGCAGCGCGGCGGGGGATGCGGAGGTTTTCAGCTGCGCCGCCCTGGCGCCCATCACGTCGGCCTCATGCTCCAGCGAAGCATCATCATTGATCGCCACGCCCTTGGCCTGCATCGTCGGCTTCACCCGGCCCTGCGCCTGCTGGACGACATGCCACGCCTCATGCGGCAGGTGCCTGTCCTGACCCGGTGCCAAATGGATGGTGCTGCCCTGCGCGTAGGCATGCGCGCCAACCTGGGCCGGTTTGTCGGAATTGCGGTGCACCTTGACGTGGCCCATGGACAGGCCGGACAGGGCTTCGATCCCCGATTGCAATTGCTTTGGCAGACCGCCCGGGTTCGCGACCCGCTGCAGCGCCTGCATGTCTTTGATCGTGGCGCTGCTGTTGGCCTTGCGTTGCAGCGCGGCCAGCTTTTCCGGCCCGGGACGGGCGGATTTGAAAGTTGCGGGTTGCGGGGGGTGATTTTCAGGCGAAGCGCGGTCGAACATGTCTCAGGGCCCCAAAAAATAGAAGTAAAATAATACCCCTATCTTACGCGTCGCCCGTCAATCCGTCCACGAATTTAAGTGTAATGCGACCAGCGGCTTGGCGCGTGCCTTCAGGTTTTGCGCAGCCGGATCACCACGTCGACCTTGGCAATCTCGGTGCCATCGGGGGCATCCGGAAGCCCGGCGATTTCCAGCTGCTCCTTGGGGGCGTCCGTCAATTCGCGGCTGTCTTCCCAGAAGAAGTGCGGGTGGTCGTCAATACGGGTGTCGAAGTAGGATTTTGTGCCGTCCACCATCACCTCGCGGATGAGCCCTGCGTCGCAGAAGGCCCGCAATGTGTTGTAGACGGTCGCCAGCGACACGGTGTCGGCGCAACCCTCGGTCGACGCGTGCAGGCTTTCAGCCGTCACATGGCGGTTTTGCCCGTCACCCACCAACAGCTCCGCCAGCGTCAGACGTTGGCGGGTCGGGCGAAGCCCTGCGCCTGCCAGCCATTCCGTGCTGCGTTTCATCGTCTCGGTGGTCATCTCAGGTGCGTCCCTTGCGTGCCTTACCCCTTACATATAGAGCGTCCGCCCCCTACTTTTCAAACGAATTTGCAAATTCTTCGCATCTGGCTGGCCTTGCAGGGCCCCAAGACCCAGTGCTAGATGCTGCTGAGCGGAAATAACGATATATAGAGGCGGGAAAACGAATGTCTGACTATCCAAACAGCTTTGACAGGGATGACCTGCTGAAATGCGCACGTGGAGAGCTGTTCGGCCCCGGCAACGCCCAACTGCCCGAGCCGCCAATGCTCATGATGGACCGCATCACCGACATCTCCGGCGACGGCGGCGCGCATGGCAAGGGCCACGTGCTGGCCGAGTTCGACATTACGCCCGACCTTTGGTTCTTCGACTGTCACTTCCCCGGCAATCCCATTATGCCCGGCTGCCTTGGCCTTGATGGTTTGTGGCAATTGACCGGCTTTAACCTGGGCTGGCGCGGCTGGCAGGGCCGCGGCTACGCGCTGGGCGTGGGCGAGGTGAAGCTGAAAGGCATGGTGCGCCCCGACCGCAAGATGCTGACCTACAAGATCGACTTCACCAAGGCGATCCAAACCCGCCGCCTGACCATGGGTGTGGCCGACGGCATCGTCGAGGCCGATGGCGAGGTGATCTACGAAGTCAAAGATATGAAGGTGGCGCTCAGCGAAAGCTGATGGTTTCGTCGCGGCTTTGCCGCGCCGACACGCGGGGCTCTGCCCCGCACCCCGGCATATTTCGGCCAAGATGAAACAAGACACGATGCGACCGGTGAATGCCGCAGCGACGCCTTCCTGCTTGCGCCCCCGTCCCGCCGCGTCCTAAACATTAGTTGAGCCAAACCAAGGAGCACGCCCATGCGTCGCGTCGTCGTCACAGGATTGGGGATTGTTTCCCCCATCGGCAATTCCGCTGAGGAGGTCACCGCCGCGTTGAAGGCTGGAAGCTCCGGCATTGAGGCTTCAGCAGAAATGGCGGAGCACGGGTTCCGCAGCCAGATCGCGGGCACCCTGAAGATCGACATCAAGGAGCATGTGGACAAACGCCGCCTGCGCTTCATGGGGCCGGGCGCGGCCTACGCCCATATCGCCATGGAGCAGGCCATTGCGGATGCGGGTCTGGAAGAAAGCGACATCATCAACCCGCGCACCGGGTTGATCGCGGGCTCGGGCGGGCCGTCCACCTCGGCCATGTTCGCGGCGCACCAATCGGTGCTGCAAACCGGTGCGACCAAACGCATCGGGCCGTTTGCGGTGCCCAAATGCATGGGGTCGACCATCTCGGCCAATCTGGCCACGGCGTATCAGATCAAGGGCATCAACTATTCGATCACATCCGCCTGCTCGACCTCGCTGCACTGCATCGGGGCGGCGTCAGAGCAGATCATGCTGGGCAAGCAGGACGTCATGTTTGCGGGTGGCGGCGAGGAACTGGATTGGACGCTGTCCTGCCTGTTTGACGCCATGGGCGCGATGAGCAGCAAATACAACGACACCCCCACCAAGGCCTCGCGCGCCTTTGACGCCGACCGTGACGGCTTCGTCATCGCGGGCGGCGGCGGCATGGTGGTGCTGGAAAGCCTGGAACATGCGCAGGCACGCGGCGCGAAGATCTACGCCGAGGTGACGGGCTTTGGCGCGACATCGGACGGTGCCGACATGGTGGCCCCTTCAGGCGAGGGCGGCGAGCGCGCGATGCGTTTGGCGATGGACACGATCCCCGAGGGCCGCGCGGTCAGCTACATCAACGCGCATGGCACCTCCACGCCAGTGGGCGATGTGGGCGAGGTGGAGGCGGTCCGCCGCGTCTTCGGCCAGGGCAGCACGCCGCCGATCAGTTCGACCAAGTCGATGACCGGCCACTCACAAGGAGCCACCGGCGCGCAGGAGGCGATCTACTGCCTGCTGATGCTCGATGGCGACTTTATCACCCCGTCGATCAATGTGGAGACACTGGACCCCGCGCTGGACCCGGCCGAGATCGCGACCAAGTTGGTCGAAAACGCGGGGCTGGACACGGTGATGACCAACTCCTTCGGGTTTGGGGGCACCAACGGCTCGATGTTGCTTTCCAAGTTTAAGGACTAATTCCCCATGGCAAACCTGATGACCGGAAAACGCGGCCTGATCATGGGCGTTGCGAATGAGCGTTCCATTGCATGGGGCATCGCCAAGTCTATGGCCGCCGAGGGCGCTGAGCTTGCGTTCTCGTACCAGGGCGAGGCCTTTGGCAAACGCGTGGCCCCGCTGGCGGAAAGCCTGGGCTCCGACATTCTGGTCGATGTGGACGTCACCGATGACGCGTCGCTGGATGCGTGCTTTGACACGTTGAAGGACAAATGGGGCAGTCTGGACTTCGTCGTCCACGCTATCGCGTTTTCCGACAAGAACGAGCTGACCGGCCGCTTCATCAACACCAGCCGCGAGAACTTCAAGAACTCGATGGTGATCAGCTGCTACTCGCTGATCGATGTGGCCAAACGCGCGGCCCCGCTGATGAATGAAGGCGGGACGCTGTTGACCCTGACCTACCAGGGCTCAAATCGCGTGACGCCGTTCTACAACGTGATGGGCGTGGCCAAGGCGGCGCTGGAATCTACCGTCCGCTACCTTGCCAACGACCTCGGTCCTGATGGCATTCGCGTCAACGCCATCTCGCCCGGTCCCATGAAAACGCTGGCCGGCGCGGCAATTGGTGGGGCTAGAAAAACCTTCCGCCAGACCGAGGCCAATTCCCCGATGCGCGCCAATGCCACGCTGGACGCGGTCGGCGGCACGGCTGTTTATCTCGCCTCTGATGCGGGGGCCTGCACGACGGGTGAGATCATCCGCGTCGATGGCGGCTATCACGTGCTGGGCATGCCGCAGCCGGAAAATCTCTAACCCCTTCCCATATTCAAAAATATCCCGGGGGTGTGGGGATCGTCCTCGTTCGCCATCGGTTCAAGAACAATGGACGATGCCCCGACGCGTAGCGACGCCGTCAGGCGGTGCAATCAAGACGGGGTCATCATCCCAAAGGCCGCCCCGCTCGGGTCGGTGAGAATGGCGATCCGCCCCACGCCCTCCACATCCCAAGGCGCACGGATAATTGTCCCGCCCAGCGCTTCGGTGTCTTTCGCGGCAGCGTCTACGTCATCTACGGCCAGATAGGTCAGCCAATGCGACGGCAGGTCCTTCATCTCCGGCATAGCCGCCAAATCAAACATCCCCGCCACCATCTGGTCGCCCTTCATGGCGATATGGTAGTCCGCGCCTTCCATCGGCATCTTATCAAACGACCAGCCGCACAGCTTGGTGTAGTACGCAATGGCTTTGTCGACGTCATGGGTGTTTAGCTCGGTCCAGTGGACGGTTCCGTGGGTCTCGCTCATGGCTTTCTCCTCATTGTACCGGCCTGATCTTAACACAATTCTCGTGTTTTCCTCACCCAGCACCTGTGCAAGTCTCCACGGCAGGAGGATTGCCCATGCCCATCACCACCTGCGTATTTGACGCTTACGGCACGCTGTTTGACGTGGCCGCCGCCGCCCGCACCGCCGCGTCAGAGCCGGGGCGCGATGATCTGGCGAAATGCTGGCAGAAGCTGGCAAACGATTGGCGCCTCAAGCAGCTGCAATACACGTGGCTGCGCGCCGTGGCGGACGCGCATGGCGACTTCTGGGATGTGACCCAAGACGGGCTCGACTGGGCAATGGAAAATAACGGCCTCAATGACGCAGAACTGCGCGAACGCCTGCTGCAGCTCTACTGGGAATTGCAGGCCTACCCGGAAGTGCCCGACATGCTTGGTGCTCTCAAAAGCGCAGGCCTCAGCACCGCGATCCTGTCCAATGGCTCGCCCGCGATGCTGGACGGCGCGGTGCAATCAGCAGGCGTCGGCGAATTCCTCGACGATGTGCTCAGCGTCGAAAGCGTCGGCATCTTCAAGCCGCATAAATCGGTCTACGACCTTGTGGGCAAACGCTTTGACTGCGCCAATGACGAAGTGCTCTTCGTCTCCTCCAACGGTTGGGACGCGGCGGCGTCGGCGGGTTACGGCTTCCAAACCGTCTGGGTCAACCGCGCCGGAGAGCCGATGGACCGCCTGCCATGGAAGCCCACAAACGTGCTGAAAGACCTCACCACCATCCCCGAACTGGCCGCAAAATTATGAGCAGTTTCACGGCGTCTGACGGCGCAAATCTGCACTACACGGACGAGGGCGCGGGCCTGCCCGTCCTCTGCCTCGCAGGCCTCACCCGCAACGGCTCAGACTTCGATTATGTCGCCCCGCATCTGGACAAGGTCCGCCTGATCCGTCTCGACTATCGCGGCCGCGGCAATTCCGACTGGTCCGGCCCCGATACCTACACGTTGCAGCGCGAGGGCCTCGACGCGGTCGAGCTGCTCGACCATCTGGGCATCGACAAGGCAGCCATCCTTGGCACGTCGCGCGGCGGCATCATCGCGATGGGGTTGGCGGCAACGGTCAAGGACCGTCTGATCGGGGTGTGTCTCAACGATATCGGCCCCGAAATCGCGGCCCCCGGCCTTGAAGCCATCAAGGACTACCTTGGGCGCCGCCCTGTCTTCAAAACCCGCGCCGAGGCGGTGCAGGGCCTGTCCACCCGCATGGCGGGGTTCGACAATGTCCCCCAGGAGCGATGGGAGCACGAAGCCGACCGCCACTATATCGAGGACGCAAATGGCCTGAATTTCAACTATGATCCGGCCCTGCGTGACGCCGTGTTGGGCGGCCCGCAAAACCTCAACCCCGACCTTTGGCCTTTCTTTGACGCGCTGGATGGCCTGCCCCTTGCGCTTTTGCGCGGCGCAAACTCCAACCTGCTCACCCCACAGACCGCCGCCAGGATGGAAGAAAGACGTCCCGACATGCTGTATGCGGATGTGCCGGATCGCGGCCACGTTCCGTTCCTGGATGAACCCGTGTCTTTGCTGACAATCAAGGCGTGGCTGGAGGAATGCAGATGAATATCGAGATGATCGAGGCGGCAGCCACCCGCCTCAAAGGCCACGCCCGTGTGACGCCCATGCTGACCTCGCCCTTCCTGGACGAGATCGCAGGCCGGCGCATTTTCCTCAAAGTGGAGGCCCTGCAGCACACCGGCTCCTTCAAGTTTCGCGGCGGCTGGTCGGCGGTGTCTTCGCTCACTGACAACGCGCTCAAAGCCGGTGTCATCGCCTTTTCCAGCGGCAATCATGCGCAAGGCGTGGCCTTGGCCGCCCGCGAACATGGCACCAGTGCGGTCATCATCATGCCCGCCGACGCCCCGCAGATGAAGATCGACAACACGCGCGCACTTGGGGCCGAAGTCGTCCTTTATGATCGCGGAAGCGAGGACCGCGACACCATCGGCGCCACCATGTCCCAGGAGCGCGGCCTGACGCTGATCAAACCCTTCGACGAGCCGCAGGTCATTGCGGGCCAAGGCACAACCGGCCTGGAAATCGCAGCCCAGGCCGAAGACCTCGGGGTCAACGCCAAAAATGTCCTCGTCTGCTGTGGCGGTGGTGGCCTCACCTCCGGCATCGCGCTGGCGTTGGAGGCCAAAGCCCCTCATCTCAAAACCCGCCCCGTAGAGCCGGAACATTTTGATGACGTCACCCGCTCTTTGGCCTCGGGAAAGATCGAGCGCAACGCGCAAACCTCCGGCTCCATCTGCGACGCCATCATCACGCCGCAACCAGGCGACATTACCTTCCCGGTCCTCAATCGCCTCTGTGGCCCCGGCATCGTCGTCCCCGAAGAAGACTGCCTGCGCGCCATGGCGCTTGCTTTCGCGCGGCTGAAAATCGTGCTGGAACCCGGCGGCGCAATCGCGCTGGCCGCCGCATTGTTCCACAATAATCAGGTGGACGGCGAGGACATCATCGCCGTGGCCTCCGGCGGCAATGTGGACGCCGACCTCTTCCAATCCGCGCTGACCAAATACGGGAACCAGTCATGACCGACTTCACCATCGCCAGCTTCAACGTCAAAAACCTGATCGGCGCGGAGCAGGAATATTACCGCTTCCAGCAATACACGGTCGAGGAACACGCCTGGAAAGAGGACTGGCTGGCCGACATGCTGGTGCGCATGAACGCCGATATCGTGGGGTTCCAGGAAATTTTCGAGCTGCCCGCGCTGCAGGCGGTGGTGGATGAGGCCGACCGCATCGGGGCCGCCTCCAACGCGGATGTGGTCCCTGACGCGTCCAAACGCTACCGCAAGCGCGCGATTTTTCGGAAACTGGCCTACACGGATTACAAAGACGCCAAGATCGCCTTCGCCCCCAACGCCAATGACGGCGCGCCCGGTGAACGCCGCCCCGGCGTCGCCATCCTGTCGCGCTACGGATTTGAAGGCACGCCCGAGATCATTCAGGAATTGTCGCCGGAGCTGCAGGTCGATTTCCAGGGCGGCGAGGCGGGCCATTTCAAGCTGACCCGCCTGTCACGGCCGATCCTGAAAGCCCGCGTGCCGGTCAAAGGCACCACAATCACGGTTTTCAACTGCCACCTCAAGTCCAAGCTCGGCGAGTTTCACCGCCCCGACGGCGCCGACCACGCGCCCGAGGCCGACTTGACCAGCTACGATCCCGTCGGCCGCGCCTTGGGCGCTTTGCGCGCCGCAACACGCCGCATGGCCGAGGCTTGGGTCCTGCACCGCCTGATCGTCGAAGAACTCCAAAAGGGCCACCCGGTCATGGTGCTGGGCGATTTCAACGACAGCGAAAACGCGGTCAGCTCCGAAATCATCGCCGGTGAGCGCCCGTTCAAAAACTATTCCTGGATGCTGCGCCACGACGCCAAGCACCCCAATGACCGCTACAAAGACGACGAAAACGAGGCGATTCAGGAAGCCGTCGATGCGGTCCGACTGGAAAGCTGCGAAAAGCTGTTCGTCAAAAAGTCCCTGCGCGACATGGTCTACACCTCTGCTTTCGGGGGCGTCTTCGAAAGCATCGACCAGATCCTGATCTCACGTCATTTCCGCGACGGCTCCAACCAGATTGGCGAGATGGAATATTTCACGGTCTTCAACGACCACCTCACTGACGGCTCCCACCCAGAAGCACCCTATAACAAGCTCGCCTCGGACCATGGACAGATCATGGGCCATTTCAAGCTGTGGAACCGCTAGCTTCTTTCTGCCGAAAATATGCTCCAGGGGATGCCCCTGCGGCGGGGAGGGAACCTCCCCAAGAGCAGTGTAAAACAAGCGCAGCGCAAGCTGCCCATTCAGGTGGCTGCCCCGGTCGGGTTGCGTAGGCTGGATGAATAGATCATCCACGACACGACCATCAGCAGCATCGCCAACAGGAACGGCGCGCCGGGCAGATATAGCCATGCGCTCTTCCCGGTGAAGAACCAGAAAATCTGGGTCATCACCAAGGGGGCCACAATCATCCCGATCGAGTTGATCGAGGCCAGAACCCCTTGCAATTCGCCCTGTTGGTTGTCTTCCGCCTTGCCCGACATCACGGCTTGCAGGGCGGGTGCCACGACACCGCCGACGGCCGCCAATGGCGTCAGGGCCAGCAGCAACCAGCCGTTGGTTACAAGCCCGATCAGCGTTAGGGTGAAGGCGTTGTAAAGCAGCCCGAAATAGACGGTCTTGCGTTCTCCGAACCGGTTGATGATCCGCCGGATCAGCACCGCTTGGACAAGGGCGGTCGAAATCCCGTACACCGCAAGGGACGCCCCGATCATGCCCGGCGACCAGTCGAAATTGGCCGCGGTGTAGTAGGCCCAGACCGCCGGGTAGACCATGTTGGAAATCTGGTAGAAGAAATAAACCCCCATCAACGCGGTCAGCCCGGGCAGGCGGCTGATATAGTCAAATGCGCCCACAGGGTTGGCGCGCTCCCAGTCAAAGGGGCGGCGGGTCTCGTCGGTCACGGTTTCGGGGAGCACGAAATAGCCGAACAAAAAGTTGGCCGCTGTCAGCACGGCTGCCGCCCAGAAGGGGGCTCTCGGCCCAAGCTCCGCCAATAAGCCGCCGATCACTGGCCCTAAAACAAACCCCGCGCCGAACGCCGCCGAGATCAGCCCGAAATTCTGCGCCTTTTTCTCGCGCGGCGATATATCGGCCATAAACGCCGCCGCCGTCGAATGGGTGGCGGCGGTGATGCCGCCCAATATGCGCCCGATGATCAGCAGCGTCATCGTGCCGGCCACGGCCATCAAAACGTAGTCAAACGCCATCACCGCCAATGAGATCAGCAAGACCGGCCTGCGCCCGAACCGGTCCGACAGGTTGCCAAGGGTCGGGGCAAACAGGAACTGCATCGCGGCGAACACCGCCGACAGGGTGCCGCCCCACAGGGCGGCGCTGCCGATCCCTGCGCCGCGCACCTCCTGGATCAGGTCCGGCATCACCGGAAGGATCAACCCGATGCCCATGGCATCCAGCATCACGGTGATCAAAACGAAGGTGACGGCCTTGCTTGGCATCTCAGGCGCGTACCATGGCCGCAAAGCTCTTCGCATCTGTTGGGGCCAGCCCAAGCTGGGCCGCTGGTGTGAACAAATCCGCCAAATCCGCGTCACCCCATTTGGCAATGGCGGCGTCGGGCAAGCTGCCGCCCTCTGCAATGATACCTTGGCACAGCTCTTTCACGGCGGCCTGCGCCTCGGGCCGTGACATGCGGTCGGTCAGCGCAAATTGCAGCGCCTCGGCATAGATCAGCCCGCGCCCGTCGTCGATATTGGCCAGCATGGCCGCCGCGTCGGGCTCAATCCGGCCCAGCAGGTCCTCGGCCACATTCAGGCCGCGCCCAACGCTCATGCAGACCTGACCCAAGGCGATCCATTCGCTCATCCAGGCGGCGGCGTCGCGCTGCTGTCGGTGGATCGCGGCGCCTTGTACGGTGGTGTTCGCGCCAATTGCGCCGCGTGCCAGGGCGCTCAGCAAGGACGGCGCCACGGGGTTCTGCTTTTGCGGCATGGTGGAGGAACTCCCCCCTCCGCCAAGTCGCAGCTCGCCAATGCCGCTTTGCGTCATCAGCAGGATGTCCTCGCCGATCTTGGCAAGCGAGGCGCTGATCTGGGTCAACCATGCGGACAATCCCGCAATCCCGTTGCGCGCAGAGTGCCAGCTGGCGTCCCGGTTGCCCAACCGCAGCTCATCGGCCAGTTTCTGGCGCAACTCGGCGGCCTTCGGGCCATAGGCAGCCCCGGTTCCGGCGGCCCCGGAAAGAGATACATTTTTGAAGCCAAAACTCACACTGTCACGGGTATAGTGCAGGTCCCACAAAGGCAGGCCCCAGCCGGCTAAGACCGCGCCAAAACTGGTCGGTGTGGCCACCTGCATCCAGGTGCGTCCGGCCATCGGCAGTTCCGCATGGGTTTCGGCCATATCGGCCAGCCGCCACAAAACCGCTTCCAGCCGCTTCTCGATCAGCGCAAAGACCTGCCGCAGCCGCAGGGCCAGTGCGGTGTCCATGATGTCCTGCGTGGTCGCGCCCCAATGCAGGTATTGCGCGTGTTCCGGCGCCTCCATCGCGGTGCGCATGGCTTTGACGAGGGCGGGCACGGGGATGCCGTTCGCACCTGTCTCTGCGGCCAACCCGGTCGGGTCGACCTGTATTTCGCGGCAGCTGCGAGTGATGAAGGCGGCGGACAGCTCGGGGATGATGCCAAGCTGCCCCTGCATCTTGGCCAAAGCGCCCTCAACCAGCATCATCGCGCGAACCTCGGCGCTGTCGGAAAACAGCGAGCCGATCTCGGCGTCGTGAAACAGGTCGCGGTAGAGCCCGCTGTCAAAGGGCGTCACGGCCATGGTCTAGATGTGCCCTGTGTCGCGCATGAATTTGGTCAGCACTTGCGCATATTCTTCCGGCTGTTCCACGCACGGCAGATGGCCGCCCTTGCGGATCAGGTAAAACTGGCTGCCCTTGATCAGCTCTTGCGTTTCGCGCAGCAGGTCTGGTGGGGTTGCCCCGTCCTCGGCCCCGGCAATCGCCAGTGTGGGCAGGGTCAAAGCCGCGGTCGTCGTGTAAAAGTCGGTCCCTGCAATGGCATGGCCACAACCGATATAGCCGTCTGGCTTGGTGTCGGTCAGCATATCCCGCCACGGCGCGATCTGGGGCGAGCCGTGCCACGCGCGTGAGAACCACCGCTCCATGGTGGCATCCGCCACGGCCTCCATCCCGCCGTCGTTGATCAGGTCGAACCGGCCTTGCCATATCTCATGCGTCCCGATTTTGGCGGCGGTGTTGGACAGCACCATGGCGCGCACCAGGTCCATCCGTTTGGTGGCAATGCCTTGCGCGACCAGCCCGCCCACCGACAGGCCGACAAACATGGCGTCTTTGACGCTCAGGTGATCCATCAGCTGTTCCACATCGCGCACCATCGCGCCCATCGTGTAGGGCGGTTTCGGCACGTCCGTCTGCCCATGCCCGCGCATGTCGTAGCGGATGATGCGCAGCCCTTTGGGCAGCAGGTCCATGATCGGGTCCCACAGGTGCAACGTGGTTCCAAGCGAGTTGGCGAAGACCAGCGGCGCGCCGTTCGGGTCGCCGTCTTCGCGGTAATGCAGCTTGATGTCATCGAGGTCGAGAAATGGCATGACGGATCCTCCCAGAAGTCAGTCGTCAAAACCTATCCGCGCGGGCGGCGCGGCGCAATCCATGCCGTCGCTGTCGCAAAACCGCTTGCACCGGGTTTTGCGCCGGTCAAAGGTCATGGGCAACAAGACACAAAGGACCTGCCCATGCCCCTCGTCAAAGCCGCCGTCTGCCATGAATTTGGCGCCCCCCTTGTCATCGAGGAGGTCGAGCTGGCCGCGCCAATAGCAGGCGAGGTCGAGGTTAAGCTGGAAGCCTGCGCCATCTGCTTTTCCGACCTGTCTTTCATCGATGGCGGCTGGGGCGGGACGTTGCCTGCGGTCTATGGCCACGAGGCGGCGGGGCGGATCACTGCATTGGGCGAAGGTGTGACCGACTACAACGTCGGCGATGCGGTGTTGGTCACCCTGATCCGGTCCTGCGGCACCTGCATGCCCTGCGCGACGGGCCAACCTGTGCAATGCGGCACCGGCTATGACCGCGACGCGGGGCCATTGAAAACCGCGGATGGCGGCACGTTGCAGCACGGTCTTGCCTGCGGGGCCTTTGCCGAAAAGGCCGTGGTGGACCAGTCCCAAATCGCGCGTATTCCCGATGATATGCCGATGGACGCGGCCTCGCTTTTGTCCTGCGGCGTCATCACCGGTATGGGCGCTGTGGTGAACACGGCGCAGGTGCGCCCCGGGCAAAACGTCGTGGTGATCGGCGCAGGCGGCGTGGGCCTGAACGCGATCCAAGGGGCAGCCATTGCGGGTGCTGCGCGGATTATCGCGATGGATGTGCTGGAAGAAAAGCTGGAGGTGGCCCGCGAGTTCGGGGCCACCGACGGCGTTTTGGCGACGGCTGAAAAGCCCTGGAAGGAGATCGCCAAGATCACCGGTGGCCGCATGGCGGATGCGGTGTTTGTCACCGTCGGCGCGATCCCCGCCTTCGAGCAGGGCCTGCGCTATCTGGCGGCGGGCGGCGATATGTATATCGTCGGCATGCCGCATTCCGGGGCCAAGGCGGAGTATGAACCCGTGATTTTGGGCGCCGTCGGGCAGGGCATGAAGGGGACCAAAATGGGCGACACGGTTCTGCGTCGCGACATTCCATGGATGGTGGATTTGTATCAGCAGGGGCGGCTGAAGCTGGACGAGCTGATTTCGGGCCGCTGGTCACTGGATCAGATCAACGAGGCGATTGCCGACACGCGCAGCGGCGCCGCGCGGCGCAACGTGATTGTGTTTGAATGAGCGCGTTCCGCGCGCTTGATATTTTGTGCTCTTTCGGGGGCTCTGCCCCCGAGCCGCACGGGCAAGGCCCCCGGAATATTTATGAACGAAGAAAGAGGGACGCGAGATGAAACTGGCAGGCCTTGAGACATTCGTTGTCGCCCCTCCGGCCCCGGGTTGGGGCGGGCGGTATTGGATTTTCACCAAGCTGACCACGGAGGACGGGATCGTTGGGTACGGCGAGGTCTATGCCTCCGCCGTGGCGCCCGATGTGCAAGTTGCCGTCGTGCGCGATGTGTTTGAGCGGCACATGTTGGGGGAAAGCCCCGAGAGCATCGAGAAGATGTTTCGGCGTGCCTATTCCTCGGGGTTTACGCAACGCCCTGATCCGACCGTCATGGGCGCGTTTTCTGGGCTTGAGATTGCCTGCTGGGACATTCTGGGCAAAGCGCGCGGGCGGCCCGTTTGGGCGCTTTTGGGCGGCAAAATGAATGACCGGGTGCGGGCCTACACCTATCTTTACCCGTTGCCGCATCACGATCTGACGGAGTTCTGGTTTTCACCCGATCAGGCCGCTGAGGCGGCCGTCGCGCGGGTGGAAGAGGGTTATACGGCTGTCAAATTCGACCCCGCCGGGCCTTACACGATGCGCGGCGGGCACCAGCCCGCGATGAGCGATATTTCGATGTCGGTGGCGTTTTGCAAGGCGATCCGGGAGGCGGTCGGCGACCGCGCCGATCTGCTGTTTGGCACGCACGGGCAGTTCAACACGGCTGGCGCGATCCGGCTGGGACAGGCGTTGGAGCCTTACAGCCCACTTTGGTACGAAGAGCCAATCCCGCCGGACAATCTGCTGGAATTCAAGGCCGTGGCCGATGCCGTGCGCATCCCCATTGCCACAGGGGAGCGGATGACGACCAAAGCGGAGTTCGCGACGGTTTTGCGCACGGGCGGGGCGAAGATACTGCAGCCCGCCTTGGGCCGCGCCGGCGGCATCTGGGAGATGAAGAAGCTTGCTGCCATTGCCGAGGTGTTTAATGCGGAAATGGCGCCGCATCTTTATGCGGGGCCGGTGGAATGGGCGGCCAACATCCATCTGGGCGCGTCGATCTCGAACCTGTTGATGTGCGAAAGCATCGAAACCAAGTTCCACGATGATCTGATCGGCGGCACGATCCGGGTAGAAAACGGCTACATCACGCCGCCCGAGGCTCCCGGCCTAGGCATCGATTTCAATGAGGATCTGGCCCGCGCGCACCCCTACACCGGCAACGAGCTGCATCTGCAGATGCAGGAAGACCCCTGCAATTACCAAGGCGGGAACACATTTGCGGGCGGCGCCCCGCCAATCGAAGATTAGCGCGCGGCTTCCTGTTGCAGCCGCTGCACCGCAATCGCCTCGTTGCGGTCGGTGCGTTGCTGGTCGGACAGGCTGTTTTCGACATAGGTCAGATGCGCGGCCACGGCGGCTTTGGCTGCGTGCGGGTCGCGGGCTTGCAGCGCGTCGTTGATGGCGCGGTGCTGGTCCAGCAGCGTGTCGCGGGTGGTGCGCTGCTTGAACATCACCTGCCGGTTGTAGAACACGCCTTCGCGTAGCAGTTGGAACATGGCGCGCATCATATGCAGCATGACGACGTTGTGGCTGGCCTCGATGATCGCCAGATGAAATTCGGCGTCCAGCAGGCTTTCCTCGGTCGGGTTGCGCTTGGTGTGGGCGGCCTCCATTTTGCCGAAGATTGTGGCGATGACCTTCAGGTCGGTGTCTGATCCCAGCCGCGCTGCGCGCTCAGCCGCCATGCCCTCCATGTCGCGGCGGAAGGAGATGTAGTCGAACATCGCCTCGTCGTGGTCGGAGAACAGCCGCACCAGGGTCTCGGAAAATTCGGCCCCCATGACGTTGCCCACGAAGATGCCAGCCCCCGCGCGGGTGTCCAATAGCCCGCGGTCCTGCAAGGTCGCCACGGCTTCGCGCAGCGATGGGCGCGATACACCCAGCCGTTCCGCCAATTCCCGTTCCGAGGGTAAGCGGTCGCCGGGGCGCAATATGCCGCGCAGGATCAACAGCTCGATCTGTTTGACCACCGCGCCCGATAGTTTTTCGGCCTGAATCTTTTCGAATGGCATGACCTACCCCTGATAATTGGTCAATTTATATGACCACTTTGCGAGGGCGGCAAACAAAAACGGCCCCGAACAGGCGGGGCCGTTTTCGAAACTGTGTGCGGGTCAGGCCGCGTTGGGCCGGATCAGGATTTCCACGCGGCGGTTTTGCGCCTTGCCTTCTTCCGTCAGGTTGGAGGATACGGGCTGCGCCTCGCCCGCGCCCACCGGCTGCAGCCGGGTCGTGGACACGCCCGCGCCTTCCAGAACCCAGGACACCGCGTAGGCGCGGCGTTCCGACAGGTCGAAATTGTGGCTGTCTGAGCCGGTGTCATCCGTGTGGCCCACGATACGCACGGTGCTGTCGGGGTAGCTGTTGAGGTTGCCCGCAAGCGCGCGCAGGTCGCTTTCCAAGGCAGGGTCCAAGGTCGCGCTGTCGGATGCAAACAGCAGCGCCTGCGGCAGGGTCACCTTCAGCTCGGACCCGGTGTTTTCAATCGCGATGTCTTCGTTGGGGATGTCGCGGCGCAGGTCCTGCGCTTGCTTGTCCAGTTGATGCCCGATCACGCCGCCAGCGGCGGCCCCGATGCCTGCGCCCACGGCGCCTTTCAAGATCTTGTTATCGTCGCTCGATGCGCCGATCAGGCCGCCCACAACGCCGCCAATGATGGCGCCGGTCTGCGATTTGTTGACGTTGGATGTGTCGAAATTGGTGGTGTCGCATGCGCTCAGGGACAGCACGGCTGCGCCCACTACGCCCAGTGTTTTAAGGGTCATTGTTACCTGCCTCGGTTATGTGTCCCGCCATTTTGGCGTGGTTATAGGCAGATAATACCCCTCAGCCCCTTGTTTGTTAAGGGGAATCGCGGGGCTGGCGGATCATTGCCGCCCGCCCCGCGACCCTCTCGTCAGCTCAGGCTGCGCCTATGCGGCATTCGGGCGGATGATAATTTCCACCCGGCGGTTCTGCGCGCGCCCCGAGGCAGTGGCGTTTGACGCAACGGGTTGCGCCTCGCCCTGGCCAAGGGTGCGTAGCCGGGACGAGGCAACGCCTTCGCTACGCAGCACCGCCGCAACTGAGCCTGCTCGACGCTCCGACAGGTTCTGGTTGTAAGAGGCCCCGCCCGTGCTGTCGGTGTGGCCGACCACGATGACGGTGGAGTTCGGGTAGTCGTTCAAATTGTTCGCCAGCACGCGGATGTCCTGCACCAGATCGCCGCGCAAGCGGTCGCTGTCAGTGGCGAAAAGCAAGTCCTGCGGCATGGTCACACGCAGCTCGGACCCGGTGTTGACCACCCCGATGTCGCTGTCCAAATCGCGGCGCAACTCGCCGGCCTGCTTGTCCAGCTCGTTGCCCAGCGCACCACCTACAGCGCCACCGACCACGGCTCCGATCACGCCGCGTTCCAGCTTGTTGTCGCTGGTCGAATTTGCACCCAATGCGCCGCCCACCACGGCCCCGATCAGGGCGCCGTTCTTGGCGCGTTGGTTCGGGTCTCCGGCGGGGGCGCAGGCGCTCAGCGCAAGCGCGGCAGGCAGGGCAATCAATAGAGGTTTCATAGCAGCATTCCTTTCATGGCCACGACGCAGCGCGGCAGGTGCGGGTAAATGTTGGGGGTCGCGGCCCGGGGTTCAACTCACAACAAAGTGGGGACGGGCAGGTTCCCGCCGCCGCGTTCACAATGCTGAAATCTTCTGAAAACAGGCGGGAAATGGCCGGGGCGCGATCACGGCGGTTTGACTGCCGCTGCCGGTTCGAATTTCCGCGGTTTGGGGCTATACTCAGTTTCAACCCGTATCGTCGCCGCAGGAGACCGCTGTCATGACCAAGATATTGCACACCCGCCGAACGCTTCTCGCCGCTGCCGGTGCGGTGCTTGTCACAGGCATGCCCGCCCGCGCGCAGGGTCTGGCCCCGACACCCACCATGCGCGGCGGGGCCAATAACTACCTCCCCGGTGCGCCCATTGTGGACCGTATCGGCGGCGGCGGGTTCTGGATGACCGGCACGGTGCGCCGCGCGGGCGACGGCGCGCCGTTGGGGGGGCAACGCATTCAGATCTGGGCGCATACCACCGAGGGGCATGAGCGTGACCCCCACAGCCATGGTGCCACCCTGACCAACTCCAAAGGCGAATTTCGCCTTGAAATGCCACAGATCGTCCCCGCCTTTGGCCAGCCGCACGGCCACCTCGCCTATGATGATGAAGCGTTCGAGACGGTGTTCCTGCGCCCGGTCATGGGCAGCGCCAGCGACACCACGCTTCATGTGGACTTTGTCCTGAAGCCGGTCTGACCGTCGATGACCGCACGGTCGCTTTTGATCTGGGTCGTGCTAGCCGGCGCGCTGCTGGTGCCGCTGACGCTGGCGGTGCAAAGCCCGTTGCTGGCGTATCGGGACCCGATCTACATCGCGGCGGGCCTCGCGGGGGTCGCGGCGCTCGCGTTGATGGTGCTGCAGCCGTTGCTGGCGGCCGGTGCGCTTCCCGGCCTGCAACTGCCCAGGGCCCGCTACATCCATCGCTTGGTCGGCGTGCTTCTTGTCACGGCCATTCTGGCCCATGTCGGCGGGCTTTGGATGACCAGCCCGCCCGATGCGGTCGATGCGCTGCTCTTTCGTTCGCCCACGCCGTTTTCCGTTTGGGGCGTCATTGCCATGTGGGCGGTCTTCGTCACCGCGACCCTCGCCACGCTCCGCCGCAAGCTGCGCCCCTGCGTATGGCGCGTTGGTCACACGGCGCTTGCCGTCGTGATCGTGGCAGGCACGGTCACCCACGCGCTGCTGATCGAAGGCACGATGGAGCCCATCTCGAAGGGCGCGCTTTGCGCGCTGGTCATTTTGGCGACGGGCAAGGCCGTGCTCCCCGCGCTTCGGATGCTGGGGCTCAGCCCACCAGCTGGACGATGATTTTGCCGCGGGCGCGCCCCGTCTCGAGATGCGCTATCGCGTCCCTGATTTGTTCAAATGGGTAGGTCTGGTCGATAACCGGTTTCAGGGCGCCGGATGCAAGCAGCTCGGTGATCTTTGCCATGTCCTCTTCCAGCCGGTCCGCAATGAATACTGCCGCCTGGTAGCTGCCAAATTTGAAGGCCAAAAGCGCCTTGAGCATATGGGCCACAGGGCCAAGAACAACACCTTTGCGGCCGCCCACAACAACAAGCTTACCGCCCGGCTTGAGGCAGTTTTTGTACCCCGACATCGTCTTGTTGCCCATGTTGTCCAGCACGACGTCGTAGGCGTCCCGGTTTTGGGTGAAATCCGCCTTGGTGTAATCGATAACCTGATCTGCCCCGAGGGATTTGACCATGTCGCCATTTGTGGGTCCGCAAACGCCGGTCACCTGCGCGCCCAAGGATTTGGCAATCTGCACCGCAAACGTGCCCACGCCTCCCGATGCGCCGTTTATCAGCACATGTTGGTCCGCGGTGACGCCGCCATGTTTGGCAAGCCCTTGCAATGCGGTCAGGGCCGCGACGGGAACGGCGGAGGCTTCGTCAAATGACATGTTGTCAGGCATCTCGGTCAGCTCGTTCGCCTTGGCGCAGACAAATTCCGCAAAGCACCCATCCGCAAACCCAAAGACCTTGTCGCCGACCTTAAAGCGGCTGACATTTGTGCCGACGCCTTCAACGACGCCGGCTACGTCGACCCCCAGGCGGCTTTCCTTCGGCCGCCACAGTCCCCCCGAGAGGCGAACGGGAAGCGGGGTGCCCGTCATGTTGTGCCAGTCGTAAGGGTTCACCGACACGGAATGCACCGCCACCAGAACCTCGTCCGGCCCACATGTCGGGCGCGCGATGTCCTCGATTTTCAGCTTATGCGCGCGGCCGTAGCTGTCATGTATGACGGCGCGCATGGGCGGGTTCAGGGTGCGGCTTTCGGGGGGCATGAGGCTCTTCTCCATGGCTGAATGACTCGGAACGTACACTGTACGTTGACGTGGCATTGGCTAAACGTACATTGTACGGAAGTCAAATCGATAGTGATCAATCCGCGGGGACCCATGAGCTCAAAACCACCTGGCTCGAGAAATTTTCTCAATCGGCAACGCATCCTGGAGATCGCGATCGAGTTTGCCGACACCCATGATGTCGAGGCGTTGACAATGCGCAAACTCGCGAAGGAGCTGAATTGCGGGGTGATGTCGCTGTACAACCATGTTGCCAATAAGGACGAGCTTCTCACAGATATGCTCGATTTGGTTGTGGGGAAGGTCGAGCTGCCCAATTTCGAAGGCGACTGGAAGGTCGCCATGAGAGCATCCGCGCGATCCGCCAACGGTATCTTGCTGAAGCATCACTGGGCCACGGCTGAGTGGAGCCTTCGCATGCCCGGGCCAAACCGCACGCGTTTCATGGATTCGATCCTGGAGGTGCTGACGGTGGGCGGCCTAGGGCAGGCGATCGTCTATCGCGGGTATCATGCTATCATCATGCACATTGTCGGGTTTTCCCAACAGCAAGTTGGCTACCAAAAGGTGCTCGGGCCGGATTTTCCGGCAATCGTGGAGGGCTTTCTGAGCGGGCTGGGTGACGATTACCCCTATCTCGCCGACCACGTGCAGGCGCATCTCGACGACCTGGAGAATTGCGACGAATTTCTGTTTGTGCTCGATCTGATTTTGGACGGGCTGGATGCGGCCGCTGCCGACTAACCGGCCTCCGCCCGCGCGGTTTCGAAGGCCAGCATGGCGCGTTTGACGGGCAGGCCCCAGTGGTATCCCCCCAAGCCGCCCGATTTGCGCAGGGCGCGGTGACACGGCACCAGCCAGCTGATCGGGTTGCGTCCGACGGCGGTGCCAACGGCGCGGACCGCCTTGGGCGCGTCGATATGGCCCGCAATCTCGGAATAGGTGGTGATCTTGCCCGACGGGATGCTCAGCAATGCCTCCCACACTTTGATCTGGAACGGCGCGCCCATCAGGTAAAGCGGGGCCTCGTTGCTGCCCGCCTGTCCCGCGCCAAAGGCCGCAAGGACCCAGGGCCGCAGCATCATCGGGTCTTCCACGTAGCGGGCTTTGGGCCAGCGGGAGGTCAGGTCGCGCATCGCTTCCTCCTCCCCGGTCTCGGCGCCGAAGCCGATGCCGCAAATGCCCTTCTCGGTCCCCATCACCAATGCAGGGCCAAACGGGCTTTCAAACCAGCCCCAGTAGATGGTCAGCCCCTCGCCCTTCAGGGCAAATTCGCCGGGGCTCATCGCTTCCCAGCGCACAAACAGGTCGTGCAGCCGGCCGCTGCCGGACAGGCCAACCGCGTCGGCGGTGCCAAGGGTGGTGAAATTGTTGTCCAGCAAGGCCTTGGCGTGGCCCAGCGTCAGGTATTGCTGGTAGCGCTTGGGTGACACGCCCACCCATTTGCTGAACAGGCGTTGAAAATGCGCGGGGCTCATCCGCATCTGCGCGGCAAGTTCCTCCAAAGACAGGTCGGTGCCGTTCTGTGCGTCGATCATCTCGATCGCGCGTTTGATCACCGCGTAATGGTAGGAGGCGGGCTCGGTCGCGGTGGTGTCTGCAAGTTGGGTCATGGCATCACGTCCTGTTTTGACATGCACCCAATCTAGGGGATCACCCTCATCGCTTCGACCCGAAACTTGTGCAAATTCATGCACCCGGCATCTGTGGGGGCTAGGCCACCTGCGCAAAGGCCCATGGCCGGCGGCGGCTGCGTTGACGGGCCAGCATCCGGCCCTCCCATTCTTCAAGGCAGGGGTAGGCCGATATGTGACCCCCGTCATGCAGCCGGAGCTGCGCAAAAATACCGGGGGATAATGTGTCAAGGCGTACCAGTTCGCTGTCGGGCGTGGCGAAGGTGGTTTCCACCCAGATGCCGTTGGCGCGGATCACGTCATGGTCCGGGGTCAGGACGGAGTAAAAGGCGACGGCCTCGCCGCTGTGGTGACACCTGACGTTTTGGCCGTCGACCAGATGGCCGCTTCGGCACAGGGCCGCGTCGGTGCCAAACTGCAATGCAATGTCGGCGGTGGTCTGCAGCACCTGGTGGTGCGGCGGCAAGGTCAGGGGGTGGTTGGGGGCGTCGTCCCCAAAGGCGTCCGGCAGGATGGTGACCAGCGGCACATAGGCGCCGTCCAGCGGGCGCAGGATATGTTGCCCAACCTCAAGAACCGGTTGCGGGCCGCGGTCGCGGGTCAGCACGCGGTGCGTGGTCGACAGCCACTCGACCGGCACGGGCCCTTCGGTGGTGTCAACCTGCGTGCCGGGGCCAAGCCCGGTGGTTTTCATATCCCAGATTCGTTCTGCCATGCTGTCCCCAAACAGGTGCGTGTGGGGCAGGTGTGGCTGAAGGAGGTTAAGCAGGGGTAATGATCCCCGACCAAATTCCCTCAATTTTTTCTAAAACGGCCAGGCCCCATTGCCGCCGACCGGCGTGTTTGGCATATGCGCGCTATGGCCAAGCAGCTCGACTATGCAACGATCAACGAGATTTTCACCCGGTTTCAGGCGTCTGAGCCCGAACCCAAGGGGGAGCTGAACCACACCAACGCCTACACGTTGGTCGTGGCGGTCGCCCTGTCGGCCCAGTCCACCGATGTGGGGGTGAACAAGGCCACCGAGAAGCTGTTCCAAATCGCCGACACGCCGCAGAAGATGCTGGCGCTGGGCGAGGAGGGTGTGATCGAGCACATCAAAACCATCGGCCTCTACCGCAACAAGGCCAAGAACGTCATCAAGCTGAGCCAGATCCTTGTCGATCAATATGGCGGGGAGGTGCCCAGCTCCCGCGCCGCGCTGGTCTCGCTGCCGGGCGTGGGTCGCAAAACCGCCAATGTGGTGCTGAACATGTGGTGGCACCACCCAAGCCAGGCGGTCGACACGCATATCTTCCGCATCGGCAACCGCACCGGCATCTGCCCCGGCAAGGATGTGGACGCGGTCGAACGCGCCATCGAGGACCACATCCCCGTCGCCTTCCAACATCACGCACATCACTGGCTCATCCTGCATGGCCGCTACGTGTGCAAAGCCCGAAAACCAATGTGCGGCAATTGTTTGATCCGCGATCTCTGCCCTTTTGAGGATAAAAACCTATGACGAAGAAATATCAGGTTGTCGGCATCGGCAACGCCATGGTGGACGTGCTGGCCCCCTGCGAGGACAGCTTTCTGGCCGAAAACGGCATCGACAAAGGCATCATGCAGCTGACCGACAAGGCCCGCGGCGTTGAGCTTTACGGCCTCATCGGCCCCGCCAAGGAAATCTCGGGCGGCTCGGCGGCCAACACCATCGCGGGCATCGCGCATCTGGGCGGCAAGACGGCTTATGTCGGTAAGGTCAAAGACGACCAGCTGGGCGAGATTTTCGCCCATGACCTGCGCGCGCAAGGGGCGGACTACGAAACGCCGCTGGCGCCCAAGGATCACGAGGCCGAAACCGGCCGCTGCATCGTGCTGGTCTCGCCTGATGGGGAGCGGTCGATGAACACCTATCTCGGCGTCACCGAATTCCTCGGCCCCGATGATATTGACGAAGCGCAATGCGCCGATGCCGACTGGATCTATCTCGAAGGCTACCGTTTCGATGGCCCTACATCCGTGGCCGCCTTCGACAAGGCAATCGCGGCGTGCAAGGGCGCGGGGGGCCGCGTCTCCGTCACGCTCAGCGACCCGTTCTGCGTCGACCGGCATCGCGATGCGTTCCGCGCGCTGATCAAGGATCATATCGACCTGCTGTTCTGCAACCGCGCCGAAATGCTGTCGATGTATGAGACCGATGATTTCGACGCCGCGTTGGCCCAAGCCGCTTCTGAGGTGGAGATCGTGGCCTGCACCGACGGGGCAGACGGGGCGCATGTTCTGTCGGGCGGTCAACGCTGGCACGCGCCAGCGATGCCGGTGCAAATCGTTGACGCCACCGGCGCGGGCGACCTCTTCGCCGGCGCGTTCCTCTGGGCGCTGACCAACGGGCATGATCTTGAAACCTGCGGCAAGATGGGCTGCGTTGCGGCGTCTGAGGTGATCTCCCACATTGGTGCCCGGCCCGAGGCGGACCTGCACGCGCTATTCAAGAAGCAGGGCCTGCTATGACCAACAAACGTATCGTCCTGTCCAGTGACCACGCCGATATCGGCCTGCGTCAGGCCATAGCCGCTCATGTGGAAACGCTGGGCTGGGAGGCGGTCGATATCGGCCCCACCACGTCCGAAAGCACGCCTTACCCCAAGCACGGGGCGGAGGCGGCGCAGCGCGTGGCCTCGGGCGACTGCGCGCTGGGCATCATTGTCTGCGGCACGGGGCAGGGCATCATGATGGCGGCCAACAAGGTCAAAGGCGTGCGGTGCGGGGTTTGCTCCGATACGTTCTCTGCCAAGATGATCCGCGGGCATAACGACGCCAACATGCTGGCGCTGGGCGCGCGGGTGATTGGCGCGGGGCTGGCAATGGAGATCGTCGAGGCGTTCTTGTCCGCCGAATTCGAAGGCGGCCGCCACGCCACCCGCGTCGACATGATCACCGCGCTGGAGGCGTAGCCGCCTTTAGGCGATCTGCACCTCAACCGACGCCCCCGCAACCTCGTAGCGAAAGGCGTCGCCCGGCCCCGGAAACCGGGTCTTGACGGCGGAGCCGGTTATGATCTGCTCCCCCTTCGACAAGCCAATCCCGCGCGCGCTGAAATGGTTCAGCACCCAGGCCAGTGACCCCAGCGGGTCGGCCGCGCCGGTGTTGGCGGGCTCATCCGCCACGCCGTCCTGCGCCACCACGGTGGGGATGTCGTTCAGGTCCAACGCCCGCCACTGCGTGACCTCGCCGCCCAGCACAATCCCGCCGCACCATGCGTTGTCTGCCAGCAGCGTCAGCGGGTCCAAATTGGCGTAATCCGCGTTGCGGTCCTCAACCAGCTCGAAGCAGGGCCGCACGGTTTCGATCAGCGCGTAGACGGATTGCGCGCTATGCGGCTCCGCTTGCGGCGCAACATCCGCGTTCAGCTCGATCGCCAGTTCAAACTCCATCCCCAGACGCACGAAATCCGCCGCCTTGATACGGGCCGGCGATGCGTGCACGTCACCTGCAAAAATCGCGCCCGCAATTGGCGTGTCAAAGCCGATCATCTGCTGCATGGCCTTTGAGGACAGCGCAATCTTGCGCCCCACGATCTTCCCGCGCTGCGGGATATGCAGCGCTTGCAGGCGCTGCTGCGCCGCGTACCCATCCGCCACGGAGGCGATCGCCAGATCCCCCGCCATAGTCTCGAATTGCCGCTTGGTGGTCCAGTTGTCGAACAGCCTGCGGGCGATGGCGTCGGTGTTGCTCAAGGGGGCTCCTGCGGGGTTGGGTCGGTTCCCCGCCAAACTATGTCAAATGCCGCGCAAAGGCCAACGGGGCGGGCCAATTGCCAATCCCGCGCGTCGCCATTAGCGTCAGCGCCAAATCAACGACCGGCGGGGCTCTCATGTTCGACCAACTTCGCGCGCTGTTTTCCAGCGCCTCTGACTACCACACGCCATTGCCCGAATCCGATGCCCGCCACGCGGTCGGCACGCTGATGGTGCGGGCGGCCAAGGCTGACAAGGCCTACTTGTTCGAAGAGATCGAGCTGATCGACAAAATTCTCGCCAAACGCAACGACCTGGATGTGGTCGAGGCCGCCAAGATGCGCGCCTCCTGCGAGCGGCTGGAAGAAGAAATGCCCGCCACCGAAGAACTCGCCACGATCCTCAAAGGCGCGATCAGCACCGAGGAGAAGGAGGCCACCCTCCGCGCGCTCTGGCACGTCGTGTTCGCCGACGGCGTCGAGACCGAGGAGGAGGATCAGGTCCTCCACGAAATCGAGGCCGTCCTCGGCGTCTCGCCCAAACGCGCCAAGCAGCTGCATGACGAGGTCATGGCTACGGATATGGGCAAGCCACGAAGCGGGTAGCTTACTTGCCAGTGTCTGGAACGGACGGCCTAGGTTTTGACCTCGGCCCTGGGTCGGGTGGTGGCAAGCAGACCCAGAAACAGCAGCGCCAGCATCAGGCCCGGCCATGACGGCAGCGCCGCCCCGCCGCTGCAGATCGCAACCGCGACATTGGTGGACAGCACCGGCAGCAACGACATGCGGTAGCGGCTGCGGGTCTGCACGGCCGACTGCACAGCCACGACCACGATGATCAGCAGATTCAACAGGGGCGGGTGCTGGTGAAACGTCAGAAGGTAGGCCAATAACAGGCAGCTGCTCCACCCCGTCAGGTTCAGCCCGATCACCCCGCCAATGTGCACGCGATGTGAGGGTCCGTATCCGGCCCGATTTCCCGACATGAGGCTTTGGCGCACAAAGGTCTCTGGCCCGGTCAGCGTGGCCAGCCGACGCCGCGCCAGACCCAAGCTCCCGACAGCCACGCGCAAAAGGCCTTCAACCGGCTGGTCGGGCGGTGTCCCGCCCCGCGTTCCGCCTCTCGCCGCGGCCAGTGTCTTTTGCATCAAATCGGCGGTGGTCAGCTGCGGGTGGGTCGCCTCGGTGGCCGCCACGGCGAGGTTGAACCGGGCGGTGGTGTCGGGGGCCCAGATGCCATGACGTTTGCCGTTCCATAGGCTTAGCCCTACGACCGCCGCGGCGGTCGGGCCGGCGACCAGGCACAGGCTGGGCCAGAACGCGGTGTCCTGAAGGGCCGCAAGCGGCGCTGCGACAACCGCCAAGGCCAGAAAATCCACCCGCGTCAGGAAGCCAAGCGCGGCGATGACCCCCAGCACCGCCATGTCGGGCAGGGACCCCGGGTCGCGCATCGCTTGCGAAAAGAGCAGCAGCCACAGGCCCAGCAGGATGTCGGGCCACAGGTGGATGGCCAGAATGCAGCGCTCCACAGATATCAGCAGCAGCGCACCGGCCAAGGCCCCGGCGGCTAGCCCGCCCGCCTGAAAGGCGCACCATGCGGCCAGCCCGACGCTCAGGGAGGACACCGCCGAATTGGCGAGGCGGGCGGCGTCGATCTGGTCTGCGGCGGCCCAATGGCGGAAGGGTCGCAGAAGCGCGGCGCCCAGCGGCACGCGCACCCATACCGTGCTGCGGGGGCCTCCATTGGCGATGCGGAGATACTCTGCCTCGTCGCCGACAAGCCTTTGCGGGGCCAGCCGCCGAAGGGCGAAAAGCTGGAGGGTGAAGGCGATCACAAACAGGCCCAACGCCAGCAGCACGCCCATGGGGGCGGATGTCGCAAATGGGGTTGGGTCAAATGGCAATGTTTGAAGTCCGGGTCAGTATGAACCGCATGGGCATCGCATGAATGGCCGGTATTGGCCATTGCGAAAGGGGCGAACTCTGCGTGACCCCGCCGCCGGGCGGTGCGCAAGAACGCAAGGGCGCGCAAGATTGCGCATTCCCAAGCCGCGCCGTTTTTCCTATGGTTTCCGCACCTCAGCAATAAAGGCATTGTGCGCTGCTGCTTGGGTGAGCGGAGCTTCCCGCCCGGTAAGATGCCGGCATCCGGCCTCTTTTGCGCGCAAACGGCTCCTTTCATGTAAAGCCGGCCCCGCGGGGCCGGAACAAGGGGGCAGGCAATGCTGCACAATGACAAACTTGAGGAATGGGACCGGGACAACTTCTTCCACCCGTCCACGCATCTGGCTGAATTTGCGCGGGGCAACATCGCGCATCGGGTCATCACCGGCGGGTCCGGCAGCCATATCGAGGACCGGGACGGCAACAGGTTGCTGGACGCGTTCGCCGGGCTGTACTGCGTGAATGTGGGGTACGGGCGGGCGGAAATCGCCGATGCAATCGCCGCGCAGGCGCAGGAGCTGGCCTATTACCACTCCTATGTCGGCCACGGCACAGAGGCGTCGATCACGTTGGCCAAAATGGTGCTGGATCGCGCGCCGGGCCACATGTCGAAGGTCTATTTCGGGCTGTCCGGGTCGGATGCGAACGAAACCAACGTCAAGCTGATCTGGTATTACAACAATATCCTCGGGCGTCCGGAGAAGAAGAAAATCATCTCCCGCTGGCGTGGGTATCACGGGTCCGGCCTGATGACGGGGTCGCTGACGGGGTTGGAGCTGTTTCACAAGACATTCGACCTGCCGCTGGCGCAGGTGCTGCACACCACCGCGCCCGACTACTTTCGCCGCGCCGACCTCGGCCAGTCCGAACCCCAATTCGTGGCCCATTGCGTCGCGGAGTTGGAGGCGTTGATCGCGCGCGAGGGCGCCGACACCATTGCCGCCTTCATCGGTGAGCCGGTTTTGGGCACCGGCGGCATCGTCCCGCCGCCCAACGGGTATTGGCCTGCCATCCAGGCTGTCCTCGACAAGCACGACATCCTGCTGATCGCGGATGAGGTCGTCACCGGCTTTGGCCGGCTCGGTGCCATGTTCGGGGCGGACCATTACGGCATCCGGCCCGACTTGATCACCATCGCCAAGGGGCTGACATCTGCCTACGCGCCGCTGTCCGGCTCGATTGTGTCCGACAAGATGTGGCGGGTGCTGGAGCGGGGGACAGATGAAAACGGCCCCATCGGGCATGGCTGGACCTATTCGGCGCACCCCATTGGGGCGGCGGCGGGGGTGGCCAACCTCAAACTGATCGACGCGCTTGGCTTGGTGCAAAACGCGGGCATGGTCGGGGCAAGCTTCAATGCCAAGATGCGCGCCGCCCTGGCTGACCACCCGCAGGTCGGCGATGTGCGCGGCGAAGGCATGCTGTGCGCGGTTGAATTTGTCAAAGACCGTGCGGACCGGGTGTTTTATGACCCCGCAGACAAGATCGGCCCGCAGATTGCGGCCAAGCTGTTGGAGCAGGACCAGATCATCGGCAGGGCCATGCCGCAGGGCGATATTTTGGGCTTCGCGCCGCCCTTCTGCCTGACCGATGATGAAGCCGACCAGATCGTCGCCGCCACGGTGCGCGCGGTGAAGGCGGTGCTCGGATGACGTCTAATGCGCCTTTCACCGCTGCCGAATATGACCGGCGCCTGACCCTCACCCGCGCCGCCATGCGGGCGGCAGGGTTGGATGCGATCTTTGTCACTGACCCTTCCAATCAGGCATGGCTGACGGGCTATGACGGCTGGTCCTTCTATGTGCATCAGGGCGTCGTCGTGATGCCCGAGGGCGCGCCCATCTGGTGGGGCCGCCATATGGATATGATGGGCGGCAGGCGCACCTGCTGGATGGATCACGGCAACATCCTTGGCTACGGCGACCACTATGTGCAATCGACTGAAATCCACCCGATGCAGGATCTCGCTTCGGTCTTGAAATCGCGTGGCTTGGGCCACGCGACAATCGGCGTGGAGATGGAGAATTACTATTACTCCGCCAAGGCCCATGAGGTTCTGAGTGCCGAGCTGCCCGACGCCCGCCTGCAGGACGCAACCGCGCTCGTCAACTGGCAAAGGCTGATCAAATCGGACGCCGAGCTTGCCTTCATCCGCAAGGCGGCCCACATCTCGGAAAAGGTCATGCAGGTGGCGCTCGACCGCGCCGCGCCGGGTGTGCGCAAGAACGATTTGGTGGCCGATATCATGCATGCGGGCATCACCGGCGTCGGCGATGATTGGGGCGACTACCCCGCCATCGTGCCGCTGACGCCGTCGGGCCTGGATGCAACGGCGGCGCATCTGACATGGAACGGCGACAAGATGCGTGCGGGCGAGGCCACGTTCTTCGAATTGTCGGGCTGCTACCGCCGCTACCACGCGCCCTTGTGCCGCACGATCTACCTCGGCACCCCGCTAGATGAGATGCGGCGCGCCGAGGCCGCCCAGCTTGAAGGCATTGCCGCCGGGCTCGATGCGGCGCGGGCGGGCAACCGGACATGCGACATCGCAAATGCCTTTATGGCGGTGATGGCCAAACACGGTATCGAACGGTCGGGGCGCATGGGCTACCCGATTGGTCTCAGCTACCCGCCCGATTGGGGCGAACGCACCGCCTCGATCCGCACCGAGGATCAGACCGAGCTGCGGGCCGGAATGGTGTTCCATTTCATGCCCGCCCTGTGGATGGACAGCTGGGGGTTGGAGACGACGGAGACAATTCTCATCCGCGACAGCGGCGCGGCAGAGCCTTTGAGCAATGTCGACCGCAAGCTGTTTGCCAAAGGCTGAGCCGATGCTGGACAAGACAACCTCCATCCTCGCCGACCTGATCGCCTTTCAAACCGTGTCAGCCGACAGCAATCTCGAGATGATCGACTACATCGCGGGTCATCTGGATGCGTGCGGGGCTTCGGTTCAGCAGTTTCGCGACCCGAGCGGCAGGAAGGCGAACCTGTTTGCGACGCTGGGCCCGCAATGCGATGGCGGCATCGTGTTGTCGGGCCATACCGATGTGGTGCCGGTCTCCGATCAGCAGTGGGCCACCGACCCGTTCAAGATGGTGGCGCGCGACGGGCGGCTCTACGGGCGGGGCTGTTGCGACATGAAGGGCTTTATCGCCGCGACCCTGGCCATGGCGCCCACCTTCGCGCAGGCGGTGCGCGACCGCCCGCTGCATTTCGCCTTCACTTATGACGAAGAGGTCGGCTGCATCGGCGCGGGCCATCTGGCGCGGTCGCTTGGTGAGATGGGGCTGCGCCCCGGCGTGGCGATCATCGGCGAGCCGACGGGCATGCGGATCATCGAGGGGCACAAGGGCTGCTACGAATACACCACGCGGTTCCAGGGGTTGGAGGGGCACGGCTCGGCCCCCGATCAGGGGGTGAACGCGGTGGAATACGCGGCGCGCTACGTGGCGCTGCTGCTGGAGCTGAAGGATCAGCTGCGCGCCATGGCCCCGCCGGGCAGCCGGTTCGACCCGCCCTGGACCACGGTCAATGTCGGCGCGATGTCCGGCGGGACGGTGCATAACGTGATCGCGCCCATGGCGCAGGTGAGGTGGGAAATGCGGCCGGTGCAGCCCTCCGACGCCGATTTCGTCAAGGGGCGGCTGCACCGCTATTGCCGCGACGAACTGCTGCCGCGCATGCAAGCGGTGTTTCCCGACGCGGCCATCGAGACCGAGGTGGTCGGCGAGGTGGACGGGCTGGTGCCGACGCTGGAAAACGAGGCCCGCGCGATCCTGGCGGAACTGACTGGCCGCAACGCCGCTGACGTGGTGCCCTTCGGCACCGAGGCGGGCATTTTCCAGTCGCTCGGCATGGATGTGGTGATCTGTGGGCCCGGCTCGATTGAGCAGGCCCACAAGGCCGATGAATATGTCAGCGCGGCGCAGCTTGGTCAGTGCCTTGCGATGCTGGGCAAGCTGGCCGCGAAGCTAGGGCAGTAACGCCGTCAGTCTGACGCCAGCAGACGGCCGCTATGCGGGTTGTCGATGACCATCTTCCAGCTGCCGTCGGCCTGCCGGCGCAAAACGGCCACGGACAGCCCCCCGCCCGAGATCGGCTGCCCGTCCGCGTCCTGCGCCGACATGACCCAAGGGGAGATGTGGATGGCAATGTCGCCGTTCACAATCACCTCGTGGCCCGCGGGGTAGTCGAAGGTCGGGTCCAGCGCGGACATGCCGGTGAACATCTGCTCGATCGTAGCGGCGTCGGCGATCGGGGCGTCGGGTTCGAAAACAACGGTGGCCTGGCCCTCATAGCTGGCCATGACCCGGGCAATATCTTTGCGCTGGAAGCTGCTGGTCATGTCAAGAATGGCCTGCAATACGTCTTGTTGGTCCTGTGTCATGTTTTGTCCTTCTGCTGACAAGGGGAGGGGGAGGGCCACGGCAAGCGCCGTCACCCATGCAAATGCATGTTTCATCTTGGGTCCTTTGATGTGGTTGGGGGTGGGGTGGTCTTAGCCGGGTGGGTCGACGATCCGTAGAACGTCGGCGGCGAAGTCTTTCAGCGGGGTCAGCGGGCCGGTGGCGCGTTGCAGTTTCGCGGCGACCAGCCCGGCCTCGGTTTCGGCGGCAAGGGTCTCTGCCTCGCTCATTGACGGGGCGCCCGACAGCGCGGGGGACGGGGTGGGCCCGATGCGCCCCGATGCCATGGCGGCGGGCAGCCTTTTGCGGCAGGTGCAGGCGGCGGTGGTGGGTGTGGTCAGGCCGCAGCTGGCGGCGGTGAAGGCTTGCACGGCGCTGCGGGCCCGCGACAGGCGCTTGCGGAAATTGGCGGGGGAGACCTCCACAATGCTGGCGGCTTCGCGGTGGTCCAGCTCCAGAATTTCGCCCAGCACATAGGCGGCGCGGTGGTCGCGGTCGAGGCACAGCAGCATGGCCATGGTGCAGCGCACGCGCAGCTCGTTGAGCATCACGTGGTCCTCGGCGGCGGCGGTCCGGTCGTCGGCCAGCCCGTCCAGCAGGTCGTCGGAAAACATCTCGAAGGACAGGCCCGGGTCGTTGGCGATCATCTTGCGGGCGGTCAAAAGGTAGTTGGTTGCGACGCGGTACACCCAGGTCTCGAACGCGCTGTCGCCGCGGTAGGTCGACAGCTTGGTGACAATGCGGATCAGGATCTCTTGCGTGGCGTCCTGGGCGGCAACCGGGTCCGCAAGCATGCGGGTGGCAAGGCGGAACACGCGGTCCTGGATGGAGCGTACCACGTCTTCAAGGGCGGCGGCGTCGCCGTCCTGCGCCAGTTTGATCTTGGAATGCTCGCTCTGGGTCATCGGCCCGCTCTGGTCACTGTTGGTCTCATATTAGGTTAGACAATGTCAGGGGCGGATGTGTGACAGATTTTTTGTGTGGCGCCGGCCAAAAAGATGCGCGACCGGGCGGCCTTCGCGGTCGCCGGTCAGCTTGGCGGCGGCGGGTGACAGGCTGGCGGCAAGGCGCACACGCTCAGGGCGGCGCGGGCGCGCAGGCGCGGGTTAGCGGGCAACAATTTCCACCCTCCTGTTCTGGCTGCGCCCTGCCTCCGTGGCGTTGGAGGCGACGGGTGCCAGAAATCCAACCCCGGCGGCGCGCATCAGCTCGCCCGAGCTGCCAAGCGCGTTCGCCAGATGGGACCGCACGGCTTCGGCGCGGCGGGTGGACAGGGCGATGTTGTAGTCCAACGTGCCTTGGTTGTCGGTGTGGCCGACGATCATGATCTCCTTGTCGGCATGGGCCTGCAGGTATTTGGTCAGTTCGGCCAGGGTGTCCAGGCTGTCGGGGGTCAGGGTGGCGGAATCTGTGTCAAAGCGGATGCCGTAAAGGGCGATATGGCCAAGTTGGGTCAGTTCGTCGGCAATCTCGTCGGCATCCACCATTTTGAATTGCAGCGCTTCAAGCTCGATGACGGAGGCCTGCAAATAGGTGCGGCCGTTGTTTTCGCTGGCCAGCAGGGCGACGTAGGTGGTGCCGGACCCTTGGTCGCGGAACAGGGTGTAGGCGTAGTTGAAGCTGTCCACGACCATCCGCGGCGACGGCAGGCGGCTGACCGCGTAGGTCAGGTCGCGCGAACACGCCTTGCGGTCGGTCGCGGCGTTGCAGGCAAATTCAGGTGCGTAACCCTGCTGCTGCAGGCGGTTGGCGAAGTTGCGCATCGCGGCAACAGGGGTGACGCCCTCGGGCATCTGGTAGGCGATCTCGGTCACCTGGCCTTCCAGCGGGAAGGCTGCGCCGGTCCAGGTGGTGTAAGTGTCGAATTCGCGGGCGGAATAGCCAGTCATTTCGCTGCCGTCATACCGCCCGGTTACGGGGTGGTCCTGCCCTCCGGCGATGTCTGCAAAGCTGGCGTGGCTCAAGGATGCGGCCAGCGTGGCGGCGGCAATCAGGGGCAACAAGACAGATTTAAGGGTCATGTTCAGGTCCGGTATTGCGGCAAGGGTGGTGGGTGCAACTGTATTTGGCCGGACCCGAGTTTGTCAAAACAGGGTGATTTGAGGTCAGGTCTGGCGGCTTGCAAATGCGCGGTCTCGCGCTCATACCAAGGATCAGTTTTTGTTATCGGCGGGCGCAAGATGATCAAAAGTCAGTTCACCCTGAAGCAGCTGGAGGCGTTCGCCTTCGTGGTCGACACGGGCACGTTCCGGGCGGCGGCAGCGGCGCTTGGGACCACGCAGCCAAATATCTCTGCCCGGATTTCGGCGCTGGAACAGGCGTTGGGCACGACGGTGCTGACACGGGATGCGGGTTCGGTCCGGCTGACGGCAAAGGGCGCAACGCTGCTGGAAAGGGCGCGCGATGTCCTGTGGGCAGGCGAGGCGCTGATTGAAGAGGCGGGGCGGCAGGACCTGATCGAAGAAAGGCTGCGCCTCGGCGTCACGGAATTGGTGGCCTGCACATGGCTGCGCGATTTTTTGCGCCGTCTGAAGGATGCCTACCCAAAATTGCGGGTGGAGTTGCAGGTCGACCTGTCCACAGTCATCGACCAAAGGCTCGCCGAGGGGCAGCTTGATCTCGCCCTGCAAACGGGACCGTTTGACAAGGACAGCTTCACCTCCATGCCGCTGGGCGAGGAAAGCTATTGCTGGATCGCCCATCCTCAATTGCTGCGCGCTCTTGGGCCGAACCCTTCGCTTGAACATCTGTTCGCGCATACGATCCTGACCCATGCGAAACACACTCAGGCGGGTCGGGCGCTGCATGCCGTGGCGCAGGATCGCGGGTTGGACAATGGCCAGATTGTCCACTCCAGTGCTCTGTCGGCCTGCGTGCCGATGGTGTTGGAAGGTCTGGGTGTCGCGCTGTTGCCGGACGCTTTGGTGCGGGCAGAGCTTGCCTCGGGCGAACTTGGGGTTCTGCATTCCGATTGGTTGCCGGACCCGCTGTCCTTTGTGGCAAGGTTTGCAGCAGACCGCGCGCCACGATTTGTGGGTCAGGCCGCCGGGTTGGCGCAATTGGCGATGCAGCAGTCGCAGCATCAGAAAAATTTATCGGACCAAGAAATTTAATCAATTTGATTTCCGCAGCCCGGTTTGGGCAAATGGCGTCGTTTGACAGATCACGTGACGGAGCAGCCCATGACACCTAACAGCATCCGCCTGGGCGTGGACATTGGCGGCACCTTTACCGACGTCGTTCTGGAAAAGGATGGGGCCACGTTCTCCGCCAAGGTTCTGACAACCTATGCTGCGCCAGAGGACGCGATCATTGACGGGATGCATCAGGTCTGCGCAAAGGCCGGTGTTGACCCTTCCGAGGTCGGGCAGATCATTCATGGCACGACGCTGGCCACGAACGCTCTGATTGAACGGCGCGGGGCGAAAACCGCGCTGATCACCACCGAAGGGTTTCGCGATGTCATCGAGATGCGCACCGAGTCGCGTTTTGAGCAATATGACCTGAACCTCAACCTGCCCGACCCGCTCTTGCCGCGTCAGATGCGCTTCACCGTGCCGGGCCGCGTCGATGCCAAAGGCGCCGTGCTGGTTGATCTGGACCGCGCGGATGTCGAAGCCGTGGTCGACAAGATCGCCGAAGCCGGGTTTGAAAGCGTGGCCGTCGGTTTGATCCATTCCTATCTCAACCCCGCCCATGAAGAGCTGGTGCGCGACGTGTTGGCTGAAAAACTGCCCGCAGTGTCGGTGTCCATCTCCTCCGAGGTCAGCCCGCAGATGCGCGAGTATGAGCGGTTCAACACCGTGGTGGCCAATGCATATATCAAGCCACTGATGGCCTCCTATCTTGGCCGTCTCGAAGACCGTCTGAAGGCCGAAGGCGTCAGCTGCCGTATCTTCCTGATGCACTCGGGCGGCGGCATCATATCGATCCAGAACGCCGCCGAGTTTCCCGTGCGGCTGGTCGAATCCGGTCCTGCTGGCGGCGCGGTGTTCGCGGCCAATGTCGCGGCGCGCTACGGGTTGGACAAGGTCCTGTCTTTTGACATGGGCGGCACCACCGCCAAGATTTGCCTGATCAAGCACCAGACCCCAAAGACCGCCCGCGTGTTCGAAGTGGCGCGCACCTACCGGTTCAAGAAGGGCTCCGGCATGCCGATTTCGATCCCGGTGATCGACATGGTCGAGATCGGGGCGGGCGGCGGCTCGCTGGCCCATGTCGACGCGATGCGCCAAATTCGGGTGGGCCCCGAAAGCGCCGGGTCCGAGCCGGGCCCCGCCTGCTACGGCCGCGGCGGCACCCGCCCCGCCGTCACCGACGCCGACCTGGTGCTCGGCAAGCTGGACCCCGACACCTTCGCCGGCGGCTCCATCCCGCTGCACCCCGCCCGGTCCAAATCCGCGCTCGCGGCCCATGTCGGCGACACGCTGTCGATGGACGGGGTGGAGGCCGCCTTCGGCGTCGCCGAGGTGGTGGACGAGAACATGGCCAATGCCGCCCGGGTGCACGCGGTCGAAAACGGGGAGGACCTGTCGGACTACACGATGATCGCGTTCGGCGGGGCAGCGCCGCTGCATGCGGGGCGGCTGTGCGAGAAGCTGGGGGTCAATCGGCTGCTGGTGCCGCCCGGCGCGGGCGTCGGTTCGGCCATCGGGTTCCTGCGCGCGCCCTTCAGCTTCGAGGCCAACCGCTCCGTCTACATGCGGCTCTCCGATTTCGACGCGGGCCGGATCACCGCCATCCTGTCCGACCTGAAGGCCGAGGCCACGGGCTTTGTGCGCACCTGCGACGCGGTCAGCCCGATCCTGTCGGAATTCAAGGTCTACATGCGCTACACCGGGCAGGGTTGGGAGATCCCGATCGACCTGACCGAGGCGCAGGCCATGGCCCCCGACGCCGCCACGTTCGAGGCGCTTTTCGAGCAGGAATACACCAAGCTGTTCGGGCGGCCGGTGGCGGGGATGGATATCGAAATCACCGTGTGGTCGGTCAACGCGACGACGCCGCCGGAAACGGTGGCGCGGGTGGCGGAAACGCAAGGCACCGCCATGACTGATACGCAAGGCTCGCGGCAGGTGTTTGACGCGGCGGCCGCCAAATACCTGGCGGCGCAGGTGGTGAACCGGGCGGTTATGGGTGAAGGCGCGCTGGTGTCCGGTCCCGCGGCCATTGTCGAGGATGAAACCACCGTCATTGTGCCCGCCAGCCGCGATGCCATCCGCCAGCCCGATGGCTGCATCGATGTGATCTCCAAAGGAGCAACGCCATGACGCAAGACCATTCAAATGTTGCCTATCAGGTCATGTGGAACCGGCTGATCTCGGTGGTGGAGGAGCAGGCGCAGGCGCTGGTTCGCACGGCCTTTTCCACCTCGGTGCGGGAGGCGGGTGATTTGTCCGCCGGGGTCTATGACACGCATGGAAACATGCTGGCGCAGGCGGTCACCGGGACGCCGGGTCATGTCAACGCCATGGCCGATGCCGTGGCGCATTTCATCCGTCGTATCGGGCGGCAGAACATCTTTGAAGGCGATGTCTACATCACCAATGACCCGTGGGAGGGCACCGGCCACCTGCATGACATCACCATGGTGACGCCGTCGTTTCACAAGGGGGCGCTGGTGGGGTTCTTCGCCTGCACCGCGCATATCGTCGATATCGGGGGGCGCGGCTTCGGGGCGGATGCGCATAGCGTCTACGAAGAAGGCCTCTATATCCCGATCATGAAATTCGCGGATCGCGGCACGGTGGACGAGACGCTGACCCGTATCATTCGCGGCAATGTGCGTGAACCCGATCAGCTGATTGGCGATATCTACGCGCTCGCCACCTGCAACGAAATCGGGCACCGGCGGCTGATCGACATGATGGAAGAATTCGCGCTGGATGATCTGGACGGCATTGCGGGGTTCATCCTCGACAATTCCCGCCGCGCCACGATCGAACGCATCGCGGCCCTGCCGCAGACCAGTGCGACGGGCGAGATGACGATGGACGGGTTCGACACGCCCATCACGCTCAAGGTCAAAGTCAGCGTCGAAGGCGACAGGATCCTGTCGGATTTCGCTGGCACCTCCGGTTTGGACAAGAAAGGCATCAATTGCCCGCTGGTCTATACCAAAGCCTATGCCTGCTACGCGCTGAAAGTGGCAATCGCACCCGAAATCCCGAACAACGCGGCCTCACTTGCGCCGTTCCAGATCGCGGCCCCCGAAAACACCATCGTCAACGCGCTGCATCCGGCCCCGGTCGCGCTGCGCCATATCGTGGGGCACTTCGTGCCTGATGCGGTGTTCGATGCGTTCGACAAGATTGTGCCGGGGCTGGTGCCCGCCGAAGGGGCGGGGTGTCTGTGCAATTTTCAGGTCTCTCTACGCCCGCGCACCGATGCGCCCGCGCCCGCGGATGCGCGCCGCTCCGAGGTGCTGACCTTCAACTCCGGCGGCTCCGGCGCGCGGCCTGACCATGACGGGCTGAACGCCACGGCGTTTCCGTCGGGCGTGATGACCATGCCGATCGAGGCAACTGAGCATGCAGGCCCCGTGATCATCTGGCGCAAGGAATTGCGCCCCGACAGCGGCGGCGCGGGCAAGACGCGTGGCGGGCTGGGCCAGTACATGGAAGTCGGGGCGCAAGAGGGCCATGAATTCGACATTCAGGCGATGTTTGACCGGGGCCAGTATCCCGCCCGCGGGCGGCGCGGCGGCAAGAACGGGGCCAACACCACGATTGTGCGCAGTGACGGTGCCGCGATGCATGTGAAGGGCAAGCAATTCGTGCCGCATGGGGAACGGGTCATCATGGCCTTCCCGGGCGGTGCCGGATACGGCGATCCGTCGGACCGTCCTGCCGATTTGGTCAAACGCGATCTGGCACGGGGCTACATCACGGCGCAGACCGCCGCGGACGAATACGGCCTCTCCGCCGACGACATTGCCGAGGTCGCCGCCACCGTCGCCAAAGGGGACGACACGTAGACATCCGCGAAGCGGGACTGTTTGGATGCGAGCGCGTGCAACGGTTCGGTCTGCGCCGAACCATGTCGGAAGTGTTAAGGGCCAACTCCGCCCGTTCGCCCGCCAAGTCAGGTGCAAGGATCGCGGATGAGGGTGCAGAAAAGCCCGACTTTGTGCGCAGATGTTTTGGGACAATTTGGGTTTTTGGGGCTCGGAAATTGCCCCAAATTGTACAAAACGCCTCCAAAAGCCCGTCTCGGTCGGCGAGCAGGCCAATTGGTGAAGATCGGGTAAAGATGAAAAAACTGTCAATCAATGGCAGGTCAGCGTGCGGGCCGGCGTCCGAAATTTAACCCATTCTTCATCACATCATCGCGCTGTGGCCGTCGCTCGCGACAGGGCGGAGGCACCAAAGCGTTAACTAGTCACCCAGCTTGGCATGCACCTCATCAAGGTCGATTTCCCCGATGGGCATTTTGTTGCCCGGGTTCTCGAAGTCGTATTTGAACAGGTTGAAATCACGTTTGTAGATTTCATAGACCAGATGCATCGACAGGTCGTCGAAATAGTCCTCGATCGGATGCGCGCGTTTGGGGCCGTGACCCTCGGACTCGTTGAAGCGCGGCACTTTGTTGATGTCGACTTTGACCGGCGTTTTGACCGATTGCAGCACGCTGTCCATGCCGTCATTGAACTTCTCGGTGAAGAAGATGTTGTCGTAGCGCCCGCCATTGACGATGAAGGTCGAAATATGGCCCGACATGGCTGACCAGTGAATGTCCGGATCCATCGGGCGCTTCCAGCGGATGGTGTCCCGCGCAAAGAGCAGAAACCGTCTAAAGCTTTGAATTTGATCGAATTCAAAGCCGTCCTCGGGGCTGCCAACCTCGATCCCGTATTTCTGGATCAAGAGCGGGACAAGGTTGCCCCGGTAGCGTTTGCCGTTGCGCTGGATGCCGCAGATTTTGTCAAAGAAGGACGACAGGATGCGACCGTAAGGATTGCGCACGCAGGTGAAGGCATAGCTTTTGTGGGCCTTCACATTGTTTTCGATTTTGGGCTGGCTTTCCTCGATGGCCCATTTGTGCAGCTTGTCCTTGGCGTCGTGGACATCGCCGTCAAAAAACTCGCCATGGTCGGAATAGTACATGATCTGCCCGATGGACGAACAGGCGCATTTGGGGACGACACGGTAAACCATGCTCTCGCTCTCGGTCATCCAAGTTCCGGGGAAACCCATATGCTGTACTCGCTTCTCAACACGTGGCCGCATTGTTTACGTTTTGGCCACAATTATTTCGACATAACCAAACAAGCACTGTTTATTCAACAGTCACTAAGGTTATGTAGACAAACCTAAAAGAGTGTTACTTCAGGAACGGTCCCCTTTTCCAGATGGCAAAAATCGCGTTCATTCTTTTGTGTCATAAAGACCCAAAAGCCATCATAGACCAAGCCCAGCGCCTCACCGCCGTCGGCGACTGCATGGCCATCCATTTTGACGCGTCGGCGAGCCAGGCGGCTTACCGCGAGATCAGGGCCGCGCTGGATGACAATCCCAACATCACATTTGCCAAGAAACGCATCAAATGCGGGTGGGGGGAATGGTCGTTGGTGCAGGCGACGATCTACGCGATGCAAGCGGCGGTGGAGGACTTCCCTCGGGCCACACATTTCTACATGCTTTCAGGGGATTGCATGCCGATCAAGTCGGCGGATTACGTGCATGAATTCCTCGATGGCAGCGACGTGGACTACATTGAGAGCTTCGACTATTTCGCCTCCGACTGGATCAAAACCGGTATGAAGGAAGACCGGTTGATATACCGGCACTGGTTCAACGAGCGGACCCAGAAGCGGCGGTTTTATGCGGCCTACGAGACGCAAAAGCGGCTTGGGCTGACACGGGACATACCGGCCGATTTGCAGATGATGATCGGGTCGCAATGGTGGTGTTTGCGCCGGCGCACCGTGGAATGGGTGCTGGATTTCATCAAATCCCGAAAAGATGTCATGCGATTTTTCCGGACGACCTGGATACCGGACGAGACCTTCTTTCAGACTTTGGTGCGCCATCTTGTGCCGAGCACAGAGATACACACGCGTACGCTGACTTTCCTGATGTTCACCGATTACGGCATGCCGGTTACATTCTATAACGACCATTACGACTTGCTCCTGTCACAAGATTTCTTGTTTGCCCGGAAGATTTCGCCACATGCGATGGAGCTGAAGGAGCGGTTGGGGGACCTGTTCGCCTCGGTGCGGATGGATTTTCAGACCTCGAACGAAGGGCGGACGCTGTTCAAGTTTCTGACCGGACGGGGGCGTATCGGGCGGCGGTTTGCGCCGCGGTTCTGGGAGCGTCAGGCATCGCTCGGGCGGGAGCGGGAGCTGCTGGTGATCGCGTGCAAGAAATGGCATGTCGCCAAACGTTTGCTGCACCGGATCATGGAGCAGACCGACTTGCGCGGGACGGAATACCTTTTCGATGAGGCTGGCACCAACATGCCTGATCTTGGCGGCATTGAGACCACATTGGACAAGCGCACCCGACACCGCAGGGCTCTGATGCGGCTGCTCTATGACCACTATGATACCAATCGGATGGTGATTTGCCTTGACCCGTCTAATCTGGAGTTGTTGCAGGATCTCTTTGCCGACAGCTCGACCACCAAGCTGATCGAGATTGAGTGCAATTTTGGCGATGATTACCTGCTGGGCCACGCGAAACGCGTGGGTTTGGCGGGCGAGATGACGCCGCAGCACACGATCGACCGCCTATTGCCGACCGTGCGCCATAATTTTGTTTTTGAGAGCGACCAAATCAGGGACGCGGAATTTCCAAACTATTTTCGGATCAGTGAATACGAAAGTCGCGACACGAATGTTTCGGCTTTGGCTGCGTTCCTTGAGGTTGCACCCGACAAGGCGCACAGTATCCTGGACATTGATTACCTCTACGTAGATTAGGAGCCGGGCCATGGGTTTTGCGTATGACGACCAGAATATCTTTGCCAAGATTTTGCGCGGCGAAATCCCCAATGACACGGTCTACGAGAGCGTTCATGCGCTCGCCTTTCGCGACATAACCCCGCAGGCGCCGACGCATGTGTTGGTCATCCCCAAAGGGCCCTATGTGTCGATGGACCACTTTACACAAGAGGCCTCCGACGCGGAAATTGCGGGCTTCATGCGCGCGATTGGCGAGGTGTGCAAGCTCGAGGGGGTCAGTGATGACGGCTTTCGCGCGATCTCAAATGCCGGCGTAAACGGGGTGCAAGAGGTGCCGCATCTTCACGTGCACATCCTTGGTGGGCGGCCTCTGGGCCGCATGCTGCCGCGGGAAACCTGACCTTATTGAGCCGCTAAAGCGGCGCTCGATTCCGGAGATATTTGCGGGCCTGAGCCCTCTTGTGGGCAGGCGTGGCTCAGGTATCATGTGCGCCAACAGATTAGGGGATCACCGACATGGCCACGCAAGCACCAGAAACCGAAATTGTAGATGCCTATCGCATCGCCTGCGACGGCGGTGAAGGCGCGTTGGGCCACCCCCGCGTTTGGCTGCAAATCCCACAAACCGTGGGCTTTGTGGAATGTCCATATTGCGACAAGAAGATCGTTCACCGCGATTTTGAAGGGAAGGTCTAAATGGCCTTCGGGAAGGGCCATCACCTTCACCTCATCGACGGCTCCGCCTTCATCTTCCGTGCCTACCACGCGCTGCCGCCGCTTACGCGCAAATCCGATGGCCTGCCCATCGGGGCGGTTTCAGGCTTTTGCAACATGTTGCAGCGCTACGTGGAGGGCAATCTGGGCAGCGATGTCACCCATATTGCGGTGATTTTCGACAAGGGCAGCCACACGTTCCGCAACGACATGTACGACCAGTACAAGGCCAACCGCGATGCCATGCCGGAAGACCTGCGCCCGCAAATCCCGCTGACCCGCGAGGCCACCCACGCCTTCAACATCGCCTGCGAGGAGATGGAGGGGTATGAGGCTGACGACATCATTGCGACCCTTTCCGTGCAAGCCCGGGAGGCTGGTGGGCGCTGCACGATTATCAGTTCTGACAAAGACCTGATGCAACTGGTTGGCGGCGGGGTCGAAATGTTCGACGCCATGAAGAACAACCAGATCGACAGCGAAGGCGTTGAGGCCAAGTTTGGTGTCGGCCCCGACCGTGTGATCGACGTGCAGGCCTTGGCAGGCGACAGCGTGGACAATGTGCCGGGTGCGCCGGGCATCGGCATCAAAACCGCGGCATTGTTGATCAACGAATATGGCAGCCTCGAAGAGCTGCTCGACCGCGCCGAAGAAATCAAACAGCCCAAACGCCGCGAGACGCTGATCAACCACCGCGAACAGATCGAGCTGTCCAAGAAACTGGTGACGCTCGACACCAATACGCCCATCACGTTCTCCCTGGACGATTTGGAGGTCCGGGACCCCGACCCCGAAAAGCTGCTCGCTTTCCTCGCGGAAATGGAATTCCGCACGCTTACCAAGCGCATCGCGGACAAGCTGGAGGTCGAGGCTCCCGTTATTGAGGACGCACCAGCCCCGGCAGCCGATGCCCCCGAGATGCTGGACCTGAAAGATGCCGTCTACACCACGGTGCGCGACGCGCAGACGCTGCAGAAATGGATCGACGCGGTCTATGCACGCGGCTACGTCGCCGTCGACACTGAAACCACGGGCCTGAATGAAATGGTGGTGGACCTGGTGGGTATCTGCCTTTGCGTGGAGGAGGGGGAGGCCTGCTACATCCCGCTCGCCCACAGGTCCGGCGGCGATGATCTGTTCGGGTCGGCGGAACTGGCCGAGGGCCAAATGCCGCTGCAAGAGGCGCTCGATTTGCTCAAGCCGATGCTGGAAGACGACAGCATCATCAAGATCGGCCAGAACATGAAGTATGACGCGAAGATTTTCGCGCGCTACGGTGTGCAGATTGCCCCGATCGACGACACGATGCTGCTCAGCTACGCGCTGCACGCAGGCCTGCATAACCACGGCATGGACGCGCTGTCAGAGCGCTACCTCGGCCACACGCCCATCCCGATCAAGCAGCTGCTGGGCACCGGCAAATCCGCGATCACCTTCGATATGGTGCCCATCGACGACGCCACGCCTTACGCGGCCGAAGACGCCGACATCACGCTGCGCCTGTGGAAGACCTTCAAGCCGCTTTTGCACACCAAACAGGTCACCACCGTCTATGAAACGATGGAGCGCCCGTTGATCCCGGTTCTCGCCAAGATGGAGATGAACGGCATCAAGGTCGACCGCGACACGCTTAGCCGCATGTCCAACGCATTTGCCCAGAAGATGGCGGGGCTGGAGGCCGAAATTCACGAACTCGCAGGCCAGGACTTCAATGTCGGCTCCCCCAAGCAACTAGGGGAAATCCTGTTCGACAAGCTGGAGCTGCCGGGCGGCAAGAAGGGCAAGACCGGGGCCTATTCCACGGGCGTGGATATCCTCGAAGACCTCGCGACCGAACATGAATTGCCGGGCCGCGTGTTGGACTGGCGCCAACTTAGCAAGCTGAAATCGACCTACACGGACGCGCTGCAAAACCACATCAATGCCGACACGGGCCGGGTGCATACCTCCTATTCCATTGCGGGGGCGAACACGGGCCGCTTGGCATCCACCGACCCTAACCTGCAGAACATCCCTGTCCGCTCGGAAGAAGGTCGCCGCATTCGGGAGGCGTTTGTTGCCGAAGAAGGCAACGTGCTGGTCTCCCTCGATTACTCGCAGATCGAGCTGCGCATCCTCGCCCATATCGCCGACATCCCCGCGCTGAAGCAGGCTTTCAAAGACGGCCATGACATCCACGCCATGACCGCGTCCGAGATGTTCGATGTGCCGTTGGACGAGATGACCCCCGACGTGCGACGGCAGGCCAAGGCGATCAACTTCGGGGTGATTTACGGTATTTCCGGCTTCGGCCTTGCACGTAACCTGCGCATCCCGCGGAGCGAAGCGCAGGGCTTCATTGACCGCTATTTCGAACGGTTCCCGGGCATCCGCGCCTATATGGACGAGACGGTGAAATTCGCCAAAGAGCATGAGTATGTGCAGACCCTCTTTGGCCGGAAAATCAACACGCCTGAAATCAATGCCAAGGGCCCGCATGCGGGCTTTTCCAAACGTGCGGCGATCAACGCTCCGATCCAAGGCACTGCCGCCGATGTCATCCGCCGCGCGATGATCCGAATGCCCGACGCGATCAAGGACCTGCCCGCGCGGATGCTGTTGCAGGTGCATGACGAGCTGATCTTTGAGGTGCCGGAAGACAGCGTCGACAAGACCATCGACGTGGTGCGCGACGTGATGGAAAACGCCTCCGACCCCGCTGTAAGGTTCGACGTGCAGCTGGTGGTGGACGCTGGGCAGGGCGCAAACTGGGCGGAGGCGCACTGATGATCCGCACCTGGGCAGAGCTGCGCGACTTTGCCCATAGCCTTGATCTGCCTGAGGTCACCGATGCGGTCAGCTGGGGCATCCAACCCTCAAGGCGCATGGCAAGCTGTGGTGCTGGTGGTCGCCCTACATTGAGGCCGGAATTTTCAAAGGCTCCATTGAGGAACGCGAAATGCTGATGTCAGCGGACCCCGAGACCTTTGTCCTCCATCCGCATTACGCCAAACATGGCTTGATCCTCGTCGCGGCGGGTCGGATTGACCCGGACTGGGCCAGTGCGCGATTGACGCAGTCATGGCGCGACATGGCGCCAAAGAAATTTCTGAAAGAGTGGGACGCCCGATAAATCGGGCTCAGTTGTCCACCATCGGCGAGGATTGCGTGATCGTCGCCTGCGGGCATTTGCACGCGCGGTACACGTATTTGCGGATGATTGGCCCCGCGATAAGGATCACTGTGAAAGCCACTGGCCAAGCCGTGACCCATCCACCGGCCCAGGTGTGCATGAAGGCGGCGGATAACCCGGCCATTTTGTAGGTCATCACACCGCACACGATCGCGGACATCACGGCAGAGGTGATGGCGCTGAACAGGATCAGTGCGAGAAGTGTACGTGGCATGACTTTGGCGTCTTTCCGTAAGTGAGACCCTACACCTACGATCCGCAACGGATAACAAACAGCCCACTCGCGAACGCCTATTGTGCATGAGCGCAGAGTGACGCGGCGTCCATGCCCGAAATGTCAATTAATGAGACTACCTCACGGTTTCGTGAGGGGCGCCCCCCCGCTCAAAATTGGGCATCTTGTCCACTTCGCAGGTCAGGAAGTCGCTCAGCGTTTTGCCTGATTCTGCGTCAAATCTTCCCTGAACGGACATTTCTTCGACACGGTCCACGCGGAACATGCGAAAATCGTTTCGCAGCTCGCACCACGCGACAAGGGTCCAAACCTGCCCCCAGAACCAAACGCCTAAGGGTCGAACAATCCGTTCGGTCGGGGCACCGGTTTTGTCTCGATAGCTCAGTTCCAACCGCTCGCTGGCGGCAATGTGTTCTTCCATGGCATCGAGGCGTCGGCGCAGGACGTCGTTCATGCCGTCAGGCGCAATTGCGTATACGTGCACCGACCGCGCTTTTTGTAACGCGTCTGCAGGGAGGATCGTTTCGATTTTGTCCAACGCGTTTTCCGCGCCCAGGGCCATGGCGGCCCCGCCCCAAGCCCGGATCAACCGCGCGCCCGCGACAAGGGCAGTGACCTCAGCGCGGGTAAACATAAGAGGCGGCAGGTCGTACCCGTCGCGCATCATGTAACCCAGTCCGGCCTCCCCATCGATCGGCACGCCGTTGGCCATCAAATCGGCGACGTCGCGGTAAATGGTGCGGGGCGACACTTCCAGCCGCTCCGCCAAATCCGCAGCCGTGGTCAGCCGACCACCCCTAAGATGTTGCACAATCTGAAAGAGGCGGTCGGCGCGGCGCATCTATGCAGCCTCAAACAGGCCGATGGAGTTGCCGTCAGGGTCGATGCAATAAGCAAACCGCCCAAACGGCATGGCCACGATGTCGCCGGTCGAGGTGCCACCCGCCTCAAACACCCGGTCCCGCGCGTCTTCCACGGTGCCCGAAACCGCCAAATGAACGGTTGCCCCGCCACCCTTGACGCCAGGCGTACCCTCATACAGATGGCCGGAGATGCTTGTCGCAAAGTCCTTGGCCACAAAGAAGGCGACCGGGTTTGGTCCCTGCTTTTCAATGGCCATCTCCTGCTGCAAGACGGCGGAATAGAATTTAACGGCGTTTGCGAGGTTTTTCACCGGGATTTCGGCCCAAACGACGGCGTGTTGTGGAACGGTACTCATAGTCATCTCCATTTGCTTAAGTGTTGATGACGCATTCCTGACATACCCATGCTGACAGCATACTGTCAGCAGTGTTGCTGGTTAGCAAATTTATGGCAAATCCGACCCGCGAATAATCGGGAAAAAGGCCCCACCGGACCACACGCCAAACCAATCTTCGCCCTCATGCTCGGCATGGGCGCCGATATCCACCAGCCGGTAGAAGCTCTTGCGGTCAATCAGCGCCTCAAGGTTGCGGCGGACCAGAACATACGGTGACGGCTCGCCGTCTTGCGAATATTCAACCCGTATCGGGTTCTCAGGCCCCGCAATGAACCGGTCTCCGACATGCGTCTCAAACCGCAGTTTCTGCGCGCTACCGTCCCCAACCGCGTCAAAGTCAATCGCCACAAACGGCGCATCTTCAACGGTGATTCCGACCTTCTCGACAGGGGTCACGAGAAAATAGTCGTCACCATCCTTGCGAATGATCGATGAAAATAGCTTCACCAGACCAGCTCGACCGATCGGCGTGCCTAGGTAAAACCACGTCCCGTCCCGCGCGATGCGCATGTCTAGATCGCCGCAAAAGGGCGGATTCCACTTTTCAACTGGCGGCAGGCCACCTTTCGCCACTTCAGACGCGCTAGCCGCGATGCTTTCCGCTGACGGCAAGTCAAGCTTTTGTGCGCCGTTGCCTTTTGCCATTTCTTCATCCCGCCATAGCTCTATAGTCATAGGTGTATATAGCGGATCACGAGGAACTGTCATGGCCGACGCGGAAGAAATGGTAAAAGAAATTGAAGCCTTGGGCGGCAAGCTCTCGGCGGCCCGCGAAAGTATTGGCGCCAAGATCATTGGCCAGGAACAGGTGGTTGATCTGGCGCTGACTGCGCTGCTGTCGGGCGGCCACGCGTTGTTGATGGGCCTGCCGGGGCTGGGCAAGACGCTTTTGGTCGATACACTGTCCACCGTGATGGGCCTGTCGACCAACCGCGTGCAATTCACCCCCGACCTGATGCCCGCTGATATCCTGGGTTCCGAGGTGCTGGACACCGCCAAAGACGGCACCCGCGCCTTCCGCTACATTGAAGGTCCTATTTTCGCGCAGTTGTTGATGGCTGACGAGATCAACCGCGCCTCGCCGCGGACCCAATCGGCGCTGCTGCAAGCGATGCAAGAACGGTCCGTGTCTATCGCGGGCAAGGATCGCCCGTTGCCCGCGCCCTTCCATGTGCTTGCCACCCAAAACCCGCTTGAACAAGAAGGCACCTATCCGTTGCCCGAGGCCCAGCTTGACCGTTTCCTGCTGCAAATCAACGTCCGCTACCCAGACCGCGACACCGAGCGCGACATTCTGATGGCGACCACCGGCAGCATCGAGGCCGAGGCGCAGACTGTGTTTTCGCCCGAAGAGCTGATCGCCGCGCAAGCTTTGGTCCGGCGGATGCCGGTGGGTGATGCGGTGGTGGAGCATATTCTTGATCTCGTGCGATCCTGCCGGCCTGAGGAAGATGATGCGTCTGATCTGATACGAAGCACTGTTTCATGGGGGCCAGGCCCGCGCGCCGCGCAGGCGCTGATGCTGACCGTGCGCGCCAAGGCGTTGCTGGATGGGCGGCTTGTGCCCTCTCTGGATGATGTCGCCGCGCTTGCCGAACCCGTGTTGACGCATCGGATGGCGCTCAGCTTTGCGGCCCGCGCCGAAGGGCGGGAGCTGAACGAGGTCATTGCCGAGACGCTGGACCATGTTTCTACGCGACAGCGTGCTGCTTGAACCAAGACCCCGCCATAAACCCTGCTGGCCTGCGCCACCGGGCTGAAGCGCATGCAAACGCCTTTCCTGCTTTGCTGGCCGAGGCCGAGCATCTGGCGGCAACGGTTCTGCTTGGCGACCACGGGCGTCGTCGTGCCGGCATGGGCGACGAGTTTTGGCAGTATCGCCCTGCCGTTGCGGGCGACCCGCACCGATTGATTGACTGGCGCCGATCCGCGCGCGGGGACGAGCAGTTCGTGCGCCAAAAGGAATGGCAGGCGGCGCAATCGGTGATGTTCTGGGTTGATGATGCGCTCTCGATGACGTTTGCCGGTGGTGACGACCGCCCCACGAAAGGGCATCGCGCCCGCGTTTTGGCCCTGGCGCTTTGCGTCCTGTTGAACCGTGGCGGAGAGCGTTTCGGGTTGGCCAATCGCGGCACCCCGCCGCGACGTGGTGAAGGGCAGCTAAGCCGCATCGCAGGCCATCTTATGGCCCTGCCCGGTGAAAGTGACTATGGCACGCCCAATGCCCGGGTCTTACCCGCCGGTTCACGCGCCGTGTTCCTGTCAGATTTCTTTGGTGACCCTCAGCCGGTCTCAGATGCGCTGACCCGCGCCACGGATCGAGGGGTTAAGGGGGCGTTAATTCAGATCCTCGACCCAGACGAGGAAGCCTTCCCTTATGACGGCCGCACCGTGTTCGAAACCATGTCCGGCAAAACCCGTTTCGAAACCCTCAAGGCCGGGAACTTGAGAGACGCCTATCTCAAACGCCTCGCTGACCGCAAAGCGCATCTGCAAGACCTTTGCCGGGCGACGGGGTGGCGTTATCTGTGCCACCACACCGACGCTGGCGCGCTCAGAGCATTGATGTGGGCCTACCGCGCATTGGATCACGCCCTATGATATCCAACCTCGCTTTCACAACACCGCTTTTGCTTGTCGCATTGGTTGCCCTGCCCATCTTGTGGTGGCTGCTGCGGGCCGTACCGCCCGCGCCGATCAAGCGCCGGTTTCCGGGCATTGCGCTGCTGCTGGGGCTGAAGGATGACGAAAGCCAGACGGATACAACCCCCTGGTGGTTGCTGCTGCTGCGTATGTTGGCTATCGCCGGGCTGATCGTGGGATTTGCCGGGCCGATCCTGAACCCGGAGAACCGCCAGCCCGGCGACGGCCCGCTGTTGGTGGTGATGGATGCGTCTTGGGCCTCGGCCCGCGATTGGCCCGCCAGAACCGCCCGTGTGGAAACCGTGCTGGCAGAAGCATCGCGCGACGGTCGGCCCGCTGCGTTGATGAAATTGTCCGACCCACAAGCCGACGCGCTGAACTTTGTGGCCGCCGATGCGCTGATCCCCCAAATAGCGGGTCTCACCCCCGACGCATGGTTCCCCGCGGGGAACCTTATGGAGCAGATAGAGCAAGTCACTGAGGGCGCGACTTTTGACACAGTCTGGTTCTCGGATGGTTTGGATCACCCGGCCCGTGCAGACGTGGCCGCCTTGTTTGAAGGCAAAGGCACACTGAAAGTCATCCAGTCTGCCCGCCCCGCCTACGCTTTGCGCCCAGCGCGGTTTGAAGGCAGCGACGTGGCAATCACCGCGATCCGCGCAAACAGCGATGACGCGCGAGAACTGACCTTGACCGCCCGTGGCCCCGACCCGGGCGGGGTGGAGCAGGACTTGGCCCGCGCAACTGCAACCTTTGCGGCGGGCGAGACCGAGGCGGAGGTCGTGCTTGCCCTGCCGACGGAGCTGCGCAACCGTATTCGCCGGTTTGAAATTTCGGGCGTGCGGTCCGCCGGTGCCGTCAGCCTGACGGATGATGCGTTGAAGCGACGCGAGGTGGGCCTGTTGGCCAGCAATGACGGACAAGAAGCGCAGGATCTGTTGTCGCCGCTCTACTATCTGCGCCGCGCCCTGGTTCCCACCGCCGACCTGATCGACGGCACGTTGGAGGATATGCTTCTGGCAAGCCCGGATGTTCTGATCATGGCAGACATTGCGACGCTGAGCCCCGAGGAAACCGGCGCCTTGACCGACTGGATTGATGAAGGTGGTTTGCTGGTCCGATTTGCCGGTCCGCGTACCGCTGCATCCGATGTGGAAAGCGACGCCCTGATCCCGGTGCGGCTACGCGCGGGCGGGCGGTCCGTGGGCGGTGCGATGTCGTGGGGGGAGCCCAAAGCGTTGCGCGCCTTTACCCGCGATAGCCCGTTCTTCGGGTTGGCGTTGCCCGATGATGTGACCGTGACCAGCCAGGTTGTCGCTCAGCCGGACCCCGATCTGGCGGAGCGCACGATTGCATCCCTCGCCGATGGCACGCCGCTGGTCACCCGCAAGCAATTGGGGGACGGACAGATTGTGCTGTTCCACGTGACCGCCAATGCGGAATGGTCGACCTTGCCGCTGTCGGGCCTGTTTGTGCAGATGCTGGAGCGGCTGGCTATTTCGACCCGACCGGCGGAACTGGCGATTGGCGACCTGGCGGGGACCACATGGGAGCCGGAAGATGTGCTCGACGGGTTCGGACGGGTGCGCAACGCCGACGCTTTGCCGGGCGTTTCGGGCGAGGCAATGGCCGACCAGGTGCTCGGCCCTGATTTGCGTCCGGGCCTCTACAGCAACGACGACCGGCGGGTGGCATTGAACGTGATTTCGTCAGGGCAATCCATCGCTCCCGCGATATGGCCCGCATCCGTCACGGTGGAAGGCATCGTGACTGCCGAGGAAACGCCGCTGGCAGGGCTGCTCCTGACAGCCGCAATGGCGTTGCTGCTGCTGGATATCCTTGCCTCCCTCTGGCTGGGGGGGCGGTTGAGCTTTAAGAAACCGTTAACTGCGATGGTGGCCGTCTTGGCACTGGGCTTGCCGCACCACGCGGATGCGCAAGTCGAAGAAACCCGCGCGCTCGAGGCGACGTCAGAGGTGGTTCTGGCCTATGTCAAAACCGGCGATGACACGCTGGACCGCGTGTCGCGGCAAGGGTTGGAAGGGCTGTCTTTCAGCTTGTTCCGCCGCACCTCGGTGGAGCCGTCCTCGCCCATTCAAGTTGACTTGGAAACGGACGAGCTGTCCTTTTTCCCAATTCTATATTGGCCGATTACCGAGGATCAGCCGACGCCGTCCTCGGCGGCCTATGCCAAGTTGAACCGCTATCTTCGGACTGGCGGCATGATCGTATTTGACACCCGTGACGGCAATATTGGCGGGTTTGGCAGCTCGACCCCGATGGGGCGCAAGCTGCAGTCGCTGGCGCGCCCGCTGGATATTCCGGCTTTGGAACCGGTGCCGGCTGACCATGTGCTGACACGCACCTTCTATCTATTGCAGGATTTCCCGGGGCGGCATGCCAATAACAGTGTCTGGGTCGAAAGCGCGCCTGCGGATGCCGAACAGGTGGACGGGCTGCCGTTCCGCAACCTCAATGACGGTGTGACCCCGGTTCTTATTGGCGGCAATGATTGGGCGAGCGCGTGGGCCCGCGACGAAAATGGGCGGCCACTTTATCCTGTCGGGCGTGGCTTTGGCGGGGAGCGGCAGCGCGAGATGGCCGTGCGCTTTGGCGTCAATCTGGTGATGCATGTGCTGACGGGCAATTACAAATCGGATCAGGTCCATGTGCCTGCACTGCTGGACCGGTTGGGGAATTGAGATGAATATCATCCTTGATCCCCTGATACCCCTGATGCCCGTCGCCGTGCTGGCGGTGTTTCTGGTGCTGTTGGTTGGGTTTGCCATCTGGCGCGGGCTTCCCGGCTGGTGGTTGCGGGCTTTGGCGGGTGTTACCGTGTTGGTCGCATTGGCCAACCCCGCCTTGCAAGATGAGGACCGGGAACCGTTGTCGGACATCGTCATGATGGTCGTCGACCGTTCCGCCAGCCAAGAGCTGTCTGACCGGGGTAGCCAGACTGCCGCCGCCGTGGACGCGCTGACGCGCGATATTGAAGGCCGTGGCATGGAAGTGCGGGCCGTTGATGTGCCTGATGGCATTGGCGATGCGGGCACCGAATTGATGACCGTTTTGTCCGAGGCTCAGGCCGAGGAACCGCAGTCAAGGATTGCAGGCACGATTCTGGTGACGGACGGGCAGTTGCACGACCCGCAACGCGCCCCTGAGCTGCAAGCGCCGCTGCACACGTTGCTGACCGGGCGCAGCACCGATTGGGACCGCCGATTGATCATCAAGAACGCGCCGGCCTTTGCCATTCTGGACGAAGAGATCGTGCTGACGTTGAAGATCGAAGATCAGGGCGCCGTGCCCGCCGATGCAGGCGAGACGGTGGATCTTGCAATTGCCATCGATGGGGAGGCGCCCGAGACCTACAACGTACCGGTGGGTGAGGACCTGAACCTGCCTATCACGCTAACCCATGGCGGGCGCAACGTGCTGCAATTTCAGCTGGCCACAATGGATACCGAGCTCACCGACCGCAACAATGCCGCCGTGGTGCAAATCAACGGCGTGCGCGACCGGCTGCGCGTGCTGCTGGTGTCGGGCGAGCCGCATGCGGGTGAGCGCACCTGGCGCAACCTTCTGAAATCGGATTCGGCCGTTGATCTGGTGCATTTCACCATCCTGCGCCCCCCTGAGAAGCAGGACGGTGTGCCCGTATCCGAATTGTCGCTGATTGCCTTCCCCACCCGCGAGTTGTTCCTCGAGAAGGTCAACGAGTTCGATCTGATCATCTTCGACCGCTACAAACGGCGGGGCATCCTTCCCGCCCTCTACTTTGATTCCATCCGGCAATATGTCGAGACCGGCGGAGCGGTGTTGATCGCGGCGGGCCCGGATTTTGCGTCGGCGGATTCCATCTACCGTTCCTCGCTGGGGGACATTCTGCCCGCCGCGCCGACGGCGCGGGTGTTTGAGGAGGGGTACAAGCCGGCCATTTCAGAGATTGGCGCGCGCCACCCCGTGACCGAGTCGCTGGAGAAATTTGCACCCAACGCAGAGGCCGAGGACGGCACGCCAGGCTGGGGCCGCTGGATGCGACATGTCGAGGTGACAGAGACCTCTGGTCACACCGTTATGACAGGTATCAACGAGACGCCGCTCCTGACGTTGGATCGGGTTGGCGAAGGCCGTGTGGCCTTGCTTGCATCCGATCACGCGTGGCTGTGGCATCGCGGCTACGAGGGCGGCGGCCCGCAATTGGAACTGCTGCGCCGGTTGGGGCATTGGATGATGCGGGAACCTGATCTGGAAGAAGAAGCGCTGACCGCCAGCGTGGAAGGCCAAACCGTTACGTTGACCCGCCGCACATTGGCTGCGGGGGTCGGTGAGGTGACGGTGACGGACCCCGACGGCTCTGAACGGGCGATCACGTTGGATGAGGTGCGGCCCGGCCGCTTCGTGGCCAGCTTTGAGGGCACCTCGCAGGGGCTTTACCGGGTGAAAGAGGGAGAGATCGAGACCGTCTTCGCCCTGGGCCCGGCGGCCCCGCGCGAGTTTGTGGAGACCGTGGCGTCAGGTGACAAGCTTGAGCCAATTGTCGCGCCTTTGCGGGGCGGCATCCTGAATATCGAAGATGGCATCCCGAATGTGCGAATGGTCAGCGAGGGACGAAATGCTGCCGGACGTGGCTGGATCGGCCTGACGCCGCGCAACGCCTATGTAACGACGAACATTACCGTTACGCCGCTGGTATCCAGCTGGCTGTTCTTGTTGCTGGCCGCGCTTTTGAGCGTTGGTGCGTGGCTGCGCGAAGGGCGGCGGTAGCGCGACCATATTGGGCGCCTGCGGCGCGCAAGAGGTTTTGCGCTCTTGAAGGGGTTTCACCCCTTCGCCGCGCGGGCAAATCCCGAGCATATTTTCAGCAGAAAGAAGCTCCGGCGCGTATTACTTCAGCCGCACTGTGTAGGTGGCGTCTGACCAGCCATGAACGGAATCATGTGCGCGGATCTGTACTTCGCTCACGCCCGCGGGGATACGCACATCGGACAGGGATCGGGTGAACGGCTGCTCGTTCTCATGTGGGTGATGCAGGGTACGATAGCCGAGCTGCGTGCCGTCAGGGGCGAGCACCGCCCAGCCATCGGCATAGTGATCCCAGCCTGTATCGGCGTGGCGGATGGTGACCTCGAATGTCCAGGTTCCGCCCGACTGGCGCGCGGTCGCGCCTTCAACCTTCGCCTGATCGGCGAAGGCGGGCAGGGTTGTCAGGATCAGCGCGGTCGTCGCAAAAATCCGTTTCATATCAGCTCTCCTTGGTGGGGATATCCACCAGCAAAATCTCTCTCGGGCGGGACGCGAATTCGCGTTGCCAGATCAGGAAGGCCACCAGCGACGTGGAGACCAACAGGGCATAGGGACCCAGCAGCCAGGCCAGCGTGCCCAAAGCATAATATATAGACCGCAAACCGCGATTAAAGTTCCACGCGGCACGAATATTGATCTCTGCGGCCTGCAAAGCACGGCTTTGCGCTGACGAATGCGTGATATCGTTGGGGACCGCGGCCATGACAACCGCGCAGTAGCCAAACAGGCGATTGGCCCACACGAATTTCAGGAACCCATGGGTCAGAAACGCGACCACCACCAGCAATTTGAGCTGCCAGATCAGGGTAGGGCCCCCCTCGATGGTCAGGTCCATCGCCACCCCTTGCAGCGCCTCTGTGTTGCCGATGACAGCCAGAACACCGCCAATGGCGATCATGCAGCCCGAGCCGAAAAAAGCTGTACCTTGTCGGAGGTTAGACAAAATGGAAGCATCAAAGATGCGCGGATCGCGGGTGATCATCTGGCGCATCCATTCGCGCCGGTAGTCGGTCATGATGATGGTCACGGATGGGTGTTTGGCGCTGGGATGTTCAATCCGCCAGTCGATGACCAGCCAACTGCCCCACAAGAGCAAAAGCGCTGCGCCATCAAGAGGGGTCAACTGGGTGAGGCGGTTCATCAAATCCATAGGACGCAAGCTATAGTGCAGGTTGGATGCTTGTCATTGGTCAAAATTGGTAATATGTTTTTACCAATTATCGAATTTTGGGAGAGTCGCAATGGAAATGCCTGCCCCCGATGCCTCTGTATTGGCCAAAAAAGCGCGGCTGGTTGAGCGCTTGAGCGGCGTTTTGCCGGATGACGCGGTGATCCATGAAGAGCGCGAGATCAAAGCCTATGAATGCGACGCGCTGACCGCTTACAAATGCCCGCCACTTTGCGCCGTTCTGCCCGCCTCGACGGAGGAGGTGGCGGCTGTGTTGGAGATCTGCCATGACATGAATGTGCCGGTTGTCCCGCGCGGGTCTGGAACGTCATTGGCGGGCGGGGCGTTGCCGACGGCGGATTGCGTGATCCTGGGCGTGGCGCGGATGAACGACGTGCTGGAGACGAATTACGAGGATCGCTACATCCGGGTTCAGTCAGGCCGGACAAATCTCAGCGTCACCGGCGCGGTAGAGGAGCAGGATTTTTTCTACGCCCCCGACCCGTCATCGCAATTGGCCTGCGCCATTGCGGGCAACATCGCAATGAACAGCGGCGGGGCGCATTGCCTGAAATACGGGGTGACGACCAACAATCTGTTGGGTGTAAAAATGGTGCAGATGGACGGTACCGTCGTTGATATCGGCGGCGCGCATTTGGATGCGGCTGGCTATGATCTGCTGGGCATTATTTGCGGCTCAGAAGGTCAGATGGGCGTGGTGACGGAGGCGACATTGCGCATCTTGCGCAAGCCCGAAGGCGCACGGCCGGTGTTGATGGGCTTTGACAGCAACGAAGTGGCGGGCGCCTGCGTCTCTGACATCATCAAAGCGGGTGTGCTCCCCGTGGCGATTGAGTTCATGGACCGCCCCGTCATTCGCGCGACGGAAGCTTTCGCAGGCGCGGGTTATCCCGATTGCGAGGCGCTGCTGATCGTAGAGGTCGAAGGTTCCGACAAGGAGATCGACGAACAGCTTGGCCTTATCCTGCAGATCGCACGCAAACATAACCCCGTTGAGCTGCGCGAAAGCACCAGCGCTGACGAAAGCGCCCGCATCTGGTTGGGCCGCAAATCGGCTTTTGGGGCTATGGGCCAGATCAACGACTATATGTGTCTAGATGGAACGATTCCGGTGTCGTCGTTGCCAATGGTGCTGAAGCGCATTGGCGAATTGTCCAAGCAATACGGGTTGGATGTGGGTAATGTGTTCCACGCAGGCGACGGCAATATGCACCCGCTGATCTTGTTTGATGCCAACAAGGAAGGCGACCTTGAGCTGTGCGAGGCGATGGGGGCCGACATCCTGCGGCTATGCGTTGAGGCAGGCGGCTGCCTGACCGGCGAGCACGGCGTAGGTATTGAGAAGCGCGACCTGATGACGGCGCAGTTCACCCCGGAGGATTTGGAAATTCAGATGAAGGTGAAGGACGTGTTTGACCCCAACTGGCTGCTGAACCCGGCCAAGGTGTTCCCACTGTCCTCCAGCGCGGCGCGGCGCGCGGCCTGATTTGTTTCAAGGAATAGCGATATGATGCAGCCAATCACCGAGGCGCAGCTGGCAGAGGCGGTGCGCGACGCCACTGGCCCATTGAGTATCCGGGGCGGCGGCACCCGCCACCTCGGCAACCCGGTGACGGGAGAGGTTTTGTCGACCACCAAGCTGTCAGGCATTTCGCTTTATGAACCGGGCGCGTTGACCATCGTGGCCCAGGCGGGCACGCCTCTGGTGGAGATAGAGGCGGCCTTGACCAAGGAAAACCAGCGACTGCCGTTCGAGCCGATGGACCACCGTGCCCTGTTGGGCACGAAAGGGGAGCCGACGATCGGCGGGATTGTGGCAGCGAACGTGTCCGGCCCACGCCGCATTCAGGCCGGGGCCTGCCGTGACTCCCTCATCGGGCTGCGCTTCGTTGACGGGCTGGGGACCGCCGTCAAGAACGGCGGGCGGGTGATGAAGAACGTCACGGGCTACGATCTGGTCAAGCTCTTGGCGGGGTCCTACGGCACCTTGGGTGTGCTCAGCGAAGTGTCGTTTAAGTTGCTGCCGGGGATCGCGACGCAAGCGACGTTGATTTATTATGGAATGGGATGGACCGGGACAACCGCTCTCATGTCGGCTGCCATGGGGTCGCCGTTTGAAGTGTCGGGGGCGGGGCGATTGCCTGCCGGAACGCTAGGACCAGATGGCGCTGTTGTGCTCCGTTTGGAAGGATTCGCGGATTCGGTTGCGTACCGAACCAAGGCGCTGTCAGATCTGCTTTCCGAGACCGTCGGCGCTCCCGACGAAACCGTTACTGATAAAGATCAAAGCCTAGGCATTTGGGCCAAACTGCGCGACGTGGAGCCGTTTTCAAACAAAGAAGGTGACGTTTGGCGCATTTCCGTGAAGCCGTCGGGTTTGGCGCGCGTCGGTGAAGCGCTCGGTCTCGGTCATGAAGACATCGTAGTTGATTGGGCAGGAGGGCTGATTTGGGTTTGTGTGCCAGATGGCACGGACTTGCGCCCCAAGCTTGCCAACATTGGAGGGCATGCAACCCTGATCCGCGCCTCTGACGCCACCAAATCCAAGCTGGGGGCGTTCCACCCCGAAGTGGCTCCGATCCAGGCGATCAACGCGGGGCTGCGATCCAAATTCGACCCGCGCGGCATCCTCAACCCCGGCTTGATGGGATAACTTCATGCAGACCACATTTACCCCCGAGCAGTTGAAAGACCCCGCAATTGAGCGGTCGAACCAGATATTGCGGTCTTGCGTGCATTGCGGCTTTTGCACCGCGACCTGCCCGACATATCAGGTGTTGGGAGACGAATTGGACAGCCCGCGCGGTCGGATTTACCTGATCAAGGACATGCTGGAAAATGAGCGGGTGCCGGACGAGAAGACCGTCAAACACATTGACCGCTGCCTGAGCTGTCTGGCCTGCATGACCACCTGCCCGTCAGGTGTGCATTACATGCATCTGGTGGACCATGCGCGGGAATACATCGAGAACAATTACAAGCGGCCCCTATCGGACCGCGCGTTGCGCTGGATCCTGGCGAAGATCCTGCCCTATCCCGGCCGGTTCCGGTTGGCGCTACTCGGGGCCAAGATCGGCAGGCCCTTCGCCTTCCTGATGCCCGACGCGCGGCTGAAGGCGATGCTGGAGATGGCGCCCAAGACCATCCCGCCGGTGTCGCGCAATGACGACCCGCAAACCTTCCAAGCTGAGGGCGCAAAGAAGCTGCGCGTGGTGTTGATGACAGGCTGCGCGCAAAAGGCGCTCAACACGGACATCAATGACGCCACGATCAGGCTGCTAAGGCGTCTTGGCGCGGAGGTTGTAATACCCGAAGGCCAAGGATGTTGCGGGGCGCTCACCCATCACATGGGCAAGTCGGACGAAAGCCATGCGACCGCGGCCAAAAACATCGAAGCCTGGCATGCCGAGATGGAAAGTGGCGGCTTGGACGCCATTGTGATCAATACCTCCGGCTGCGGCACCACCGTGAAGGATTACGCGCACATGTTCCGTAACTCGCATTTGGCAGAGAAGGCAAAGGCGGTCAGCGCGATTGCCAAAGATGTGTCCGAAGTCCTGATGGGATTAGACATCGAGGCAAAGGCGGCAGAGCCCCTGACCGTTGCCTATCATGCCGCGTGCTCCCTACAACATGGGCAGCAAATCAAGACTTACCCGAAGGACCTGCTCAAGGCCGCTGGGTTCACCGTTGTCGAGCCGGCCGATCCCCATTTGTGTTGCGGCAGCGCGGGGACGTACAATCTGATGCAGCCCGAAATTTCCGGGCAGCTGAAGGACCGCAAGGTCAAAACGCTTGAGGCCAAAAATCCAGACGTGATCGCCGCGGGCAACATTGGGTGCATGATGCAGATCGGGTCCGCGACGCAGACGCCCATCGTTCATACGGTGGAGCTGCTTGACTGGGCGACAGGCGGGCCAAAGCCAAAGGCTATGACCGATCAGCCACACATTTCCGACATTCCGGTGCTACGCTAAGAAACCAGCCGCATTTTTGCCGCACCTTCGCGTTATGGTGGTCGCCCGATCATACGCTGGAACCATCAATGGGCCGTCTAACCGCATTTCTGTTCGCTGCCTTTGCCGCCGCCGGCATAACGTCGTCGGCGCATGCTCAAGACGCGACCGGATTGCAAAAACTTGCTACGCTGGACCAGTCCAAGGCCTGGCAAGGCGTTGGACGTTTGAACCTGGGCGGGACGGGTTTCTGCACCGGCACCTTGATTGCGCCTGACCAGGTTCTAACGGCAGCGCATTGCCTTTTTGACGCATCAACCGGCATTCGGATGGATGACGCGGATATTGAATTCCTCGCGGGCTGGCGTGCGGGCCGTGCCGCCGCATATCGCGGTGTACGCCAATCGGTGGTCCACGCCGGATACGTCTACAAAGGGCGTGAAAACGTTGATCGGGTATCATCGGACATAGCGTTGATTCAACTGGACCAGCCTATTCGTCACCCGTCGATCACCCCATTTGAAACGGGTAACCAAGTGCGGCAGGGGCAGGAATTGCAGGTCGTGTCCTATGCCAAGGACCGGGCAGAGGCACCTTCCATACAGCAAACTTGCCATGTGTTGGCCAAAGATCCGGGCGTCTACGTCACCTCGTGCGATGTCGACTTCGGGGCGTCCGGAGCGCCGGTTTTTGTCATGGAAGATGGTAAGGCCCGCATCATGTCGGTGGTCTCTGCAAAGGCGGAATGGAACACGCGCAAAGTGTCCCTGACCGTCGGTGTGGAAGACCGGCTGAGCGAACTGCTGGACCAGATGGAGCGATCAGACGGCGTATTTACCCGGGCCACGCCGCAAACAAACCGGCTGACCTTCAAAAGCGGTTTGCAGCCGTCGGGCGCCCGTTTCGTCAAGCCCTAAAAACGCCCCATATACCCCTTGAAAGGGGAAAAACGCCTTCCCACATTTACAGCATCGGATGCCAAAGCTGGGTTCGATGACAAGCTAATGCGGCCTGTCCGACGTGGAAGGCCGCGCCCACATAACATTGCTTTTTCGAAAGGATGACTACTATGCGAGCCTATGATTTCGCCCCTCTTTACCGCGCCACTGTCGGTTTTGACCGTGTCGCTGACCTTATGGACCGTGTGCTGACCTCTGAGGTCAACCACACCACCTACCCGCCCTACAATATCGAGAAGACCGATGAGGATGCGTACCGCATCTCGGTGGCAGTTGCCGGTTTTGCTGATGCCGACCTCAATGTCGAGCAGCGCGAAAACGCGTTGATCGTTTCGGCCAAAAAGGGCGAAGACGAGTCTGAGCGTACATATCTGCACCGCGGTATTGCGACCCGCGCGTTCGAAAAACGTTTCCATCTTGCTGACCACGTTCGGGTGACCGGTGCGTCCCACACCGACGGCATGCTGCATGTCGACCTGGTGCGCGAAGTTCCCGAAGCCCTGAAACCTCGCACGATCGAGATCGCAAATGGGGGCACTAAGGCAATCGAAGGCAAGAAATCAAAGAAACCTGTCGGGGCTTAAGTCCCTTTAAAGCCTGACTGATAGGAGCGCGGCCTTTTTCTCCCGAAGGCCGCGCTTTTTTTTTCGACGTGCTGCGCACGCCGAGACGCGGGGCTCTGCCCCACACCCCGGCATATTTTGCCAAGATGAAACCAAGGCGCGCCAATCTTTCGTTGCCCATTTGCCCAAGGGGCGGAACCTGTTAGCTGTGCGGCACACGCTCCTGATAGGACAATTGCTTGAGATGACGCGGGACTATTCCCAATTCATGCCGACCGCCGCCGCATCGGCTACGTCGCGGACGCTGTCTGCGTTGGAAGTCTTGGGGTGGCAGTCCTTTTTTGCGCAGCAGACGGATGTTGACGCACTTGAGCAGACGCCGCCGGTGCGGGTGACAGAAGTACATCGCAGCGGATTGCGGGTCAAAGGGGACGGCATTGACGCGACGCTTCCGCCAAGCGTAGAGGCGACCGTCGGCGACTGGGTGCTGTTGGATCAGGTTTTGCCACAAGACAGCGTTGTGCTTGAACGCAAAAGCCTGATTAAGCGACGCGCTCCCGGGCATGATCGCTCCGTTCAGCTGATTGGGGCCAATATTGATACCGTTTTTGTGGTCACGTCCTGCAATGCGGACTTCAACGTCGCGCGGTTGGAGCGGTTCGTCGCATTGGCTTTTGAGGCGGAAGTGGCGCCGGTCATCGTGCTGACCAAGGCGGATCTATGTGACGACCCCAGCGGATATGTTGAGCAGGCCGAGCAGGTATCGTCAGACGTACCAGTCTTGCTTCTTGATGCACGTGGCGGCGACCCGGCCGAGAAGCTTGCGCCCTGGTGCAAACCCGGCCAAACCGTTGCCTTTCTGGGGACATCTGGGGTGGGTAAGTCGACGATGGTCAACGCATTGTCCGGCAACCAAAAGGTGGAGACACAAGGCATTCGGGAAGATGATGCGCGCGGGCGGCATACGACGACCTACCGGCATTTGCATATCTTGCCAGACGGCGCATGCGTCCTTGATACCCCCGGCATGCGGGAGCTTCAGCTGACCGACGCGGCGACCGGTCTGGGAGAGGTGTTCGCCGACCTTGAAGAGCTGGCAGCGCAGTGCAAATTTAACGACTGCGCCCACGATACCGAACCCGGATGCGCGGTGACTGCCGCCATTGAAGCAGGACAGATCGACGCCGCGCGACTGGCCAGATGGCAAAAACTGGTGGCAGAAGACAAGTTCAACTCGACAACGCTTGCCGAGCGTAAGGCCAGCGACAAGAGCCTTGGCAAGTTGATCAAGGGGATCCAGAAAAAGAACCGCAAGTAGCGGCAATACTTATCTCAGAACCATTGCCCCGGCTCCATCAACCCAAGCTGCATAAGCTGGTTTGAATTCCACTCGAACCTTTCGGATCCTTTCCACCAAAAATGCGGGATCGCGTACATTGATCCCGGATTGCTCATCAGGGCCTTGGCCGTTCTGAAGGAGCAGACCGTGGCGGAAATGTTGTGATGCCACGGGCAGGAATAGGTGTTGTATTCTTCGTCGTTGAAGGTGTGATTGCCGCTCAGCGTCAGGCCTTTGTAAGCTCGGAACAGGCTGACCCGGTCAATCCGGCGCTTCAGCCATGGGACATGCTCTTCATACCGCCAGCGAAGCCCACCGAAAAAGTCCAACTGTCGTTCAAGCGCGTGGCCGTCCTGGGTGAAGCGTTGCAGCGCATAGTAGCCGGCCTTGTCGAAATAGGCCTCATCCACCGATACTGCGTTGGAGTATTTGCCCAAATCCTTTGAATAGAGGTCAATCACATAGGTCATGATCGTGTCGCGGCGTTCTTCGGTGTTGAAAGTTACCAGTTCCTTCACATTTCTGGTCTCGCAGAACGGGAAGTACAGGTACTCTGAATTGTAGCAGTAATGCAGCCACTGGCCCGGACACGCTTCGATCACCGCATTCACGACCTCAGGCATCGCATTGCTGGCATGCATATCCTGAGCCACCAGATGCGCTGCGCCCCGATCCTCAGGCAGCAGGTCCCGATTGCCAAATACCAACACTTCGGAGAAGCCCAGGCTGTGGCAATGGTCAATTGTGCTGTCAACCTCAACGGCGTCCTCCAGCAAGACAATTGCGAAAGGCCCTTTGGGCTTGAGCACGGTGGGTGCCTTGCTGATAAATGCACTGAGGGATGCGTGCTGCATAACTGGGGTGTGACCTGCTTCTTTGTTGCGGCTAAAATCAATCATCGGCCCTTCAATTGCAAGACTGCCGGACCTGATGTACATCCGCCCCGAAACCCCCATGACAGGTGCCCCATGGCCGACGCCAAGAAGCTCTACATCAAAACCTATGGATGTCAGATGAACGTCTACGACAGCGAGCGCATGGCCGAAGCGCTAGAAGGCGATGGTTACGAGCAAACGCAAGACATGGATGAGGCTGACATGATCTTGCTGAACACCTGCCATATCCGCGAGAAGGCGGCCGAGAAAGTGTATTCCGACCTGGGCCGGTTGAAGCCGCTGCATGACAAAAAGCCGGATCTGAAGATCGGGGTGGCGGGGTGTGTGGCGCAGGCCGAAGGCCCGGAAATCATGCGGCGCCAGCCGATGGTCGATTTGGTCGTTGGGCCGCAGACCTATCACCGCCTGCCGGAGATGATGAAGAAAGTTGATGCCGGGCGATCTGCCCTCGACACCGATTTTCCCGAAGAAGACAAGTTTGACCATTTGCCCAAACGGGTGCTTCCGGCGCGCAATCCGTCGGCGTTCCTTACGGTTCAGGAAGGGTGTGACAAGTTCTGTGCCTTCTGCGTGGTGCCCTATACGAGGGGCGCCGAAGTCTCCCGCCCTGCAAAGCGCATCCTGTCGGAGGCGCAGGCTCTGGTCGAACGCGGCGTGCGGGAGATCACCCTTCTTGGCCAAAACGTCAACGCCTATCACGGCCACGAACGCGGCCTGGCCGGACTGATCTGGGACCTTGCTGAAATTGATGACCTGAAGCGCATCCGGTTTACCACGTCACACCCCAACGATATGGATGACGCGCTGATCCACGCGCATGGCACCTGCGAGAAGCTGATGCCGTATTTGCACCTGCCAGTGCAGTCCGGTTCAGACCGAATTCTGAAGGCCATGAACCGCAAACACACGGCGAACCAGTACCGTGACATCATCGCGCGCATCCGGGACGCCCGTCCTGACCTCATGTTCTCAGGCGATTTCATTGTGGGTTTCCCCGGCGAAACGGACGAGGATTTTGAGGCGACGATGCAGCTGGTTCGGGACGTGCATTACGGGCAGGCCTATTCATTCAAGTATTCTGCGCGCCCGGGCACGCCCGCCGCGGAGAAAGAAGATGTGCCGGCCGATGTGGCGACAGACCGTCTGCACCGGCTGCAGGCGCTTTTGACGGAACAGCAATATCAGACACAGGCCGACATGGTTGGTCGGCAAGTCAACGTGCTGTTCGAGAAAACGGGTCGGCAGGATGGCCAGCTTATTGGCAAATCTGAATATCTACATGCTGTACATGCTGAGGCATCCGCCGAATTGATTGGCACCGTGCAGCCCGTCGAAGTCACAAAGAACATGACGAATTCATTGACTGGGCAACTGGTTTCCAACTGAATTTCCGGTGCCGGGAGCAGGGCTGACTGCCGCCAGACGCATCGGGCTGCCGTGGCAATGCGCGGCCGTGCCGCCAATTAGGCAACTATATATAGTAGATTTCACTTTAATTTGTGTCCAACTTTGATAGGTTCAGGTAGATATAGAGCAAAACTGCCGCCTTAGGGGCAAGGAGGCAGCAATAAGAAACGTTAGTTCATCAGGCGAAGGACGAGGGCTGTGACATTTACATTGTCAAAAACTCTGCACTCCGTCTTGGCAGGGGGAGCCGTGGCATTCGCGTCACTGGTTTTCTCAATGTCCGAGGCGAATGCGCAGCAACAATACATCTACACGGAAGACGGGTTTACCCAAGGCACAATACAGAGCGGCCGCATCGCGCGCCGGACGACAGTGATTGCCGAACGGTACATTCCGACAATCTGGGTCGACCCGGACGGGTGCGAGCACTGGGTTATGGATGACGGCATCGAGGGTTTCATGACACCCCATGTGACCCGTGACGGCATACCTGTTTGTCGCCGCGGCAACACCTGCGCAGTGATGAATTCGGATCAGCTGTTTGCAACCAACCAGCACTCCATCAACAGCGCAAACCGCCAGCGTCTGCTGCAATTCTTCCAGTCGGCTGGCGCCACTGCCTATATCATTGAAGGTCACACCGACAGTCGGGCTTCAGACGAATACAATTTGGCGTTGTCGGATCGGCGCGCACGTGCTGTTGCGCAAGTTGCCCGCCAAGCTGGCGTCCGCGTCGCAGGCGTCCGGGGCTACGGCGAGCGAGTGCCGAAAGCATCCAACCGAACATCGCGCGGCAAAGCGGCAAACCGCCGTGTCGAAATTCAATGTATCCGCTAGTTGGGAACGGGAGAGGTATGATGAGAGCATTCAAAACCGTCGCGGCCCTTGGTATTGTGGCGGCCGTAACAACCGCTTGCGAACACAACGGTGGTGACAAAACCCGCGACTATGGGCGCGGAAACGGTGATCTATCAGAGTTGCAAGCTGGCATTTGGGTTGACCCACGCGGGTGTGACCACTGGATTATCGATGACGGCGTGGAGGGCTATCTGTCGGCTCGTCTGGATCGAAATGGTAAGCCCGTTTGTTCTGGCGCGGCGCCTCCGGGCTATGCGACCGGCAACTACAAAGGCGGTACCGATATCGGAGACTCGATCTAGAGTGCGTTATCCCGTCAATTTTTCAGAAAGGTCGCAGCGTTTGCTGCGGCCTTTTTTGTTTCAGAATAGTGAAACTTGCCGGGATACGCTTGCACCGCTGCGACGGACCCGTCACCATAAGATCAGCCAACATAGGAGACCCGATTGACCTTCAGCGCCCTTAATCCGCCAGATGCGGATGCCCCGGATCACGAATTGCTACTCGAATATCCAGACAACAGGCTGCTGATTGATCTTTGCGGAGAATTCGACAGCCATCTTACGCAGATTGAATCCACCCTCGGCGTGCAGATCGTTCGCCGGGGCAACCAGCTTGCCGTCATGGGCGACGCGCGAGAGGAGGCCGCACGGGTGCTGAATGCACTCTACGTCCGGTTGGAGTCTGGCAAAGAAGTGTCGCCCGCCGAAATCACCGCCGAAATCCGGATGGGCGGGTCGGATGCTGATACCGGTACCCGCGACGGCGACCAAATCGAGATGTTCTCCGGCGCGGCCGTGGAAATAAAAACTCGCAAGAAGACGGTTGAACCCCGCACGCAGGCGCAAAAGGACTACGTGCTTTCATTGATGAACAATGAGCTGGGGTTCGGGATCGGGCCGGCAGGCACCGGGAAGACCTACCTTGCTGTTGCCGTTGGCGTTTCAAAATTTCTCAATGGGGAAGTGGACCGGATCATTCTGTCCCGCCCTGCGGTCGAGGCTGGCGAGAAGCTGGGGTATCTGCCGGGCGACATGAAAGACAAGGTCGATCCGTACATGCAGCCCCTGTACGACGCATTGAACGATTTCTTGCCTGGAAAGCAGTCCGCCAAACTGATCGAGGAGAAGCGCATCGAGATTGCGCCTCTGGCCTTCATGCGCGGCCGGACCTTGTCGAATGCGTTTGTGGTGCTGGATGAGGCTCAGAACGCCACCACTATGCAGATGAAGATGTTCCTGACCCGTTTGGGGCAGGGCTCTCGCATGGTCATCACCGGTGATCGTAGTCAGATTGACCTGCCCAGAGGGGTTAAATCCGGCCTGCGGGACGCGGAGGACCTTTTGAAGGGTGTTGATGGAGTGGCGTTCAACTACTTCACCTCCAAAGATGTGGTGCGGCACCCGTTGGTCGCGCGCATTATCGAAGCATACGAAGTGTTTGAGAATAAGCAGCAGTGATCTGAGCAATCTCGCCCAGATCACTGTGGGAGCGCCTCCCGGACGGTTTTCAGTCAAAAATGCGCCTTAATTTCCTATTAGGGACTTTTTCAGCGAAGACTGAGAAAGAAGGGAACAGGTATGTTCGACTACATTGCGGCCAATATTGTGCCAATGCTGATTGGCGCCTCATTTACGTGCGGCGTTGCTGTTTTTTATCTGGTGATGATGCGTACGATCAAACACCGTCAAGGCGACACCGCGCTGAACGGGTAACGTCACCGCCGGGGATACGTTGCAAAATGCCGCGTATCCCTGGATGGGTTTGACAAAGAATTGCCCAAATTCTCAACTATTGCCTACACATCTGCCACTTGGGACGTTTTAACGATGCAAGCTCCGTTCACATACATCGCCGCCAACTCAACCCCGATGTTCATTGGGGCAAGCTTTACCGGTGGCGTTGTGGTTTTCTACCTTGTCATTCAACGGACCCGCCGCAAGCGGCTCTCGTCGTAACGGCCTTGCACTAGCGCGACAGTTGCCGCACATGGGCACCTGTTATGATGCTGATTGACACCCTTATCGAAGACCAACGTTGGAATGACGCCAACCTGCATGCCTTTGCGCAGTCAGGGTTTGAGGCGACAGCCGCGACATTGGGGCTTGATCAGAATTTTGAAGTCAGCGTTTTGGGATGCAACGACGCGCGGATCGCTGCCTTAAATGCGGATTTTCGCGGCAAGGCTATGCCTACGAATGTTTTGAGCTGGCCGTCTGAAGATCTCGCCGCAACGGCGCCCGGGGCCGCCCCCCGTTTGCCCGGGGCGGGTAGCACCGAATTGGGTGACATAGCGATTTCTTATGACATCTGCGCGCGCGAGGCCCAGGCGCAGGACAAGCTATTTGAACACCACGTCACCCATTTGTTGGTCCATGGGCTGTTGCATTTGTTGGGTTATGACCACGAAACTGATGAAGATGCGGCGTTGATGGAGACGTTTGAGCGGCGCATACTTGCAAAACTGGGTATTGAAGACCCATACTTATAGAAAGGCAGCCCCGGTTTGGGGCAGTATTTGGAAAAGGATAGATGGGCCAAGATAACGACGCCTCGTCTAGCGCAGCGCTTGGCGCGCAAGACGGAACGAACGACGCCGCAACCCGCAGGCCAGGCCTGTTTGAGCGGCTCACCGGGGTACTTTCCCCGTCCCGAAACCATCCAGTCGGTGTGACAGCTGAAGAGGGCGATTTGGCGCGTGCCGCCACGCCCGGCGTGGGTCTGACAAATCTTCATTCGAAGCGGGTGGAAGATGTTGCAATTCCGCGTGCTGAGATGGTCTCAGTACCTGTGGATATTGCGCTGTCGGAACTGATCACCGTGTTCCGTGAGAGCGGCCTCACCCGGCTGCCTGTTTTCAAAGATACGCTTGATACCCCAATTGGCCTTGTCCACCTGAAGGACCTCGCCTTGAAGCATGGGTTTGTGGGCAAAGGCACCAGCCGCGCGAAGTTCAATCTCAAGCGCTTGGTGCGGGAGGTTTTGTTTGTCCCTCCGTCGATGCCCATCGGGGTGCTGCTGCAAAAGATGCAATCCGGGCGCAAACACATGGCGCTGGTGATTGACGAATATGGCGGGGTGGATGGTCTGGTGACGATCGAAGACCTGATCGAACAGGTGATCGGCGAGATCGAAGACGAGCACGACATCGAAGAGGCCGACACATTCAAGTTGGAGAAAGCCGGTGTGTATCTGGCGCAGTCCCGCGCCCCGCTGGACGAGTTTGAAAACGAGATTGGAATCCGGCTGTCGGATGACGAAATGGATGAAGAGATAGACACGCTTGGCGGGTTGGTTTTCATGCTGACGGGCCGGGTCCCCTCACGCGGCGAGGTTGTGAAGCATTCGTCTGGCGCGGAGTTTGAGATCGTGGACGCCGACCCGAGGCGTATCAAACGCATCCGCGTAAGGATGCCGGGCTACCCCGCAGAATGAATGTCACAATGCCGGAAGGCCGGTGGGCAACTGCCGGCCTCGCCGCATTGTTTGGCGCTTTCGCAGCATTGGGCCAGGCTCCTTGGGGGCTTTGGTATGTTTCTTTAGCAGCGTTTTCGGCGATCTTTTGGTTGCTGTCCCAAGCCCCAACCTGGAGGCGCGCGGCTTGGACCGGATGGTCGGCCGGGGCCGGCTATTTTGCTGTTGCGCTCTTTTGGATCGTGGAGCCATTTCTCGTGGATGTGGCCCGGCATGGCTGGATGGCTCCTTTTGCGCTGACATTCATGGCGGGGGGTTTCGCTCTGTTTTGGGGGTTGGCGTTTGGGGTGGCGCACAGGTTTGGCGGTCGGACGCAGCAGACAGCATTTGGAGTCCTTTTGCTTACGGGGGCCGAACTGCTACGCGGGGTCATTCTGACGGGGTTCCCATGGGCTACAATTGGCCACATATGGACGGACCATCCGATTTTGCAGCTTGCAGCCCTTGGCGGCGCGACCTTGCTGAGCGTCCTGACGCTGACGGTGAGCGCGCTGCCCATAATGTTGCCGAACAGGGTCGTTGGCCTCGTTGGCTCTGCAATTATCTTGGCTGGCGGTTGGGGGTACGGGGCAGCACGGCTGGAGACAGAACTTGATCCTAGCGGCAAGACAGCAAGGTTGATCCAACCGAATGCGACGCAGGAACTCAAATGGGACCCTGAATTTGCTGGCGTATTCTTTGCGCGTCAGCTCGCGATGACATCTGAGCCGTCAGACGAAGATCTGGACCTTATAGTTTGGCCAGAAACGGCGGTGTACACTTTGCTGGATCGCGCGGAGCTGGCCTTTGAGGCGATAGCCGGTGCGGCGGATGGCTCACCGGTCATCTTTGGCGGAAATGACGTGGTAGGCGACACCTACCGCAACAGCCTCGCTTTGATGAATGGCGACGGGGCGGTGATAGATACGTACCACAAGCACCATCTGGTGCCCTTTGGTGAATACGTGCCGCTCGGCGAATTGATGGCCAATCTGGGTATCCGCGGGATGGCGGCACGGGATGGCGGCGGCTTTGGGTCGGGGCCGGGCCCTCGTTTGCTGGAGGTGGACGGCGTCGGCCGCGTACTGCCGCTGATCTGCTACGAGCTGATATTTCCACGCCATCTGCAGACGGCGGAGCGGCCGGACATCATCGTTCAAATCACCAATGATGCGTGGTTTGGCAATATCTCAGGCCCGTACCAGCATCTCGCGCAGGCCCGTTTGAGAGCCGTTGAACAGGGGTTGGGCCTCATTCGTTCTGCAAATACTGGCATTACGGCAGCGATTGACCCATTGGGGCGGATTTTGCGGCAGACCCCTCTCAATGAAGCGGGATATCTGGACGTGGCTATGCCCTCCGCTCTGCCTCCGACGCTTTACGCGCGGACCGGGGACTGGCCGATCGCAATGGTTTTGGCTGCGTTGCTGGCTGGGCTGATTGCCGCACGCATCCGTGAGAGAGATTGACGCCGCGCAGTTGAGCCTTTAGGGCAGTCCAATCTCGCCGCCCCAACGGCTTCCTGACGGGGCGGGTTACATCATACCGGAGCGCTTTTCATGGCCCGCGACAGCTACCTTTTCACCTCGGAATCCGTTTCTGAAGGTCACCCCGACAAAATTTGCGACCGTATTTCGGACGCCATCCTCGATGCGTTCCTGGCAGAAGAAGCCATGGCGCGTGTCGCCTGCGAAACATTTGCGACGACTGATCGGGTAGTCGTCGGCGGCGAAGTGGGCTTGTCCACCCGCGACAAGTTGGACGCCTTCATGGGAGGCGTTGAAGAAATCGTACGCGGATGCGTGAAGGATATCGGCTACGAACAAGAGGGGTTCCATTGGGAAAACCTGAAATTCGAAAACCTTCTGCATCCACAGTCTGCCCATATCGCGCAAGGTGTGGACAATGATGGCGCGGGCGACCAAGGCATCATGTTTGGCTACGCTTGCACCGAGACGCCGGAGCTTATGCCGGCCCCGATCCAGTACTCGCACAAAATCCTGCGCACCCTTGCGGAGGCGCGCCACGCCGGCGAGGTCCCGCAATTGGGTCCAGACGCAAAATCACAGCTGTCCGTTCAGTACGAAGGTGGCAAACCGGTTGGCGTGACGTCGATCGTTCTGTCGACCCAGCATCTGGACGAAAGCATGTCATCTGACGATGTGCGCGCCGTCGTGGAACCCTACATCCGCAAGACCCTGCCGGAGGGCTGGATTTCTGCCGACACCGAGTGGCATGTGAACCCAACCGGCAAATTCGTTATTGGCGGCCCTGACGGCGACGCCGGTTTGACAGGCCGCAAGATTATCGTGGACACCTATGGCGGCGCAGCACCGCATGGCGGCGGCGCGTTCTCCGGCAAAGACCCAACCAAAGTTGACCGCTCGGCGGCTTATGCTGCGCGTTATCTGGCGAAGAACGTTGTTGCGGCCGGCCTGGCTGAGCGCTGCACGATCCAGCTGTCTTATGCGATTGGCGTGGCTAAACCTCTGTCGATCTATTGCAACGCGCATGGAACGGGCACTGTGGATGAGGCGGCCATCGAGGCGGCTGTCGCCGAATGCATGGACCTGACACCGCGCGGCATCATCGAGCATCTGAACCTGCGTCAGCCGATCTATCAGCGCACAGCGGCCTATGGCCACTTTGGCCGTAACCCGGCAGATGATGGCGGTTTCTCCTGGGAGAAGACCGACCTTGTCGATGGCCTCAAGAAGGCGGTCTGACACATCGGCGGGCGACGTCCGCGTAACGCATGAGGAAGGGCGGGGGAAACCCCGCCTTTTGACATTATGAGCGACAAACAAAATTATGGACCCCGGTCGCGTGAACTGAAACGCAACTTTTATGGGCGTCTCAAGGGGCACAATCTCAAGCCACATCAGGCCGCCTGGCTGGATGAAGACCTGCCTCAGCTTAGCCCGGGGCCGATAACCTTTGAGGACAATCCAGACCGCACATTGCTGGACTTGCAGGCGCGATTTGCAGGCAGGCCAATTTGGTTGGAAGTTGGCTTTGGCGCCGGTGAGCACATGCATCACATGGCTGGCCTCAACCCGGATGTCGCTTTCATTGGGTGCGAGCCATATCTCAACGGCGTAGCGATGTTGCTGGGCAAGCTGCGCCGGGATCCGCGCCCAAATGTGTCGGTGCATGCAGGAGACGCCCGCGACCTATTCGATGTGTTGCCTGACGGGTGCGTCGACAAGGCGTTTTTGCTGTATCCCGACCCGTGGCCCAAATCACGCCACCACCGAAGGCGGTTTGTCACGCCCGAACATCTAGGGCCGCTGCACCGGGTCATGAAACCTATGACCGAGTTTCGTGTGGCCACGGATATTCCCGACTACGTCCGCCAAACGATGGAAGAGGTCCCGCGCGCAGGGTTTGAGTGGCAAGGTGAACGACCCGAGGATTGGCGCGAGCACTGGTCCGACTGGGTGTCGACGCGCTATGAGCAAAAAGCACTGCGCGAGGGCAGAACGCCGCACTACATGACCTTCAAACGCAATTGACCTGATTGGGCGCCTTCGGCGCGCATGATGTTTTTGCGTTCGCCACGCAGGCTGGGGGCTCTGCCCCATCGTCGCTGACGCTCCTCCCCCCGGGATATTTAGGGAACATGGAAAGGAAGATGGACCCTTTTGGTGCACTGGTTTATCTGGTGGGCAACGCAGTTACGAAAGCTTTCTTACTATGTCCAGCCATGGCGTCCCCATCCCGATGACCTCGTCCAAGTGCGGCCCCCTGAAGGGCGTGGCCCATGTGCCGGGGGACAAGTCGATTTCGCATCGATCGTTGATCCTTGGGGCGATGAGCGTGGGGGAGACGCGGATCACCGGCTTGCTTGAAGGCCAGGACGTCCTGGACACAGGCAAAGCGATGCGCGCCTTTGGTGCGGGAGTGACCGATCTTGGTGGCGGAGAGTGGGCGGTGCAAGGGGTCGGTGTCGGCGGCTTTGCGGAACCCGAGGGCGTCATTGATTGCGGGAATTCCGGCACGGGTGTGCGGTTGATCATGGGGACGATGGCGACCACACCGATCACCGCGACATTCACCGGCGACGCGTCTTTGAATGGCCGACCGATGGGGCGGATCACCGACCCACTGGCCTTGTTTGGAACCCAGGCTTATGGGCGCAAGGGTGGGCGGTTGCCGCTGACACTGGTCGGTGCAGCGGACCCGGTGCCCGTGCGGTATACGGTGCCGATGCCGTCGGCGCAGGTGAAGTCCGCGGTGCTGCTAGCGGGGCTGAACGCCCCGGGCCAAACCGTGGTGATCGAGAAAGAAGCGACCCGCGACCATACGGAGCGGATGCTCAGCGGTTTTGGCGCAGATATCAGCGTTGAGGAGACAGAGGAAGGCCGCGTCATCACATTGAACGGCCAGCCAGAACTGAAACCACAGACCATTGTGGTGCCGCGTGATCCGTCCTCAGCCGCCTTCCCGGTATGCGCGGCCCTGATTGTCGAGGGCTCGGACGTGCTGGTCCCCAATATCGGTTTGAACCCCACCCGTGCCGGCCTGTTCACGACCTTGCGGGAAATGGGCGCGAACCTGACATATGAAAACGAGCGCGAAGAAGGTGGCGAACCCGTCGCTGACCTGCGGGCCAAGTTTTCCCCTGATATGAAGGGGATCGCGGTTCCGCCAGAGCGCGCCGCATCAATGATTGATGAGTACCCGATACTCTCTGTTGTGGCCTCCTTCGCGGAGGGCCGGACCTACATGGCAGGCGTCAAGGAGCTGCGGGTCAAAGAGAGTGACCGGATTGACGCTATGGCCGTCGGGTTGCGCGCGAACGGGGTTGATGTGGACGAAACGGAAGACAGCTGGACCGTGCATGGGATGGGACCCGGAGGGGTCAAGGGGGGCGCCACGTGTGCGACCCATCTGGATCACCGCATTGCCATGTCCTTCATGTGTCTGGGGATGGCGACGGACCACCCCGTCATGATTGACGATGGCGGGGCGATTGCGACGTCTTTCCCGATATTTGAAGACCTGGTGGGCGGCCTCGGTGCGGATGTGGCGCGACAATAAATGACCGAATGGGGCATCATCAAACGCCTTGCGGTGGTGACCGCCGCGTTGTTGTTGGCCCTGAATTACGTCGCTTTGGTGCGGCTTGGCTTTGCCGGGCAAGTGCCAGACCTAAACCCGCTGGGGGCATCTGTTGCTCAAATTGTGGAGTTCCGCGACGCGCTGGGTTTTGAAGGCAGAACGCTGTTCAATGGAACCTATCGCCCCTTGGACTTTGGGTTTCTACTGTGTCTGACGCTTCTTCTTGTCCTGATTGCGAGGGCGCTTCGCCCTAGACGGTATTGGTGGGTCATCGTCGTTTTCGCGCTCATTTTCGGTGTTGCCGACTTCGTCGAGAACTACTTCTTGGCGGAAATCGTCAACGCAGTGACGCATCAGTTAGACGGAGACTTAGCAAAACACGTCAATCTGGCGACACGGGTAAAGTTTGCCGCGCTGTTGTTGGCCGCGGCAGCTTTGATAACTTGCTGGCGACAAGAAGGAACCCAGGCATGAACAAGTCAGGTAGCTGCCTATGTGGCGCAATAACATACGAGACCAGCGGGGCGCTGCGGCCGGTGGTCGCCTGCCATTGCGCCCAGTGTCGCAAGACCAGCGGAAATTATGTCACCGCAACATCAGTGGCCCGGGATCGCATCACCATAAAGGGGGAACCTGTTTGGTTTGCTTCCTCCGACACCGCGCGGCGGGGGTTTTGCGGCACCTGCGGGTCAAACCTGTTTTGGGACGGCGCAGGGAAGAATATCTCGATCTTCGCGGGGACAATTGATGGGGAGAGCGGCCTGAAGCTGAAAGGGCACATTTTCTGCGCCGATAAGGGAGACTATTACGACATCGCAGATGGGCTGCCGCGTGCCGAACAGGCAGACGCGGATCTGACAACGAAGGTGGAGTGATGTTTACCGTAGCAATCGATGGGCCGGCCGCCGCGGGGAAGGGTACGCTTTCCAAGCGCGTTGCGGCGCATTTCGGGTTTGCGCATCTGGACACCGGATTGATCTACCGGGCGACGGGCGCGCGGGTATTGGGCGGCGAGGACCCGGTCGATGCGGCAAAGACATTGCGGGCTGAGGATTTGGCGCGGGATGATTTGCGCACAACCGAGGTGGCGCAAGCTGCGTCGAAATGTGCGGCCATTGCCGAGGTCCGCGCAGCGCTGGTTGCCTTTCAGAAGGAGTTCGCGGCGCGAGACGGCGGGGCCGTCTTGGACGGGCGCGATATTGGCACGGTCATTTGCCCGCAAGCCAATGTGAAGCTGTTTGTCACGGCCAGCGACGAAATCCGAGCCGAGCGACGGTTTTTAGAGCTGTCTGGCAAGGGGCAAGAGGTGACGCGGGAGGGGGTTTTGAAGGACCTTCGGATCAGGGATCAAAGGGACCGGGACCGGGAGGCGGCGCCATTGGCGGCGGCGGCGGACGCAGTTTTGATTGATACGTCTGATATGGACATTGATGAGGCTGTGGCCGTGGCTATTTCGACGGTTGGAAAGGTCTTCAGACGTCGCTAAGGTATGCGGCGCGCCCAGGTGACTAGGCGCGCCGCTTGTTTTTGGTTTGACCGGCTTAGGCCAGATCGAAGCGATCGAGGTCCATCACCTTGGTCCATGCGGCCACGAAGTCAGTGACGAATTTCTCGCCTGCATCAGAGGACGCGTAGACCTCGGAGATAGCGCGCAGCACCGAGTTGGAGCCGAAGACCAAATCAACGCCCGTTGCTTTCCATTTGGCAGAGCCGTTCTGGTGGCCTTCGTAGACGCCGTTGCCAGCCTCTTTCCACGAGGTGGCCGGGTCGGTCAGGTTGGTGAAGAACGCGTTGTTCAGCACCTCTGGCGTGTCGGTCAGAACGCCGTGGGAGTTGTCACCCGCATTGGCGTTCAGCGCCCGCATGCCGCCGACGAGCACGGTCATTTCCGGCGCGGTCAGTGTCAGAAGTTGCGCGCGGTCGACCAGCACCTCGGCCTCGGGACGTGGGTAGCCCGGCTTGACCCAGTTGCGGAAACCGTCTGCCTTTGGCTCCAGCGCACTGAAAGAATGTGCGTCGGTCATCTCGTCGGTCGCATCAGTGCGGCCGGCGGAGAAGGGCACCGTCACGTCGTGGCCGCCCGCCTTGGCCGCCGCTTCGACCGCCGCCGCACCACCAAGCACGATGAGGTCTGCCATGGAGACCTTCTTGCCGCCGGAGGCCGCGTCGTTGAACGCCACTTGCACAGCTTCGATTTTGGTCAGCGCGTCGGTCAGAGCGGCCGGGTTGTTGACGTCCCAATCCTTTTGCGGGGCCAGACGAAGCCGCCCGCCATTGGCGCCGCCGCGTTTGTCGGAACCACGGAAGGTGGAGGCGGACGCCCAGGCGGTGGTAACCAGCTGGCCGATGGACAGACCGCAATTCAGCAGGTCGGCTTTCAACGATGCCACATCCGCGTCATCGATCAACGGGTGATCCACAGCGGGGATCGGGTCTTGCCACAACTGTGGCTCTGACGGGACCAGCTTGCCCAGGCCCAGCTCGTAGGGGCCCATGTCGCGGTGGGTCAGCTTGTACCATGCTTTGGCGAAGGCATCCGCGAACTCGTCGGGGTTCTCGTGGAACCGTTTGGAGATTTTGTAGTATTCAGGGTCTTCTTTCAAAGCGACGTCAGCGGTGAACATGGTCGGCTTGTGGCGGCGGTTCGGGTCATGCGCGTCCGGTACGGTGCCGTCTGCCGCTGCTTCTTTCGGATACCACTGGTGGCCGCCACCGGAGCCTTTGCCAAGCTCCCATTCGTAGCCCATCAGGTTGTCGAAATAGCCGTTGTCCCATTTGATCGGGTTGTTGGTCCACGCGCCTTCCATGCCGGAGCCGATGGCGTCGACGCCCTTGCCGGAATTGTAGCTGTTGGTCCAGCCGAGACCCATCTGTTCGACCGGTGCACCTTCGGGTTCCGGCCCCATATATTCGTCAGGTACCGTTGCGCCGTGACCTTTGCCGAAAGTGTGGCCGCCAGCGGCGAGCGCCACGGTTTCTTCGTCATTCATCGCCATGCGGGCGAAGGTTTCGCGGATGTCGCGGGCTGATCCAAGCGGGTCAGGCGTGCCGTTTGGTCCTTCGGGGTTCACGTAGATCAGGCCCATCTGCACCGCACCAAGGCCTTCGGCCAGCTCACGGTCGCCGCTGTAGCGCTGGTCGTCCAGCCACTCGGTCTCTGGCCCCCAATAGGTGTCTTCCTCTGGCTCCCAGATGTCCTCGCGGCCACCGGCGAAGCCCATGGTTTTGAAGCCCATGGATTCCAGCGCCACGTTGCCGGTCAGGATGATCAGGTCCGCCCACGAAATTTTGCGGCCATATTTCTGCTTGATCGGCCAAAGCAGGCGCACGGCCTTGTCGAGGTTGACGTTGTCGGGCCAGCTGTTCAGCGGGGCAAAACGGATGTTCCCCGCGCCCGCGCCGCCACGGCCATCCCCGATGCGGTAGGTGCCGGCGCTGTGCCACGCCATGCGGATGAAGAAGGGACCGTAATGGCCATAGTCAGCGGGCCACCAGTCCTGGCTGTCGGTCATCAGCGCATGCAAGTCGGCGATAACGGCATCCAGATCAAGGGTTTTGAATTCTTCCGCATAGTTGAAATCTTCGCCCATCGGGTCGGCAGTAGCGGGGTTCTGGTTCAAAACCTTCAGGTTCAGCTGGTTCGGCCACCAGCCCTGGTTGGCGATGGTGCCTTTTGTTTTCTGGCTATGGGCGCCGCCCATTACTGGGCATTTGCCCGCTGCTTTGTCGTCAAAAGCGCCGTCCATGTAGTTCTCCGATCCTGGCTAGATGTGTTGCTGGTTGCAGCCTTAGATAACGCGACGGTTGCCGCGTCCCCCCAATGGCTGCGCTGAGGCTTGGATATCAAGATATAGCCATTAGATGAAGTTACATTTTCCGATAGTATGTATCGGGTTTTCTAATGAATTTACCCGTTGTAAAGTTCACTTTCTGCCCCGAGATATCCGTTCCATGCGAACCAGTAAGCGACGTGGCCAGCGACCCTTGGCAACCTGGTATCTCCTGAGATCAACGCATCTTCGGTGGCCCTCCAAACGCGGCTATCGTCTGAGGTTAGTTTGCCTGATTTGACTGCGAAGGTGAGGTTCCCGCGCTCATAGGCGCGTACGCTGCGCGCCTTTTCGTCGCCAATGAGTAGCAGGTTGGTGTTACCCATTCCGTCGTTCAGCACCCTGCCACCCATGAAGGATTTCAGCGGCCACGCTTTGGCGCCGCCGAATTGCCGGATGCCGAAGACGTAGTCCTTTTGCTTGTGGCGGCGCTGGTCCACGTTGGTGGGGAACATCAGGTCGTTGGAGCCGAAATATTCGGAATAGACCACGCCCGACCCGTAGTCGCGGCGATGACCGGTATCCAAGGACAGGATCTTGGTGGATGGGTTGCGGTCGCGCCATGCTTTCCACGTGGTGATAACCACCGGACGTTGTTTCAGGGTAATGCCGCTGTCCACCAATGGGCCCACGACCGGCCTGCCCGTGAATTGGTTCCACAACGAGTTGGTTTGGCGATCAAACATCAGCTTGTTGGAGCGGTACAGGAAGCCGGAGGAACCGAAGACCAGCGGCCGCGCGAGGCCTTTGACCTTGGTTTCAAACAAGATGCCCGACCCGCAGAGAGTGCAATAGGCGAGCGCCACTGGCACCCCGCCGATGGTCTCGTTGAACATTTCGTGCCAGCCCATGATCCGCAAAGGGTAGGCGCGCGCGTCGCCGTTGATGGACACTCCGAACACCAGATCGTCGTCGCGCATATAGGTGGCTTGCGCAGCGGCGGTCAGCTTGGGGTTGTCGAGGCTCGGGATGCCATCCTTGCGCACTCCACCCCAGGTGATTTCTTCCAGCCGGATGCGCATCTTGTCCGGGGCGATATAGCGGCGTTTCAGGAAGTCGTCGAAATTGGGGTCGATGCGCAGCATGGTTTCGCGCTTGAAGTTGATGAAGGACGGGTGCGGTCTGACCTGCGGGTTTGCCTCCTGCCAGAGCATCCAATCGAACCAATCGTCACCAGGGTTAGCACCGGTGATGGCCTTCAAGGTCTCGACAATGTCTGCGTTGGACCCATTGGAAAACCGCATTGATTGGATCAATCCCGCCGCCATGTCGGGGTTGCCGCGTTGCTTGATATGCTCAAGTGCGGGGAAAAACAGGCCGGGATCGCCAGACAGGATGTCCAGCATCATCAACCGGTAATCGGGCGCTTGCGCAACGGCCATGCCGGGCAAAACAGTGATCGAGGCCGCGAGGGCCGCGAATTGGCGGCGGGTGAGGGACATGGCGCTCTCCAAACTTGTGAGGATCGCCTCAGTTTGGACCATGCGAACGGGTTTGGCATGTAAACCTTCGGTGAGCCGTGCAGAGGACTTGGGCTGAGCCCCGCTTTTTTCTGCATCTGCGCGGAGCGGCGCCTCGCCGTCGGCAAAACCCCGCCCTCGTCAGCGGCCACCCCGGTTTGTTAGGGGCGGACTGCAGATCATCACATTTTGAAACCAGCAAGCAAAGAGGTGACACATGCCAGCCAACCCACAAACGCTAGACGCAATTGTAGATTTCGTCCGCAACGACCCCGGTTTGCCAGCGAACATTGTGAGCGAGGATATCAACGGCGGCGCAGCTGCGGCGATTTTGATGAACGAGGTCATCATGACCGCCATCGAAGCAACCGGCGTCAATGAAGACGGCCGTTTGACCCCCGATGATCTGCGGGCGATCAGCGACTACATTCGGGCCACCCCGGACCTCTACGCTCGGTTTGTCGAGGGCCACGGCGACGACGAGGGCAACGAGGAAACCGGGTTCCACCTGGTGCAAGGTGACGGCGGAGCTTACCGGTTTCAGGGACGCGACTTCATAGATACAGTGGCGGACGCCATCTACCATGTGGGGTTCGCCTATCAAGACGGACGGTTCCGCAACGAAGACGGCAACGCCAATGAGACGGTGGATGATGTTGCAGGTTGGATGAACTACTTCGTCAATGGCCAAAACGTTGTTTACGGAACCTCCGCCGGAGAAACGCTGCATAGCGGCCATTACAGCTTTGATCTGGCCGCCGCCGCCAACGAGATTTTTGAGGCAGGTGCGGGCAACGACAAAATCTGGGCCGGGGATGGCAATGACACCGTTCATGGTGGCGCGGGCAATGACACCGCAGGTGGCGGCACCGGCAATGACAGGCTGATCGGTGATGGCGGCGATGACCGGCTGTGGGGAGAGGAGGGAAATGACCTTCTGGTCGGCGGGGACGGTAATGACCGGCTTGGCGGCGGTGATGGCAACGACCTTATGTTTGGCGGCACCGGCGTCGACAAAATGAGCGGCGACGCAGGCGATGACCGGATGAGTGGCCAGGGCGGCGCTGATGAGATTTGGGGCAATGATGGCGACGACATAATGTCCGGTGGTGACGGGGCCGATCGCATGGGCGGCGGGGCCGGTGACGACGTTGTCAGGGGCGACGCCGGTAACGACACTCTTTTTGGGAACGAAGGCAAGGACCATATGGTCGGCGGCGTGGGCAATGACACGCTGCACGGCAACGAGGATGATGACGTGCTTCTTGGTCAAAGCGGCGATGACAAGCTTCTTGGCGGCGATGGCACCGACCGGCTGTTGGGCGGACAAGGTCAAGACGAGCTGGTTGGCGGGAACGGGGTCGACGTTTTCATCGGGTGAGCCGGGGCCGACCGGCTTTTGGACTGGGAGGACACCGACAGCGGCGATATTTTCCTGTTCCGCGCCGGCGATAGCGGTGTGGCCGCAGACCAGATGGACGTGATTGAGGGCTTCGATAGCGGGATCGACAAGATCCATTTGAAAGCCTTTGGCGGGCTGGACTTCATCGAGGGCGACACCTTCTCGGGCAATGGGTCGGGTGAGGTGCTGTTCGACGGCGACTTTGTGCAGATTGACGCGAATGGGGACGGCACGGTTGATGCGATGATCGAAGTGAAATGGGTTAACGAACTAGCTGGGAGCGACTTTATCCTGTGACACCCGCCTGCTCACCCCTGCCGCGCGATGTCTGCGGCAGGGGTGAGACTGGCAAGGCCATTCCTTGCGCCGCAAGTGTCGATTTGTTCAGCCATTCCGATCCACATTTGCCAGCTAAGGCGGTTCCATGATACCATGGCCACATTGATTTGACGTGGCAGCTATTGGCCGCCCATATTTTTAGGAATTGATGTGATGGCTTATTTTTACCGCCTGTTACTTGCATTATTGCTGTTTGCCTTGCCGCAAATGTCGTGGGCGCAACCAAGTTTTCGGTGCAGCGGCGACCTCAACCGATCTGAAAAAGCAATCTGTCGCAGCGACGTTGTTTCGGCGATGGACCGGACAATGGCGAAGGCGTTTCGCGACCAGTTTCGTCGGCTGAGCCAGGGCAACCAACGCCGATTGCGGGCGGAACAGGGAGCTTGGCTGAAGTGGCGCAACAGCTGCGGCAGCGACGAAAAATGCCTGCAAAGGCGATACACGCAGCGGATCGCCGACTTGAAACCTCGTGGGGGCCAGCAGGTGCTGCTGCAGGCGCAGGCTGTGACCTTGGCGACGCCTTCGGGCGGCAATGTTCCAGCTGACGTAGTGGTCGACCGGCGCATCCGCAACAACCGCTTTGAGGTTGAATACGGGGATGGCCGCGTGAAGTGGCGCAATCTGAATGGGTCCGGCCAAGGCACTGATTTTCCTGACGGAACTTCGACGCAGCAGCTGCCGTATCAGGTTGAGGCTGACCCGCTGCCGCCTTTTAGCGGGGCGACGGCAGCTTGGGGGGAGCGGGTCGAGGATGATATCCTGCGCGCGATTGATCTGATGCTGCCCGAGGCCGATCGCGGGCCGTATCGTGACCTGTTTGCCGATCAGCCCTATTCCAAACGCATGCTGTCGCATCTGTCGGTGATCATTCACATGGTGGGGAAGTAGGCGATGCGGGTTCTTTTGTTGGTGCTCATGTTGCTGCCGGGTCTGGCATGGGCTGACGGCCATGCGCAGGTGGAGAAACAGCCGGTGCCCGCCACCCAAGCCGGGTCCACCTTGGCGGAACTGACCGAGTTGTTCGGGGAGGGTGGGTCCCAGGCTGTCACTGCAGGTGACGCCTTGGTCGGCATCGAGCCGATACCGGAAGTGGCGAAGGCGGTGAACACCTATGCCGTTGGATACTATACGAATTTGACCGAAGGGCTGGTGCATCGGCGCAAGGTGTTTGAGTGGCAATACACCTCGTCCCTGATCATCTTTTTTGTGGTGATCGGCATCGTTTTGATCGGGCTCTACTTCTCATGGATGCAGTTCCACGCGGCCAAGGACGGGCAGGTGGGGGAGACGACGATGGAGGCCTCGAAAGACGGGTTCAAGCTGTCCTCGCCGGTGTTGGGGGTGGTCATTCTGGTGCTGTCTCTGGCGTTCTTCTACCTGTACCTGGTTCACGTCTACCCGATTTCGGAAATTGGGGGCGGATAAGAGGAAAACCCCTTGTTTTGCTGGCCCATTGGGCATGTAGAAAACGTATAGACGATTATGCGGTTTGCCCCAGATGACGGGCCATGTAGTGGACGAAATCCCAGATGGTGCCCTCCATGTCATCGGGCGCCAGAGGGCCGCCGTGGTAGTGCTTGGTTTTGAGGGCCTGCTGCAGGATTTCCAGTTTCTCTTTGTCCTCGATATTGAAGTCGCGGCAAAGCTGGACGTAGTCCTTCACCGCTTGCGCCTCAGGGTCGTTTTCCAGCCCCGTTACGCCCCATCGGATTTTGACCTGATCCACGCCATGCGGGCGCAGGCACATGAACAGGGTGAAGTTGGTGGCCATGCCGACGACCAGATTGGGGTAGATGCCGAACATCGGCGAATTGATCTTCTCGTCCTCAGTCAGGTCTTCGTGGAACGGCCCGCGCGGCGGGTAGTCGGGGTTGTAATAGGCGTGGTAGCCGGTCCAAGCGGGGCCGGAGGTCATCTTCTTGCACAGCTTGGTCGGCGTGATTGGGTGCAGGGTGTCCAGATGGGTGGCCGACAGGTGGTAGCTCTCCATGAAATTCTCGAACAGGCATTTCCAATTACAGTGCCAGATGTCTTCTTCGATGAAATTCAGGAAGCGGTCCGCGGGGTGGTAGTTCTGCACGATCTTTTGCAGGCCGCCCAGTTGCGGGCCCAGCGGGTCGGCGGTGCCAGAGAGGTTCACAAACAGCCAGCCGTTCCACTGCGCGGACGGGAACTCTGGCAAGCTGCATTTGGCGGGGTCAAAGCCCGCTTGCCCCTTCATATGCGGGGCGGAAATCAGCGCGCCGTCGGTATCGTAGCGCCATGTGTGATAGGCGCAGATGAAGCGTTTGGCGTTGCCTTTACCTTCGGCCACGCGGTTGCCACGGTGGCGGCAGACGTTGGAGAGCACCCGGATCTTGCCGTCCTGCCCGTGGGCGATCAGCAGTTGTTCATCCAGCATGTCGGTGGTGAAGAAATCGCCCTTGTTGGGGACCTCGCCGATATGGCCGAGGCAAAGCCATTCGTTGCGCAGGACCTGTTCGGTTTCGAGGTCGAGGAACTCGGGCGAGGTGTAATAGGCGGCGGGCATCGCGCGCGCTTGCTCGGGCGGCAGGGTGGCAAGGTGGGCGAGTGTTTGTCGGAGGGATTGGGCGGTGTCGGTCATGTAGGGAGTATTTGAGGGGGAGGTGGTGGTTGGCAAGGGTGGTATTGATTGGTGGTTCTCTCGTGAGTCATTCTATGACTGCGCGCCTGATTGAGCATTGAAAGAAGGGGCAGACCAGATGCGGGTTCGTTTGTTGGGGGTCCTGTGTGCCTTGTTCGCAAATGTCGACATAGCTACGGCTGCGCCGTCAATTGATCGCAAGTTGTATGACGGAATTTCCAATTGCTGGAACGCCCTTGCGGAGCAGGACTTCGCGTATTTCGCCGACTATGACATGCAATTCGAGAAAGAAGAGCGGCCCAGCGAGACGGTCTTGAACGAAATATGGCTGGGGCATGTTAAGACCGATTTGGGCGAGATCGAGCTGCGAGCGTTGATACGCGACAACATCCTGATTGATTGTACGATGTTCACCTTCCCAGAGGAGGAGGGAGTGGACCTGATTGAGTTTCAGGCAGCGGTTCCAACACTGGACGCATGGTACAGTGCGAAGTTGGAGACTGAAGGCTATTTCGACACTTTTCCTAAGATGCGCCTTTTTGCCACTGTGCGATGTCAAAGAGGCCAATTTACCATGGCGTCTCATACGACAAGTTTTGGCAACTTTGACGTTGAAATTGAGCTGAAAGGGCGAACGGAACCTATTCCAGGATCGCTTCGGTTTGTTGTCCATCTCGGAAATCCGTCGAACTATGAGGTCTGTTCGGGGACTGGGGCCCTTTAAACTTAAGCGGTCAACGGTGGGTAAGCCCTTGACCGGAGGTCTCGGACCCACTCACCCTACGATCTCCGTGCCGGGGATTGCCAGACCGGGGGATGGCGGCCAACAGTAGTTCTAAAGCTTTTTATGGCGGCAAAGTCATCTTCCGTTCAAACGACGCACTAAGACCAACCAAATCGCCAGCCCGATGGGCCGGTCTGGCGATGCCCGGGCGCTACGCGCTGTTAACCGGGCTGGCGCACTGCGGAACCGGCAGCCTCTTCCGCCTAGCTACAATTCCTCTCCGCCCCACACACCACTTGCCCTTTCCCCCCACCTCCGCTATACGCGCGCCTGTCTGAGGGGCGGGAACAGTCTCAAGGCGGGCAGGGTCGGTTTTCCGGCCCTTTCTGTTTTGAATGCCCTTAGGACCAAACAGCAACCCAAAGACCAGCGGAGACAACCGCTTGGCCCACATAAACCACTGATTAGGAAACCCACGCCTCATGGCTACAAACGCATCTATGGAGGAATTCGAAGCCCTCTTGAATGAAAGCTTCGAAATGGACACACCCGACGAAGGGTCTGTCGTTAAAGGCAAAGTACTGGCGATCGAAGCTGGTCAGGCCATCATCGACATCGGCTACAAAATGGAAGGCCGTATCGATCTTAAAGAATTTGCGAACCCCGGCGAAGCGCCTGACCTGTCGGTCGGCGACGAAGTTGAAGTGTTCCTCGACCGCGTTGAAAACGCACGCGGCGAAGCCTCGATCAGCCGCGACAAAGCGCGCCGCGAGGAAGCCTGGGACCGTCTGGAGAAAGCCTACGCAGACGAAGAGCGCGTCGAAGGCGCCATCTTTGGCCGCGTCAAAGGCGGGTTCACCGTGGATCTGGGCGGCGCTGTTGCGTTCCTTCCCGGCTCCCAAGTCGATGTGCGCCCTGTGCGCGACGCAGGGCCTTTGATGGGTCTGAAGCAGCCGTTCCAAATCCTGAAAATGGACCGCCGCCGTGGCAACATCGTTGTGTCGCGTCGTGCCATTCTGGAAGAGTCGCGTGCTGAACAGCGTGCCGAAGTTATCGGCAACCTCACCGAGGGCCAAGCGGTCGACGGCGTGGTCAAAAACATCACCGAGTACGGCGCATTTGTCGATCTTGGCGGCGTGGACGGCCTGCTGCACGTCACCGACATGGCATGGCGCCGCGTGAACGATCCACGCGAAATCCTGACCATCGGCGAGACGATCAAGGTGCAGGTCATCAAGATCAACAAAGAGACGCACCGCATCTCATTGGGCATGAAGCAGCTGCAAGACGACCCATGGGGCGAAGTTGCTGCGAAATACGCTCTGGAATCGAGCCACACTGGCCGCGTGACCAACATCACCGATTACGGCGCATTTGTTGAGCTGGAGCCGGGCGTTGAAGGTCTGGTTCACGTCTCGGAAATGTCCTGGACGAAGAAGAACGTGCATCCGGGCAAAATCGTGTCGACCTCGCAAGAAGTGGAAGTCATGGTTCTGGAAATCGACAGCGCCAAGCGTCGCGTTTCCCTTGGTCTCAAGCAGACCATGCGCAACCCATGGGAAGTGTTCGCCGAGAACAACCCTGTCGGCAAAGAGATCGAAGGCGAAGTCAAAAACATCACCGAGTTTGGTCTGTTTGTTGGCCTCGAGAACGACATCGACGGCATGGTGCACCTGTCCGACATCACCTGGGAAGGCCGCGGCGAAGATGCGCTGGGCGACTTCCGCAAAGGCGACATGGTCAAGGCCGTTGTCACCGAGGTGGACGTGGAGAAAGAGCGTATCTCGCTTTCCATCAAAGCGCTGGATGGTGATCCGTTTGAGGGTGCGACCGATGGCGTCAAGCGCGGCTCGATCATCACAGTTGAGGTCACTTCGATCGAAGACGGCGGCATCGAGGTCGAGTATGAGGGCATGAAATCCTTCATCCGTCGCTCCGACCTGTCGCGTGACCGTGCCGAGCAGCGCCCCGAGCGTTTCGGCGTCGGCGACAAGATCGACGTGCGCGTCACCAACGTGGATGCCAAGACCCGCAAGCTGGGTCTGTCGATCAAAGCGCGCGAGATTGCTGAAGAGAAAGAGGCTGTTGAGCAGTATGGCTCCTCTGACTCCGGCGCATCGCTGGGCGACATCCTGGGCGCGGCTTTGAAAACCGACGACTAAGGTCTGACGTTTGTAGAATTGAGGAAGGCCCTGCCGGCAGCGGCGGGGCCTTTTTCGTTGGCAGAGTGCGTTTCGGGTGGCTAGCATCAGGCATGGCACGCGATTATTCACTCTCCGGTGATGCCGGGGCCGCCGCTGTTGCAAGCGGCCTGGCCAGCCCAAACTGGTATCGTCCAGACATTCCACCCGCCGAAATCCGCGCCCTAATGACAAAATCGGACGCGATTGCGTTGCGGGATACAGGCCTTTGGATCGGCGCACTTTTGGGCTTTGCTGCCGCCGCTGTTGCCTTGTGGCCTTCGTGGTGGTCCGCGCCGTTCTGGCTTGGCTACGGCGTCTTGTATGGCTCTGCGGCGGATTCGCGATGGCACGAATGCGGGCACAAGACGGCGTTCCGCACGGCGTGGATGAACAGTGTTGTCTACCATATTGCCAGCTTCATGATGATGAGAAACCCGGTCATCTGGCGGGCGAGCCATGTGAGGCATCACACCGACACGATCATTGTGGGAAGGGATCCTGAAATTGTAGCAATGCGCCCGCCGGATCTTGGTCGTATCGCGCTTAACATGATCGGGCTCATTGATGTCCCGGTTTTGCTTGGTCGCATGGTGATGCATTCAGTGGGGCGTATTCAACCGGATGAGGCCATGTATCTGCGTGATGCCGACCGGTCCGCCGCCATGTGGGCGGCGCGGGTACATTTGGCGATCTACATTTGCGTGGCGGTTGCTGCGGTGGTCACCTGGTCGATCCTGCCGCTGATGCTGATCGGTTTGCCGCGCTTCTATGGGGCTTGGCACCATGTGATGACAGGCGTCTTGCAGCATCTGGGGCTTGCCGAAAATGTCACCGACCACCGGCTGAACACCAGAACCGTGCTCATGAACCCGGTCAGCAGGTTTATCTATCTCAACATGAACTACCACCTGGAACATCATGTGTTCACGATGGTGCCGTATTACCGGCTGCCACAGTTGCATGAACTGGTGAAGCACGACTTTCCTGCGCCGGACCAATCTATCGCGGCGGCGTTTCGGCGATTGATGCCGGTGCTGTGGCGCCAACTCAGATATGAGGATGCGGTCATCCTTCCTGACCTCCCCGCGGGGGCCACGCCGTATCGCGACGAGGTTGAGAGGTTGAGACCCTTTGCTGCCTAGCGTGCTCCGTTATGCACCAATCCCTGTCCGAATCGGTTCAGACAGCGGTCATCTGAGCGTCATAGATTGTTTGCAGTCGGCTTCAATCCGCTGCGAAACTGACAAAATACAGCTGCGAAACTGCAGATTCAGCAAGCGATAGGGGGAGTTACTGCCACCTAATCCCTTTCCACATCACGTTTATTCGGCCTATAGTCTGTCTTTAAGTGGGGCCAACCCCAAGCTGCATTCATCCTGGGGAGGATATTTAATGATACGTTCCGAGCTGATCCAAAAGATCGCTGACGAAAACCCGCATCTGTACCAGCGTGACGTCGAACGCATCGTGAATACCGTCTTTGAAGAAGTGATCGATGCTGTCGCTGACGGTAACAGAGTAGAGCTGCGCGGATTTGGCGCGTTTTCTGTGAAGAAAAGAGAGCCCCGGATTGGCCGCAACCCTCGCACCGGAGAGGCGGTTCATGTAGAAGAGAAGCACGTCCCCTTCTTCAAAACCGGCAAGCTGCTGCGTGACCGGTTGAACGGCAAAGAAAGCTAAACAACCATGCGGTACCTGCGTTACGCCTTTTTAGCGGCTGTCGGATTCTGCCTTCTGATTGTGGCCCTGGCCAACCGCGGGACCGTTTCCATCCAGCTTTTGCCTGACGAGATGGCCGCCTATCTGGGCCAGCCCTTCAGCTTCGAATTGCCGCTGTTCATCATCATATTCGGCGGCATCGTCGTGGGCCTTCTGATCGGTTTCGTCTGGGAATGGTTCCGCGAGCACAAGCACCGGGCCGACGCCCGCGCGCAACGGCGCGAGAAGGAAATGCTGCAGCGGCAGGTCAAGGGCATGAAGGCCGAGAAGGCCAAAGGCCAAGACGAGGTTCTGGCGCTGCTTGAGTAAGCAGGGTAGGGCTACACCCATGTCCGACATCCGAGTGAAAATCTGCGGTCTTGGGACCGCCGCTGACGTCGCCGCCTGCGTTGACGCGGGGGCGGCCTATGTTGGGTTCGTGTTTTTCCCGAAGTCGCCACGCCACCTGACATTGGGGGCCGCCAAGGCAATGGCCATGGAGGTGCCCCCGGGCGTCGCAAAGGTCGCCCTGACAGTAAATGCGACGGACGCCGACCTGGACGAGCTGGTCGCGGCGGTGCCATTGGACATGCTTCAGCTGCATGGGACCGAAAGCCCGGACCGCGTGGCCGATGTGCGCGCCCGCTTCGGCCTGCCGGTGATGAAGGCCGTGGGCGTGGCGGATGAGGGTGACCTGTCCGCGTTGAACGACCACGCGCTTGCCGCCGACCAGCTGCTGATCGACGCCAAGCCGCCGAAAGACGCCGACCTGCCGGGCGGCAATGGGCTGACTTTTGACTGGCGTCTGATCGCCGGGCGCCGCTGGCCCGTGCCTTGGATGCTGGCGGGCGGGCTGACGCCCGAAAACGTTGCCGAAGCGGTGCGTCTAACGGGCGCACAGCAGGTGGACGTGTCCTCTGGCGTTGAAAGCGCGCCGGGCGTAAAAGATGCACAACTGATCCACGACTTCGCGCGCGCCGCGATGGGAGAGAACCGATGAACGATCTATTTAACAGCTTCATGACCGGCCCCGACGAGAATGGCCGCTTTGGCGATTTTGGCGGGCGCTTTGTGTCTGAGACCCTGATGCCGCTGATCCTCGAGCTGGAGGAACAGTACGAGCACGCAAAGACCGACAAGACGTTCTGGGACGAGATGGATTTCCTGTGGAAGCATTACGTCGGCCGCCCTTCGCCGCTTTATCATGCCGAGCGGCTGACCGAGCATCTGGGCGGTGCTAAGATTTACATGAAACGCGACGAGCTGAACCACACCGGTGCGCACAAGATCAACAACGTGCTTGGCCAGATCATTCTGGCACGCCGCATGGGCAAGACCCGCATCATCGCGGAAACCGGCGCGGGGCAGCATGGGGTGGCCACGGCCACCGTCTGTGCAAAATTTGGCTTGAAATGTGTGGTCTATATGGGCGCGCATGACGTTGAACGTCAGGCCCCCAACGTGTTCCGCATGCGCCTGTTGGGCGCGGAGGTGGTGCCGGTGACCTCGGGCCGTGGCACGCTGAAGGACGCTATGAACGACGCGCTGCGCGACTGGGTGACCAATGTGCGCGACACGTTTTACTGCATCGGCACGGTTGCTGGTCCCCACCCATATCCGGCCATGGTGCGCGACTTTCAGGCGATCATCGGCAAGGAGGCCAAGGAACAGATGCAGGGGGCCGAAGGCCGCCTGCCTGACACGATCATCGCGGCCATTGGCGGCGGCTCCAACGCGATGGGGCTGTTTTTCCCATTCCTTGACGACAAGGACGTTAACATCATCGGCGTGGAGGCTGGCGGCAAGGGCGTGAACGCGAAGATGGAACATTGCGCGTCTTTGACGGGCGGGCGCCCGGGGGTATTGCATGGCAACCGCACGTATCTGCTGCAAGATGATGACGGGCAAATCCTTGAAGGGTTCTCGATCTCGGCCGGTCTGGATTACCCCGGCATTGGGCCAGAGCATTCCTGGCTGCATGAGATTGGCCGCGCGCAATACGTCTCGATCACCGACGTGGAAGCGCTGGAAGCGTTCCAGCTGTGCTGCGAGCAAGAAGGGATCATCCCCGCGTTGGAGCCGTCCCACGCGCTCGCCCATGTCATGAAGATCGCGCCAACCCTGCCACCAGATCACATCATCTGCATGAATATGTGCGGGCGGGGTGACAAAGACATCTTCACCGTGGCCAAGGCGCTGGGATTTGAGATGGGTGAATTCGCGTAATGCAAATCGGCTCATAGAGTCCAAATGAACACGCAGGCCCGCCAAAATTGGCGGGCCTTTCGTCTTTTGCGTACCGCCTTCGGCAAATATCTGCCAAAACTGCACAAAGCCCTGCGACCAACGCGGGTGGGACAGTGAACCCGAGGCGGTGCAGATGTTTGGTAACGAGAACCCCATATTCGAATTCCGCGGCCCATGGGGCGTCCCGATCCAATTTGGCGGCAGCATCTTGCTGATCTTGCTGATTTTTGTGCCGTTGGGCGGCTCCACCCAGGGTATGATGTACGGTGCGTTGTTGGCCCTGATGCTGATCGGCTCGATCCTGCTGCACGAGTTGGGCCACGCTTGGGGATCGCTGATCCAGGGCGTGCGGGTGCGCCGGATCATGATCTACGGCGGGGGCGGGTTTTGTGAGCGCTCGGTCTCGGCCACGCGGCAACAGGATGAACTGATTGTCGCGATGGGGCCGATTGTGAACCTGGTGATCTGGGCCCTGGCGTCATTGGCCGCGCCCAATGTGGACGGAATGGCGGCCTGGGCTTTGTATTGGCTGGCCGACCTGAACCTGTTTCTGGCGATTTTCAACCTGATGCCGTTGATGCCGCTGGATGGCGGCAAGCTGTTCCAGCTGTTTTTGATGCGGCTCTTGCCGTCGGTGACCGCCACGCGTGTGTGCGGGTGGATCGGCGTTGCCGCCTGCGTGTTGTGGATCCCGGGGATGATTTTGGTCTATTACACCTACGGCTTCGTGCTGTTTTTCATCCCGTCGATCAAGCTGCATTGGCAGATGGCGAACGCTTCGCGGTGATTGGGCCTGCGGCACAGGATGCTTTGCGTTCTTTGGGGGTTTCACCCCCAGCCACGCGGGCAGACCCCCAGGATATTTCTGAACATGGAAAGGGGGCTAGCCCTCGTCCAGGGCGTATTGCGCGAGGATGTCCAGCGACACGATGTCGAGCGCGCGTTGGTGGGTGGCGCGCAGGTTGACCTTGGGGGCCGCGCCCTCGTCATGGGCCTGCAGGAACCGCGCGGCGCAGAGGCACCATTGATCGCCAGGCTTCAGCCCGGGGAAGCCGAATTCCGGGCGCGGGGTGGACAGGTCATTGCCGAGATACTTGGACAGGGCCAGGAATTCCGCGGTCATCACGGCACAGACCGTGTGGCTGCCCTGATCCATCGGGCCGGTGTCGCAGCAGCCGTTGCGGAAGAAGCCGGTGACCGGGTTTTGCGAACAGCTGGCCAGCTCTTCGCCGAGCACATTGAGGGACGGGTCCATGTTCATTGGCTGAGCTCCTGCGTGATGGCGCGAAACATCGCTATGTTGCCGTCAGATACACCGGCTTCGCGGAACTTTCGGTCCGCGCTGTTTACGGCGATCACGATACCGGCCTCCCGGTTAATATAGACATACTGCCCGTAAATGCCCTGTGCCTGAAACTCGCCCTCGACTGAGCCTGTGGGGATCCACCATTGGTAGCCGTAGCCGATCTTGCCGGGCGCTGTCTTGGCAGAGGGGGCGGTGCTTTGGCGCACCCAGTCGGCGGGGACGATCTGTGTGCCGCCCAAGGCGCCGTCTTGCAGAAACATCAGCCCCATCCGGGCATAATCGCGCGTGGTCAGGTTCAACCCGCCCAGCACGAAGGCGACCCCGACCCCGTCGGTCAGGTAATAGGGGGACGCTTCCAGCCCCATGGGTTGGATCAATTTCTCCTCCATCAGCTCTACCACGCTGCGCCCTGTGGCGGCGCGCAGCACCATGCCCAGCACATGGGTGTCGATGGAGGTGTATTCCATCGCCTCCCCCGCCGGGCGGTCCTTGTCTTTAATTGCGGCCGCGAAATCGTCCATTGTGCCGCCCAGCGCCAGCACCCGGCCCATGCGGTTGATGTCGCTGTCATAGTCCAGGTAATCCTCGTCAAAGGTGACGCCGGACGACATTTGCAGCACGTTTTTGATGGTCGCGTCGGCGTAGCCGGTGTCTTTGAGTTGCGGCACGTAGTTGGTGACCAGTGCGTCCATATCGGGGATCTTGCCTTCGGCCTCAGCTATTCCAAACAGCGCGGAAAGGAAGCTTTTGGCCACCGACCAGCTGATGCGGCGGTCCTCGGGCTTGGTGCCCAAATAGTAATTCTCGGACACGATTTGCCCGTCTTTGAGTACCACTAGGGCAGTGACGTTGCGTTCCTCAATCCATTGGGCTGTCTCGGCGGGGAGGGTGGCCGGCTCGCCCTTGGGCAGCGGCGTGACAGGCGCATCGCCGCGGTCCATCTCGGCCCAGAGGAAGGCGGAGTTCATATTGGAGAAGTTGTTCACGATCTTCTCTTCGGTGAAGAGCGAGTTCACCGCCATTAACCGCATTATCTGTTCGCGCTTCCAGATGCCCGCAACGATGGCAATCGCTGCCAAGACCAGCACGACGCGCAGCGCCCATTTCAGAAACGATCTCATTTGAACTTATCCAACAGCTTTTGCATCGGAGAACGCGTGTCCTCTGGTGGGGTCTCCACAGGTTTGACGCTTGGCTTCGACTTTTCCTTGGTCGTTGACGAACGCGGCGGCGCCACGCGCAGGGACACTGCGTTCAGGAAACGCCCGGTGTCGCCGTCTGCCAGATGGGGCGCCCCGTCGCTGACCCCGCGCAGCACGTCGTCCAGCCAGTCTTGGTCCGCCTTGGCGAAGTCGCGCAGCACGTATCCGGGCACCTTGTCTTTGTGGCCGGGGTGGCCGACGCCCATGCGCACCCGGTCGTAATGCGGGCCGATATGCTGGTGGATGGAGCGCAACCCGTTATGGCCCGCATGCCCGCCGCCAGCCTTGCAGCGCAGTTTGGCGGGGGCGAGGTCGATCTCGTCATGGAAGACGATAATGTCGGTGCTGTCGAGTTTGTAAAACCGCATCGCCTCCCCCACGGATCGGCCGGACAGGTTCATGAAGGTGGTGGGTTTCAACAGCACGACCTTTTCTGAACCCAAACGGCCCTCGCTGATCTGGCCCTGAAACTTGGATTTCCACGGGGTGAAGCCGTGGTCATCCGCGATACGGTCCAGCGCCATGAAGCCGATATTGTGCCGGTTGCCCGCGTATTTCGCGCCGGGGTTGCCCAAGCCTGCAAAGAGTTTCATCGCCCAATCGCCCGTGTTGTGATCGCCCAGCGGCGCGCCTATGATTTTGCGCATCTTATCAGGGATAAAGCCAGTGGCACAATTCGAACTGAGCGGCGTAACGTTGGAGGTGCCGGAGGCATTTCTGACCAAACGCATCCGTATGAAGCTTAAGAATGGCGGCTACGAGGGGCACGAGTCCCGCGCGGCCCAGCTGGTGGTGGATTACGGGGACAGGGTGCTGGATCTGGGGTCTGGCGTGGGATACGTCGCCACGCTTTGCGCAATGCTGGCCGGCGCGGAAAATGTGGTGACGGTGGAGGCCAACCCGGACCTTTTGCCGGTGATCCGTGGGAACTTGGAGCTCAATGACTGCGAGGAGGCCACGGTGTTGCATGGCGCCGCCGTGGGCGCGCCGGTTACGGGGGGCACCTTGGCCTTGAAGCAGGCGCGGGCGTTTTGGGCCTCTTCGGTCAGCGACGCCGGCGGGGCGGAGACAATCGACGTGCCCGCCTTGGTGCTGCGCGATTTGATTGCGGAACACAAACCGACCGTGGTGATGATGGATGTCGAAGGGGCGGAGGCCACGATGTTTGACGCGCCCTGGCCAGACCACGTGCGGGTCTTGGTGATGGAGCTGCACCCCAAGCGCTACCCTGACACGGTGATCAAACGCATCTTCGACTGTATGTCGGCCTCTGGGCTTATTTATGCGCCCGCGTTGTCACGGGGGCAGATGATTGGGTTCTGCCGGGAAGGTGTAGCGTTGGATGCAGAAGGGTGATCCTCAAGTCGAGCGTGCCGTTTTTTCAACGCACCGACCCGCCCGGAATTACGCCGTAGGCGCCGGGCGAGCGCAAGACCGTCTCGGCGGGCTGGCGCTTTTGATGCAAATGCGCGCCGCATATTCCGAAGATGTATTTGGCTGCCATAAAGTACTGTCGAATGGGCGTTGCAGCGCCACTCCACGGACAGACGCGGGCCCGGCTAAGGTGGTTTTCTATGCGGACAAAGCTGCAGTTTGCCGCCGCGCAGAGTTCAGAGGGTAGAGCGTCAACAGCGCATGGCAAAGCGGACATTGCTCATTAAGCACAAGTAATGGGTCGGGCCTCAGATCAGAAAGCCGGGCAATCCGGTGGCTTGATTTTTTTAGGTCGGATATTTTTCCGGTCAAGTCGGGCGCGTCGCCCTTTGTATAGTTGCTCCGCTGTTCCGCGTTTTGTCAGACACGGGCGGGCAATTGGCCCATTGAGAGCGCCATCTTCCCTGAGAGAGTCTCCAAGAACTGTTGTCAGCGCGTCGCGAGTACCATCTTCAATCATGCTGAGACTGTACTCGGTCAGGAGCATAGACTCGGACCAACTGCCATTCACTTGAACTATCTCGTGGTTTAGGCAAACCACATGAACCCACCTGATGTTTCGTTTTCCGGACATATGCCGAATTCCCGGGCAAGCAATCAGTGCCTTTGCAGGAACGAAGCACTCATTCTCGAAAGCGTCTTCGAACTGCCCCGAGCCGCCGACCAAGATGCGGTGTTGCGGGGATACAATTAGGTCCTTTTGTGGCCTGTTCTTACCAAGCGATCCTGCGCCGATCAGAACAGGTCGCTCATCTTCTTCTGACTTTTCAAGTGTCTGGTCGCCGATGTACAGCCAGGTGATTGAAACTGGGCCGTGGTCCAACGTGGATACCTGATCACCAACGTCCAATGTCTCAATGCGTCTTGGGCCGTTCGGAGTATCAATGACGGATCCGAATGCGAAGCAGGCATATTGGAAGTCATCTGCGGACCGATCTGTTGTATAAAACGCATTGGGAGATGAAGGCCCACCGCCATTGTCCCAATACCAGGCTTCAAGATCAAAGTTCGGCGACCATACGACTTGATAGAGCTCACCAGTGTTCGAATTGATGCCTTCAAAAACAATCGCGCCTTCACCAGGCCCAAGGTAGTCCGACCTCAATACGACTGCGTCTTCCATGGCACCGCCACCATGTCCCTGCCAGGCAAGGTCGTAGGTTTCTCCAACTTCGAAGAGTCGGGGATCTGCATCCCCCTCATTGGATGTGATTGATAGGTTGCTCGTCGAGTTCGGTGGGTGGTCAAAGTAACTCCAATTGGGGTCCGCGTTCACATTGTCGCCACTGGCAGCAGCAAATTCTTCATCCGGCGGTGTGAAAGTGAACGTTGACATCTGATGCTCGACGAGAGGGAAGATGTCGTTGTTGTGACCCCAAAAAAGTTCAATTTACGTTTATCTGCGTGGTGTAGTTAAAACTCTAGCTAGAATTCCCAACGACCTTTGTCTGTAGCTACACGCAACGAATTGCTGCGTGTCCTTTGAGGCAAGCGGCGGTCACGGGACCGACAATGCAAAGCAGCCGGTTGGTTACGCTTCGTGGTCAAGTTCAGCTTAGGGGATGCAAGCGGCCAATTCAAAACACAGCCAATAGGAACCGGAACGGCGGAGGTTTGGGCTCAAAGCGGACAACTAGCCCCCCATCCTCAACGCACCGATCGTGATTTCTCTTGCGCCCTCAAACGCAAAACGCGAGGGCCAAGGCCCTCGCGTTTCGATTTTGTCAAAGGGGTGAAGAAGATTACTCCTCGCCGCCCTCGGATGCTTCTGCTTCTGGCGCTGCTTCGCCCTCTGCACCTTCTTCGCCATCCTCGTCCTCGTCATCTGCCGATTTCAGGCCGGATGGGGCTTGGATGTTTGCAATCACGAAGTCACGGTCGATGGTTGGCTTGGAGCCTTCCGGCAGGGTCACCGCCGAGATCGACACGTTTTCGCCAATCTCGATTTCCGAGACGTCGATTGTGATGCTGTCCGGGATGTCGGACGCGGTCACGACCAGCTCGACCTCGGGACGTACCAGCGACAGCACTCCGCCCTTTTTCAGGCCGGGGGATTCTTCCTCGCCCACAACCTCAACCGGGATGAACAGCGCGATTTTGGTGGTGCGCTTCAGGCGCAGCAGGTCGATATGTGTGGGCAAATCCTTGACCACGTCGCGTTGCACGTTCCGGCAGATGACGCGGACGTCTTCCTGGCCTTCGATCTTCAGATTGAAAAGCGTCGCCAGAAAGCGGCCGTCTTTCAGCTTTTTGAAGAGCACGTTGAAGGGGAGCTGGATTGGTTGTGGGTCGGCACCGCCGCCATACACAATACCTGGCACCATGCCGTTACGGCGTGCTGCGCGAGCGGCCCCCTTGCCTGTCCCCGCGCGTGCCTCGACTTCAAGATCTGGGATCCCTTTAGCCATGACTGAATTCCTTTATGTTGATGCGGCTGCCTCCAAGGGTGTCGGGCCGCTGTGAAGCGCTTGCTATAGGAGGGAATCGGACCCTTGGAAAGAGGTTTTTGCGCATTGCGCATTGAGTGTCGCTTGGCTTGTGACTAACGGTTGGCACTATGTCCGTATTGTCCGCCATCCGTATTTCCCACGCGCCTGTCGCAGCCTTCGCGGCGGTCGGTTTGTGCTGGGGCGCATTTGCAGCGCTTGCGCCGCAGCTCAAGACGCAGCTTGGGGCGGATGATGCGACGTTTGGGCTACTGCTCTTGGGCACGTCCATTGGCCTGATGACAACCATGTTTTTCGCGCCATGGCTCGACCGACGGCTGGGGCAATGGGCGATGCCGGTTGGTGCGGTTCTTCTGGCCACGGCCTTCCTGTTCCCCGGCCTTATCACGTCGCCCTGGCTGTTTTTCTGCGCAATGGCCTTCGCCGGTATGGCGTCGGGGATGCTGGACGTGATCATGAATGCCCGCGTGTCCGAGCTGGAAACAGCGCATGGCCGCCCCTTGATGAACGCCAACCACGGCATGTTCTCTGTGGCCTATGCAATCGGCGCGTTCGGCACCGGGTTGGGGCGTGAGGCGCAGCTGCCGCCCGTTGCCATATTCGCCATTACCGCAGCAATTTTGCTGCTCCTGACCACCCGGATGCGAATGCAGGTCGCGGCCCCCGACGACACGGAAGAGACGCCAGCCCGCTTTCCCTACGCAATCGTGCTTATCTGCGGCGCGGTGGTGATGATCGCTTTCATGGCCGAGGCCGCGGTTGAGGCCTGGTCGGCGCTGCATGTGGAGCGCACTTTGGGCGGACGCGCGGCAGAGGGCGCTTTGGGCCCAACCATGCTGGGGCTGACCATGGCGGTGGGTCGGCTCAGCGGACAGGCTGTGTCGGAAAAATTCAGCGACCTGACCGTCATATTCTGGGCGGCTTGTCTGGCCGCAACAGGCGCGGTGGTTGTGGCGACCGCGCCCACACCGTTGGTCGCTTATGTCGGGTTTGGCACAATCGGGCTGGGGGTCTCGGTGATCGGGCCGCTGGGGCTGGCGCTGGTGGGCCGTTTGGTGCCGGCGCGGGTCAGAACCACAGCGATTTCCCGCGCGGCGGTGATCGGGTTTGTCGGCTTCTTCCTGGCGCCCGCCGTGATGGGGTTGATCAGCCAAGGCTTCGGGTTGCGCGTCGCCTTTGGATGCGTTGCGCTGCTGGTGGGCGTCTTGTTTCCGCTATTGGTGGTGCTCAGAAGGCGCGGGGGCTAAACCCACTCGCCCTCAAACCCTTTGGGGATCAGCAAATTGTGCGCGCCAAGGTTGTTGATGTCGCGTTCTCCGCAGAGCGCCATGGTGGTGTCCAGTTCTTTGTGGATCACGTTCAGTGCCTCGGTCACGCCCTGTTCGCCCATTGCGCCCAGCCCATAGATGAACGCCCGGCCGATATAGGTGCCGTTGGCCCCCATCGCCAAAGCCTTCAACACGTCCTGACCTGACCGGATGCCGCCATCCATATGGACTTCAACCTTGTCGCCAACGGCGTCCACGATCTGGCGCAGCATCTTGATCGAGCTTAACGCCCCGTCCAACTGCCGGCCGCCATGGTTGGAGACGATGATCGCGTCCGCCCCGATCTTTGCGGCCATCTTGGCGTCATCCACATCCAGGATGCCTTTCAGGATCATCTTGCCGTCCCACTTCTTGCGGTATTCCTTCACGGTGTCCCAGTTCAGGCGCGGGTCAAATTGCTGCGCGGTCCAGGAATGCAGGGACGAGATATCGTCCACATCCTTGGCATGCCCCACAATGTTGCCAAAGGTGCGACGCTTGGTCTGCAGCATCTTCAAACCCCAACCCCATTTCGTCATCAGGTCCGCAATGACGGGAGGCGTCAGCTTGGGCGGGGCGGATAGCCCGTTCTTGATGTCCATGTGCCGCTGGCCCAGCAGTTGCAGGTCAAGTGTCAGCACCATCGCGTCACAGCCCGCATCCTTGGCGCGGCCCAGCAGGTTGTCGATAAACTCAGCGTCGCGCATTACATAAAGCTGGAACCAGAACGGGGCGCTGGTGTGCTCCGCAATGTCCTCGATCGAGCAGATCGACATGGTGGACAGGGTAAATGGCACGCCAAACTTTTCAGCCGCCTTGGCCGCGAGAATTTCGCCATCCGCGTGCTGCATCCCGGTCATGCCCACTGGTGCAAGGGCAACGGGCATCGCGACCTCGCGGCCAATCATCTCGCCCTTGGTGGTGCGGTTGGTCATGTCGACGGCTACACGCTGGCGTAGGCGGATCTGGTCAAAGTCCGAGACGTTTTCGCGAAAGGTCTGCTCCGTCCAGCTGCCACTTTCGCAATAGTCGTAAAACATCTTCGGCACGCGCCGCTTGTAGATGCGCTTGAGGTCCGCGATTTCGGTGATGACGGGCATATCGGGTCTCTTTCTGCCGTATTGGTTAGGTTCTATTACCAATTTGGCAAATTGAGGGCAATCTCAGACTTCGCCCCCCGTCGACGCCCCGTTGCAAAGCTTGGATTTATGCGGCGTGTGGTTCCCCAATGTCTGCGCAAGCGGGGAGCCTCAGCTATGGCTGGTGTCGAGGCCATTTTTGAAGGCAGCGCCGGTCGCGCGCATGTCTTGAGTGGAGTTACACCTGAGGGCGGGGGGCCAAAGGCCCCGGCATAACACGTGCTGTTTCACCGACAGTGTCGGTCAGGCTCTATGGGCGCCATCCGCGAGCGATTTCACGAAGGCCAGTACCTCTGCGGGGCTTTCCCCGTCCGCGATTTTCTGGACGATAGCGGAGCCAACGACCGTCCCGTCAGCCACCCCGGCAATCGCCTCGGCAGTCTCCGGGGTCTTGACCCCGAAGCCCACAATAATCGGCAGGTCTGTGCTCTCTTTCATCCGTGCCACCTCGGGCGCCACATCGCTCGCCTGGGCCTCCGCAGCGCCGGTGATCCCCGTGATCGAGACGTAATAAACGAACCCGGATGTGTTCTGCAAAACCTTCGGCAACCGCTTGGCATCCGTTGTCGGCGTCGCCAGCCGGATAAAGTTCAGCCCCGCGTTCTGGGCGGGGATGCACAGCTCGCTATCTTCCTCTGGCGGCAGGTCCACCACGATCAACCCGTCCACGCCTGCTTCCTTGGCGTCCGCCAAGAAGGCATCCACCCCGTGGCTATAGATCGGGTTGTAATAGCCCATGATCACAATCGGTGTCTCCGCGTCGCCTTCGCGAAAGTCGCTGACCATCTGTAGCGTCTTTTTCAGGGTCATGCCGCCTTCCAACGCCCTTTGCCCGGCCAATTGGATCGTCGCCCCATCCGCCATCGGGTCGGTGAACGGCAAGCCCAGCTCAATGATGTCCACGCCCGCCGCCGGCAGGCCTTTCACAATCTCCAGCGAGGTGTCGTAGTCGGGGTCCGCCGCCATCACATAGGTGACGAAGGCCTTCTTGCCGGCGGCGTTCAGGCGGGCGAATGTGTCGTCGATGCGGGTCATGGCGGTCTCTTTCACTGGTGGTGGCGCAGTCTTGCCGCAGGTGGCGGGGATGTTCAATCGCGCAATCGTGCCTATATGGGGGTCATGAACTACGTTTTGGCCCTTTTTCTGCCCCCGCTGTCGATCCTGCTGCTTGGCAGGGTGTTCCTTGCGATATTCGTGTTCCTCATCTGGATCCCCGCGCTGATCTTTTCGGGCGGGTTGACGCACCCGATGTTCATCGCGCTCGCCTGGCTGCTGATCTTCCAGGCGCAGGAGGACCGGCGCGCCCGCTAAGCCTTGCACGTGCAGGCCCTTCGCCTTAGACGCAGGCGAGAATTACGCCAGAATTACGAGGGAGCGGATCATGGGTTTCAAGATGGGTATCGTCGGCATGCCGAATGTCGGCAAATCGACGCTGTTTAACGCGCTGACCAAGACAGCCGCTGCGCAGGCCGCCAACTTCCCGTTTTGCACCATCGAGCCCAATGTGGGTGAGGTCGCCGTCCCTGATGCGCGGCTCGACAAGCTGGCCGCGATTGCGTCCTCCAAGCAGATTATCCCGACCCGCATGACCTTTGTGGACATCGCCGGTCTGGTGAAGGGGGCCTCCAAAGGCGAAGGTCTGGGCAACCAGTTCCTCGCCAACATCCGCGAGACAGATGCCATTGCGCATGTGCTGCGCTGCTTTGAAGACGGCGACATTACCCATGTCGATGGCCGCGTCGATCCCGTGGCCGACGCCGACACGATCGAAACCGAGCTGATGCTCGCTGATCTCGAATCCATCGAAAAGCGCCTTGTGAACATCGTGCGCAAGGTGCGTGGCGGCGACAAGGAGGCGGTGCAGCAGGAACGCCTGCTCAAGGCAGCCGCAAAGGCTTTAGAAAACGGCAAGCCGGCCCGCACGGTAGACGTGGACGCCGACGACGCCAAAGCCTGGACAGGTCTGCAGCTTTTGACGACCAAACCGATCCTCTATGTCTGCAACGTCGACGAGGGATCTGCGGCAAACGGCAATGCCTTCTCCGATGCGGTCGCCAAAATGGCGGCAGAGCAGGGGGCAGGGACCGTCGTCATCTCTGCCCAAATTGAGGAAGATATCTCCCAGCTTGACGCAGACGACGCAGAGATGTTCCTGGAAGAAATGGGCTTGGAGGAAGCCGGTCTCGACCGCCTGATCCGCGCGGGCTACGAGTTGTTGCATCTGCAAACCTACTTCACCGTGGGTCCCAAAGAGGCCCGCGCCTGGACCATCCGCGAAGGCACATTGGCTCCCCAAGCCGCCGGCGTCATCCACGGCGATTTCGAAAAAGGTTTCATCCGGGCTGAAACGATTGCCTATGACGACTTTGTGGACCTAGGCGGCGAGCAGCCAGCCAAAGAAGCCGGAAAGATGCGCGCAGAGGGCAAGGGCTATACCGTCAAGGACGGCGACGTGTTGCATTTCCTGTTCAACACCTGAACTTCGATACGTCATACGCTCCGCACTTCCGCTTTCAGAAAATTGCCAGCTCTATCCGCCGTACCGCAGAGCCGGAGTTTTGCCAAGTATCGCCAAGCGGTATCAACTTTCGACAAGCGCGCCTAAGCTTAACGGTCAAATCGGGCTCTCCCTGTTCAAGGCGCCGAACCAATGCGTTCGTTGAAGCTAGGATGGGCCGTCATATGCCAGCCGAATTTTTTGCTTCCGAATGTGTTTTGCCACGCGAAGGTGGTTGCCAAATCTGCGGCGTATCTATGCTTGCGGTCCCCAGCCACCCCCGCTAAACGGGTCAACGGAGACGTGGCCGAGTGGTCGAAGGCGCTCCCCTGCTAAGGGAGTAGGCCCGGAAGGGTCTCGAGGGTTCGAATCCCTTCGTCTCCGCCACTTACTGCATTTTGACCTCTGCTTTTTGTAGATATTTGCGGAATTCGGATTTTTCGTTTCCACACCTGTTCCCGCGTTTGGCAATCGGTCGTTTGACCTAGTCTGCCTTCTTCAATCATCTAAGTCGTCTTCCGACTCGCCAGTCACTAGGGCGCGTTGGCGTTCGCGGCTGATTTGGCCGGAGCTGCGCAGTGTCGTGAGAACGTCTTTGTGGCCGAGGTTTATCGAACAGATCGGACTTTGTACGAGGGTAAGCAAATCCGCCATTGAAGAAGACTACCAAAAGTCTAAACCTAACCTTAGCTCATTGGCTTTTTCGGCGAATTTTTTAGTGACTGTTGACGATTCTGATTTTTGGACAGCTGGGCTTGGTGCGCAAGACCTTACCGTTGGCGAGTTTTCTGAGTTGGGCCGCTCCGAAAGGTTCGACGTTGTCCCCTTGAGCGGTCAAATCGGACAGAGTGATGCGGCATTTGTGCCAGAGGCTCTGAATGAGCCGCTGTTTGGCGCGCTTTCCACCTCATCTGATGAGACCTCACCAAAAACCTACGCCATCCTCGATGCGGCCAAAATATTCGGACTGCCTGAACTTCTTGCCACCTCAGGCCTAGAGCATCGGTGTTTCTATAAAGGTGACATGCTCGATGAACTTGGCGATGTAGCCCCATGGATTGTGCGCCTGGAGGCCCAGAATCGATTGACCCAAAACCTCTTCACCCAAGGCGATGCAGCTTGGCATCTTTGGAAAGATGAGGCTGGTATCTTTCTAAGATCTTCCCAAAGTCTCAAAACATTGTGGCAGCATTTTCGGAAATTTACCAAGGTTCAAAACAGCTCCGGCGAGTCCGTTTACTTCCGCTTTTGGGAGCCGCATGTCGCGCAAGCCTACCTCAGCGTGGGCGGGGCAGATGCCAGTGGGAGCCCGTCGCTTTTTCACACCTCAAATGGCAAGATAGTCGACGCCGTGATCTGTTTCGGGACGCAAGATGTCTCGACGGTGCACTATGCGCCAGAGGCCTTTTCGGAGCCGGGCTACCGGCTGACATCCGCGCAAGAACGTGCCCTGGCCCAAGGCGAAGAACGACGGCGGCGTGCAGATATTGCGACCGCTCTGCGTCGATGCTTTCCTGACCAAACGGAAGATGTGCCACAACCAGCATTGATCGATACCGTAGGACGCGTGGCCCACCGAATGGGGGCGTTTGGCATCCGCAAAGTGCGCAACATTCATGTGCTTGCCGGGTGGCAGCTTTTCTACGGCGAACTTTTTGAGCGCCGTGATCCGCACGGAGAGCTTTACAATATCTGTCGGTCTGGGCTGGGCGAGGACGCCAAGCTGGTTCAGATGCAAAACCGCATGGACACGCTGCATAGTGCGGGGGTGTTCTAGATGGCCGATGGCAACCCACAGACGCCTAGCCCCGGCGCGATTGCGGCACAGGCGCAAGCAGGCGCTCCCGCCTCGCAGGGCGAGATGGGCCGCATTTGCTTGCCTTGTTCAGGGCAAGTTATGGTCGAGGCCTGCTATCTGGACGCTTGGAATACCCCACTGACAGACGCCTGTGTGAAAGTGGAGGATTCGACTGGCATTGTCGTCGATGGCGCAATTCGCACTGAACCGCTGGCAGCGCATGGCCAAAAGGACGGCGACGCGCCAACTGCGCCGCTTGTGACGATGGGAACCACGCCGCTCATTGAGGTGGCCCACGGGATCACCGACGTGTCGCTCATCCCCCAAGGGGCGGGGGAGGCCGATAGCGGCATGGCGGAACTTGGCACTGCGCTGACGGCTTTTCGAGATGGTGCCCTAACGAAGTTGCGACCCTACGTGGCCGAATGGGAGCAAAAAGGTCTTCTGTCCATCCCAGAGGCCCGATTGCGCGGCGTCGGCAAAGGTCTGTCGTCTTGGTATGAGGGCGAAGCGAGTTTCTGGGGCGGCGTCAGCGAGAAGGCGATCTCGGCCTACCAAAGCGCGCAGAACTGGCACGACGCCTACGTGGCGCGGCAAAGCCCGCTCGAGCAAGGTCTGCTGAAATGGGGCGGGCCATTGGGGGCCATGGTGGTCTACGGGACCTCACTAGGGGAATCCGCTGTGGAATCGGTGTCGGAATGGATCGGCGGCATTGGCGACTTGTCCGACTACATCGACATCATCATGGCGGCGATCCGCAATCTGGCCTCCGGCACGGTGGATTTGATGGAGGCCGCGCTCGACACGCTGCGTGATCTGCCCGGCGATCTGGGAAAGCTATTCGCGCAGCTCATCGACAACGGCCAAGACTGGATCGAGGCCATGGTGCTGATTGCCAGCGAGACCAACGCGTTCGAATACGTCTTCCACATCGTTATGGCTGTGGCCATGAATATGGTCCCCAACTTCTGGTCCGAGATGGTCGGGGTTGTGACAGGGTTTATCCTGCCTGAAGTGCTGATCGAGATCATTCTCGCGGTCATCGCGGCTCTGACCGTTGGCGGTGGGAGTGTCTTGGTCGCAGGACGTCTGGCGACGTTTGTTATCAAACTGCGCGGTTTGGCGGTGAAGGCCAAAAGCCTTGGTGTCTTGGCTGATATTCTTGAGGCCTTCGGGAAGGCCATCACAGCCCTCGCCAAAATTGGCAAGGGCCTGCATGACGAGATCGAAGCCATGACCCGCGCCGGTGCCGACGGGGTCGCGCGTATTCGGCTTAGGTTGAGGCAGTACAAGCTCGAAGTCGACCAAAACACCTTGGGCATGAACGGTGGCCCCATTCGTCTCAGGCGAAAAATCAACTTAAGCAGACATCGCGCGCCGGGTGTTGATGAACTCGATCAGCGGCGTGTACGACAGTTTACCGCGAACAATGAACAGGGCGGCAAGCCGGATATGGCCGAGGGTATTGGCAGCGCAAGGTACGAAGGGCTTCAAGGGCGCCAAATGCAAAACTCGACAACCGAAGGATTTGATATTGTCGATGGGGATACAAATGTTCAACTCAAGGGGCCGCTTGTCAACAAAAAAACCGGCGAGCTATTATCGATCAACGATCAGATGGTTGAAGGTCTCGCGGACGCTGTTATTCATGATGCAACTTCAAATGTTGCTTCCTCAAGATTGGTCGTAGACACATTGGGAATGACACCCGCACAGCGTAACTCTCTCGTTTCTCGGATAACAGATGGTTTAGCTAACACACCACATCTTGGAAAAGAGATCATTATTCTGGAGTAAAAATGGCGCATTCATTTTTAACATACAAAAACCGATCCGACATGATGCGGGACCGTGATATTTTCATGCTTTTGGGTGTTCTGCGAGCACATGTTGGGCCAGATCAACTTGGTGTACGTAGCTTACTCGACGGATGGTTCTTTAGTTATGACGAAATGCCATCTGGAGCGATTAACCTCAATCTGGATCAAGCTCTTTCTGACGCCCGTGTTGCAGAGGCATTCCGGAAAGCCGTGGACGATGCTATGCAGACAGTTCTTTCTTTAGGCGATACAGTCTCGGCAGAGTGGTTGACGCAGGTTCTAGACGATGGTGACGGCATTGTTTATCAGAGTCTACCAAGCGATGATGTGCTGGATAAGTTAAAGCGTTTTGGCGCGGTGATTGCGTCGAGCTAATGCCGTCCTATCGTAATTAGAACTGCGATTGAAGGCATCAGGAAGCCAGCATTAAGATATCGGCGGCGAAATTGAATCTGCGACCCGCGCCTGTGTAACGGAGTGGCGCTCCATTCTGCACACGGCGGAAAGACCTCACCTGAGACAAAAGCAGAGCGCGATGTCGGTTTCTCATATGGAATTGTAACAAGACTTTAGAATGTCGCTAGATGTTACCCAATACACAGACCTTGAAGAGCCCGAGCACGCAGCAGTCTTGGCGAAACACCTACTTCTGTCTGGTTATTCTGATCGTGAAGATTGGTCGAAGACTTTTCCTGCAGGTCCGTTCGATACAGAAATTCTTCGAGATGAAGAAGTCCGACAAAGCAGCCATGTTATTGAATGATGAAAGATTTGGTGCGTTGGAAGAATGAACTTGTGGCGGTTGGGTTTCTGGCGTTTCTTGGACCCTACTTCAAAGAAATCACATTGTGGGCCTGCGGTTTGACTTCTGCCTTGTTCGCCCAAGCCTGCATCAGTTCGCGACGTTTGTCGAAAAGGTCAGATCGCGCATAAGCCGCTTCGGCCTTGTCTTTGATCCCATGAGCCAGCACCGCTTCGATCCGTTGGCGCACGCGTTTGGCAGTTTCGGGTTTTTGCGACCGGATTGGCTTTAGCGCCCCAACTACATCTGCTGTGGCGATCTTTGTGACCTGCATGCTGCCAAGGGTGGGGAACACGTAAGCCTCTAGGGTCGAGCTCTATTTGGCAGCGTGTTATACATTCTTCCATCCTGGCCGTTTGCTCTGGATCAATTCTAAGGTGGCGTCTTTGAAGGTCTTGGGCTTGGCTTGGCGGCGTTTGGCTATCGGGTCATCTCCTTCCAAGATCAATCGCCTTGCATCTGTCGCCCTTTGGCGCGCCATGGCCAAGGTCACGTCAGGATAGACCCCAAGCCCAAGATCATGGCGTCGCCCCTGTACCTGATACCTGAGAACCGATGAGCGTGCGCCAGTCGGCTTCACATAAAGGAACAGCCCGCGCCCGTCGCCGTGACGCCCAGCCTTTGCCGTTTCAACCTTGTCTTAAGAGGCCTGCTTTGACGCGGGCATTTGCACCACATGTAGCATGCCGCGGAGGCCCAAAAGGCGCGCGGTGACTTCTTGCATTGTGTCGCCTCCTCAGCGCCATCAAAGGGTTCGAGGCCAGCTCACGTCAATTTTGGTCTTCAAATGACCTGCCTCGTAATTAGTTTCATTCCCAAAGCGACAACCAAAGCAATCGCCAAACCAATGTCGATATAGACCACCTTTGCAATTGACGGCTGGTAACTGCCTACGGTCCAAGCCAGAAAAATAAAGCTGGCGACACTGATAAGAGCTGCAATCAGAGCAATCAATTCCAAGTTCGAGTTGAACGTGGCGTAGATTAGAAACGCGCCCAGCAGGCCAAACAGAACAGCGCGGTGACGCATCAGAATTTCCAGATCTGACCCCTCGATACTGACCGCATATAGGGAATGGAGTTGCCCCACACCCAAGGCTCCCATCAGTGGAAGTAGATGGATGACACCTGTGGTGAACAAAACAATCTTAATGATTGCGGGCATAGTGACATCCTGGGTTTGTTTTCAGTACTCAATAATTGCATGCTGGATATGAGTTTGCAACTCAGCTATCATATGGCGATGGAACAAGACGTATATCTTGGGCGCTCTCCCATATCGCCCCGCGAATGCAACTTGGCAAGAGCGCTCGATTTGATTGGCGATCGATGGTCCTTGCTGATCCTGCGCTCCGTGCTCTATGGCGTTTGGCGCTTCGACGACCTGCAAGCTGAGAATGACATTCCGAGATCGGTTCTGAGTGCACGGCTGAAACTTCTCTGCACACAAGGGTTCCTTGAAAGGCGGGCCTACAAGCCCAATAAGGGGCGTACGCGTTTCGAGTATCTGCCGACACCCAAAGCAACGGCATTTATTTTGCCGTTTGTGGCGATCACCCAATGGTCGGATGCCTGGTTGGACGAAAGCGATGAAAAGCCGGTTACTTTTGTAGATGCCAAGGCGTCCAGCCCAATATCCGTCGGCTTTGTTGGCGCGGACGGGCAGGCGGTCCCGTTGGGTCAGGTGAAGCCGGTGTTTTCGAAAGCGCCACAACCTTAGCCACGGCTGAGTGTCGTCAACCTATGCCCGCAGGTCTTGCAATGTGCCGCTTGGCGCAATCTTCTTGCTTGAATCCGAGAATCCGAATTACCTGATTTTACCTAACTGGGCAGCGGGGTGTCTTCCGGACCCGCCCAACGTCTTATGCCGACGTGTGAAATCCCCGAGAAACCGGCCTCAGGATTGATGGCTTATTTCGAACGCCGCAGGGATCGAGACCTGTGCGGAAAATGACGGGGAGTATTCATATGAAGACCGTAGGACTTGTCGGTATCGGCGATATGGGCAGTGGGTTGGCAAAGAACCTGCTGAAGCACGGCTATCAAACAACTGGGACTGATCTCAATGCCGAAAGAATGCGGGCTTTCACCCATATGGGTGGTCTGGCCGTATCTTCCCCAAGTGAGGTCGGCAAAAATTCTGAGGCCGTCTTTGTCATGGTTATGACAGGTGACGAGGCGAAGGCCGTGATCCTCGGGGAAAACGGTTTGCTGTCTCAGTTGCCCAAAGGCGGCGCCGTGATCCTCAGCGCCACGATCAAGCCACGCGAAGCGATTGAGATTGGCGCGGCGATGGATGGGTCCGGTGTACATTTGATCGATACGCCCGTTTCCGGCGGATACCCGGGAGCACAGGCGGGCACGCTCACGATGATGTCCGCCGCGCCAACTGAGGTGTTGGACGAATTTGCACCGGTGATGGAGGCCGTTTCGGCAAACATTCACCGGGTTGGCACGAAACCGGGAGATGGACAGACCGTAAAGGCATGTCTTCAGTCACTGATAGGGGCGCAGTTCTCCGCCACTTTTGAAGCGGCGGCATTGGCCGCAAAGGCCGGGGTGCCGGGTCAAGTCCTGCTGGACGTATTTTCCACCTCATCTGCGGGATGTGGTGTTGTTGACAACGCGCTTGAGAAAATCATCGACCGTCAATTTGAAGGCACCGGCAGCCATATCAACACCATGCATAAGGACCTGACGATATCTATGGACTTGGGGGTCGACTTGGGCGTGCCGCTACACACGGCTGCCGCGGCAATGCAGATATTTCACGCGGGCCGAAGCAAGTATCCAAACGGTGACAATTGGGCGTGCGCGCGCGTCATTGAAGACATTGTCGGGGCCGAGCTGCATCGAAAGACAGCCAAATGAAGTTGGGTGTCATATGTGACGGTATCAGTCGCGATCTAGCCCATGCACTCGATGTGATGGATGAATTTGATCTTGAATATGCGGAGTTGCAATTTGTCGGCGACAAGGAAGTCGGTGATCACTCCCGTGCTGAGATAGCAGAGATAGACGCCTTGTTGCGGGACCGCGGCAAACCCGTTTCCTGTCTATCTCGACACGTATTTGCCGGCATGACCGCAGCGAACACGCCGGGCGATGCATTGCATACTTCACACATGGATGCGCTCAAGCATGTCATCGAGATGGCGCATGTGGTCGGAGCGCCTTTGGTGCGCATCATGACCCAGCGGAAAGAACAGATATTGTGGGGCAAAAACGGCGCCGAGAAATGGAACGTCGCCCACGGCGTCTGGGACACGATGGCACCCATGATTGCGCCTGCGGTCGAGCTTGCAAAGGCCGAGGGTGTGGTGCTGGTCGTGGAAACCGGCAACGGGACGCTTGTGAATTCCAACTATACGGCGCGTAAGCTGATTGACGAGCTGGACGCCAGGGACGTGCTAAAGGTCCTTTGGGACCCCGGGAACAATTGTTGGTGTCATGAACTTGCCTACCCAGACGGCTATGACGAACTACGCGGGGGGTATCTGGGCCACATTCATATCAAGGACGTCCGCGTGGACACGCCGCGTGCGACGCTCGAAGTCTGCCGCCTGGGTGAAGGCCAGCTTGGCGATCTCTTTGAGCCAATCTCCCAAGCGCTCAAGGCGGATGGCTATGCCGGCGTCATTTCGCTTGAGAGTGTATACCATCCGGGGAATGGGGACTTTGAGGAAGGGTTCCGTCTTTGTGTGGAAAAATTCAAAGAGATCTTTGGGTAGTCATTAGGGGCAGTCGGCCGGGACAGTATTTGCATGGATTTTGCTGGAGGAAGGCGACGTTTTGAATAAGGTGGTTGCTCCCCGAAACCGGTTTCGGTTAGGGTTTTGGCAACCAGGGGGATTCGATGTCAGGAAAACCGGTCAGCTTGAAAGTGCTCGCGGCGCATCTGGGGCTTACTGTCGGGACAGTGAGCCGGGCACTGAACGGCTACAAGGACATCAACCGCGATACGCGCGATCGGGTGCAGCGCGCCGCCGACGAATTGGGGTACCGCCCAAACCAAAATGCGCGGCGTCTTTCCATCGGGGTGCCCGAGACGATTTGCTATCTGATGCCCCGGTACAGCAGTTCGCTGGCCCAGCCTTTCGTGGCGCAGTTGCTTCAAGGGCTCGGCGAGGCCTTGAGCAAACGCAACTGGGACCTGCTGGTCAGCCATGCGGAATCTTCCAAGGACGAACTCGCCCAGATTGACCGTCTTGTACGCTCTGGCCGGGTTGGTGGGTTGGTTATCTCTCGGCCATTGAAGAACGACCCCCGGATCAGGTTGATTCAGGATCTGAAATGCCCGTTTGTCGTGCATGGGCGGACGGGATCCTGCGATGACTATGCATGGTACGATGTGGATGGCGATGCTGCGTTTGTTGAGGCGGTAAACCATCTGGTGTCCCTCGGGCACAGTGACGTGGCATTTGTGGGTGCCCCGCTTCAGCATCAATTCGCGCAGGACCGGTTGAACGGTTACCAGCGCGCGGTGGTCGATAACGGCCTGAGCGTTAACCCCGAATATGTTCAGATCACGGATTTCAGTGACGAAGGCGGCGAGATCGCAACCAATATGCTGCTCGATCTCCCGTCCCCTCCCACGGCAATTGTCTGCGTTTCGGACATGGTGGCGCTGGGCGCAATGGCTGCCATTCGCGGGCGCGGGCTTGTCCCCGGCCGGGACATCTCGGTCATCGGGTATGACGGGTTGAAATTCGGCACGCATTCCAACCCGCCACTGTCGACCATGGCGCAACCGCAGGCGCATGCGGGTCGCAGGTTGGGGGACATGCTGTTGTCGATCATCGACGGCGACGACCCGAAAAAGCACCAGGAATTGCAGCGCGCGCATCTGTTGCGCCGCCAATCAGACGGACCAATGCAGCCTGCATCGGCCGAAAATACCGTTTCTGAAAGGGAGGAACTTCAATGAAACGCACGACAACCTTTATGGCCGGATTGCTGGTCTCTACGGCACTGGTCACGGCGGCGAATGCCGACACCATCCGGTTCTGGACCATGGAAGTTCAGCCTGAGCGGATCGCTGTTCAAGAAGAAATGGCCGCAGGCTTCGAGGCCGCGACAGGCCACAAGGTCGAAATCATTCCCGTCGAAGAATCCGACATCCAGACCCGTGCGACGGCGGCCTTTGCGGCAGGCGATTTGCCTGACGTGTTGAACCATACCGTGCAGCACCTGTTGCCATATGCAGAGGCTGGCCTGCTGGACACCGCAGCAGCCACGGAAGTTGTTGAGGATCTGGGCGTTGACAGCTTCGCCTCTGGCCCCGTCCGCATGGCGATGTCTGACGGCGAAATCGTCTCCGTACCGACGGATGGCTGGACCCAGTTGGTGGTCTACCGCTCCGACTTGTTTGCGGACAAAGGGCTTGCAGCTCCGACGACGTTTGAAGCCATGTCTGCGGCGATGGACGCGCTGCACAACCCGCCAGAGATGTACGGCTTTGTGGCTGCAACCAAGATCGACGAAGGCTACATGATGCAGTTGATCGAGCATCTGTCGCTGGCAACAGGCTACTCGCCGATCAATGCAGATGGCTCGATCAACGAGGATACCACAAATCTTGTTCAGCTTCTGGAGCTGTACAAAAAGATGGTCGAGAACTCGCCAGAAGGTGACCTCTACTGGTCGCAATCGCGCGAGCTGTATCTCGACGGCAAGGCCGCGATGGTGATCTGGTCGCCGTCCATCCTGGACGAGCTGGGCGGCCTGCGCGACAGCGCGCCTGTCACGATCTCCGATGATCCAACCACCAAAGAGCTGGCCCAGGCGACAGGCTTCTCTACCGTCATCGCGGGTCCCGGCAACGCGGATGGTGCGGCCTACGCCGACGTTCGCTACCTTGGTATTACGGCAGATGCCAACACGGAAGTCGCGCAGGATTTCGTGAAATACGTGGTGTCCGAAGGCTACGGCCAGTGGCTGAGCCAAGCTCCTGAGGGCAAGTTCCCGGTCCGTCGCGGCAATGCCGCCGGGGACACATCTTACGAGACCACTTGGGCCGGATTGGACGTTGGCGTGGACCGCAAGGCCCCGCTTGCCGACATCTACCCACAGCAAGTGATTGACGACATCGTGGCGGGTCTGTCCGTGGGCGACCGCTGGGGCGTGGCTGATGGCCAACTGGCCACGGCGTCCAAGATCGTCAACAGCCAGGTCATGTCTCAGGTCATTCGTCAGATGACCGACGGCGAATTGTCCGTGCAGGAAGCCGCTGACAAGATCGTCGCAGAGCACAAAGCGCTGGGCCTCTAAGACCATAACGGGTGGCGCGGGGATCTCCCGCGCCACCCGACATTTGGACGCACGTCATGACAGATCAAAGCAAACCGCAGCCGCCAAAAGGCTTGGGGCCACTGGCCAAGCGCGAAATGCGTTTCGCCTATGCGCTGCTGCTGCCCACGTTTTTGATCGTTTTGTCGGTCGTTCTGTTTCCGCTGGTCGCGAATGTGTGGATCAGCTTCAAACCGGTCACATTGGGCGACCTGCGCGCCCCCTCTATCTTGATCAATGAACGGGTCATGGGTGATTTGGAAGCCGTCGGCGACGAGGCCGACATTCGGTACCGCGCCCGCAACTCGTCGCGCAAAAGCGCGATTGCAGATGTGGTCATGACCGACACGTTGCCCGCCTCGCTCACCGTGCTGAGCGTAGACGACCGTTGCACCTTGGATGGCCTCGATCTGCGCTGCGAGCTGGGCGATTACGAGGCAGGGCAGCGCGAGGATATCCTGGTTCGCGTCGCTGCTACCGCCGCGTTTCTAAGTGATCCGCCCAACGTCAAAGATACCAAGCCGGACTTTGACTTCGTCCCCGAAAACATCCTGACCAATAACGACTTCACGCTCGACAACTTCCGCAAGGTTTTCAACGCTTCCGATTTCTGGGCGGTGCTTTGGGCGTCGATGTATTACACCATCGCAGGCACCATCGGCGCGCTGGTCATGGGGCTGTTCGCGGCGCAGCTGATGAACATGGCGTTCCGTGGCCGCAGCGTCTTGCGTGGGTTATTCCTGTCACCCTATGTGGCCCCCGTCATCGCTGTGGCGCTTGCCTGGGTGCTGCTGCTGGACCCCGGCCCGGGCGGCACGTTGAACGCGCTGCTGATCCAGCTTGGCGTCATCGACGGCCCGATCAGCTTTCTCGGCCAGCGCGTGGCAGAGATCAGTTTCCTTGGTCTCACCTTCAACTTCCCTGTCGCCCTGACGGTCGTCATCATCTTCGAGATTTGGCGCTATTTCCCGCTGGCGATGTTGTTCATTCTGGCGCGTATGCAGTCCATGTCGACCGATATCTACGAGGCGGCGGAAATTGACGGGGCGACCCCGTTACAGCAGTTCCGCTTCATCTCCCTGCCGCAGCTGATGGGCATCATGGCGGTGCTGTTCCTGCTGCGCTTCATCTGGACGTTCAACAAGTTTGACGACATCTTCCTGCTCACCGGCGGGGCAGCGGGCACCCGAACCCTGACGGTCAATGTCTACGAACAGGCCTTCGCTATTTCCAACCTCGGCGCGGGCGCGGCGGTCGCGGTCGTCGTGTTCCTGATCCTGCTGATGTTCTCGGTGATCTTCTTCAAGTTCTCGCCGGAGGATGACGCATGAGCCGCTTTGGAAACATCTTCTACCTCTGCCTGCTGTTTGGCGCGCTCTGGGGCGCGATCTCGGCGATCCTGATCACGCTGTTGGCGCTGTTCATCTCGGGCCACCCGTTCCAGCCACAAGTCACCGCAGGCGCGGTTGCGGGCGTTGTCGCGGCAGCGGTGCTGACGGGGCTCGCCCCTGCAAAACGCACGCCCGCCATGGTGGCGCTTGCGGTCTTCGTGTTCGTGTTGGTGCTGACCTTGGCGTCCGGGGCCACGCCGCTCGGCCTTGGGCTGGAAACCTACCCATTTGGTCAGTTGATCTTTACCATCCTCTTGGGCGTCTTCGCGGTGCAAGCCACCAACCTAACGGCCAAGAATTTGGGGCCCGGCACCGAACGCCGCTACAATGTCGAGGTGCTGTGCCTGCGCTTCCTCAAGGGCTTTGGGCTGGTCGTCTTCACCATCGCGGTCGCGCTGCCGTTCTTCGTCATGGTGATGATGAGCCTCAAGAACCAGCAGCTGCTGCTGTCCAACCCGCTCGATTTCTCCATCAACTTCGCCCAAGGGGCGGAGGCGCTGTTTCGCAGCTACATAGAGCTGTTCACCCAGTACCATTTCGGCAGCTACCTGTTGAATTCGGCCATGGTCTCTGTCGCCACCGTGCTGATCACGCTGTTCTTCGCGGTCCCCGGGGCCTACGCCGTGGCGCGGCTGAAATTCCCGGGCCAGAACTTCCTCAGCCGGTCGATCCTCTTGATCTACATGGTGCCCATGATCGTGCTGGTGATCCCGCTCTACGCGATCTTCAGCCAGCTGGGCATGCGCAACACGCTGTGGGGGTTGATGCTGGTCTACCCCGCCACGACGATCCCCGTCGCGCTCTACATGCTGCAAGGCTACTTCCGTGGCATCCCGGCCGAGTTGGAGGAGGCAGGGCTGATGGACGGGCTCACCCGGCTCAATGTCATCCGCAAGATTACCCTACCGCTGGCGCTGCCCGCACTGGCATCCGTCGCGCTCTACGTCTTTATGATCGCCTGGAACGAGTTCCTCTTCGCCTTCATGTTCCTCGACAATGTTGACCTCTACACCCTGTCGCGCGGGATTGCTGAGCTGAATTCCTCCGAGGTGCCGCGCCAGCATCTGATGGCCGGTGCCGTGATTGCCACGGTGCCCGTGTTGGCCCTGTTTCTGTGGTTCGAGCGTTTCCTCGTTGCAGGGCTCACGGCTGGAAGTGTGAAAGGATAACCCATGTCTCTGACCCAAATCGCCATTGATACGCTGGTCAAAAACGACCGCGGGGGGTTCACCATCCCGACGGCTGGCCTGTACCCGTATCAGTGGAACTGGGACAGCGCGTTCATCGCGCTAGGCATCGCCACCTACGACATGGATCGCGCCTGGGCAGAAATCACCTCACTGCTCGACGGCCAATGGCCGGATGGCATGATCCCCAGCATCATTTTTCGCAGCGACGACCCTGCCTATTTTCCCGGCCCGTCTCGCTGGGGCTCAACGCCGGGGGACATACCCTCCACAGGTGTGTCGCAGCCGCCAGTTCTGGCCACGATTGTGCGCCAGTTGACCGAGGACGCCCCCACACGTAGGGCGCAGGTCTTTGACCAAATATTCGCGTGGCACAAATGGTACCACGAGGCCCGCACGGTCGACGGCATCGTGGCGACGGTACATCCGTGGGAAACCGGTCGCGACAATTGCCCCGAATGGAATATTGGGCTGGACCAGATGAACATTGCGCCTGATCTGGCGCCCTACACCCGCATGGACAACAAGCATGTGAACCCCCAGTACCGTCCCACGCAGGAGCAGTACGACAAGTACCTGACCATCGTACAATTCGGCGACAGCATCGGCTGGGACCAGCGCCGGTTGACCGATGAAGGTCCGTTCCTGATGGCCGACCCCAACATTCATTTCGTCCTGCTGCGCGCCGATAAGGACCTTCTGGCCATGGCGCAGCGGCTAGGCAAAGCGGCGGCGGTGCAGGACGAAATCAAGGGCTGGATCGCCAAAGGCGAGGCCGCCACTGATTATCTTTGGAACGACGATTTGGGGGCCTTCACTGCGCGCGACATTCGGTCCGGCGTATTCTCCAGCGGGTTCAGCAATTGCAGCGCGCTGTGTTTCTACGCTGATGCCGGGACGCCCGAGCAGCGCGCCCGGGTGCTGGACAACCTGCGCCGCATCTCGGGGGCGGTCGAGTTCATGCTGCCCAGCTGGGACCCGGACGCCGCCGACTTCGAGCCGCAGCGCTATTGGTGCGGGCCGGTCTGGCCGCAGATGAATTACATGACGGCGCTTGGATTGACCGAACAGGGCGAGCCGGAGCTGGGCCAACAGATCCGCGACGACCTGTGCCGCGCCATTGAAAAGTCGGGCTTCTGGGAATGCTTCAACCCGCTGACGGGGGATGGCTGCGTCGGTGCGAACTTCTCTTGGACGGCCGCCGTGTGGCTGTCGTGGCAGCATGAAACTAAATTGGAAGGTGTGGCGTAATGGGGTCCATTAGCCTGAAATCCGTCGAAAAATGGTTCGGCGACGTGCAGGTCATCAAAGGTGTGGATCTGGACATTCTCGACGGAGAGCTGATCATCTTCGTCGGCCCCTCGGGTTGCGGCAAGTCCACCCTGCTGCGGATGATTTCGGGGTTAGAGGAAACCTCGCGTGGGCAGATACTGCTCGATGGCGAGGACGTCACCCACAAAGTCCCGTCCGAGCGGGAGCTGTCGATGGTGTTCCAGTCCTACGCGCTCTACCCGCATCTCAGCGTCGAAGAAAACATGGGGTTTGCGCTGAAGACGGCGGGCGCGCCAAAGTCAGAAATCACCGAAAAGGTGAACCGCGCAGCGGATATTCTGAAGCTGCAGGACTACATGGACCGACGCCCCAAAGACCTGTCGGGCGGCCAACGTCAACGCGTTGCAATTGGCCGGGCCATTGTACGCAAGCCCAAGGGGTTCCTGTTTGACGAGCCGCTGTCAAACCTCGACGCCTCTCTGCGTGTGGACATGCGGTTCGAGATTGCGCGCCTGCACAAGACGCTCGAAAGCACGATGGTCTATGTGACCCACGATCAGGTCGAGGCGATGACGCTGGCCGACCGTATCGTGGTGCTCAAGGACGGGTTGATCATGCAGGTCGGCACTCCGCGCGAGCTTTATGAAACGCCCGACAACGTCTTTGTGGCGCAGTTCATTGGCAGCCCGAAAATGAACCTGATGTCCTGCGCAACCTCCGGCGCTCGGTTCGAACTTGCCGGGGGCGGAGGCGGCCCAATTGATCCCGGTGCGCAGGCAACGGCAACGCAACTTGGCATCCGGCCTGAACACATTCAGGTGGTCCAAGAAAGAGCGGGCCATTGCACGGGCACCGTGCAGATTAGCGAATATTTGGGCGCGGATTTCTTCCACTACGTGGATTGTGGCCCACTGGGGATTCTCACCGTTCGCGCGCCAGGCGCGTCCGAAGATATCGAAGGCCAGACCGTCGGATTGAAGTTCAACGAAGACAGCCTGCACTTCTTCGACGAAGTCGGCGCGGCGCTTTTGTCTGGTGGTTCATAGCCGCTGGTTCCCGGGGTTTCTCACACTTCTCGAAATGAGTGAAGGTTAATTGTCTTTATTTTTCAATTAATTAGTTCTCAGAGCGCCCATTTTTGAGGTACGCACGTCAAAAATACCTAGACTTGAGGTACGCACCTCATTTAGCGTTTGGATGTCTGATATTGGATTCGGCAGGCCTCAACAGCTGCCGGTCATCACACTGGGAGGACTACCAATGAAAAACCTGAAACTGGCATCTGTCAGTGCGCTCACCCTTGCCGCCGCATCCGTTGGCAGCACCGCGCAAGCTGAAGATCTGACGCTTTGCTGGGCCGCTTGGGACCCCGCGAACGCTCTGGTCGAATTGTCCAAAGAATTTGAAAGCCAATCCGGCCACACCATGAGCTTCGAGTTCATTCCTTGGCCCAACTTCGCCGACCGGATGCTCAACGAGCTGAACTCCGGCGGCAAGCTTTGCGACCTATTGATCGGCGATAGCCAATGGATCGGCGGCGGGGCGGAGAACGGCCACTACGTGAAGCTGAACGACTTCTTCGACAAAGAAGGCATCTCGATGGACGACTTCGCCGATGCGACAGTCTACGCGTATTCGACATGGCCGAAGGGCACCCCGAACTATTACGCCCTGCCAGCGATGGGCGACGCCAACGGCTGGTTCTACCGCAAGGACTGGTTTGAGCGTGACGACATCCGCGCAGCGTTCAAAGACGCCACAGGCCGCGAGCTGGGCGAGCCAAAGACGCAGAAAGAAATGCTCGAAATCGCGCAATTCTTCCAAGGCCGCGAGATCGACGGCAAAACCGTCTACGGCGCCTCGATCTTCACTGAGCGTGGCTCTGAAGGCATCACAATGGGCATCACTTCGGCGCTCTACCCATGGGGCTTCAAATATGAAAACACCCCGGGAAGCTACGACATGGACGGCGCGGTAAACTCGCCCGAAGCCGTCGAAGCGCTGGAATTCTACAAGGAATTCTACGAAACCGCGACGCCGCCGGGCTACACCAACTCCTACATGGGGGAGAGCCTTGATGCGTTCAAATCCGGTCAGGTCGCCATGGCGATGAACTGGTTTGCGTTCTTCCCAGGGCTCTATGCGGACCCCAACACCGGCGGCGACAAGATCGACTTCTTCGTCAATCCGCCGCAGAACCAGGCCGGGTCCACGTTGGGCGGGCAGGGCATCTCCGTGGTGGCCTATTCCGACAAGCAGGACGCGGCGCTTGAATACATCAAGTGGTTTGCCAACCCCGATGTTCAGGCGAAATGGTGGTCCCTTGGCGGCTATTCCGCGCATAACTCGGTGTTGAACGATCCGGGCTTCAAAGACAGCGCGCCGTTTGCGGGCGACTTCCTGGAGGCCATGGGCTCGGTCCAGGACTTCTGGCAGGAGCCGGCCTACGCCGAACTGCTGCTCGCCATGCAAAAGCGCATGCATGACTACGTGGTCGCCGACCAAGGCACTGCGCAGGAAGCGCTGGACAAGCTGGTCGAGGATTGGACCGAAGTCTTCGAAGACGAGGGCAAGCTGTAACCTCCCTTGATGGCCTTCCTCCTGGAGGCTTTCAAATCGACGGGCGGCCCCGGACTTTTGGTCCGGGGTGTGCCCTCCTTTCCCCCTCACGACCGGATCCTGCGACATGTCTGAGACACCCGTCACCCGCGCAGCAAGTGCCACGCCGCCAGGCGTCGCGCGCAAGATCAAGGGCCTAAGCGACCGCGCCATTGCGTGGATATTCGTTGGCCCCACGATCTTCCTGCTGCTTGCGATCAACATCTTTCCGCTGATCTGGACGATCCAACTCAGCTTCACCGACTACAAGGCCAACCGCATTGGTCGCGAGGTGAAGAATATCGGGCTGCGCAACTACGAACGCATCCTGACCGACAGCGACATCTGGCTGAACATGCAGGCCACGGCGCATTTCCTGTTCTGGACAATCTTCTTTCAGGTGCTCATCGGCTTTACGCTGGCCTACCTGATCAACAAGAAATTCAAGGGCAACGACCTGTGGACCACGATCATCGTGTTGCCGATGATGCTCAGCCCCGCCGTCGTCGGCAACTTCTGGAAATTCCTCTATCAGCCGCAAATCGGCCTGTTCAATTACATCGTCGCCTTCTTCTCCGGCAAGGATCCATCCAGCTTCGAGATGCTCGGCTCGGTACAACTGGCCCCGTGGTCCATCGTGATCGTGGACACATGGATGTGGACGCCCTTTGTCATGCTGATCTGTCTGGCGGGATTGCGATCCATCCCCGACTACATCTACGAGGCAGCCGAGGTCGACCGTGCCTCCAAGCTTCGGCAGTTCTTCACGATCACCATCCCCATGGTGCTGCCCTTCCTGATGCTGGCGGTGCTCTTCCGGGGCATCGAGAACTTCAAGATGTTTGATCTGGTGGTGCAGCTGACGGGTGGTGGCCCCGGTTCAACGACCGAGCTGACTTCGATCAACCTCAAACGCGAAGCGTTTGAAAAGTGGCGCACCGGCTATGCGTCGGCCTACGCAATCATCCTCTTTGTCACCGTCTTCGGGCTCGCCTCGATCTACGTCAAAGCGCTGAACAAGGTGAAGGAGCGGTGATGATGCAGATGTTCGCCAACCCGCTCCACCGGCCCGCATGGGCCGAGCCCGACTTCCCCCACGGGAGGGCTTTCGGAGCTGTCCTTCGCAAAAAACGCGTCTTTGATGCTTTCGGGCGATCCACTTTGAACAATCCTTCCACCCGCCCCCCCGAGGTCGGGCTTGGCCCATGCGGGCCTCATCGTCAGGAATTCGACCAATGAGCAGCTTCTCCGTCACCGAACCCTCCAACCGCGCCAAATGGTTTGCGGGCACGATGGTCATCATCTACGCGCTGGTCACCATGGTGCCGCTCGCATGGATCATGCTCACGGGCTTCAAGTCGCCCGCAGACGCGATCAGCTATCCGCCCAAAGTGGTGTTCGAGCCGACGTTGGAGGGCTACGTCAACCTCTTCACCACCCGCACCCGGCAGACGCCGGAGTTTTTGGAAGCCAACCCGCCACAGAACTGGCGCGATGAGATTGTCCGGCAGTATGACATGGTCATTGTCGGGCCTTCGAAATTCGGCGAACGGTTTCTGAACTCGGTCATCATCGGTTTCGGTTCTACCTTCCTAAGTGTCTTCCTCGGAACGCTCGCGGCCTATGCGTTCTCACGCTTCAAGATACCGTTGGCCGACGACCTGCTGTTCTTCATCCTCAGTACGCGGATGATGCCGCCCATTGCCGTGGCCATCCCGATCTTCCTGATGTACCGGCAGTTGGGGTTGTCCGACACGCATCTGGGCATGATCCTGCTCTATACCGGGGTCAATATCTCGCTGGCGGTCTGGCTGCTGAAATCCTTCATGGACGGCATCCCGCTGGAATATGAGGAAGCCGCGCTGATCGACGGCTACACCCGCTTCCAGGCCTTCTACAAAGTGGTGCTGCCACAGGCCGCAACGGGCATCGCCTCGACTGCGATTTTCTGCCTGATCTTTGCGTGGAACGAATACGCCTTCGCGGTTCTGCTGACCACCGGCACGGCCCAGACAGCGCCCCCATTCATCCCGACCATCATCGGGGTTGGCGGGCTCGATTGGCCTGCGATCGCGGCGGGGGTCACGCTGTTCCTGCTGCCGGTCATGATTTTCACCATCCTGCTGCGCAAGCACCTGCTCAGAGGGATCACATTCGGGGCGGTTCGCAAATGAGTATGACAGCCAAGTGTATGTACGGGGTGTGTACAGGGTGTGTACGCGTTGTGTACGTCGGTTTTCGGTCAAATGAGGCCCCGCTATGAGCACGTTTTTCTCCGGCCTTCTGGCCCTCAAACGGGGCCCATGGGAGTTGGTTGCAACCATCCTCATCGGCCTTGGGGTGTTCATGCTGATGCAGCCGTTTGTGCTGTGGCTCTTCACCTATTCCTTCATCGTCACACTGGTCGGAACGGTGATGTTCATCGTCGTCTCCCACTTCAAGGATTAGCGCCGTGGCCCAGATACAAATCAAAAATATCCGCAAGGATTTCGGCGACTTCAACGCCGTGAAAGAAAGCTCTTTCACCATCGAAGACGGCGAGTTTTTCATGCTGCTTGGCCCCTCTGGATGCGGCAAAACCACGACGTTGCGGATGATTGCAGGGCTGGAACTGCCGACCTCCGGCGAGATCTATCTCGACGGCGAAGAGATCAGCCAGCTGCCGCCCTCAAAACGCGATATTGCCTTTGTTTTTCAGATGTTTGCGCTCTACCCGCATATGAATGTGGGCAAGAATCTCAGCTATCCTTTGGTCAGCCAAGGCATGCCCCGCGCGCAGGTCAAAGCGAAGGTGGAAGAGGTCGCGACCATCCTCGGCATCCAGGACATCCTGAAACGTCCCGTCGGCGGGTTGTCAGGCGGCGACCGTCAACGCGTTGCCCTTGGCCGCGCCATCGTCCGAGACCCCAAAGCTTTCATGATGGACGAACCGCTGGGGGCCTTGGATGCCGAGTTCCGCGAACACATGTCCGTGGAACTCCGCGCGCTGCATGATCGCATGAATGCCACCACCGTGTACGTCACCCACGACCAGCTTGAGGCCATGCAGATGGGCGACAAAATCGTGGTGATGAACAACGCCGTTGTCGAACAATTCGGCACCCCGCAAGAGATTTACGACAAGCCTGCCACCATGTTCGTCGCCGACTTCATCGGCTCTCCGTCCATGAACTTCCTGCATTTTGAAGGAGCAGTTTCGGAGGGCGCAAACACCGTTGATCTGAATGGACAAACCCATGGTATTCCCAAACAAATTCAAGGGGCATCGGGCGGGCTGGTGTTCGGCGTGCGCCCTGAACACATCACTATAACGGACAGCGGCAGCTACCGCGGCGAGGTGCTGGCGACGGAGTATTTGGGCACGACTCAAATCATCACGCTGGACACGCCCAACGGGGAACTGAAAGCCCGTATTGACAGCACCCAGATTGCCACGGTCGGTGAAAAAGTTGGCCTCAGTTTTGACCCCAAAACGGTCACGCTGTTCGACCCGTCACATGGCGGCGCGTTGCGCTCCGAGCTGAACAACGAGGTGCTCTCCCATGGCTGAGGTCGTTCTGAAAAACCTGTCTAAATCATTTGGTAATGATGTTGGTGTAGAAGGCATCACGATGACGATTCCCGACGGGGCTTTCGTTGTCCTCCTGGGCCCCACTGGCGCCGGCAAAACCACAACGTTGCGGCTGATCTCTGGACTTGAAAAAGCCGACGCGGGCGAGGTTTGGATCGGTGGGCGCAACGTCGCCAATGAGACGCCTGCCCAGCGCGATGTGGCGATGGTGTTCCAGCAATATTCGCTCTATCCGCATCTGACGGTGAAGGATAATTTGGCCTTCCCGTTGAAGTCACCCATCCTGAACACGCCCCCCGATGAGATAGAGCGCAAGGTGGCGGAGGTGGCGGATGTTCTGCAGATCAGCCACAAGCTCCACAACAAAGCGACAGAGCTGTCGGGCGGCGAAATGCAGCGCGTTTCCATCGGCCGTGCTTTGGTGCGTGAGCCGTCAATTTACTTGATGGATGAACCACTTAGCTCACTCGATGCGAAACTCAGAACAGACCTGCGGGTTGAATTGAAACGCATCCAGGCCGGCCTTGGTGCCACTTTGCTTTATGTGACACATGACCAGATCGAAGCCATGACTATGGCCACCCATGTGGGCGTGCTGAATGACGGGAAACTGGTGCAATTCGGCACCCCGCGCGAGATTTACGAGAACCCCAACTCGCTTTATGTCGCCAGCCGCCTTGGCCTGCCGCGCATCAATGTGCTGCCCGCTGACTTGTTTGGTGGGACGCCTGATGGCACCGATACGATTGGGCTCCGGCCGGAGCATATCTTGCAAGGCGAGGGGCAGGATGCCGAGATTAAGCGGGTAGAACATCTTGGCGATCAAACGCGACTGCATTTGGATCTGCAGGGCCACCTCGTCACCACCTTGGCCAATGCCGACACAACCTACACGCCCGGTGCACATATCAAGATTGCGCCGAAAGACCCGCTTTGCTTCGACACAAACGGCAACCGCATTCGGTGAGGAGAAAGACATGAGCCAATTCATCAACGCCAAGGAAACCCTGGTCACTGATGCCGTGGACGGTTTGATCGAGACGTCAGGCGGGGCGCTGACGCGGTTGGACGGCTACCCCCATATCAAGGTGGTCTGCCGCGCGGATTGGGACAAATCGAAAGTGGCGCTTATCTCTGGTGGAGGATCAGGGCATGAACCGGCGCATGCAGGGTTCGTGGGCGCGGGCATGCTTACTGCCGCGGTTTGTGGCGAGGTCTTTGCGTCCCCCTCCGTCGACGCTGTGCTGGCGGGTATTCTGGCTGTGACGGGCAAGGCTGGCTGCCTGCTCATCGTCAAGAACTACACCGGTGACCGGTTGAACTTCGGGCTGGCGGCAGAACGCGCCCGCGCGTTCGGTTTGCGGGTCTCGATGGTCATTGTCGATGATGACATCGCTTTGCCGCACCTGCCGCAGGCCCGCGGTGTTGCGGGTACGTTGTTCGTCCACAAAGTATCAGGCGCGCTTGCCGAAAGTGGCGCGGACCTGGATGCAGTCACCAAGGCGGCGCAGGCCACCATCGACAATATGGCCTCTATCGGGACGTCACTGGACACGTGCACCGTGCCTGGCTCGGAAAAGGAAGATCGGATTGCCAAGGGCAAAGCGGAGCTTGGCCTTGGCATCCATGGCGAGGCCGGGGTGGAGCAGGTGGCGTTCACTGACGCCCGGACAGCAATGGATCAGGTGCTGGAAAAGCTGGCTCCCAGGATCGGCAAGGGGCCGCATGTTGTAATTTTGAATAACCTCGGGTCGACCACCCCGTTGGAAATGAGCATCCTCGCCCATGAATTGGCCACCTCGCCCCGCGCGGTGAACATCAAACATGTCATTGGCCCGGCGCCCCTGATGACCTCGCTGGATATGCACGGGTTTTCGGTCTCGATCCTGCCGGTTGGCTCCGACAACATCGCGCAGCTGGAAGCGGACGTCGAGCCCTCGGCCTGGCCTGGGATGAAGGCTATCACGCCGGTCACGACCCGGCCTCTGCCGGACGGGTTAAGCCCGATCAAACCGAACCCATCGGTGAACGATAAAACGCGCAAGGTGCTGGCCGATTGCTGCGACTTGCTGATCTCTTGTGAGGATGATCTGAACACGCTCGACGCCAAGTCAGGCGATGGGGACACCGGGTCCACATTGGCCACGGCAGCGCGCGCGCTGAAAGGGCGGTTGGACGATCTGCCCCTCGCAGACGCGACGCAGCTCTTCCGCGCCATCGGCATTGAGCTGAGCCAGACCATGGGCGGCTCGTCGGGCGTGATCCTCGCGATCTTCTTCGAGGCGTCAGGCGATGCCTGCGCCGGCGGGCTGCCAGTGTCCAAAGCGCTGCTTGCGGGGCTTAACCGTATCAGCCAGGTCGGCGGGGCGACGGAAGGTGATCGCACAATGATTGATGCCCTTGGTCCGGCCCTAAAGGCTATGCCAGACGGCATCGACAAAGCGGCAGCTGCCGCGCGTGACGGCGCTGACGCGACTGCAAAAATGACTCGTGCAAATGCAGGCCGTGCCGCATATGTCCCCGAAGAAAATCTCGTCGGGTTCAACGATCCAGGCGCGGAAGCTGTTGCGCGGCTGTTTGAACAGCTGGCGCGCTAACCCAAAGGACGCAGATGAACAGCGAAAACCGATCAACCCCCAAACCCACGTCGCAAGACGTCGCCCGCGAAGCGCGGGTCAGTTTGGCGACCGTTGATCGTGTCCTCAACAAGCGCGAAGGCGTGCGAAAGGCAACTGTCGAGCGGGTCAATGAGGCCATCGAAAAGCTGGGTTACGTGCGTGACTTGTCCGCTGCCAATCTGGCACGGCAACGCACCTACCGGTTTGTCTTTGTGCTGCCCGACGGCAAGGGCCAATTCCTGACAGGGCTGCGCAACTCGATTGCCGAAGCGGTCAAGAACGCGCTCTATGACCGTATCTCGGCGCGTACCATCCTAATTTCCAGCCGCAACCACACGGCTTTGGTGAAAGAGCTGACCGCGCTGGACCCGGCCGAAATTGACGGGCTGGCCATCATGGCCCACGAGACACCAATTGTGCGTGACACGATTGCCCGCCTGAAAAAGAGCGGCGTTGCGGTTGTCTCCCTCGTGGCGGACCAGCCCAATTCAGAACGGGACCATTTCGTGGGATTCGACAACCGCTCAGCTGGCCGCACCGCTGGCAGGCTGCTGGGGCGCTTTGTGGGCGACCGGGTTGGAAAAGTGGCGGTCGTGGTAACCTCCATGCATGCCCGCGACATGCTGGAACGGCGGTTGGGCTTTGACACCGTGATGACCGAGCAATTCCCGAACCTGACACCGCTGCCCAGCATCGAGGCCTATGACGACCCCGAAGTTGCGCAAGCGCTGACCCGCCGCTGTTTGCAGGAAAACGAAGATGTGGTCGCCGTCTATTCTGTCGGCGCAAGTGTACGCGGCATAGCTGATGCCTTGGTTGAACACAAAGCGCCCGAACGCCTGATCTGCATTGACCACGAGCTGACCGATAATTCCCGTGACCTCTTGGAGGAAGGTGTCCTTGACGCCGTGATCAACCAAAACACCGGCCACCTGGCTCGCAGCGCATTGCGGGTCATGCGCGCCAAATGTGACGAGGCCCCGGTTCTGGCCTCGCAAGAACATATTCGGATCGAAGTCTTAATTCGGGAGAACCTGCCGCCGCGGGTCTGACCCAAGCATCTCAAAAATTGGAGGGACAACATGAAAACGATCAAAGGCCCGGCGCTCTTTCTGGCGCAGTTCGCAGGCGACGAGGCGCCGTTCAATTCATGGGATGCTATCACCAAATGGGCGGCCGATTGCGGCTACAAGGGCGTGCAGGTCCCCAGCTGGGACGCGCGGCTGTTTGATCTGGCCAAGGCGGCTGACAGCAAAGACTATTGCGACGAGTTTAAAGGGCAAGCAGTTGAGAATGGCGTGGAGGTGACCGAGCTTTCCACCCACCTGCAAGGCCAGCTGGTCGCGGTGCATCCGGCATATGACGCGGCCTTTGACGGCTTCGCCGACCCATCCGTGCATGGCAATCCGAAGGCGCGCCAGGAATGGGCGGTCGATCAGGTGATGAAGGCAATATCGGCGTCGGCCAATATGGGCATCAAGAACCATGTGTCCTTCTCTGGTGCATTGGCATGGCCATACATCTATCCATGGCCGCAACGCCCCGCCGGGTTGGTGGAAACGGCATTCGATGAGCTGGCCAAACGGTGGCGGCCCATTCTGGATCATGCTGACGAACATGACGTCAACATTTGCTACGAAATTCACCCCGGCGAGGACCTGCATGACGGCGTCACGTTCGAGATGTTTCTGGAGCGGGTGGACAACCATGCCCGCTGCAACATGCTGTATGATCCCAGCCACTACGTGCTGCAATGTCTCGACTATCTAGACAACATCGACATCTACAAAGACCGGATCAAGATGTTCCACGTCAAGGATGCGGAATTCAATCCGACCGGCCGCCAAGGCGTATATTCCGGCTACCAGCCGTGGGTCGACCGGGCTGGGCGGTTCCGCTCGCTTGGCGATGGACAGGTCGATTTTGCAGCCATTTTTTCAAAGATGGCGGCCAACGACTTTGACGGCTGGGCCGTGGTCGAATGGGAATGCTGCCTGAAACATCCGGAGGACGGGGCACGCGAAGGCGCGCAGTTTGTCAAAGACCACATCATCCGGGTCACAGAGCGCGCCTTTGACGATTTCGCCGACGGAGGAACGGATGAGGCGGCAAACCGCAAAATGCTGGGGATCGGATAAATGGAACGCATCAGACTTGGCATGGTCGGCGGCGGTAATGACGCCTTCATCGGCGGTGTCCACCGCATCGCGTCACGTATCGACGACCGGTATGAGCTGGTCGCAGGGGCCCTCAGTTCAACCCCCGAGAAGTCGCAAGCATCCGGCGAGGCGCTGGGGTTGCCACGCATCTACGGTGACTTCAAAGCCATGGCGATCCGGGAAGCGCGACTGAAGAACGGGATCGAAGCCGTGGCCATCGTCACCCCCAACCACGTGCATTATGCAGCCGCGCGGGAGTTTTTGAAACGCGGCATCCACGTGATCTGCGACAAGCCGCTGACCTCCACACTGGCCGATGCCAAGAAGCTGGTGAAAGCGGCGGAGGCATCTGATGCGCTGTTCATCCTGACCCACAATTACACCGGCTACCCCATGGTCCGGCAAGCGCGGGAGATGGTCGCGGGTGGGGCGATCGGCAAGGTTCGGGTGGTGCAGGTCGAATACCCGCAGGATTGGCTGACCCAGCATGAGGATTTCAAACAAGCCGAATGGCGCACTGATCCAGCGCGGTCTGGGGCTGGCGGGTCCACCGGTGATATCGGTACCCATGCCCATAATTTGGCGCGGTTTGTCACGGGGCTGGAGGTTGAAAGCCTTGCTGCCGACCTCGACGCATTTGTGCCGGGTCGTCAGGTGGACGACAATGGCCACGTCATGTTGCGCTTTGGGGGCGGGGCGAAGGGCATGCTTTGGTGCTCTCAAGTGGCTCCAGGCAATGAGAACGCGCTGCGCATCCGGGTCTATGGTGACAAAGGTGGCCTTGAATGGGCGCAGGAGGACCCGAACTACCTCTGGCATACGCCCTTTGGCGAACCGAAGCGGTTGATCACCCGAAACGGGGCGGGTGCGGGGACCTCAGCCGCCCGGATGAGCCGCATCCCACCGGGCCACCCCGAAGGCTATTTGGAAGCCTTCGCCAACATCTACTCCGAAGCGGCGGAGGCTATCGTGGCGCACAGGAACGGCAAGACCCCAACAGGTGAGGTCACATACCCGACAATCGACGACGGTTTGCGCGGGGTGCAATTCATCGACGCCTGCGTGCGGTCATCCGCGCGCAACGCGGCTTGGGTGAAGCTCTAGTCGGAGGTCGTGAAGTCGATCTGTACTTTGACCGCCTGATTGCGGTCAGAGGCCAATTCAAATGCGGCGGCAAAATCGCCCAGCGGCGTGTTGTGCGTGATCAGCGGCTTCACATCGATTTGTCCGCCTCTCATCAGTTTGACGGCGGTGAAGAATTCGCCATGGAACCGGAATGACCCTTTCAGCACCAGCTCCTTGGCGGTCATGGCTTGCACCGGCAACGTCATGTCCCCCCCAAGGCCAAGCTGAACGATAGTGCCGCGTGGCCGAAGGGCGGGGACCGCTGACGCGACAACGGCGGCCACGCCGGTGCATTCGAACAAAACGTCGAAATGCCCTTTGTCGGCTGAATACTGCTCCAACGCCGCGGGGTCGTCGCCGACGTTGTGGGACATGTCCGCGCCGACCTTACGAGCCATTTGTGTGGTGAAGTCCGTGATGTCGGTGGCGACAACCTCAACCGCGCCAGCGGCGCGCGCGACGATCACGGCCAAAAGGCCAATTGGCCCGCAGCCCGTTACCAGCACCCGTTTGCCCATTAGATCGCCCGCCTGCTTGGCCGCGTGCAAGACCACGGCCAACGGCTCTGCCATGGCGGCTTCTCCGGCGGTCAACCCATCGGCAGGCGCGCATTGCGTGGCGTCGGCAATCAGCGTTTCGCGGAATGCGCCCTGAATATGGGGGAACGGCATGGCCGATCCGTAGAAGCGCATGTTCATGCAATGGTTTTGCGCGCCGCCATGGCAATACTCGCAGGCATTGCACGGGCGCGACGGGGAGACCGCAACCAACTGACCAACCTCATGGGAGGTTACATTTTCCCCAATAGCATCAACGATGCCCGACACTTCGTGGCCCAGAACCATCGGTTCTTTCAACCTGACAGCGCCAAACCCGCCGTGGTTGTAGTAATGCAGATCGGATCCGCAGATGCCGCCGGATTGAAGCCGGATGCGTAGCTGGCCAGATCCAAGGTTTGGCACCGGCTGGTTTTCAAGCCGAAGGTCCTTGGCGGCATGTGCGACGATGGCTTTCATGTGCGTTCCTTGGTCTTGCGGGGTGCTTGCGGATGCAAATAGCACCAGATGACTGGTTCGCCCAAGGCCGCAATTCCTTGCTTGACAGGTGGTGTTATCGGTAACATGTTATCGGTAACATTTCCACAAAGTCAAGCCACGGATGAGGTCCGCCGATGTCAGAACTATTCTCCCTGAAGGGGCGTCGCGCGCTCATAACCGGGTCGTCGCAGGGGATCGGTTTTGCCTTGGCAAAAGGCCTGATCGATGCCGGGGCCAGCGTCGTTTTGAACGGGCGCAACACCGACAAGCTTGCGGCTGCAGCCGCCGCAATCGGAGGAGATACAAAGACCCTCGCCTTTGATGCCACCGACCATGATGCGGTGCGAAAGGCCGTTGACGGGTTCGAAGCCGAACATGGCGCCATCGACATATTGGTGAACAATGCGGGCATGCAGCACCGCACCGAGCTGGAAAACTTCCCGGCAGACGCGTTCGAAAAAATCCTTCAGACCAACGTGGCCAGTGTGTTCCATGTAGGGCAAGCCGTTGCGCGCCACATGATTGGTCGTGGCGCAGGCAAGATTATCAACATAGCATCCGTTCAAACCGCGCTCGCCCGCCCCGGCATTGCGCCCTACACGGCGACAAAAGGCGCTGTTGGCAATCTGACCAAGGGTATGGCGACGGACTGGGCCAAGCACGGGTTGCAATGCAACGCAATTGCGCCGGGCTATTTCGACACACCACTCAACGCAGCACTTGTAGCGGATCCAGACTTCTCAGCGTGGCTTGAGAAACGGACCCCGGCCGGCCGGTGGGGAAATGTTGATGAGCTGGTCGGGGCATGCGTGTTCCTGTCATCCAACGCATCGAGCTTTGTAAATGGCCATGTGCTCTACGTGGATGGCGGTATCACGGCGTCGCTGTGAGCCGCTGTTTCGTTTTGATGGGGGTGTCCGGCTGCGGCAAAACAAGCGTGGGGCAGGCTCTGGCGGCGGATGGATTTGTCGCGTTTTTCGACGGTGACGACCTGCATCCCAAAGAGAACATTGCCAAGATGACGCGCGGCGAGCCGCTGGACGACGCGGATCGCGGGCCATGGTTGGCCAAGGTCGGGCAGACACTTGCCCAGCATGAAGGACCGATTGTTGTTGGTTGTTCAGCCCTGAAGAAACAGTACCGCGATATTATCCGCGCTGAGGTCAAGGAGGACGTCCACTTCCTGCATCTTGATGCACCCAAATCGGTGCTGGTCGACCGGGTCGCCAATCGGCCGGGACACTTCATGCCAAGCTCGTTGTTGGATAGCCAATTTGCGGCCCTTGAACATCTCATGCCTGGCGAGAGCGGCACGCGCATAGACATATCCCAATCCTTCGAAGGAGTGATGCGGCAGTCGAAGGCATATCTGCGGGACACACTTGGATGATCGGGAAAGTTGCAACCTTCGAAGGCGCGCCCAAATGCGGGATTTCAGAACCTCGGGGCGGGCGGCGGTGACGGGTCGGGTCACAATGCGCGATGTGGCGCAGGCAGTCGGGGTGTCGCCGATGACGGTTTCACGCGCCTTGCGCGACGACAAAACCGTCAGTGCGGAGACCCGCAACTTGATCCAGAAGGCGGCGCACGAGCTGGGCTATCGGTACGACACGACGGCGCTTGCGTTTCGCACTCAAAAGAGCGGGTTTGTGGCGATCACCTTGCCGTCGGTCAACAACGCGAATTTTGCGGAAACGTTTCGCGGGCTTTCTGACCGGCTGACAGACAGCGGCGTTCAACTGCTGTTGGGCAGCACAAATTACAGCGTTGAAAGGGAGGAGAGGTTGGTGCGCCAACTTCTCGCCAGAAACCCGGAAGCCATCGTCCTGACGGGCGGCACGCATACAGACGCAACACGGAAGATGTTGGCTGCTGCAAACCTGCCGTTGGTTGAGATTTGGGATTTGCCAAAGTACCCGCTCGGGCATGTGGTGGGATTTTCAAACGCTGATGCGATGGATCAAGTCGTGGCTCATTTGGCAGGCCGAGGCCGCACCAAGCTTGCATTTGTCGGTGCACAGGACGGGGATGATATGCGCGGCGCGGCGCGCCGCGCCGGTGTTATTCGTGCGGCGCGCACGCATGGGCTTGATGAGGTCGAACTTATCAATGCAGGCCCGGCACCTATTTCCATGCGCCAAGGCGCGGCGGCGGTCCGCATAATTGGCCCGGACATTGCCCGGTTCGACGCGGTCCTTTGCGTGTCGGATCCCGTGGCTTTCGGCGTGCTGAGTGAGTGCCGCCGCATGGGGTTATCGGTGCCGGAGGATTTGGCCATCACCGGCTTTGGTCAGTTCGATGTCGCGACGGTATCTGACCCGCGCATCACAACGGTTGGCGTGGACGCGCATGGTATCGGAGTTCGGACGGCGGCGTTGCTACAGAACCTTTTTGATCTGGGCGACGTTGCGCCCCGCTACGTCGATGTTGGATCGCATCTGGTGATCGGTGAGACCAGCTAGCCGATCTGCAGCGGGCAGTTCTGTATGGTGTGAAGCGCATATTTGCGCCACGCTGGGCTAATCCATGAATCCTGGGATGCCCGGCCGAAGAAGAAAGGAAACGAAGATGTTCGGAGTGATCGAGGGGACGGGATTTGAGCCCATTGATCCGCGATTCAACGACTGCCTTATCGGCCACGCACGGGTTGAACGGCTGTGGACCGGCGCGCGCTGGTCGGAAGGCCCTGTCTGGATTGCGGCGGGCCGGTATCTTCTGTGGTCCGACATCCCGAATAACCGCATCCTGCGGTTTGACGAAACCGACGGCTCCGTCTCGGTATTCCGGGACCCGTCGAACAATTCCAACGGTCAGACCGTGGATCGGCAGGGCCGTCTGGTGTCGTGCGAACATCTCGCCCGCCGCGTCACCCGGACTGAGCTTGATGGCTCCATCACTGTGATCGCAGACCGCTATGATGGCAAGCGGCTCAACTCGCCCAATGATGTGGTGATCAAGTCTGATGGCTCCATCTGGTTCACCGACCCAAGCTACGGCATTTTGATGGACTACGAGGGCAACCGCGCCGATAGCGAAATCGGGGCCTGCCATGTCTACCGCGTGGATCCTGACACTGGCGATATCGCGATCGTGGCGGACGACTACATGAAGCCCAACGGGCTGGCTTTCTCTCCAGACGAGAAAACGCTCTATATCGCTGATACCGGCGTCACGCACACCGAAGGTGGGCCCGCCCATATCCGGGCGCATGACGTGTCGGATGGCGGCGCGCTCAGCGGCGGCAAAGTCATTGCCGATTGCACAAATGGCGTTTTCGACGGCTTCCGCCTCGACCGTGACGGCCGCATCTGGAGCTCGGCGGGTGACGGCGTGCATTGCCTGACGGCTGACGGGACGCTCATTGGCAAAATCCACATCCCAGAAATCGTGGGCAATGTCTGCTTCGGCGGTCCCAAGCTGAATCGGCTGTTTATCTGCGGCACGACGTCACTTTATTCTGCCTATCTCAACGTCAACGGCATTTCCCCCGTCTAGAAAAGGCGCATCCCGTGCGATCCGCAATTGGGTGCCCTACCTGGACAGCCTGACAGTTGGCCCTTTGCCTGCCGGCGATTTTCGTAGAACCTGTCTGCCAAGAAGACCGAGGGGGAGACGCCCGTGCCTGCGGAGCAAGATTCAAAAACCAACATTCTGTTCATCATGTATGACCAGCTGCGCTTTGACTATTTGTCATGCGCGGGCCATCCGCATCTGGAAACGCCCAACTTTGACCGGGTGGCAAAACGCGGCGTGCGGTTTTCCAACGCCTATGTGCAGTCGCCCATTTGCGGGGCGTCGCGCATGTGTTTCTACACGGGCCGCTACACGTCGTCCCACGGCGCGCAATGGAACGGGTTCCCGCTGCGCGTCGGTGAACAAACGCTAGGCGATCATCTGCGCCGCCAAGACATGTCCTGCTGGCTGATCGGCAAAACCCATATGAAGGCCGATGCGGATGGTATGGCGCGGCTGGGCCTAAGCCCCGACAGCCAAATCGGCGCGCGGCAGGCGGAATGTGGGTTTGACCCCTGGACCCGCGACGACGGGCTGTGGGGATACGGCCCGGACGGATTCTATGATGAGAAACGCTCGCCATATAACGAATACCTGAAATCCAAAGGCTACCCGTCGGAAAACCCGTGGGCCGATTTTGCCAATGCCGGCGTGGACGAGGCAGGCGATATCGCCTCCGGCTGGATGTTTGCCAATGCTGACAAACCCGCCAACATCCGCGAAGAAGACAGCGAAACCCCGTGGCTGACCCGCGAAACCATCAACTTCATCGAGCAGGCGGAGGATGGTTGGTGCGCCCATGTCAGTTTCATCAAGCCGCATTGGCCCTATATCGTGCCCGCGCCTTACCATGACATGTACGGGCCCAACCACGTCCCCGCGCCGGTACGCCATGATGCGGAACGCGACGATCCGCATCCGGTCTTCGGGGCCTATATGGGCAACAAGATCGCGCAAGCGTTCCAACAAGACGAGGTCCGACAAAAGGTGATCCCCGCCTATATGGGGCTGATCAAGCAATGTGACGACCAACTCGGCGTGCTGCTGGATTACCTGGAAGACAGCGGCCGGTTGGACAAAACCATGATCGTGCTGACCTCTGACCATGGCGACTATCTGGGCGATCACTGGCTGGGAGAGAAAGATCTGTTTCACGAGCCCAGCGTGAAGGTGCCGCTCATCATCTCCGATCCGCGACCAGAGGCAGACGTCTCACGTGGCACCGTGTGCGATGCTTTGGTGGAAAGTATCGACCTCGCCCCGACCTTCGTAGAAGTGGCCGGCGGCAAGGTGCCGGATCACATTCTTGAAGGGCGGTCCCTCCTGCCATGGCTGCGCGGGGAGGTGCCGGACTGGCGGGACTACGCGATCAGCGAGTTTGACTATTCCCCGACCCCCCAATGCGTCAAACTTGGGTTAGAGCCGCGCGATGCGAGGCTCTTTATGGTTTTCGATGGCCGCTACAAACTGATGCATGCCGAAGGTGGCTTCCGCCCGATGCTCTTTGACCTGCAGACCGACCCGGAGGAGTTTCACGACCTCGCCAAAACAGGCGACCATCAGCCGCAGATCGACCAGATGTACGACTACTTGGCTCAGTGGGGCCGTCGCTTGGCGCAACGGGTTACAAAGTCAGAGGATGACATCAAAGCCATGCGAGGCCGCTCCCTACGGCGCGGGATATTGCCGTTCATGGTCGATGGGTCCGAGGTTTCGGCAGAGCTGACGGAGAAATACAACGGCCCCGCGCCGGGCAACTATTTGAAAGACGACACCTCGTCAGGCTCTTAGCGGCACCTCAAGGATCTCACGCGCCTGCTGCCACGTTGCGACGGGGCGTTCGTATTTTTCGCAAAGATCAACGGCCCGGCTGACCAGCGCGGCGTTTGACGGGGCAAGCGTGTCCCGATCCATCCGCATATTGTCTTCCAGCCCCGTGCGGGTGTGCCCGCCTGCGGCAATGGCCCATTCGTTGATCACCACCTGTCCGGGGCCGACGCCCGCCGCACACCATTCGGCCTCTGGCGCGCGGGCTTTCATCGTCTGCACGTAGAAATCGAAGACAGCGCGATCCACCGGCATCGCGTTTTTGACCCCCATGACGAACTGCACATACAGCTTGCCATGCAACAGGCCTTCTTCGCTCATCCTGATGGCCTGCAGGATGTGGCTCAGGTCGAACGCCTCCACCTCCGGTGTCACCTCATATTGGCGCATCTCGGAGGACAGCCAGGCCACCAGATCGGGGCTGTTCTCATAGACCCGCGTCGGGAAGTTGTTGGACCCGACCGACAGCGAGGCCATGTCCGGCTTCAACGGCAGCATGCCGCCGCGTTCATGTCCTGCGCCTGACCGTCCGCCGGTCGAAAGCTGGACAATCATTCCGGGGCAATGCGCCTCGATCCCCTCTTTCAGGGCCGCGAATTTCTCGGGGTCTGAAGTAGGCGTTTGGTCCTCATTGCGCACATGGCAATGCGCGATGCTGGCCCCGGCCTCAAAGGCCGCATGGGTGCTTTCAATCTGCTCGGCTACCGTGATCGGCACCGCCGGGTTGTTTTCCTTTGTCGGAACCGAGCCGGTGATGGCCACGCAGATGATGCAGGGTTTGGTCATGGGGTCTCACATGTCAAAGAAGATGGTTTCCGCGTCGCCTTGCAGGTGGATATCAAACCGGTAGCCCCCATCCGTCTGCTTGCGCCCCATCAACGTGGGAACGCGCGATTGATGCTCAATGCGCGACAGGATCGGGTCCTGGGCATTGGCCTCTGGCTCGTCGTCGAAATACATCCGCGTGTGCAGGCCTACGTTGATGCCGCGTGCGACGATCCAAAAGGTGATATGCGGGGCCTGCATCCGCCCGTCAACGTAAGGCACCGCGCCGGGTTTGATGGTCTCGAACGAAAACTCGCCGGTGGTCATGTCGCAGGCGCAGCGGCCCCAGCCGGTGAAGTTCTTGTCGGCTTTGCCGCGTTCCTCGTGCGCTGCGTTGAACAGCCCCTGCGCGTCGGGTTGCCAGATTTCCACCATCGCGTCCTTCAGCGGCGTGCCGGTGCCGTCAAACACCGCGCCGCTGAGCGTGAACACCTCTCCTTTGACCTTGCCGGTGATCATCGACCCGCCAAGGTCCTCAGGGTACACACCTTCAATGCCCGCAAAGTTTGGCGTGCAGCCGATATGCACGTAAGGCCCCGCCGTCTGTGAAGGGCTCTCTTTCCATGTCTTCACCATGTCACATCCCCTCCCAGCGGTTTTCAAAGAAGGTCTGTCGGCGGCCGCGTAGCACCATGTCGAACGTGTAGACCCGCGCGTCCATGGGCAGGGTCTGCGACATGTCCAACGCGGCGACCAGTGTTTCAACCGCCTCGCGCTGATCAATCGCGCCAACAATAGGACATTGCCAGATCATCGGGTCCCCTTCGAAATACATCTGCGTGATCAGCCGCTGCGCAAAGGCATGGCCCATCAGGGAGAAATGGATATGCGCGGGCCGCCAATCCGCCATGCCGTTGGGCCAGGGGTAGGGGCCGGGCACCACCGTGCGGAACTCGTAGCTGCCGTCCTCCCCGGTGATCACCCGCCCGCAGCCGCCGAAATTGGGGTCAAGCGGCGCCAGATAGGCCTCCTTCTTGTGGCGATACCGCCCACCGGCATTGGCCTGCCAAACTTCCAGCAAAACGCCGGGGAGGCCTTTGCCGAACTCGTCCATCACCCGGCCTTTGACGATGATGCGCGGGCCCAACGCCATTTCGCCCGGCTGGGCAAAGTTGAGCACTAGGTCGCTGTCCAGTGGCCCCATCAGGTCGTGGCCAAAGACCGGAGCCGTTTGCTCGCTCATGGTGGTCGGGAAGGACAACAATGCGTGGCGCGGCGCGCGCGCCACCGTGGTCTTGTAGGCCGGCGTCAGCGCGTCGGGATGCCAGTCGCGGTCGCGTACACGGTAGCCGTTGCCCTTGGGAGGGGTGGTCATGGGTCCTGCTCCATCTCAGCATAGGTTTGTTTGGCCAGCTTCAGAGCTTGGTTGGCGCGTGGCACGCCTGCGTAGATGGCCACGTGCTGGAACGCCTCCAGCACATCCTGCTTGCTGGCCCCGGTGCGCGCCGTTGCGCGGATATGCATGGGAATTTCGTCGAAATTGCCCAGCGCGGCCAGCAGCGCCAATGTCAGCATGGACCGCTCGCGCTGCGGGATGCCGTCGCCCGACCACACGGTGCCCCACGCGCCTTCGGTGATCAGCGTCTGAAACTGGGTGTCCATGTCGGTCTTTGCGGCCTCAGCCCGGTCCACATGCGTGTCGCCTAGCACCGCGCGGCGAGTGGCCATGCCTTGGTCGTAGCGGTCGGTCATCCTCATCTCCCTAGTAGGGTAGGCCTACGTAATTTTGCGCCAGCACGGCCTGCGCATTGGCGTTGTCGCGCAGGAAGGCGACGTCGGCCTGTTGCATCTTGATATCAAACTCTTTCTGGTCGGGGAAACGGTGCAGCAGGCTGGTCATCCACCAGCTGAACCGTTCAGCCTTCCAGACCCGGGCAAGCGCTTTCTGCGAGTACCCCTCAATTCCACTGTTATCGCCGTCCTTGTAATGCGCGATCAAGGCTTGGCTCAGGTAATGCACGTCGCTGGCCGCTGTGTTGAGGCCCTTGGCCCCGGTCGGCGGCACGATATGGGCGGCGTCGCCGCACAGGAACAGTCGGCCCCATTGCATCGGCTCGCACACGAAGGACCGCAAAGGCGCGATAGACTTCTCAATCGACGGACCCGTCACCAGCATCTCGGCATGCTCGGCCGGGATCCGGCGGCGCAGCGCGTCCCAGAAGGCATCATCGCTCCAATTGCGGACGTCGTCGTCCATGGCACATTGTATGTAGTAGCGGCTTAGGTTTGCATTCCGCATAGAACACAGCGCAAACCCCGCATCCGAGCTGGCGTAGATAAGTTCCTCATGCACGGGCGGGGTTTCTGACAGGATGCCAAGCCAGCCGAAGGGATAGACCTTCTCAAACTCCTGGCGTTTGTCCGTGGGAATGGACTGGCGGCTGACCCCATGAAACCCGTCGCACCCCGCGACGTAGTCGCAGTCAATCCGGTGTCCGGTGCCATCCTTTTGATAGGTTACATAGGGTTGATCGGTATCGGCGTCCTTGATCTCGACATTTTCCACGTCGAAGACAAACGCTCCGCCCATCTCTTCGCGGGCGGCGTATAGGTCGCGCGTCACCTCGGTCTGGCCGTAGACGGTGACCGTCTGGCCGGTATGTGCGGCGAAATCGATGCGGATCTGCTCATCACCGTAGGAGATGACTGTGCCGTCATGGGTGATCCCGTCCGCATCTAGCCGTTCCCCCACCCCGGCTGCGCGTAATTGGTCAACCAGCCCGACCTCCAATACGCCTGCCCTGATCCGGCCAAGCACATAGTCTTTGGTCTTGCGCTCCAGTACGACCGAGGAGATGCCCTGCAGATGCAGCAACTGTGCCAGCAGCAGGCCAGACGGCCCTCCACCTACAATTGCGACCTGCGTTCTCATACGTCTTCCTCCCGGTCATGAGCCTGATATGGGAGGTCCTGAATGTAAACGGAAAGATGGCGGCCAGGGTGTTTGACCTCCGGTTTTGTTACCGATAACAATCAGGCGAACACGAGGGAAGTCGCGACACATGGCTCAGTCTGAGATCGGCCTCATTGGCCTTGGAACGATGGGGGCCATGCTGTCCCTGAATATCGCTGAAAACGGGTTCCCGATTTCGGTCTTCAACCGCACCACAGCACGTACGACCGAATTCAAAGCGAATGCTGGCGACCTGGCTGATAGGATCACCGCCTGCGAAACGCTGGAAGAGCTGGTCGCCAGCATCAAATCCCCCCGAGCGATCATTCTGATGGTGCCCGCAGGCGAAATTGTAGATGCACAAATCGCGGCACTGCGCCCCTTTCTGGATGATGACGACATGATCATCGACGCGGGTAACGCCAACTTCCGCGACACCCAGCGCCGCGCCGCTGATGCAGACAAGGCAGGCGTGCCGTTTCTCGGCATAGGCGTTTCAGGCGGCGAAGAAGGCGCGCGGTTCGGCCCGTCCATCATGGGCGGCGGTCCCAAGGAGGCGTGGGACCATGTGGCCCATATTCTCACCGCTATCTCCGCAAAATACGAAGGCACAGCCTGCGCCACCTGGATGGGCAAAGGCGGGGCCGGGCATTTCGTCAAAGCGGTGCATAACGGCATCGAATATGCCGACATGCAGATGATTGCAGAGACCTACGGCATTATGCGCGACGGCCAAGGCATGACCGCGCAACAATGTGCCGCTGTTTTCGACGCTTGGAACGATGGCGTCCTTCAATCTTATCTGGTTGAAATCTCAGGCAAGGTCTCCGCCGCCTCAGACGATAGCGGCGCGCCGATGCTCGACATCATCATGGATAAGGCCGGGCAAAAGGGAACCGGCCGCTGGACTGTGATCGAAGCCCAGCACCTCGGTGCTCCCGTACCTGTGATCGAAGCCGCAGTCGCGGCCCGCAACCTGTCTGCGCTGAAATCTCAACGCGAACAGGGGGAAGCCGCCTATGGCGCGGCCCCTGTCGCATTGGCCGATGGCGCGTTGTCGGATGACGATCTGGAGCAAGCGCTGATCGTCGGCAAGATCATGTGCTACGCGCAAGGCTTCGCGCTGCTCAACGCAGCAAGCGCGGAATTCGGCTGGGATCTTCCCATGCCCGAGATCGCGCGCGTCTGGCGCGAGGGCTGCATCATCCGGTCTTCCATGCTCAACGACATGGCAAGCGCGTTGACCGAGGCCCCGGACGGCAACCTGCTGTTTGCGCCGTATTTCTCGGACCTTATCCGTCGGAACGAGCCGTCTTTGCGTAAAACGGTGACAACCGCGCTCGCCCATGGGCTGCAAGTCCCGGCGCTGTCGGCGGGTCTCGCCTATTTCGACGCGATGCGCACGGGGCGGTCGACTGCCAACTTGATCCAGGCGCAACGCGACTTCTTTGGCGCGCATGGGTTTGAACGCACCGACAAAGATGGCAAGGGTTTCCACGGGCCGTGGGGCGGCCAGCTTTAGCGCGCGAGCTTCGCCACCTTTTCGTGGCAATGGCAGCTGACAAGGTGGTCGTTGACCAGCCCAGTCGCCTCCATGAAGGCGTAAACAATGGTCGGGCCGCAGAACTTGAACCCCTCTTTCTTGAGGTCCTTTGACACCCGTTTGCTCAGTTCAGTCTCAGGCGGAACCTCGTCCACGGTGCGGAACTGGTTTTGCAACGGTTTGCCGTCCACATATTTCCATAAGAACTGGTCAAACCCTTCGCGCTGTTCGATCACCTGCCAAGCCCGCGCGTTGCCGATGGTGGCCTCGATCTTGCCACGGTGCCGGATGATGCCGGCGTCGCCAAGCAGCCTGGTGACCTCAGGTTCGCCCCAGCTGGCAATGACATTGGGGTCAAACCCCTCAAAGGCGGCGCGGAAGTTGTCGCGCTTCTTGAGGATGGTGATCCAGCTCAGACCCGCCTGAAATCCGTCGAGAATCAGCTTCTCCCAAAGGGTGCGGCTGTCATATTCGGGGACGCCCCATTCGGTGTCATGGTAATCTACGTAAATTGGTTCCAGGCCGCACCAGCCGCATCTCTCTGTCATTTTGGCATTGCTTTCAAAGGGTTTGATCGTTGCTGGGCAGTTTAGTCGAATTAGAACAAAATTGGAACATTAACCCGACCTTAATCTGCGGGCTATTAGGTGATCCCGTCACTAATCGGAGTAAGCGGACGTGTCGGAGAACCAGGATTGGGCCATTGCGGACAACCCGCTTGCCGCAGCGGTCCAGCAGCGCGATGCCGACATGCTGCAGATGGTGCGCCATGGCCTGGAAACCCGCAACGTCATGCTCGCATTTCAGCCGATTGTGCAGGCCGCAAATGTCGGTGTCCCCGCGTTTTACGAAGGCCTGATCCGGGTGATGGATGATACGGGGCGGGTCATTCCTGCGCGCGACTTCATCTCGGCCATTGAACCGCTGCCGGAGGGGCGCATCATAGATTGTTTGGCGCTTGATATGGGGTGCAATGCGTTGATGGAAAACCCAAGTCTGCGGTTGTCCATCAACTTGTCGCCGCGAAGCATCGGCAACCCTCAATGGGAACAGGTGCTAGAAACGGCGCTGGGGCAGGATCCGACCCTGGGTGAGCGCCTTATCCTCGAAATTACGGAAGCGTCGGCGATGGTCATGCCCGACGCGGTCGTCAACTTCATGGACCGTATCCACGACAAGGGCATCTGCTTTGCGCTTGATGATTTCGGCGCCGGATACACGGCGTTCCGGTATTTCAAGGATTTCTACTTTGATCTGGTCAAGATCGACTGCGGCTTCATCCGCAACATTGATCGCGACCCGGACAACCAGATCCTCACCGAAGCGCTGGTCTCCATCGCGCAGCATTTCGACATGTTCACCGTCGCCGAAGGCATTGAAGCTGCGGCGGAGGCGGAATATCTGATCGGTGCTCAGGTTGACTGCCTGCAAGGCTACCTCTTCGGGGCGCCGAAACTCAGATTGCCCGAAAATGCCAAAGGTTCCTTTTCCCGCGCAGGGTAGGTCAACGCGCCGCGCTGCCACAGGCCCGGTGCTCCGGGCAATATCTCAAAAATCACAAGAAGCGGACACCGTCCCCGCGTGCCTTGGATGGGAAAATTTGCCTCCGTCCATTTGCCCTGATACCAAGTGTTTGCAGGTGCAGCATTTGCGCCAGATATAGAATCGTTCATCGACGACCTCCGTCGGAAAGGGAAACCCATGACCAATGTTGTAATCGCCTCCGCTGCCCGCACGGCTGTCGGGAGTTTTCTTGGTTCCTTCGCGAACACCCCAGCGCATGACCTCGGGAAGGCCGTGCTGGAAGCTGTGGTCGACCGTGCTGGTATCGACAAGTCGGACGTCTCCGAAACCATCATGGGGCAGGTTCTGACCGGTGGCCAGGGCCAGAACCCGGCGCGCCAGGCGCATATCAATGCGGGCCTGCCGCAGGAAAGCGCCGCCTGGAGCATCAACCAGGTGTGCGGCTCCGGCTTGCGCGCGGTCGCGCTGGGTGCACAGCATATTCAACTGGGCGACGCGTCCATCGTGGCCGCTGGCGGTCAGGAAAACATGACTATGTCGCCCCATGTGGCGAACCTGCGCCAAGGCCAGAAAATGGGCGACATGAAATACATCGACTCGATGATCCGCGACGGTCTATGGGATGCGTTCAACGGCTACCATATGGGGCAAACCGCTGAAAACGTCGCCGAGAAGTGGCAGATCAGCCGCGAGATGCAGGATGAATTCGCCGTCAGTTCGCAGAACAAAGCTGAAGCGGCGCAAAAGGCCGGCAAATTTGCTGACGAGATCACGCCGTTCGTTATTTCCACCCGAAAAGGCGACATTACTGTCGATTCTGATGAATACATCCGTCACGGCGCAACCATGGAGGCCATGCAAAAGCTACGCCCCGCCTTTACCAAGGACGGCTCGGTAACGGCTGCAAACGCCTCGGGCCTGAACGATGGCGCGGCGGCAACCCTGCTGATGAGCGCAGACGACGCCGAAAAACGCGGCATCCAGCCGCTGGCCCGCATCGCGTCCTACGCGACCGTGGGTCTGGACCCATCCATCATGGGTGTCGGCCCGATCTACGCGTCCCGCAAAGCGCTGGAGAAAGCCGGTTGGAAGCCGGAAGACCTCGATTTGGTCGAGGCCAACGAAGCCTTCGCCGCGCAGGCCTGTGCTGTGAACAAGGACATGGGCTGGGACCCGTCCATCGTGAACGTCAATGGCGGCGCGATTGCGATTGGCCACCCTATTGGCGCTTCCGGTTGCCGTGTGCTGAACACGCTGTTGTTCGAAATGCAGCGCCGCGACGCAAAGAAAGGTCTGGCGACGCTTTGCATCGGGGGCGGCATGGGCGTCGCTATGTGTCTCGAGCGGGACTAAATCACGCAAAACAGGTTGCGCATGAAAATTGCGCAACTTACAGTTTTACCGAAATATAATTAGCTTTCTGATTCTGGAGGAATCTCTCATGTCCCGTGTTGCTCTTGTCACTGGTGGTTCGCGCGGTATCGGCGCGGCGATCGCGCAAAAACTGAAGGCGGATGGCTGCACTGTTGCCGCAACCTATGCTGGTAACGATGAAAAAGCCGCGGCTTTCACCGCAGAAACCGGCATCAAAACCTACAAGTGGAATGTGGCCGATTATGACGCTTGCGCCGCGGGCATCGCCCAGATCGAAGCCGATCTTGGCCCCGTTGACATTCTGGTCAACAACGCCGGCATCACCCGTGACGCGCCGTTCCACAAGATGACGCCGCAGCAGTGGCATGAATGCATCGATACCAATCTGAACGGTGTTTTCAACATGACCCACAACGTTTGGGGCGGCATGCGCGAACGCAAGTTCGGTCGCATCGTGACGATTAGCTCGATCAACGGGCAGAAGGGGCAGTTCGCGCAAGCCAACTACGCCGCGACCAAAGCGGGCGACATCGGCTTCACCAAAGCATTGGCCCAGGAAGGCGCACGTGCAGGCATCACCGTGAACGTTGTAGCACCCGGCTACATCAACACCGAGATGATGAGCACCATTCCTGAAAAAGTGATGAACGAAGTCATCCTTCCGCAGATCCCGGTTGGCCGTCTCGGAGAAGCGGACGAGATCGCCCGCACCGTCGCATTCCTGACATCCGACGACGCGGGCTTCATCACCGGCTCGACCATCTCCGCCAATGGCGGACAATATATGTCCTAACAACGCGTAAAATTAAGTCTTAACGACGCGTTTAGAAAGTTTGTACAAATTGGGTTTTGGCTCGTTCAGAGTTGCCCCAATTTGTACAATTTCGGTCCTGCGGCCGCTGTTTTGGCCCGAAAGGTTAAGTTTGTCATAAGCCGTGGCAACGCACCCAAGATGGCTGCAAAAACCTCTGCACGTTCCTTATGCGCAAGCCGCTGAGCTTCGTTGATACGCGGGCTGTAATGTGTCTCGAACATGTGTTCATTCCTTCGTAAGCATTTGTATTTCTGATCTGTCGCCAATATGGGCTGTTGTTTTGCTTGCGACAAACGAGACTTCCCCTCGCTTCAATTAAGTAATACTTGTGTGAGATGAGTGACCGACTTCCGCCCCTGACAGCCCTGCGCGCTTTTGAGGCTGCCGCCCGCCATATGAGCTTTGCCATGGCGGCGGCAGAACTGAACGTCACGCCCGCCGCTCTCAGCTTTCAGATCAAGTCGCTCGAAAAACACCTCGGAGCCCCTGTTTTCAAACGATTAAACCGCGCCGTCGAGCTTACCGAAGAGGGCGCATTGTTGCGGCCGGGCGTCGAAGACGGCTTCGCCGCCCTTCAATCCGCCTGGCGCAGCGTTCAACGCAAGCTGGACAGCGCAACGCTCACCGTCACCGCTGGCCCAGGGTTCACGGCGAAGTGGTTGGCCCCAAGGCTTTTTTCCTTTGCGCAGGCCAACCCGGACATTGAATTGCGTTTCTCTGCCAGCCTTCAGATGATGGATTTCGCCCGCGACGATGTGGATGTCGCCATCCGCTTTGGGCAAGGCGACGATACAGGATTATACTCAAGAAACATTATCGACGAATGGGCCTCCCCCATGGTCACGCCTGCACTGGCTGAGCGGCTAAGGACCATCGAAGATTTGCAAGAGCTGCCACTGCTCCATGATGATCATGTGGCGTTCCTGAGCCAGAACCCCAATTGGGATTACTTCTTCCAACTCAATGAGTTGCCGCCAAATTCAGATCACGGGCCAAGGTTTAGCCAGTCCGACCACGCGATCGACGCAGCACTGGCCGGGGCGGGGGTCGTGTTGGGCCGTATCTCCATGACAGAGGCGCATTTGCGGGATGGCAGGCTGGTCATGCCGTTGAATGTGGGAATCCGGCTGAATGCGTCATACAGGTTGTTATGCCCGCTTGGATCCGAAACCCGGTCTCAGGTCGCACGGTTCATAGATTGGGTGTCTGAAGAGACAAAGGGCATTGGGCAATATGCGGAAGGCGTGACCTTCCTAAATAGCGAGAGTTAAATGAAAAAGGCCGCGACCGATTTGCGTCGGTCGTGGCCCCAAATGGCGCCTTACGTTGGCGCGAAGGTTAGCTTTGCATCAATGCGCCAGTCGGGTCATTTCCTCCTTAAGGCGCAGTTTCTGCTTCTTCAGTTCGACAATAGAAAGGTCATCTGTACCAGGGCTGCGTTGTGCCGCCTCAACCTGTTGTGACAGGGCCTCGTGCTTACGTTTCAGCTCCGACAAATGCGAACTGATGGTCATTAGCAATCCTCCTATGTTGGGTGTCGTGGGTTCAGTCCACCATATATAGTGCGTTCTGTCATCAATTTAAGTCGCGGCATCGCAGCGATAATCCTTAAAATTCAATAGATGCGCCGTCCCGCAGGATCGCCCTGGCTGCGGTTGTGTAGCTGTCAGCGTCGCCAGAGTGGCTCGCGCCCTCATGTAAAATCAGCGGGTTACACAAAACCGCTTTTGATTTTGACCCTTTCCGTGCGCGCAAAATCACGCGTGTGGCGGGTTTGTGCTCTCGCGGCGAGAGCGGCTTAATTTCTATGCCACCTGCACGATTATGGAGCGATGCGATGATATCCGGAAGCCGGTCGGTCAGGTGAATGATGGTGATCCAACCTCTTTGCCGCAGCCGGCGCAGGCCGGCATCAATCCAATGACGCAGATCAGTCTGCGCTTGCCGGGCCATTGCACGACCATGGTCAGCGGGCTTTGCACCAGGACCAAAGAACGGAGGGTTCATTATTACGTGATCGAATGTGCGGGCCTTCAATGCGTCGGGCATCTGCGCAAGGTCGCCATCGAGGATCTCAAGCTCGATTTGGTTTTGCGCGGCGTTTCGTCTCGCCAGTTCGGCATATTCTGGTTGTATCTCTAACCCGGTCACGGACACGGGTACCCGCGCGGCAAGACATAATCCTGCTGTTCCGGCGCCGCTCCCTAGATCCAGCACCGAGTCCCCTTGCTTTGCTGGGCATGCCGCTGCCAGAAAAACCGGATCAGTGGCGGCGCGATAGCCGGTTTTGGGTTGCAGGACGTGTAGTTTTCCACCCAGAAATCTGTCTTTGGTCAGCTCAGCATCAGTGAATGACATCGACCTTAGCCGTCGATTTCAATGTCGTTGTCGCGCAAGACGGCGCGGGCCATGAACAGGTCCCGGTCCACAACCATGAGGCGGCGCGGCATTATGCCTATGCTACCTTCAAGCGCACTCATATGGACGTCCAATTCAAACACGCCTATATCCTCTCCCTGAAGGAGTGCTTTTGCAAAGGCTATAACGGTGGGGTCGTTGCTGCGCAGGAGCTCTTTCATATCCGGGAGATAACGGCAGCCCGAACGGTTTGTCGAGAGGTGAGGCAGACGTGACCATCCAGACAGAAATGAGTGTCAAACCGCATGACCGGTTAGCGGCTGCCCTGCGCGACGATTTGACGGCGGTGAATGATTTGATCCGCGAACGGATGGCGTCCGAGAACGCACCGCGTATTCCAGAGGTAACAGCGCATCTAGTTGAGGCTGGCGGCAAGCGGGTGCGACCGATGCTGACCTTGGCGGCGGCGGGGATCTGTGGCTATCAGGGCGCCTTCCATGTGCACCTTGCCGCGACGGTGGAGTTTATCCATACGGCGACCTTGCTTCACGACGACGTGGTTGACGAGTCTGACCAGCGGCGGGGGCGGCCCTCGGCGAACTTGTTGTGGGACAACCAGTCGAGCGTGCTGGTGGGCGACTACCTGTTCGCCCGGGCATTTCAGTTGATGACAGAGCCGGGGCGGATGGACGTTCTACGCGTGCTGTCGAACGCGGCGGCGACGATTGCGGAGGGCGAGGTGCTGCAGCTAACGGCGGCGCAAAACCTTTCGACGACGGAAGAGACCTATCTGAAGGTGGTGCGCGGGAAGACGGCGGCGTTGTTTTCGGCGGCGACTGAGGTAGGTGGCATGATTGCCGACGCCGACACGGGCGTTGTGAAGGCCCTTCACACCTATGGCGATGCTTTGGGGGTGAGCTTTCAGATCGCCGATGACGTGTTGGATTTCGACGGTGACGCCGCGCAGACCGGAAAAAACGTGGGCGACGACTTCCGGGAGAAGAAACTGACGCTGCCGTTGATCAAGGCGATCTCGAAGGCAGATGAGGCGGAGAGAAGCTTTTGGAAGCGCACGATTGAGCAGGGCAAGCAGGGTGACGGGGACCTTGAGGAATGCCTGGCTTTGTTGGCCAAACATGGGGCGATCGAAGAGGCTCGGACAGAGGCGCTGAGTTGGGCTGAGACAGCCAAGGCGGCGCTGGACGGCGTGCCGGATCATCCGATGAAAGAGATGCTGGCTGACCTCGCTGATTACGTTGTTGCGCGGATCAATTAGGGGTCTCCGAGCTCAGTTTTTGCCGCCCAACATGCAGGCGCGGACCCACCACTGAGGGTGCAGCTGCGCCAAACGGGTGGCGGCGGCCTGGGCAAAACGCTCGTTGTCATAGAGGCCAAAGCAGGTAGCCCCTGACCCTGACATGCGGGACAGTTTGCAGCCATTGCTGAATTCTATCGCGCGCAGGACGTAGCCGATTTCGGGAACCAAGGTGACGGCGGGGCGCTGCAAATCATTGCGACGCTCAGACACCCAAGAGATGAGGTCCTGCACGCGACCAAATTGTTCAGGCGGCGTGGGCATCGGGCTGCCCTTCTTCGAGATCAATGCGCGAAACACATCCGGGGTGGAGACCTCGATCCGGGGATTAACCAGAACGGCGAAGACCGAGGGTAGGTTTGGCAAAAGCCGTAGCTGTTCACCAATTCCGGACATATGGGTGGTTTGAGAGTAAAGGCAGACGGGTACGTCGGCGCCCAATGTGGCAACTGTTGCTATCTCAATGGGATCGGGGAGGCGGGGTGAACCCCGCCCTACCAAGCTGCGATAGGTTGCGGCGGCGTCGGCACTGCCGCCGCCGATGCCAGATGCGACCGGCAGGTTCTTCGTTAACGTGATAGAAGCGGTACAATCGGGATCAGCAAGACGCGCGGCGTGCAGAACAGAGTTGTCGTTGGTGACCGGCAGGCTGCCAGCTTCTGGTCCGTCGATCTCGAGGCTAAGACTTGTGCCGTCTGCCACAGTTACTTCGTCACCCACATCGGCAAACATCACCAAACTGTCGAGCAGATGATATCCGTCGTCGCGTTGCCCTGTGATGTGGAGGGTCAGGTTGACCTTTGCGGGCGCGAATTCTGAGGTCATAACTTAGTTGTCAGCGGTTTCGGTGGTGCCGTTTGCGGCTTCCTCTTCCAACACCACATCCAGCCCGATTTCCAGTTTGCGGCGGATGCGCTCCGCCTCTTCTTCTTCGGGATCAAAGGAAAGTGCGCGTTTCCATTGGAATTCGGCCTCCCGCTTGCGGTCCACTTTCCAGTAGACGTCACCAAGATGGTCGTTGACGATTGGGTCCACCGGCAGCAGTGACACGGCCCGTTCCATAGGTCCCACGGCTTCTTCATAGCGACCAAGGCGGTAGAACACCCAGCCCAGCGAATCCGTGATGTAGCCGCTGTCTGGGCGCTCTGCGACGGCGGTTTCAATCATGCCCAGCGCTTCGTCCAACTTGATCTGCTGTTCAACCAGTGCGTAGCCCAGATAGTTCAAGATGTCGGGGTGGTTGGGTTGCAGCTCCAGCGCTTTGCGGAAGTCGGATTCCATTGCCGCGAAATCATCATTGCGTTCATGCACGATGCCGCGCGCATAATAGACCGGCCAAGAGGCCCGGTTGTCTTCACCACGCAATTCAATGGACTTAGAATAGGCGGCAATTGCTTCATCGTCGCGGTCAGCGCGGCCCAGATAGTCGCCATGGGCGGCGTGCACCATCGCAATGTCGGGGTGGCTTTTGGCCAAGGCTGACAGGACTTCAGTCGCGGCGTCTTTGCGATCGTCGGCGTAGAGCGCATTTGCGCGTCCCATTTCAGCCAGGAAATACGCGGCGTGATCGTTGGGCACATCCGCATAGGCGGTTTCCGCCAAAGTGTACTGCCCAAGATCTTCCAGCATCTCGGCGCTGATCAGTGCCGCCTGCGCATGATCGGGACGTAGAAATGTGGCGAGGCGCGTGTAGATCAACACATGTTCAGGGGCCGCACGGCCCTGCAACAAGGCGGCCAGAGTAAAGAGGACCTCTGCCGCGCCTTCTTGCGGTGTTGTGACGAATGTGTAGTCGGTGCCGGTCCCGGCTTCGACCTTGGCCTTGAAGGCCTGCAATTCCGGGCTGAAGCCGCCTTGCAGCGCGGCGTTCAACAGCTCTAGCGCGTCGTCTACGCGCTCCAGCTGCATCAGCACTTGGGCATGGGATTCTAGTCCGCGCGGGCTGAGGGTCAGCGGGCCGTAGCGCGCACCTGACAGGATGTTATCGGCGGCCTCAAAGTCACCCACCTGGGCGAGCGCCAAGGCTTCGTGATAATAGGCGAGGGGCGCGAAATCCGGCTGCGCCGCCACTTCCGCAAAGGCGGCGGTCGCGTCGGACATTTGCCCCTTGCCGAGCAGGGCCCAGCCTTGCAGCAACCCGTCCAGCAGGGGGGCCAGACCCTCTGCCTGTTCGCTTTTCTGTGCGGCCAGATCATACGTTCCATCTTTCAGCTCAGCCATGTTGACTACCAGCGTGGCGATCTGGTTGTTGCCGCCAGCGTCTTGAAAGGTCTTACTGATGCGGGCCGCTGTTAAGACATCTCCCTCGCCGACGTTTGCCACGACCGCGTTTTGAAGCAGCGCCAAATTGGTTGGGTCTTCGACGATGGCCTGTGCGTAGTATTTCACCGCCTCCTCATAGTCGAAGACAAGACTGGCCTGCCGCGCCGCCAGGTATGGGCCAGAGATGTCCGCTTTGAGCGGCGCTGCGAATGTAGCGGCCGCCATCAGAATAGCAGTTGTATGACGAAGGTTCATTTTTGCCCGGCCTCAGAATGATCTGTTTGACCAGAAGCTAAGCGTGGAGGGGCGCGTTGTCCATGCGCCCCTCGGTCACAACCCGGTGGGTTTTTGCTTACATATTTGGGTAGTTTGGCCCGTCACCGCCCTGCGGCACCGTCCAGACGATGTTCTGGCTGGGGTCCTTGATGTCACAGGTCTTGCAGTGCACGCAGTTTTGGAAGTTGATGACAAACTTTTCGTCTACCACTTCGTAGACGCCTGCGGGGCAGTAGCGCTGCGCGGGCTCCGCGTATTTGGGCAGGTTTACGTCGATGGGTATCGACGCGTCCTTGAGGTGGAGGTGGGCCGGCTGGCTTTCCTCGTGGTTGGTTGCGCTGAAGCTGACATTGGTCAGGCGGTCAAAGCTGAGCGTTCCATCGGGTTTTGGGTAATCGATGGGCTGGTGCATTGACGCTTCTTCGGTGCTGTCGGCGTCGTTCTTTTTATGCGCGATGGTGCCGAAGAGGGAGAAGCCCAGCGTGTTGGTCCACATGTCGAACCCACCAAGGACGAGCGAAGCGGTGAAGCCATAGTTCGACCACAGCGGCTTGACGTTGCGCACCTTCTTGAGGTCCTTGCCGATGGGGCCGGTTTTGACCTCGTCGTTGTAGTCCACCAGCGTGTCGCCCGCGCGGCCATCCTGGATGGCCTTGTAGGCGTGTTCGGCGGCTGCCTTGCCAGACAGCATGGCGTTGTGGTTGCCCTTGATGCGCGGCACGTTGACCATGCCTGCGGAACAACCCAACAGCGCGCCGCCGGGGAACGCGGTGTTGGGCATAGATTGGTAGCCGCCCTCGGTAATTGCCCGCGCGCCGTAAGCCACCCGTTTGCCACCTTTGAGCAGGTCAGCCACCAGTGGGTGATGCTTGAACCGCTGGAATTCCATATAGGGGAACAGGTGCGGGTTTTTGTAGTTCAGGTGCACCACGAAGCCGACATAGACCTGGTTGTTGTCGAGGTGGTAGATGAACGACCCGCCGCCCGCGTTCTTGCCCAGCGGCCAGCCGGAGGTGTGGGTGACGGTGCCTTCGGAATGTTTCTCAGGGTCGATTTCCCAGATTTCCTTCATGCCGAGGCCGTATTTCTGCGGGCTGGCGTCTTTGGCGAGGTCGTATTTCTCGATCACCTGCTTGGACAGGGAGCCGCGCACGCCCTCGGACAGGAAGACGTATTTGCCGTGCAATTCCATGCCGGGCTCAGTGTTTTCGCCGATGGAGCCGTCAGCCTCCAGACCGAAGACACCGGCGACGACGCCTTTGACTTCGTCATTGTCGCCGAAAACCAGATCAGAACATGCCATGCCGGGGAAGATTTCGACGCCCAGGCCTTCGGCGATTTCACCCATCCAGCGGCAGACATTGGCCATGGAGACGATGTAGTTGCCGTGGTTGTTCATCAAAGGTGGCATGGGGAAGTTGGGGATGCGAACCTGACCGGCCTCGCCCAGAATGTAGAAGTTGTCCTTCTTGACCGGCACTTTGATGGGGGAACCCATGTCGCGCCAATCAGGCAGCAGCGCGTCGAGGCCGCAAGGGTCCAGAACTGCACCGGACAGGATATGCGCGCCGACCTCGGAGCCCTTTTCTAGCACCACCACATTCAAGTCAGCGTCGAGTTGTTTCAGACGAATGGCCGCCGACAAACCGGCGGGGCCAGCCCCGACGATGACAACGTCATATTCCATGCTTTCGCGTTCAATCTCGGCCATATCATTCATCCTTCAACATCACCCAAGCAGGCGTTTTACGCTTTCTAACGGCGTATGTAGTTGAAGCAAGGCTGATTGTACCCCGCAATTGCGACGTAGCGTCGCCCGTCTAGGCTTTACGCAACGGCGTGTTGGCCGGAAATCTGGGTCTCGGGCGCTCTGCGGTTCGCCCAAATGCGCAAGCCAAACCAGACCCCAAGAACCGCCGCGAAGGAGAAGTAGCCGTCAATCGCGTAGTGCCAGCCGATATAAACGGAGCAGAACTGGATCGCTGCCAGGAAGGCGATGCCCACGGGCGCCAACCATTTGGAGCGTTCGCACAGATACAACATGGTCAGGGTTGAGACGCCAACATGCACCGACGGGAAGGCGGATATGCCAGAGCCGATGGATTGCGAATATTCCGAATAGATACGCCACAGCCCGTCCTGCACCACGCCGATCTTGCCGCCGGCGATGCCGCTGGCGCCAAGTGCCCCGATCAGGTCGGCAAATCGTTCGCCGCCCAAAAGGCGGTCGTAATAGACCGGGCCGACAGAACTGCCGAGCAAGGCCACCACGTTGCCGAGGCCGATCCATACGAAGCAATAGAGGATGACGAAGCGGCGTTTGCGCGCCTCGTCGTTATCTGTGGCGGCAATGATGAAGGGCAGGAAAGCGGCGGGCAGGCCCCAAATGATGAAGTAAAGCGTCGCGACAGCTTTTTCGGAGATGTATGGCGCAAACTTATGCGTCCACACCCACGGATCGACGCCGCCATGCAGGGCTTTGTCCCAATTGGCGAACAGAACGTCAGCGTAGAAGGGCTGGATATAGGGCATTGAGGTCTTCACAAAGGTGAAGGCGGTCGAGAAGATCAGGCAGCCTGCGAAGGCCCATGCGGCCTCCTTCGCCATGTTTTTGTTGGCGAATTGGCGGGTTGCGAGGAAAATCGCGCCCAGAGCTACAGCCAAGTAGGGGAAGTATTTCACGAAGGCGCTGACCGTGTCCTTGGTGCGGGCGACGGAATCAACCAGTTGGGTCACTGGCGCGTCGCGGAACATGAACAAGATGATCATGGCCAGCACCAAATAGGTGACGGAAAACAGGAAAAAGCGCTTCATACCCACTACTCGCCTTTGGCTCGTTTCTTCGTTCCGCCCGAAATAGCCGCCAAATTGGGCCTGTTTGTGGCATATCCACGGGGTTTTACAGGCAGAGATTTTGCACTAGATGCAGGGTTCTGATTGGTTTGCCGAGGCGACGCCCATGTCCGTGTTACGCATGATTTATCTGGCCCTGGCCGTTTGGGGGGCCATTCACCCGATGAGCTGGTTCATCGCATGGTTCAACGAAAATGGCTATTCCCTGTCCGAAATGGTCAATGCGTGGCACGCCAATGCCGCAACATCCGGGCTTGTGTGGGACCTGACGATTGCCGCGATTGCGCTGACCGTCTGGATCATCGCCGAGACATGGGTGCGCAAAAACTGGATCGCATTGGTCGCCATTCCGGCCACGTTTTGCATCGGTGTCAGCTGCGGCTTGCCGCTTTACCTCTTCCTAAGAACAAGGCCCGTCTGAATGGACCATTTCCTGTATCGCGACGGTGAGCTTTACGCCGAAGACGTGCCGCTGCGCGAGATTGCGGCCTCTGTCGGCGCGCCGTTCTATTGCTATTCCAGCGCGACATTCACCCGCCATTTCAAACTGTTGGACGAGGCGTTGGAGGGCATGGACCATCTGGTCTGCTACGCCATGAAGGCCAATTCCAACCAGGCCATTCTGAAGCTGCTCGGCGATCTGGGTGCAGGCATGGACGTGGTGTCGGGCGGCGAGTATCGCCGGGCAAAGGCCGCTGGCGTGCCGGGCGACCGGATCGTGTTTTCGGGCGTCGGCAAGACCGAAGCCGAGATGCGTTTGGCCATAGAAGGCGGTATCCGCCAGTTCAACATCGAGAGCGAGCCGGAAATGGCGATGCTGTCGCGGGTGGCGGCCTCGATGGGGGCTGAGGTGCCTGTGACCGTCCGGGTGAACCCGGATGTGGATGCGAAGACGCATGAGAAGATTTCGACGGGCCGCAAGGGCGACAAGTTCGGCATCCCCATTTCGCGGGCGCGGGAGGTGTACGCCTTGGCTGCATCCCTGCCGGGACTGAAGGTCATAGGCATCGACGTGCATATCGGCAGCCAGATGGTGGATTTCGAACCCTACCGGCTGGCCTATCGCAAGGTGGCGGAACTGACCGAGGTCCTGCGCGGCGACGGGCACGAGATTTCCCGGCTGGACCTCGGCGGCGGCATGGGCATCCCCTATGAGCGGACCAACGCCGACCCTCCTTTGCCGCGCGACTACGGCCAAATTGTGCGCGAAGAGGTGGGCCATTTGGGTTGCGAGATCGAGATTGAGCCGGGGCGGCTGATTGCAGGCAACTCGGGCGTGTTGGTGTCGGAGGTGATTTACGTCAAATCCGGTGAAGACCGGGAGTTTTTGATCCTGAACGCCGCGATGAACGACTTGATCCGGCCCGCCATGTATGGCGCGCATCACGATATTGTGCCGGTGAAGGAACCGGCCGTGGGCGAATTGCCGACCAAATATGACGTGGTTGGCCCGGTCTGCGAAAGCGGCGACACCTTTGCCAAGGGGCGCGCCATGGCGCGCATGCAAGCGGGCGATTTGGTGGCGTTCCGCACCGCGGGCGCCTACGGCGCGGTGATGGCGTCGGAATACAATTCGCGGCCCATGATTCCTGAAGTTTTGGTGCATGGGGATCAATTCGCCGTCATTCGCGCACGTCCGACCTTTGACGAGATGATAAATCGAGATACCATTCCTGAATGGCTGTAGCGCAATGGTGTGCTGCAGCCGTGGGATAACGCGTTGAACAAGCACGACCGCCAGATTGCACTCCACGAGCTGAGCCGCCCCCTGGGGCTGACCCGGCTGGGTATGATTGCCGAGCAAGCGGTGCGCGGGTTTTGGCCATTGTGGTCGGTGCTGCTGGCGCTGTTTTTTGTGCTGTCCTTCGGGCTGCATACCGCTGTGTCCGTGGAAGTGTTCTGGATCGGCGGCGCGGCCCTGCTGGGCGGGCTGAGCTTTGGCGTGTGGTACGCTTGGCGCAACTTTTCATGGGTGAGCGAGGCCGACGCCATTGACCGGCTGGACCGCTCGATGCCAGGACGCCCGCTGACGGCGACGTTTGACGACATGGCGATTGGTGGGGACGACGCGGCCTCCCGTTTAGTGTGGGATGCGCATGTGCTGCGGACCCGCAAGCGGCTTGCGAAGGCCAAGCCGGTGGAGCCCGACCTGAAGATCGCCGCCCGTGATCCGTTTGCGCTGCGCTACGCGGCGCTGCTGTTTTTCGGCATTGCGGTAATGTTTGGCTCCATTTGGCGGCTCGGCGCGCCGGAGATTTCGTTGCCGGGCACCCCGGGTGAGGCCGTGATTGCGGGGCCAAGCTGGGAAGCATGGGTGGAGCCGCCGGCGTATACTGGAAAGCCCACGATCTATCTCAATGACGTGCGCACCGATGCGCTGACCGTACCAACGGGCAGCCAGATCACCATGCGCCTGTATGGGCAGGTCGGATCAATCCCGTGGTCTGAGACCCTGTCCGGCAAGCCGGCGCCTGAAGTGGCCAAGTCAGCCTTCACCATCGACGTCGCGCAAAGCGGCAGCTTGACCGTCGATGATCAAGTCTGGACCATTACCGCCCGTGCGGACGCGCCTCCGAAAGTGTGGTTCCAGGGCGCGATTGAACGCGCGTTGAACGGGGAAATGAAGCTGCCGTTTAACGCGTCGGACGACTACGGCGTGGAGTCGGGTACCACCACCATCACATTGAACCTAGCGGATGTCGACCGGCGCCACGGTTTGGCAGTGGAGCCAGAGCCGCGCGAGGCGTTGGTTCTTGACCTGCCGATGCCGATCAACGGCCAACGGGACAGTTTCTCGGAGCTGTTGGTCGAGAACATGTCGGAGCACCCTTGGGCGGGGCTAAATGTCAGTTTCACCCTCGACGTACTGGATGCGGCGGGGCAAGACAGCGAAGATGACGAGGTGACCACGACGCTGCCGGGGCGGCGGTTCTTCCAGCCAATCGCGGCGGCGGTGGTCGAGCAGCGGCGCGACCTGCTGTGGTCGCGTGAAAATGCCAAGCGGGTCAGCCAGATTCTGCGGACGATCACCTACAAACCCGACGGCTATTTCCCAAACGATACGGCATATCTGATGATCCGCCGCGCGATGACGCGGTTGGAGATCAACGCCCAGTTCGGGTTGTCGACGGAGGTGCGCGACGAAATCGCCGACCTTTTGTGGCAAGCCGCTGTTCGTATCGAAGAAGGACGCCTGGCCGATGCTTTGGCCCGACTGCGCGAAGCGCAGGAGCGGTTGAACCAAGCGATGCAGGATGGTGCCTCGGACGAGGAAATCAGCGAGCTGATGCAGGAACTGTCCGAAGCCATGCGCCAATATATGGAGCAGCTGGCCCAGGAACCGCAGGAAGGCGGCCAGCAGCAGGCGCAGAATGGCGAAAGCCAAGAGATCACGCAGGACCAGCTGCAGGAAATGCTCGACCGGATTGAAGAGCTGATGAAAGAGGGTCGCACCGCCGAGGCGGAAGAGCTTTTGCAGCAGCTCATGGAGATGATGGAGAACATGCAGGTCGCCGAAGGCCAGCAGGGCGAAGGGCAGCAAAGTTCCGGCGAGCAGGCAATGGAAGGTCTGGGTGAGACCTTGCGCGAACAGCAAGGCCTGAGCGACGAGGCCTTCCGCGACCTTCAGGAGCAATTCAACCCCGGCGCGCAAGCGGGCGAGAGCCAGGGCAATGAGGGCCGCAATGGTGGTCAGGGCCGCGGCGAAAGCCACGAGGGCGGCGGCGGACAGGGTCAGGCTCAGAACCAGGGTGAAAGCGGCGATCAGCAAAACGGCGAAGGGCAGACCGGCGCCGGTGAAGGCGAGGAGCAAGGATCGCTTGCCCAGCGCCAGCAGCGGCTTCGTGACGAATTGGCCCGCCAACGGGCGCAGCCATTGCCTGGAGAAGGCACAGAAGCAGGCGACGCCGCTCGCGACGCGTTGGACCGCGCAGATGAAGCCATGGGCCGCGCGGAACGCGCATTGCGCGACCAAGACACCGCAGAAGCGTTGGGCGCGCAATCCGATGCAATGGAGGCCCTACGTGAAGGTATGCGCAACCTTGGCGAGGCCATGGCGCAGAACGAGCAGCAGGGCCAGCAAGGTAACAGTGACGGCCAATTCAGCGAGCAAAACCGCGACCCGCTGGGCCGCGAGCAAGGCGCAGATGGTCAGATGGGAACGGAGCAAGGCATGCTTGGCGGCGAAGATTCCCGCCGCAGATCGCGCGAGCTGCTGGACGAAATTCGACGCCGCTCAGGCGAGCAGGAGCGCCCGGAAGTCGAACGCGATTACCTCAAACGGCTACTTGACCAATTCTAGAAGCTACGAGCCGACCTGTTCGGTCAATGCGGTCACCTTTTGCAGCAACCACTGCGCGCCCGCCTCCAGAGCTACCCGCAAGCTGTCGATGACGGCCACGTAGCTGGTCAGAGCGCCGGCCAAGGCTGGGAAACGCTCTGCAAGGGCAGGAGCGTAGGCGTATACCACCAGCACCAATGCCGTCAGCATCAGCATCAATCCAAATCCGATACGGAAGCCTCGGCGAGGATTTGCGGACTTTGTTTCAATCTCTTCGCCGTCCTCGTCGTAGACGGGGTCGGGCGCTGATGCGAGGGTTGAGTTGATTTCCTCGATATCAGGAAACAGCTCTTTCTTGGCGCTTTCACCGCGGCGCGGCGCGGGAGCGAGTGCGACATCATCGGTATCGTCAATGAGATCGTCGTTCAGGGCCTCTTTGATCGCGGCCGTTTCGGCCTCGTCGAGCCCTAGATCGGGTTGCGATTCAAGACCACCCGCTTCGGAGGCGCGGGCGGCGGTTTCTCTCGCGACCTCTTCGTGGATGATATCCAACGCATCAGGATCAGTCTGAGGGCGTTGCGGCGTCAAACCTGCCACAGCTGCTGGCTGGGATAGGTCCAGGGGCTCGTCAGTCCCTTCAGGTTTCTGGAACCAGGTGGTGTTGCAATTCGAGCATTGCACATCGCGACCCTCAGTGGGCAGCAAGGTGCCATCCACCTCGTACTCAGCGTCGCAATTTGGGCATATCAGCCGCATTAACATCCCTTATCCCGCACCATAAGTTATTGGCGCTCCCCGTTTTCTGACTTCCGTCATACCGCGCAAAAATTGCTAATCCAAGCGTTTGTGTTTCTGATTGATTGCAAGTGTGGCCCGCTATGGCCTAATTGTCTTGAAAAGGTAAACCGGAGCAGGCCCTCGCGTGATAGAACTTGAGAACGTGGCGTATTCGTATGGCGGGGGAGATTTGTTGAGCGACATCTCTTTGCGGCTGCAGCCCGGGTCATTTCATTTCCTGACAGGGCCATCAGGCGCCGGAAAATCGACCTTCCTGAAACTCTGCTACATGGAACTGACGGCAAGCGCTGGGTTGGTCCAAGTCTTCGGACAAGATGTGCGGACGCTGGAACGGGATCAGATTGCCTTGGCACGTCGCCGCATCGGCGTGGTTCATCAGGATTGCCAATTTCTTGATCACCTGACGGTTGCAGAGAACATCGCTCTGCCTTTGACCGTTGCGGGCCGCGACGTGGCCGCCGAGGCAGAGAACTTGACCGCGCTGATCGACTGGGTCGGGCTCAAGAACCAACAAAGTCAACGCCCCCCCGAATTGTCCGGAGGGGAACGGCAGCGCGCGGCCTTGGCACGTGCGGTCATTATGGGGCCGGACGTGATTTTGGCGGATGAACCGACAGGCAACGTAGACTGGGAAATGTCGCAAAGATTGCTCTCGCTGCTGATCGAGCTGAACAAAATGGGCAAATCAGTGTTGGTGGCCACGCATGATCTGAACTTGATCCGGACTGCCAAAAGCCAAGTTTCCGCCCGGGTCCTGAGGATCGCCAATCGCAAGCTGCAGCTGGCAGGAGCGGATTTATGAGGGGCGTATTGGCAATGCTGCAAGGATTGCTGGGTGGCGACAGCCAAGCGGACCGCGTGGTTCCGCCAACAGGTTTTACAGCCACGCTGACGACTTTCACAGCGGCGTCCATGGCTTTTCTGGCGGTGTTCGCTATGGCGTTGTCACTCGCCACTGGCCGCTTGGCGGACCGATGGTCATCAGAACTTGCGCGGTCATCGACAGTTCGCATTTCGGCCCCTGAGGCCGAGTTGGACGCGCAAACCCGCGCTGCGCAGGAAGTGCTGCGGCTGACACCTGGCGTCTCACGCTCTCGCATTCTGGGTGACGAAGAGCAGCGGTTGTTGTTGGAGCCTTGGTTTGGGCCCGATTTGCCGATCGACAGCCTGCCTATCCCCCGGCTGATTGAAGTTGTCGAGGTTGGCGCGGGCTATGACAGTGAAGGGCTTCGCCTGCGGCTCGCCGCCGAGGCGCCTGGGGCCGTGTTGGACGATCACACCCGTTGGCGGCGGCCTCTGGTCCAAGCTGCAAACCGGCTGCGCACTTTGGGCTGGGTGGCTATGGGGCTGATCATCCTTTCTACGGCCGCAATGATTACACTTGCCGCGCGAGCAGCCTTGGCGGCCAATGCACAGGTAATACGGGTCACCAGACTGGTCGGCGCGCGCGACATATACATCGCGCGGGCCTTTGTGCGGCGGTTCACCTTGCGCGCTCTGGTTGGCGGCGCGGTCGGGACAGGCTTGGGGATGATTGCCGTGGCATTGTTGCCGAGCGCGGCAGAGGAGGGCGCATTCCTTACCGGACTAGGGTTCCAGGGCCTCCACTGGCTGTGGCCTTTGGTCATTCCACTCCTTGGCGCCATTGTGGCGTTTTGGGCAACGCGCGGCGCCGCGCTTTCGGTTCTCAAGGAGGTGAAGTGATGGGCTTTGCACTTCAGTGGTTGCGGTCTTTGGCCTTCATAGTCGTGATGTATCTTGGCATGCCTGTTTACGCGATCGTGTACCTGCCGTGGACTATTGCCAGCCCTCATGGCGCGGTCGCGGCTTGCCACGCCTATTGCCGTTACGTGAAATTCTTGGCCCGCTGGATGGTGGGCCTACATTGCGAGGTGCGCGGCACGCCGCCCACCGATCAGGTGCTGGTCGCCGCCAAGCACCAATCCTTCCTCGATATCATTATGATTTACGACGCCATTCCCCATGGCAAATTTATCATGAAACAGCAGCTGCTCTACGCCCCCATTTTGGGCCAATTTGCCTACCGTTTGGGTTGTGTGCCGGTGAATCGCGGCAAGAAGGGCAAAGCGATCGCCAAGATGCTGGATGACGTGAAGCGGGGCGAGCAATTGCCCGGCCAGCTGGTGATCTACAGCCAAGGTACACGGTTGGCCCCCGGGGTGAAGCGGCCCTACAAGGTTGGCACCGCTGTGCTGTACGAACAGATGGGAACGGATTGTTACCCTGTGTCCACCAATGCCGGCGTTTTTTGGCCGCGCCACGGCATTTACCGAAAGCCAGGGACCGCAGTTGTAGAATTCCTGCCGCCGATTGAAGCCGGAATGGACAAAGAAGCGTTCTTGGCGCGGCTGGAGGCTGAGGTCGAAGCCTCATCTGAAACGCTGCTTGATGAGGCCGGATTTATCCGAAAGGCGGAGTGATGGACTACATCAAGGACGTGTCCGAGTTGGAAACCATCTACGGCGAACCGGGTGAGGCTTCATTGTTGAAAGTCGCGCATCAGATGACGCCGGCATACCGCAAATGGATCATGACCTCGCGGCTTTGCATCTTATCGACCGTCGGGCCAGACGGCACCGATGGCAGCCCGCGCGGAGATGTTGGCGCCGTTGTACGCGAACTCGATGCGCAGACATTGGCCATGCCGGACTGGCGCGGGAATAACCGGATCGATTCTTTGCGCAATATTGTGGTCGATGGCCGCGTTTCGTTGATGTTCATGGTTCCGGGGTCCAACAATGTTGTGCGGGTGAACGGCGCTGCGCGGGTGAGCGTCGATGCTGATCTGCTGGTGTCCTTTGAACAAGACGGCCGCCACCCCCGATCCGTCATCGTCATCAAGATTGCGGAGATCTATAGCCAATGTGCTCGGGCCTTGATGCGGTCAGCAACATGGGCAGGCCGTGACGAGAGTGCGGGTTTGCCAAGCATTGGTGAGATGTTGAAAGAAATGTCGGACGGCGATTTTGACGGCGCGGGATATGACGCTGCTTGGGGTGCCCGGGCCGCTGAAACGATGTGGTGACAAGCAGGCATGCGTCCGCAATGAGGGGACGTTCAGACAGTCGGAAAAGCCCTCTATCCTGCTGAGTTTAGCGACCCGAAGGCATGCAGATTGAAGCGACGGCTTATCCCGCGTTTTCGCCCACGCGATTGGGTTGAAGCAGTGCGGCAGATATGGACAGGTCAATCAGCTCGGCCACGGAATGAATAGCCATTTTTTCAAGTATGCGTGCCCTGTGGTGGTCTACAGTTCTAGGGCTGATATTCAGGTGGCGGCCGATTTCTTTGCTGGATGTGTTTGATGGCGAAGCAATCATAAACTGCGCGATTTCTTTTTCCCGGGCGGTAAGACGCTCAAAGTTGTTTCGCGCGGTTCTAGCGCCTTCCTCAGCGCTTCTTGCCGCGCGATCAGCCGCAAATGCTGCGTTGATGCATGCCACTAAAGTGGTCTGCCGGAACGGCTTCTCCAGAAAATCAACTGCCCCTGCTTTCATCGCCTGAACCGACTCGGGCACGCCCGCGTGGCCGGAAATGAAGATAATTGGGATGGCGGAGCTATTCTCAGCCAAGTGTTTTTGAAGATCCAGGCCGTTTAACCCAGGCATGCCGTAATCCAAAACCAGGCATCCCGGCCGGCCCTTGTCATACGCTTCCAAGAAGTCTTCGGCGGAGGCAAAGCTCTGTACTGCAAAGTCGCGTTTTCTAAGCGCACGGGCAAGGCTTGTGCGGATGCGGTCGTCATCGTCTATCAGAAAGACAGTCGAATTTCCTTCAGGAGGCAGCGTCATTTCGCAGTGGTCTCATATCGCGTTGTCATCGACAACATAGGTCGGGTTCGGGCCATATTACGTCAAACGGGAAGTGATAGGCAAAACCGCGTGCGTTCGGTGTGCTCAGCATCGTACCAAAGCCTACCTCCATTGGCCTCGGCGATGGTACGGCATATGGAAAGCCCCAGCCCCATGCCATCCTTTTTGCTGGTTTCAAATTGTTTGAATAGAGTGACCTCTGGATCAATACCTGGACCCGTATCCTCCACCCAGAGCTCGACACTATTCGGGCGGGACTTGGCGATGACGGAAACCTCTTTCACGGGGCTGTTCGCCTCCGTGATCGCTTCCATGGCATTTCTGACAAGGTTGATAAGCACTTGTGCGATTTGAATTCTGCTGCCTGAAACCTCCGGCATTTTGGGCACGTCGAAGCGCAGGGCAACACCATTAGTGGTCGCTTCATGGTGGAGCAAACGCTCCGTTTGTTGGAGCAACTCGTTGACGTCGAAGGGCGCGATTTTGACCTGGTCTTTGCGTACAAAGCCCCGCAAGGCCTTTAGGATGTCGCCGCCCAGATGGGCCTGATCGTCTAGCTCTGACAGGATATCCAGCAAGTCCTTGTTCGTGTCCTTTTGCTGGTTGGCGGTGGTTATCGCAGCGTCCACGTTTTGCGAAATTGCCGTCAATGGTTGGCTCAGCTCATGGGCCAGCCCCGTTGCCATTTGGCCCATCAGGTTAACCCGGGAGAAATGAGACAGATCGCGGTTCAACTCCAGGATCTTGGCATCGGCCTCGCGGCGCTGAGCAATCTGATCGATCAGAGTTTCATTGGCCTTATGTAGCTCCTTGTAGGTCCCCGGGAGCGGTTCGGCTGCTAACACTTCCCCCTGAGAAACCAGTGCGGTGCGGACCGCGAATGCACGAACGGGCTTTAGGATGAGTTCTGCAAGCGCCAACCCTGCGAGGGCCGCGGCAAACGAAACAATAGCGGCCAGCCAAATATTCCACGTCCGGTTGTCCTTGATACCTTGGGTGAAATCACTTTCGGGCGCGAATACTGCAATTGTCCAAGGGAGCTCCCGTCCGAGTAACGGTTTCAACAGGGATACGTATCGATTGTTTTGATACTGGAATTCCGATTGGGTTTCGCGCTCAATAGCCACCATTCCGGTGGCAGTCAGACGGGTAAAGGCCGCTTTAGCGACTGGGTCATCAATGTTCTCAATATTAGCGAACTGGAGATTGGCATCGCTGTCTGGAACAATGATCTGCGTTATGTCCGGGTGGGCAATCACGTCGCCATTGTCGTTCAATATCAGCGCTGACCCGTTGTCGCTGATCGCCAATTGCGACAAGAAATTTGAGATGGTGGAGATTTCTATGTCAACGCCTATGACACCTTTCAGGCCGCCGTCACGCAACACCGGGGCGGCGACGGAAATACCTGGCTGCTGCGAGGAGAAAAAGATGTAGGGCTCGGTCCAAATTGTGGAACGCTCCGACTTCGCCGATTTGTACCAGGGCCGTGTGCGCGGGTCGAATGTATCGGTGGGATCAACTTCGGTTTGGACCGGCGTGAAGTTCGCGTCCCGCCAGATCAGTTGTGTCGTGGGCAGGTCACCCTTGCGTCGCATTACTTTGGTCCGAAACGCGGCAGGTCCGTCGCTGCGCATGACGTAGACAAAATTTCCGGCTTCATCCCCATAGTACAGACCGGAAATTTGCGACTCGTTTTGAAGGCTCTGAAACAGAAAATTCTCAAGCTGGGCAGTATCGTCATGCGCTATCACGCCGCTTTCGATGACCCGCTTGGATAGCTCCGCCGCCTCTCGCGCGGGTTTCAGGAAGCCATTGGAATGCTCGCTGGCATTTGCTCCTGCCTCGGCCAAAAGATCCCGCGCATGTTGCAGCATGGCTTTTTCGGACGTGACAAAAGATGTGGTGACAACGATGAGAATTGCCAGGAACTGCAATCCCGCTAGGCTGATGGCCAGAACAAGTCCAAGTGAGAACTTCATGGCGCTGACATTGCCGTTGACTGGGCTTTGTTATTGAAGGCCGACATCTTGCAGAACATGATCAATGGCCGTCCCCAACTTGTCCACCAGTTCATCCAAGTGGGTGTCTTGCGAAATGAACGGCGGGGCCAACAGCACGTGGTCACCTTGTTGGCCGTCAATCGTGCCTCCCATTGGGTAACAGATCAGGCCATTGGCGAATGCCGCCGCTTTTAGCTTGGCGTTGAATTTTAGAGCAGGGTCAAGGCACGCTTTGGTTTCGCGGTCACGCACGAATTCCAAACCCACAAATAGGCCGCGCCCACGAATGTCGCCGACATGCGCGTTCTTTTCAAATCTGGCCTTGAGTTGGCTTTGAAGGTAGTTCCCTTTGCGGGCAACACCACTCACCAATCCGCCGGTGAGCTTTTTGAGAACAGCAAGCCCTGCCGCACAAGCCACTGGGTGCGACAGGTAGGTGTGGCCGTGCTGGAAGAAGCCAGAGCCGTGCTGAATGGCGTCATGGATAGTCTTGCTGCAGATCATAGCGCCGATGGGTTGGTATCCGGCGCCAAGGCCCTTGGCGATTGTGCAAATGTCGGGGGAAACACCTTCCTGCTCACAAGCAAATAGCGAACCGGTGCGCCCCATTCCACACATCACCTCGTCGAGTATTAAGAGGACGCCGTGCCGGTCACAAATCTCGCGGACGCGGCGAAAGTAACCTTCGACTGCCGGTACTGCGCCTAGTGTCGCTCCGACCACGGGTTCGGCGACAAAGCACATGACGTTTTCTGGCCCAAGTCTTTGGATCTCTTCTTCCAACTCGTCAGCGATGCGCTGCCCGTAGCCTTCTTCGCTCTCGGTGTCCTCGCGTCCGCGATAAGCGAAGCAGGGGGCGATATGGCTGACGTCGATCAAAAGTGGGGAAAATTGCGCGCGTCGCCACGCGTTGCCGCCGACAGCTAGAGCGCCGAGCGTGTTTCCGTGGTAGCTCTGCCTGCGCGCTATGATTTTGCTGCGTTTGGGCTGCCCGATTTCCAGATAGTACTGCCGGGCCAGCTTCAATGCAGCTTCAATAGCTTCCGACCCGCCTGAAACGAAATAGACGCGATCCAGCCCCGCCGGGGCGTTGTCAATCAAGATATCTGCGAGCTGTTCCGCAGGCTCGGACGTCAGGAAGCTGTTATGCGCATATGCCATCGAATCGAGCTGCGATTTTATCGCTTCAATCACCGCCTGGTCGCCATGCCCCAAGCAGGAAACGGCGGCTCCGCCTGACCCGTCGAGATACTGTTTGCCGTCGCTATCTGTTAGGTAGACACCATCTCCACGCAGCCCAACGGGCGGTAAGTTATTGGAATTTCGTGGAAAAACGCGTGTCATCAAGAGTGTTCCTGTGCGTGCTATTCCAATAATTCACTTTTTGGGCAATTATTTCCATAGGTAGTTACGCGCATAGACAGCTGATCCGTCGGCTGAGACGCTGCCGTCGCATATCGGATGCAAAATTCCGACAACGTCTGCGCATGCACGAAACCAGAGTGGATGGACCACCGTCACCGCTTGGGTTCGCGCAAACAAGAAATACAAATGGGAGAGAACAATGTTCCACAATAAGTTCACCATCACGGCCGCTGCGGCCCTGACTTTGGCGGCTGCGACGCCAGCCGCTATGGCAGAAGAGTTCATCACCATCGGCACCGGCGGTGTTACCGGGGTGTATTACCCAACCGGCGGCGCGATTTGCCGCCTGGTCAACAAAGGCCGCAAAGAGCACGGCATCCGCTGCTCGGTCGAATCCACTGGCGGTTCGGTCTACAACATCAACACCATTCGCGAAGGCGAGCTGGAGTTCGGTGTGGCTCAGTCCGACTGGCAGTACCACGCCTATAACGGCACATCGAAATTTGAAGATGCAGGCAAGTTCGAAGGCCTGCGCGCGGTCTTCTCTGTCCACCCGGAGCCATTCACCGTTGTGGCACGCGCCGATGCGGGCATCTCGACCTTTGATGACCTGAAAGGCAAACGCGTCAATATCGGCAACCCCGGTTCCGGTCAGCGCGGCACCATGGAAGTGCTTCTGGACGCCAAGGGCTGGACCACTGGCGATTTTGCACTGGCGACCGAGCTGAAAGCGGCTGAGCAATCAGCGGCACTCTGTGACAACCAGATCGACGCGATGGTCTACACCGTTGGCCACCCATCCGGGTCCATTCAGGAAGCCACCACCGCTTGCGATTCCGTGCTGGTTACAGTTGATGGCGACGCCGTCGCGGGTCTGGTTGATGAGAACTCCTTCTACCGGACAGCCACCATTCCGGGCGGCATGTATCGCGGCAATGACGGCGACACAGCGACCTTCGGTGTTGGGGCGACTTTTGTGACCTCGGCTGACGTGTCGGAAGACGCGGTCTACGCGGTGGTATCTTCGGTTATGGAAAACATTGAAGACTTCAAGAAGCTGCACCCCGCCTTCGCCAACCTTGATCCTAAGGAAATGGCATCGGCTGGTCTGTCCGCGCCGCTGCACCCCGGTGCTGCGAAGTACTACAAGGAAAAAGGTCTGATCGACTAAGCTAAGACTATTGCGGAGGGGCGGTTCGCCGCCCCTCCCACACGTCGCTAGAAAAACAAGTCTGCGCAAATGCGGACAGCCTGACGGGGGACATCATGGCCGACAAATCAACAGAGAACCGCGCGCTTAGCGAGGAAGAGCTTCAGGACCTTGTTGCCTCTTCTGACGCCGGCGCCCGTGATCCAGCCGGTTCCGTGGGCACCATGCTCGCCATTGTTGCCGTCGTCTGGTCGCTGTTTCAGGTACTGCTGGCCTCGCCGCTGGCAAACTACATCCTGCCCGGTGACATCATCAATAACTCCCGCCAGGTCCACCTGGCTTTCGCGATATTTCTCGCCTTCATGGCGTATCCCGCGCTGAAATCCAGCCCCCGACATTATATACCCTTGCAGGACTGGTTCCTCGGGTTGTTCGGCGTCTTCACCGCGCTTTACGGCTTCATTTTCTACCAAAAGATCGTCGATGCAGGCGGCTTGGCCGACGACATGGACAAGTGGTTCGCGCTTGCAGGCCTGCTGATCCTGTTTGAAGGCGCGCGCCGCGCGCTTGGCCCCGCCATGGCGATCATAGCCACGATTTTCCTCGGCTACGTCTTCTTCGGCTCGTCTGAATGGGTGCCAGATGTCATTCGCTGGAAGGGCGCGTCGCTGAAGAAGGCCATGAGCCATATGTGGATCACGTCCGAGGGCGTCTTCGGCATTGCGCTCGGGGTGTCCACCAAATTCGTCTTCCTCTTCGTCTTGTTCGGCGCACTTCTCGATAAGGCCGGGGCAGGGAACTACTTTATCAAGATGGCGTTCGGCGCTCTGGGCCACCTCAAGGGCGGGCCCGCAAAAGCCGCCGTTGTCGGGTCTGCCGCAACTGGCCTGATCTCCGGCTCTTCTATTGCCAACGTGGTGACCACCGGCACGTTTACCATCCCGCTGATGAAACGGGTGGGGTTCAGCTCCGAGAAGGCGGGCGCGGTCGAGGTGGCTTCTTCGGTCAACGGCCAAATCATGCCGCCTGTTATGGGCGCAGCCGCCTTCTTGATGGTGGAATATGTGGGCATTTCCTATGTCGAGGTCATCACCCACGCCTTCCTGCCCGCGACGATTTCCTACATCGCGCTGGTCTATATCGTTCACCTGGAAGCGGTGAAAAACAACATGCCGACATTGGGCGACCGCGTGGTGTCGATGGGCAAGACCATCGGCGGCATGGCGTTGTTCTTCGCGGGCTTCGCAGGGCTGTGCTACGGGGTGCAATATCCAGTCAGATGGATCGTTGCGGCCGTGCCCGGCATGTCCGGCGTTGTAATGTCTGCGCTGATTTTCGTGGCTTATGCGTTCCTGCTGTGGCTCGCCGCCTCAGTGCCAGATCTGGAGCCCGATGACCCCAACGCCGAAAAGGTCGAGCTGCCCGTCGTAGGCGAGATCTACAAATCGGGTCTCTACTACCTGCTTCCCATCATCGTGCTGGTCTACTTCCTGATGATCGAGCAAAAGTCCCCCGGCCTGTCGGCCTTCTGGGCCACGATGTTGCTGTTCGTGATCCTGCTGACGCAGCGACCACTCAAAGCCATCTTCCGCGGCGAAAGCGAAATGGCGGAGGCCTTCATCCAAGGCGTCGCAGACCTGATCCAAGGCCTGATTGACGGTGCACGCAACATGATCGGGATCGGCCTTGCAACCGCAACCGCTGGCGTGATCGTTGGCACCGTGACGCTAACAGGTGTGGGCCAAGTCATGGCCGACCTCGTTGAGTTCCTCTCCGGTGGCAACCTGATCCTAATGCTGGTGATGGTGGGGCTGCTAAGCCTCGTCCTCGGCATGGGGCTGCCGACCACGGCGAACTACATCGTTGTGTCATCCCTGATGGCCGGGGTGGTGGTCGAGCTGGGTGCGCAGTCCGGCCTGATCGTGCCGCTCATCGCCGTCCACCTGTTCGTGTTCTACTTCGGGATCATGGCCGATGTGACGCCCCCTGTGGGCCTTGCCAGCTTTGCCGCGGCTGCGGTCTCTGGCGGGGATGCGATCAAGACAGGCTTCGTGGCCTTCTTCTACTCCCTGCGCACCGTGGCCTTGCCCTTCGTGTTCATCTTCAACACCGACTTGTTGCTGATCGACGTGACGCTGACGCAGGGGATATTGGTCTTTATAACCGCCTCTATTGCGATCCTGATCTTCACGGCGGGCACCATGGGTTGGTTCCTGACAAAAAGCCGCATCTATGAAAGCGTCGCGCTGATCCTGATCGCCTTCATGCTGTTCCGCCCTGACTTCGTCATGGACCGCGTTCAGCCGCCATTCGCGCAGATTGAGCCATCCGGTTTCACCACCGCGCTGGGCGAGGCAGGTGTCGGACAGGAGCTGCGCCTGATCGTCTCCGGCCCAGACTTCGACACAGGCGACAACAAGGAAACCACCTTGGTGCTGCCAGTGCCGGAGGGCACGCCGGATGAACGCCTGATCGCATCGGGGCTGTTGCTGTTGGAAGAAGACGGCGTCGTCAAAATGGATGAACCCGCTTTCGGGTCCCCGTTCGGCGACACGCTCAGTAGCTTTGACTTCTATGCTGATGATCCGGTGCAGATCGCGTCCGTGCAGGCGCCATCCAATCAGATGCCGAAGGAACTGGTGTTCATTCCGGCGCTGATCCTCTTGCTATTGGTCGCGCTCCTGCAGCGTGGCCGCATTGGCCGTGAAGGAGTGCCAGCATGACAAATTCTGTTCTATGCGCCGTGGATGTCAGCAATGGTGACGATGACATCAAGACGATTCAAATGGCCAGCCAGCTCGCTGATTTGTATGACGCCCAGCTTGACGTCATTGCTGTCTTTCCTGACTTCGGGATGAGCCAGGTCGGAAACTTCTTCAACAAAGACCACCACGACACGATGATGTCGGAGACCAAAGATCAACTGAATGTTCTGGTCACCAAGGCTCTTGATGCCGAACGCAACAGCAATGTCCGCCATGTTGTCGCAACTGGACGAGCTTATGAGGAAGTCCTGAATCTCGCTGGAAAAACCAATCCTGTCTTGATTGTCGTAGGGGCCCACAAAGCGGATCTTACGGACTATCTGCTTGGCCCGAACGCGGCGCGGGTGGTGAGGCACGCGAAATGCTCGGTATATGTCGTCCGCTGACCAACGAGGGAAACTTGCGTGAGCAAAGCCCAACTCGGCAATTGAGTTCAACCTCTTGCGGGCATCGCCGCTTGTGCCACTTCCTTAGGTGCGCCATTCAAGCATGCGGCGTTCAATCAGAGTGATGACGGCGCTCATGATAACGCCAAGCAACGACAATATGACGACGCCCGCAAACAGCCGTTCAAGGTCGTAGAGAGACCCCGCCTCCAGGATATACGCGCCAATGCCGTATTCGGCCCCCAGCATTTCGGCCGCGACCAGAAGTATGATTGCAATGGCCAAGCTGATGCGTAGCCCCGAGAGGATACCGGGCAAAGCACCCGGCAAAACGATTTTGCGCACGATCGACCACCAAGACAGACCGAAGCTTTGGCCCATGCGGATAAGGGTGCGGTCTACGTTGTCCACCGCTCCGTAAGTGGCGACCACTGTGGGCGTAAATGTTCCAAAGGCGATGAGCGCGTATTTTGAACCTTCGCCAATCCCAAACCATATTACAAACAAAGGCAGCAACGCGATCTTCGGGATCGGAAAAATTGCGGCAACCAGTGGTACGAGACCTGACCGGACATACGAAAAAAGCCCGATTAGAACGCCCGCTGTGACGCCAATGCTGACGCCAATGGCCGCACCGACAGCGAGGCGCGCCAGCGATGGTCCTAAGTGCTGAAAGAGCAAGCCGCTGGCGTGAAGTTTACCGAGCGTGTCGAAAACATCGGATGGCCTGGGCAGCGTCAGTGCGGAAATCCATCCTGTCTGAGTGCCCCATTCGGCAACAGTGACTAGAAACACAAATACAGCGACGCCGATCCAACGTTGCGGCCTAGGGGCGAACCCGCCGCCGCGGAACGCTATGGTCTTGCCAGTCGTGTCAGACATGAATCAGTTCCTCATCGGCGGCGCGGGCTTCGTCCCGCATCAGGTTCCAAAGGTGCTTTTGGTATACGTCCAGATCAGCATCACCAAATTCCCGTTCCGCCAGAGGTTTGTCGATCTCGACTATTTCACGGATTTTCCCGGGCCGGCGAGACAAGACAACGACCCTGTGACCAAGGCGAACCGCCTCCGCGAGGTTGTGGGTGACATAGACCGCCGTAAACGGACGACGCGACCAAAGGTTGATCAAATCGTCCATCAACAGCTCACGGGTCTGGCTATCCAATGCGGATAGCGGTTCGTCCATCAGCATGACCGCCGGGTTCACAGCAAGCGCGCGCGCGATTGCCACACGTTGCTTCATCCCGCCCGACAATTGCTTGGGCAGCGCCTTGGCGAAGTCGGTTAGTTTCGTTCTGGCCAGAACGTCGTCAATTATTGTTTTCGCGCTAGCACCACGGATCCCATGATCTTCCAATACCAGCGAGATATTGCCCGATACTGAGCGCCACGGCAAAAGCGCAAAATCCTGAAAGATGTATGTGAGGGGGTTCAGACATCCTTCTGGCGGCTCCCCCACCTGCAGAACGCGACCGCGTTCGGGTCGCTCAAGCCCGCCAATGAACCGCAACAGGGTCGATTTCCCACACCCTGAAGGGCCGACAATGCAGACGATCTGTTCGTTCGGGATGTCGAGCGTGATGTCGCGCATCACCTCAAAGTCATCGTAGGAATGGCCGATACCATCCAGTCTGATGTCCATAATACTGCCTCAAGAAAGGTGCGGCGGGGCCATAGGATTGGCCCCGCCCTAAGCCGGCTATCAGGCCCCGGTTGTTTCCACGTATGAGCCGTCAACCAGGGTATCGAGCGTGATATCTGAACCAACCAGCCCTTCCGACTGGAACCAACTCAACTGGTCTTGGACCGATCCGACATTGAGCGCGGCATTCGTGCTCAGTCGCATGGTTCCGTTGATGATGGATGGGGCCGCTTTTTCGCGTTCGCGGTCGGTATAGACATATTTGTGAATGAGATCGACCATTTCGTCCTGATCCGCGGTGCCGTCGATCATAGCCGCAGCATAGTCGTCGACGCCCTTGGAGAAGCCGGCCAAAAAGCTTTCCGTCTGGGCGCGCTCTTCTGAGGCATTCTTGGCCGATGTAAAGACTGTCGTCACCTGATAGTCGGGGATGTAGTCAGAAACATTGGCAACCATGTGCCACGCCCCCGCCTTGGCGAGAGGCTTGGCAATATGAGGCACGATGGACCAGGCATCAACTTGCCCGGACTTCATAGCGCCGATGATTGCGCCGACCTTTTGAAGCGGCGTAAAGCTCAGATCGATCCCCTCAGCCGCAGCCATTTTGGCACCCATGTAATGGAAAGACGACCCGGCCTGGGTGACGGCATATTTCTTGCCATCGAGGTCCTTCAACGTCTTGATCCCCGCCTGATAGGACGCATCCGAAATCAGATATTTTTGCCCGTCAATGCCAGCCTCTTCCTGCAGGGCGCCGCCAATAACCTTGATGGCACCTTTGTCGGCCAGGCTGATCAATCCTCCGGAGATTGCAGTGACAGCATAGTCGATGTCGCCGCTTGCAATGGCGACCGCCATAGGTTGTGCGGCTTGAAAAAATTCAAACTCCACATCCAGCCCGGCTTCGGCGAAATACCCGCGTTCAAAGGCGACAAAGTTGCCGGAATGCGAAGTGAACCGCAGCGCCCCGACTTTGATTTTTGCGTTTTGGGCCAGTGCTGGTGTCGCGAGCCCGGATGCAGCGACCGTTCCGCCCATCAGGGCCAGTGCCTTACGGCGATTGAGTTTGATCATGATTTCCTCCCTATGATCTGGTTTAGGTGTCCGATTTCAATTCGGACTTAATGTCGTCGAGCAGAGCCGAGATGGCGGCCTCTCTGTCGCGGGCAAGAACTGCATCTACAATGCGTTGTTGGCCTACGCGGCGTAGTTCGAAGTTGAGCCGTCCTTCACGGAGCAAGGCCAAGCGGAACCTTCGGCTTTGGTTGAAAAGCTTGCGTTGAAGGTCGATCAACCGCGGGCTGCCACAGGCGTCAATCAAGGCATGGGAAAAACCTCGGCAAGCCTCGTCCCATTCCAGCGCGGTCAGGTCATCGGCATCCTGGATAACGCGATCCTCGGCCTTTCGCAGCGCGTGATGAGCTGCAATCACGCGGCCCTCCCAGGCAATATCGCCATCGTCTACCGCCAATCCCAGGGCAAGCTTCTCGATTTCTGAGCGCACCATTAGAATGTCCCGTACGTCCTCTTCCGTAGCGGAAGTCACCCGGAACCCACGTTGGCTTGTGGCCTCGACCAACCCTTCTGACGAAAGAATCCGCAAAGTTTCGCGCATCGAGTGATTGGAGCCACCATAAAGTGAGCGCAAATATTGGATTTTCAACTTCTGATCCGGCAGCAATACACCAAAGGAAATGTCTCGTCTCAGCGAGGCGGCGAGCATGGCTATTACGGTTTCATCTTCTTTTGCATCGCGACGAAGGATCAATTTGCCCACCTAAATCAAAAATGTTGGACATTTTAGGCTCTCATCTGCTCGCTCTGTCAAGAGTTGTAGCCATGTTGACTGTAAGTCGTTGAAGTAAATCATTAACTTACCAATATTCACAGTCAGCAGAATCTGGACATATGGCAATTCGTTGACCGAAATCCGCAAATACCCGCGAGATGCAGGCAGAATCGGCGCTGATATTGGGCGTATTGAACCCCTGCTACGACGGACCCTAGATAAGGCTGATGGCCCTATCGCATCGGCCTAGTTTGGGCTGTACCAGACATTGCGGTCTAAATGGATGTAATTGTCTGGCCGCCGCGCCGTCAAACACCCAAATATTTTTGGGACACTGTCGAGCTCAGCGCGTTCATCTCGTCCATCCAAACAGATGCACCCCGTTCGAGGATCACACCACGGTCGGAGACCTGTGCGAGCTCTTTCAGCGACTTGTCGATGAGGAGAATCGCCATATCAGTTTCCCGCTTCAGCTTGGTGATAGCAGCCCAGATTTCCTGACGAACAATCGGGGCAAGCCCTTCTGTCGCCTCATCAAGGATAAGCAGGCGTGGATTGGTCATCAGGGCGCGGGCAATGGCGAGCATTTGCTGCTCGCCGCCCGATAGAGACGCGGCCCGCTGCCTTGCGCGTTCGCCGAGGCGGGGGAACAGGGCTTCAACCGTATTCTGAGTCCATTCACCCGGCCGCGCGGCCGCGGTCAAGTTCTCCGCCACGGTCAAATCAGAAAAACAACGGCGCCCTTCCGGAACAAGCCCGATGCCAAGGCGGGCGGCGTGATGGCTGGGCAAACCGTGAAGGTCTTGCCCTGCAAATGTCAGGTCACCCTTTGATGGCATCATTCTGCAAATACATTTGACGGTCGTTGATTTCCCCATACCGTTGCGGCCCATCAGTGCGAGGACTTCGCCTTCGTTGATCTCAAGCGATACGTCAAAGAGGGTCTGACTTACGCCGTAGCTGGCAGCGAGATTTATGACCCGCAACAAACTCACGCCGTATCTCCCAGATAGGCCTGTTGCACGTCGGGATTGGATCTGATGTCGGCGACGGTGCCCGTTGCAATGACCCTGCCACCGACCAGGACGCTGATCCGATCGGCCAGGGCAAATACCGCGTCCATGTCATGTTCGACCAATAGGATAGGAGCGTCATCGCGCAGTCCTTGCAGGAACTCGGTGAGTTGTTTGGACCCGTCACTCCCTAACCCAGCCATTGGCTCGTCCATAAGGAACGCCCTGGGCCGCAAGGTCAGCGCAATTGCCACCTCAAGCTGGCGGCGCATGCCGTGACTAAGTGCGTCGCATCGTGTCTGGGCTTGGTCGGCCAGTCCCACACGTACCAACGCGCCTTCAGCCCTAGCGCGCAGACCCCTGTTGTTCATGGCTGGCTTCCAGAATTGCCAGATACCGCCCGCGGCGCCGATAGCGCCAAGCAGCACATTTTCTAAAACTGTATCTTCGGTTGCGAGGGCAGATATCTGAAACGTCCGACCTAGTCCTGCTCTTGCTCTGGCTGACACCGAAGCCGTGGTTACATCTTTCGCCAAAAAGTGAACCGTGCCGCTATCGGGTTTCAGTGCGCCGGTGATTTGCTGGATGAGTGTTGATTTCCCAGCGCCATTCGGCCCGATTAGGGCGTGTATCTCGCCCTTGCGCAGGTCAATTGAAACGTCGTCCGTAGCACATACCGCCCCAAAACTTTTGTTCAGGCTTTTGGTCTGCAAAATCGGGTCAGACATGTGCGCCCTCTTTGCCAGTTAGTAACCCCACCACGCCGCCACGGGCGAAAAGCACAATCATCAGAAGAACAGCGCCAAGATAGACGTGCCAATACTCAGTCAATCCTCCAAGCCAATGCTCTAGGGCCACGAATAGCGCTGCGCCAATGACCGGTCCCATCAAACGGCCAACCCCACCGATGATGATGAAGACGATCAGCTCACCGGAAAGCTGCCAGCTAAACATCGTTGGCGACACGAAGCGGTTCAGATCGGCATAGAGCGCTCCTGCAAGGCCGGTAACTGCCCCGGATATGATGAATGCAATCAGTTTGATCCTCACAGGGTTCAGGCCAACCGTTTCGGCCCGAACCGGCGACTGCCTGGCGGCATTCAACGCCAACCCAAAAGGTGACATTCTCATGCGCGCCTTGAGAAACAGCACAAAGCAAAGGATGACGAAACAGATGCCGAAGAACTGGATGGGGGCCAATGTGTTCAACCCCGGAAACCCGTTGCGTACGTAGATGGACAGCCCGTCTTCCCCGCCGTAGGTGCTCCACGAGATCGCGAAATAGTAGAACATCTGTCCGAAGGCGAGCGTAATCATGATGAAATAGACGCCGCTGGTGCGCAGTGACAGGACGCCGATCCCCCATGCGACAACAGAAGACATGATGACCGCTGCCAGCCAAATCAGAGGCATCGACTTTGTACCTGAGAGGGTGAGGGGGCCAAGTTCGAGCGGCACAAAGGTCTGTGCGTGATAAGCCAAGATACCCATTGCGTAGCCGCCAATGCCAAAAAACACCGCATGTCCGAGGCTGACAAGCCCGCCAATTCCAAGCGCGATGTTCAGCCCCACGGCCGCTAAGGCCAGGATTGCGGCCCGCGTGGCCAAAGTGATGGTAAATGGGGCGTCAGCGACCATCGCCCAGAGCGGGACACCCAGCAAACCGGCCAGAACGATAGCATTGATCCAGCGCTCGGCAATCATGTCCGCAGCCCGAACAGACCAGTTGGCCGCCAGATCAGCACAAGGCTCATCAAGATGTATATGAGCATCGACGCAAGTGCCGACCCGGTTTGCGTTGCCGCGCCAGGCGCCATGAACAATTTGAAGAGAGCTGGTAAAAATATTCCGCCAAGCGTATCCGCCAGCCCGACCATTATTGCGCCAATAAACGCGCCTTTGATCGAACCTATGCCACCGATTACGATGACCACAAAGGCAAGGATAAGAACCGGCTCACCCATCCCGACCTGCACAGACTGGATCGCGCCGACCAAGGCGCCGGCCAGGCCGGCAAGGGCGGCCCCCAGCGCGAAGACCAAGGTATAAAGCTTCGAGATATTGACCCCAAGCGCCGCGATCATTTCCCGGTCGTTTTTGCCAGCACGGATCTGAACGCCAATCCGGGTACGTTCGATCAACCACCATAATCCCGCCGCAACCGCCAATCCCACACAAATCAGGGTCAGACGATAGAGCGGGTATTCGATCCCACCGGGCAGAGTAGTCGGTCCTGAAAGGGCGTTCGGGATTTCGAGAAACAGCGGAAATGATCCAAAGACCCACCGTGTCCCTTCCGAAAATACGAGGATCAGCGCGAATGTAGCCAAAACCTGATCTAAATGAGCGCTGCCGTAGAGGCGCCGGATCACAAAGATTTCCACGATCGAGCCCGCAACCGCAGATGCGGTCAGCGCTGCGAACAAAGCCAACACAAAAGACCCAGTCATGGCTGCCACCGTAGCGGCGGCAAATGCTCCAACCATGAAGAATGATCCATGCGCCAGATTTATCAGCCCCATGACGCCGAATATCAGCGTGAGACCGGCGGCCATGAGAAACAACATGACGCCGAATTGTAGGCCGTTGAGGACCTGCTCAACGATGAGAATAGTGGACATAGCTTTGCTCGCAATTGGCCCGGCGGCTGTTCACCATCCGGGCCATAACGATCTTACATCTTGCACTCGGCGGCGTACGCGTCGGAGTGGTTTTCTAACGCCACGCCAATGATCTTGTTAGTGAATATATCGCCCTCTTGAATCACTTCGCGTGCGTAAATGGTCTGTACCGGATGGTGGTTTGGCCCGAACGCAAAGTCACCACGCGTGCTGTCAAACTCAGCGGCTCTTAGCGCCTCACGAAAACCATCAGCATCGGACACGTCTGCCTTCTCGATGGCGGACACCAGCAGGTTTGCCGTGTCAAAGCCTTGGCTGGCATACAGCGACGGAAGGCGGCCATATTTTTCCTGGAAGCTCGCGACAAAGGCCGCATTCGTGGCATTGTCGATGTCCTTGTTCCATTGGCTGGTGTTGACGACCCCAAGTGCCGCTCCGCCAACGGCTTGAAGGATGCCTTGGTCGAAGCTGAAGGCCGGCCCAACAACCGGAATGTCGACACCGCTGTCCGCATATTGTTTCAGGAACGAAATCCCCATGCCGCCGGGCAGGAAGAAAAATACACTGTCAGCGCCAGAGGCCCGAATTTGCGCGATTTCAGCCGCATAATCTTTCTGCCCGAGTTCGGTGAACAGCTCGCCCGACAACTCACCGCCGTATAGGCGCTTGTAGCCGGTCAGCGCGTCTTGCCCAGCAGGGTAGTTTGGGGCCAGGATGAAACTGTTCTTGTATCCCGCGCCTTTGGCATAGGCCCCTGCGGCCTCATGCAGGTTGTCATTCTGCCAAGCCACGTTGAAATAGTTCTCGTGGCACCCTTTGCCGGCCAAGGCAGACGGACCCGCGTTGGGTGAGAGGTAAAATTTGCCCTGCGCCGTGGCGCTGGGAACTACGGCCATGGCGAGATTGGACCAAATGATCCCAGTCATCACGTCCACACGTTCAGATTGAATCATCTTGTCTGCCAGTTGCACGGCGACATCGGGTTTTCGCTGGTCGTCTTCGATCACGACTTCAATGTCAGTGCGACCGGATTGTTCGATAGCCAGCATAAAGCCGTCCCGAACGTCGATGCCCAAGCCGGCGCCCCCGCCAGACAGGGTTGTAATCATGCCAACCTTGACCTCTGCCAAACCTGCCGTTGCGGCCAGGGCGAGCGCAGCCCATGCCAATAGTAGTCTTTTCATATCTGTTCCTCCCATAGAACTCTTGTGACCACTCTTGCGGCATGCTGCCATCGGCGGTCTATCCGAATTACCCAAAGGCAACACTGTGGTCAGTGGGCTGTTTTCGTCAACTCATTATCCGCGATTGTCCGGATCGCCTTGCACCGGCTGCCGCATCAAGCACTTACGTGCTTTTCTGAAAAAATTGGCCGGCACCGGAACGCATCTGCTCGACAAGATGCCGCCCAATTTGGGCCGGACCAAGTTGTCTTAACCATCGGTTTGGCTTACGATTCCAGTTATGGATTTAGAGTTGAGCAAGCGACCGAAATGCAGCGAGTGCCCGATACGTCACCGTGCCGTTTGCGCAAGGTGCGATGATGACGAGTTGTTAACTCTTGAAGCCATCAAAAGTTACAAATCCTTCAAGGCCGGCGAGCCAATTCTGTGGCGCGGGGATGAGTTGGTTTATCTGGCCTCCATAGTGGAGGGCGTGGCGACACTGAATAAATCCATGGAAGATGGCCGGACCCAAATGGTGGGGCTTCTGCTCCCATCCGACTTTATTGGCAGGCCAGGGCGCAACGACATCGAATTTGACGTGGTTGCCGCCACTGATGTGACGCTATGTTGCTTCCAGCGAAAGCCATTTGAGCGGCTGCTTGAAACCACGCCCCACATCTCGCAACGGCTTGTCGAAATGACGATGGATGAGCTGGACGCTGCACGGGACTGGATGGTCCTTTTGGGGCGCAAAACGGCGCAAGAAAAGACTGCGACATTCGTGGAAATGCTGGTCCGGCGTCAACGGGTGGACGGTGTCGATACCGACCCGCAGCACCTTGCGCTCCCGCTGACGCGCGACGAGATAGCAAATTACCTGGGGCTTACTCTGGAAACCGTCAGCCGTCAGCTGAACGCGATGAAGAAGGACGGCGTCTTGCGTTTTGCGGACCGGCGCCGCTTTGAAGTGGCGGATTTTAAGGCTTTGCGAAACGCCACTGGTGATGGGGCGGAATACTAAGAAATTCCTCAAAACCTGATCTGCATCAAAGTATCGGCAGGTCAAATGCGCTCTACTGCTCCTGAAAAAATAGGAGAGCGCAGCGATGTACAAAAGCATCTTGATACCGGTTCTGTTAGATAAGTCACGAGACGTTGACGGCTCGTTCAAGGCTGCAATGGCCATGGCTGACGATACCGCGCAGATAACCCTGTTGCATGTGTTTGAGGCCGTCCCGAGCTATGTCGCGGACTACATTCCGCCGGACTACATGAATTCCAAAAAAGACGCGATGCAGGGCGCGCTCGATGAAATGGCGAAACAGCTGCCAAATTGCCGGGGCGTTATCGCTGAAGGCCGGGCTGGTCCTCGCATATCGAGATGGGCAGAAGAGAACGGCAACGACTGCATTGTCATTGCGTCCCATGAGCCTGCGTTTTCGGACATCTTGCTGGGATCTGTGGCCCACCATGTTGTGCGCCACGCCAAATGTGCTGTGCATGTGATCCGCTGAACATGAAAATTCCGAGGACTTGATACAGATCAAAGTCGCCCGCCGCATGGCCGACTAATCAGGACGTGCGAACAGGTGTGCTGGCCACGGTCAGCCCACGCGAACAGCGTGACAAGAAGGATTTCACATGGACTATTTTAAGCTGATTGTGCTGGGTCTCATCACAATGGTAGCGGCCATCGGAGCAAATTGGGCGCATGATCTGGCCTACCAGATACATGCGCTGCTGATTGTGGCGATCGCCTTCGGGATGTTCATCTGGGTCCTGCGACGAATGGGCGAGCCGGCTGCGGAAGTAGCCGACAATGATAGTTATTCTGACGGTGTGATCCGGGCGGGCGTTATAGCGACTGCGTTTTGGGGTGTTGCGGGCTTTCTTGTTGGAACATTCATTGCATTCCAATTGGCCTTCCCAGAACTGAACTTCGACTGGGGCCAACCCTATACGAATTTCGGACGGCTGCGTCCGCTACATACTTCGGCCGTGATCTTTGCCTTCGGTGGCAATGCCTTGATTGCGACGTCCTTCTACGTCGTACAGCGTACCAGCTCGGTCCGGCTCTTCGGCGGAAACCTGAGCTGGTTCGTGTTTTGGGGATATCAGCTGTTCATCGTGCTGGCCGCGACCGGGTATCTTCTGGGGGCGACCCAATCCAAGGAATACGCAGAACCCGAATGGTATGTCGACATCTGGCTGACCATTGTTTGGGTGAGCTACCTGGTTGTCTTCCTGGGCACCATCTTCATGCGCCGGGAGCGCCACATCTACGTGGCAAACTGGTTCTTCTTGAGCTTCATCATCACGGTCGCAATGCTGCATCTTATCAACAACTTGTCGATCCCAGTCAGTTTCTGGGGGTCCAAATCGGTACAGGTCTTCGCGGGCGTGCAAGATGCCATGACGCAATGGTGGTACGGCCATAACGCCGTCGGTTTTTTCCTGACGGCGGGTTTTCTGGGGATGATGTATTACTTCGTGCCTAAGCAGGCAGGTCGGCCAGTTTATTCGTACAAACTGTCTATCATCCACTTCTGGGCGCTGATCTTCCTCTACATTTGGGCGGGTCCGCACCATCTGCATTACACCGCACTCCCTGACTGGGCGTCCACGCTGGGCATGGTCTTCTCAATCATCCTGTGGATGCCCAGCTGGGGTGGAATGATCAACGGGCTGATGACCTTGCAAGGGGCTTGGGACAAGCTGAGAACAGATCCAATCATGCGGATGTTCGTTCTGTCGCTGGGTTTCTACGGCATGTCGACATTCGAGGGTCCTATGATGTCGATCCGGGCGGTCAATTCGCTCAGCCACTATACTGACTGGACCATTGGGCACGTACATTCCGGTGCGCTTGGTTGGAACGGTATGATCACATTCGCCTGCATCTACTTCCTGACGCCGAAGCTTTGGGGTCGGGAGAAAATGTATTCGATGTCGGCAATCAACTGGCACTTCTGGTTGGCCACCATTGGCATCGTGCTCTACGCGGCATCGATGTGGGTCACCGGTATTATGGAAGGCCTGATGTGGCGCGAGGTCGACGACCAGGGTTTCCTCGTGAATTCATTCGCCGACACGGTGGCCGCCAAGTTCCCGATGTATGTGGTGCGTGGGTTGGGTGGGGTCCTGTTCCTCTCCGGTGCGCTGATCATGTGCTGGAACATGTGGATGACCATTCGCGGGGCGAAACCTGTGAATGCACCACTTCCCCACGCAATTCCTGCTGAGTAAGGACCGCAAAAATGGCATTTCTTGATAAACATGCGATCCTCGAAAAGAGCCCGACCCTGTTGCTGGTCTCATCCCTATTGGTTGTGACAATTGGCGGGATCGTCGAGATCGCACCGTTATTCTGGCTTGAAAACACCATCGAAGAGGTGGAAGGCGTGCGGCCCTATTCGCCATTGGAGCTGACCGGCCGTGACATTTATGTGCGGGAAGGGTGCTACACCTGCCACTCGCAAATGATCAGGCCGATGCGTGACGAGGTTGAACGCTACGGCCATTACTCTTTGGCCGCGGAATCGATGTATGACCATCCCTTCCAATGGGGGTCGAAACGCACCGGACCGGATGTTGCACGTGTTGGGGGGCGATATTCTGACGCCTGGCATGTGGACCATCTGATGGACCCTCAATCCGTCGTGCCGGAATCGATCATGCCCAAATACGCGTTTCTGGCGGATACCGAGATTGAGCCTGAACATATAGAGGCCCTCCTCAAAACCCACCGATTTGTGGGGGTGCCCTACACCGACGAACAAATTGAAACAGCGGCAGCCGATTTCAAGGTGCAAGCCGATCCTGACGCCGACTATGACGGCATGCTGGAACGCTACCCGGGTGCCGCCGTGTCGAATTTTGATGGTCAACCTGAGTTAACGGAAATGGATGCGCTTATCGCCTATCTGCAAGTTCTCGGCACTATGGTCGACTTTTCCACTTTCACCCCCGAAGCCAGCCGATAGGAGGCCATCATGGAGACTTACTCTTTCCTACGGGAACTCGCTGATAGCTGGGTTCTTCTCGCTATGTTTGGCTTCTTTCTCGCAGTTATCGTGTGGGCATTTAGACCTGGCAGCACTGAGACCTATGCCACTGTATCCCAAATTCCATTGCGGAATGACGAGCCGATGAAGGCGAACAAATCCAAATGTGCCAACTGTACCGGTTGCACGTCTTCGAAAGGGGCATTGGATGTCTAAGCAAAAGGACGAGCTAAGCGGTGTCGAGACGACCGGCCACAGTTGGGACGGCATTCAAGAGCTGAACAACCCGCTGCCGCGCTGGTGGCTTTGGACGCTCTATCTGACGATCATTTGGGGGATCGGCTACACCATCGCCTATCCCGCCTGGCCAATGATTTCCGGTGCGACAAGCGGCGTCATGGGTTGGTCAACCCGCGCGAATGTCGCGGCCGATATCGCGGCACATGAAGCCCAAAACACGGAGCTTGTAGCTTCGTTGCAGGCGGTCGACATGACTAATTTGCCTCAGAACAACGACCTTAACCGGTACGCGATTGCCCGCGGAGGCGCGGTCTTCAGGTCGCATTGCTCGCAGTGCCATGGTTCAGGGGCGGCGGGGGCCAAAGGGTACCCAAATTTGCTGGATGATGACTGGCTGTGGGGCGGCGACATCGAACAGATCACCTATACCGTGCGCCATGGCATCAGAAACGTCACCGATGACGATGCGCATTACTCAGAGATGCCGGCATTTGGCGAGCTGATTGAACCGCAAGAGATTGATGCGGTGGTCGAATACGTCATGTCACTGTCATCCGATGAATTTGACGAAGAGAGCGCCAATGCCGGCGAAGAGGTGTTCGCTGACAACTGCGCAGCCTGCCACGGCGAAGCGGGACTCGGGGATCGCGATCAAGGTGCGCCAAATATCGCTGACGCGATTTGGCTTTATGGCGGCGATCGGCAGACCTTGCACGAAACAGTCACCAATGCCCGTTTTGGCGTCATGCCCGCTTGGGGACAGAGATTGTCCGAGGCCGATATCCGCGCCGTTTCCGCCTATGTCCACTCTTTGGGAGGAGGGGAGTAGGGCGGAAGACAGACCGCTGCATGTGCGGTCCCCCTCCGAAGCGGTCCTGTTCGCAAAACTGCCGTTTCGGAGGGGTGTTCTTGACATAGATCAAGGTTCGCGCCGGCTAGGCACGTTATGCCGGTCATGCGAACAGGACACATGATATGACATCCCAATCACCACCCTCCCTCTATGCCGCGCGGGAGCCGATATTCCCGCGTCGCGTCACAGGATTTTTCCGCCGCATGAAATGGTGGATCATGATCGTGACGCTTGGGATTTACTATTTGACGCCGTGGATTCGCTGGGACCGAGGTCCGAGCCTGCCAGACCAAGCCGTACTTGTGGATATGGCGAGCCGCCGTTTCTACTTCTTCTGGATCGAAATATGGCCACACGAATTCTATTTTGTAGCCGGGTTGTTGATCATGGCAGGGCTAGGCCTGTTTTTGTTCACCTCGGCTTTGGGGCGGGTGTGGTGTGGCTATACTTGCCCACAGACGGTCTGGACCGACCTTTTCATATTAGTGGAGCGTTGGATCGAAGGCGACCGAAACGCCCGGTTGCGTCTTCATCGTGGCAAATGGAACCTACACAAGTGGCGGCTTAGGCTGACGAAATGGGCTGTCTGGCTGATGATCGCAGTGGCGACCGGCGGGGCATGGGTTTTCTATTTCACTGATGCACCGACCCTGGCCTTGGATTTGGCGAGTTTTTCCGCCCATCCCGTGGCATACGGGACAATTGCTGTCTTGACCGCAACAACCTTCATCTTCGGCGGGTTCATGCGGGAGCAGGTTTGCAACTACATGTGCCCGTGGCCGCGCATTCAGGCGGCTATGATGGATCCGGACACCATTACCGTAGCCTACCGCGATTGGAGGGGGGAGCCGCGCGGCAAGAAACACGAAAACACAACCGGCGACTGTATCGACTGTATGGCCTGCGTGAATGTCTGCCCCGCAGGCATCGACATTCGCGACGGACAACAGATGGAGTGCATCACCTGTGCGCTTTGTATCGATGCCTGCGACGATGTCATGAAAAAGATCGGCAAGCCTCGTGGATTGATTGACTATCTGGCCTTGTCTGACGAGCCAGCTGAACGCGCCGGGGAAGCGCCCAAGCCGATTTGGAAGAACGTTTTGCGCCTTAGGACGCTCGTCTATTCCGCGCTTTGGTCTCTTGTGGGCCTGGGGCTATTGTACGGCCTTTTTGTCCGCGCGGACATTGAATTGACGGTCAGCCCAGTGCGCAACCCGACCTATGTGACGCAATCCGATGGTTCGATCCGCAACATTTACGATGTTAGGCTCAGGAACAAGCTGGGCACCGATCGGTTATTTCACCTCAGCTTGACCAGCGACGAAATCCTTCGGATTGGGCTAGAGGGTACGGAAGGTCAGCTCAACATCTTGGTTCCTGCAGACAGCACTCTGTTGCAGAGGGTCTATGTGACTGCCCGACCTGACGATCCTGCGGCACAGGCATCGCAGACGCCATTGCGTCTTTGGGTGGAAGACAGCACCGCGCAGATCCGCGCCTCAAAGCCCACAACTTTCAATGGAAGGGGTCAATAGATGCCTAGTGAATTTACCGGAAAACACGTTTTTGCAATGTTTGCATTGGCCTTTGGCACAATCATCGCGGTCAATCTGACCTTGGCATATCAAGCGGTCGCCACTTTTCCTGGGTTGGAAGTTAAAAACTCCTACGTTGCCTCGCAAAAATTCGATACTGATCGGGCGGCGCAGCAGGCTTTGGGCTGGGACGTGTCCGCCGTCGTTAACGGCAGTGAGTTGAGGCTCATTATCCTAAAAGATGGTGTACCTATCTCACCAGAAATAGATCAAGTTGTATTCGGACGCGCGACCAGTGTGGCCGCAGATCAGACACCAGAATTCCGCTTTACCGGTGATGCACTGATAGCCAAGGTTGAAGCCGGAGCGGGCAACTGGAACTTGCGCCTCAAGGCAAGAGCGGAAGACGGAACTCTCTTTCAGCAACGCGTCATTGTGCGGGTCGTGAAATGACCTATGTTTCCGCATGCCCGGCCTGCGCGGCGGCCCCCTTGGCCGAAGATGTCGCAAAGCAGGTCACGCCTCCTAACATGTTTTTGTCTTTGCCGACCATCCATTGCGCAGCGTGCATCGGCGCGGTTGAACGGGCTTTGGCAAAGGTTTCAGGCGTGGTGCATGCGCGCGTGAACCTGTCGCTGAAACGTGTGGCAATCGTTGCTGACGGGGTCAGCGTGGAAGAGATTGTCGGCATATTGGACCAAATCGGGTATGAGGCGCATCCGCTTGATCCCGCCTTGATCGAGACGCGCCAAGACGACATTGGCCGCGCCCTATTGATCCGCCTTGCGGTCGCAGGGTTCGCGATGATGAACGTCATGCTGTTTTCGGTCGCTGTTTGGTCTGGCGCTTCCGAGGCGACGCGGGATTTGTTCCATTTGATCTCAGCCGCAATTTCCCTACCCGCAGTCTTGTTTTCAGGTCAGCCGTTCTTCTCTAGCGCATGGTCCGCGTTGCGGGTCCGCGCGCTTAACATGGATGTGCCGATATCCTTGGCAATTCTGCTGGCCGCCGGCATGTCGTTATTCGAAGTTTTGAACAGTGGCGCACATGCGTATTTCGACGCGGCATTGTCGCTGACGTTCTTTCTTCTCATCGGTCGCTACCTTGACCACCGTACCCGTAGCGCAGCGAAATCTGCCGCAAAGGATTTGGCCGCACTAGAAGTGAATATGGCCCAACTGATCACGGACGGGGTGGCGAACAAAACACCAGTTGCCCAGCTCTGTGTTGGAGACACGGTTTTGGTGCCCACGGGCGCGCGGGTGCCTGTGGATGGTGACCTTGCTAGCCCTGCGGCCTCTACGGATCGGTCATTCTTGACCGGAGAAACCACCGCCTTCTCCGTCAAGGAGGGCGCCCCGTTGCAGGCAGGGGAGATAAATCTTGGGGCAGCGTTTCAGATGCGTGTTACCGCCGTGGGTGAGGACACAACGTTGAGCCGCGTTGTCGCCATGGTTGAGATGGCGGAGAACAGCCGCAACCGTTACACAAACCTGGCTGATCGCGCCGCGCGCATCTATGCGCCGGCGGTTCATTTACTGGCCCTGTTTGCATTTGTTGGATGGGTTTTGGCCATTGGCGACCTACGACATGCGCTCAATGTCGCCGTCGCCATTCTGATCATAACCTGCCCATGTGCCCTCGGACTTGCTGTCCCAGCGGTCGCAACGGCTGCTATCTCAAAGCTCTACGGCATGGGCTTCCTTGTCAAAAACGGTAGCGCCCTTGAGCGGCTGGCGGAGATTGACACCGCCATTTTCGACAAGACAGGGACGCTTACCATAACGGGTGCCGGATCAAATGTCCCCAGACTCAGTGCTGAGCAAGTCAGTGTTGCACGCGCGCTCGCACAATCCTCAGATCATCCCGCCGCCCGCGCAGTTTTGGAGGGATTGCCCACCGGCGCTGCGGCTGAGCTTAGCGAATTGCGAGAAGTCCCGGGCAGCGGTGTTCAGGCCAGGTGGAACGGCAAAGATGTCAGGCTTGGTCGCGGCTCTTGGCTAGAGGCTGAATTCGAAGGCACTGGTCTGCGGATTGGCGTGACCGATGCTATCCGCATTGGCCTCACCGAAACGCTTCGCCCCGGTACGAAGCAAGCCGTGACGGATCTTGGTTCCCAAGGCATCGAGTTGGAAATACTGAGTGGTGACGGATCAAAGGCCGTTCAAAGTATTGCGAAGCAATTGGGCGTGTCGACAGCCAATGCCGAGATTGATGCTCTTGCCAAACACGCGCATCTGACGGAGCTGGCGGAAAGCGGCCGTCGTGTCTTGATGGTCGGCGACGGGCTGAACGACACAGCGTCTTTGGCCGCAGCCCATGCATCAGTTGCACCCTCGTCTGCGCTGGATGCATCTCGGAACGCAGCAGATATCGTCCTGCTAAGGGACAGTCTGTCGGATCTGCCCCGGCTCTTGGCTGTCGCGCGCCTTTCTACGCAGCTTTCAAAGCAGAATTTCGCGATCGCGGCACTATACAATTGCATCGCGGTTCCGATTGCATTGCTGGGCTATGCCACGCCGTTAATTGCCGCGATAGCAATGTCTGCGTCTTCCATTACGGTTTTGGCGAATGCCATGCGTGTGAGGGCCGCGTCATGAACGTTTTGTTCGTTCTCATACCTGCCTCGCTTTTTCTAAGTGGGCTCGGGCTCTGCGCGTTTCTGTGGACAGTCAAGAACATGCAGTACGATGATACCGAAGGCAGCTCGGCCCGCATATTGCTTGACGAAGAAGATCTGCAGCACGGCAATGCCGACGATACTGGTCAATAGTCTTAAGGTGATCGGCGCTGCGCCCGCATAGTAGCGGCTGGTCTTGAGGAGAGGTCGACAGGTGCCCCGGCGTGTCTGGGAAATCAGGTCCTATTCGCAAGGTCACTGCGGTGCGGTAGATCAACTCTCCATAGCAGATGGGAACACCATACATGGCTTCATAAGATTGTCGGTCAGGCGTAGCGCAGGGCGGTACGGCGATCCAAATGCGTTCGCCGTCTATGTTCCAGGCCCAATGGCCGCCCTCCACTACTTTGCGTTTGGGTGACATTTCTGCTTTGCACAGCCGGTGACATTTCTGGATGGTTGCAACAGAATGCGTCGCAAAGACGGTTCGAAGAGGATGGCACCGCGCCCGTCATTGGGATAATTCATGGTTAAGCACGCAGCGGCGCAAACACGAAATTCAAGGAGCAGTTCATGTCGAAAGTAGCATTGGTGACCGGTGGCGGTTCTGGGATCGGTCGCGCCTGCGCGCTGACGTTGGGTAGGAACGGATACCATGTCGTCGTTACAGGGCGTCGGCTTGAGGCGCTTGAAGAAACGGTTGGCTTGATTGGCGATACCGGTGCTTCGGCAATTGCAGCTGACATTACCAATCCTGACGAAGTTGACGCTCTCTATCACACCATCAAAGGCGATCATGGCCGTCTCGACGTCCTGTTTAATAATGCCGGGAACAATGTCCCTGCGGCACCGATCGGTGACATCCCCGTCGAGGATTTTCTCAAAGTTATCAACGTGAACCTAACAGGCGCATTCATCGCTGCTCGGGGTGCATTCAACCTGATGCGTGAACAGTCACCTCAAGGCGGTCGCATTATCAACAATGGTTCGATTTCAGCGGCTGTGCCACGACCTGGCTCTGCGCCCTATACGTCGTCCAAACATGCAATAACCGGCATGACGCGGTCGATCTCCCTCGACGGTCGACCCTACAATATCGCGTGCGGGCAAATCGATATTGGAAACGCGGCTTCCGATATGACGACACAAATGGGCCGCGGGGTGCCTCAGGCCGATCTGTCCATAAAGCCCGAGCCGGTCATGGATGTTCAGCACGTCGCTGACAGCGTTCTGCACATGGCGAATTTGCCGCTTTCGGCCAATGTTCAGTTTATGACGGTTATGGCGTCCTCTATGCCCTTTATCGGGCGCGGATAGCGGGGATTTGCTAGTGGGCCGCGGTTTCAACCGGGTCCAGCAAGGTGCGGCCGCCGTCGATTGTCATGATCTGGCCGGTGATGAATCCGGCCGCGTCTGACGACAAAAACTGCGCAGCATCCGCGACTTCGGAGGGGTTTCCGATACGGGCGAGCGGAGTGTGTTTGGTTATATCTTCGCGTAGCCCGGCTGTGTCTTTTAAGGACTGTTTGAGGCTTGCGGACATCACCGACCCAAATGCAATCGCGTTGACCCGGATGTGGTTGGGCGCGAGCGCGAGCGCCAAGGTGCGGGTCATTTGATCCATCGCTGCGTTCGCAATTGAGAACCCCATGAGACCAGGTCGCGACCGGTGTGCTGCAATGGACGACAGGTTGACGATTGTGCCCGCAATCTCGCCTGGCTCATTGTCGCTGGCTTGCTCAATCATCTTTCTGGCGACCTGTTGGCTGAGCCTAAGGCTGGACATCAGGTTTTGCTGAAGCATCACGTCAACGCTGTCGTCATCTACATCCAACGCATCGGTGGTCAAAACCTGTCTTGAGCCGTTCACCAATATATCGATGCGGTCAAACGCATCTAGGGTGGCGTTGATCAGATTGGAGTGGCTTAGTTTCTCCCGAAGGTCGCAGGCGAATATGCGCGCGTTGCCATCTTCCTGATCGTCATCGGGAACTTCCTCCCGCAGGGAATCCTCGTCGCGGTCGGCCATCATGACATTCGCCCCTTGAGCGATGAAATGTCTCGCTATGGCCAGTCCAACCCCGTTGGCGGCGCCAGTGACAATTGCCGTTTTGCCTGCGATCGAAAATGACATGTGCGGTCTCCGAGTCGGGTTTGGGGAAGGTTAATTGAACCGCTTAGCCGGTGCGAGAAGTTTTGGGGGTCCTGGCCGATATCACCTTGAATCCGCCGGATTCTGAAATCACGTCGACCCGTCGAAAACGGGAAGCCAAAGTCGCCTCATAGGGGAGGTTCCGGTTTGCCACCATCCACAGCGCACCTTTCGGCTTCAACATATCAGCCGCCTTGTGAATGAACGCGGAGCCCAGCGTCGTATCGGGTTTGCGGGTGGTGTGAAATGGCGGGTTCGAGATCACCACATCAAATCCGTTCTCTTCCAAAGACAAGACGTCCGACCAGTGAAACCGCGCCCTTGCATCCCGGACGTTGTGCTTCGCGCATTCCGTCGCATGAAAGTCGGCTTCAAACCCGTGCAATTCGGTTATGGTTTCGGACTTTAATGCTTCACCGGACAAGTAACCCCAACCCGCCCCCAAATCGGCCACCTTGCCTGTTAGAACTGGCAATGCCGAGGCTAGTGCCTTGGAGCCTTGATCGGGACCGTCAGCCGAAAATACACCGGCGCGCGTCACCCATCCATTTGGGTACAAATAGGTCACATCTATCCAATCGGAGATATCCGGCATCACGTCTGGATGTTTGAACCAGACTAACTTTCCATGCGCTTTCGAGTAGCTCTCGACACCGTCAAATCGACGTTTCAGCTCTTTCAATATGCTCTCGATTCCGTCGGTCTTATCGCCGTCCACGGAAATTAGCGCACCGGGTGAAGTATGTTCGAGCGTTTGCGCTATCAGATTGAAACTTGCGGCCTTAGATCGGTGAGCCTGGATGACGGCATGATCCACCTGCCGCTGAAGAAATGGGGACACGCTTATGCCCCGAGCCTCCAGGCGTGCATGATCCGGGAAGAAGCTTTGCGTCGCATGAAGCCTGTGATCATCAATACCGAGAGTGCTTCCGCTATTGGCATTTAGCCAACCGAATGTGCCTTCAGGCAGGTCGATCGCTCCGCTTTCGGCGGCCAATTGGAGGCGTGATGCTGGCATGGTTCGCGGGTAGGCGAAGCGCCTACTCCTTCTCCATCGTGCATTGCAGGGGGTGCTGGTTGCGGCGTGCAAAGTCCATCACCTGAGCGACCTTGGTTTCGGCAATCTCAAACGCGAAGACGCCGACGACGGCCATGCCTTTCTTATGCACGGTCAGCATGATTTCGACGGATTGGGCGTGGTTGATCTGGAAGAACCGCTCAAGAACCAGCACGACAAATTCCATCGGGGTGTAGTCGTCATTGAGAAGCAGCACCTTGTACATCGGTGGTTTCTTCGTCTTTGGTTTGGTCTTGGTCACGACAACCGTGTCCGTCCCCTTGTCGGGGTCGTCGTCGCTACCTGCCATGGTCGGATCGAAGGGGGTCACGTGCGTTGCCTTGTCGGTCGGTGTTGCGGATGAGATGCTACTATATAGGAACCTGTCGGGTACAGAAAAGGGTGTTCGGGTTAAGATGGTGCAAACAATTACAACAATTGGCTTCGATGCGGACGATACCCTCTGGCAGAACGAGGAATTCTTCCGCCTGACACAGGACCACTTCACCGAACTGCTGCGCGATTTTGCGGACCCCGACCAGCTTGCGGCGACCCTTCTTCAGGCAGAGTTGCGCAACTTGGGCAAATACGGCTTTGGGATAAAAGGATTTATGCTGTCCATGATCGAGACGGCGATCGAAGTGACCGACGAAACCGTGCCCGCGACCGCTATTGCCGAGATCATCGCGGCAGGTCAGGAAATGTTGGAACATCCGGTTAACCTTCTACCACATGCCGCGGATGTGGTCAGCACCTTAGCCGAAGGATTTAGGCTTGTATTGATCACCAAGGGCGACCTGCTGGACCAGGAACGCAAGTTGGCGCAATCGGGGCTGGGAGAGCTGTTTGACGCGGTTGAGATTGTCTCGGACAAGACCCCGCAAACCTATATCCGCGCTTTCATGCGGCATGGCGACGGGCCGGACCGCGCTATGATGGTTGGCAACTCGATGAAATCGGATGTGGTGCCCGCCATTGATGCGGGCGGCTGGGGTGTGCACGTGCCTGCCAAATACGAGTGGGAAGTCGAACGCGCCGATGCGCCGCTGGGCCACCCGCGATTCCACGTGCTGGAACATCTGGGCGGGCTTGTGGAATTGGTGGGCGGGCTATAGGCCCTGCCTGACCCGTTTGGAGACCATCCCATGACACCCATCGTCCAAAACCCTTTGAAGGGGATTTACCTGATGGTCGCCTCCATGGGTGGGTTCGCGATTGCGGATACGTTGATCAAACTTGCTTCAGGCACCATGTCGCCTGCGCATACCACGTTGATGCTGATGGGGGGCGGGCTGCTGGTCTTTGCGGCATTGGCCAAGTGGCAGGGTGAGGCGTTGCTGTCATGGGAGGCGTTCCGGCCTTTGTACCTGATGCGCTACGTTGCTGAGATTATGGGGACCTTCGGCATCGTACTGTCGCTGACCTATGTCGATTTGTCGGTCGTTGGGGCCATCCTGCAGGCGACGCCATTGGTTGTTGTGGTGGGCGCGATCCTGTTTCTGGGAGAACGCGTCAGCTGGCGGCGATGGAGCGCTATTGGCGTGGGGTTCGTCGGTGTTTTGATGATCGTGCAGCCGGGCGACGAGGGGTTTGACGCGACGGTGCTTTGGCCAATTCTTGCCATGACCGGGCTGGCGCTGCGCGACCTGACCACACGCGTGACCCCACCCGGCATGAACAGCGCGCGACTGGCGACATACACTATGGCGGCGGCGCTGCCATTCGCGTTGTTGTGGATCGGGCTGGCCGAGGACACGTGGCTGCCTGCGTCGCCGAACTGGGTTTTGGTTTTTGGAATGGTGGGATTTGGGGCGTTGGGCTATTTGCTGCTGATTGCCTCGATCCGCGCGGCGCCCGTGTCGGTGGTCAGCCCGTACCGGTATTCGCGGCTAATATTCCTGCTGGTCGCAGGGATGCTGGTGTTTGGGGAGCGGCCCGGGATTATGACGCTTGCTGGCGCTGCCCTGATCGTAGCGTCGGGCATTTACGCGATGTGGCGGGACCGGCAAACGGCCTAGTCCTACATCACCTTCCGGGCTTTGAGGGCAGCTGAGATCGTGCCGTCGTCGAGGTAGTCCAGCTCGCCGCCAATGGGCACCCCTTGGGCCAACGATGTGACCTTGACGCCGCGCTTCTCCAACTCTCCGGCGATGTAATGAGCGGTGGTTTGTCCATCGATAGTTGCATTCAAGGCCAGAATAACTTCGGAGATACCTTCCGACGTCACCCGGTCAACGAGTTTCGGAATTCGCAACTCATCCGGCCCAATTGCGTCGAGCGCGGACAGGGTGCCGCCCAGCACATGGTAGCGGCCCTTGAACATTTGGCTGCGCTCCATTGCCCAGAGGTCGGCCACGTCTTCGACTACGCAGATTTCCGAGTTGGCACGTTTGGGGCTTTCACAGATATCACAGAGGTCGGTGGTGCCGATATTGCCACAAGTGATGCACTCGCGGGCAGTAGCGGCGACCTTCTGCAATGTGTCTGACAGGGGCGTCATCAGAAGAGCGCGTTTCTTGATCATATGCAGCACGGCGCGACGGGCAGAGCGGGGCCCAAGGCCCGGCAATTTCGCCATCATTTCAATGAGATGATCTAGGTCGGTGTTGCTCATGGCGGGAGTCTAGGGGATTTCTCCGGCGGTCACCACCCGCTCTACCGTGTGTCCTGCCGCCCTGATCAATTCTACCATGCCATCGGAGCCGGGCAGGTGGAATGAACCCACCGCCAAAACTGCGCCGCCATCCTCGATTAGGGGGAGTGCGGTTTGCAGGAAGGTCTGGTTTCTTTCCGCCACGAGGTACCCGTCGACGAGCGACAGCAGCTCGGCCCCGCGGGGGTCCCCGTATATGCGGGTGATATAGGCGGTGTCCCACGCGCGCATAACGCCGATCTGACCTTGCAGGTACAGCGCATAGCTGGTGGAGCGACCTTCCCGCACGTCCTTGGGGTTCAGGTAGGCCCCATAGACCTCGATCATGGCGCGTGTGACATCGGCATAGTCATTTCGGCTAAGCGTGGAGCGGAAACTGTCATAGGGTTCAAGCCCGACAATCTTGGCCCCTGCATCAGCCCCAAGCAGCAAGATGCGGTCGTCTTGTATCGGGAAAACCCCGGACAGGAAGTCATTGCAGGGATCACCCAGCAGGGCTTCTGCAATACCAAGGTCTGTCAGGTTATCCAACGCGCGCTTGCCGTAGCCCAATGCCGTCGCGCGGGTTCTTACCCAGCTTTCGACCTCTTTGTCAGGTAAGGAAAACTTGTGGCCGGAGCGGAGCGGGCGCCAAAGACGTTCGTCAGAATATTGCAGTTCGATAATACGTCGTGACTTCGGAATCGGGTTGTATTCGGTGGCAACGACCTTGGCCTGCGAAATGGCTTTACGAAATTTGGGCGGCAGGTCGAGAATGGTGGGATCGTTGGAATGGTAAGTCCCCCAGAGGTGGGACTGAGCCCCATTTTCGGTGGTGATCTTCCAAAGACGACCAGTTCCGTTGATTTCCTGCGCCGCGATAGATCTTATGAAGTTGCCATCTGGGCCGAAGGCGCTTTCGACGATGCGCGGGTTTTCGATACGGCAGGCATCCACGGTTGCCCAATGTTGGGCAGATGCCGGGATTGGAAGCAGAAGGAGCAGTGAGGTGAGGAATTGCTTCATTGATGCCCCTGAATGGGTCGAATGCGGGGAGCCTCCAAAGATACGATGCTTCTAAAGCCTATCCCGCAACCGTCCTTTTTTGTTTCGCAGAGACTTAGAAAGGAAGTTTCATTCCTGCAGGCAAACCAAGGCCCTCGGTCATTTTTCCCATTTCTTCCTGCATCTTGTCCTGCGCCTTGTTTTGCGCGTCTTTGATGGCGGCAAGGATCAGGTCTTCGACGACCTCTTTCTCGTCAGGGTGGAAGATGGAGGGATCGATATCGAGCGCGGTAATCGTGCCTTTGCCCGAAGCCGTCGCCTTTACCAAGCCGGCTCCGCTTTCGCCTTCGACCGTCAGGTTTTCCATCTCGGCCTGCATATCGGCCATTTTGGTCTGCATTTCCTGCGCCTTTTTCATCATCCCGGCCATATCGCCGAGCCCGCCCAAACCTTTAAGCATCGGATGCTCCTGTCTTTCGTTTCAGTAATAGAAGTCCCGCTGATATTACGCAGAACCCGAGGCAGATTGCGACCGCCAATGTGGTCGGACCAACGCAGCCTTCTTGCAGTGCCAGTTGGTTTGCGTTGGACGGGTCTTCAACCCTGTCGCGGACATAAAACATGATTGCGATGCCGCCAGAGCTAAGCGTTGAAATGACCAGCCATGAGGTGGAACGGGTCAGGATTGCTAGCAGAAACAACCCGCAGGTCGCGAGGCCGAAAGGTGTGGTGAGTAAGTAGAGCGCTTCGCTGAGCACAGTAGCGGCTGTACCATTCCACGAAGGACGGGTTTTGTCGCAGACTTCAGCGACGGCGGGGGTAGGGAGGACGTAGGCACCTAGAACAAGGCCGAGTACATGGCAGCCAAAATTCTTCGACTTTCCGCTACACCGCAGGCGTGAAGAAGGTTTATCCGTCTTCAAATGGGTCCCACTCATCTTCAACCTCGGGAAGCGCTTCGACAGCCGCTTCCTGGATCAAATCAGCCGCTGTTCTGATCTCGACGATCTTTGCGTCCGGAAAAGCCTGCAACGCGGCCTTGAACATAGGATGTTCTGCGGCTTCGGCCTTTAACGCGTTTTCTGCGGCGTCGCGGACGTCTGCGATTGTGGGGGCGCCTCCTTCGTTGACGACAGTCACGGCCCAACGGTTGCCGGTCCATTGCTGCAGCCGCGCGCCTAGCTTTGCGGCCAAATCACGCGGGGCGTTGTCAGTGGGGACGAATTCGATGCGGCCCGGCGCATAGCTGGCCAGTTGGAGTGTGGTTTCGACTTCGACCAATAGTTTAACATCTCGGTTAGTGCGGATCAGTTCAACTATCTGATCGAAGCGGGCGTATCGTGCGAGCGCGTCCTCGGGATTGAGGGCCAGTGCTGTCGTTACCCCAGACCCTTGAACATGGCCGACGGAGGCCTGCGCACGCGCGGTGGTCATACCGCCGGCGCCTTGGGAGGAGTGCCCACCGGCAGGCGGCGTTGGGGGTGGCGTATCTTGCAGTTTGCGGACCAGGTCCTCGGGTGATGGCAAGTCGGCCATGTGGGTCAGCCGAATGATTGCCATTTCGGCTGCCATCATGGCGTTCGGCGCAGCGGCAACTTCCTCAAGGGCTTTCAGGAGAAGTTGCCACATGCGCGTCATCGCCCGCATGGGAAGCTGTTCGGCCATCTGTTGACCACGTATGCGCTCGTCAGGGCCGACGGTAGGATCGTCTGCGGCTTCAGGCGTGATCTTGATGACAGATACCCAGTGCGTGATTTCGGCCAAGTCGCGCAGCACGGCCATGGGGTCGGCCCCATCTGCATATTGAGCGCTGAGTTCCTGCAACGCGCCTGCGGCGTCGCCCTTCATGATGAGGTCAAAAAGGTCCAACACGCGGCCACGGTCCGCAAGGCCGAGCATGGCGCGGACCTGTGGCGCGGTGGTCTCTCCAGCGCCGTGGCTGATCGCCTGATCCATCAGAGACATAGCATCCCGGACCGAGCCTTCGGCGGCGCGGGTTATGAGCGCCAATGCGTCCTCCGCAATTTCCGCGTTCTCTTTGCCAGCGACCGAGGCGAGGTGGGCGATCATCACCTCCGGCTCGATACGGCGCAGGTCGAAACGTTGGCAGCGGGAAAGCACTGTGACCGGAACCTTGCGGATTTCCGTCGTTGCGAAGATGAATTTTACGTGCTCGGGCGGCTCTTCCAGTGTCTTCAACAGCGCGTTGAAGGCGGAAGTGGACAGCATGTGCACCTCGTCAATGATATAGATTTTGTACCGGGCGGACGCCGCGCGGTAATGCACTGAATCGATGATTTCGCGGATGTCGCCGACGCCGGTTCGGGATGCCGCGTCCATTTCCATGACGTCAACATGGCGCCCTTCGGCAATCGCTGTGCAATGCTCGCACACGCCGCAAGGCTCAGTCGTGGGCTGGCCCTGGCCGTCCTCGCCGATGCAGTTCATGCCTTTGGCAATGATCCGCGCGGTGGTGGTTTTCCCGGTGCCGCGAATGCCGGTCATAATGAAGGCCTGCGCGATGCGGCCTGCGTCGAACGCGTTCTTGAGGGTTCGGACCATGGCGGTTTGGCCAATCAGATCAGCAAAAGTCGCTGGGCGATACTTGCGCGCCAGAACCTGATAGCCGCCAACTGGTGTTTGTTCGGTCTCGCTCATGTGGCCCTCAAGATTCGTCACCTGCCGAAACTACGAGGTGGCGTGGGGGAGGTCTACTAAAGACTCCACAGAATTGCGCCAAGTCCAGTTCCCATCCAGTTGAAAATTGTCCACTCGTTGGCAGTGGACGTTCTGTGCTTCGCGCATTTGCAGCGTAGGTCCGCGGCGGCAGCTTTGCCCTTGGTTAACGCGTGGCACGCTTCAGGTAGCCGGGAATTTGGCGCAATACATCTGAGGATTGCTGCGCGCGGGCCAGTGTCCAGCCGCCTTGCAGCGTTATGAACAGGTGGGTGGCGCGGTCCTGCGCCTCCGCCTCGTCAACGCCCAACTTCTGCGCATGCTCCGCAATGCGGTTAATCCATGTGTCGAAGATTGAATTCGACAGGTCCTGGAAAGAGGGGTTGCGCGGGCCGCTGAGCAATATGCCGGAAACCGGGCAGCCGTTCCATTTGCCCATCAGATCAAACAATTTGGCGCATTTGAAAAAGAGCGTGGTCATGCCGTCATCATAGGTTTTGGCCGGGACGAAAGCGTCATCAATGATCCGCATCATTTCGCGTGACGCATAGCTGGCCGCGGTCATGGCAAGGTCTGACTTACCCTTTTGGAAATGGTAATACAGCGAGCCCTTGGGCAGCTTGGCATTGGTCAGAATTTCTGACAGGCCGACGCCCTCGTACCCCTTTTCTTGAAAGAGTTTTGAGGCGGTCCAGGCCAGTTTGTCTTTGGTGGAATGCTTTTTGGTCATGAAACGGAGTATCTCATGGCTAGACTGATTGGTCTAGACTTGCTATTAGACCAATCAGTCTAGTAAGGGATGACGCCATGAATGTCAGGATTGAGACTGTGCAAATCGGCCAGCCGATCAAGCAGGAAATTGAGATCAGATCGGGCGTGCATCGCCTGGCCGGGCGGCTGTTTCATCCAACTGGAACGCCCAAAGCTGTGGTGATTATCAACGCGGCGACCGGTGTCCGGCAGCGCTACTACGAGGCTTTCGCGACTTGGCTTGCCGTGGAACGCGGCTTGGCCTGCGTGACCTATGACTACCGAGACTTTGGTGAGTCGCAATCCGGCGCGCTGAGATCATCACGCGCTACCATGGTTGATTGGGCCGTGCATGACCCAATTGCGGTCCGCGACCATATCTGGAGCCTACTGCCCGGTTTACCGATTTGGCATTTGGGTCATTCTATCGGCGGCATGGGCTTGGCTTTTCAGGACGGGGTGTCTGGCCTGGAAAGGGTGATTACAGTGGCCAGCGGGCCAGTGCATCTGCGCGACCATCCGTGGCCATATCGCGCGCTCGCAGCGGCCTTCTGGTATGGGCCTGCGCCATTGGCGACGCGGCTTTTGGGGTACCTGCCCGGGCGCAAGCTTGGAGTAGGGCCGGACCTACCGAGCGGCGTCTACTGGCAGTGGCGCAAGTGGTGCACCACGCAAGGGTTCTTTGCCGGAGATATCGGCGCAGCGCTGCCGTATCCCGATTACAACGCAGTTGGCTGCCCTGTGCGGATCGTGGCGGCCGCAGATGACAAACTGGTCCCCCCCAAAGCGGTGTGGCGGACAATGGATTTCTACCGCGAGGCCGTCGTGACCCAGAAAGTGCTAAAACCGGATGCTTATGGTTTGCAATCAATTGGGCACATTGAAGTGTTTGCCGAGGAAAACCAGGCGTGCTGGGATGATGTTCTGGGGGAGTAGGGAAAATCTGCCGAAGGGTGGGACCCCTCAGTAAGCGTTCTTTTAAGGCTTACCTGCCGAGGGGGGGGGAGATCGGCGAGTTTGCGATGCAAATTGGCCTAGGGTGAGAGGTTGGACATCGACCCAAGTGGGGCTCGTTGTGGCTGCTTCCTTCCGGACCTGACCAGGTTGGCGAGGCACTTGCCCGCGCCAACCCCTCGACTCAGGATATAGGCGGCGCTTGCCATTCTTGCAAGACGGTGCATTTTGCACGTCAAAGAAGGGCAGAAACATGAAACTTGCGGAAACAGTGACTTTCGGCGGCTCCAGTCTGGACCGCGCGGCGTATCTGCGTGGCGATGACGAGGCTATCGCCAATTTGTTACAGGCGCACAACACCGGTGTCATGCCGATTTGGCGGGGCAAACCATTGATTGCCGGCGAGACGCGAGACAAGCCCGGTTGGTTGGCCCCCGCGCATCCGATTTTTGAATATGCGGACGAGGCCCCGATCTTCTTGGGGATCGACGACGGCGTCGCGCGGTTTGTGCGCGATGTTTCCGGCTGGGAGCCTGCGGAAGAGGCCGCAACACTCGGAGCGTTCTTGGACCCGTCAGAGCAACACCACCCTGCAGCTCCAGCGGACCATCTGTTTTCGGAACTGCGGGGGGTCATGAACATGCTCAACCCGCGCGATGCGGAATTGATTGCGACAGCGAAAGCGGTTTCCAGTTGGCATGAAACACATGGGTTCTGCGCCAAATGCGGGACCAAGAGCGAGATTACGATGGCCGGCTGGCAGCGCGACTGCGCCGCGTGTGGCGGCCATCACTTTCCGCGCACCGACCCTGTGGTCATCATGTTGATAACACGCGGTAACTCTGTGCTGATGGGGCGTTCGCCGGGGTGGCCCGAAGGGATGTATTCCTTGTTGGCCGGGTTTGTTGAGCCCGGTGAAACCATCGAGGCGGCTGTGCGACGTGAAACCTTGGAAGAAGCTGGCATTACAGTGGGGCAAGTCGACTACCTGGCGTCTCAGCCATGGCCATTTCCGGCCTCGCTGATGATGGGTTGCCATGGGCAAGCCACCTCTGAGGAGATCAAAATTGACCCAGACGAGATCGAAGACGCGCTTTGGGTGACACGTGAGGAGATGTTAGAGACGTTTGCGGGCAACAATCCGAAAATGAAGCCGGCCCGGCAAGGTGCGATAGCGCATTTCATATTGCTTAACTGGCTGCGGGATACGCTAGACTAAGCATCGGCGCGACAATGCCAGGCAAGCGAGCAGTTAAAGATGAAGTTTTCTACCAAAGAAGACCTTGAGGTCCCGATCAACGACGTGTTTGACATGCTCTCGGATTTCGAAGGGTTTGAGCGTGCTGCGATGCGCCACGGTGCCGAGATTTCGCGATTGGGCAGTGCGAACGAGGCAGGTGTTGGGCTGGCTTGGCGGGTTAAAGCTCAATTTCGCGGCAAAAAACGGGATTTTGAGGTGACGCTGTCCGAATTTGACCGGCCTAACCACATGATTTTCGATGCGACATCGAACAACATGAAGGGAGCGTTCCTTGTGGAGCTGGTTGCCCTGTCCCGCAACAGGACACGGATGCGGGCGGAGCTGGACGTACGCCCCAAGTCCTTGTCGGCGAGGCTTCTGATGCAATCGGCCAAGTTGGCGCGCAACACGCTCAACCGCCGCTACAAAACCCGTATTGCTCATTTTGCGGAAGATCTTGAAGACCGCCACAAGCGCGGGCTAGAGCCTAGAGCTTAGTTCGCTACGAACGAGAAAAGGCGGCCGGGTAGGTGCCCAGAATTTCTAGCTCAGAAGTGAAATAGGACAATTCCTCAAGCGCGCGCTTCACCGCGGGGTCGTCCGGGTGGCCGGTGATGTCGGCATAGAATTGCGTCGCAGTGAATTCTCCATCAAGCATGTAGCTTTCCAGCTTCACCATATTGACGCCGTTGGTCGCAAATCCGCCCATCGCTTTGTAGAGCGCGGCCGGAATGTTTCGGACCCTGAAAACAAACGAGGTCAGCATATGGGTGTCGCCCCGCCGTTCCAGGTTTTCTTCGCGCGACATCACCAAGAAGCGCGTTGTGTTGGTGTCGTTGTCCTCAATGCCTTCGGCCAAGACGTTCAGCCCGTATGTCTTGGCCGCCAATGCGGAGGCCAGAGCCCCAGTATCGGTCGTTCCGGACGCGGCAACTTCCGCCGCGGCACCTGCATTGTCAGCGGCGGCCTCGCCCCGGATACCGTTATTGGACAAGAAACCGCGGCACTGTGGGATCAGTACAAGATGGGCGCGCACTGTTTTTATCTGCGCAAGCTCCACGCCTGGATTGGCCAGAAGTGCGATGCGGACCCGCACAAATGCTTCGTCAACGATGTGTAAGCCAGATTCTGGCAAAAGGCGGTGCATGTCGGCGACGCGCCCGTATGTCGAGTTCTCGACCGGTAGCATGGCAAGCTCGGCCTCGCCGCCACGCACCGCCTCGATCACGTCCTCAAACGTCGCGCAGGGATAGGGCTCATGGTCGGGGCGGGCCGCGGCGCAAGCCTCGTGGCTGTAGGCGCCAAGCTCTCCTTGGAAGGCGATTTTTGGTGCCATTGGTGCGTTCTCGTAAAAATGGGCGTTTCGTCGCGCCTTCTACACCTTGATAAAGGGCAGGGGAACCCGCTACATAGCCTCGAATTCACTGCGGAATCCTGACCGCATAAGCCAAGGTAAGACGAAACTCATGTTCGATACGATGACATCCACCAAGATCCTGGGCGCCGGTTGTGGCGCATTGCTCTTGTTTCTGTTGGGCGGTTGGGGCGCCGAGCTGATCTATCATGGCGGCGGCGGCCATGGTGACGGTGAAGAACATGCGCAGGGTTACTTAATTGAGGTAGCCGACGCCGGCGGCGCTGATGAAGAAGCAGAGCCAGAGATAGACTTTGCTGAAGTGTTGGCCTCTGCTGATGCCGCAAAGGGTGAGAAAGTGTTCTCCAAATGCAAGGCGTGCCACAAGCTGGAGGACGGCGCGAACGGTACGGGTCCGCACCTCTATTCTATCGTGAACCGTCCGATCGGCGTTGTTGACGGCTTCGGCTATTCAGATGTGCTGGCGACCAATGGTGGCGAGTGGGATGCTGAGGCTCTGAACGGCTTCCTTGCGGATCCTAAGGGCTGGGCACCGGGGACCAAGATGAGTTTCGCTGGTTTGAAGAAGGTCGACGACCGGGCCAACCTAGTGGCCTATCTTCAGGGGATTGGCGGATAGGGACGCACAATCCATTCAATCAATCAGGGCCGTCCCAATTCGGGGCGGCCTTTTGTTTCCGGAAACACAAATCCGGTAACTTTCCCGCAATCAGCGCTTGATTGTTAGGTGAAACAGACTTTTTCTGGTCTAACTCTGTATTGAGTAACGCATAGCCCCGCAGGAGACCGATTTATGACCAGACGCCCAGCCAAAGCTGTCGCCGTATCGAATGTTTCACCAATCCCGGCGCTGTTTAGATGGTCAGGCATTGCAATACTCAGTGCAGCGGCGATTGGGTTTGCGGGTCAGGTCAAGGCCGAAGATGGCGTCACGGTTTCGCATGGCTATTCGAGCTTCGGCGAATTGAAGTACGGCCCCGACATCAAACATCTCGATTACGTTAACCCCGACGCGCCAAAGGGCGGCGAGATGTCGACCTGGGCCTTGGGCACTTTTGATAGTTTCAACCAATATGCGCGGGACGGAAATCCGGCTGCGCTCAACACCATCGGGTCAGAGCGCATCCTGACCAGCACGGCGGACGATCCATATGGAATGTATTGCTATCTGTGCGAGACGCTCGAATATGACGACGCGCTGACCTATGTGCAGTTTAACCTGCGCAAAGATGTGAAGTTTTGGGACGGCACCGGGCTGACGGCGCATGACCTGAAATTCACCAACGAGCTGTTCCGCACTAAAGGTATCCCTGAGTACCGCCGCATCGTTGAAAATTTCTTCGAGGATGTGGAAGTTATCGACGACTACACCATCAAATTTACCTTCAACCCGGAATCGCCCAAACGGGACCGGGTATCAATCGCGGGCATCACACCGTCCTTCTCCAAGAAGTGGTTCGAAGACACCGGCGCCCAGCTAGACAAAGCCACGGACGCGCCTTTCATGAGCACCGGGCCGTATAAGCTGGACACATTCGACTACAACCGGCAGGTCATTTACCGCCGGGACGAGAATTTTTGGGGCAAGGACCACCCGTTCAGCATTGGTCATTACAACTTTGATACGATCCGCACCGAGTATTTCGCCGACCGGACCGCTGCATTCGAAGCGTTCAAAACGGGGGCCTATCTGTTCAAAGCGGAAACTGACCCCAAGGAATGGGCGACAGGATACGGATTTGAAAACGTAAAGAACGGCTCGGTCAAGCTGGACACGCCGGTGGACGGCACCGTGGGCCAAGCTTTGTCCTTCGTCTTCAACCTCGACCGGGAGCCTTGGCAGGATACGCGGGTGCGCGAAGCCGTGGGGCTGGCTTTCAACTTTGAATGGTCCAACAAAGCGCTTTTCTACGACCTTTTTGAGCGCCCAGATTCGTTTTGGCCGAACACCGACCTTGCCGCAACTGGGGTGCCTTCAGAGGGCGAATTGGCGATCCTGAAGCCGCTGGTTGATGAAGGGCTATTGCCCGAAAGCATCCTGACGGATGAGGTCACCACACAGGTTAAGCAAGACGCAGACAAGAACCGGCCATCCCGCCGCGTGCTGAGGCAGGCCTCCAAGCTGCTGGACGAGGCCGGCTGGGAGTTTGGCAATGGCCAATTCCGTGAAAAAGACGGCAAGGTGCTGACGCTTAACATCATCCAGTTCAACCCGCTCTATGACCGCGTGGTGAATCCGTTCATCGAAAATCTCAAGGCCTTGGGAATTGATGCGGATTTGGAGCGGATCGACCGTGCGCAATACATCGAACGCCGCCGTGCAGGTGATTTCGACATGACGAACCAAGGCTTTCAGATGCCGTTTGAGCCGTCATTGGGGATGGAGCAGTGGTTCTCCTCAAAGACCGCCGATAACAGCTCGCGCAATCTGATGCGGCTGCGCGACCCTGCGGTCGACAAGATCATCCCGGCGATCATCAATGCGGACACGTTGGACGGCCTGAAGACAGCTGTTCATGCGCTGGACAGGGTGCTTTTGTCGCTGCGCTTCGCGATCCCGCAGTGGTACAAGAAAGAGAACTGGCTGGCCTACTATGACGTCTACCGCCGCCCGGCCGAGCTGCCTCCGCTATCTGTCGGCGTCTATGACTTCTGGTGGTATGATCAGGAGGCTGCGGACAAGTTGAAGGCCTCCGGCGTGCTTCGGTAAGGCGGAACTGACTTAATGGCTGCCTATATCCTCAGACGGCTTTTGCTGGTCCTTCCGACGCTGTTCGGGATCATGGTGATCAACTTCACCCTGACCCAGTTTGTGCCCGGCGGACCGGTCGAGCAGATCATCGCCCGCATTGAAGGCGGCGGAGATGCGTTTGTTGGCATCAATGGCGCTGACAGTGTGGATAGCGGTGATCTTGGCGGCGAGAACAGCGGCTATGAGGGTGCGCGGGGGTTGCCAGCTGACTTCATTGCAGAACTGGAGAAGGAATTCGGCTTCGACAAGCCGCCGGTAGAGCGGTTCTTCACGATGATGTGGAACTACATCCGCTTTGACTTCGGAGAAAGTTATTTCAGGTCAGAAAGGGTGCTTTCTTTGGTGGCTGATAAGCTGCCAGTCTCCATCACTCTGGGGCTATGGTCCACGTTGTTAACATACCTGATCTCGATTCCGCTAGGCATTCGCAAAGCGATACGGGACGGGTCATCCTTTGACACCTGGACGTCGGCGGCCATCATTGTGGCCTATGCCATCCCGGGTTTCTTGTTCGCTATCTTGTTGCTCGTGCTTTTTGCGGGTGGGTCATTCTGGCAAATCTTCCCGCTCAGGGGGCTGACCTCCGACAATTGGGAAGAGCTTTCGGCAATCGGAAAGGTGTTGGACTATCTGTGGCACATCATTCTGCCGGTCGTTGCGGTCACGATATCCGGGTTTGCGACAATGACGCTGCTGACCAAGAACAGCTTCCTTGATGAGATATCAAAGCAATATGTCATCACCGCAAAAGCCAAAGGCCTGTCTGAACAGCAGGTCCTCTACGGACATGTGTTCCGCAACGCGATGCTGATCATTATCTCCGGGTTCCCTGCGGTCTTCCTTGGTGTATTCATTTCCGGCTCTCTGATCATCGAAACGGTGTTCTCGCTTGATGGTTTGGGCAGGCTTACATTCGAGGCAGCAGTCGCCCGAGATTATCCGATTGTTTTCGGCACTCTGTACTTCTTCGGTCTGATTGGGTTGCTGATCAATATTCTGTCTGACCTGATGTATGTTTTCGTCGATCCGCGTATCGATTTCGAGAGCCGCGAAACATGAGGTTGTCCCCGCTCAATCAGCGCCGTTGGTCCAACTTCAAGCGCAACCGCCGCGCTTGGTATTCGCTCTGGATCTTCAGTATTCTGTTCGGGTTGTCGCTTTGCGCCGAACTCATCGCGAATGACCGCCCATTGCTGGTCAAGTATCAGGGCGAATACTTCACGCCGATCACCAGTTTCTACCCTGAGACTGCTTTTGGCGGCGATCTGCGATCAGAGGCCGTTTACCGCGACATTGAAATTCAGTGCCTGATCAAAACCGGTGGGCTGGAGGAATGTTGGGACGACCCGGAAGCGCTGATCGCCGATGCCGAAGATGGCGAAATCGGCGGAGAGCAGATTAGCAAGGGTTTCATCCTGAATCCATTGCTGCCTTATAGCTACACGACCATCAACGACATTGAGGGTACGGCTCCGTCAGCGCCCGACAGCACTCACCTGTTGGGGACCGACAACTCCGCCCGCGATGTGCTTGCACGGGTGATCTACGGGTTCCGGCTGTCCATTGTGTTTACCCTGATCGTCACGGTGATCGCGTCCGTAATCGGTGTTATCGCAGGTGCGGTGCAGGGTTACTTTGGTGGATTGGTTGATCTGATCTTCCAGCGCATTCTGGAGATTTGGTCGGCAACGCCTGGCCTGTACGTCATCATCATCATGTTTGCCATTCTGGGACGAAGTTTCTCACTGCTGGTGTTCCTGACTATTCTTTTTGGCTGGCCCGCCTTGGTAGGTGTCGTGCGTGCGGAATTTCTTCGGGCGCGCAACTTCGAATACGTTCGCGCCGCGCGTGCGCTTGGTGTGTCCAACGCGACGATTATGTTCCGCCACATGCTGCCCAACGCGATGGTTGCCACGCTGACCATCTTGCCGTTCATCGTGACGGGCACGATCGGCTCGCTGGCGGTGCTGGACTTTCTGGGCTTTGGCCTGCCTTCCTCCGCGCCGTCACTGGGGGAGCTGACCTTGCAGGCCAAACAGAACCTGCAAGCGCCGTGGCTTGCCTTCACTGCATTCTTCACCTTTGCCATCATGCTGTCGCTGCTGGTCTTCATCTTTGAAGGCATCCGCGACGCGTTTGACCCCAGAAAGACCTTTCAATGACGCGGTTGCTGGACGTGAAGGACCTCAAGGTGAGTTTTCGCCAAGACGGGGCGACAACCCATGCCGTGAAAGGCGTCAGCTTCTATGTCGACAAAGGGGAAACCGTTGCGCTTGTGGGCGAGTCCGGGTCAGGCAAATCCGTATCGGCGCTGTCCACCGTTCAACTGCTGCCTGACAGCGCCACGGTTGAGGGTACGGTCCACTATGAAGATCGCAACCTGACCAACGCGACGGAACGCGAATTGATGCAGGTGCGCGGCAACGATATCAGCTTCATCTTTCAGGAGCCGATGACCTCCCTGAATCCGCTGCATACGTTGGAAAAGCAAATCACCGAAAGCCTGACTCTGCACCAAGGTTTGTCCGGCCAAAAGGCGCGCGACCGTGTGATAGAGCTGCTCACTAAGGTCGGCATCCACAACGCCGAGAGCCGTTTGTCGTCCTATCCGCATCAACTGTCGGGTGGGCAGCGTCAACGGATCATGATTGCCATGGCGCTTGCCAACGGACCTGAACTGCTCATTGCAGATGAGCCGACGACCGCTTTGGACGTGACCATTCAGGCGCAAATTCTTGAACTTCTGGCAGACCTCAAAAACGCCGAGGATATGGGGTTGCTGTTTATCACCCATGACCTTGGCGTGGTGCGTAAGATTGCCGACCGCGTCTACGTCATGCAGCATGGCGAGATCGTGGAGACGGGCCCCACAGCAGAAATCTTCGACAATCCTCAGCATCCCTACACCCGGATGTTGCTTGAAGCAGAGTCTACGGGTGAACCGGCCCCTGTGCCGCAAGATGCAGCCGAGATCGTGTCGACCGAGGACTTGCGCGTCTGGTTTCCCATCTACCGAGGGTTGTTGCGTCGCGTGACGGGTCACGTGAAGGCCGTCAACGCCGCCACCATTTCGGTACGGGCGGGCGAGACGCTTGGCATTGTGGGTGAATCCGGTTCCGGCAAAACAACGCTGGCGCTTGCTGTGATGCGGCTGATTTCAAGCGAAGGCCCGATCTCGTTCATGTCGGGGCGCGTTGACGGTTTGAAGTCGAAGGACCTGCGGGCATTGCGGGCTGATATGCAAATTGTGTTTCAGGACCCTTATGGCTCACTAAGCCCTCGCATGACGGTGGAACAGATCATCGCAGAAGGTTTGGCCGTTCATGGCACCGCGCCGGGTCGCGACCCGCGCGAGATGGTGTCGGAGATCATGGAAGAAGTCGGGCTGAAACCCGACATGATGCACCGTTATCCGCATGAGTTTTCTGGCGGCCAGCGGCAGCGCATTGCGATTGCCCGGGCCATGATCCTGCGCCCCAAACTGGTGGTGCTGGACGAGCCGACATCCGCGCTCGACATGACCGTTCAGGTCCAGATCGTTGAGCTTTTGCGCGAGCTGCAGAGAAAGTACCAACTGGCCTACCTGTTCATCAGCCACGACCTGAAAGTGGTTCGTGCGCTGAGCCACAAGGTGATGGTGATGAAGCAAGGCGATGTGGTCGAAACCGGGCTTGCTCAGGACGTGTTCAACGCGCCGCAGACGGATTACACCCGTCGCCTGCTGGCGGCGGCATTGGACCTGAAATCTTGAGCTGACTAGCCAGTGGGCCCTCTGGTCTCGCATTGCTGACCACGCGCTTCGAGCCGCGCACAGGCAAGATTGGCCCGTTCCTTGGTCATCCCCACAAAATTCGCTTCCCACCCTTTGGGCTTGTTCGCGACCTTTCTCAAAGCGTCGCTCAAGGTCTCGATCTCCTGCAACGCGGTCTGCAACAGCATCCGCTCAGCCGAGTGGCGTGTCGTGTGATAGCCCAATGTAATTCCCCAGTGTCGCCCACCAGAGGTGGACGCCCGGGTGATGATTTGTCTCTGGGCGGGTTTGCGGACAATTTCGGTCGGCTGCAACGCCGCCGTCACGAGGTTACCGGGACGTTTGATCGGCGTTACGGTTGGGGCACTTGCAGCCTTGGCCACCTGAACCTCTTCGCGGGCGGAGGTCACCTGCTCATTCACATCTTTCACCACCGCAAGCAACATCTCTGGTGAAGGCGCTGCTTCAGGCCGTTCGGTGGGTCGTGGGCTGCGGGGCACGGCGGTGATGGTTGGTTTGACCTTGATGATTTTCGGCTCTTCTTTGACGCCGCGATAGCTTGGCAAAGATGGTTTGCGCAATGCGGTATTCGACGGGGCCCGTTTGAACCCCATATCCAGCAACTCGGCGACACGGGCGTTCCGCGCCGCGGTTGAGCTGCCGCCAAACATGGTCGCGATGATCCGCTCGTTGCCCTTCTCGGCGGATGCCACAAGGTTGAAACCGGCAGCGCGGGTGTAACCGGTTTTGATCCCGTCAGCGCCTTTGTAATTCTGCAGGAAGCGACGGTTGGTGTTGGACACCTGTTTGACCCCGGCATGCGTCGTCTGGCGGGAAAACAGGTTATAGTATTGCGGGTAGTCATAAATCATGTGACGCCCAAGCGTGGTCATGTCACGCGCTGTCGACATATGGCCGCTTTCCGTCAGACCATGTGCATTCTTGAAGGTCGTGTTGGTCATGCCCAGCGCCTTGGCGGTACGGGTCATGCGGCGTGCAAAGGCGGCCTCGCTGCCGGATACTGCCTCGCCCAAGGCCGTGGCCGCGTCATTGGCGGACTTCACGGCTGCTGCGCGGATCAGATACCGGATCGCAATGCGCTGACCTGCTTTCAACCCCAGCTTGGAGGGTTGTTCGGCGGCGGCCTTGCGAGAAATCTTGACCTTGGTATCAAGCGTCAGCTCGCCCCGGCGGATCGCCTCAAACGTGACGTAGAGCGTCATCATCTTGGTCAAGGATGCCGGATGAAGCCTGGTGTCGGCGTTTCGTGCGTGCAGCACCTTGCCGGACCGTGCGTCCATCACCATCGCTGCGTAAGGCGCAGCTGCCACTGACGATGCGGATACCGCAAACGCCAAAACACATAGGCCCATTCGGACCAATTCCAAAAGCCGTGGATACACGCGACCGCCCGTTTCTGCCTCGGGAGATGTCGTTGCATCCCCCATTTATAGTTATTTGCCGATTTTCGGCGTTTGAGGGACCGTAGCATAGAAGCTCGTTTCGGAAAACACTTTAGTTTCAAGGAGTTTGAGGTTTGTGTTGATGTCGCTATCATACATGTAGCGGCTATTGCCGCTTTGACCACTACATGTTGCTTGATGGCTTTGGTTGCCACATTTCCGCCCCAATTGCGTGACGGCGCTGCATCAACGGATCAAGTCACAGGGTTTGCCAATTCGCAGCGTTGAATTTCGCTTGCTGATTTGGCTTTCAACTCACGTTCTTTGCGCTGCAGAGACCGCAGCTTTCGCCGTTCCATATCAAGATCAACTGCGACGGGCGTGCGGCTGGTCACAGGTTGGGCACGGTTGCAAAAGTTGAAATGACCGTTCCTGATCCCAGTGCCGATGCAGAAGTCGGTATATAGAACAGTCCGCGTTTCCGTCTGGATAGCGTAGCCACGTTCAAGCGTGGCTTGCGTGTCAGCAACAAGCCCCTGAACGATCCGCAGATCTTTTGTGGCGTCGCTGATACAGGCCTCCCGGGGGTTGGTGCAGGCGGCGCAAGCCAATAGGATCAGAAAGGCGATGGGTCTCAGCATACCCAAAGCATAAGACATATGACCGATGAAGAAAGGGTTTCTCTTCCGCGTTAGCTTTTCTCTGCCAAAAGGTCGGTGTCGTTTTCGGGAATTTCGGCTTCCGATGTGAGCACTTCAAGCTCGGTCTGTTCGTTGGTCAGGTTGCTTTCGGCATCTGACACGCTCGGTTCGGCCAAGGCGCTCTCCTCGGCGCTTTCGCGAATGTCGCGGTCGGCCAAGGCCTTCGCTTTCTTCTCAGCCGCACCGGCAAGCTGCAGCACCGGCACACCTTGCGGGAAGATCACTTCGCGCGCGTCATCCGGCATCGAGATGCCCTCTTCAGTCAGTACGCGTTTGACCTGACGTAGGATGGCCGATTTGACCTTGAGGACCGAATAGTTGCGCGCATCAATCCAGAAATAGGATTTGATGTTCACCGTTGACGCTCCCAAAGAGTCGACCAAAACCATCGGGTGCGGTTCTTTGATGACCGCGTCATGCGCGTCAAGCATCTCCATGACGATTTCCTGCGTCCGCGCGATGGAGGCGTCATACCCTACGCCAACCTCAATGGTTTCGCGCCGGATCGGCGACGCGCTGTAATTGACGATGGTGCTTTTGAAGATTGTGGCGTTCGGGATTTGGATATGGTTCCCCTCTGAGGACAACAACACCGTGGACCTGGTGTTCATGGACTGAACCGACCCCTGCATACCGCCAACATCAATGTAGTCACCGGATCGGAACGGGCGCCGGATCGACAAGAGCAGGGAGGCCAGAAAGTTCTCCGCGATGTCACGGAATGCGAAACCGACGATGATACCCAGGACACCGGCACCGCCGAGCAACGAGAACGCCAGCTGCGTCAACCCTGCAACCTGCAAAACGACATACAAACCAATGAGGAAAATCGGCAGGGCTAGAATGCGAGAGAAGATGTCGCGCAAAAGAGGGGATTCCATGCCGCCAAGCAGCCACCGGCGCATCAGCCCCGCGACGGTCGCAGATAGCCACCACGCGATTGGGAGAATGACGATCGCAAAGATGATCAGCGGCAGGGACGTTGCAGCGCGCAAGGTGACGTTCTTGATTTCCTTGAGCGCCGGGGCGAAAGACCAGTTCACCTCTTGCGTGACTGTTATTCTATTCACCACTGCCACGACATCTTGGGTGTTTGTGGCCAGGTTGCGAGCCCAGATTTTGTGCTCTTCCGTTATCGCCCGCCCATCCAGAAAGACGATACCGTCAGTCGCATTCACCTGCGCCCCTGTGAACCAGCCAGTTGCACGGAGGATTTCGAGGATACGCTCCTCGATTTCTTCGTCTCGGGCAACCGGCTCTACCGAGACAGATGCAGTGGGGTCGGTAACCTCGACATCCGCACTGTCGGCCTCCGCCGCTTGTTCCTGCGCAAAGGCTGGGTTGAGTAAGAGGACGAAAGCGGCGCAAAGCGCGAAAAGAAAGCGGGTCAACATGGTGCAACTTTAAGGGCAGGGCGCTTTGGCGCGCCAGCCCAAATTACACCTTGGGAATGACCTTGCCGGGGTTCATGATGCCCTTTGGGTCCAACGCCGCTTTGATGAGGCGCATAACATCCATGCTGACGGCATCCTTGTTGCGGGTCATGCTGGGCAGTTTCGTCAGCCCGATGCCATGCTCTGCCGAGAAGCTGCCCCCCAGCTCGCGGGTCACCTCTTCAACTTGTTGGCGGATAAGGTCGCGGTGTTCCGCGTCTGTTTGATTTGGGAAGACAGTGTAGTGAAGGTTGCCGTCGCCCAGATGTGACACAGTCAATTCCGCCGCGCCGGGATCCAGCTTTTGAACACGCTCGGTGATGCGATCGAGGAAGGTCCCTACCTTGTCCACCGGTACAGAGACGTCGTTATCCACCAAAGTGGGCGTTGTCAGCGTCACTTCGGCCGCGGATTCGCGGCGTTCCCACATCTGGGCGCGTTGCCCATCAGATTTGGCCACCACCGCATCAAGGACGGTCCCGTCCTCAAGCATACCACTCAGAACCTCTTCCAAATAGTTCGTCACCGGCACGCTGCCATCCGGTTGTACGTCTGCGTCGCGTGGTGCGGTCGCCCCGACTTCAACAAGGATATTCACGTCATAGGGGGCGTCAAACGGCTCACGCGCGCCTGGAATGCGCGCGATATGACGCTCGACATAGGCCCGCGGCATGTATTCAAACGCTTCAACCGCGCCGCCTGTCGCCGATTGCAACTGATTGAGTAACGAAAGCGCCCCGGGTAGGTCAGGTGTGGCCACCATCGCGGTCGCATAGGCCAGCGGTTTCGGGCTCAGCTTCAAAACAGCTGCAGTGATCAGACCAAGCGTTCCTTCCGCCCCGATCATCAGGTGTTTCAGATCGTAGCCGGTGTTGTCTTTGTGCAGTTCGCTCATCAGGTCCATGATGCGGCCGTCGGGCAGCACCACCTCTAATCCCAAACACAACGCGCGGGTATTGCCGTATCGCAGCACGTTGGAGCCGCCGGCATTCGTAGACAGAACCCCGCCTATCATGGCCGAGCCACGCGCGCCGAAAAACAGCGGGAAAACCAGATCATGTGCGTCCACAGCCTCGTGGAGGGAGGACAACACAACACCCGCGTCCACAATGGCCACGCGGGCGTCGGGGCGAATTTCACGGATGGCATTCATACGAGACAGCGAAATCATGATCGCACCTTCCGCGTACGCCCCACCGGAGAGACCAGTATTGCCCGACACAGGAACAATCGGAACGTCAGCGACGCTGCAGGTCTTCACTACAGCACTGACCTCTTGCGTGGTGGCCGGACGCACTACGGCCAAAGGGGTGGAAATGTATTTGCCGGTCCAGTCTTTGCCAAAGGGGGCCGCGTCGTCGCCGGTCAAAACATGCGCATCACCCACGATACGTTTGAGTGTTTCCAGCAGCTGCATTCTCGTCTCCTTTGGGGCTTGCGACTACTCTGTCGTCCCAAAGTGAAAAGGCAAGCATGTGTTACGCCAATTCCCGCTTGACCCTGCCGCCTGCTTTTCATATCTCCCGCCCATTGGCGTTATAGCTCAGTTGGTTAGAGCGAACGACTCATAATCGTTAGGTCGGTGGTTCAAGTCCACCTAACGCCACCAACAAACCCGTGGGCCTATGGCTCGCGGGTTTTTTGTTATATTGTTGTCCAGTAGACGCCCGCAGGTTGGATGGTTTGGCCATCGAAGTTCACCGGCTCCAGCCCGTAGTTAAACGCGAAGACGTGGGTGTTAGTCCGGCGGATACGAAGACCGGCCGAGACGGGTCGCGTCTGAATACCCTGTTTCTGGCATAGAGCGGACAGGATGCGCCCTAGCGCCGCTTCATCGGGCCATGCGGCGAGATATTGGATCTGATCATTGCCGATCAGAATCGGGACACCTTCAGCAGTCTGATCCAATATCGTCGCCGAGCCTTCCAAATGTTCTTGCAAATGCCTGATTGCGCCGCTGCTTTCCAGGGAGCGTTCCATGTCGGCCCGGAAGGTTTCGGTATGGGTGATGGTCGCATCAAGCCCAGGCAGGTTTGGTGGAAGCGGGGTTGGGATAGTAAGCTCTTCTGTTTTGGTGTTGCTGCGCGGGCCGATTAGCGCGACGCCATCAAAAGTATTGAGCGCACCGAGCAACGCGTCCGAAAGCGTTAGAACCCCAGGGGCCAAGACCAGCTTGTAGGGGGACAGGTCAGCGCAATCAGGCGGCAGAATGTCGATATCAAGGCCGAGTTTGCGCAACCCCCGATAATACTCGAATACAAGCCGGAAGTAGTCGAAACCGGCCCCTTGCGGCTGAACGTCCCACGCCCAAGCTGATGCGTAGTCAAAGACCAGCCCGACTTGTGCCTTGGCAGTCGACACATCCGGCAGCTGCGCTATTTCTTCGGCGACCTGGCTCGCCTCTGCCAAAGCGGGTGCAGGGGAACGGTCTGGCCTCAGAAGGCCAGCATGCATCTGTTCCTGCGCAAATGGGGCTTGCCGCCAGCGGAAATAGCACACCGCCTCAGCGCCGTGTGCAAAAGCTTCCCACGCCCAAAGGCGGCACATGCCTGGAAGGGGGGCGGGGTTGACCGGGGCCCAATTCACCGGGCCAGGTTGCTGCTCCATGATCCACCAGCGGCCGCGTCCGACGGCACGGTAGAGATCATGGTGGAAAGCCTGAAAATCAGGGTCGCCCTGCTGTGCATAAGTGCGTTTGTGGGCATCGCCGTCTTCCATGCGGTCCTCAAGGAAGCCCAGCGGGTAGCTGTCCCAAGACGCGATATCGAGGTCCGCGCCGACCGCAAAGTGATCAAAATCGGTGATCCGACCCATGTAGTTGTGCAGGATCGGGGCGTCAGAATGCGCTTTGATGATCCGCACCTGTTCAAGGTTGAAAGCCGCGACTTGATCAGAGCTAAATCGTCTGAATGCAAGCGCATGGGATGGATTGGGTTCTGTGACTGTCAGGTTGGGAAGGCCAATTTGGTCGAACGTGTCGTACTCCATCGACCAGAAGATATTGCCCCAGGCTCGGTTCAACGCATCGGTCGATTGATACTTTTGCGCAAGCCAGTCCCGAAACGCCGCCTGCGCTGCATCTGAGTATGACAGTGTGGTGTCGTGGCAGCCATATTCATTGTCGGTTTGCCACGCGGCGACATACGGGTTTGCGCCATAGCGCTGCGCCAAAATCTCGGTGATGCGCCGGCTCTCAGCCCTGTAGCCTTCGTGACTGAAACAATAATGCCTGCGCGACCCAAAGCCTCGGATATTGCCGGTCTCATCTACCGCGAACATGTCGGGATGTTTTTCAACCATCCAGCGTGGAGGCGTCGCTGTCGGTGTCCCCAAGACAACCTTCAGCCCGGCCTCACCCAGAATGGCGATACTGCGGTCCAGCCACTCAAGTTGCAGGTCGCCAGGCTCCGGTTCCATTCTGGACCAGGCAAATTCCCCGATCCGCACCCAAGTTAGGCCGGCCTTGGCCATGTCGGCGGCATCTTGTTCCCAGATATCTTCGGGCCAGTGTTCGGGGTAGTAGCAAACGCCAATGCTACGGTTCATAATTTCACCTGATACTCGGGCAGACCGTTGATGGATGTTTCGAGGGAAAATGTCTTTCCGGCATCCGGTTCTCGGGTCAATTGCGCGTCATCCATACCTTGCTGGGCGGATGTCGCAAAGAGCGTGCTGAGATTTGGTCCGCCCAATGCGGGGCAGGTTATGTGCGACGTCGGGAAGTCATATGCTTCAAGAAACGCGCCCGTTGCATCGTAGCGCGCCACGCGCGAGGCACCCCATTGGGCGTTAAGGTAGCTGCCATCCGCTGCAACAATTGACCCGTCCGGGTTAAGGTCGCCTTCCACCAAATCCAGAAAAACTGTCGGGGCCGATGTGGGCCACCCTTGTGCATCCAACGCCGTGCGGAACACTTTCTGCGCGGCCGTATCGGCCCAGTATGCGCAGCTCCGGTCAGGTGCAAACGCGATCGCGTTCGTGATGGATATGGGCGCGAACAGTTGGCGCAGTTCGCCTTCGTAGAACCGGTAAATCGCCCCGCCTGCATTTGCGGCCTCTTTGTGCATGGTGCCAATCCAGAACCCGCCCCATGGGTCGGCGCGACCATCATTGCTACGCGTTTCCGGGTCGTCTGCTTCTAAGCTGCAGATTTCGGATTTAGCCCCGGATTCGATATCAAAACGCAATAGTGCTGTTTCGCTCGCGACCAGAAATTCGGTCGCGTTTATCCAGCCAGCGGCTGACACATGTTCGTCGAATTGCCATGTTTGCCCATCGTCGCAATGCAGCCGTTTGCCATTGATATCAAACCAGAAAAGTTGGTTGCGCAAGGGATGCCACAGCGGCCCCTCGCCCAGCTCGCAGGCGCGGTTGTCGTAGATTTCGCTCAAGTGAAGGCGGCGTCATATGCCGCGACCATGTCGCGTGCGATCGGGAAAATTTCGCCTGCCGTCCGGCCCGGTTTGTAGAGTGCGGAGCCGATGCCGAAGCCGTTCGCGCCAGCTGCTTTCCACTCTGCAAAACCATCAGGGCCGACGCCGCCGACCATGTAGACTTGGGTTTCTTTTGGCAAAACGGCGCGGATGGCTTTCAGGCCTTCGATGCCCATGGCGAAGCCGGGGAAAACTTTCAGGCCATTTGCCCCGGCTTTGAGAGCCGCGAAACACTCGGTGGGTGTTAACACTCCCGGCCAGCTTTCGAGGTCTGCTGCTTTGGTGGCTTGGATCACCTCTGTATCGGCGTTTGGGGACACGATCAGCTTGCCTCCGACACGCGCGACTGCGGCCACGTCTTGGGGGCTGAGCACCGTGCCGGCGCCGATTAAGGCCTTGTCACCAAAGGCTTTTGCCATGGCACCAATGCTGTCCAGAGGGTCTGGTGAGTTGAGCGGCACTTCGATTTTGGTGATGCCTGCTTCGATTAGGGCTTCGCAGATGGGGAGGGCTTCGGCGGGGGTGATGCCGCGCAGGATGGCGATGAGGTTTCTACTCATGAAATCAGGTCCTTATAGGCAGCGGTCAGGCCTTTGACGGTGAGGTCGTCGCTGGTGTGTTGCGTCGCGTCCAGGCCTTGGGCGCGGAGGGCGGCGAGATAGATGGCATTGAGAACGGGGTCACCTACCAGCGCGATTTGTTGGCCGAGCCAGTAGGGTTTGGTTGCGGCGAGTTCTGCGCCGATCAGCAGGCCGGACAATTTCGATTTGGAAACAGATGGTTGCGTGGCTTCCAGCAAATGGGAGGCGCGAATTTGAAACATCTGGGCGGCAAGTGTTTCGGGCCGGGCGGTTGTGTTAGAAACAGCGTCGATAAACGCGTCTTCATCCCAGTCCTTGCTGTCGACGGAGTGGCGCAAGACCGAATTCTTGGACAGCAACGCAAAGAGTTCACCGGTCATAACTGTTTGGAAAGAAACAATTTCCTTGGCAGAAATGTGCACCCATTTGGTGTGGGTTCCGGGCAGGCATAGGACGCCGTCAAAGTCGGGGTTGTCGGCAAGGAAGCCAGCAATTTGGGTCTCTTCGCCCCGCATGACGTCGGGGTGTTTGTCCTGTTTCAGGCCCGGCAGAATATAGACGGAGATACGATTATCTGTTGTAGAACAAGGGCTTAATGCGCCGTGGGGCGTGGTGGGGACGGTGCGGTAGGGGGCTTCCGCCCAACCTTGCCGCGCGCCGACCATGCCACAGGCGATGACCGGTGTTTCGGTCGTGCCAAGCCATTGTTCTGTAAGGGAAATCAGGGTGGGTTCGAATTGCTCAGGGGTGAGGCTGGACATGCCTTTGTCGGAGGTGACCATGTCCTTGATGGCGCCATCAGAGGTCATGGCCCACGCGCGCAGGTTGGACGTGCCCCAATCGACTGCGATCCAGTCGGCGTATGTTTTTTCCCCTGACATCAACCGGTTACGACGACGCCGCCGTCAATGACGAGCGCTTGGCCGGTCATCATTTTGGACGTGTTGGAGGCCAGAAAGAGCACGCCGTTGATCATGTCGTCGGGGTCCAAAGTGTCCTTAAGGCATTGACGAGAAAGGTGATTTTCCAACCCTTCAGGGGTGACCCAGAGGTCTTTTTGCTTTTGGGTCAAAACCCAACCCGGGGCCAAAGCGTTAACGCGGATTTTGTCGGGGCCGAACTCCCGGGCCAGCGATCTGGTCATTCCGTTAATACCTGAATTGGCCGCCGTATAGAGCGGGTAGCCCGCATTGCCCATCATGTAGGAGATGGATGAGAAGTTGATGATCGAGCCGAAACCGGCTTTTTTCATTTGCGGAACAACGGCTTGGCAGGCGAAGAAATAGGCCTTGAGGTTGATGGCCATCATCCAGTCGAAGAATTCGCTATCAACTTCTTCCGTTGTGTGGCGCTTGTCGTTGGCGGCGTTGTTAACCAAACAGGTGATGGGACCGTTTGTGTCAGCCGATTTCTCGATGGCGGCAGTCAAAACGTCCGTATCGGTGATGTCGCCTTGGACAAATAAAGGCGCAACCCCATGTTTTTCGGTCATTTCTTCGACGAATTCAGACGCATCAGACCGCCCGATGAAGGCGACTTTTGCGCCTTGGGCCATGAAGCCATCCGTTAACGAGGCACCGATGCCGGAGCCGCCGCCGGTGATGAAGACGGATGCGCCTTCGAGGTCGTGGAATGTCGCGAATTTGTTCATGTTAACCTCTTTTCTGGCGTACACAGCGCGTACACACCCTGTACACAGCCTGTACCGACAGGGGCGGTACTGTGATAATTCGTTAACGCCGTCCCCATCATAGCCGTTCCCCTTCGAGGACCCACATGGATTCCGGGAAGGACCATGGCAGGGTCACCCCTTGGGTCATCAGCCACGCGCCGGACACCTCGATGGCTTTTTCCTTCAACACGGGCGTGCCGCGCGACAGGGTCGCGGGTGCGCCGCTTTCGCGGTTGATGAGCCGGACGCGGTAAGTGGCGTGGTGGAACAGGCGGGTCAGGCGCAGGGGGCGGGGCGCGATTTGGTCGGAGGTTTCGGCCTTGCCGGCGAAGATCACGAATTTGCTGCCGTCACGCGACAGCTGCTGTTCGGCGATGACGGCGGGGTCAGCTGAATCGAGACGCAGGATGTCTGCCGGGATCAGCCAGTCGCGGTTGTGTTTCCACCAAGAGGTGACGTCTTTCAGGACGGCTTCTTCATGTTCGTTTAGCTCGCGCGGATCCATTTCGAACCCCATGTGGCGTTGGGCGGCGACCCATGCGCGGAAGGAGATATCGAGGATGCGGCCAGAGGTGTGGCATTTGCGGGGGCCGACATGGGAGCCGGTGACGGACATGGGCAGGAACAGCGCCGCGTTATGCTGCATCTTGAGCCGTTCCAGCGCGTCGTTTGAATCCGACAGCCAGACGCGTTGCGTGCGTTTCATGATGCCGAAGTCGATGCGGCCGCCGCCCGACGCGCAGCTTTCAATTTCGACATGCGGGAAGTCTTCGCGCAGACGGTCCAAGAGCGCGTAGGAGCCACGGGTTTGATCGGCATCGGGGGCAGGGAGCACGCGGTTGTGGTCCCATTTGATGTAGTCGATCGGGTATTCGGTGAGGATCGCGGCCATGCGGTCGTAGACGAAGTCGCGGACCTCCGGCAGCCCCATGTTCAACGCCTTTTGCTGGCGGCCCAAGGTCTGGTCTTCGGAGCCCAAGGCCCAATCGGGGTGGGCGCGGTGCAGGTCGCTGTCCTCGTTGATCATCTCAGGCTCGAACCAGATGCCGAAGGTCATGCCTTCGCCGTGGACGTGGTCGATGAGAGGGCCGAGGCCGTCAGGGTACTTGCGCGGATCGACCTGCCAGTCGCTAAGCGACGTGGTGTCGTCATCGCGCTGCCCGAACCAGCCATCATCGAGGACGAAACGTTCCGCACCAAGCTTTGCGGCGCGGGTGGCGATGTCTTGCAGGATGTCGAGTTTATGGTCGAAATAGACGGCTTCCCAGCAGTTGTAATGCACGGGGCGCGGCTTGTCGTTGGCCGGCGTGATGATGCGGTCGCGCAGGTGGCGTTGGAAGGCGACGGCGCAGCCGTTGAGGCCATCATCCGAGAAGGTGAGGTAGAGCGAGGCGCTTTCGAAATGCTTGGCGGCGTTGACCTCCATCCGGGCGGCGTGACCGAACTGGATTTGGCGGCGGCCGTCGGGGAGCTCCTCGGCGATCATCTTGTGCCCGCCGGACCAGCCGTAGTGGAACGCGTAGGCGTGGCCTTGGGTGTTGGTCGCCCCGCGGCACGGCACGATGAGGCCGGGGAAATGTTCGTGCCCGGTGCGGCCCGTGCGGTTTTCGCGGTAGCGCATGCCCGGCGACCATGCGGTGCGGTTGAGCTGAAACTCACCCGTCCAGCGGCCCGCCACGTCGATCATTTCGTCGCTGAGCTGTGGGCCGGGGATGACAGGGGCGGAGAGCCAGTGCAGGTGCACGGGGTCATCGCTGTCGAGGAACGCCTTGGCGGTGATGATCCGGGTGTCGGGATCGGTCTGGAACCGGGCGGTGTAGCGCAGGTTCGTGTCGTCATCCTTGTAGTGCAAGGTGAGCGTGTCGTCGGTTTCATCGGCCCCGTCGAAGCAGAATTTCGGCAAGAGCGGGGAGCCGTCCTGGGCGCGCAGGATCAGGCCGGGCTGGCCGGGGAAGGTGCGCGATGCCTCGGGCAGGATCGACAGATCCGGGTTCTCGTCCAGCATGCCGCCGGTGACGTCCAGCGCATAGGCGTGATAGAGCGTGCCGAGGTCCTCGCCCTTGGGCAAGGGTGGGCCCCAATAGACCACTTCGGGCAGCCGTGTCCGGCGTGCGGCCAGCACCAGCGTCTGCCGCACATCGTCCAAGCGCCATGCTTGGAAAGTCTCGTCGATCATTTTACTTAACTGCTCCGAGGGTCAGGCCCGCGATGAAGTGTTTCTGCATCAGGAAGAACATGGCCACCGGGGGCAAAGCCGCAACGATGGAACCCGCACTCATCAGGTGGTAAGCCGCACGAAATTGCGCGTTGAAGGATGTGATCCCCGCCGTAACAGGCTGCGATTCAACACCCTGCGTCAACACCACGGCCCAGAAGTAGTCATTCCAGATGAAGGTGAAGATCAGCACCGCCATGGCGGCCAGCGCGGGCTTCATCAGCGGCATGATCACGAACCAGAAGATGCGGAATTCCGAGATGCCTTCGACACGGGCGGCCTCCACCAGTTCGAACGGCAGCGCGCGGATGAAGTTGCGCATGAAGAGCGTACAGAAGCCCGTCTGGAAGGCGATGTGGAACAGCACGAGGCCGGGGATGGTGTTGTAGAGCCCCATGTCTAGCGTCAGATCGCGCACCGGCACCATCAGGATCTGGAAGGGCACGAAGTTGCCCGCCACGAACATAAAGAAGACCCAGATGTTGGCCTTGAACTTGTAGATGCCCAGCGCGAAGCCGGTCATGGAACTGAGGATGATGCAGCCCAGCACCGTTGGGATCGTGATCAAGAGCGAGTTCAGCATGTAGCGCGGCATGTCGGACCCGAAAACGAGGCCGTAATTGGTGAAGCCCTCGAAGCTTGACGGGAAGCCCCAGTAGTTGCCGGTGGTGAAGTCCGCGTCGGGCTTGATGGAGAAGAGGGCGACCGCCAAGAGCGGGGCCAGCCAGACCAAGAGCGCGATGGGCAGCATGGTCTTGTACGCAATCTGGACGCCGGGGGTCGATTTCTCAATTGGAGTTGGAAACATCTTAGCGTCCCTTCTCTTCGTTATACATCGAGTAGAGGAAGTAGGTGATGAAGACGAGCATGATCAGGAACAGCACCACGGCGACGGCGGCGCCGTAGCCCATGCGGAACCCGTATTCCGAAAGCGCCACCTCGAACATGTAGAAGGAGAGCACCCGGCTGGAGCCGAACGGCCCACCATTGGTCATGATCGAGATCAGATCGAAGGAACGCAGCGCGCCGATGATGGTCACCACGAAGGCAATGAAGGTGGCGGGTTTCAGCTGCGGGACGACCACGTACCAGAGCATCTTGAGGCGCTTGGCGCCGTCGAGACGCGCAGCCTCGATCTGTTCGGGGTCCACGGCGTTGAGGCCAGTGAGGTAGAGGATCATGCAATAGGCCGTTTGCGGCCAGAGGCCCGCGGCGATGATGCCGTAGGTCACATACGCCTCGTCGCCCAGCACGTTGATCGGGCCGAGGCCGACCCAGCCAAGTGCTATGTTAAAGAGGCCAAAGGTCGGATCGTAGAACCAGCCGAAGACAAGGCCCACAACCACCTGAGAGATCACGAAGGGGAAGAAGAACAGCGACTTATAAAGCCGGATGCCCCAGACGGTCTGGTTCAACAGAAGCGCGATGAACAGGCCTGCGGGAATGGCCAGAAGGTAGAGCGCCAACCAGATGAAGTTGTTTTTCAGCGACGTATAGAAGGCGTCGTCGTCCCACAGCTCGGCATAGTTGGACAGGCCCACATTTTGCGCTTCGCCGAGGCCGTCCCAGGCGAGGGTGGAATAGTAGAAGGACTGGAAGATCGGGATGATCACATAGACCATGAAGAAGATGATGCCGGGGATCAGGAAGAGCCACGGGGTGACTGCGATCTCGTTTCGCTTGTACCAGCTGCGTTGGCTGGTGCCGGTTGAGACTGTTGCGTCTGCCATGACGGATCCTCCCACGGGATTAGTCTGTGGTCTGCTGCGTTCTTCAGCGCATGTGAAAAGGCCGGACGGGCACTTGCAGATGAGCTGTCGGAGAGGGGTGGTAAGGCGGGGTTAACCCCGCCCTACCGGTATGTTTAAAGCGAAGCGCTTATTTGTAGATACGCTCTGCGGCTTTGTCCAAACGGGCCAGGATCTTGTCTAGGTTGTCTGGCTTGACCATGAACTCTTGCAGGCCTTCCATGCCGACTTTCGCCATTTCAGCTGGTGCGTCACGGTCGAAGAACTGTGCCACGCCGCCTGGGCTGTTGGAGGAGAGCATTTCAAAGCCTTCCAGCAGGAACTTGTCGTCATCCACGGAGGATTTGGAGTTCACCGGAAGCTGACCCAGCGCGTCGCCCGCGTTGATCAGTGTTTGGTTCTCAGCCGACACAACGAACTTCAGGAACGCTTTGGCCGCGTCTTTGTTCGAGGCACCCGATGGGATGTGGAACGTGTCGGTTGGCGCGTCTTCCGCCATTGCGATACCGTCGGTGATCGCAGGGAACTGGTAGAAGTCGAGCTTGCTGTCGTCCAGACCTGCTTCGCGCAGTGGTGGCACCGCGAAGTTGCCTTTCAGGATCGCAGCGGCTTCACCCGATACGATAAAGGGCAGCGATTCCTGCCAGCTGTAGGAGGTGTGGTTGTCGATAAACGCACCCATATCCAGCAGCTCTTTCCAGTTTGCGAAAGTCGCGCGGACCTCTGGGCTGTCCCACTTCTCGTTGCCGCCCAAGAGGGAGGCGTGGAAGTCGTAGCCGTTGGTGCGCATGTTCAGGTAGTCGAACCAGCCGCCGGCAGTCCAAAGGAACTTGGTGCCGATGGTGTAGCATTTCTTGCCGGAATCGAGGATCGCCTGACAGTTGGCTTTCTCTTCTGCCCAAGAGGTTGGCTCTTTCAGGCCCAGCTCTTCATAGATGTCTTTGCGGTAGTAAACACCCCACTGGTAGTACGTATAGGGCACGCCCCACTGCTTGCCGTCGAGCGTCATCGCGCCTTTGGTCGAGGCCAGCTCTTCAGACAGAGTGCCTTCCCAAACGTCGGAGATGTCTTCGAAGAGGCCCGCATCCACGTAAGGCTTCATACGGTTGGCGGCGTACCAGTTGGCAACGTCAGGCGTGTTTGCCGTCAGGAAGTTGCGGATCTGGGTTTTGTAAGCTTCGCGATCGATGATCGTCAGCTCGATGTTCAGGTCGGGGTGCTCTGCACCGAATCGTTCGACCATGCCTTCCATCACTGCGCGCGGCGCAGGGTTGGACATGTCCGAGAAGATGACGAGGTCACCAGACAGCGCGTGGCCATCTGCATTTGCACCGGTCGCCGCAACGGCCAACGCAAGCGCCGCGGTGGACGCTTTCAAAAAGTTATGCATGTTTTCCTCCCTAGGTAAGTTCCAAATAGTGAAACTTAGTTTTGCATATTGAAAACTTAACCGCGACTCGGCTAGGGTTGTCAACAGGCAACTCGGGGAGGAGTGGCCGTGGGAGGACTGATGACTGAGCGCCCGAATGAGGCTGGTACCGTAGGTAAAGCATTGAATGTGCTGGACCAAGTTGCCGCGTTTGGCCGCCCGGTGCGCTTCTCGGAACTGCTCGAATCAAGCGACTACCCGAAGGCGACTCTGTACCGGCTTCTGCAGACATTGGTGCAGCAGGGGATGGTGTCATTCGAGGCGGAGCGCGGCGTTTACACGCTTGGCGTGCGGCTGGTGCGGCTTGCCCATCAGGCGTGGCAGACCGCATCCATTGCCCCCGTGGCGCGGCCTTACCTGGACGCCTTGTCGTTGAAAATTGGCGAGACGGTGCATTTGGCGCAGTTGGACCACGCGCAGGTTTTATATGTGGACAAGCGCAACGCCGCCGTGCCGGTGGAGATGTATAGCCAAGCCGGTAAGGTTGGCCCCGTATATTGCACCGGCGTTGGCAAAGCGATGCTGGCCTGGAGCCGGATCGACGCGCAGACCCGGATTATTGAACAGCAGAGCTACCACAAGTTTACCGACAACACCCTGACCTCGCGCCGCGCCTTGCGGGCGGAGCTGGACATTATTTGCAGCCGTGGGTTTGCATATGACAACGAAGAGCATGAGCCCGGGATTATCTGTGTGGCCTTGCCGATCCTGACGCAGTCGGGGCGGGTGCTGGGCGGTCTGTCCGTTACCTCGACCACCGCGCGCCATTCCTTGGAGAGTTTGGCCGCCTTGGTGCCGCATATGAAGACCACCGTTGGACGCATCGCCGAAGACGCCGAAAGCTGGCGCTTCCCCGACCAGATTGAAGAACACGCCTAGAGCCCCAGAAAGGGAGAAGACCCATGTCAGGTTTGACCATCAGAAACGTGATTAAGCGCTACGGCGATGTGCAGGTGATGCATGGCGTTGACCTTGACATTGGCGACGGCGAGTTCTGCGTTTTCGTAGGCCCGTCGGGCTGCGGCAAATCCACCTTGCTGCGGATGATCGCGGGGCTGGAGGAGATCACGGAAGGGTCGGTTTCCATTGGCGAACGGGACGTGACCCGCATGGACCCGTCCGAGCGCGGAGTAGCCATGGTGTTCCAGACCTACGCTTTGTACCCGCATATGACGGTGAAGGAGAATATGGGGTTCGGCCTGAAGATGAACGGGCATCCCAAGGCGGTGATCGAAGAGAAGGTGGCGGAGGCCACGCGCATTCTGAAGCTGGAAGAGTATCTGGCGCGCAAACCCGCCGCTTTGTCGGGCGGGCAGCGTCAGCGTGTGTCGATTGGGCGGGCCATTGTTCGTGGGCCTGAGGTGTTTCTGTTTGACGAGCCGCTGTCCAACCTGGATGCCGAGCTGCGTGTGGAGATGCGGGTAGAGATCGCGCGCCTGCACAAGGAAATCGGCGCGACGATGATTTACGTGACCCACGACCAGGTGGAGGCGATGACGCTCGCCGACAAGATCGTGGTGCTGCGGGCGGGCCGGATCGAGCAAGTCGGCGCACCGCTGGAGCTGTACCGCAACCCGGACAACAAGTTTGTGGCAGGCTTTATCGGGTCCCCTGCGATGAACTTCCTTGAGGGGACCGTGAAAGGCGGCAAGGTCAACGTGCCTGCGCTGCGTCAGGATTGCGCGGTGGACGTGTCCTTGCCTGCGGACGGGACGGCCGTGTCCATTGGCCTGCGGCCCGAGCATCTGGTGATTGATCCGGCGGGCGACACCCATTCCGTTGAGCTGACGGAGGCTTTGGGCGGCGTATCCTACGCCTACCTGATGAGCGACACGGGAGAGAAGATCATCGTGGAAGAGCGCGGGGACGATCGGTCTGAGGAAGGCACGCGTGTCGGGCTGACTTTGGACCTGCCACGGGCGATGGTGTTTGACGGGGCAAGCGAAGCGCGTATTCGTTAAGGCATGACCCGAGACGAGTTTAACGCGTTTTGCAAAGACATTGGCCCCACCTCCCATGTGGTGCAGTGGGGCAATGCGGATGTCTGGAAGATTGGCGGCAAGGTTTTCGCCATTGGCGGTTGGGCCGACGATCGCGACGCGTTCACCTTTAAGGTCTCAGACATGGCGTTCGAGATATTGCCTGAGATGCCCGGGTTGCGACCGGCGCCCTATCTGGCCTCGCGCGGGATGAAGTGGATACAGGATTATGCGGATCCTGGGTTGGGGGACGCAGAGCTGCGCAACCATTTGACCGCCTCCTATGATCTGGTCGCGGCGGGCCTGACCAAGAAGAAGCGGGCCGAATTGGGGATTTGATCCGTTGAATGGAGCGGCTTACGCCGCGCATGATGTTTTTGCGCTGTCGCGCAGACTTGGGGCGCTGCCCCAAACCCCTTTGGTGGGGCTCTGCCCCACACCCCGGAGTATTTTCAACCAAATGGAAACGAAAGAGCGGTGATGATGCCGCTTTCGTTTCTTTCGTTTATGTGGTTGACTGTAGAGGGGGGAGATATGCTCAGCCAGCGACAAAGAAAAATTCTGAATTTGATTGAGGCTCAATCGCGGGTGCGCGTTGAGGAATTGGCGGAGCAATTTGCGACCTCGCCCCAGACCATCCGCAAGGATCTTCAGGTTCTGGCGGAGCTGCATCACGTGGTGCGCTTTCATGGCGGCGCGACCGTGGTTGGCGGGGTGGAGTATACGGCGCCGGCGGAGCGGGCAGGCGACGCGATCTATGCCAAACAGTCCATCGGGGCGGCTGTTGCGGGCCGGATCCCGCAGACCTGCGCCGTGTTCTTGAATGCAGGAACCACAACAGCGCAAGTGGCGCGGATGCTGTCAGGGCACAGCCAGCTGCGCGTGGTGACGGACAACGTTGATCTGGCGGCTGAAATGCGTGTTTTTCCTGGGCTTGAGGTGATTGTGCCGGGCGGTGTTGTGCGCCGCGTGGATGGGGCAATTCTTGGAGCGGAAGCGGTGGATTACATCCGTCAGTTTCGAGTGGATTATGCGGTGATCGGAGCGGCGGCCCTGGCCGAAGATGGCACGTTGCTGGATTACGATCTGGCCGAGGTTCAGATTTGCCGCGCAATGATGGCCCATGCGCGCCATGTGATATTGGCGATTGATGCAGGCAAGTTCGGCAGGGCCGCCCCAGTGAAGCTGGGGCATCTGGCGGATGTGCATACTGTCGTCACTGATGGGGTGTTTGATCCTTGGGTGGGGCCGCTGTGCAAGAAGCATGAGGTTGAGCTGGTTCTCTCGGATCGATGAAATTGTGTCTTGACTCAGAGTTTCGATTTAACACTAATCGAAAGTAACGCGCGTTCAGTAGCGCGCGTTTGGGAGGATCATGGCACCGATACTTGGAGCAGCTCGATTGCTGGCGCTTATCAACAGCGCGTTGCTTGCGGTTGGCAGGCAGGTTTCCGTTGTGTTGATCGGGCTGATGGTCTTTGCGATCCTGCTGCAGGTGTTTTTCCGCTATGTTTTGAACAACGCATTGCCGTGGCCGGATGAGGCCGCGCGCTTCATGATGTTGTGGATGACCGGCTTGGTTGCGCCGACCGCGTACCGGCGCGGCGGATTTGTGGCGATTGACATGCTGGTGCTGATGTTGCCGCGCGTCGTGGCGTCGTTGCTGAACATGTTCCTGCTGATCATCGCCCTGCTGGTGCTGGTGACGGCCGTGAAAATCGGCTGGGGCGAGGTGACGGGCTTTGGCGGCAGGTTCAAAACGGCGGCGCTTTGGCTGCCAACGAATGTCTCCTTCACGGAATGGTTCCGGGTGCCACGGTCGTGGATGATGGCCTCCTTGCTGGTTGGGGTCACGTTGATGACCTCCGTGACGGTCGAGATGATCCTGCGCCAAATCGCGATCATGATGGGCCGGGAGCACGATCTGCCCATCATCCCCGAAGCCGCCACGTTGGGAGCTGACTGATGCTTGTCTGGTTCCTGCCCCTGTTCTTGTTGTTCCTGTGCATCGGCCTGCCGGTGTTCTTTGGCCTTGTTGCGGCGCCCGGGCTTTTGCTGTGGGCGAACGGGCAGGAAAAGGACATCACGCTGCTTTACCGCAACGTCTATAACGGGATGGACTCGTTTCCATTGATGGCGATCCCGTTCTTCATGCTGGCGGGCGAGATGATGAACCGGGGCGGCATCACGATGCGGCTGGTTGAGTTTTCGCAGGCCTGCGTGGGGCATTTGAAGGGCGGTTTGGCGCAAGTGAACATTCTGTCGTCCATGCTGTTTGCCGGGCTTTCGGGGTCTGCCGTGGCGGACACTTCCGCGCTGGGGTCGATGCTGATCCCGGCGATGGAGAAAGAAGGCTACACGCGGCGGTTTGCGGCGGCGATCACCGCGGCGTCTTCCGTGATTGGTCCGATTATCCCGCCATCCGGCATCATGATTATCTACGCCTATGTGATGGGCGAAAGCGTGGCCGCGCTGTTTTTGGCGGGCATCGTGCCGGGGGTTTTGGTGGGCGCAGGGTTGATGGCGATGACGTCCTACATGGCCAATTCCGCCGACTTCCCCAAATCGCGGGAGCGGGCGACGTGGTCTGAAAAAGGTCAGGCCTCGATCAAGGCCTTTTTCCCGCTGCTGACGCCGGTGATCATTTTGGGCGGCATTTTGGGGGGTGTGTTCACGCCCACCGAGGCCGCAGCCGTGGCGGTGTTCTACGCGTTCATCATTTCAATCTTCGTGCTGAAGGAGATGTCGCTGAAGGACCTGCCGGATGTGCTGATCAAGGCGGCGCTGACCTCGTCGGTGGTATTGCTGCTGGTGGGCGCGGCCATGGCGTTCAAGACGGTTGTGTCGCTGAGCCACGCGCCGGAGACGCTGGCCGCTTACATCCTGTCGCTGTCATCCAACCCGCTGATCCTGCTGTTTCTGATCAACCTGCTGCTGTTCATCGTCGGCATGTTCCTGGACGCGGGCCCGGCGATCATCATTCTGGGGCCAATCCTGGCACCGATCTTCACCTCGCTGGGCGTGGACCCGGTGCATTTCGCCATAATCATGAGCGTCAACCTGACCGTGGGGCTGGCGACGCCGCCGATGGGGCTGGTGCTGTTTGTGGCTTCATCGGTCAGCGGCGAACGGGTTGAGGCGATTGCCAAAGCGATTTTGCCTTTCCTCGCCGTCGAAATTGCGGTGATATTCTTGATAACCTACGTGCCTGCGATCTCGCTATTCGTGCCGGGGCTGTTCGGCTTTCTGTAAATAACCAAAAAGATCCAATGGGAGGATTATGATGAAACTTGGAAACACATTGAAGGCGTTGGGCCTTGCGGCCTTGATGGCCGGCACCAGCGTTGCGGCCTGGGCGGACGGTCATGCGATGACCATCCGCGCGACCGCGAACTCGAACGAGAATGACGAGGATTATGACGGCCTGGTCGTGTTCAAGAACTACGTGGAGGCGGCATCCAACGGTGCGATCACGGTTGAGCTGTTCATCGGCACGCAGCTGTGCGGCAACGGCGCAGAGTGCCTGCAGGGCGTGGGCGACGGCACGATCGACGTCTATGTGTCCACCTCGGGCGGGGTGTCGGGGATCTTCCCGTTCATCCAGGTTCTGGACCTGCCTTACCTGATGGCAGATGACCGGATTGCGGAGGCCGCCTTGGCCAACGGGTCGGGCTTCACCACCACCATGCAGGACATGGTCAAGGAAGCGTCCGGCGACAGCATCCGCCTGATGACCATCGGCAACACGGGCGGCTGGCGCAACTTTGCCAACACCAAGCGCCGCGTGGCGGAGCCGGGTGACATGGACGGGCTGAAGATCCGGACTGTTGTGGCTGACCTGCCGCAAGAGCTGGTGAAAGCGCTTGGCGCGTCGCCCACCCCGATCCCATGGCCTGAGCTGTTCACCTCGTTCCAGACGGGCGTTGTGGAAGGATCAAAGAACGGCATCACGGACATCATGAACATGAAGTTCCCTGATGCGGGCCTGAAATACGTGACCTTGGATGGCCACGCATACATGGGCGCGCTGTGGTTCATGAACAACGAAAAGTTCCAGTCGATGGATGACGGGCTGAAGCGCGTTGTTGTGGACGGGTTCTACCAGCTGCAGCAGGCCACGTTTGCCTCGCCGAAGCGCAAGTCGATCCAGGCCTACGAGGATTTCGTCGCGGCTGGCGGCGACCTTTATGTGCCAACACCGGAGCAGAAAGCGGCCTTCAAAGACGCGGCGGCCCCGGTCTATGACTGGTTCAAATCCAATGTTGACGGTGGCGGCGCGGCGTTTGACGCGCTGACGGCGGCTGTGGCCGAGGCGGAAGCAGCGGTGAATGCCGCGCGTGACGCTGATCTGAAGTAAGACCTCGGCGTAGCGGCTTTCGGGCCGCTGCGCCTTTTCGGGCGCCAAAGTCTCGAGGAGACTTTGGGTTCATTTTCTCGATGAGAAAATGGCGGCGGCGCTCAACGGAACGGATACATCCAAACTTTGTAATCGGCGATCAGCTCATGCGCATGATCAATCTGCTCTTGGGTCATCTTCTTGACCACCTCCTCCTGGGAGATAGCCGCGTCGGGGTCACCGCCGATGGCGCTAAGCGCGTACCACATGTAGGCGCGGACAAGGTCCGGGGCGGGCATGCCGATGCCTTCCTCGTAGTACCATCCAATGCCGGATTGCGCGCCGGGATGACCCTTCATCGAGCTGCGCAAATACCATTCAAACGCCCGAACCGGGTCCTTTTCGACGCCAAGGCCAAGCGCGTACATGACGCCGATCAGCTCCTCCGCGTCGGCGTTGCCGGACCGGGCCGCAGGCCAAAGGGCCTCCCGCGCCTCTTCGAATTTGTTGGCCTCCATAAGGTCGCGGGCTTTTTCGATATCGGCGGCAGCCGGAAGGGTCATCAGGGCGAGGATGGCAAGAAAGCGCATGTCGGTCTCCGTTTGTTGGGGGCAGTTTGGCTGGGCTTGGCGGGGCCTGCAATGTCTGATGCGCCCGCGGGGATGTTTGACCCGATTGACGAGGACCTGGCCGCGATAGGTCAGCTGCTGTTTTACGATCCAATCCTGTCTGGGAACCGCAACATTTCCTGCGGGACGTGCCATAACCACGATACGTTTTCCGCCGATGGTGTGAGCCTCGGAATTGGCGAGGGCGGCGTTGGAGTGGGGCCGAAACGCGTGGCCCAAGACGGGCCGAACCAGATCAAGAAGCGCATCCCACGCAATGCGCAGGCCCTGTTTAACGTGGGCGCGCTGGAGGTCTTCTTCCACGACGGGCGGCTGGGCGCGTCACCGGATTACGGCAATGGCGTGAATTCCCCGGCTGAGGAGTTCTTGCCCGACGGGCTTGAAACATTGCTCGCGACGCAGGCGCTGTTCCCGATGACTTCGCAGTTCGAAATGGCGGGCAACCCCAAGGAAAATGAGGTGGCCGGGGCCATTCATGACCGCATTGATATGGCCTGGCCTATCTTGGCCAAGCGCGTGCGCATCATCGATGAATACCGCGAGATGTTTGCGGAGGTGGGCGTGGAGGAGATCTCCATCGCGGACATAGGCAACGCGCTGGGTGCGTTTATGGACGCGGAGTGGCGGTCCTTTGATAGCGCCTATGACGTTGGATCCATGGATGCCGCGCAGATGCGGGGGCATGACTTGTTTTTTGGCGACGCGGGCTGCGCGGATTGCCATAGCGGGCCGCTCTTTACCGATCAGGACTTCCATGCCATCGGGCTGCCACCCTTTGGTCCGGGCCGCACCCGCCGGTTTGACCCGATGCCGCGCGATGTGGGGCGGATGGCGGAAAGCGACGCGTTGGAGGACGCTTACCGCTTCCGCACGCCGTCATTGCGCAACGTCGCGGTGACGGGGCCGTATGGCCATAATGGCGCTTATGCGACGTTGGAGGGGATCATCCGGCACCATCTGGACCCTTTGACCGGGCTGGATGAATGGAGGCCGGAGATGGCGCAGCTGCCGTCAGTGCCCTGGCTGCAGCAGGCCGACTTCATTATTCACGAAGACAGCCGGGAGATGGCGCGGGTCAGAGCGTCGCTTGATTTGGAGCCGCAACATTTGAGTGACGATGAGATCATGGATCTTGTGGCCTTCATGGGTGCGCTGACCGGCAAGAAATCCATTTACGGGCGTTTGGGCAAACCCAAAAGCGTCCCCAGCGGGTTGAGGGTGGATTGATGGCGCGCGTCATGGTTGCGGGCTCCGCCGCGTTGGATTTTGTCTACCAGGTCGATGTTTTGCCCCAGCGGGCCGAAAAATACGCGGCGAGGGCTGTGGATATAGTTGGGGGCGGATGTGCGGCAAACGCCGCAGTGGGCATCGCCCGACTGGGCGGAAAGTCCCAATTATTAGCAAGATTCGGCAAAGATGAAGTATCTGAGATCGTTCTTGGGGATATTTTGTCAGAAAATGTAGACACATCCGCCTGTGTCATCACCAACGGCGCGCGGTCGGCCATGTCGTCCGTCTATGTTGACGAGGCCGGCGAACGGCAAATCATGGCCTTTCGTGGCGCCGGGTTGGCGCAGGACCCCGAGTTGTCCGAGCTGAGCGCCGACGCCGTTCTGGCAGACACCCGTTGGCCAGAAGCCACGCGTCAGGTGATCGAGTTGGGCCGCGCGCTGGGGATACCGGCAGTGTTGGACGGGGAGGCCCCGGTGCCGGTGGAACTGGCGGCAGCGGCCAGCCATGTGGTGTTTTCCGAACAGGGCTTGATGGATTTTACCGGTATGGACGACGTGCACGCCGCCTACGCCGCGCTGGACCTGCCGGGCTGGTGCGCGGTGACCCTGGGCGCGGATGGCGTGTTGCACCCGGGCGGGGTGATGCCGGGTTTCAAGGTGGATGTGAAAGACACGCTCGGCGCGGGCGACATCTGGCACGGGGCGTTTGCCCTGCGGCTGGGCGAGGGCGCGGGCGAGATGGATGCGATGCGGTTTGCCCATGCGGCGGCCGCTTTGAAATGCACGGGCTTTGGGGGGCGCAAAGCCGCGCCCTCCCGGGCCGAGGTGGAACAGTTTCTGAAAGAGAGAGCATGAGATGCAGCTGACAGCAGGCAAACTATGGGGCATGCGGCGCATGGCCGACGCGAACGGGGTGTTCAAGATGACGGCGGTCGATCAGCGCCCGCCGATCAAAGGCCCGATTGCCGCGCATTACGGTGCTGCGGACGCGCCTTACGACGACGTGGCGCGGTTCAAGGCGATGCTGGTGGAGACGCTGCAAGGCGGATCAAGCGCCATGCTGCTGGACCCGCATTACGCCATCCCGGTGGGGCTGAAGCACCTGTCACCCACCAAAGGGCTGATCGTGACGCTGGAGGACTCGCTGTTTGAAGAAACCGGCATGGGGCGGCGGTCCTCTATGATCGACGACTGGGACGTGGGCAAGATCAAGCGCATGGGCGGCGACGCGGTGAAGGTGCTGGCGTGGTACCGGCCTGACGCGTCCGACGCCGTGAACCAGCACCAGAAGGACTGGACCAAGCGGATTGGGGAGGCCTGCGCCAAATACGACATCCCGTTCCTGTTTGAACTGCTGGTGCATCCGATTGACAGCGATAGCGAACAGACCAGCGAATATGTGGAGATGAACACCAAGCGGGCGGATGATGTTTTGCGCTCCGTCGAGGAATTTGCGCATGCCGACTACGGCGTGGACGTGTTCAAGCTGGAAAGCCCGGTGCCTGCCAAGGATGTGGCGGCCACCGAAGGCGTTCAGGCGCTGTTTGACGAGATGGGGCGTATCGCGGCGCGGCCTTGGGTGATGTTGTCGGCAGGAGCAGGCAAGCCTGAGTTCAAGCAGATTTTGGAGCACGCCTTTGCCGCCGGAGCCTCGGGCTTCCTGGCAGGGCGCGCGATTTGGCTGGACGCGTTTCAGGCGTTCCCCGATTGGGACGCGGTGCGCGCAGGCCTGGAAGGCGAAAGCGCGGCCTATATGGCGGAGATTTCGGCTTTGGCGGATGCGAAGGCTGTGGCGTGGGATCAGCACGTGTGTTGGGGCGCAGGTGGTGCGCAATTTGCGCCTGCGGACGCGTCGTTTAGGCATGGGTATGAGGGCCTCTGATGAAGATCGGGATATTGCCGCTGGGGCGGCCCACATTCGACGTACCCTATGCGGAAGAGAAACTGGCTGGGATGCTGGCGGATATTGATGTGCTTGCTTCGGAACAGGGCCACGAGGTCATCGGGCCGCGCGCTCTGCTGATGGAGGGGTCGCCGGAGGCATTATCGAGTGTTGCGTCGGCTGATCTGGTGTTGGTGTTGCAGGTGACATTTACCGACGCGGCGTTCGTGGTGGAGGCGTCAAAGCTGGGTGTGCCGCTGGCGATTTGGGCGGTGCCGGAGCCTCGGTTGGGCGGGCGACTGCGTTTGAACGCGTTTTGCGGGTTGAACCTTGCGGGCCACGCCTTGGGGCGCAACGGGGTTGGGTTTGGCTGGCTATACGCCGATCCGGGTGAGGCGGATTTGGCGGGGTTGTTGGCTGGCGACTATGCGGTGTCTCGGATTGACGGGGCGGCAGCTGGTGTTGCGGCATCTGATATGCCGGTGCCGGATTTGAAGATCGCGCGCATTGGGGCGCATCCCGTGGGATTTGACACCTGTGCCTACGACAAGGCGGAGCTGAAGGTGCTGACGGGGGCCACGGTCGATGAATTGGCGCTGGAGGACATGTTCGACGCGGCACGCGGCCTCGACGATGCTGCGGTTGCGCCTTACCGCGCGAAAGTGGCGGATGTGCCGAACCTGAAGGAGATGGATGCGGGAGAGCTGGACCGCTCCCTAAAGCTGGCAGGCGCGTTGGAAATGCTGCGCAGCGAAAACGGTTATGACGCCTTCGCAATCCGCTGCTGGCCGGAGACGTTTACCGAATATGGCGGGGCCGTCTGCGGGCCGGTGTCCATGATGGGCGAAGCGCGGGTGCCGTGCGCGTGCGAGGCCGATGTCTACGGTGCGGTGACGCAGGCGATCTTGCAAAAAGTGGCGGATAGCCCTGTTTTCTTGGCCGATCTCGTAGATATGGACGTAAACGACAACACCGGCGTGGTTTGGCATTGCGGGCAGGCGCCGCTGTCCATGACGGATGATGAACCGATGGCTACGGTGCATACCAACCGCAAACAGGCTTTGCTTTACGAGTTCACTTTGAAGCCGGGACGGGTGACGTTTTTCCGCCTGTCGCAGGCCTATGGTGAGCCGAAAGTGATCATAGCGGGCGGAGAAATGCTGCGCAGCGAAATGGCGTTCACGGGAACCTCCGGTGTGGTGAGATTTGACCATGCTGCGCAGAAAACACTGCGCGACGTAATGGATTGCGGGTTGGAGCATCACATGGCGATTGCCTATGGCGACCACCGCAACGCGTTGCGCGGGATCGCGGCCGGAATGGGACTGAATGTCGTGGAGTTGGGCGCGTGATTAGATACGGGATCATCGGCTCTGGCATGATGGGCCAAGAGCATATCCGCAACATCGCGCTGCTTGAAGGTGCGAAAGTATCGGCCATTGCAGAGCCAAACGACGAAATGCGGGCGCAGTCCATGCAAAGCTCTGGCGGGGCCGGATATGCCACGATGGAGGAGATGCTGGCGGCGGATGCCTGCGACGTTGTGCTGATTGCCGCGCCAAATGATACGCATGCGGGGATCATGCAGAAGCTGCTGGCGACCGATAAGCCCATTCTGGTCGAAAAGCCGTTGGCGACGACAAGCGCGGATTGCCGGGACCTGCTGAACATGTCCAAGGGGCGATTGGCCCCGGTCTGGGTGGCGATGGAATACCGCTACATGCCGCCGTTGCAACGGCTGATGCAGGCAGTTGATCAGGGTGCCGTGGGCACCCCACGCATGATGTCGATCCGGGAACACCGGTTTCCGTTTCTGCCCAAGGTGGACGATTGGAACCGGTTCAACGCACGCACCGGCGGCACTCTGACAGAGAAATGCTGCCATTTCTGGGACCTTATGCGGTTGATTTTGAAGTCTGACCCAGTGCGTGTCTATGCCTCGGGCGGGGTCGATGTGAACCACAGGGACGAGCGCTACATGGGCAAGATGCCCGACATTATCGACAACGCTTATGTTGTGGTGGATTTTGAGAATGGCGCGCGGGGCATGCTGGATTTGTGCATGTTTGCGGAAGGCTCGTTCTGGCAGGAAAGCGTCGCGGTCACTGGAGAAAAGGCGCGGGTGGAGGCGTTTGTGCCGGGACCTGCGCGGTTCTCCCCCGACGGCAAAGAGCGGGAGGCGGAGTTTGTGATGTCATTGCGGGCCTTGAAAGAAGAGGTGCGGGAGGTCGTGCATGTGCCGGAGCATATTTTGGCGGCGGGGGACCATCATGGGTCCACGTTCTTCCAGCATGAGAAGTTTCTCAACCTCGTTCGGACAGGTAAAGGTGAACCGGAGGTGTCCTTGATGGATGGCTACTGGTCCGTGTTGGTCGGTGAAGCGGCGGAGGAATCCGCGCGCTCGGGACAGGCGATTGATTTGCGAGGGAAAGGCCCATGAGTTTTGGCGTAATGCCGGACGGCGACGCAGTTGAGCGCCACACCATCGAAGGCGGCGGGCTTACGGCGCATGTCTTGTCATATGGCGCTGTCCTGCAAGACCTGCGGCTAGACGGCCATGACGCGCCGCTGGTGTTGGGGTTCGAAGAGTTTGCGCCCTATTTGACGGATTCCCCCTATTTCGGAGCCATTGCCGGGCGTTGTGCCAACCGCATTGGGGAGGGGCAGTTTTTCATTGATGGGAGGGCCTTTCAGGTCGACCGCAACTTTCAGGAGCGACACCATCTGCATGGTGGAGCCAAGGGGGTTGGCAAACGCAACTGGTCTGTTGAAACCGTCGAAGCCGACAGGATCACCCTGAGCATCGCATTGGCCGATGGCGAGATGGGCTACCCCGGCAACATGGTGGCGCGCTGCACCTATGCTTGCCTGCCCGGGGGCGTTTTTGACGTGCAGATTACGGCGGAAACGGATGCGCCGACATTGTGCAACTTTGCCCATCACAGCTATTGGAACCTTGATGGCGGCGCGACCACCGATGACCACCTGATGCAGGTGGATGCGGAGCATATGACCGTAGTTAATGACGGCTTTATCCCGACCGGTGAAAGCCGCCGCGTCGACGGCACGCGATACGATTTCCGACTGATGCGGCCGATCAAGGATGAGGTTTTCATCGACCACAACCTGTGCCTTTCGAACGGACGTGTCGATTTGCGGAAAATTGGGACTCTTGTTTCCCAAAAATCGGGTGTTTCGATGCAAATCCGCTCGACCGAGACGGGGCTGCAGGTTTATGACGGGTTCAAGTTAGATGTCGGGCCTGCGGGTCTTGGTGGGCGGCGCTACGGCAAGAACGCAGGGGTTGCGTTGGAGCCTCAGGTCTGGCCGGACGCGGTCAACCACCCGGCCTTCCCCAATGCGGTGCTGCGCCCCGGCGAAGTGTATGAACAACACACGCAATTTGCGTTTTCCAAAGGATGACTGAGCGATGAGCTACACCAAATACATGAAAGAGGCGAACCTCATTGGCGGCGCATGGGTCGCGGCTGACAGCGGCGAGACCATCGACGTGACGAACCCGGCGACGGGTGAGGTTATCGGCACAGTTCCGAATTCTGGCGATGCGGAAACACTGCGCGCGGTTGACGCGGCGGACGCGGCCTTTGACGGGCTGGCCGGCATGGGGTTGATGGAACGCGTCGGGCTTTTGATGAAGGTCCATGATGCGTTGATGGACAACCAGAAGACGCTGGCCGAGCTGTTGACCGTGGAAATGGGCAAGCCGCTGGCGGAATCCATGGGTGAGATTGGCATTGGTGCCGCCTATGTGCGCTGGTTTGCTGAAGAGGTGCGCCGCGCCAAGGGTGAGATTATCCCTGCGCCAACCAATGGCCGCCGGTTCCTCGTGTCCAAGCACCCGATTGGTGTGGTGGGCATGATCACACCCTGGAACTTCCCGTCCTCGATGCTGGCCCGCAAAGTGGCGCCCGCGCTAGCGATTGGCTGCACCGTGGTGGCCAAGCCCGCGACCGCGACGCCGTATTCCGGATTGGCATGGGGCGCGCTTGCGGAAGAGGCCGGTTTCCCGGCGGGCTCGGTCAATGTGGTGACGGGCTCGGCTCGCAAAATTGGCGGGGCGATTATGGATGACCCGCGGGTGCGCAAGGTGACATTCACCGGCTCCACCGAAGTCGGCAAAGAGCTGATCCGGCAATCGGCGGGTACCGTGAAGAAAGTGTCGATGGAGCTGGGCGGCAACGCGCCGTTCATGGTGTTTGATGACGCTGATATCGACAAGGCCGTCGCTGGCGCGATGGTGTCGAAATTCCGCAACTCCGGCCAAACCTGCGTATGCGCCAACCGCATCTACGTGCAGGCGGGCGTTTATGACGAGTTTGTCGAGAAGCTGACCAAGGCCACGGCGGCCATGAAAGTGGGCAACGGGCTGGAAGACGGCGTGGAGCAAGGCCCGATGATCGACATGGACGCGGTTGAGAAGGTGGAAGAGTTCATCGCCGACGCGACAGCCAAAGGCGGCAAGGTCGTGCATGGCGGCAACCGCCATGACAAGGGGCAAAGCTTCTTTGAACCGACCATTATTTCGGAGGCCACCCAGTCCATGATGTTCGCCAAGGAAGAGATCTTTGGCCCCATCGCGCCGGTCTTCAAGTTTGAGGACGAAGATGAAGCGATTGGTTGGGCCAATGACACTGAATTCGGGCTGGCGTCTTACGCCTACACCCGTGACGTTGGCCGTATCTTCAAGCTGACCGAAAAGCTGCAATACGGGATGATCGGGATCAACTCTGGCCTGATCACCACCGTAGAGGCGCCGTTTGGCGGGGTGAAGGAAAGCGGGCTGGGCAAAGAGGGCGGCAGCCAAGGCCTGGAGGACTACATGGAAACCAAATACACCGCGATCGACTTTTAGGCGGGCAAAACTCTTGCAAAGAGTTTTGATCAGAGTTTCGGTGAAACTCTGGCCTCCGGCGGGGATATTTTGGAACATGGGAAGGGGCGCGGCAGTGCCCCTTTTTCTTGCCTTTGCCATTTTTTGTGACAGGGTGCGGGCATGAGCGCGCCTGTCATTGATAACCTGCAATATGTGAATTGGTCGGAGAAAGCCTTCAGGCAACTCCGCGAGGGTGGTGTCGACGCAATCCATGTGACCATTGCCTATCATGAAAGTTTTCGCGAGGCGGTGTTGAACGTCTCTCAGTGGAACCGGTGGTTTGAACAATACCCTGAATTGATCATGCGCGGCACGTCTGGAGATGACGTGCGGAAGGCTGTTGAGACCGGGCGGACGGCGGTGTTTTTCGGCTTTCAAAACCCTTCGCCGATTGAAGACGACATCGGGTTGATTGAGGTGTGGCACCAGCTTGGCATCCGCTTCATGCAGCTGACCTATAACAACCAGTCATTGCTGGCGACGGGCTGCTATGAACCCGATGACACCGGGCTAACGCGGTTTGGCAAACAAGCCGTTGCGGAGATGAACCGCGTGGGGCTGGTTGTGGACATGAGCCATTCGGCGGACCGCTCGACACTTGAGGCGATTGAGCACTCGACCCGACCTATCGCGATCACGCATGCCAACCCTGATTGGTGGCATCCCGCGTTGCGCAACAAATCGGACGACGTGATCCGCGCTTTGACGGAAGCGGGGGGCATGTTGGGCTTTTCGATGTACCCACATCACCTGAAGGACGGCACTGCCTGCACCCTGAAAAGCTTTTGCGAGATGATTGCGGAGGCGGCGTCGCGGTATGGCGCGCAGCATTTGGGCATTGGGTCCGATCTGTGTCAGGACCAACCCGACAGCGTGGTGACTTGGATGCGCAACGGACGATGGTCGAAGGAAATGGATTACGGCGAAGGGTCTGCGGCGCAGGCCGGGTTCCCGGAGCAGCCAGATTGGTTTGTGGACAACCGCGACATGCCTAACTTGACCAAGGGGCTCTTGGATGCAGGATTTGACCAAGCGGAGGTCGACGGCATCATGGGCGGCAATTGGCTGCGGTTTTATGATAGCTCTTTTGGTGCCGCATGAATGCCGCGCTTCCCCCACAGGAGCCGCTGCGACCGGCCTCTGACGTGATGCGGCTGGACCGGATGGGGTCGATGTTTCCAACCCGGCTGAGCTTTCTGCGCAGCCTGATGCGGCGTTTATCGGCGGAGCAGGTGGACGTGACCCGCCCGGTTTGGGAGATGGATGCCGAGGGCTATGGCCACGCGGTGTATTCATTGGAGCTTGGCGGGTTCACTTACTCGCTGGTGGCGTTTTCAAACCGGTTGGACGCGGATCAACGAACCGACCGCGTGATTGCAGAGGCTTGGGACAGCGCATTCGTTTTGTATGACGGCGTGCCGGACGGGGATGAGATTGCCCGGCTGCACGCCAATGCGCCGTTGCAGGAGGCGGGCCGGTTCTGCGAGCGCGACCTCGTGCTGAGCCGCGCCAACAAATCTGTGCGCCTGTTTGCCCATGTCGCCGATGGCCTGCGCTCAGGCACCCTGATAGACGCGAGCATGGTCGCTCGCATTGGCTATTTGATGCGCACGACCGCCGTCTATGGGAACGGGAAATTTGGCATCGCTGACCGCCGCGTCATTGCCGACAGGCCCGGGCTGGAAGGCCCGTTCATGGCGGAGATGCTGACGGTCTGGCTGATCCGTGGCTTCACCCATGATCTGGTGGAACATGTCGGCGGGGCGGAGCTTGACCGAAATTTGAAGCGTCATATTGGGGTGGGCAACTCCACCGGGCTGGGGATGGCCCCGTTTCTGGTCAGCCACCCTGAGCTGTTGAATAACTGGATGATGGCGCGCGAAACGGCATTGGCCCGCGTGCGCGCGGTGCGGGCTTTGGATGGTGCTCAGGTGGCCCGGATAACCGAACTGGCCGCCCGCGCGACGCAGCATTTGGCACAATGGCAGGTCCCAGACCCCGCGCATCAGGCCCGGATCGAACACTTGCGCAGGGATTGGGCTGACCTGTGCGCGGAGCTGCCGGACTTGCTGGATCAACACAAGCCGTTGGATCAGCTGGTGCGGATCAGCGAGGCCTTTGGCCTTGATTGTCAGGAGCTGGTCGTCAGCCTTGTCATCGAACCGTTTGGCGACATGGTGGATGGGCTGGCTGAGTGTATGGGGATGGCGGCCGCTACGCCGCTGGACCCCCGCATGGGGGTCGCGCAACTGAAGCAACTGATCGACCAGCATTTTGGCTGGGCGCTGCCGGTGGACTTTGCCAGCAAAGAAGAAACGGCGCAGTTTTGGTATGTCTCGGAAGAGAAGCTGGAACCACGTCTTGGCCGCCGCTACGACGAGCCCGGTAGCGAACTGGAAAGCCCGTTGGATATTGCCCGGCAGGTGCAGGCAATGTCGTTTGATCTCAACGACTACCCCGGCCTGCTCGTCGATTTTTTGCGGGACCATCCCGGACACCGCAACGCCGTCAGGCGTGTGCAACGGCTGGAGCTGTTCCCTTATGCGGAAATACGCGACAACCTGATTTGCGAAAGCTGCAGACCCATCGACATGCTGCGCTGCAAACTGTCCTTCTTCGGGGCGTCGAAATTCGACCCGAAATCTGACCGCTGGACCCGTATCACACTGGCACAGGGCGCTCCGCTGTCTGACGAGCTGGCAGATGCCGATGATTGGTGGCTGCCGGTGTTTGCGGCGTGACCCAGTCTGACTGGTTCGCGCGGTTCAAGGCGCAGGGGCCGGGCTATGCCGGGCGCCGCATGTCCGTTGCCGAGGTGCAGGCGCTATTGCTGAAGGCCGGGATCGGCAGCGGCCTGCCGCTGGGGCATGCGCAGGACCTCTCGGCGCTTTCCCATCTTTTGATGAGCGACCCGCATCTATTGGGGATGGCAGCTGCCGCATTGGATGGGCCGCAACACATCCCGGTCATAGAGGGGACCGACGCCCATGTCGTGATTGAGCAGGCAAAGGTCTTGATGGCCGGCCCAATGATCATAGACCGGCTGATCGCCGGGGCGCAGCGCGTTGTGGTTCAAAATTTGGACTGGCCGCTGCTGCTATGGCCCTATTTGGTGAATGCCGAGGCGGTTTATGGCGTCAAGTTTGCATTGAACAAAGGGGATCGCGGGGTCGTCATGATCAGCTTGTCCGACCGCACGGAACTGGATCCGATTGGCGAGCCCCAACCCGTTCCTGATTTGGTGCATGACAGGCTTCAGCAGTTCGCCGCCAAAACCTATGTTCCGGCAAGCGAAGCGTCCCGCAATGCCGGTGCCGGCGCCGGATTGAGCGACAATGACTAGCGAAGGACAGTTTCGGGATTCTTGATTGTCGTGGCTTCCTGCCCGAAACTGATTGCCTCGTGCGACGTCGGCGCGGCATCTGAACCAGAGTTTGGTTTTAAAGGTGCCCTATGAAACACATCAAATCTCCCGTCGTTGACAAAGTGGCTGAAGACACCAAAACGCGCGGCTTGGTTGCCGAAATGCTGGCTACGATCCGGGAAGGTCGCGAAGATGCCGTGCGGGACTATGCCAAGAAACTTGATGGTTGGAGGGGTGACTTCGTGTTGTCACCACAGAAGCGGGATGCCTTGGTGGCCCAGGTTCCCGAGCAGGCCAAACGCGATATCGAATTTGCGCATCGCCAGATCACCCGATTTGCAGCCGCGCAGCGCGCCAGCTTGAGCGACTTTTCCATTGAGACCGAGCCGGGTGTTATGCTGGGCCAAAAATGCGTGCCAGTCGATTGCGCCGGTTGTTACGTGCCGGGGGGGCGCTATGCGCATGTCGCCTCGGCCTTGATGAGCGTGGCAACGGCGAAAGCGGCGGGTGTGCCGTTCGTGATCGCGGCCTCACCACCGCGCGGAGACGCGATTGACCCCGCAGTTTGCTATGCGATGACCTTGGCGGGCGCGGACGTCATTTTGGAGATGGGCGGCGTTCAGGCCGTGGCCTCGATGGCGTTTGGGCTATTTGGCACGCAGCCCGCTGACATTCTGGTCGGACCCGGCAATGCGTTCGTGGCTGAGGCGAAAATCCAGTTGTTCGGCGGCGTTGGGATCGACCTGTTTGCCGGGCCGACCGAAAGTGCCGTGATTGCGGATGAAACCGCCGACCCGATGACCGTTGCAATTGACTTGTTGTCGCAGGCCGAACATGGGGTGAATTCGCCGGTGTGGCTGTTTACAACCTCGTCTGACCTGGCTGAAACCGTGAACCGGATTCTGCCGCAAGTCGCGGCAGATTGGCCTACGGGCGACGTGGCAATGGTGTCCTGGCGTGACTACGGCGAAATCATTGTGTGCGAAGACAACGAACAGATGGCAGAGGTTTCTGACAAATACGCGTGCGAGCATTTGCAGGTCCAAACCAAAGATCTGGAATGGTGGCGCGACCGGTTGCGCAATTACGGGTCTTTGTTCCTTGGCGAAGGCTCGACAGTGTCACATGGCGACAAATGCTCCGGGACCAACCACATCCTGCCGACGCGGCAGGCCGCGCGATATACTGGCGGGTTGAACGTGATGAAATTTCTCAAGATCCTGACCTGGCAGGAGATTGCGACCGATGCTGACCCGGAAATGTCGGAAGTGGGGTCGCGGCTGTCTCGGTTGGAGGGCATGGACGGTCATGCGCGGGCCTGCGACTGGCGTTTGCAGAAATTCAGCGGGAAGACCGCGTTTGACTTCGAGGTGTCGCAACAGGAACGCTACGACTGACCCGGCGACGCCCCCCCCGCGCACAAATCCGCAGCGCGCCGTGGCCTGAATGAGCCTGCGGCGCGTTTTCTTTTGCGTTCTTGGGGAGGTTCCCTCCCCGCCACGCAGGCATCCCCTAGAGCATATTTCCGGCAGAAAGAAGCTTTAGCGTTGCCCGTAATAGAGGCCGACCGTGTGTTCTGCCTCCGCGAAGAACAACCAGCGCGTAGTTAGAGCGCCTGCGACATGGGCCAATAGGGCGATGACCGCCAGGACATGGCTGAACGGGAAGAACATCAAGATCGTCCATGGCAGCAGCGACAGCAGAACGACGCCGATGATGCGCAATGTGCGGGCGTGTTTGCGGCCGATGACGTGGACCATTTCCTTCATCAGGTAGTTTTTCGAGGAATGCGGGGCCTCGAACATACGGACCTTGCCGATGGCGCCGAGGCCTGTTGCGGTCTCGATGCTTGAGCCTTCCTCCGCGAAACGTTTGTCGCCAATGATCCATGCGATCACCTGCAACGCGCCAATGGTGACGAGGCCTGCGGCGGCAACGCGAACCTGACTGGTTAGAAACGCGCCACCTGTGAGGGCATAGCCTAGGAAAACCAATGGCGTGGTCCAGTGATGCCAGCGGGGAACCGTTTTGATCTGCGTGTAGATCATGGATGTGCCGAGCACCGTACAAACGCAAAGTGCCGCGCCCAACAGGCCAAGAATGCCGATGCGCGTATGAAAGAAGATGATCCCTATGGCGTAGAGGCCCATGACAATAAGGGTGGCCACGGCAAGGCAGCCTTCGCGCGACAGCCAGCTCGTTTTCCATTGTGTGAAGGCCTTTAGCGCGCGTTGCGGGTTGCCCAAGTGGAAGGTGGAGGAGATCAGGCCGCCCACGGCAAGCGCATAGGCTATGGCAAAGAAGATGAAAGCGGTGAAGCCGGAAACGTCGGGTTTGCCGAGACCGAGGAAGGCCAGCATGCCAAAGCCGAGGCCGGAGAAGACGGTGAAGAAGATAATGGAGGGTGCGGGGTGCATCAGAGTTTCTCCAACGTTTTGTCGAGCCAGCCAAGGAAGCCTTTTGGCTCAGCGGCCACGGGTTCCAACAGGGGGGCGAGGATGTCGATTTGCTCGTCCTTTGGACGAGGCGGCAGGTATTTGTTGACGGGTTTGGTGCCTTGCTCGGGCATCAGGTCGAACCCGCCGCGTTCTTTTACCAGCACGGAGACGTCAGAGGTTTCATCGCCCAGATCGCCGAAATGGCGTGCGCCCGCGGGGCAGGTGCGGACGCAGGCCGGTTGGCGGTCTTCCTCGGGCAGGTTTTCATTGTAGATGCGGTCGACGCAGAGGGTACATTTCTTCATAACACCTTCGGCTTGGTCGAGTTCCCGTGCGCCATAGGGGCAGGCCCATGCGCAGAGGCCGCACCCGATGCAGTCGCTTTCATTGACCAGCACGATGCCATCTTCGACACGTTTGTAGCTGGCGCCTGTTGGGCAGACGGTGACGCAGGGCGCGTCCTCGCAATGCAGGCAGCTCTTGGGGAAGTGGATGGTCTGTGCCGCGCCTTGTTCCGGTTGCACTTCGTAGCTGTGCACGCGGTTCAGGAAGGTGCCGGAAGGGTCCTTGCCATAGGCGTTTTGATCGCTGAGCGCCGCGCCATAGTTTTCCGTGTTCCAGCCTTTGCAGGACACCACGCAGGCATGGCAGCCGACGCAGGTGTCGAGGTCGATGACAAGGCCGAGCTTCTTCTCGGTATGGGTTGGGAGTTGGGTCATTTGCCGAGCTTCCATGTCAGGTTTTTAGGGCCTTTGCCGACGGGTGATTTCTGTGCCGGTACGTTGGGTTTGGTTTGCGGCTGTTCCGGCGTGGGGGCCTTTTCGACGCGGACCTTGAGGTCGAACCATGCGGCCTGGCCGGTGATCGGATCGGAGTTGGACCAGCGCAGGCCGTCGCCTTTCGGGGGGAGCAGCTCGTGGATCAGGTGGTTCAGCAGGAAGCCTTTGGTGGTCTCAGGCGCGTCTTCTTCCAGTGCCCATGCGCCTTTGCGTTTGCCGATCGCGTTCCATGTCCAGATGGTGTTTTCGTTCAGCGCGGCCTGATGCGCGACGGGGACGGTGATTTCCCCATGCGGGCTGGCGACCTTGGCCCAATCGCCTTCCTGGAAGTTGTTTTCTTCCCAGATTTTTGTCGGTACATAGAGCGGGTTGTGGCCGTGGATTTGTCTGAGCCATGCGTTTTGGCTGCCCCATGAATGGTACATCGCCATCGGGCGTTGGGTGAGGGCGGTGACGGGGTATTCGTCAGCCTTGTTCTCGTCTTCGTTGGAGTACCAGATTGGCAGCGGGTCCATTGTCGCTTTGATCCGCTCTCGCAAATGATCAGGCGGTTGACGCGTGCCATGGCCCTCGGCTGCGAGTTGGAAGCGGCGCATGGGTTCGACGTAGAGGTTGAACAGGTAGGGCATAGGCTTGTCGAAGAAGGATTTTTTGACGGCCCAATCCTGATAGTTCATGTTCCATGGCTTGAAGAAGGCGGCGTCCTCGGGGACGTGCTCCATCCAGAAGCCGCCATTGTCGATATATGCATCGAGTTGGCCGGGGTTGGAGTCTCCGCGCCCGTGCTCGTCGCCATTGCCTCGGAAGCCCGCCAAGGGCCCGACGCCGGGGCGGCGGATGTGGTTGGTGATGTAGTCGGCGTAGTCTTTGTATTTCTGGGAGCCGTCCTCGTTGACGAAGCCCGGCAGGCCGAGGCGCGCGCCGAGGTCGCAGAGCGCGGATTGGAAGCCTTTGACGTCGCGGTCGGGCTCGACCACGGGCCAGCGGATTGCGTCGGCGACGGCGTCGGCCTCGCAGATCGGGCGGTCCAGCAGGCTGATGCAGTCGTGGCGTTCCAGATAGGTTGTGTCGGGCAGGATCAGGTCGGCGTAGCTGACCATTTCGGAGCTGTAGGCGTCCGAATAGATGATGTTGGGGATGACGTAATTCCCGTCTTCATCCTTGTCGGTCAGCATGTCGATTACGCCGCGCGTGTTCATCGAGGAGTTCCACGACATGTTCGCCATATACATGAAGAGCGTGTCGATCTTGTAAGGAACCCCGGCATGGGCATTGGAGATGACCATGTGCATCATGCCGTGCGACGACATCGGGTTTTCCCATGTGAAGGCCTTGTCGATGCGGGCGGGGGAGCCGTCTTCCTTCAGCGCCAGATCGTCGGGGCCATGGGTGAAGCCCAGATGCGGGCCGTCAAGCGCCTCGCCCGGTGTCACCTTGCAATGCGGCTTTGGATGCGCCTCGGGCGGCTTGGGATAGGGCGGTTTGAAGCGCATGCCGCCGGGGGTCTCAACGGTGCCGAGGATGATCTGAAGCATGTGCAGGGCGCGGCAGGTCTGGAAGCCGTTGGCATGGGCGGAGATACCGCGCATGGAATGGAAGGAAACGGGGCGGCCGACAAATTTGTCATGTGTTTCGCCGCGGAAATCGGTCCAGGTTTGCTTGACCTCGATCGCTTGGTTGAAGGCCACGTCGGCAAGTTCAGCCGCGATGCGTTTGATGCGTTCGGCTGTGATGCCGGTTTTAGCAGCGACGGCCTCGGGGGCGTATTGCGGGTCGAGGTATTTCTCCGCCATGTGCTGGAAGACAGAGCGGTGGGTGACGCCTTTGACGCGTTGGGAACCTGCGAGGTCCGGCTTGACGCCTTTCTTGTCGAAAGCGGCAGGCTTGCCGGTTGCGCGGTCGATGACCATCAGCTTGTTGTTTTTGTCGCGCATAAGAAGGCCGAAGTCTTCGGACTTTTCGTCGCCGTTGACCAGCACAGGCGCGTTGGTCCATTGCGCGAGGTAGTGCAGGTCGATCTTGCCGGCTTTGAACAGCTCATGAACCAGCGACAGGATGAACAGACCGTCGGTGCCGGGGGTGATGCCAACCCATTCGTCGGCGACCGCGTTATAGCCGGACCGGATCGGGTTGACGCCGTAGACCTTCGCGCCGCGCGCTTTGACTTTACCGAGGCCCATTTTGATCGGGTTGCTATCGTGGTCTTCCGCGACGCCGAAGATCATCACCATCTTGGTGCGGTCCCAGTCGGGCTGGCCGAATTCCCAGAACGCGCCGCCCATCGTGTAGATGCCAGCGGCGGCCATGTTGACGGAACAGAAGCCGCCATGGGCAGCGTAGTTCGGGGTGCCGAAACCTTGTGCCCAGAGGGAGGTGAAGCTTTGCGATTGGTCGCGGCCTGTGAAGAAAGCCAGCTTTTCGGGGTTGTCGCGGCGCACAGGTTCCAGGATGCCGACGGCGATGTCGTAGGCCTCTTCCCACGTGATTTCTTCGAACTCGCCTGACCCGCGAGGACCGACGCGCTTCATCGGCGCTTTCAGACGGGACGGGGCGTTGTGCTGCATGATGCCCGCTGAGCCTTTGGCGCAGAGCACACCTTGGTTGACCGGGTGATCCTTGTTGCCCTCGATATAGGCGACCTTGCCCTCCTTCATGTGGACGTTGATCCCGCAGCGGCAGGCGCACATGTAGCAGGTGGTCTTGCGGACCTCGTCAGAGACCTTGGGCGACAGATTGATCACGGGTTGGTTCATGGCGAAGGCTCCTAGTTGGATACGGTGCGGATGAGGCCGAGCGAGGCGAGGCCAAGCAGCAGCGTCAGGCAGAAGGGTTTGTAGTAAGGCTCCAGGCGCGGAATGAAGAGCGCGCGGCCTGCGTAGAGGCCAAGGAGCGTTGGAATGATGAAGAACAGGCCGCGGGCAATCGCGGTTTGGTCCATAGTGCCGATGATCAGGTGCGTAGCGAGGCCAAGCACGCCCGCGCCGAGCAGATAGATTGAAAGCGTACCGCGCATGGTTCGTGCAGGCAGGTTGCGGGCGAGCATGTATAGCGCGATGAGCATACCGCCCGCACCGGCAAACCCGGTGACAATACCCGCGCCGAGGCCAGAGCCATATGTGCCTGCTGTCGTTGCAAGGAACGGCATTCTAATCTTTGCCAGCTGGCCAAAGGCCAAGACGATTAGGACTGACAGGGCGACCGCTTTGGACGTCTCTGTCGCCAATTGCATGTTGATCAATAGACCCACTGGCAAGCCGCAGGCGGAGCCGATGATTAGTCCCTTGGCAGTGGGCCGGTCCGCGTCCTTCATGCCGCCTTTGAACATGGCCAGGCTACCAGCCATCTCGAGGAACCAAAGCATCGGAATTAGCGCCAAAGGCGGCAAGATGAAGATGGCCGAGGCCATCACCACGGCAGACAGCCCAAAACCTGAAAAGCCGCGCACCATGGAGGCGACGAAGATAATGGCGCTGAGCAGCAGAACCTCTGTCGTGGTCAGATTTGTGAGATCGGCAAGCAGGTTCATTTGGATGCGTTCGCAATCGCGGCGAGGCAGATGGACGCCATACGGGCCGCGGGCGGATCGGCGCGAGACGTCAGCAAAACCGGTACCTTTGCCCCCATGACGATGCCAGCGGCACAACCGCCTGTCAGATAGACGAAGGATTTGAACAGCGAGTTGCCCGACACAATGTCTGGCACGATGATCGCATCAGCTTTGCCTGCAACGGGGTCAGCGGCTAGCTTCTTTGTGGCAACCGCAGCAGGGCTGAGGATCAGGTCCAACGCTAAGGGGCCTGAGAAGTCCGCGCCTTCAATTTCCGATTTGGCCCATGTGGCCAGCTCATCCGCTTCGACGGAGGATGGCACGGCAGGTAGCACGCTTTCGGTGGCTGACAGGAACGCCACTTTCGGGCGATCATTGCCGATCATGTGCAGCAGCTTGACCACTTCGCGGGTCGCGTCTTTGCGGGTCTCGATATTGGGGTCCACGTTAACGGCGGCGTCCGAGATGGTGATGGATGGCCCGCCATCGGGATGGCTGATGTGGAAGATATGGACGAGGCGGTTACCTGTGCGAAGCCCCGCGTCGCGGGCCAAAGCGGCGCGCATGAACGTGTCGGAGTGCAGCTGACCCTTCATCATCACGTCAGCGCGGCCGTCACCGCAGGCCATGGCAGCGGCCATGCCGCTATCAGCTTCGCCCTCTGCCTCGATCAGTTGGAATTGTGAAATGTCCCAATTTAGTTTCTCGGCCTCTGCCTCGATCATGTGACGTTCGCCAGTGAAGACCGGCTCCATGATGTTGGCCTCGGTGGCGTCGCGAGCGGCTTCCATGGGAAGCGGTGCTCCTGCGCGGGCAATGGCCACGCGGGGGGAGGTGGCGTTTTGGGCCATCTCCAGCAAATTGGGGGGGCATACGGCTTCGCGGGTGGACAGGAACGGATTTTCAGAACTCACGGTGGTCTCTCCCAATACCAAGCCTTTTCACCACGAAACCCGCCCCAATGTCTTGGGGCGGGTAAGGTCGCAGTATGGCGCGAGAATTACTCTGCGGCCATATCCGATGCAGAGACTCCAGCCACTGCGACGGGCTTTTTCATTGCGTCGCGGCGGAACGGTTCGCCCAGCTCTTTGTTCAGCAGGACTTCGATGAAGGTCGTGACGTTGCCTTCCATCTGGCCTTTGATCGCTTCGTTCAAAGCGTCGGTCAGCGCGTCCATGCTGTCGACCTGCACGCCTTTCAGGCCACAAGCGTCTGCAATTTTGGCGTAGGACACGTTTGTGTCCAGTTCGGTGCCCACGAAGTTGTCGTCGAACCACAGCGTGGTGTTACGCTTCTCCGCGCCCCACTGGTAGTTGCGGAAGATGATCATGGTCATTGCTGGCCAGTCACCGCGACCCACCGACACCATTTCGTTCATCGAAATGCCGAATGCGCCGTCGCCAGCGAAACCAACAACAGGCACGTCCGGGCAGCCGATTTTCGCGCCGACAATGGCCGGGAAGCCGTAGCCACATGGGCCGAACAGACCGGGTGCCAAATATTTGCGGCTTTCCTCGAACGAAGGGTAGGCGTTACCGATCGCGCAATTGTTGCCGATGTCGGACGAGATGATCGCGTTCTTCGGCAGGGCCGACTGGATCGCGCGCCATGCCTGGCGTGGGGACATCTTGTTTGGCTCGGCTGTGCGTGCGCGTTCGTTCCAGGTGGTGCCCGGATCGTCCTCTTCGTGGTCCAGCGAGGTCAGTTCCTGCGCCCAAGCCGATTTGGTTTGTGCGATCAGGTTCTTGCGATCTGCGCGGCCTGCGTCGCCTGCACCGTCAGACAGGTTGGCCAGAATGCCTTCGGCAACCTTCTTGGCGTCGCCCACGATGCCGACGGTGACTTTCTTGGTCAGGCCGATGCGATCTGGGTTCAGGTCCACTTGGATGATTTTAGCCTCGGTGGGCCAGTAGTCGATGCCGTAGCCGGGCAAGGTGGAGAACGGGTTGAGCCGTGTACCCAAGGCCAGAACAACGTCGGCTTTGGCGATCAGCTCCATCCCGGCTTTCGAGCCGTTATAGCCCAGCGGACCAGCGAACAGCGGGTGGTTGCCCGGGAATGCGTCATTGTGCTGATAGCCCACGCATACCGGTGCATCGAGCGTTTCGGCCAATTTGGCAGAGGCTTCGATGCCACCTGCCAGTACAACGCCCGCGCCATTCAGGATGACCGGGAATTTGGCAGAGGACAGCAGGTCGGCGGCTTTCTTGACGGCTTCTGCGCCACCAGCGGGGCGTTCAAAATCAACGGCGACCGGCAGTTCGATGTCGATGACCTGGGTCCAGAAGTCGCGCGGGATGTTGATCTGCGCGGGTGCGGAGGCGCGGTAGGCCTGCATGATCACGCGGTTCAGCGTCTCGGCGATGCGGGACGGGTCGCGGACTTCTTCCTGGTAGGCGACGCAGTCAGCGAACAGGTTCATCTGCTCCATTTCCTGGAAGCCACCTTGGCCGATGGTCTTGTTGGCAGCCTGCGGGGTGACCAGCAGCAGCGGGGTGTGGTTCCAGTAGGCGGTTTTGACGGAAGTCACGAAGTTGGTGATGCCGGGGCCGTTTTGCGCGATCATCATCGACATTTCACCAGTGGCGCGGGTGTAGCCGTCGGACATCATGCCAGCGGTCATCTCGTGGGCGCAGTCCCAGAACTTGATGCCGGAGGTTGGGAACAGGTCGGAAATCGGCATCATGGCCGAACCGATAATCCCAAAAGCGTGGCGGATGCCGTGCATTTGCAGCGTTTTGACGAAGGCTTCTTCGGTCGTCATCTTCATGGGGGTCTCTCCCTTAAACGTGAGGTGGAACGCGGGGGCAAAACGGCCCCGTATTGACGTTGGGGCTAACTTAGCGTCGCAGAACTGTCTAGGTTAGAGCCAGTTGGATGGAGGTATATATCCAAAAAATCACCAGTTGTGCCGAATTTTCTCAAAAATGGGACTTTTGTGAACCTCTTTCCAGACGTATTCGGGAGTATGTGCGTCAAAAGAGTGCGTCTCAAAGATTCAATTAATGGAAACCTAAAGTCCCATTTTAAGGCCTTAACTGCTCGATTGCCTCAGCAATTTTTGCTATGCCAGGTGCTATCTGCGCTGCAGAGATTGACGAATACGCAAGGCGATAATGGCGATACACCCGGCCTGTCCCTTCGCAAAACGGCGCGCCCGGTTCGATAAGAACGGACTGCTCCTTCAAGGCTTCGGCCAATCGCATTGTGTCCACCCCTTCGGGCGAGCGCATCCAGTAGCTTGACCCACCAAACGTACCGACACCCGCGACCTCCAATTGGTGTTCGTCAATGGCTTTATCCATCAGCCGTCGCCGGTCATGAAACGCGTTCCTGAGCCGCCGGATGAGCGCGTCGTAATGGCCAAGTGACAAGAAGTAGGCGGCAGTGCGTTGCATGTGGCCGGGGGGGTGCCTTAGCACCGCAGAACGCAGGGCGCGGGCTTCGCGGATGAAGGGGGCGGGGCCTGCTAGGTAGCCTAGGCGGAGGCCGGGGAAGAGCGATTTGGAGAAGGACCCGATGTAGATCACACGGCCGTCGTCATCCAGTGATTTCAGGGCTGGGGATGGCGGTTTGAGGAAAGACATCTCGAACTCGTAATCGTCTTCAACGATCAAAAAGTCATCCTCGCGCGCGCGGCGCAGCAGCTCGTTGCGCCGGTCCAAAGGCATGGTGGCGGTGGTCGGGCATTGGTGGCTGGGCGTGGTAAACAGAACGTCCGTTTCGGCAGGCACTGCGTCCGGCAATATGCCGCCCTGATCCACGGTGATCGGCACCCGGTGGCAGCGCGATTGCTTTAGGATGTGGCGCAGGCCCGGGTAGCACGGGTCCTCATGCGTGGCCGTCCGGCGTTGGGTCAAAAGCACCTGCGCGGTCAGCCACAAAGCGTTCTGCGCGCCGACGGTGACAAGTATCTCATCCGGGTTGGCCAGGATGCCGCGGCGGGGCAATGTGTTGCGCGCAATGAATTCCAACAGCTGGGGGTCGTCCCGGTCAACCTGATCCGCCGTCAGACTGTCAAAATCCCTTTGTCCCAAGGCTCTTATGGCGCAGAGACGCCAGTTTTGGCGATCAAAGAGAGAGGGGTCCACCTGGCCGTACAGAAATGGGTATTTGTACTTACGCCAGTCCACTGGTTTTTCGACCTGCAGCGCGCCGGAAAAGCGGTTGCCGATGGCGCGGGACCAATCCACGGTGTCCTGACTGGCGCGTCCGCTGATCTGTGGCGGCTCGGGTGCGTTCTCAGAAACGTAGTAGCCCGACCGGCCCGCAGAGGTGAGGTAGTCATCGGCCATCAACTCGTTATAGGCGAGCGTCACAGTGATGCGACTGACGTTAAGATGTTTGGCCAGTTTGCGTGACGAGGGCAGCTTCTCCCCCGGGCGGAATCGGCCCGACAATACACCCCCCGCCACCATCTGCTGGATCTGCTGCTGCAAGGTGCCTTCAAAGGCTGGGTCGAGGAAGAACGTGTCGATAGCGATGGGCATGGGTTGGCCTTATGGCGGTCTGCGTCTGGATATACCGAACCAGCACCAAAAACGGAAGCAATAACCAAGTTAAGGCCCGCAAAACCGGCGTACACAGTCTGTACACACACTGTACACAGCCTGTACCGACACGCCGTCGGCCAAGGTTTCGCGTATGAGGGGTTAATAGAGGAGGTAGTCTTTGCGCCCGGGCTTTTTTGTGGAAGCGCAGCGAAAGTCCGGTTTGAGCCCAGAGTGCCGAATGCTGCGACATGCACCAGTGTCGGCTTTGGTGACGCCTAATGCAGCAAAGGCCTTTATCTGTCTTCTTGGGGCTGTCTTGCATAGCTCGCTCGCTCTTGATCCATCGCGGAACGCCAGCGTGCACGCAATGCCAGCGCATTTTCCGGTATTGGTTGCTCTAGAGTCTCCGCTGAAATCATCCGATCCGTGCGAAAGTAACGAAAGCCACTTCGAAGTTCGCACCAAGCCGCAAGAATGCGGCCTGTGTCCCGATAACCAAGTAAGATTGGCCAGACGACACGCTCGGTGCGCACTCCTGAACCGCCATCATATACCAAGGTTATCTTTCGATGCCGACGGATGGCATTTCTAAGGGATGAGGAATCGACCACCTCAATGGCTGGAACAACAGGTGCGATACTCGTAGCGGGTTCCAACACGTGTGCCCTTAGGCGTTCAGGTACGACAACCTCGATCTTGGCTAGTAAGTTAAGGGCGGCTTTTGCCAAGTCTGGCTCGCCTCTGCTTGCAACCCAAGACGCTCCTAAAACGGCGGCATCCAGTTCATCAGACGTCAACATCAACGGCGGCATATCAAAGCCCTTTTCAAGGACATAACCGACGCCAGCTTCGCCACGGATCGGAACGTCTTGCGCCTTTAATGCTGCGATATCGCGATAGACGGACCGTTTGGATGATCCCAGCTCACCTGCGATATGCTGCGCAGAAATTGGCGCTCGCGAAAGGCGGAGAAGTTGGACAATTTCGAATAATCGCTCCGCTTTGCGCAAAAGTATAGCCTCGCGTTCAATGCTGCCATGATGCTGTCAGCATGCCATATTTATATCCCGAAGCAAACGTGAGAGTAGGGTCATTGAAAAATGAGAGGAGTGGTTATGATACAGGGAAGTTGCTGCTGCAAAGCCGTCCAATTTGAGTTAACGAATGAGCCGTCATTTGTTAGTACATGTCACTGCTCAAGGTGTCGCAAGGTTGGCGCAAGCACCATCGCATTTGTGAAACAGGAAGACCTCAGATGGATCGCAGGAAAAGACTGCGTTCAGGTTTTTGTGCCGACCGCCCCTTACAAATATGCACGATGCTTTTGCAAAGTCTGCGGTACGTCACTTGGTGAGATATTGTCACCCGAAGACAGTTTCCCAATCGCGGTAAATGCGCTTGATGGAGATATCGAACTCACGAACCAATCCCATGAGTTCGTTGGCGAAAAGCCTTCATGGTATACTATCTGTGATGATGCACCTCAAAACGACGGTCATCCAGAAATGGCGTAAGCGGACCCTCAGACTGTTCTAGCGAATTCACGCTTTGTCCCGCAAAGCGGACCTGCCTACGAACTAGAACGCCCGCGCTCGTTTTTGGCGCGCGGGCGTTTTGAATGGTGGCTGGGCTAGCCCATGACGGCTGTCAGTGCCCCGTCGACGGATGCGAGAATCTGGTCGATATCGTCCTTCGTCGCAATCAGCGCAGGCGAGAAACACAGCGTGTTGTTCAGCCCCGGCAGCGACCGGTTGGTCATGCCGATGATCACCGCGTCGTTCTTCATGCAATGACCGGTGACGGCGGCCACTGTTTTCTCGGGCAATGGTTCGCGGGTGGTGCGGTCGGCGACCAGCTCCATCCCGGTGAACAGGCCCTTGCCGCGGACCTCCCCGATGCAGGCATGCTTGTCTTGCAACGCGCGCATCTGGTCGACCATGTAATCGCCCATGGCCGCGGTGTTGTCCAAGAGGCCCTCCCGCTCGATGATCGCCATGTTTTCCAGCGCCGCCGCCGGGCCAGCCGTGCAGCCGCCGAAGGTGGAGATGTCGCGGAAGTAGTTGAGGTGATCGGAGGTGTTGTCCTTGAACATGTCAAAGACCTCCTCGGTGGTGACGCAGCACGAGATGGCGGCGTAACCCGACGCCACGCCCTTGGCCATGGTCACGATGTCGGGCTTGATGCCGTAATGCTGGTAGCCGAACCATGTGCCGGTGCGGCCGACGCCGCAGACGACCTCGTCGATATGCAGCAGGATGTCGTATTTCTTGCAAATATCCTGCACGCGGTCCCAGTAACCGGGAGGCGGGGTGATGACGCCACCACCTGCGGTGACCGGCTCAAGGCAGAGGGAACCCACGGTGTCGGCGCCTTCGCGCAGGATTACTTCCTCGATCGCGTTTGCGGCGGCGACGCCGTATTCCTCAGAGCTGAGATCGGCCATGCCTTGATCGCCCTTGCGGTACTCAAGGCAGTGCGGCACGCGGATGAAGCCGGGTGTGAAGGGGCCGTAATGCGCGTTGCGCTCGTCCTGACCGCCGCCCGACAGGCAGGCGATGGTGGTGCCGTGGTAGTCACGCTCCCGGTAGAGGATTTTGTGCTTCTTGCCGCCGTAGCGCTGATGCGCGATCTGGCGGACCATTTTGAAGCCCTTCTCATTCGCCTCGGAGCCGGAGTTGGCGTAGTAGACGCGGGACATGCCGGGCATTTTCGACAGCAGACGCTCGGAGAACATGGCCGCCGGGATCGACCCCACGGTGCCGCCGAAGAAGTTCATTTTGACCAACTGGTCGCGCACCGCGTCGGCGATGGTTTCGCGGCCGTAGCCCACATTGACGGTCCAGACCCCGCCGGAGACCGCGTCGATATGTTCGCGGCCATGCTGGTCCCAGACGCGCAGGCCCTTGCCCTCGACGATGATCTTGGGGTCGGTGCGCTCGCCCTCGGGCGCCATGTAGGGCGCGTGCTGGCTGAGGTGGTGCCAGACATGGGCGCGGTCGGCTTCGACGATGCCCGATAGATCGTTTGGTGACAGATTACCGTCCATGACGTGAACTCCCTATGGTCAATAGCTTTGCGTGCGGCAGGCTCCATTTTCGCCGGCAGACGAATCTGCGGGGTGAGGCCAATATATCCTAAGTCTAAGCAGCACAGACTTTATGTATTTCGATAGGGCCAGTTTCTTCTAAATTTAGGTCCAAAATTCTTGTATTTTAACGACACGGTTTCGGCGTTGTGGGTCAAACTTCCCACAACGCTAATGGTTTGGGCGGTTCTGCGATGTCGTTTTTGAGCGCTCTTTTTGGCGATGTAGGCGAAGCGAAATGGTTGACTCATGCCGATTTGTTCATCTGTTAGCAGCATCCGGTGGGCCGTCAGGAAAATTAGGGTTTTCGAAAGGTGGCCTACTGATGATGCCGGGCGAACGGTTTGCCTGTCGGCATTTTGCTTTGTTACCTATGCCCTCACGGCAGACAGCGTCCACAAAGGGCTCCGCTTGCACCGACCTCGACTGGAGGAAGACCAATTGTTCAACATGGGAGATGAACACCAATGAAGCTGACCACAAATTTGATGGGCATTGCCGCCGGTGTCGCGCTTCTGACTGGGGCAAATGCCGCCGTTGCTGACGGCCACCTCGAAGAGATCACCGTGGCCTACTTCCTGGAATGGCCGACAGCGAACCAGTTCGCGCAGGAAAACAAGCTGTACGAAGAAGTTATGGGCGTGAAAATCAACTGGGTGTCGTTTGACGCTGGTACTGCGATGTCCGCCGCTATGGCATCTGGCGACGTGCATATCTCTTACTCCCAAGGTATGACTCCGTTCTTGATGGCGGTTGCCGCCGGGCAGGACCTTCAGGCCATCGACATCGCTGTGTCTTACTCCGACAACGACAATTGCGTCGTGCGCAGTTCGCTGGAAATCGACAAGACCAACGCCGGCACCGAGCTGCCGGGCAAGCAAGTCGGTGTCGCGCTGGGTACCGCTGCGCATTCCGGTTTCCTGGCTCAGATGAGGCATTTCGGCGTTGCCCCGGATGCGATGACGGTCGTCGACATGGCGCCGGTGGATTCAGCTGCGGCTTTTGCCGCGGGCGAGCTGGATATGGCCTGCGGCTGGTCCGGCCCGTTGCAGCGCATGAAAGAGCACGGCAACGTACTGATCGAAGGCGCGGAAAAGGAAGCTGTCGTCGGCCGCATGTTTGACGTGGTTTCGATCCCGGCATCTTTCGGGGCTGAGAACCCAGAGCTGGTCGCCAAGTTCCTGAAGGTGAACGCCGATATGGAAAGCAGGTACCGCGAAAACCCTGATGCCATGTATCCGACCATCGCCAAAGCGGCCGGTATGGATGTAGAGGCTGTCAAAACAACTGCTGCTGCGTTTGGCTATCCAACCGCCGAAGAAAAGCTGGGTGACCGCTGGTTCGGTGGCGGTCTTGCGGAATATCTCAGTGACGTTGCCAAAACTGCGGAAGAAGATGGCCAGTACAAGTCGCTCGACGACTACGCGCCGGTGGTGAACGGCTCGTTCCTGGAAGCGGCTTCGAAAATGTAAGCTCCGAACAGTTTGTTGGATGGGCCGCCTAGTCCGCTGACGCTCAAAAAGTTGTAAATCCCCGGGCCGGACAACTGGAAGAAGACCGGCAAGACGATCACCGTGATCATAATAGTTATCATTGTCGGGTTTATCGGGTATAGTATCGACATGATTATGAGTGGCACAAAGAACAAGCGCGTCCTCTGGAAGGGCTGTAGCTAAGGTACTTATCCAGTTCCGCGGCAATCCGCTCACGGGACACGTCGCTTTTGACCCGCCGCCAGTCTGTTTAGGGCTGGCGGCGGCTTTACGTTTGGGGTCTAGGGTGGGTCCATGTTTCTGAGCATCTTTGACATCTTCAAAGTGGGTGTTGGCCCGTCTTCCTCCCACACGATGGGCCCAATGACTGCCGCCACGCGGTTTCTGGATCAACTGCGGACCGGCGAACGTGAGCCGGGGGCAGGGGATGTGGCCGCCCTAGCCGCGTCCCTACACGGATCCTTGGCGTTTACCGGCAAGGGGCACGCATCAGATCAAGCCGTGATGCTGGGGTTTCTGGGCTTCGAGCCCGCGACGCTGGACCCGGACGCAGTGAACGGGCTGGTGGCCGCCTTGAGGGCGGACAAGAAGGTGGTGGCCGACGGGTTGGGAGAGCTGCGCTTCGATCCGTCCACCGATCTGGTTTTCGATTACGACCTGACATTGGATGGCCACGCCAATGGCATGATTTTCAAGGCGTTTGATGCGGCAGGAAACCTGTTCCTGCAGGAGACATACTATTCCGTTGGCGGCGGCTTCGTGGTGACCGAGGCGGAGCTGTCCGGCGTGCATACCGACCTGCACGCTCAGAAGGAGGAGGCGGGGTTTCCCTACCCGTTTGGCTCTGCAGATGAGATGTTGGAAATGGGCGCGGCGTCCGGCAAATCCATCGCGCAAATGAAGGAAGCCAACGAGCTGTCGGCCATGACCCGCGTCGAATTGGACCGCGACTTGGAGGTGCTCCGCAAAGCGATGTTCGACTGCATCGACCGCGGTCTGCGCATGGAGGGCGAGCTGCCCGGCGGGCTGCGCGTGAAGCGCCGCGCAAAGCACATTCATGACCAGCTGAAGGCCGAACAAGGCGTTAACAGAGGGCAGCCGCACACGATCAATGATTGGATGAGCGTCTACGCCATGGCCGTAAACGAAGAAAACGCGGCGGGCGGCAAGGTGGTGACTTCTCCCACCAACGGGGCGGCGGGCGTGCTGCCTGCCGTGCTGCGCTACTACCGCGATCACTGCGTGGGGGCGTCCGAGGCGGGGATGCGGGACTTCCTGCTAACGGCTGCGGCCATTGGCGGTCTGATCAAACACAACGCGTCCATTTCGGGTGCAGAAGTGGGGTGCCAGGGCGAGGTCGGCTCCGCCTCCTCCATGGCCGCGGCCGGCCTTTGTGCCGCCTTGGGCGGCACCAACGCGCAAATCGAAAACGCGGCTGAAATCGCGCTGGAACACCATCTTGGCATGACCTGCGATCCGGTCGCGGGGTTGGTGCAGGTGCCCTGCATCGAACGCAATGGTTTGGGCGCGATCAAGGCGGTCTCCGCCGCCTCGCTGTCCTTGCGCGGTGACGGGACACATTTCATGCCGCTGGACAATTGCATCGAAGCCATGCGCCAAACGGGCATCGATATGAGCACCAAATACAAGGAGACCAGCCAGGGCGGTCTTGCGGTGAATATCCCGGAATGCTGAAGCCTGTGAGATCGGCGCAAGGCCCCCTGGCACGGCGATGCCGCAGGCAGCGCAAACCCCTTATGGATCAAGCCGCCCTGTCCGCGCTTTGACGAGCTCCCGCATCCGCGCCAAAACATCGACACCGATCTGGGCGTAGACATGGAGCAGGTCCACCAGCACCCAGTTTTCCCGGATCAACCCGTTTTCCACCCGCCAGAAGTCGAGCGAGCGCAGGGTGATGTCCTGCCCCGATGGCGCGATGCCCAGCCAGCCGTCGCCGCTAATGGTCGCTTGCATCCCGGGCCATGCGGTGAAGCCGACGTAATCGCCCTGCGCAAACAGATGACCGCCAGCGGGGTCGCCGACGCGATTTGGCATGGCTTTCAGGAAGGGGATTTGGTGCCAGTTGCGAAACCCCGCAATCCCACGGCAGGTTCCGATGCCCGAAGGGCCATACCAGCTGCATTTGGGGTGCCAGTAGCGCGGCAGGTTCATAGCCTCCACCCCACCTTCTTTGTGCATCCCAAGGCCAATCAACATGTTTTCGACGACGCTCGCGGCTGCAGTGCCGTTGCCATGTGGCCCAAACCCGTCCTGTGTGGCCGGGCCGGGCACGTGCCATTCGCGCCCGAGTGACGGGCTCATGGGCCAGACGCCCGCCTGCATCATCACCTCGGGCAGATCCCACAGCGCCTGCATCTCGACCACCAGCCCGTCTTCAATGCGGAAGAACTCGTGGAACCGCATGGCGACCTGGTGCCCTGTCGCGGGGATGCCAAGCCAGGGCTTGGCAAAGGTGCCGGTATAATAGCCGCAGCATCCAACCCAATGCCCCTGCTTTGCATCCCCCTCGATCACAATGGTTTCGCGGCGTTCCAGATCGGGCCACGCCTGTTGCAAAGGCCCAAGCGCTTCCTCGAAAAGGGCTCCCGGTCCGCCGAGGGTTTCAAATGGGTGGGCCAGCTGGATCAGGGCGTCAGCCGCGAAGGCGTTTTTGAGGGCGGACCGCACCGTGTCGGGCGCGAAATCGTACAGGGCGGCGCGGTAGGCGGACAGACTCATGGGGCTAGGTACCTGCGGGGCGAAAGACCGGATTGAAACCAGCTCACGAAGCTTTCAATTGTGAAGACCGGCAGGCCGGTGGCGGCGCGAATGTCGGCGGCATAAGGGACCATATTGGTGCATTCGAGCACGACCGCGCCCAAATCAGCGTTCGCGGCCTGAAGCTCCAACGCGGCTGCCACATTGTCCGCGCGGGCCGCCTCAACGTCGAGTTCGGCCTCGTTTTCCAGGATGGCGCGGGTGAATTCCTTGCCGCCTTCCGTCGAATGGATCGGGGTTCCGTCAGGCACGCCGGCCTTGCGCAGGTGATGTGACGTGAGCGTGGAGGCGGAAATTGTCAAAATCCCGGCGTGTTTGCCTTTGGGCAGCACCGTGTTGACCATGGCCACCTGCATCAGCGACGAGGTCGCGACGGGGACCGGTACGGCGGCGGCCAGCTCGTCCTGATACAAAGAGAGGAACCCGCAATTGGTTGTGATGCCGTCGACGCCGTCGCGGACCAGCTCCCGCGCGGCGTCAACAAAATTGTCGAGCAACCCCTCGGCCCCGCGGCGGACCACGCGGTCAGGCGACGCGTCGCGCACGATCTTGTAGTGCACCGGGAAGGGCCAAGTCAGGGCGTTGCCCATGTCGCCCGGGATACGCGGGAATTGGGCGTCCAGCATTAAGATGCCAACCGACGCGCCATAAATGGTTTTGCCGCCTTTTACCTTCATGGGGCCTCCTTTGAATTGGAATTGACACGAAGCTTCGCCCTCGCGCAACATTTCCTTCTGACAATCTGGGGGCGTCATGAAAAACGAGATGACCGGGGCGGAGGCCGCCGTGCGCATGCTGCAGGCGCATGGGGTGGATACGATGTTCGGCCTCTGCGGAGACACCACGCTGCCCTTCTATGATGCAATGGCCAAGCTGGACCACGGGATCAACCACATCCTGACACGCGACGAGCGGCATGCGGGGTACATGGCGGACGCCTATGCGCGGGTCACCGGCAAGCCGGGGGTCTGCGAGGGGCCGTCGGGGGGCGGGGCGACGTATATCTTGCCGGGGGTGGTGGAGGCGAATGAAAGCTCGGTACCGATTTTGGCGATCACCACGGATGTGGCGACCACATCTCGCGGGAAATACCCGCTGACGGAGTTGGATCAGGTGGCGCTGTTTCGTCCGGTGACCAAGTGGAACGCGTCGTTGGACGACGCCACGCGCCTGCCTGCCATGATGCGGGCCGCGTTCCGCGCGATGACCACCGGGCGGCCCGGGGCCACCCATCTGGCGCTGCCCTTTGACACGCAGAAGGCCTTTGTCGACAGCGGCGAGGTTTGGGCGGACGACCGGCATCAATCCTTTCCCTCTGAGCGTGCGGGACCGGATATGGACGCGGTGAAAGACGCCGCGACATTGCTGGCAGGGGCCAAGTCGGGGATCGCCATCTGTGGCGGCGGGCCAGTGATCTCGGGCGCGTTTGACGCGTTGAAGCAGCTGGCGGATATGTTGGATTTGCCGATTGCCACGACAGTTTCGGGCCAAGGCGCGATTGCGGAAACCGACCCGCAGGCGTTGGGCGTGGTGGGATCAAACGGCGGCAACCCCGCAACGCGGGCGGTGGTGGACGCGGCGGATGTGATCTTGTTCATCGGCTGCCGCGCGGGGTCTGTGACGACGGAACGGTGGCGGTCGCCCGCTAAAGGCAAGACCATCATCCATATCGACAGCGACCCGATGGTAATCGGGGCGAATTACCAGACCGACGTGGCGATCTGCGCCGACGCGCGGCTGGCGTTGGAGGCTTTGGTGGCTGAGTTGGAGACCCGACAAGTGGCCCTGCAAGGCGGGCGCGGACGCGCGGCGGCGGCTTGGGATAGCAAACTGGCGGAATTCAATGCGCTTGCGGCCTCTACCGAGACGCCGATCAAGCCCGAGGCGGTCATCGCCGCGTTGATGGCGCAGCTGGATGACGACGCTGTAGTGGTGGCCGACCCCGGCACGCCGTGCCCGTATTTCAGCGCTCATTACCGGTGGCGCCGGGCGGGTCGGAATTTCATCACCAATCGCGCGCATGGGGCTTTGGGATACGCGCTGGCAGCGTCGATGGGCGCGCATGTCGGGCGGCCTGACGTAAAAACGGTGGCCGTTATGGGCGACGGGTCCTTCGGCTTTTGCTGCGGGGAATTTGAAACGATTGTGCGCCACAAGATGCCGATCACCTCCATCGTGTTTTCCAACGCGACATTTGGGTGGATCAAGGCGGGCCAGGACAGCGGCTTCGGCAAGCGGTATTACAACGTTGACTTCGGGCGCACCGACCATGCCAAAGTGGCCGAGGCGTTCGGGGTTAAGGCGTGGACCGTCCGCGATCCGGCGGATCTGCCGAAGGTGTTGAAACAGGCCTTGGCGCATGGCGGACCGACATTGGTGGACGTGATATCCCAACCTTTGCACGAAGCGGCCGCACCGGTGTCGGAGTGGGTGGCTTGAGCTTGGACCAACGCATCGTTGGGTTTGACCTGTGGCATCTGGCCTTGCCGGTGAAGACGCGGCGGGACCACGGGATCGGCTCGGTGGAAGGCTCCTGCGAGATCGTGGTTCTGAGGTTGACTGCGGAGGGTGGCGAAGTCGGCTTTGGTGAGGCCTCCCCTTGGGTGGTGTTCACCGGATCGGTTGAGGCGACATACGCGGCGTTGGATCGGTACTTGCGGCCCTTGGTGATGGGCGCGCGCGTCGGGGATGCCGCTGTGATCATGGCCAAAGCCGCCCGCGCCGTGGCGCATTGCACGGAAGCCAAGGCGGCGCTGGAAAGCGCTTTGCTCGATCTTGCAGGACGGGTGTCTGGCGTGCCGGTCTGGGCGCTGTTGGGCGGCAAGTGCCGCGACACAATCGCGTTGTCGGTGTCTTTGGCCAACCCCGATTGGGCGGAAGAACAGGCGTTGTTGGAGCGGATCACGGCGGATGGCGTGGGCATTGTAAAGGTTAAGGTCGGCTTCACCGACCACGCATTTGACGTGATGCGGATGGAGGCACTGGCACGCGACTACCCTGACCTTGATGTGCGGATAGACTTTAACCAAGGGCTTGAGATTGAGGAGGCCATGGCGCGGGTAAGGGACCTTGCGGCGTTCAAACCAAGCTTCATCGAACAACCCGTAAGGGCGCATCAGTTCGACATGATGGCCCGCCTGCGCGCCGCGATTGACGTGCCGCTATTGGCCGACGAAAGCGTGTTCGGGCCAGAGGACGCGGCACGAGCCGTGCGGGAGGGGATTGCGGACGGGTTCTCGATCAAGATCATGAAGTCCGGCGGGCTCCGACGCGGGCAAGAGGTGGCGAAGATGGCAGCCGCGAACGGGTTGTCATCCTATGGCGGGGATATGTTCGAAGCTGGTTTGGCGCATCTGGCGGGCGCCCATATGATCGCGGCCACGCCAGAGATCACGTTGGGCTGCGAGTTCTATCAGGCGCAATACTACCTGCGCGAGGACATCCTTGAAGAGCCCTTCCCAAGCCAAGGTGGTGCGGTCACCGTGCCGGACGGCGCGGGGCTGGGGATCAGGCCGGATGTAGCGAAACTGGACCATTACAACGTGAGGCGTGCATGAGCAAAACGGTTGCCATCATTGGCGCAGGGATAGTCGGCGTCTCAACCGCCATTTGGCTTCTGCGTGACGGGCATAAGGTCATCTTGATCGACAAGGCAGGCCCAGCGGCGGGCACGTCATACGGCAATGGTGGGGTCCTAGCGTCATGTTCATGCGTTCCGGTGACCGGGCCGGGGCTGATCAGGAAAGCCCCCAAGATGGCAATGGACCCGACCCAGCCGTTGTTCCTGAAATGGGGGTATTTGCCAAAGCTGGCCCCCTGGCTGTGGAAATATCTCAGCCACGCCAACGAGGCCGACACCCGCCGGATTGCGTCGGCGGTGGTCAATATTGTGGGCGATAGCCTGGCGGATCATCAGGCCCTTGCCGCAGGAACCGGGGCTGATGCGTTCATCAAACCATCGGACTACCTTTTCATCTACAATGACCGCGCCCACTTTGACGCTGACGCCCTTGGTTGGGACATTCGCCGTGGCCATGGGTTTACTTGGGAGGAGCTGGAGGGCGACGCGTTCCGCGCCTATGACAACGTCTTTGCGCCCGAGCTGGGCATGGCAATCAAACTGGCCAACCACGGCCGCATCAGCGACCCGGGTGCCTATGTCAAAGCGCTTGCGGCCCATGCCGGCAGCCAAGGCGCGCGCTTTGTCAAAGCGGCGGTCGAAGATGTTGCGATAGAAAACGGCGCCGTAATAGGCGTCATCGCCGAAGGAGCAACGATTGCCTGCGATGCCTGCGTTGTGGCGACCGGCGTTTGGTCGGGGCCGCTGGCCAAGAAGCTGGGCGTCAAAGTGCCATTGGAGTCAGAGCGCGGCTACCATCTGGAACTGTGGAACCCCTCCTTCATGCCAAGATCACCGGTCATGGTCGCGTCGGGCAAGTTCGTTGCAACCCCGATGGAAGGACGCCTGCGGCTGGCGGGGGTCGTTGAATTCGGCGGGCTGGAGGCAGCGCCCTCAAAAGCGCCGCTGGACCTTTTGCGCAAGAACGCCAAAGCGGCGTTTCCGGGACTGACATGGGACCGCGAAGAGGAATGGATGGGACACCGGCCTGCGCCAGCGGATTCGATCCCTGTGATCGGGGAAGTTCCGGGGGCTAGCGGCGCTTACATGGGGTTCGGGCATCACCATATCGGCCTGACAGGTGGTCCCAAAACCGGCCGCTTGCTGGCCCAAATGATTGCTGGCAAGAAACCAAACATTGACGTGGGGGTCTATTCGCCTGCACGTTACACCTCGAATAATTAGAAACCCGCGAAGGGTCCGAAATTTTCAACTGGGAGAAAGACTTATGAAAAAACTCACAAGCCTGATGATGGCGACCGCGCTGACCGCGTCTGTTGCCGCGCCTGCGTTCGCCGATGGCCACGCGCAGAAATGGGACATGCCGATGGCGTATTCTGCTTCGAATTTTCATTCCGAAAATGGTGTGAAATTTGCGGACTGCGTACGTGAAGGCACTGGCGGCGCCATTGATATCACCGTACATCCGGGCGGCTCGCTGTTCAAAGGCGCTGACATCAAACGCGCGATCCAGACGGGGCAGGTCCCAATCGGTGAGCGCCTGCTGTCGGGCCACCAGAACGAAAACGCCGTCTTTGGCTTCGACTCCGTGCCGTTCCTTGCCACATCCTTTGACGCCTCCGGCAAGCTGTTTGAGGCGGCCAAGCCGAAGCTGGAAGAGATCCTGGCAGACCAGAACCTGACGTTGCTGTACTCTGTTCCGTGGCCGCCACAGGGGCTGTACTTCAACAAGGAAGTGAACTCCGTCGCTGACATGGAAGGTATCAAGTTCCGGTCGTACAACAACGCGACCGCGCGCCTGGCTGAACTGACAGGCATGTTGCCCGTGACCATCGAAGCAGCCGAGATTTCTCAGGCCTTCGCGACGGGTGTGGCGGAATCGATGATCTCGTCTGGTGCGACCGGCTATGACCGCAAGGTTTGGGAGTCGCTGAGCCACTTCTACGAGGTGGACGCATGGCTGCCCTACAACCACGTAATGGTGAATAACGATGCGTGGGCGGATGTCTCGGACGAGAACAAGGCCGCTGTGCAGGCATGTGCCGACACGGCTGCTGCTGCGGGTCTGGAGGCCTCCAAGGCTTACACACAATTCACGCTTGATGGCCTGAAGGCTGGCGGCATGACCGTTGGTCGGGCTGGTGACGGCCTTGTGGAGGAGCTGAAAGAGATCGGCGCAACCATGACCGCAGAGTGGCTCCAAGCCGCTGGCGACGATGGCGCGGCTATCGTTGACGCGTTCAACAATTAAGACGATCTGCGCCCCGGCCTGAACAGACCGGGGCGCTTTTCATCTTAGCGGGGGCAGGGGATGATACGTAAACTACTGGACGGGCTTTATACGGCCGCAGGTGTGCTGGCGGCGTTGTGCCTGATCATCATTCTGGTTCTGATTGTGGTGCAAATGCTGGCCCGCTGGACCGGCGAGGTGTTTCCCGGCGCGCCTGATTATGCCGGCTACGCCATGGCGGCGGCGTCTTTCCTGGCCTTTGCCAACGCGCTGAACAAAGGCAGCCATATCCGTGTGTCGATTGTTCTGAACGCGTTGGGTGAGCGCGCCCGCTACTGGCTTGAGGTCTGGTGCTTCGCCATCGGCACCGCCGTAGCGTGGTACATGAGCTATTTCATCTACCGCATGCTGGGCTTTGCCATCAAATTCAACGACGTCAGCCAAGGCCAGGACGCGACCCCGTTGTGGATACCGCAGACCCCCATGCTGATCGGCGCGGTCATTCTGGCGATTGCCCTGACTGACAACCTGATTTCTCTTTTCTTGACCGGCAAACATCGCATCATCCGCGATGTCACCGACACGCAGGCGGAGTAGCGACATGGACCAAGCATATGTCATCATCTTGTTTCTGTTTGTGCTGTTCGCGCTTTTGGGCTCCGGCGTTTGGGTCGGGCTGGCGCTGGTTGGCGTCGCCTATGTCGGGATGGAACTGTTCGCCTCCGGGCCGACGGGCGACCGAATGGCCACCACGATCTGGAGCGCCTCGTCCTCATGGACGCTGACCGCACTGCCGCTGTTCATCTGGATGGGCGAAATCCTGTTCCGAACGCGCTTGTCTCAAGACATGTTCCGCGGGCTTGCCCCTTGGATGGCGCGGTTGCCGGGCGGGTTGGTGCATACCAATATTGTGGGCTGCACGGTGTTTGCCGCCGTCTCCGGCTCGTCAGCCGCCACACTGACCACGGTGGGCAAGATGTCCATCCCGGAGCTGCGCAAACGCGAGTACCCCGAGCATATGGTCATTGGCACCCTGGCAGGCGCGGCAACGCTGGGTCTTATGATCCCGCCGTCGCTGACGCTGATCGTCTACGGTGTGTCGATCAACGAAAGCATCATCAAGCTGTTCTTCGCGGGCATCGTACCGGGGTTGGTCCTGGCGTCGATGTTCATGGCTTATGTCGGCATTTACTCCACCGTCGCGGGCGACTGGAAGCCGGTCAAAGAAGCAGCGATGAGCTTTGGCGAGAAGATGAAGAATTCGAAATTCCTTATCCCCGTTATGTGCCTAATCACGGTGGTCATCGGCTCTATGTTCTTGGGTTTCGCCACGGCGACGGAAGCAGCCGCGATTGGCGTCATTGGCGCATTGGTTTTGGCGGGCGTTCAGGGGTCTTTGAACTGGGGCACATTCGCCGAAAGCCTCATGGGCGCGACCCGAACATCGGCGATGATTGCGCTGATCCTGGCGGGGGCTGCGTTCCTGTCGCTGGCGATGGGGTTCACCGGCCTGCCACGCGGGCTGGCCGACGCTATTGCGCAATGGGAGCTGTCGCGGTTCGAGCTGCTAATGGTGCTATTGGTCTTCTACATCGTCCTTGGCTGCTTCCTCGATGGGATTTCATCCGTCGTGCTGACCATGGCCATTGTCGAGCCGATGGTGCGCGAGGCGGGCATCGACATGATCTGGTTCGGCATCTTCATCGTGGTCGTCGTCGAAATGGCGCAGATTACCCCGCCGATTGGGTTCAACCTGTTTGTGCTGCAAGGCATGACGGATCACGAGATGGGCTATATCGCCCGCGCCGCGATCCCGATGTTTTTGATTATGGTGCTGATGGTTTTCGTGCTGATCGTTTTCCCCGACATCGCCACATGGCTGCCTGAGAACGTCCGACAAGGGCCCAATGCCTAGATGATCCTGCGCTGGCTTGCAGACCAGGGGCCATGGGTTCTGGTTGCGGGCATCGTGGCGGGGCTGCTGTTGCCGTCAGTGGCGGCCGTGTTGGTGCCCTACATCCCCCATATGGTGGCGGGGCTGTTGTTTCTGTCTGCTTTGCGGATCGGGCCGCAGCGGATGCGGGCCTCGATGAAGGGCAACATGTTTGGGACGTTGCGGGTGCTTTTGCTACTGCAGCTGGCCTTCCCGCTGTTGGTCATTGCAGTGCTATACGCGTTTGGCTGGTTGGGTAGCCCGTTCGCTTTGGCCTTTGTGATCATCGCCATGGCGTCCTCGATCTCTGGCGCGCCGAATATGGTGGCGATGATGGGGTTCGAGCCGTCTACCTCGATGCGGTTTTTGCTGATCGGGACCGCTATCTTGCCGGTGACGGTGATCCCGGTTCTGTGGCTCATGCCCGCCTTGGGAGGCTTCACCGAAGTGATCCTGGCTGCTTTGCGGCTATTGGTGGTGATCGGGCTGTCCTCCGCCTTTGCGTTCTTGATCCGGGGCGTGCTGTGGAAGGAGCCGTCGGCGGACGAGCTTAAGGCAGTTGACGGGGCTTCCGCCCTGTTGCTGGCAGTGATCGTTGTGGGCCTTATGTCGGCGGTGAATGCAGCGCTGGTGAATGAACCGTCACGGTTCTGGTTGTGGCTGGGGTTCGTGCTGGCCGTAAACTTCGGGCTGCAATTCTTGGCCTTTGCGGTCCTGCGGCGGGGCCCCGACGTGGACCGCGTTGCGGCGCTGACGGTGATGGCGGGCAACCGCAACATCGCGCTGTTTCTGGTGGCCTTGCCAGAGCAGGTGATGGCACCGCTTCTTATCTTTGTGGGCTGCTACCAAATCCCGATGTATCTGACGCCTCTTGTCACAGGCCGGGTGTTGAAAACGCTGGACCGGGGCGACGCTTGAGGCCACTCTGCGGCCAAGTTTGAAAAGGAAGACCAACATGAAGAAGATCGTTTTGACCGGGGCCAACGGCAATCTGGGGCAAGAGCTGCGCGGCCTGTTGGCAGGGTTGTGTGACGAGCTGGTGTCCACCGACATTGCCGAGGGCGTTGGCGCGTTGCTGCAAAATGAGACCTTCGTGCAGGCAGACCTCTCGGAGATGGATCAGGTGCGGCCCCTGCTGGAAGGGGCCGAGATGGTCGTGCATTTCGGTGCGATTGTGGACGAGCTGCCCTTTGATCAGATGTGGGGGCCGAACTTCATGGGGTCCTACAACATCTGGGAATCCGCGCGCCAGCTTGGGGTGCGACGTGTGGTCTACGCCTCGTCGATCCACGCGATGGGGATGTATCCCAAGACCACGCGGATCGACACCGAGATGCCGCACCGGCCTGACACCTACTACGGCTTCGCCAAATGCTTCACCGAGGATCTGGGCCGGATGTATTGGGAGAAGGAGGGGATCGAGAGTGTTCACCTTCGGATCTATTCGGCCACCTCCAAGCCCGGCAACGCGCGGGCGCTGGGGTCCTGGCTGAGCTTTGATGACCTGCGGCAGCTTGTGGCGCGGTCCATTGATACGCCGGTTGTGGGGTTCACGGTGGTCTATGGGGTGTCCAATAATGACCGCTGCCCGGTGGACAATTCGGCGGCGGCTTTCCTCGGGTACCGACCCAAGGACAATGCCGAAATCTATGCCGAAGAGGTCTTCGCTAAGGAGCCTGCGGCGGACCTGTCTGATCTGGGCCAGACCTGCCATGGGGGCCCGTTTGCTTCGGCTGTTTTGGGGGTATCTCCGATGGGGCAGATGGCCATTCCGGACAAGGAAGACTGAGGTCCTGCAAGCTGGGGACAAGTAGGATTCTGAAGGCTTTACGGTTTCATATATCTTTGCATGCCAACTAGCCCCGAAATTTCCTGCAAGGGCCTCTCTGTCGGTGAAGGCTAGGCCGACCGCTGGCAATGCGAGTTGCCGGTGGTGTACATTAGCGTAGGGCCAATGTGCCTTTTGAAGGGATTCAGTAGCTGTATTCGTTCAATGTCTGAAAGGAGCCCTTGTCAGCCGACTTGAATTCTTTGCACCAGCCCGGTTAACAGGCCGTCAGGCCCCGGGCATCGCCAGACCGCCCGACAGGGCTGGCGATTTTGTTGGCCTTGGCGCATCGAATGTTCGGAAGATGACCTTGCTGCCATAAAGTGCTGCCGAATGGCTGTTGGGTCGCCATCCCGCGGTCCGGCGATGCCCTCACCAAACGGCAGCTTCGTCCCGCATAGTGGACGTTCACAGTCGGCAGAGCGATGCCGACTGACAACGTTGCCAAAGTCTGGATCGCTTTATGCGACCACGACTTCTGTTCCCCAACGCATGCATTTTTCAAGAGCACCCATTGCAGGCTGCGCGTCCGTGTAAAACCGTGTGAGGTCCTTCAGGGAAGCGATGCGGACGGGGGCGGGGCGGGTTAATTTGGTGGTGTCGGCGACCAAGAAACGCTCGCGGGAGCGGTCGATGATTGCTTGGCTGACGCCGACTTCCTGAATGTCGAAATCCAGAATGTCACCGTCCAGGTCCAAGGCGGAGCAGCCGATGACGGCATAGTCGAATTTGAAAGCCTGGATCATTTGAACTGTTAGCGGCCCCGTCAGCCCACCGTCGGAGCGACGCAGGGTGCCTCCGGCGACAATCACCTCGCAATCGGGGTTTGCGCTGAGGATTTGCGCGATGTTCATGTTGTTGGTGACGACCATGAGGTTGCGGTGGGTGAGCAGCTCGCGGGCCACGGCCTCCGTGCTGGTGCCGATGTTGAGGAAGACGGAGGCGTTGTCGGGGATGTCAGCGGCGCACCGTTTGGCGATGCGTGTTTTCGCGGCGCGGTTCAGCTCGCGGCGTTCGTCGTAACCGATATTCGTCACGCCGGAGGGCAGGATCGCGCCGCCGTGCACGCGTTTGAGTTGCCCGCTGTCAGCTAGTTCACTGAGGTCCTTGCGGATGGTTTGCACCGAGATGTTGAACCGCTCTGCCAAGTCGTCGACTGACACGCGGCCCTCGGTCTGCGCGATCTCCAGAATGTCGGTTTGTCGGAAGTTTTCGGCCATTTCAGATCCAATACGAAAGTAAAGCGAAACTAAAACTTGACGAAACGAAAGTAAACATATGTGTAGGGGCTGTAGTCAAAAAGATGAGTCGAGACATGTCCGAGCACGTAACAGACCTTTTCGTCATTGGCGGCGGCATCAACGGATGCGGCATCGCGCGGGACGCGGCAGGGAGGGGGATGAGCGTCTCCTTGGCGGAAATGAAGGATTTGGCTTGGGCCACGTCCTCGTCTTCCACCAAGCTGTTTCACGGCGGGCTGCGCTATCTGGAATACGGCGAGATCCGACTGGTGCGCGAGGCGCTGATCGAGCGGGAAACGCTGCTGAGGGCAATGCCGCACATCTCGTGGCCGATGCGGTTTGTGCTGCCCTATCACAAGGATATGCGGTTTGAGGGGGACACGCCTGCCTCCAAGCTGCTGAGTTTCTTCATGCCATGGATGAAGGGACGCAGGCCCGCATGGATGATTCGGTTTGGACTGTTTCTCTATGACAATCTTGGCGGGCGGGAGATTTTGCCGGGCACCAAGACGCTGGATTTGCTGACTGCGCCGGAGGGGGAGCCACTGGAAGACCGGTTTGAAACCGCGTTTGAATATAGCGACTGCTGGATCGAGGATTCCCGATTGGTCGTGCTGAACGCGCGGGACGCAGAAGCGCGCGGCGCGGAGGTGATGACACGCACAAAGGTGATTTCGGCCGAGGTGCGCGACGGGCTGTGGGAGATTACGCTGGAGGATTTGGCCAAGGGTGAGATCATCACCCGTCGCGCCAAGATGCTGGTCAACGCGGCAGGGCCGTGGGTGGGCGACATTATTCACAACACGGTGCGGATCAACGCGACCGAGGGCGTGCGGCTGGTCAAGGGCAGCCACATTGTGACGAAGAAGCTGTTTGACCACGAGAAATGCTACTTCTTCCAAGGCGAAGACGGTCGGATCATTTTTGCCATTCCGTATGAGACGGATTTCACCTTGATCGGCACCACGGATGCGGAACATTCAGAGCCGGATATAGAACCCGAATGTTCAGATGAGGAGCGGGACTATCTGCTGGCCTTCGCCAACCAGTATTTCAAGCAAGATATCAGCGCGGATGACATCGTGTGGACCTATTCCGGCGTGCGGCCCCTTTATGATGACGGGGCCAAATCGGCGACGGCGGCGACGCGGGACTACGTGTTGAAAGTGAATGAGCAAGCTGGCGCGCCGATGCTGAACGTGTTTGGCGGCAAGATCACGACCTATCGCAAGCTGGCAGAGCATGCGTTGGAGAAGATCAGCCCGTATCTGGACATGCGCGACAAGCCGTGGACGGCGGGTGCCCCGATGCCGGGGGGAGACTTCGCGGTTGCGGATGTGGATGGGATGATCGCCGGTCTGCGGCAGGACTTTCTGTTCTTGGATGCGTTCTGGGCAAGTCGCCTGATCCGCGCTTTCGGGACTGAAGCGCGGGACATGTTGGGTGACGCCAAAGCGGCGGAGGATTTGGGGCAAAGCTTCGGAGCCACGCTAACGGCCACGGAAATTCGCTGGCTGATGGCCAATGAATATGCGCGGGAGGCGGAGGACGTGGTGTGGCGGCGCTCCAAGCTGGGGTTGCGGATGACCGCATCCGAGATCAAAGTTCTGGACGACTTTATGCGCGCTGAGGGAGGCAAGCCATGACCCATATTCTGGCCATTGACCAAGGGACCACATCAAGCCGGGCGATCATTTTCGACGGCGACATGAAGATCGTGGCGCAGGCACAGGAAGAGTTCACACAGCATTTTCCCAAGTCGGGCTGGGTTGAGCATGAGCCGGATGATCTTTGGACCACCGTGGCAGGCACCTGCCGCGCGGCGTTGGAACGGGCCGGGTTGAAGGGCGAGGACATTGCCGCCATCGGCATCACCAACCAGCGTGAAACAACGGTGGTGTGGGACAAAGAGACCGGCAAGCCGGTGCATAACGCGATTGTCTGGCAGGACCGGCGGACCAGCGAGTATTGCAAGGAATTGCGCGACGGCGGGCACGAGCCGATGTTTACTGAACGCACGGGGCTGCTGTGCGACCCGTATTTTTCTGGCACCAAGCTGCGCTGGATTTTGGAGAATGTGGAGGGTGTCAAAGCGCGGGCCGAGGCGGGCGAGCTGCTGTTTGGTACCGTGGACAGCTACATCATCTGGAAGCTGACAGGCGGCGCGCGGCATGTGACGGACGCCACCAACGCGGCGCGGACGTTGCTGTACGATATCAAGAAGGGCCGTTGGTCCACGACCATATGCGAGATGTTTGGCATCCCTATGGGGATGCTGCCCGAGGTGCTAGATTGCGCGGCGGATTTTGGCATGGCGCGAGCGGATTTGTTTGGGGTCGAGATCCCCATTCTGGGCGTGGCTGGTGACCAACAAGCGGCGACAGTCGGGCAGGCCTGCTTTGAGCCGGGGATGTTGAAATCAACCTATGGGACGGGGTGTTTTGCGCTTCTGAACACGGGGGATGCTCCAGTGACGTCAGAGAATCGGCTGCTGACGACGATTGCGTATCAGTTTGATGGCAAGCCGACCTATGCGCTTGAGGGCTCGATCTTCATTGCAGGTGCCGTGGTGCAATGGCTGCGAGACGGGCTGAAGATCATTCGCGAAGCGTCAGAGACGCAGCCTTTGGCGGACAAGGCCGATGCCGGACAGGACGTGATCTTGGTTCCAGCCTTTACCGGCTTGGGTGCGCCCTATTGGGACGCGGACTGCCGCGGCGCGATTTACGGGCTGACGCGGGGGACGGGTCCGGAGGAGTTTGCGAAGGCTGCGCTGGAAAGCGTGGGCTATCAGACGCGGGACCTGCTGGAGGCGATGACCGCGGATTGGTCTGGATCAGATGGCGGCGAGAACGTGCTGCGGGTCGATGGTGGCATGACAGCAAGCGACTGGGCCATGCAATTCCTGAGCGACATTATCGGGGCGCAGGTGGACCGGCCGGAGGTGTTGGAGACGACGGCTTTGGGTGCCGCTTGGTTGGCCGGTATGCGGGCGGGGATTTACCCGGATCAAGCGGGCTTTGCTGCGAATTGGGCGTTGGAGCGCCGGTTCGAGCCGGGGATGGACGAGGACACCCGTTCGCGCAAATATGGGGCGTGGAAAAAGGCAGTGGCGGCGACGCTTTCGGTCTAGCAAACATCGAGGGACGGCATGGCACAAGAGACCGCGAAGTTCCTCGAAGGCAACCTGTTCAAACATATCTCGGTGATGTCGCTGACCGCGTCGGTCGGGCTGATCGCGGTGTTTGCGGTCGACTTTGTCGACATGATCTTCATTTCGATGCTGGGCAACGCGGCTTTGGCGGCGGCTGTGGGCTACGCGGGCGCGATCCTGTTTTTCACCACCTCTTTCGGGATCGGCATGGCGATCGCGGCGGGGGCGCTGGTGTCGCGCGCATTGGGCAATTCGGACGAGGCGCGGGCGCGGCAGTTGATCACCAATTCGCTGGTCTACGGGGTGGCGTTCGGCATCGCTTTCTCGGCGCTGGTGTGGATGAACCTGGGCTACCTGACATCGCTGGTGGGTGCGAGCGGGGACACGCAGGCACTGGCCATCAGCTATTTGCAGATTATCGTTCCGAGCCTTCCGTTCCTTATGATCGGCATGATGGGCGGGGCGATCCTGCGGGCCTATGGCGACGCGCGCGGCGCGATGATGGCCACCATTTACGGCGGGCTCGTAAATGCAGTGCTGGACCCCATCCTGATCTTTGGGGCGGGGCTGGATCTGCAAGGCGCCGCACTGGCCAGCGTGGTTGCGCGGGTCACGATAGCGGCGACGGCGTTGGTCCCGATCATCAAACGTCATGGCGGCATTGACGCGCCGCATATGCCCGCGCTGATAAAGGATTTCGGTGCGGTGTTCGGCATCGCACTCCCCGCCATCCTGACGCAGCTAGCCACCCCTATCGGGCAGGGATACGTCACCCGCGCCATGGCGGAATTTGGCGAAGTGGCCGTAGCGGGCATGGCCATTGTCTCCCGCATCACACCGATCTCCTTTGCGGTGATTTTCGCGCTGTCGGGTGCATTGGGGCCGATCATCGGGCAGAATTTCGGCGGAGGGCGGCATGACAGGGTCGGCAAAGCATTCAACGAGGGGCTGCTATTCATAGGCATTTACGTGGTGTTGGTCAGCGGGCTGCTGTTCTTTCTGCGCGATCCTATCGTGGCGCTGTTTCAGGCCGAAGGCATCGCGGTCGAGCTGATCTATCTGTTCTGCGGCCCGCTGGCGCTGCTGTTCTTCTTCAACGGCACGATCTTCGTGGCGAATTCGGCCTTCAACAATCTGGGTCACCCGTTCTATTCGACATGGGTGAACTGGGGGCGGCACACGTTGGGGACGATCCCGTTTGTGATGCTGTTTGCCTGGTGGCTGGGCGCGGCGGGTGTTTTGATCGGGCAGGCCGTGGGCGGCGTGTTGTTCGGGGTGCTGGCCTGGTGGTTGGGGCGGCGGGTGATTGCAGTGCAATCCGGTGCGAAACCGACCTCGGCCGACCCGTTCTCGCGCCAGGCGCGGTTGATGCACCTACTTCACATGCGCCGCTAGCATCTCATCCACGAGCAGCGTCTCCGTTGCTGTCAGCTGTTGCGCGCGCGGATAGATCGGGGCGGCACGGTCGTTTCGGATTGGGGCATCCCAACCGCTGGTGGTCTGGAAGAACTGCTGCACACCGGCCTCCCCGAATACGCGTAGATAGCCCTGTACCACCACATCGAGATAGCTGAGCAGGATCGGGTGGCGGACTGAAGGGGCTGCGTCCTGATCGGTTCGGGTCTGGTAGATTTGCACCTCCATCCGGCGCGGTGTGTCGAGCGCAATTGTTTGCGGCAGTACCGGTGTGCGGAAATAGGCGTATTCGCGTTCGTCCAGCGCCGCCCAGTCATTATCGGGCACCTGAGCGATCAACCCTTGGATGGTGCAAGCCGGGTCAGGGGCCACCGTCAAATAGGCGACCTCACGCATCTTGGTGTGACGCCACATCCGCCGCCAGCCGATGACCGTTGCAGGCAGAGGGTCGGGGTAGCTGTGGGTCGCGGCGTTGACCAGCGAGCCGTAGCCAAAGAAATGAGGGTCAGACATAGGGCCCATCAAGGGGCGTTTTGGTGTTCTGCGCAAGCGTGTTAGCGTTGGGATATGCCCGGACGTTTCTTTTTGACCAGACCAATTGCCGATGTGGGTGCCGCCTTGGGGGTGGAGGTTGGGTCGGTGCGCGAAGAGCTTGTCCGCTACAACATCGCGCCGGGGCAAGAGATCATTGTGCTGGAAAAAGGTCGCCTGACGCGCATGCGCTGGGGCATTGTGCCGGTCGGGCGCGTAAACGCGCGCGGTAGGCCGGTGATGGAGACGATCGTGAATGCGCGGTCCGAAACCGTCTTTGCGAAATCCGCCTTCGAGGGCGTGCGCCGTTGCGTCGTGCCGGTGGATGGCTGGTACGAATGGACTGGTGAAAAGCGCAAGAAAACTGCCTGGAGGATTGCACCGAAGGATGGCGGGCTGTTGCTGTTTGCTGCGATTGCCGACACCTGGAACGGACCGGGGGGCGTGGTGGTGGATCAAGTGGCCACCGTGACCTGCGAGCCGAATGGGGATGTCGGGCCCATCCATCACCGGATGGGCGTGATCCTGCCGCCTGACGCCGTGACGACTTGGCTCAACGATGACACTGACGCGGCGGCCCGGCTGATGGTTCCGTACACGGATGGTCTGCTGGACATTGCAACTGCGGGGAATATCGACTGGTCTGCACCTTGATCGCATTGGGGGCCGCGTCTTAGGGTGGCCGCCTAGTCAACAAAAGGAGCACTGCCATGTCAGTCGCACGCGTCACCGAAATTATCTCCTCCTCCTCCAAAAGCTTTGAAGATGCTGTTGAGGCCGGGGTGGAGCGCGCCTCCAAAACGCTGAAAAACGTCACCAGCGCATGGGTGCAGGACATGAAATGCACCGTCAAAGACGGCAAGATCGACGAATACCGCGTGATCCTGAAGGTCACCTTTGTCCTGAAGGACTAAGTGAGTTTCGAGGCCAGCCCTTTGCTTTGGGCTGGTCTCACCCCGGTTGGCGGAACCCCAGCTTGTGCTTGGTCAGCCGCCACAACAGTTTCGGAATGCGCTGGATTAGCGCGAAGCGGATATCGGCATACTCAGCCTCCCCCGCCAGCATTTGTAGATACTTCATCGGCAGCCAGCTGCCGCGCTTGAAGGTCCTGACGAAATAGCCATGCGTGGCTTGCGGGAACATGATCATGCGCCACAGCCGCGCCTCGCTGAGGGAGCGCTGGATCGGTCTTACGGCCTTCATGTAAAGTTTGTAGGCCTTGTGAGGCGCGCCGAGCATCAACGCCTGCGCCGCCGCATTGGCCGCATGTTCGCCGCTTTCCATCGCCAGGGCTATGCCTTCCCCGGTGATCGGGTCCACCAGGCCCGCCGCATCCCCCACCAGCAGGATATGATTGCGTCCCGGCGCCTTCTTGTAGTCACCGAAAGGCAGGTATTGGCCTTTGTATTTCAGATCGGTATCGCTGTTGGTCTGATCCACATAGGCCGCCATGTTGGCCTTCATATCGGCATTGCGAGAATTGATACCCCCCACGCCCACGGTTACGGTTTTGCGTTTCGGAAACGCCCAGCCGTAGCCCCACTGCGCCGCGTCGAAATCCACCTCGACCGCGTCATCGCGGGAGGGGACCAAAGGCGTTTCAATCTCTAGGCCGAAGCCGATGGTTTCGGGGTCGAAAGGCCGGCCGAACAGAGTGCGTGCGACGAATGAATTCACCCCGTCCGCCCCAATTAGCGTCTTGAAACCAAGGGTGGTCCCGTCGCGCAGGGTCAGGGCGGTGTCGCCCAGCTCGGTGATGGGTTGGCCGAGATAGGGCTCCGCGCCCGCGTCGACCGCGTCGCCATGAAGCATCGCGTCGAAGTCGCGGCGCATGGTCAGATGCATTGGCGGCGCGTCCTTCACGTCAGCCAGCAGGTCGCCGCTGGCATAGAACCGGATGTGGTCGCAGGTGGAGAACATGTCGTCGCTGACCTCGCGTGAGAAGATCGCGCGCATGGCTTTTTGCGACCGCCCGGTGAACAGGCCGCCGCACAGCTTGTCGCGTGGGAATGTGGCCTTGTCGACGATTGCGACCGACAGTCCGTGTTTGCACGCGGTGACGGCGGCAGCAGATCCCGCGGGGCCGGAGCCCACGACGATGAGGTCATAGTTTTTCATGACATGCGTTCTAATGCGGCGGCGGCATATGCACAATGGAGCGCCGACGACTGCATGATCGGGTGCGGCAAGGTGCCAATTTCACGGCAAACATGTGCTGCAGAGAGGGCAAAAACCGCCCAATTGGGAAGAAAATCAAAGTTCTTTTGGGCGCAGAATGCGGCAAAGCCGTTGAAAAGCCGCCACAATTGGGCGGTTTTGTATCGAATTGAGTGGAATTTGTGGCATCATTCTGGCGCAAATTGAGCAATAAAACGTCATTATCATATGGTAAGGAGAAACATACTTGCTGAAATATGTCCTACATCGTTTTATTATTGCGTAATCAGTTGCCGGAAACGGTTCAGAGTAAACCCAACACACAGGAAGGATAACGAACATGACCATTTCTCTGACAGAACGTGCCCGCAACCGTCGTCTGATTGCCCTGCAAGCCCTCCAAGTTCGCAAACTCGGCGCCGATAGTGGCGTTGTGATGATCACGACCCCAGCGCGTGACGCGGCCCCTGTCTTCTCCTCCTCCCGCGGCGCTCCGATGAACAACCTGTTCCTCGCGGCTTAAGCCACAAAGACCAGTTTCCCAGGAAGGGCGCGCACCCTCGCTACACCCCTCAGGCGCGCAAGCCACGGCAGAATGGCACCTTCCCAAAAAGAAACCGCCCAGAGCGTTAAGCTCTGGGCGGTTTTTTTGTCTCTAAACATCCCGCCGCGTCAGCAACGGAACAGGGCTAAGCCCTTACGCCAGAGCGATATTGATCGCGCTTTCGCGGCCGTCACGGCCAGCTTCGACGTCGAATGTCACTGCTTGGTTGTCTTCCAGACCTGTCAGGCCCGCACGCTCAACGGCGGAGATGTGGACGAACACGTCCTTGGAGCCGCCCTCAGGTGCGATAAAGCCGAAGCCTTTAGTGGAGTTGAACCATTTTACGGTACCATTAGCCATGGTGATCTTCCTTATTTATATGCTGCCCGCATAAGTGTGGCAGCCCGGCGTGGTCGGTCTGTAACGAGAGACTGGCAGCCGTTTAAAAGGAAGTCAGTGGTCGAAATAGGCAAACGTAGCCCGTGGGGTATCGCAGGGTTGGGGACGCAAGTAAAGGCTGTATAGAAAGCGTGTGGATTGCATATAGACACCGTATAGAGGTTTTGAGCCTTTGGAATTGCGCCGATGTCAGCGCCGGGTCAGCTTCTCCAACGCGCGGCCATTGTCCCATGTCCCGTGCAATGACCCGTCGAGCATCACCACGTAGATCACCGGCGCGGCGGCACCCCAGTTGACGGTCAAAACCCGGCCCTCCAGCTGGCCTTGGCCCGCGTAGTTCTGGCTGCCGACATTCCACGTCATCCCCACGGCGCTGCCGGTATCGGCAATCTCGACGGTGCCGGAGTAGCTGGACCCGTCGGCATTGCGGCCCTCGGCGACATAGCTGCCGGTCAGGGCTTGGGCGAATAGGGAGGTCGCCATAGTCGCGGCGGCTAGGAAGGTGGTGGCGAAGGTCTTGGTCATGGGCGGCTCCTGCGGTTGGGTCTATTTCGGGACATAGGCGGTCTTGCGACCTTTCCCTTGTTGGCGGATTGTCGCGATGTTTGGGCCGTCCACCTGGATGATGATGCAATCGCCGGGCAGCTTCTTGCCGCCAAGGGCGCGGTCAAAGCAGACATATTTGTCCTTCCACTGCCACACACCGGTCAGCTTTTCCTTGCGCGCGGCGCCGGTCAGCTTGCCGTTGCGGCGCAGCTTGAACCACGCGCCGGATTTCGGGTCGAGATAGCTTTTGCCGACCACCAGCTTTTTCAGCTGCGCCTCGGAGGTGATGGTGCTCCACCCGGCAAACGCGGGGGAGGCGGCCACAGTGGCGGCAAGAATGAGGGGAAGAATGCGCATATTAAGAACCTCGTGACTCGTGAATGGCGCAAGCCTAGCCCGAACCCCGCATTTCGCGCAAATCCCACGAAAAAAGCGCGCCCTCTCCCAAAGGCGCGCTTTCGCTATCCGGTCTTCGCGTCCGGTCAGACGACCGAGCGGCCTTTGACGGCCCGTGCGATCATCGACACGGCGAAGAGCACGAGGAAGATCACGAAGAGGATTTGTGCCACGCCTGCGGACGCGCCGGCAATGCCGCCGAAGCCAAAGATACCCGCGATGATAGCGATGACTAAAAATGTAAGAGCCCAACCGAGCATGATGTTTCTCCTTTTTGTTTCAGGGACACCCGTGTGGGGTGCCGTTGGAGAATTAACGCGGTGGGGTGGGGGATGGTTCCGATGGCCTTTGGCTCAACGATTGTAAAGGAGACGCTCCAATTTGCAGATACCCCCTCCCCCAGTTCCTGGTTCCAGTACACGGGAGGTTTTGACTTTTCTATCACCGGTCTTGGTTCCAGGAATAAATCGGTCCTTGTAGAGCGCGGTTAGAGTCCAGTTGTCCTCAATTCTACAATAGGCCCACCGGTCGCCTTGATTGTCATGAGTGGTATATCGGTGGATCTCAATTTTTCGCTTAGAGGGATCGTGTTCTTTGTAGATATCTGGGCTTATCTCCCTGCTCCCTTGGTATCGCTGTAGGACATCATCAACCATAATCTCAAAGTCCCAACTTACCACTGCACCGGTCACAAATCTTGGCTCTGATGGGACAACGAAATTAGTCGATTCTCCATCTCCATTTACAACAACCGAAAATCTGACATTCTGGTCCCGCTGAAACTCAATTGTCCTTATCGAACCGTTTGGAAATGAGGTTGGAACAGAACCAATGAGAGTCCCCCCCACCGGACTGCCAAGGGAGAAATCTGTCAAAGCACCACCAGGGTGGGTATCAAACTTAACCGAAATAGTAAGCTGAGTATCCTCAACTTGAGACAGCCAGACCTTTAGGCCTTTTCCCGAGTTTTTCAGGCAGGAAATGTAGGCCTGCTTCGCATTGTCAGAAAGGTAGGTTCGAGCAATTTCTAGAGACGAATTTCGGTTGTAATCAAAGTTGTAAGTTTCTTTGATACGTGAACGATGTTCTTCAAACTCGTTCCAGTCCATATCGCCGCCAACTGGAATGCCGCCAATTATAGCATTTCCACCACCGGCGAATTCAGACTTAAATTGGTCAAAATTTGCTTTATCTATCGAGTAGATAATAGCAAGCCTTTCCGTATCAGTTTGGGCTTTGGAATAAGTATCTTGAACTAAGGCGTGAGAACAGTCTTGGTTCGCATTAGCCTGAGAAGACAGAAAAAAAATCAATGGAATTGCTAAATGAAAGCGCATGAAAAACCTCAACTTCAACTAAACAATGAGCAAGACTCTACATCATTTTGTCAAAAAAAGCGAGGTCATTGGAAATTATTGATACGGCCAAGCATATTTCTCAGTGAACCGTGGGCTGGATGGTTTCACCCATCAGTTGCAGCCTGTGAGGTGGGTTTGGGTGCGGAACACCTAACCGACGCCGTTCAACGTGTGAATTTCTTATACTTCACCCGCTTAGGTTCTACCGCATCAGGTCCCAGCCTGCGGATTTTATCTTCCTCATAGGCCTCGAAGTTGCCTTCGAACCATTCGACATGGGCCTCGCCCTCGAAGGCGAGGATGTGGGTGCAGAGGCGGTCGAGGAAAAAGCGGTCGTGGGAGATGACGACGGCGCAGCCGGCGAAGTTTTCGATGGCGTCTTCAAGCGCTCTTAACGTTTCCACGTCCAGATCGTTGGTCGGTTCATCGAGGAGCAGCACATTGCCGCCGGATTTCAACAGTTTCGCCAGATGCACGCGGTTGCGTTCGCCGCCCGACAGCGTGCCGACCTTTTTCTGTTGATCGCCGCCCTTGAAGTTGAAGGCGGAGCAGTAGGCGCGGGAGTTCATCTGCGCGTCGCCCAGCTGGATGATTTCGCCGCCGTCTGAAATTTCTTCCCAGACATTGGCGTCGCCCTTCAGCGCGTCGCGGGATTGGTCGACATAGGACAGCTGCACCGTGTCGCCATAGGATACCTCGCCTGAGTCCGGCGTTTCCTGACCCGTCAGCATGCGAAACAGCGTGGATTTACCCGCGCCGTTGGGGCCGATCACGCCGACGATACCACCTGCGGGCAGGGAGAAGCTGAGGTCTTCGACCAGCAGCTTGTCGCCGTAAGCTTTGGTCAGGTTTTCGACCTCGATCACCTTGTTGCCGAGGCGCGGGCCGTTGGGGATGATGATCTGCGCGCGACCGACCTTTTCCTTCTCGGACTGGTTGGCCATTTCATTATAGGCGTTGATGCGGGCCTTGCCCTTGGCCTGACGGGCCTTGGCACCGGCGCGGATCCATTCCAGCTCGCGCTCCAGCGTTTTCTGCTTGGTCTTGTCCTCCTTGGCCTCGCGTTCCAGCCGTTTGGCCTTTTGTTCCAGCCATGCGGAGTAATTGCCCTCGTAGGGGATGCCGCGACCACGGTCGAGCTCTAGAATCCAGCCGGTGATATCGTCGAGGAAATACCGGTCGTGGGTGACGATCAGGATGGTGCCTTTATACTCGATCAGGTGCTTTTGCAGCCACGCGATGGTTTCGGCGTCGAGGTGGTTGGTCGGCTCGTCCAGCAGCAGCATGTCGGGGGCTTCGAGCAGCAGCTTGCACAAAGCCACGCGGCGGCGTTCCCCGCCGGACAGGTTTTCGACGGCGGCGTCATCGGGGGGGCAGCGCAGGGCCTCCATCGCGATGTCGATCTGGGCGTCGAGGTCCCAGAGGTTGGCCGCGTCAATCTCGTCCTGCAGTTTGGCCATTTCTTCGGCGGTTTCGTCGGAATAGTTCATCGCCAGCTCGTTGTAGCGGTCGAGCACGTCCTTCTTTTCCTTCACCCCCAGCATCACATTGCCGCGCACATCGAGCGTTTCATCGAGCGTGGGTTCTTGAGGCAGGTAGCCGACCTTGGCGCCTTCGGCGGCCCATGCCTCCCCGGTGAAATCCTTGTCCTGACCGGACATGATGCGCATGAGCGACGACTTACCGGTGCCGTTGACACCCACCACGCCGATTTTGACGCCGGGCAGGAAGTTGAGCTGGATGTTTTCGAACACCTTCTTGCCGCCGGGATACTGCTTGGAGACGCCGTCCATGAAGTAGACGAATTGATTGGCTGCCATGGGGATTCTCGCTCTAAAGGTGACCTTGTGCTGGTTTAGGCTACCGCACCGCCCGGTTCAATCACCCTTCGCACCGTGCCCCTTTGCAAAAATTTGTGGCCAGATTGGGGTATTTCTGACTAACCTGTGATCGTTGAAACCAAAGTGACTTTAGATATTTACGCAGGATTATTGGCGTGGCGAAGAACGACAAACCCGACGAGACCAGCATTTCCGAAATCAAGGCGGCCCTGGCTGAGGTAGTGAGAGAGCTTAAGGATGACCGCCCAGCTGCGGTCCAGGTAGGACGGACCCCTTCCGATGCCGTGACCGAAGTGACCGGCAACCTGTTTCGATTGTTGGGGCAGTGGACCACGCCCATCCTATTGCTCGTGCTGCTGGCGGTAGGCTGGTACTTCCTTCAGGCGCAAAACCAGAAAGTCGACACCGAGTACCAGGACTCGCTGGCCTTGTTGCGCCAGGAACGCGACGAAGCCTATGACCGCGTTTCGGACTTCAGCGGGCAGATGGCGACTGTCAGTGGCCAGCAGATCAAGAACCTGACAGATGCGTTCGAAAGCCTGAAAAAGATCAATACGGAGTCTGCCACCCGACAGTCAGAAGCGCTTGCCTTTCAGCAACAAGCAGAGGACGCCCGCGCCGAATTGAGTGCGACCCAGGCCAACCTCACACAGGCTAGGACAGTATTGCAGCAACAGCGCGAGGACTTGAAAGCCAGCGAGGCGCGTCTGGAAGACGCTGAAGACAAACTTGAAGATCGCGTCGAAGAGGTCGAACGCAAAGAGCGCGCATTGGGCGTGCGGGGCGGCACCATCGGCGAGCTGCAGGACACGTTGCGCGACTATCAAGGCGTTTCGACCGACTACATCGCCGCATTGCAGCAGCTCGCCCTGGCAATGGAAGAAGAGGACCGAGACGCCGTTGCCGTTGCCTCTATGGCGGCGGAAGCTGACCGGCTGGAGGATGCGTTTCAGAAAGCCACCCAGCGGGTGCGGGACACTGTAACGGATGCAAATGCTGTCTTGTCCCCATTGGCCGATTTTTCCGTCGAGATTTCTTCTGACGATGTTGCGGACCAACTGATCGGGTATTCGGCGACGCGATTCATGGAGCTTGTCGAGCCCAGCAATGGGTTCGGTTTTGACTTCTGGCGGCGCTACTTGTTCGACGGAGAGGACGTATTCTTTGGGATCGCCAGCAACCAAAACGGCCTATTCCGGGTTGTTATTCTGACCGTTGAGATTGGGCCGGATGGCAACCCCCGTATCGTTGACACAACTGCCGGCAATGCGGCTTGGCCGACAATTGGGCCTTCACTGAGTAACGGCTGGCAATCGAGCATATTCATTCCAACCTTCTACGAGCAAGGCCTAGAGATGGACGATGTTAGCTGGATGCTGGATCCTGACGTTGACTCCGTGCGGATGGTTGATTTGCTTGGGGCGGGCGGAAAGGTAAGCGAGCTAAACTTCCAGTTCGGCGCGTCAGACGAGCTGAAAGTTCTGTCCCAGGAAGAATATGATGCGCTATTGGCCGATGACAGCATACCTTCTGAGGTCCGTTCAAAGCTGAGGCTGTCGGAAGAGCTGAAGTTGGTCTTGGCCATGGCCAAAGAACGGGAAAATGGCGCTGACGCCTGGCGCCAGGCCATCAACGCGATCACCAATGACGAATTGCGGGAGCGTTCTGAGGATATCCTGACAATTGCTCAGCGCGGAATTTTGGGCGCTACGGGCCTGCGAATACCCAGCGGCGCGACGCGGGTGGAATTCGGCGAGCTGGCGGCGGTCATGTTGCAGCCTGACCTTATAGCCGAATTTGCTATCGGCGCCCGGCAATTTGAGTTCGAAAAGTTATCTCCGGGCCAGCTCTCGGAATTGCCGCGACCAACGGAAATCCCGGAAAACTGGTATCAGGATGCATCGGTGACGCTGAGGGCGGGTAACGGCGAGTACTACATAATCGAATTCACCCGAGACTCGACAAACGGAGCATGGCGCTTCGACAGGTTTTCAGCGTGGTAATCCTTTGGGCGGACTTTGATTGCATTTGACGTTCGGAGGTGTGAGCCTCAGAACTCCTGTATGAGCAAAGTTCAGCGCCCCCCGAAGGAGAAACCTGTGGACTACTGCCCCGCAGCGGACCGCTACGAGACCATGGAGTACCGCCGCTGCGGCAAGTCAGGGGTCCAGCTGCCTGCGATCAGCCTGGGGCTTTGGCATAATTTCGGCGGGGACAGCCCGCATGAGAACAAGCGTGCGATGTGCCGAACGGCGTTTGATCATGGGATCACGCATTTTGACCTAGCGAATAACTACGGGCCCCCTCCCGGATCAGCGGAGACTGCATTTGGGGAGATTTTGCGGGAGGACTTTGCAGGCTACAGGGATGAGATGATCATTTCGTCCAAGGCCGGATATTTGATGTGGCCGGGGCCGTATGGAGAGATGGGGTCGCGCAAGTATTTGGTGGCGTCTTGCGACCAGTCTCTGAAACGGTTGGGGCTGGATTATGTAGATATTTTCTACTCCCACCGCTTTGACCCCGAGACCCCGTTGGAAGAAACCATGGGCGCGCTGGATTACATCGTGCGGTCAGGCCGTGCCCTATATGCGGGCATTTCGTCCTACAATTCGCAGAAGACGCGCGAGGCGGCAGCCATCCTCAAGGAGCTGGGCACGCCGTGTTTGATCCACCAGCCCTCCTACAACATGATGAACCGCTGGACCGAGCATGACGGGCTGTGGAGCACTTTGAACGACCTGGGCATCGGCTCGATTGCGTTTACGCCGCTGGCGCAGGGCATTCTGACCAAGAAGTACCTCGGCGGCATCCCCGACGGCAGCCGCGCCACGCAAGGCAAATCCCTGCTGGACGGCATGATCAACGAGCGGTCGCTGGCCAGCGTCAAAGCGTTGAATGAGATGGCCGAGGCCCGCGGGCAAACGCTGGCGCAGATGGCTATCGCCTGGGTCTTACGGGAGGGCCGCGCGACCACCGCGTTGATCGGGGCGTCGAAACCGTCGCAAATTGTCGACTGCGTGGGGGCGGTGGAAAACCTCAAGTTTGCGGCCGACGAGCTCGCCGAGATCGACCGCATCTCGTCGGAGGAAGACATCAATCTGTGGGCCAAGTCCTCTGAAACCGACTGACATCTCTTCGGGATGGCCGCCGGCGCGGCCGGGGCAGGCGGTGGGCCTGCTTGGCGGGTCCTTTGACCCCGCGCATCAAGGCCATGCCCATATCACCCGCGAGGCGTTGAAACGCTTCGGGCTTGACCACGTATGGTGGCTGGTTTCCCCCGGCAATCCCTTGAAAGAAAACGCGCCTGCGCCGTTGGCGGACCGTTTGGCCAAGGCCCGGCAGGTGATGGACCATCCACGTGTCACCGTGACAGATGTAGAGGCCAAGCTGGGCACACGCTACACGGCGCAGACCCTCAGGGGGCTGATCCGGCGCTACCCGGGTGTGCGGTTTGTGTGGTTGATGGGAGCGGACAATCTGGCAAGCCTGCACCATTGGCAGGACTGGCGCGACATTATGGAGATGGTGCCGGTGGGCGTTCTCGCCCGCCCCGGCGACCGGATATCAGCGCGCAGATCCGTCGCGGCGCAACTATATGATGACGCAAGGCTGGTGGGGCCGGCCAGCCAGATGCTGCCACAGATGGAAGCCCCCTGCTGGTGCTACATCAACCTGCCGCTGAGCGAGGCGTCCTCCAGCGCGATCCGCGCTAAGGGCGACTGGCGGTCTTCCTGAGAAACAGCGTGGCAAAGCCGCATGCGAAGATCACGGTGATGCCTATGGCCGATAGCCCGTCGGGCCAGTTGCCGAAGAAGACCAGCCCATAGGCCGTGGCCCCGATCAGCTGCACATAGACAAAGGGCGCAAGCGTTGCCGCCCCCGCGCGGGCATAGGCGAAGACCAGAAACAAATTTCCCATCATCGAAGCGACGCCGGACCACAAGACCAGCCCCGACACGTTTGCGGTCAGCAGCGGCAGATGGAGGAGGCCCAATGGCGTCAGCATCAGCGTCCCGATGATAAGCTGGGTCAGCAACAGATGCACGGGGCGGCCCAAGGGCGCGACCCAGCGCGACGCCGTTAGAAACATGCCGTAAAAGCACCCCGAGGCCGCGGCCCAAGCCAGCCCCGGCGTCATCCCGAACCCCGGCTTGACCACCAGAAAGACCCCGCCAAGGCCGACCGCCAGCAAGATGATACGCAGCGCGCTGCCTTGCTCTTTCAGCAGCCAGACAGACAGCGCGTAGCTGACCATAGGGCCAAGGAAGAACGCGCCGAACACGTTTGCGATGGGCTCGGTTGAGAGAGCCGTCAAGATCGTGCAAATGGTAATGACCTGCACCGCGCTGCGCAGCCAGATGCGCCAATCGCGCAGCAATTTCAGCGCGTCGACATGGAATGCGAAGGGGATCAGCACCACCATCCCGATCAGGTACCGCGTCCACGCCACAAAGAAGGGATGCACCCCGGCAGAGGTCATCATCTTGCCCGCGGTGTCCCCGAAGGGGATCAACAACATGCCCAAAGACATGATCGCGGCAGCGCTGAGCAAGGAACGGTCCATCACGCTTGCGTATCAGGCTGTTTGACCGCTTGCCACCACTTGTCGGTTGGGCGAATGTCGCAGCCATGAGCTCTTCCGATTTTGGCCGGTACGGCCGCCGCACCGTCTTGTCCTTCTTGTTATATGGCGTCGCCGGATGCGCTTTGGCGAATGCGCCGGAGCGGTCTTCGCGCCCGATTGGCAAGCCATCGGACGCGGCCAAACAGGCCATGCCGGGGGCCGACCGCTTTGTGGACGCCGCCAATCTGGGCGGCAAGGTCAGCTATGTCGTGGCCGATGCGCGCACGGGGCAAGTGCTGGAAAGCCGCTCGCCCCTGTTGGGGCAGCCGCCCGCCAGCGTGACAAAGGCGATGACGGCGCTTTACGCGCTGAACACGTTGGGCGCGGGGCACCGATACCGCACGCGGCTTGTGGCCACCGGCCCGATCAGCGGCGGGGTGCTGCAAGGCGATTTGGTGCTGGTGGGCGGGGGCGATCCGACGCTGTCGACCGATGACCTGTTTGAGTTGGCGGGGCGCCTGAAGATCGCCGGTATCCGAGAGATACGCGGCAAGCTGAAAGTCTATGGCGGCGCGCTGCCCTCGATCGAGGAAATCGACGGCACGCAGCCAGTGCAGGTGGGCTACAACCCGGGCCTCAGCGGGCTGAACCTGAATTTCAACCGTGTTTATCTGGAATGGAAGCGGGCGAATGGCGGCTACAACGTCACCATGGATGCGCGGTCCGAAAAGATTAGGCCGGGCGTGGGGTTTGTACGCACGCAGGTGGCGGACCGCGGTGCGCCAATATTCACCTATTCAAACAGCGCAACGCGCGAGAACTGGACCGTCGCCCGCAAGGCGCTTGGCAAAGGTGGTGGGCGGTGGTTGCCTGTACGGCGTCCGGCCATCTATGCAGGCGACGTCTTGCAAACCGTGGCACGTAGCCATGGGATCAATCTGCCATTCCCAGAGGCCACGAATGCGTTGCCGCAAGGGACGACCGTGGCAGAGCATCTCAGCCCGGATTTGCGCAAAATTTGCCGCGACATGTTGAAGTTTTCAACCAATGTGACGGCGGAAGTCGTGGGGCTGTCAGCCAGCAAAGCCGGCACGCTCGCGGCTTCGGGTCGCGTGATGGCGGGCTGGGCGGAGGACCGTTACGGCGCGCGCAAGGCCAGTTTTGTGGATCATTCGGGCCTTGGCGACCGCACCAAGATGAGCGCGCAGGAAATGGTCAAGGCGCTGACCGCGCCGGGCGCACAGCAGCTGTTGCAGCCGATCTTGAAGACGATCGCGGTGCGCGACAGCGAAAACAAGGTGATCCAGAACAGCCCAATCCAGATTGTAGCCAAGACCGGCACGCTCAACTTCGTCAGCGGGTTGGCAGGCTACATCAGAACACCCGATGGGCGCGACTTGGCTTTCGCCATATTTGCCGCCGATCTGCCACGGCGCCGGGCCTTGTCCAAAGCCGAACGGGAAGCCCCAAGGGGCGCACGGTCCTGGAATGGGCGGGCCAAGAAGTTGCAACAGCAGTTGATCCGGCGTTGGTCTGTGGTGCACGAGGCCTAAGATCGGGCTTGGATCTGCGTCGTTTTGATGCCCCTGTCGGACCGGAAGAGTCACCAAAATCACACAACCTTGTCGGCGTTTAACGACAATTTTTGCGACCGTTTCCCCAAAATCGCCTTATTCCGCTGTCATATATGCCCTGCGCGATACACCAATTGCGCGGATTTTAACTATTTCGCCCGAGAGTTGGGAGGCAGAGAATGGAATATGAGCGTTTGAAACCGCTGAAAGGGGTTTCGGCTGCGGAGCCGACGGCCTTTACGAAGAAGACGATCAAAGAACTGCTGGCCGAAGAAGGCGCAGAAGGCAGCGAAGCTGAACTGATGCGCTCTGCTGCGCCCCAAGCCAATCCTCAACCGGCCCCTATGCCCGAACCCGCGATCCAGCGGCCCGCCCACGCGGCGCCTGCCGCGGCGCAACCGGCGCCCGCCGACGTCGCCGCTGACGCATTGTTGGGAGACGCGACCGCGAAGAAACCGCGTTCGTTCCTGAGACGTCTGATCGGCGGCTAACGCCTGATAGGACCGAAGATCTGAAAGGCCCCGGGCTCCCTCGATATCATCTTGGGCGTCGGGGCTTTTTGCTTTGGCGCTACGCCTCTTGCACATTCAGCCAGACACCGCCTTCCGGGCGCAGCGTCAGGATCAAAACCGGCTTCGGGTCCTTGCCCTCGACGCGCGTGAACTTGAAGCGCGAGAGGATGGTGGCCAGCATGATCACCGCCTCCTGTATGGCGAAGCTCGCCCCAATGCAGATGCGCGGCCCGTCGCCAAAAGGCAGGTAGGCGTAGCGGTTGATCTCCTGCTTGCCATTGAAGCGGTCGGGGTCAAACCTATGCGGATCCGGCCAAAGGGCGTGGGACCGATGCAGGGCATAGATCGGCAACGTCACCGTGTCCTTGCGCTTGATCGGCCGGTCGCACAGCGTGTCGTCCTTTTGTGCGGTGCGCGACAGGAAGGCGGCTGGCGGGTACATCCTGAGCGTCTCGTCAATCACTTGCCGCGTGTAGGGCAGGTTGGGGAGATCGTCCGCCGTGGCCGTGCGACCGGCCAGAACCGATTGTGCTTCGGTCCGCAGCGTGTCCTGAACGTCTTGGTCGAACGCGCAAAGATACAAGGCCCAGGAAAGCGTCAGCGCCGTGGTTTCGTGGCCCGCCACAATAAAGGTCAGCAGGTTGTCGCGCAGCTCGGCCGTGTTCATGGTGCGTTGGGTTTTGGGATCCTCGCCCGCCAGCAGCAGGTCCAGCAGATCGGGGATATCGCCCGGCCCCTTGTCGCGGCGATTATCAATCACCCCATCCGACATTTGTTTCATTTGCTTCATCGCCGTCGAGCCCATGATGCGCGAAGGGCGGGGCACCCAGGCGGGCGCCGCGATAATGTCGAGGATGGAGACTTTGGCCGCCTGATCAATATAGCCATCCACCGCACGGTGCACAGCTTTGCGGTCGAACTGCTCGTCGCCTGAGAATGTCACGTCCGAGATCACCTCGAAAGCGGCGGTCATCATCTCGGTGTAGAGGTCGGTGGCGCGGCCTGTGTGTTCCGCAATGCGCGCGCAAGACCGGTCGGCGGCGGCGGACATTATCGGCGCGAGATTGGCGATGTTGCGATGCGTGAAGACCGGCGCGGCGGCGCGGCGTTGCCAGCGCCAATGCGCCCCCTCGGCCACGAACAGGCTTTCGCCGATGGCGGGGCGCAGGATGTTCTTGGTGACGTCGGATTTCGGGTAATCCTCGACCTTCTCCAGCAAAATGCGCCTCAGGGCGTCGGGGTCCATCACCATGTGCCATGGACGGCCCATTTTGCCCGACACGATGGGCTGGTGCAGCGCAATCTCGGGGATCAGCTCCAGAATGTTGCGCCGTGCGGCGGCAAGCGACTGCCAGATGGACCAGACCTCGGTGACGAGCGGAACCTGCGGCGGGTACATGTCGACTGCATCTTTCATGGGACTGAGTATATGTGGCCGGGGAGCCACGGCAACCGGGTGCGCCGATTGCACGCAGGTGTGGGCGGGGATATGCAGGCAGGGTTCAACCAAAGGGGCCCGCCCATGATCCGCAACCTGATTGCCGCCGCCTGCCTTGCCGTGACAGCGGCCTGCAGCGTGCCGAATCCCGACCTTGAGGAACAGGTGGATCTGGGCAACTTCCGCCTGCAAAGCAACGTCGCGGTGACCAAGAACGCGCGAAAAATGGGGGTGTCTCGCGACGCCACGGCGGAAGAGTGGGAAACCGCCCTTGAGGCCGCGATCGACAAGCGGTTCCGCCGCTATGACGGGGACACGCCCTACACGATCAGCTACTCTTTGGACGGCTACATTCTGGCCACCAAGGGCGGGCGGCTGGCCTTGGCACCACGGTCCGCTATGAGCATGACGGTTCATATCTGGCAGACAGACCCGCTGCTGCGGCTGAAAGACCGCTCCAAGCAGCTGCTGATCCTTGAGCAGCTGGACGGCGAGTCCGTCATCGGTTCCGGCTTGTTTCGCGACGCGGATGAGCAGATGGCCAATCTGGCTGCACAATTTGCCAAGGCAGTGGAACGCTGGCTGCAGGCCAATGCCGACCTCTTTGGCGAAGACGTGTCGGATGCTGCCAAAGAGGCCGCCAAGAAGGACGACGCCGCCGAGATTGCCAAGAAAGCGGGCGCAGGCTGATCGCGGCAGCCCGGACAGGCAATTGACTGCGCCCGCAGACGCAACTCAGGCTTGATTTTTGTCCGCCATGTGAATAGGTAGCCCGCGAAGTGAAATCGGGGCTGACATTGCCCCTCCTAATCAAAGGGCGCCTGACGAGATGGCTAAGGAAAAGTTTGAACGCACGAAACCGCACGTGAACATCGGCACGATTGGTCACGTTGACCACGGCAAGACGACGCTGACTGCGGCGATCACGAAGTATTTTGGCGACTTCAAAGCGTATGACCAGATTGACGGCGCGCCTGAAGAAAAAGCGCGCGGGATCACCATCTCGACGGCGCATGTTGAGTATGAGACCGAGACCCGCCATTACGCCCACGTTGACTGCCCCGGCCACGCCGACTACGTCAAGAACATGATCACCGGTGCCGCCCAGATGGACGGCGCGATCCTGGTTGTGAACGCCGCTGACGGCCCAATGCCCCAGACCCGCGAGCACATCCTGCTGGGCCGCCAGGTTGGCATCCCGAAGATGGTCGTGTTCATGAACAAAGTGGACCAGGTTGACGACGAAGAGCTGCTGGAGCTGGTGGAAATGGAAATCCGCGAGCTGCTGTCCTCCTACGAGTATCCAGGCGACGACATCCCGATCATTGCGGGCTCCGCTCTGGCGGCGATGGAAGGCAACAACCCTGAGATCGGCGAAGAGAAGATCAAAGAGCTGATGGCCGCTGTTGACGACTACATCCCGACGCCAGAGCGCGCCGTGGATCAGCCGTTCCTGATGCCGGTTGAGGACGTGTTCTCGATCTCCGGTCGCGGCACGGTTGTGACCGGTCGTGTCGAGCGTGGCGTGATCAACGTCGGCGAAGAGATCGAAATCGTGGGCATCCGCGACACCGCGAAAACCACCTGCACGGGCGTTGAAATGTTCCGCAAACTGCTGGATCGCGGCGAAGCTGGCGACAACATCGGCGCGCTCTTGCGCGGCATCGACCGTGACGGCGTTGAGCGCGGTCAGGTTCTGTGCAAGCCGGGTTCGGTGACCCCGCACACGAAGTTCGAGGCCGAGGCCTACATCCTGACCAAGGAAGAGGGTGGCCGCCACACGCCATTCTTCGCCAACTACCGCCCGCAATTCTACTTCCGGACCACGGACGTGACCGGCACGGTTCAGCTGCCCTCGGGCACCGAGATGGTGATGCCCGGCGACAACCTGAAGTTCGACGTCGAACTGATCGCGCCGATCGCGATGGAGCAAGGCCTCCGCTTCGCGATCCGCGAAGGCGGCCGGACTGTGGGTGCTGGCGTCGTTTCGAAGATTACAGAGTAATCTACGAAACACGCCAAGTGTGCGGCAGGTGATCCTCTTCGGGATCACCGAGAGCAGCACTCGGTAGAGAAATAGAAAAGGCCGCTTCCAAAAGGAGGCGGCCTTTTCGCATAACAAATGGTCACGGATCCCAACTCACCGACGGCCGTGACCCAGCCACCTATGCCCGGCTCCGCCCCAGTAGCGCGTTGCGTAGCTTGGCGGCGGCGTATCTGACGTAGAAATAGGCCATTTTTGTCGCGTTCCACCGGTTCTGTTTCTCGCAAACATCAAACTGGGCCCAGAAGCCGGGGCTGTAGATGTCGCGCAGCACCTCGCGGAACAGCGCGACCTCGCGCTTTGACAGGGGCGGGCGTGCCGTCCATGGCATGCTCAGCGCGTTCAGCCCCATTTCTTCCAGCAGGACCGGCTCCATCGACAGGTCGATGCGGAAGATGTTCCAGCCGTTGGCAGCGCCGGCGTGGCGATGCGTCTGAGGTGTTTCGTTGAACAGCACGCGAGGGCCGATGCCGAGGAAGCGGGGGAACCGACGGAACAGCTGCAAATCGTGGTGAATAACGATACGGGCGCCGGACAGGTGCGGAGCCACTGCCAATGTGTCCAGGGTCGGCCAGGGATGGTTGTGGCTGGCGTCGACGAACACCAAGTCCCACGGCCCGTCCAGACTGGCCAGATCGAGCGAGGATTTTCCCGCCTCGATCCGGGTCCGAACCGATTGTCCGTCGTAGATGGCTGATGCGAGATAGCCCACCTTCTTGCGGTGATCCCCGAAGAACACATCTTCCGAGTCTATGGACGTCACGCTGTCGCCGCCAACCTCCTCAAGAAACCTGGCGAGAAAGCCGGTGGTCAGGCCGGATGCCGTGCCAATTTCAAGGATTTTGCGCGGCTTGTAGGTGCGGATGGTTTCCTGAATATACGCCAACTCGTCGGGGGTGGTTGTCCCAAAGTCGGCGCGGGCGTGTTGCGCGTGCAATGCCTCGATCTCAGCGAGCTCCAATGGCGCGTTCCCTCGTGACCGGATGGTTTCTTCTGGCCCGACGATAGTGCGAATAGCGGCCCTGTGCCACCGGCTATCTGGCCGGTGGTGCGCAGGGATTTGCCGTTACGCGGCGGCTGCCTCAAACGTCAGCGCGGCCCCGTTGATGCAATGCACCTGATGGCCGTCGACGGGCAGCAGGTGGCCCAGATGGCTGCCGCAGCGGCGGCAATGGACCTCGACATGCGCAATTGTGCTGTCGCCCATGGCGTTGCCGTATTCGGCCACCGGGCCGTCAATGCCGGTCAGCACCGCGTTGGTTTGCGAATGGGTGAAGAACACCCAACCCTTGTCGAGCGGCACTTTCCAGCGCGCATCATAGGCCTCCAGATCGCAGCCTTTGCAGTGGTACAGGCCATTGCGCTGCTCGTTCCACAGGGGGCTGGATTTGGGGAACTCGGTGTTGCCGCGCCGCATGATGTCGTATTCATCCTGGGTGAGCATGGCGCGCCATTCCTCGTCGCTACGGGTGACGGCGTAGTCAAAATCGTCCGTATGAGTAAGGCGCCGATGATGGGGGTCCGACGCACGGGCCTGTGTGGCCGCCCCGATCGCCAGCGCGGACAGCGCAGAACTGGCAACAAAGGCGCGTCGCGACAGGGGCAGGGTGTGGGATATAGCTTTGGTTTCGGGCATGGCTGATCTCCTTCTGGCAAGAAGGCTACCTGCGGCAGCCCGTCGCAGGCCAACCAACCCTTTGTGAGTTTTGGTGAGGTCGCGTGAAAATGGCACCGCATCTGCGCCAAAACCCAACGATAACGGAGACCTGCCCGCGCCAGGCGTGCAGGCACAGACCATGTGCATCTGCCTGCCGGCGTCACCGTGGCGTGGCTGCGTCAGATGCATCACCGCTGAGCGCGGGAATGCGGATCAACTCTTGCAAACGCCCCCCACCTTTCGTAATCACCTCTCTCAAGTGCAGGGGATTAGCTCAGTTGGTAGAGCATCGGTCTCCAAAACCGAGGGTCGTGAGTTCGAGTCTCTCATCCCCTGCCACATAAACGCCCTGAGAGGCGTGAACCGGTTGATAGGGTGAACACGGTATGGCTGCCGGATGAAGTGCGTTTCCGACATTGTCTACGACACCCAAAACGACCTCGCATTCGACCTTTACCTGCCCGACGATCTGAAGGCCTCGGCCTGCGTGATTTACGCCCATGGCGGCGGCTTCCGCAAAGGGCGGCGCGACGGCGACGAGGTGGCGCATTTTGCAACCGCGTTGACGGAGGCCGGGTTTGCCATGGCGTCCGTCACCTACCGGTTGGGCACGACTGCAGACGCGTTCACTGACAAACAGCAGGGCTATATCGAGGCCTATATGGGCCGCACCGAGAAGCTGGGGCTGACCCTGTCCCCCAATCTTTATGGCGCGGCCTTCATCGCGGCGATGGAGGATTTGTCGCGCGCCGTTGAGTATTTATGGGTGGAAGGCGAGGGGCTGGGCATCGCCCACCGCAAACTTGGCATTCTTGGGGTTTCCGCTGGCGGCATCGCCGGGCTGGCCCTGGCGTACCCGCCCACCCACTGGATGCAGCGGGTGTCCAGGCCCGATGCCGTGGTGGCCATCAGCGCCGCCATTGTCCAGCCGTGGCGGCTGGAAGAGGACGGGCCCGCCTGCCTGCTTATTCACGGGCCGCAAGACCGGGTGATCAACATCTCCAACGCGCGGGTCGGCGCCCAGCGGGCGGAGGGCGTACAGGCGCCAGTGACCTTGATCGACACCGGAGTGCCGGGCCACGCCACGCAGGTGGATGCGGTGCTGGACGGGGTTGATGCGCAAGGTCAGCCCATCATGCAAATGGTACTGGACCAGTTCGCGCGGCTGGTGGACGACTAGATTTCTTCGCCCTGCTTGAGCAGCCGGTCGATCAGTTGGCGCTGCAGCGGCACGCTGTCTCCGCCGCCAAAGGACATGGCCCCGCCGGTGTAAAGCGAGCCGTAGGTCTTGGCCAAATTCACCGCCTGCCCAAGCCCTGAGATCAACTGGTCCTTTTCCAAGGGCGACAGCGGGTGAATGAACACGCCCCAAAGACGCCCTTGCGCCACGGCGTAACGTGCGTCCAGCGCGGTGTCGAAATTGGCTTGCATGACGCGCAGAATTTCGTCGCCGGTCATGCCTTCCATGGCGCGGATTGGCACCATGGCCCGCATTCGGTCGGCCCGCCAATCGGTAATAATCAGGACCGGGACGTCTTCGATGGTCAGTTGAAACCGCGCCCCATCGGTTTGGCTGTCGGGGTCCAAGGCCGACACGATCTCGCCCAAACGTTGGACGGTCATCGCGGCCTCGGTGTCTGGGATATCAGCCTTTGGCGAAACAAGGTCGCGCGACGATGGTTCACCCTCAGGCGTCGGGGCGGTTTCGTCTACGGTTTGCGCCGCGGCGGGCAGGGCAATGGCCACCAAGGCGGCGGCGAGAACGTGTTTCATGAAAGGCCCTTTCGATATGCGTTGCCCCACGCTAATGCGCAATTGCTGCACACGCCAAGCCACCTTTTGGTGAGCGGTGCGGCGGCGCCCCCTTGCAAACCGGGCGCAACGGCCGTATCTGCCAGTGAGTTACACGCGAACCCGAAGGCGCAGCACCATGGCGATCACCAACCCGGCCCAATTCATCCAGCAAACCCGCGCGGAAGTTGCAAAGGTCGTCTGGCCGACCCGCCGTGAGGTGGTTTTGACTACGGTAATGGTGTTCATCATGGCAACGCTGACCGCGATTTTCTTCAGCCTCGTTGATCTGACCATCCGCACCGGGCTGAATTCGGTCTTCGGGCTGTTCTAGCCGCTGGCTGCGCAAGCCGCCGCCAATTCCTCTAAAATTTGGGTTAATCCTACGGTAGTAGGCGAGGGAGAAGTAACCTTCTGTTCAGGGTCGGGCCTTAGCCGTGACGCGGTAATTTCCCTCGCGTTGGATGCCCTATGACAAATACAGACATGATGATCGCCCCGCTGTTGGACGCCGCCAATGCGGATGACATCATCTCTTCATCCCTCAGCTTTGTGCGTCAGCATCTTGGGATGGAAGTGGCCTATCTTTCGGAATTCGTTGGTGATGATCTGGTGTTCCGCGCTGTCGACGCGTCGGGCTTGGAAGACATGATCGACGTGGGGCAATCCATGCCGTTGGAACAGGTCTATTGTCGCCATATTCTGGAGGGCAGATTGCCTGAAATGATCCCCAACACCGAGCTTGAGCCGCTTGCCCAGGACATCGCGTTGACCCACGCCGTCCCAATCAAAAGCCATGTCAGCGTCCCGATCCGGCGGCGCGACGGAACGCCCTATGGTATGTTTTGTTGTATGTCTCGGCAGACGCAGACCAACTTGAACGACCGCGATCTAGAGGTGATGCGAGCTTTCGCCAACCTGTCTGCGGACCAAATCAATGACACGATCAGCCTGCGCACGCAGGAAGAAGAACTGCGCGCCACCATAGTCAACATCATTGAGACCCAAAGCTTCGACATTGCCTTACAGCCGATAATGGACATTTCGGGTCGGCGACCGGTGGGCTTCGAAGCGCTCTGCCGGTTTCAGGCGGAACCGTATCGCCCGCCAAACCTGTGGTTTGACGATGCCCATACCGTCGGGCTTCAGGCCGATCTGGAACTTTGTGTGATCAAGGTGGCTTTAGAGGCACTCAATCATCTTCCCGACGATATCTATGTCTCTGTGAACGCGTCGCCCGCCACGGTGGAGACTGGCCGTATTGGGGAATTGTTCGAACCCTATGCGCCACACCGCATCGTGTTGGAGGTGACCGAGCACGCTGAAATCACCGATGCCGAGCTGCTGTTGGATCAGCTTTTGCTGATGCGCGCAGCGGGCATCCGACTGGCTGTTGACGACGCCGGCGCGGGCTATTCCGGCTTGCAGCAAATCGTGCGTTTGCAGCCCGACATTATCAAGCTCGACATTTCGCTGACCACGGGCGTCGACAGTGACGTTGTGCGCCGATCTCTGGCGGGCGCACTTGTCCGGTTCGCGACGGAAACCGGGGCCAAAATCGTTGCCGAAGGCATCGAGACAGAGGGAGAGCTGGCAACATTGCGCGAGCTGTGCGTCCCCTTGGGGCAGGGCTATCTGCTGGGCCGACCATCTGATCTTGAGAGCGCGAAAGCGTGGTTTGGCAACGCATGGCGCGAAAGCGCATAGCTGATGCAGTGCCTGTTGATCCCGAAGGTTAACGGCGTATTCGTCTAAACGCGATCTATACGCAAGGAAGACGCTTTCTAGACACATGCATTTTGGGGGCGTTAACCCCTTGATCTTAAGGGCTCGGAGCGGTAGTCAGCCCCCAACACCAAACAGATGGCGCGCATTGATTCGGGATGCGCGCTGTTTTCGTTTCGGTAAGGCTCTGATTATAAAGGCAATTCTGCAATGGCGAAACGGTGGTACTCGGTCTCTGTCCTCTCGAACTTCGAGAAGCGCATTGCTGAACAGATCCGCACCTCTGTCGAAGAAAACGGCCTGCAGGACGATTTCGGCGAAGTTCTGGTGCCGACCGAGGAAGTCATTGAAATCAGAAGAAATAAAAAGGTTACCGCCGAACGCCGCTTCATGCCCGGCTACGTGCTGGTGCATATGGAGATGTCCGACGCGGGCTACCATTTGATCAACAGCATCAACCGCGTAACCGGATTCCTGGGTCCGCAAGGCAAGCCAATGCCAATGCGCGACGCCGAGGTTCAGGCCATCCTGGGTCGCGTTGAAGAGGGTGCCGAAGCACCGCGTTCAACAATCGTCTTCGACGTGGGCGAAAATGTATCCGTCACCGACGGCCCGTTCGAAGGCTTCTCGGGCATGGTGGAAGAAGTAGACGATGAGCAGCAGCGCCTGAAGGTGACTGTCTCGATCTTTGGCCGGGCGACCCCGGTCGAGCTGGAATTTACTCAGGTCACGAAAGCGAGCTGAGAAATCTGTGGGAGAGGACCCGGGCGCGCCCGGAAAGTCGGACCACAACAATCGTAAGCTAAGGGTCGCGACCCGAGGCTGTTGTAAGAAGGAGAGGCCACATGGCCAAGAAGATCGCTGGCACGATGAAGCTGCAGGTTCCTGCAGGTCAAGCCAACCCATCCCCGCCCGTAGGCCCAGCACTGGGTCAGCGCGGCATCAACATCATGGAATTCTGCAAGGCGTTCAACGCCAAGACCGCGGACATGGAGCCAGGCGCCCCATGCCCAACCGTGATCACCTATTATCAGGACAAGTCCTTCTCGATGGACATCAAGACGCCGCCTGCGTCTTACTACCTGAAAAAGGCTGCCAAAGTTAAATCCGGCGCCAACACACCGTCGCGCGAAGTCGTCGGTTCGGTCACATCCAAGCAGCTGCGTGAAATCGCAGAAGCGAAGATGAAAGATCTGAACGCGAACGACATCGAAGGCGCAATGCTGATCATCGCGGGCTCTGCCCGCTCTATGGGCATCGAGGTGAAGTAATGGCCAAAGGTAAACGTACAATCGCAGCCCGCGAGCAATTCGCAGGCAAGCGCGACGTCACCGTCGAAGAAGCTGTGGCCCTGGTGAAGAACAACGCCAAAGCCAAGTTTGACGAAACCGTCGAAATCGCAATGAATCTCGGTGTTGATCCGCGCCACGCTGACCAAATGGTCCGCGGCGTTGTGGCTCTGCCAAACGGCACCGGCAAAGACGTCCGCGTCGCCGTGTTCGCCCGTGACGCAAAGGCTGATGAAGCCAAAGCGGCTGGCGCAGATGTTGTCGGCGCCGAGGACCTGATGGAAATCGTGCAAGGCGGCAAGATCGACTTTGACCGCTGCATCGCAACCCCTGACATGATGCCAATCGTTGGCCGTCTGGGTAAGGTGCTTGGCCCCCGCAACCTGATGCCGAACCCCAAAGTGGGCACGGTCACCATGGATGTGGAAGCCGCTGTCAAAGCTGCCAAAGGCGGCGAAGTGCAGTTCAAGGTTGAAAAAGCTGGCGTGGTTCACGCAGGCATCGGCAAAGCCTCATTCGATGAAGCCAAGCTGGTAGAAAACGTGCGCGCCTTCGTTGGTGCCGTGTCCAAGAACAAGCCTGCCGGTGCCAAAGGCACTTACATGAAGAAGATCGTCGTGTCTTCGACCATGGGCCCAAGCGTGACGATTAACGTCGAAAACGCGACCGGCAACTAAGAGATCTGGTCCCGGGCAACGGGGCCATTTAGCGGGGCGGCGACGCCCCGTTCTGTCCGAGACGGAGGGTTTGGCGAAAGCTGAATAATTCCTTCCTGAGATGGGAAACGAGACAGATACCGCAGGTTTCGACCTTCGGGTGATTTTGGCCTCGGGACCCTGAATTGGACCCGAACGCCCGTGGTAACACGGGCAAAACTGAGCCGGAGGGGCAACCCTCCACAATTGGAGTGAAACTGTGGATAGAGCACAAAAAGAGAAATTGGTCGAAGAACTCGGCCAAATCTTTGAAAGCTCTGGCGTCGTAGTGGTGAGCCACTACGAGGGTATCACGGTTGCCGAGATGCAAGACCTGCGTGCGCGTATGCGCGAAGCTGGTGGGTCTGTCCGCGTCGCCAAGAACAGGCTCGCCAAAATCGCCCTTGAGGGTCAGCCTTGCGCAAGCATCGCCGATTACCTTTCGGGTATGACCGTTCTCGCCTACTCAGAGGACCCTGTCGCCGCCGCGAAAGTGGTGAACGACTATTCCAAGGACAACGAAAAGCTCGTTATTCTTGGTGGGGCCATGGGCGAAAACGCGTTGGATGTCGCTGGTGTCAAAGCCGTGGCCGCCATGCCAAGCCGCGAGGAGCTTATTGCTTCCATCGTGGGTTGCATCGGTGCCCCTGCTTCGAACATCGCCGGCGCGATTGGCGCACCTGCTTCGAACGTCGCAAGCATTCTCAGCACCATCGAGGAGAAGGCAGCAGCCTGATCTTTGGACAGATACCCTCGTGGGCTTGAAAGCTACACGTTGGAACACAACTTAATGGAACGGAAACAGTATAATGGCTGATCTGAAAAAACTGGCGGAAGAGATTGTTGGTCTGACACTCTTGGAAGCACAAGAACTGAAAACCATCCTCAAAGACGAGTATGGCATCGAACCTGCTGCCGGTGGCGCAGTGATGATGGCTGGTGCAGCTGGCGGCGACGCTGGCGGCGCAGCTGAGGAGAAATCCGAATTTGACGTGATCTTGGTCGCCGCTGGCGCATCCAAAATCAACGTCATCAAAGAAGTCCGAGGCATCACCGGCCTGGGCCTCAAAGAAGCAAAAGACCTGGTCGAAGCCGGCGGCAAAGCTGTCAAAGAAGGCGTCGACAAAGCCGAAGCAGAAGACATCAAAGGCAAGCTGGAAGCAGCTGGCGCCGAAGTCGAGCTGAAGTAATCGGACGCAGCTTCGGCTGCGGTTCAAGAAAAGAGCTGGACCCGATGAATTTCGGGTCCGGCTTTCCGCGTCTCAGAGAGGGCCTTTCACGGCTGGACGCGATAAAGGCCTTCTCTAAGGAACGGTAAAACCGCTCGGGAGCGCATCCGTGGGAAGATGCGCAGGTATTGAGTGAACCGCCCCTTATCCAAGTGTTATGCCGCCCGGCCCCGGGGTGACATGACCGAGGAAACTGAAAGGCGACTACGAGCATGGCTCAGACATATGTTGGTCAAAAACGCATCCGCAAATATTTCGGCAAAATCCGCGAAGTGCTGGAAATGCCGAACCTTATTGAAGTTCAAAAGTCCTCCTACGACCTGTTCCTGAAATCCGGCGACCAGCTGGAGCCGATGGACGGCGAAGGCATCAAAGGTGTTTTCCAATCGGTTTTCCCGATCAAGGATTTCAACGAAACCGCCATTCTTGAGTTCGTGAAATACGAGCTGGAAGAACCCAAATACGACGTCGAGGAATGTCAGCAACGCGACATGACCTACAGCGCGCCACTGAAAGTGACGCTGCGCCTGATCGTGTTTGATATCGACGAAGACACCGGCGCCAAGTCGGTCAAAGACATCAAAGAGCAAGACGTCTTCATGGGCGACATGCCGTTGATGACGCCAAACGGGACGTTCGTTGTGAACGGCACCGAGCGTGTGATCGTTTCCCAGATGCACCGCTCCCCCGGCGTGTTCTTCGACCACGACAAAGGCAAAACCCATTCCTCCGGCAAATTGCTGTTTGCTTGCCGCATTATTCCCTATCGCGGCTCGTGGTTGGACTTCGAATTCGACGCCAAAGACGTGGTCTTTGCGCGGATCGACCGTCGTCGGAAACTGCCTGTCTCCACCCTGCTGTATGCGCTGGGTCTGGACCAAGAGCAGATCATGGACGCCTATTACGACACCGTGACCTTCAAGGCCGCGAAGAAAGGTGGCTGGTCCACCAAGTTCTTCCCTGAGCGGATCAAAGGCACCAAGCCTGCGGCTGACATCATCGACGCCAAGACCGGCGAAGTCATTGCCGAAGCTGGCAAAAAGGTCACTCCACGCGCCGTGAAGGCGATGGTCGACGGCGGCAAAATCAACGACATCCTGCTGCCGTTTGAGGGCATCATCGGGCGCTTTGTTGCGCGAGACATGATCAACGAAGAGACCGGTGAGATCTGGGTTGAAGCCGGTGACGAGCTGACATGGGAGCTGGACAAAAAGGGCGAAGAGGTTGTTGGTGGTACGCTGAAAACCCTTGTTGATAACGGCGTTAAGGAAATTCCCGTCCTCGACATCGACAACATCAACGTAGGCCCTTACATCCGCAACACAGTCGCCGTGGACAAGAACTTTGGCCGCGACACCGCGTTGATGGATATCTACCGCGTCATGCGTCCGGGCGAGCCGCCCACCGTTGAAGCGGCGTCGGCTCTGTTTGACACGCTGTTCTTCGACAGCGAGCGCTACGACCTGTCCGCTGTTGGCCGCGTGAAGATGAACATGCGCCTTGATCTGGATGCCGAAGACACCGTGCGCACGCTGCGCAAGGAAGACATCGTCGCCTGTATCAAAGCGCTGGTCGACCTGCGTGATGGCCGTGGCGACATCGACGACATTGACCATTTGGGCAACCGTCGCGTGCGCTCCGTTGGCGAGCTGATGGAAAACCAGTATCGCGTGGGCCTTCTGCGTATGGAGCGCGCGATCAAAGAGCGTATGTCTTCGGTCGAGATCGACACTGTCATGCCGCAAGACCTGATCAACGCGAAACCAGCGGCTGCTGCCGTGCGTGAATTCTTTGGCTCCTCGCAGCTGTCGCAGTTCATGGACCAAACTAACCCGTTGTCGGAAGTGACGCATAAACGTCGCCTTTCTGCGCTTGGGCCAGGTGGTCTGACACGTGAGCGTGCGGGCTTTGAGGTGCGCGACGTGCACCCAACCCACTACGGCCGCATGTGTCCGATTGAAACGCCGGAAGGGCCGAACATTGGTCTGATCAACTCGCTGGCGACCTTTGCCCGCGTGAACAAATATGGCTTCATCGAAACGCCATACCGCAAAGTGGTCGACGGCCAAGTGACTGACGAAGTGCACTACATGTCGGCGACAGAAGAGATGCGTCACACCGTGGCGCAGGCGAACGCGAACCTTGATGAGAACATGAAATTCGTCAACGATCTGGTGTCGACGCGCCAGTCGGGCGAATACATGCTGCAATCGAACGCGAATGTTGACCTGATCGACGTCTCGCCCAAGCAGTTGGTCTCGGTCGCGGCGTCGCTGATCCCGTTCCTTGAGAATGACGATGCGAACCGGGCCTTGATGGGCTCGAACATGCAACGTCAGGCGGTTCCATTGCTGCAAGCCGATGCACCGTTTGTGGGCACAGGCATTGAAGGCGTGGTTGCCACGGACTCTGGCGCTGCAATCCAGGCGAAACGCGGCGGTATCATCGACCAGGTCGATGCGCAGCGTATCGTTGTGCGGGTTACGGATGATCTGGAACCCGGCGATCCGGGCGTGGACATCTATTCCCTGCGCAAATTCCAGCGTTCGAACCAAAACACCTGCATCAACCAGCGTCCGCTGGTGAAAGTGGGCGGCGTTGTGTCTGCTGGCGAAGTGATCGCTGACGGTCCATCGACCGATATGGGTGAGCTGGCGCTCGGTAAAAACGTGCTCGTCGCGTTTATGCCTTGGAACGGCTACAACTATGAGGACTCGATCCTGATCTCCGAGCGCATCGCGCGTGACGACGTGTTTACCTCGATCCATATCGAGGAATTCGAAGTCGCCGCCCGTGACACCAAGCTTGGGCCAGAGGAAATTACCCGCGACATTCCAAACGTTGGTGAAGAAGCGCTGCGCAACCTCGACGAGGCGGGCATCGTTTACATCGGTGCGGATGTTGAGCCGGGCGACATTCTGGTCGGTAAGATCACACCAAAAGGCGAAAGCCCGATGACGCCGGAGGAGAAATTGCTTCGTGCGATCTTTGGTGAGAAAGCATCCGACGTGCGCGACACCTCGTTGCGTGTGAAACCGGGTGACTTTGGCACCGTCGTGGAAGTGCGTGTCTTCAACCGCCACGGCGTTGAGAAAGACGAGCGGACCGTTCAGATCGAGCGTGAAGAAGTTGAGCGTCTGGCGCGTGACCGTGACGACGAGATGGCCATTCTGGACCGCAACATCTACGCCCGTCTGCAAGGCATGCTGCTTGGCAAGAAGGCTGTGAAAGGTCCGAAAGGCGTGAAGCCTAATTCGGAAATCAACGCCGAATTGCTGGAAATGCTGACCCGTGGTCAGTGGTGGCAGCTTGCACTGGCAGAAGAGACGGAAGCCGCTGCGGTCGAAGCCCTCAACAGCCAGTACGAAGCGCAAAAGCGTGCTCTGGAAGCGCGTTTCGAGGATAAGGTCGAGAAAGTCCGCCGCGGGGACGACTTGCCACCGGGCGTGATGAAAATGGTCAAGGTTTTCGTGGCTGTGAAGCGCAAGCTGCAGCCCGGTGACAAAATGGCCGGCCGTCACGGCAACAAAGGGGTTATCTCCAAAGTTGTGCCGATGGAGGACATGCCGTTCCTTGAGGACGGGACCCCGGTCGATTTCTGTCTGAACCCGCTGGGTGTGCCGTCGCGTATGAACGTGGGGCAAATTCTGGAAACGCACATGGGTTGGGCCGCACGTGGTCTGGGTCTGAAAATCGACGACGCTTTGGATGATTTCAAACGCACCGGCGATAGCCAGCCCGTCCGTGACGCTCTGCAGCACGCTTATGGTGACGAAACGTATAACGACGCGTTCGGCAACATGATCGAAGCTGACATGATTGAGTCCGCTGAGGCCGTCCGCAAGGGCGTGCCGATTGCGACGCCGGTCTTTGATGGTGCGAAGGAAAGCGACGTGAACGAGGCTTTGGCGAAAGCTGGCTTCGACACATCCGGTCAGTCGGTGCTTTACGATGGCCGCACAGGCGAGCAGTTCGCCCGCCCTGTGACGGTCGGCGTGAAGTACTTGCTGAAACTGCACCACCTTGTGGACGACAAAATCCACGCGCGTTCCACTGGGCCTTACTCGCTCGTTACGCAGCAACCTCTGGGTGGTAAAGCCCAGTTCGGCGGCCAGCGTTTCGGGGAGATGGAAGTCTGGGCACTGGAAGCCTATGGCGCGGCTTACACCTTGCAAGAGATGCTGACTGTGAAGTCGGACGATGTTGCGGGTCGGACGAAAGTCTACGAGTCGATCGTCAAGGGCGAGGACAATTTCGAGGCCGGTATCCCGGAATCGTTCAACGTGCTTGTGAAAGAAGTCCGGGGCCTCGGCCTCAACATGGAACTCCTGGATGCGGAGGATGAGGAATAGGGGGCCAAAGTCTCGAAGAGACTTTGGAGGCAGAGTTTCGGTGAAACTCTGCGCCCCTCCCCACCCAAACGTCCCAATTCAAGGAATTGAAAATGAACCAGGAACTGACAACCAACCCGTTTAACCCGGTCACGCCACCGAAGACCTTTGATGAAATCAAAGTCTCCTTGGCCTCGCCAGAGCGGATCCTCTCGTGGTCCTACGGCGAAATCAAAAAGCCGGAAACCATCAACTACCGCACGTTCAAGCCAGAGCGTGACGGCCTGTTCTGCGCACGTATCTTTGGCCCGATCAAAGACTACGAATGTCTCTGCGGCAAATATAAGCGCATGAAATATCGCGGTGTTGTCTGCGAGAAATGCGGTGTCGAAGTCACGCTGCAAAAGGTCCGTCGTGAGCGTATGGGCCATATCGAATTGGCTGCTCCAGTCGCGCACATCTGGTTCCTCAAGTCGCTTCCATCCCGGATTGGCCTGATGCTGGACATGACGCTGCGCGATCTGGAACGTATTCTCTATTTCGAGAACTACGTGGTGATTGAGCCCGGCCTGACTGACCTGACCTACGGCCAATTGATGAACGAGGAAGAATTCCTCGACGCGCAAGACGCTTACGGCATGGACGCGTTCACCGCCAATATCGGTGCCGAAGCGATCCGCGAAATGCTGGCGGCGATTGATCTGGAAGCGGAAGCCGAGCAGCTGCGCGAAGACCTTGCGGAAGCCACTGGTGAGCTGAAGCCCAAGAAGATCATCAAGCGTCTGAAGCTGGTCGAGAACTTCCTTGAGTCGGGCAACCGTCCGGAATGGATGGTTCTGACTGTCGTACCAGTGATCCCGCCAGAACTGCGCCCTCTGGTGCCGCTGGATGGTGGTCGTTTCGCGACGTCCGACCTGAACGACCTTTATCGCCGTGTGATCAACCGGAACAACCGTCTCAAGCGCCTGATCGAGCTGCGTGCGCCCGATATCATCGTGCGGAACGAGAAGCGGATGCTTCAGGAATCCGTGGATGCGCTGTTTGACAACGGCCGTCGCGGCCGGACCATCACGGGTGCCAACAAGCGTCCGCTGAAATCGCTGTCCGACATGCTGAAAGGCAAGCAAGGCCGCTTCCGTCAGAACCTTTTGGGTAAGCGCGTCGACTTCTCTGGCCGTTCCGTCATTGTGACGGGGCCGGAACTGAAGCTGCACCAATGTGGCCTGCCCAAGAAGATGGCGTTGGAGCTGTTTAAGCCGTTCATCTATTCGCGTTTGGAGGCCAAAGGGCTTTCCAGCACCGTGAAACAGGCGAAGAAACTGGTCGAAAAAGAACGTCCCGAAGTATGGGATATCTTGGACGAGGTTATCCGCGAACACCCGGTCATGCTGAACCGTGCGCCGACCTTGCACCGTCTTGGCATTCAGGCGTTCGAACCTGTGCTGATCGAAGGCAAAGCCATTCAGCTGCACCCGCTGGTCTGTTCGGCCTTTAACGCTGACTTTGACGGTGACCAGATGGCGGTCCACGTACCGCTGAGCCTTGAGGCGCAGCTGGAAGCCCGCGTTCTGATGATGTCCACGAACAACGTGCTGTCGCCTGCCAACGGCGCGCCGATTATTGTGCCGTCGCAGGATATGATCCTTGGCCTCTACTACATCTCGATGGAGCGTGAGGGCATGGTTGGTGAAGGCATGGTCTTCTCTGACGTGGAAGAAGTGCAGCACGCGCTGGACTCCGGCATGGTGCATCTGCACGCCAAGATCCAGGCCCGCCTGCCGCAGATCGACGAAGAAGGCAACGAAGTGATGACCCGCTTCGAAACCACACCTGGCCGTCTGCGTCTGGGTGCATTGCTGCCTCTGAACGCGAAAGCGCCGTTTGAGCTGGTGAACCGCTTGCTTCGTAAGAAGGAAGTGCAGCAGGTGATCGACACGGTCTACCGCTACTGCGGACAGAAAGAGTCCGTCATCTTCTGTGACCAGATCATGACCATGGGCTTCCGTGAGGCGTTCAAGGCCGGTATCTCGTTCGGTAAGGACGACATGCTGATCCCTGACACCAAATGGCCCATCGTGGATGGCACGCGCGAGCAGGTTAAAGAGTTCGAGCAGCAATACATGGACGGCCTGATCACCCAAGGTGAGAAGTACAACAAGGTGATCGATGCCTGGTCGAAATGTAACGACCAAGTCACCGACGCCATGATGTCTTCGATCTCCAGCACTGGCCGCGACGAGGCTGGCGCTGAGAAAGAGCCGAACTCCGTCTACATGATGGCCCATTCCGGTGCGCGTGGCTCGGTCACCCAGATGAAACAGCTGGGCGGTATGCGTGGTCTGATGGCCAAGCCGAATGGCGAGATCATCGAGACGCCGATCATCTCGAACTTTAAGGAAGGTCTGACCGTTCTTGAGTACTTCAACTCCACCCACGGGGCCCGGAAGGGTCTGTCGGACACGGCGCTGAAGACGGCGAACTCGGGCTATCTGACCCGTCGTCTGGTTGACGTGGCGCAGGATTGCATCGTGCGTATGCATGACTGTGGTACCGAGAACTTCATCAACGCCTCTTCGGCGGTGAATGACGGCGAAGTGGTCTCCTCCATCGGGGAACGTCTGCTGGGCCGGACGGCTGCTGAGGACATTCTTGTTCCCGGCACCGACGAGGTTCTGGTGGCGCGTGACGAGCTGATTGACGAGCGGAAAGCGGATGCGATTGACGCCGCCGACATTCCAAACGCCAAGATGCGCTCGCCGTTGACCTGTGAGGCCGAAGAAGGCGTCTGCGCCATGTGTTACGGTCGTGACCTTGCACGTGGTACGCTGGTCAACACCGGTGAAGCTGTCGGCATCATCGCCGCTCAGTCCATTGGTGAGCCCGGCACGCAGCTGACGATGCGGACCTTCCACATCGGCGGCGTTGCCCAAGGTGGCCAACAGTCCTTCCTTGAAGCTAGCCAAGAGGGCAAGGTTGCGTTTGAAAACGCCTCCATCCTCGAGAATGCGGCTGGTGAAAAGGTGGTGATGGGCCGCAATATGCAGCTGACCATCACAGACGCCAACGGCACAGAACGCGCCCGCCACAAGATCGGCTACGGTTCCAAACTGCATGTCAAAGACAAAGCCAAAGTGTCTCGCGGCGACAAGCTGTTTGAATGGGATCCCTACACCCTGCCCATTATCGCGGAAAAAGACGGTAAGGCCCGTTTCGTGGATCTGATCTCCGGCATCGCCGTGAAGGACGAAACCGATGATGCGACCGGCATGACCCAGAAGATCGTGGTCGACTGGCGTGCGGCTCCGAAAGGCAATGACCTCAAGCCTGAGATCATCCTTGAGGATGAAAAGGGCGAGCCTGTGCGTCTCGACAATGACAACCCGGCGAAATACCCGATGTCTGTCGACGCCATCCTGTCCATCGAAGATGGCCAGGACGTCAAAGCTGGTGACGTGGTTGCACGTATCCCGCGTGAGGGTGCCAAAACCAAGGACATCACCGGTGGTCTGCCTCGGGTTGCGGAACTGTTTGAAGCCCGTCGTCCGAAAGACCACGCGATCATCGCCGAGATTGATGGGTATGTGCGCTTCGGCAAGGACTACAAGAACAAGCGTCGCATCGCGATTGAGTCGTCCGATGATCCGGATCACAAGGTCGAGTACATGGTGCCGAAGGGCAAGCACATCCCGGTTGCGGAAGGTGATTTTGTCCAGAAGGGCGACTACATCATGGACGGCAACCCTGCGCCGCATGACATCCTGTCCATCATGGGTGTCGAGGCCTTGGCTGACTACATGATCGACGAAGTTCAGGACGTCTACCGCCTGCAAGGTGTGAAGATCAACGACAAGCATATCGAAGTGATCGTCCGCCAGATGCTGCAGAAATGGGAGATCAGCGCGTCTGGTCAAACCACTCTGCTCAAGGGCGAGCACGTTGATAAGGCCGAGTTTGATGCCGCCAACGAGAAGGCAATCGCACGCGGGCATGAGCCTGCGCAGGGTGAGCCGATCTTGCTGGGGATCACCAAAGCGTCCTTGCAGACACGCTCGTTCATCTCGGCGGCGTCCTTCCAGGAGACCACGCGGGTTCTGACCGAGGCGTCCACGCAAGGTAAGCGTGACAAGCTGATCGGCCTGAAAGAGAACGTGATCGTGGGTCGTCTGATCCCAGCGGGCACTGGCGGGGCAACTCAACAGATGCGCAAGATTGCCGTAGATCGCGACAATGTGGTGATTGAGGCTCGGAAAGCCGAGGCTGAGGCGGCGCTTGCTTTGGCCGCTCCTGAAGAGGGTCTGGGTGACGTCAGCAGCGTCTCGGAAGATCTGCTGGTCGACACACCTGAAGAGAGCCGCGACGAGTAAGCTGCGCTCTGACACGAATTGAATGAGCCCCGCAGGTCAAACTGCGGGGCTTTTTCGTTTTCCGCCGTCGCACGGAGTATCTGACTTTGGCAAATGGTCGAATGCCAAGGAAGCAAGGCGCGCGTGGTGTCACACAAGCATCCCTGAGCGGCAGAGTGACAGAAAACCAACTAGGCGAAGCTGCGGTTGCTCAAACGTCTGAGCTGATCATTTCCCGGATTTTCACCGCCTTCTCAAAGTGATCAAGCTGATGCGTTTTGATCCACCATTCGGCGGCTTCCATCAGCAATTCCGGATCGTCGTTCTTGTTGGCGAAAAATGCATAGAACGAAAGGCCTACTTTTTCGCCCTTCTTGGCAATCTTGTCATTGCAGATATCGATTGCCTTTGCTCTGAGGGAGGATCTCATGACTGTTGTTTTGATCTTCTTTCCAAGAGGTCTGGCGAAGGCGCGAGTTGTGCTGGGCTAGGCGTCCAGGTAGTCGCGTATAACCTTGGCACCCGGGCCGCCGATGCAGGGCAAAGCGGTTACGGTGTCGTTGGCGTCCAATTCCGGGAACAGCCCCAACAACTCGGCGCGCGTTTCGCGTCCCAATGCATGCATGGCCATTTCGCCTGGGAAGAAACTTTCCGAGAGGGCGCCATTGGCTTCGATGATCTCGTGTTTTGCGAACATGAGATGGACGTAGGTAACCTGCTCGCTAGGAGCACGGGTAACGCCTTCCATCCCGACAAGATGGATGGCGGGGACCAGAACAGCCTCCTCCGAGAAGAGCAGTTCGGCCGCAGCACCCGAGATCAGCATACGGTGTTGGGGAGATACGAGCAGATCATGCGTATTTCCCAGCACGCCCTTGGCGATGCAGACGGGGGCCATCTTGTCATCCGCCGGCACAGTTGTGGAGCCTGCCCAAACGACGCGCGCGGCGGGGTTGGATTGGGTCCAGACAAGGCTGTCTTCGTCGAGATCTTCCACGGCAACCGGCCCATTTGGTGTCCGGATCATGGTGCCTGCGGCAAAGCAGGGGATAAAATCTTCGTAGTCGCTATCGCCGTTATTGGACCCAGACGTTTTGACGTATTTGACACCCGGCACAAGGAAGTCGTCGGTCGCAAAGCCCCAAACGTCCTCAAAATCGCCCCCTTTGGAAAACACGGTCAGGCGGATCGTTGGGCCGGTCTCGTTGCCGTTGGCATCAAGAGCGCGCAGAAAGATGATGGATTCCGATTCAACCTGCGTGCCGGCGGGCACCAGCCCGCCGCCGTCAATGATGGAATGGTTGTTGACGTCATCGTCTTCGAACACGTCGGGATCGCCGCCGGTGTCGTCGACAACCACGTCTTGCCTGCCAAAGCCGGACTGGAATTCGAAGATCGTGCCGTTTGGCGTGCTTGAGTTGTTGATGATCGGGCTTCCAGCAGGGCGGAAGGGGGAGTCGTCGGTAACGATCAATGCCTCGCTATCAAAGACCAACAGATTTCTAGCGACCATGGGGCAGCTCCCGGAGTAATGTCACGCGACCTCAGTAGTGAGACCGCTTTGACCCATCATATAACGTGCATTTGCCGATTGTGGCGGGGAAAAGGCAAGCGAAAGCAGCGTTTCCATATCGGAAACAGTTGGTGAAATATTTTGAAAACAATAGGTTAAGGGCCTGCGGAAACTCGCCGGTGCGGATGAGGCGATAAGAATGTCGTGATTTTGCCGCAATTCGCTTCAGAAAGAGGCATTTTTTAGACGCGATTGCCGCGCGATGCCCCCACCAAATTTTCGAAGTGGCGCAGGCTGTTGACACCCCACCCGAACCCTTCTAGTAAGCGCGCAATCAACACGGGGTACGCCCGTGATGTATTCAAAATTTAAGTGGTCAAGTTCATCGGCGCCTTTAGCCCTGAACCTCTGTAGCTCCACCGCTCGGATCCCAGGTAGGGAAACCCGTTGCGGGTCTTTGTGTTTGCGGACGCGCGAACGCCCAAACGAAAGGCTCGCAAGAGCAACCGACATAGCGGGGCGCATGCCCCAAAGAAGAAAGCAAACAAGGGGAAATCCTGAATGCCAACGATCCAACAGCTGATCCGCAAGCCGCGTCAGCCAAAGCGTAAGACCTCGAAGTCGCTGCACCTTGAGCAATGCCCACAGAAGCGTGGCGTTTGCACTCGTGTGTACACAACCACACCTAAGAAGCCGAACTCCGCTATGCGGAAAGTTGCGAAGGTTCGCCTGACCAACGGGTTCGAGGTGATTTCCTACATTGGTGGTGAAAGCCACAACCTGCAAGAGCACTCTGTTGTTCTGATCCGCGGCGGTCGTGTGAAAGACCTTCCGGGTGTCCGTTACCACATCCTGCGTGGTGTGTTGGATACCCAAGGCGTCAAAGACCGTAAGCAACGCCGTTCGAAATACGGCGCGAAGAAGCCTAAGTAAGGAAGAGATCAGATGTCACGTCGTCACGCCGCCGAGAAGCGCCAAGTTTTGCCAGACGCCAAGTTTGGTGACACTGTCCTGACCAAATTCATGAACAACCTGATGATCGACGGCAAAAAATCCGCCGCCGAGCGCATCGTCTACAACGCCTTTGACCGCGTTGAGGACAAGCTGAAGAAAGCCCCAGTGGAAGTGTTCCACGAGGCACTTGAGCTGATCAAGCCATCCGTCGAAGTGCGTTCGCGCCGCGTCGGTGGTGCGACTTATCAGGTCCCCGTTGAAGTGCGCCCCGAGCGCCGCGAAGCATTGGCCATCCGCTGGCTGATCAAAGCGGCCCGCGCCCGCAACGAAAACACGATGGAAGAACGCCTTGCAGGTGAATTGATGGATGCCGTCAACTCCCGCGGCTCGGCCGTTAAGAAACGTGAAGATACCCACAAAATGGCCGACGCGAACAAAGCGTTCAGCCACTACCGCTGGTAAGAGGAACGCAAAGCAATGGCACGCGAATATCCACTCGACCGCTATCGTAACTTCGGCATCATGGCTCACATCGATGCCGGTAAGACGACCTGTTCGGAACGCATCCTGTATTACACTGGTAAAGAGCACAACATCGGCGAAGTGCACGATGGTGCGGCGACCATGGACCACATGGAGCAAGAACAAGAGCGCGGAATTACGATCACGTCCGCTGCGACCACTACGTTCTGGGAGCGTACAGAAGATGGCGAAACGCCTGACTCTGAAAAGCACCGCATGAACATCATCGACACCCCCGGCCACGTGGACTTCACCATTGAAGTTGAGCGTTCGCTGGCGGTTCTCGATGGCGCGGTGTGCGTTCTTGACGCAAACGCTGGTGTTGAGCCACAGACCGAAACCGTTTGGCGCCAAGCCGACCGTTACAAAGTCCCACGTATGGTCTTTGTGAACAAAATGGACAAAATCGGCGCCGACTTCTTCAACTGCGTCAAGATGATTGAAGAGCGCACAGGTGCGGTTGCTGTGCCTGTTGGCATTCCAATCGGCGCTGAAACAGAGCTGGAAGGCCTGTTGGACCTCGTCACCATGGAAGAGTGGCTGTGGCAGGGTGAAGATCTGGGCGCGTCCTGGACCAAAGCTCCGATCCGCGACAGCCTGAAAGACATGGCCGACGAATGGCGCAACAAGCTGGTCGAAGCTGCTGTTGAGCAGGACGACGACGCGATGATGGAATATCTCGAAGGCAACGAGCCTGACGTTCCAACACTGCGCAAGCTGATCCGCAAGGGCACATTGGCCATGGCATTCGTGCCTGTGCTGGGTGGCTCCGCGTTCAAGAATAAAGGCGTTCAGCCTTTGCTCAACGCTGTTGTTGATTATCTGCCGTCCCCGCTGGACGTCGTTGACTACATGGGCTTCAAACCCGGCGATGAAGACGAAGTTCGCAACATTGCGCGTCGTGCAGACGACGACATGGCGTTCTCCGCTCTGGCCTTTAAAATCTGGAATGACCCGTTCGTCGGCTCGCTGACATTCACACGGATCTATTCCGGTAAGCTGGAAAAGGGCGACACGTTCCTGAACTCGACCAAAGGCAAGAAAGAGCGCGTTGGTCGCATGATGATCATGCACTCCAACGACCGTGACGAGATCACCGAAGCTTTTGCTGGTGACATCATCGCGCTGGGCGGCCTGAAGGACACCACAACCGGTGACACGCTTTGCGCCGTCAACGACCCGGTGGTTCTGGAAACGATGACCTTCCCCGATCCAGTGATCGAGATCGCGGTCGAGCCCAAAACCAAGGGCGACCAAGAGAAGATGGGCATCGCGCTGCAGCGTCTGTCGGCTGAGGATCCGTCCTTCCGGGTGGAAACTGATATCGAAAGCGGTCAGACCATCATGAAGGGCATGGGCGAATTGCACCTCGACATTCTTGTCGACCGCATGAAGCGCGAGTTCAAAGTGGAAGCCAATATCGGTGCGCCTCAGGTGGCATATCGTGAGACGATCTCCAAAGAGGTTGAGCACACATATACCCACAAGAAGCAATCCGGTGGTTCTGGTCAGTTCGGTGAGGTCAAACTCATCATCACTCCGACCGAGCCTGGCGAAGGTTATTCGTTCGAGAGCCGCATCGTTGGTGGTGCTGTTCCGAAGGAATATATCCCGGGCGTCGAAAAAGGCATCAACTCGGTCATGGACAGCGGCCCACTGGCTGGCTTCCCGGTGATCGACTTCAAGGTGGCCCTGATCGACGGTAAGTTCCACGATGTTGACTCCTCCGTCCTCGCATTCGAGATCGCTGCACGTATGTGCATGCGTGAAGGCATGCGTCTGGCTGGTGCGAAGCTGCTGGAACCGATCATGAAGGTCGAAGTGATTACACCGGAAGAATACACCGGCGGCATCATTGGCGACCTGACATCGCGTCGTGGCCAAGTTCAGGGTCAAGACACCCGCGGCAACGCCATTGCGATTGACGCTCAGGTGCCACTGGCCAACATGTTCGGCTACATCAACACCTTGCGGTCGATGTCGTCGGGGCGTGCGAACTTCACCATGCAGTTCGGCCATTACGAAGCTGTTCCGTCGAACATCTCCGAAGAAATCCAAGCGAAATTTGCTTAACGGTGTGGCGGGGTGAACCCCGCCCTACCACCCACCCCGTAGGGCGGGGTTCACCCCGCCGCCCGCACAAGAAAAAACAAGGAGGCCATCATGGCTAAGGAAAAGTTTGAACGCACGAAACCGCACGTGAACATCGGCACGATTGGTCACGTTGACCACGGCAAGACGACGCTGACTGCGGCGATCACGAAGTATTTTGGCGACTTCAAAGCGTATGACCAGATTGACGGCGCGCCTGAAGAAAAAGCGCGCGGGATCACCATCTCGACGGCGCACGTTGAGTATGAGACCGAGACCCGCCACTACGCCCACGTTGACTGCCCCGGCCACGCCGACTACGTCAAGAACATGATCACCGGTGCCGCCCAGATGGACGGCGCGATCCTGGTTGTGAACGCCGCTGACGGCCCAATGCCCCAGACCCGCGAGCACATCCTGCTGGGCCGCCAGGTTGGCATCCCGAAGATGGTCGTGTTCATGAACAAAGTGGACCAGGTTGACGACGAAGAGCTGCTTGAGCTGGTGGAAATGGAAATCCGCGAGCTGCTGTCCTCCTACGAGTATCCAGGCGACGACATCCCGATCATTGCGGGCTCCGCTCTGGCGGCGATGGAAGGCAACAACCCTGAGATCGGCGAAGAGAAGATCAAGGAACTGATGGCCGCTGTTGACGACTACATCCCGACGCCAGAGCGCGCCGTGGATCAGCCGTTCCTGATGCCTGTGGAAGATGTGTTCTCGATCTCGGGTCGCGGCACGGTTGTGACCGGTCGTGTCGAGCGTGGCGTGATCAACGTCGGCGAAGAGATCGAAATCGTGGGCATCCGCGACACCGCGAAAACCACCTGCACGGGCGTTGAAATGTTCCGCAAACTGCTGGATCGCGGCGAAGCTGGCGACAACATCGGCGCGCTCTTGCGCGGCATCGACCGTGACGGCGTTGAGCGCGGTCAGGTTCTGTGCAAGCCGGGTTCGGTGACCCCGCACACGAAGTTCGAGGCCGAGGCGTATATCCTGACCAAGGAAGAGGGTGGCCGCCACACGCCATTCTTCGCCAACTACCGCCCGCAGTTCTACTTCCGCACGACGGACGTGACCGGCACGGTTCAGCTGCCATCGGGCACCGAGATGGTGATGCCCGGCGACAACCTGAAGTTCGACGTCGAACTGATCGCGCCGATCGCCATGGAGCAAGGCCTGCGCTTCGCGATCCGCGAAGGCGGCCGGACTGTGGGTGCCGGTGTTGTGTCCAAAATCACGGAGTGATTTAGGACATCAACACCAGTGTGCGGCAGGTTGCTTTCTTCTTGGAGAAAGTGACCGAGAGCAGCACTACGGTTGAAATAGAGAAGGCCGTCTCCGAAAGGAGGCGGCCTTTTTAGCTACATATTTGATGCTGAGACTATTATGAATCTGCGGATACGAATCGTAAAATTAAGCATTTCTTGAAGAATTTATTTGGAGAACCGATGTACCCTGTCAGTCTGGGATACCCTGAAGTCGTCAAAAGACTAGATGCACTCACAAAAAATGAACACCACGCAGAGGCGTTGTTAGCTTCCGTTTTTGCGATGGAGAAAACTATGCGTCGGTCACTAAGGTTCTGCGCTCTAAATAGGGGTTTTATTTCAAAGCAGTGTGACGCGCTTCTTAAGAATAAGGGGTTTCATGACCTCGTAGCTTTATGGCCGGTTTTTGAGAGAGAGCATCGGACGCTACCCGATTTCTTAGGCAATCAGGTTTGGCAGCACATTCCAGAAGCGGTCCGTATGCGCAACAAGATGGTTCATGGTGCAAGGGTTTTTGACTTGGACGTCTGTCGCAACAAAGTGCTTGCCGTCCGTGCTGGGATAGATGGTTTGAGATCTAGATCTATTGCTGAACTAGGGTGTGACCCTTGGATCGCGTTGCCTGGAAAACGAAAGTCGGATCTGAACTGGCTAGAGTTACGACAGAACAGAGCGCACGTTATTGCCTGATGTCTCCAGACTAGAAATGGTGTAAGTTCTCCCCCAGCCCGGAACCAAGCCGAAGGCGCCGGGCATCGCTAGACCGCCCGACAGGGCTGGCGATTTGGCTACCATAAGCGCGCCATATGAATGGAAGATGTACTTGGCCTCAATAAAGCCCTGCAGAACGTCACTTAGCTCGCCACCCCGCGGTCTGGCGATGCCCGGCTGATCTCCAGCATTTATTACCCGAAAAGGTGTTGCGACTCTCTACAACCCTGTCTATACGCACCCTACGGAACAGGGGTACGCACGCGTGCCCCTCTTTATGTTCCGCCATAAGACGCGACGAGGGGCTCGGATGAGCCGATCTCCTCCAATCCGTTGAGACCTCTCTCAAGAGGGATATGTGTAATGGCACAAAGCCAAAACATTCGCATCCGCCTGAAGGCGTTTGACTACCGGGTTCTGGATGCATCTACCCAAGAGATCGTAAACACCGCAAAGCGCACCGGCGCTGACGTGCGTGGCCCGATCCCGCTTCCAAACAAGATCGAGAAATTCACCGTTCTGCGTGGCCCACACGTGGACAAGAAATCTCGTGACCAGTTCGAAATCCGCACGCATAAGCGTCTGCTGGATATCGTCGACCCAACTCCGCAGACTGTGGACGCGCTGATGAAGCTCGACCTTGCTGCCGGCGTTGACGTCGAAATTAAAGTTTAAAGGAGGGCTTACGTATGTTGCGCTCCGGTGTAATTGCGAAGAAGGTCGGCATGACCCGCCTCTTCATGGAAGACGGCAAGCAGGTTCCTGTGACCGTTCTTCAACTCGACAAGCTGGAAGTTGTCGCTCAGCGTACTGCTGAGAAAGACGGCTACACAGCGGTTCAGCTTGGTGCTGGCACAGCGAAAGCGAAACGCACATCCAAAGCGATGCGCGGTCACTTTGCAGCCGCCAAGGTTGAGCCAAAGCGTAAGGTCGCTGAATTCCGCGTTGCGGAAGAGAACCTGATCCCCGTTGGCGAAGAAATCATCGCGGCCCATTACTTTGAAGGCCAGTTTGTTGATGTTGCCGGTACGTCGATCGGTAAAGGCTTTGCCGGTGCGATGAAGCGTCACAACTTTGGGGGCCTTCGCGCGACCCACGGTGTGTCGATCTCCCACCGTTCGCACGGCTCCACCGGTCAGTGTCAGGATCCGGGCAAGGTGTTCAAAGGCAAGAAAATGGCCGGTCACATGGGTGCTGCCCGTGTTACCACGCAGAACCTGCAGGTTGTGAAGACTGACACGGCTCGTGGCCTGATCATGATCAAAGGCGCCGTTCCCGGCTCCAAAGGTGGCTGGGTCACTGTTAAAGACGCGGTGAAAAAGCCGTTGTCCGAGAACACCCTGTTCCCCGCTGGTCTGGCTTCCGCCGCCAAAGAAGCTGAGAAAGCCGCTGAAGAAGCCGCAGCAGCAGCCGCTGCTGAAGCAGAAGCCGCCGCAGCCGCAGCAGCGGAAGAGCAAGCCGCACAAGAAGCCGCCGCATTGGCTGAAGCAGAAGCGTCCATCCAGGCCGATCAGGCCGAGGGCGATGCTCCTGAAGCAGATGCAGCCCCAGAAGGAGACAAGTCCGATGAAAGCTGATGCCATCAAACTCGACGGCAAGAAGGCTGGCTCGGTTGAGCTGTCTGACGCCATCTTCGGCCTGGAGCCACGTGCGGACATTCTGCACCGTGTGGTCCGTTGGCAGCGCAACAACGCGCAGGCCGGCACCCACAAGGTGAAGACCCGTTCCGAGGTGAACTATTCCACCAAGAAGATCTATCGCCAGAAGGGCACCGGCGGCGCACGTCACGGCGCGCGGTCTGCTCCGATCTTCCGCGGTGGTGGTGTCTACAAAGGCCCGACGCCACGTAGCCACGGCCATGATCTGCCCAAGAAGGTCCGCAAGCTGGGCCTGATGCACGCGCTGTCGGCGAAAGCCAATGCGGGTGAGCTGGTGATCCTGGACAACATCGACGTCAAGGACGTAAAAACCAAGGCTCTGGCCGCTCAGGTCAAAGAGCTGGGTTGGAAGCGCGCCCTGATCATCGATGGTGCCGAAGTGAACGCGGAATTTGCGCAAGCTGCCCGCAATATCAATGGGTTGGACATTCTGCCGACGATGGGCGCGAACGTGTTCGACATCCTGAAACGCGACACTTTGGTCATCACCAAAGCCGGTCTGGAAGCATTGGAGGCTCGTCTGTCATGAGCGCTAAAGCTGAACATTACGACGTGATCCGCAAGCCGATCATCACCGAGAAAGCAACCATGGCATCGGAAGCCAACGCGGTTGTGTTCGAAGTGTCGATCGAGGCCAACAAACCACAGATCAAAGAGGCGGTTGAAAACCTCTTTGGCGTGAAGGTCAAAGCGGTCAACACCACGATTACAAAGGGTAAATCCAAGCGGTTCCGGGGCCAGCTCGGCAAACGTAAGGACGTCAAGAAGGCGTATGTGACCCTTGAAGAGGGCAACACAATCGACGTCTCGACTGGCCTTTAAGCCTCGCGGCGGGGTGAACCCCGCCCTACGGAAATTGCAAAGAACCCGGCCCGGAAATGGGTCGGGTTTTTTCGTTTCTGAAAGGTTAATCGGTGCGTACAGGGGTGTTTTGGTGGGGTAGGGGCTGGACCCATAGAAATAAGGGTTAACAGGCCGATTTCGGCTGAAAACCGGCGTACACAATGCGTACACAGGCTGTACACACCCTGTACCGACACGCGCGGGGAAGATCGTGGTTAATGGGGTGATGGATTACTGCGCGGTTAACAGCGCGTAGCGCCCGCGCATCGCCAGACCGTTACCGGCAGGGCATCGCAGATGCCCGAGAGGCGGCCCCACGGGCTGGCGATTTGGTTGGTCTTGGTGCGTCGCTGATATGGAAGATGTGCTTGGCGAGGATAAAGCTCTGCAGAACTGCCCTCAGATCGCCATCCCCCGGTCCGGCGATGCCCGGCTATTGAATTCATGTGCTGTGTGCTTAGCTGCAAGAAGACTAGATCACGGCCAATTTGCTAGGCTGAAGGAAACGCCTTTGTCAAAAATCGACTTCTCAAAGCCCATAACCTGGGGTCTAATTTATGTGTTAACAGTATTTGCGTTCGGGTTCTTGTACTACCTCCTTCAAGGACTTTCGAAACCTGTATCGTTTTGGGAGGCGCAGTACTTCAGCGTTGTGACTATCACGACCCTAGGCTACGGCGACATTTCACCCTCAAAAAGCTTAGCCATGATTTTTACTGCATCCGAAGTTTTGCTAGGAGTATTATTGCTTGGGTTGTTTTTGTTTAGGCTTACGTCTGATCTCGCCGTGGGTGTTCGACAGGAAGAACAAAAGATTGCGCTTCGACAAAAGTGGAAGCCCAAGTTTGAAGAGCATATTCGTACGAATTTTTCTGAAGAACTTAGGTCAGACGTAATCATTCGCGATGTGAAGCGCGTGGATGAATACCCAGAGTTAGAAGAAAACCAAACCGGCATTTCGCCTTGGTTTAGGCTTAGCTTGGTTGGAACTTACCATCGAGGAATCCTCGTTGGTTTTCAGTGGAATAACCTAGTCTCGTTGGACGACGGTCGCTTCCGTGTTCATGATCCACTAAAATTAGACAAAGATGATGATGAAGTGAGGGAAAACTCTGTCAAGGTGCTCAAGATTGGAAGGATCCCGTTTGAGAACATTGAAGACGTGGATTTCGGGGGCGACGAATACTACGGATATCCACATATTTATTGCCACTTCTCAAACAAGAATGAGCCTTATGAAAAAGTGAGTTTTTGTACTAGACGGCAACTTTTTCCTGACAGCTTGCCCTATTACACGGAGGTGGCAGATGCGGAGGCTGTTCGTCTGGCAAGTTTGTCGGCAGGCGTGGAGAAGCCATACGTTTGATGTCGGTCTCTGCACCAATAAATCGCCAACCTTGCCTGCGCTGTAAAGTATCGAGTTATGTCTTGACCCCACACCCCCTCCAACCTAAACACCCCCATCGGCACAGCCCCAGATTCGTCTGGGGCTTTGTTGTTGCGCGGATGGCGGGGTGAACCCCGCCCTACGGGCAAAACACATCGGGGACCTCAGGGGCCCTATACACATATAGGTTGGGATGCGTCCCGACCACTTACAACGGAAGACAGAAAGCATGGCACTTAAGTCGTATAAGCCGACGACGCCAGGCCAACGTGGGTTGGTTCTGATCGACCGTTCGGAACTTTGGAAAGGCCGTCCGGTCAAATCCCTTACCGAGGGTTTGACGAAAAGCGGTGGCCGGAACAATACCGGGCGGATCACGATGCGTCGCATTGGTGGGGGCGCGAAACGCCTTTACCGTATCGTCGATTTCAAACGCAACAAGATGGACGTTCCAGCGACCGTCGAGCGCATTGAATATGACCCGAACCGGACAGCCTTCATTGCGCTGATCAAATATGAAGATGGCGAGCAGGCCTATATCCTTGCTCCGCAACGCCTGGGCGTTGGCGACACCATCATCTCTACCGCGAAAGCCGACGTGAAGCCGGGCAACGCGATGCCGTTCTCGGGCCTTCCTATCGGGACAATCATCCACAACATCGAACTCAAGCCAGGCAAGGGCGGGCAAATCGCACGTGCCGCTGGTACGTATGCGCAGTTCGTTGGTCGTGACGGTGGTTACGCGCAAATCCGCCTTTCCTCGGGCGAGCTGCGCCTCGTGCGTCAGGAATGCATGTGCACCGTTGGTGCCGTGTCGAACCCCGACAATTCAAACCAGAACTTTGGTAAAGCGGGCCGCAACCGCCACAAGGGCATCCGCCCGTCTGTGCGTGGTGTTGTGATGAACCCGATCGACCACCCGCATGGTGGTGGTGAAGGCCGGACCTCTGGTGGTCGTCACCCGGTTACCCCTTGGGGCAAACCGACCAAAGGTGCCAAGACCCGTAACAAGAAAAAAGCATCGTCGAAGCTCATCCTGCGTTCGCGTCATGCTAAGAAGAAGGGGCGTTAGACATGTCTCGTTCAGTATGGAAAGGCCCTTTTGTCGACGCGCATGTGTTGAAAAAGGCCGAAGCGTCCAAGGAATCTGGCCGCAACGAAGTTATCAAAATCTGGTCGCGCCGCTCGACGATCCTGCCCCAGTTCGTGGGCCTGACGTTTGGCGTCTACAACGGCAAGAAACACATCCCAGTCAACGTGTCTGAAGACATGATCGGTCAGAAGTTCGGCGAATATAGCCCGACCCGCACCTATTATGGCCACGCCGCTGACAAAAAAGCGAAGAGGAAGTAAGCCATGGGTAAGGAAAAAAACGCCCGCCGCGTGGCTGATAACGAGGCAATGGCAAAGCTGCGCATGCTTCGGACCTCCCCGCAGAAACTGAACCTCGTGGCTCAGCTGATCCGTGGCAAGAAGGTGGACCGCGCTTTGGCCGACCTGACGTTTTCGAAGAAGCGCATCTCGGACGACGTGAAGAAATGCCTTCAGTCCGCGATTGCCAACGCCGAGAACAACCACAACCTGGACGTGGACGAGCTGATCGTGGCGGAAGCCTATGTCGGCAAGAACCTGACGATGAAACGCGGACGCCCCCGTGCCCGTGGCCGGTTCGGCAAGATCGTCAAGCCGTTTTCAGAACTGACAATCCTGGTGCGCCAGGTTGAGGAGCAAGCATAATGGGTAACAAAGTAAACCCGATCGGTATGCGCCTGCAGGTCAACCGCACCTGGGACAGCCGTTGGTACGCGAACTCCGCCGACTTTGGTGATCTTCTGCTGGAAGACATCAAAATGCGCGAGTTCATCAACAAAGAGTGCAAGCAAGCCGGCATCAGCCGTGTGATCATCGAGCGTCCGCACAAGAAGTGCCGCGTCACGATCCACACCGCCCGCCCGGGCGTCATCATCGGCAAAAAAGGCGCCGACATTGAAGGCCTGCGCAAGAAGCTGGCCGCGTTCACCGACAGCGAGCTGCACCTCAACATCGTTGAAGTGCGCAAGCCCGAACTGGACGCCGCATTGGTTGGCGAAAGCATTGCACAGCAGCTGGAACGCCGTGTGTCCTTCCGCCGCGCGATGAAACGTGCCGTACAAAACGCCATGCGTATGGGGGCCCTGGGTATCCGGGTGAACCTTGCGGGTCGTCTTGGCGGCGCCGAGATCGCCCGGACCGAATGGTACCGCGAAGGCCGCGTGCCTTTGCACACGCTGCGTGCCGATATCGATTACGCACATGTCGAAGCGATGACTGCCTATGGCATCATCGGGATCAAGACCTGGATCTTCAAAGGCGAGATCATGGAACACGATCCACAGGCACGTGACCGTAAAGCCCAGGAACTCCAAGACGGCCCAACACCTCGCGGTGCTGGCGGCCGCCGCTAAAGGAGGGCATTTAGATGCTACAACCAAAACGCACTAAATTCCGCAAGATGCACAAAGGTCGGATCAAAGGTCAGGCGAAGGGCGGGTCCGACCTGAACTTCGGCACCTATGGTCTGAAAGCCACCGAGCCGGAGCGCATCACCGCGCGCCAGATCGAGGCTGCCCGTCGTGCGATGACACGTCACATGAAACGCCAAGGCCGCGTGTGGATCCGGATCTTCCCGGACCTGCCCGTCACCTCGAAGCCTATCGAAGTTCGTATGGGTAAGGGTAAAGGCTCTGTCGATTTCTGGGCCTGCAAAGTCAAACCCGGCCGCATGATGTTCGAGATCGATGGCGTCAACGACGACATCGCCCGCGAAGCCCTGCGTCTGGCCGCGATGAAGCTGCCTATTAAGACGCGTGTTGTTGTACGCGAGGATTGGTAAATCCACGCGTACAGTGTGCGGCAGGTGATTTTCGCTTAGGCGAAAATCACCGAGAGCAGCACCCGGTAGAAGTTATGACCCCCTCCGTGCTAAGCGGTGGGGGTTATTTTTTATGGTGAGACAAACATTGAAAATATTTAGATCACGGTATGTGGTTATCCTATTATTGATAGTCGGTGGAGTTGCTTTTGTAACACTTCCAATTTTTGATGCGGGGGAGCGCGTTCGCGAACCATTGGAAGGAACTGCACTGGCTCTGAAAAAGGTTTCTGCTCAATGCGAAATTGAAGTCGAAGACTTTGCGAGAACAACAGGAACTGATTTTCAACTTGGTGCTGCAAGCTCCTTTTGTTTGTGCGTTTCAGCAGAACTGTTGCTTGGGTTTGGACAAGATCAAGACGCGATCAATGCTGCCGACGCATTGATTTCGAACCCCGATATTCTTCGCGCCATAATTCGGTTGGAAGATTCAGGTAATAGCTGTCGAGCGAATTGACTGCATTTTTGAAGTTGGAGTGTTTTGGGCAGGCTGGGCTCGTCATCAACCTAGGGCCGCGCCCGACCTGGGGGGCGTTTGCAACGCTCCTTCAGTGCTTCACTCCACGAAGCACTCACGTCATGCATTCCTCTTATGCCCCAACAACACGCCCTCCGGGGGGAGGTCGGGCGTGGCCCGGCGATGCCGGGCAAGAAGGTCTGTATGATCGCAACCTTGAGCCATTCCTAGTTTGCCCCCAAGCCGGGCGTCGGCGGACCGGGGGATGGCGATCTGACGCTCTTTCGACCGCGCTTTATCCCAGCCAAGCACATCTTCCGTTCATGCGCTGTGCCAAGACCAACCAAATCGCCAGCCCGTGGGGCGGTCTGACGATGCCTGGCGCCTTCGGCTTGATTCCGGGCGCATCCGGAAAATTACCCCCAAACCGAATAAATCCGCCGCCACATGCGTTACCATTATGAGACGCAAAGCTCATAGACCCAAAAACAGCCGCTTTGTGAGAGGCGGTGATTAGAAAAAGGACAGTGTACATGACCCTTAAAACCATCCTCGCCGCCGCGGCTCTTTTGGCCACGACCTCTCTGGCTCAGGCTGCAGACCACACGGTGACCATCACGGGCTTCAGTTTCCAGCCGGCCAACCTGACCATCGCCGCTGGCGATACGGTGACCTTCGTGAACAAGGACGGCGCGCCGCATACTGCCACGGCCAAGCGCGGTGGCTTTGACACCGGGAACCTGTCGCGCGGCAAAACCGCGAAGATCACCTTTGCGAGCGCGGGCAGCTTTGCCTATTTCTGCAAAATTCACCCCAGCATGACCGGATCAATCAAGGTGAATTGAGGGCGGGGCCTCTGCCCTTGCCATCCCCGCGGAAGAGGGGGCCTTGCAATCAAAAGTGCGTAAACTCTTCGTTGTTCCCGCCTTCGCGGGAATGACGGGCCGAAGCCTCTAATGGCAAACCCTGCGCTCTGACGTGACCCGTCACCAGCCTGATGTGCGACGAACTATCTTACGTCGTGGCTGCGGGGTCGGTTTGGCCACCACCTCCTCCGGTTCAGCGGCTGCTATCACCGGCTTTTGGAAACCGGAGCCGCGATTGATTTTCACACCATGGCGTGCGCCGGTTTGGTCGGCGGGCTGCGCGGTATCGGCAGAGCCCGACAGGGTCAAAATCCGAGGTCCAGCTGTGTCAGTTTCGGCAATGACGGGACCGGCCGCCAAAGCGGTGGCCAGAATGACTGCGGAGATGTGGCGTGCGGTTTCCATGCAGGGGAAGGTGACAGAAAGGCCGGTAACACAGAAATCACGTTGTCGAGGGGGCTAGGCAACTGCCCCGCGCTCAACGGGTCATGTCATGACCAATTGTAATTGAAACTTACCGACACGCGATCATGCTCTGACATATTCATCGACACCTCGTGCCTTAGCCAGCTTTCCCACAGCAGCACGTCGCCGACCTCTGGCGCGACATAGATGAACTGCCGCATCTCCTCGCGCGCGTCTTGCAGGCGGGCAGGGGCAGCCATCATCATTTGGCTGCGCGGATCCTCGAACTTGATGGCCGACGCATCAGACGGCATCGCCACATAGGTGGTGCCCGACACCACCGAATGCGGGTGGATGTGGGAGGTGTGGATGCCGCCCTCGGGGAGGATGTTGATCCAGATGTCTTCCAGCTTCAGCTTGCGCCCGTCGAGATCAAACTGCGCGTCCTTGGCGAAGGCGGCGACGTGCTTGTCGAGCACCTTCACAAGGTCCTTGAAGATCGGAAACCGCCACGGCAGGTCGGTCAGGGAGGCGTAGGAGGTGTAGCCCGGAAAGCCTTCGCGTTCGCACCAATCCTGGCCGGCCTCATCATCCTCGGCAATCGCGAGGCAGGAGTTTTCCAACTCCTCGGCGTCGATGGGTTTGCCATGCGCGGACAGCGCGGCGCGATACAGACGGGTGACGAAGAGGGAAGAGATGTGTGTCATTGCAGCCTTGGCCAGTTTGATTGCGAAAGGGGGAGGTCAGCCCGACGCCAGCCCGGGGCGGTTGGGTATGATGGTCCGGGCCAGTCCCGCGTCGGGATGGTTGGCAATGTTCCAGTAACGCGACGACGGGATGATGTAGGACGTGGCGCGGCCCATCATCTCGGGCGTGACATCCTGACCCGCCAAGGCCGCCGCCTTTAGCGGCTCAAAGATGTCGGGGAGCGCCATGGCCGGGTCGAGGCCGACAAACGGCACGTCGGCGTCGACGGCTTTGGCATGCATGACCTCCAGCGACAGGATGCGGAGCCCCGGCCAGATGACCCTGTCCACCTGATCCACCTGGTAGGTGCCCGGGTTGCGGCGGTCCCCGTCGATCAAATCGGTCTCGTACCGCCGCTGGGTGAACAGGGAGCGCGTGTCGATGTCGCCCGACAAGATGCCCTGCGCCTGCATCAGCGAGATTTCGTGCTGCGCAACGCTGATCGTTTCCGGCTGATCCAAGGGCGAGCCCCCGATGGTCCCATGCACGCCGGGCAACAGGATCTGCTCGCGGTCCCCGCCGCCCGTAGGATCAATGGAGCTGAGCGAAAAATTCTCGCGGATCTCGTGGGCGGCGACCAGGTGGACGACCTTGTCGGCCGTTTGCGGGCCTATATGGGTGGCCAGGCTGTAGAAATTGTCGTCCCATTCCTGCCACGCAATGCCGAAGGCCGCGACGGTGTCGAACAGCCCCATGAAGCTGATTTTGATGTTGGGGGCGTTGGTGATGACGCCTTCCTTGACCCGGTTGGCGAAGACCCGCGCCGTCGCGGCCCCGCGCGAGAAGCCGAACAGGTCCAGCACGACCTCCTCCGGCGGGCAGGTTGGTGACAGCCGGTCGATGGTGTCAAGGACACTGAGCGTCGCATCGACAAGCCTTTCCTCCACGGTTTCCGCCCAAAAGGCGGTTGCCCCGCTGATGGCGCTATCTGGATTGTTGTCGGACGTCGCGACCCCCCGGACATAGACCGAGGCCGTTTTGAGCGGCTTGCCGTCGACATCCCTGAGATCCGACCCGGCATATTCGTAATACACCCGCGACAGATGCGCGGGGTGCGTGACGGAGGTGTTGTAGCTGCCGCCCGCCGAGGGCAGGCCGACGGCCCGCGCCGCCATGCCGACCTCGGCATTGTTCATGTTGTTCCAGGTGCCATCAAAGAACACGCCGATGCGCAGCCGCACATCCGGGCAGGAGGCGACATTGGTGGCGGCCTCGGGGTCGTCAAAGCTGTATTGATCCACCACCGACATTACAGACCGTCCTGCCGGTTCGGGTCGCAGGGACCAAGGTCGGCCTGCGCCTGTGCGGCGATGCCCGGATCAATCAGCCTTTTGTGGCGGGTTGACGGTGGGGCTGCGAGAAAGTCGGCAAACTCCGCCTCGCGGCTTTCAAACCGGTCCCCGCAGATCCGCAACACCGGCTGCAGATCGACCAGATCAGGCTGCGCTGCCAAGCGTTCGCGTCGCGCGGCGCTTCCCGGCGCAAATTCGCGAAACCCCGCCGAGGTGACCCAGACCGATAAGCGGCCCAGCGGCCCCACGGCGATTGTCATTTCCATGCCGCCGCCTTCGTAAAGCTGGGCCACGTCGTCTTTCATGATACGCGGGGCCGCGCGATAGACCTCTCCGGTTTGGTAGTCTGACCAGATGATATCGAGGGCGACCGACGCGTCATCGGCATCCGGCACCCGCACCACGATCGCGCCGACGCCCATGACCTTGCCGTCAAATATGCCACCGAGGATCGGCTGACGTGTGATTTGCGCCCCGTTGACGTCAAGCTCGATGAAGACCGGCCAGGTGTCGGGCGTGGCGAACCGGACGCTCAAGGGCTCTGTGTCACTTGATCGTGCCCAGGACAGCCCCGCAATCGTTGCAGCGGCAACGGCGGTGGTGGTCAGCAAAATGAGGGGCAGGCGTTTGAACATGGGGCAACGTTATCAGCCCGCGCAGGGAGTTTCACCTGAAAAGGAAGGCAGTCTGGCGCGGTGGACGCGGGTAAAGCGGTGGACGGTATATCTGTCGAGGAGATTTAAATTCCAGGAGGGGCCTGACCCAATAATACACCCAAGACAGCTACTGAGTGCCGCTCTCGTCGCTTTTGTTTTCACAAAAGCAACTGCCGCGCACGCGTCGCGACCATAAAGCAAGGAAAAACCCCTTGCTTTATGGTCGCGACGGGCCTAAACGCACCACTTCTACACCCACTCCACTGGAATCAGGGTGACGTCGTCCATTCGGGATAGCGGCCCTCCAGTGTTTGAAAAAGGAACATGGCTATGAACGCCAGCGAACTGCGTGAAAAAACCGCAGATCAGCTCAATGAAGAGCTGGCCAACCTGAAAAAAGAGGCTTTCAACCTGCGCTTCCAGCAGGCCACCGGCCAACTTGAGAACACCGCACGTATGCGGTCCGTCAAACGTGACGCGGCCCGTGTGAAAACCATTCTGAACCAAAAAGCGGCCGACGCCGCCAAATCGGAGGCTTAACCCATGCCTAAGCGTATCCTGTCCGGCGTCGTGACCAGCAACCAAAACGAGCAAACGGTCACCGTTTCCGTTGAGCGCCGCTTCACACACCCGGTTCTGAAGAAAACCATCCGTTCGTCCAAGAAATACCGGGCGCATGATGAGAAGAACACATTCAACGTTGGCGACCAGGTTCGCATCCAAGAATGTGCACCAAAGTCGAAAACCAAACGCTGGGAAGTGCTCGCAAAAGCATAACCCGGTTTCATCGAAACCCTGGGGCCTTGAACACCAAGGTCCCCAAAGGTCGGGAGACATCACATGATCCAGATGCAGACCAATCTTGATGTGGCTGACAACAGCGGCGCACGCCGTGTTCAGTGCATTAAGGTTCTGGGTGGCTCCAAGCGTAAATACGCTAGCGTTGGCGACATTATTGTCGTCTCCGTCAAGGAAGCCATCCCACGTGGCCGTGTTAAGAAAGGCGACGTCCGCAAGGCCGTCGTTGTTCGCACGTCCAAAGAGGTCCGTCGCGAAGACGGCACCGCAATCCGTTTTGACCGCAACGCCGCCGTTATCCTGAATAACTCGGGCGAGCCGATTGGCACCCGTATCTTCGGGCCAGTGGTTCGCGAGCTGCGCGCCAAGAACTTCATGAAAATCATCTCGCTCGCTCCGGAGGTGCTGTAATCATGGCCGCTAAGTTGAAAAAAGGTGACGAAGTCATCGTTTTGACCGGCAAGGACAAAGGCAAGAAGGGCAACATCCTGTCCGTCAGCCCGTCGACCGGCAAAGCCATTGTGGACGGCATCAACATCGCCATCCGCCACGTCAAGCAATCGCAAAACGACCAAGGTGGTCGCCAGCCGAAGGCCATGCCTATTCAGCTGTCGAACCTCGCTCTGATCGACGCCAAAGGCAAACCAACCCGCGTTGGCTTCAAAATGGACGGCGACAAGAAGGTCCGCTACGCCAAAACAACAGGGGACGTGATCTGATGCTGGACGAAGCAAACTACACCCCCCGCCTGAAGGCGGTCTACAAAGACACGATCCGTGCCGCGATGAAGGAGGAATTCTCCTACAAAAACGACATGCAGATCCCGCGTCTGGACAAGATCGTGCTCAACATCGGTGCCGGCAAGGCCGCTGTCAAAGACAGCAAAAAGCCACAAGGTGCCGCTGACGACCTGACCGCAATCTCCGGCCAGAAGGCCATGGTGACCCGCGCCAAGAAATCCATCGCTGGCTTCCGCGTCCGCGAAGAGATGCCACTTGGCGCTAAGGTTACGTTGCGCGGCGACAAGATGTACGAATTCTTGGACCGTCTGATCACCATCGCGATGCCCCGCATCCGCGACTTCCGGGGCATTTCCGACAAAAGCTTCGACGGCCGTGGCAACTACGCCATGGGCCTGAAAGAGCATATCGTGTTCCCCGAGATCGACTTCGACAAGATCGACGAGGCCTGGGGCCTGGACATCGTCATCTGCACCACCGCACCCACCGACGCCGAAGCGCGCAGCCTGTTGAAAGCCTTCAACATGCCGTTCACCGCTTAAGCGACAGGAGAGATAGAACATGGCTAAGAAAAGCATGATCGAACGCGAGAAGAAGCGGGAGCGCCTGGTGAAGAAATACGCCGCCAAGCGTGCCGCCCTTCTGGCAATTGCCAACGACCGCGAAAAACCAATGGAAGAGCGCTTCAAGGCGCGTCTGAAACTGGCTGAGCTGCCCCGCAACTCTTCCGCTGTCCGTCTTCACAACCGTTGCCAGCTGACCGGCCGTCCGCACGCTTACTACCGTAAGCTGAAGATTTCCCGGATCGCGCTGCGCGACCTTGGCTCCGCCGGGCAGATCCCCGGTATGGTCAAGTCGAGCTGGTAAGGAGGTATATCAATGAACGATCCTATCGCAGATATGCTCACCCGTATCCGGAACTCGCAACTGCGTGGCAAGGCCACCGTTGAAACGCCAGCCTCCAAGCTGCGCGCCTGGGTTCTCGATGTCTTGGCTGACGAGGGCTACATCCGTGGCTACGAGGCAACCACCGGCAAGGACGGCCACCCGGCCTTGTCCATCGAGCTGAAATATTACGAAGGCACCCCCGTCATTCGTGAGCTTAAGCGGATCTCCAAGCCCGGTCGCCGGGTCTACATGGGCTCCAAAGACATCCCAACCGTCCGTCAGGGCCTGGGTGTGTCGATTGTCTCGACGCCAAAAGGCGTCATGTCCGATGCAAACGCGCGCAGCCAGAATGTTGGCGGCGAAGTGCTTTGCACCGTATTCTAAGGAGGGGCATTCATGTCTCGTATTGGTAAAAAACCAGTCGACCTGCCCTCCGGCGTGGAGGCCTCGGTCTCCGGCCAGACGGTGTCGGTCAAAGGCCCCAAGGGGCAGCGCGAGTTCACCGCCACGGATGATGTCACCATCACCGTGGACGGCAACGTCGTGAAAGTAGAGCCGCGCGGCAAATCCAAGCGGGCCCGCCAGCAATGGGGCATGTCGCGCACACGCGTGGCAAACCTAGTTGTCGGCGTCACCGACGGTTTCAAGAAAGAGCTTGAGATCAACGGTGTTGGCTACCGTGCCGCCATGGAAGGCAAAAACCTGAAGCTGAACCTCGGCCTGAGCCACGACGTGGTCTACGAAGTGCCCGAAGGTGTGACCGTTGCGGCCCCAAAGCCCACCGAGATCACCATCGAGGGCAATGACGAGCAGCAGGTTGGCCAGGTTGCCGCCGAAATCCGTGCTTGGCGCAAGCCGGAGCCCTACAAGGGCAAAGGCATCAAGTACAAGGATGAGTACATCTTCCGCAAAGAAGGGAAGAAGAAGTAATGGCTAACAGCAAACGTGATCTGTTCATCAAACGCCGCCTGCGCGTTCGGAACAAACTGCGCAAGGTCAATGCTGGCCGTATGCGTCTTTCGGTCCATCGTTCGTCCAAGAACATCAGCGTTCAGCTGATCGACGATGTGAACGGCACCACTTTGGCCTCCGCATCCACCCTTGAAAAAGGTCTGGGTCTGGTTGGCAAAAACAACATCGAAGCTGCGACCAAAGTGGGCGCGGAAATCGCGAAACGTGCGAAGAAGGCCGGCGTGACCGAAGCCTATTTCGACCGTGGCGGCTTCCTGTTCCACGGCAAGGTCAAAGCCTTGGCCGAAGCAGCACGCGAAGGCGGTCTGAAAATCTGAATGTGCGAAGGGCGCTTTGGCGCCCTTCCGATGATCCGGGTGCTCCGATTGCATCGGAGCGGGGGAAAATTTTTCGTCGAAAAATTTTCGCCCCTCACAGAGCACACCGCGATTGACCCAAACGGGCCAGCCCACATCAACCGGGGCCGCCCACGACATAAAGGACTGCCAACATGGCAAGAGAACCAGGACGGGGCCGCCGCGATCGCGACGAAACTCCAGAATTTCAGGATCGCTTGGTTGCAATCAACCGCGTTTCCAAAACCGTAAAAGGCGGTAAACGCTTCGGCTTCGCAGCCCTCGTCGTCGTAGGCGACCAAAAGGGTCGCGTGGGCTTCGGCAAAGGTAAAGCGAAAGAGGTCCCTGAGGCCATCCGCAAAGCCACCGAGCAAGCCAAACGCCAGATGGTCCGCGTGCCGCTGCGCGAAGGCCGCACCCTGCACCACGACACCAAGGGCCGCCACGGCGCTGGTAAAGTCGTCATGCGCACAGCGCCACAAGGTACCGGCATCATCGCCGGTGGTCCAATGCGCGCCGTGTTCGAGATGCTGGGCGTTCAAGACGTCGTCGCCAAGTCGGTCGGCTCGTCCAACCCATACAACATGATACGTGCAACGCTGAACGGCCTGACGAACGAGTCCTCGCCGCGCATGGTTGCCCAACGTCGTGGCAAGAAAGTTGCCGACATCCTGCGCACGGGCGACGAAGCCCCTGCCGCTGATGACGCAGCAGAAAAAGCGGAGGCCTAAATCATGGCGAAAACGATTGTGGTCAAACAGACCGGCTCCCCCATCCGCCGTCCCGCCAAGCAGCGCCAAACGCTGATCGGCCTCGGCCTGAACAAAATGCACCGTGTGCGTGAGCTGGAAGACACACCTTCTGTGCGCGGCATGGTGAACTCGATCTCGCATATGGTTGAGATCATTGAGGAGAAGGGCTGAATTAGCTCTCCTGTCATCCCCGCGAATGCGGGGACCTCGATGTAACGAATTGAAACGCCTCGCTGTAATGCGGGGCGTTTTTTGTTAACTTCGGATACATCGCGGGACACTGTATAAAATTGGAGTCAACTCTTGCCCCAGAAATTCACGATTGGTTTTGCGGCAGTTTTGGTTCTCTTCACAATTGTCTCCATGGCTTGGTTTCCGGTTTCGGTTACGGACATACTGAATAGTTACGGGACTGGCGCTGCATTTTGGCTCTTGGTTTCGCCACATGTGACTGGTTTTGCGGCGTTCATACTGTTCACATTTGACGCTCAGGCGTCGGCGCGAACACTTGTTCCTTTTGTGCAAGGCGCATTTCAAAGAAACGCTGGCTGGCATCAATCTTTTGTGGCGGCGCTTTTGTGTTTGGCGGTTGCAATTGGCGTTGTGGTGTATGGCGTGATGTGGGGCCAGCGATAGGCCGTGGGCTGGCGCCGCAACGCTCTTTCGATGCACTTTATGGTGGCCAAGCACATCTTCCACATGATCGGAGCACAAAGCTGTCAGAGCGCCAGTCCGTAGGGACGGCCTAGCGCTGGCCCGGCGCCTTCGGCTTGTCCCGGGCCGGTCAGCGCGTTACCCAGAGACTATGTTCAAATCTATCATTTCTGCTTTGTTGGTTTCGGTAACGCCTTTGCCAGCCTATGCAACTAGCTTGGCAGAAATGGCCGTTATCTTGGAAAATGGCACTTGGGCTTGGCCAGAGGGACAAAACACCTGCGCCAAAAACCCCCAAACAATCACCTTTTCTGATGATCTGATGACGATGAAAATAAGCTGGAAGCACACTCATGGCCCTGCCATCTACGAAATAATCAAGTCAGGTCCGAGAAATTTCACATCAAAGATCCAAGGTGAAACGCGACGCACTGAAGAAGGCAGCCTTTTCGTCTGGCAACTTCATGTTCTCAGCCCGACTTCATTTCGTTGGCAAAGAACGGATTGGCCAAGCCACGTTTTTACCAAGAGCCAAGTGAAATGCGGTATCGGTGATCTGAGTAGTTGAAAAACAACTTCTCCAGGACGCAACTTTCGGTCAGACCCAAGCGCAAATGGGGCTCACCCATCACTCACCCAATCAACGCACATCCCAACGTCTCCCTTAACGCCTCGGTCAATTCATCCACTGTCTCCGTAGACACAAATTTGCCTCCGGTCCGGTCAGACAGACATTTCGCCACCGTGTCGCCCTCGAAATAGTCCTTCTGCTCCGGGTTGTCCCAGCTGAAGAAGTCGCGGACCACTTTGAACCCGATCACATGCACCGTCAGGTCCGCCGCTTGATCCATCATCGACGTGGCCAAGGCGCAAGGCGTGCCGCCGCAGGTCTCGTTGCCGTCGGTGACCAGCACCACGATTGCGGGGTTGATGCGATAGTCCAACACCTCCGCCGCGCGTTCCACTGATGCGGCTAGGGGTGTCAGGCCCTCGGGGACCATCGCGTCGACCTCCGCTATCACGCGGTCGGCGGCGTTTGAGATGGGCGGAAAGCGCAGGTTGATGCCGGAGCACGCGGAATCGCCCGGCCCGTAGGTGATCAGCCCGATGCGGCGGAACTTTTCCACATCCGGCATGGCGCGGCGTATTGCCACCCGCGCGTCCACGATGCGGGTGGCGTCCTGGATGTCAAAGCTGATCTCGGCCATCGAAACTGAGCCGTCAAAGACCAGCATCGCATCCGCCGCACAAGACGAGGTTGCCGTGGCGGGCGTGAAGGGCAAGGCGGCCAGCCCGAGGGCCATGAAAATGCGGGTTAGCATGGTGAAACCGTTGCATGCGGCCTCTCATCAATTCAAGGCCTTGCACCAAAGGCTGCCAGCTTCTATACGCCTCCGGTGGACGCCCGCCGTCCGCAGAATCAACAAGAAACGCCGTGTTTGGTCCATTTCGCTTCGAGGACCCTTCCGGCAATAGGAGAAGCGACATGAAACTGAATGAATTGCGCGACAACCCCGGCGCCACGAAACGCAAGAAACGCGTTGGCCGTGGCCCTGGTTCCGGCACCGGTAAAATGGGTGGCCGTGGTATCAAAGGCCAAAAATCCCGCTCGGGTGTTGCCCTGAACGGTTACGAAGGCGGCCAAATGCCGTTGTACATGCGTCTGCCAAAACGTGGCTTCAACAGCCGCAACAAGAAGAATTTTGCTGTCATCAACCTTGGGTTGATCCAGAAGTTCATCGACGCCAAGACCCTGGACGCAAAGAAAGAGATCACCGAGGACCTGCTGGTTGAAACCGGCGTTGTCCGCCGCAAGCTGGACGGTGTCCGCGTGCTGGCCAAAGGTGAGATCACATCGAAGGTGAAGATCAACGTCACCGGCGCGTCCAAGTCAGCGATTGAAGCGGTCGAAAAGGCCGGCGGATCGCTCACAGTCGCGGCAGCTGCCGAATAATACCTTGTGGGGGGCCATGAGGCCTCCTACATAAGATCAAGTTTTCCAGCGCCGCGTCCGGTAACCTTAGTAGGAAACCCGTGCGCGGCGCTGTGCTGATAACAGGGAATCCGACACATGGCATCAGCCGCCGAGCAAATGGCCCAAAACATGAGCTGGTCCGCCTTTGGCAAGGCGACCGAGCTGAGGCAACGCATCCTTTTCACCATCGGCTTGCTGATCGTCTACCGGCTTGGCACCTATATCCCGGTCCCCGGCATCGACGCCGACGCGCTGCGCAACTTCGTTGAGCAGATCTCGACCGGGGTTGGCGGCATTCTGAACATGTTCACCGGCGGCGCGATTGGCCGCATGGGGCTGTTTGCGCTGGGCATCATGCCCTACATCTCCGCCTCGATCATCGTGCAGCTTATGACGGCGATGGTCCCGCAGCTGGAACAGCTGAAGAAAGAGGGCGAGCAGGGCCGCAAGAAGATCAACCAATACACCCGCTACGGCACGGTGTTCCTGGCGACGCTGCAGGCCTACGGGCTGGCCGTTGGCCTTGAATCGGGCGGGCTTGTCACCGATCCCGGCTGGTTCTTCCGCATTTCCTGCGTGATCACGCTGGTCGGCGGCACCATGTTCCTGATGTGGCTGGGTGAGCAGATCACTGCGCGCGGCATTGGCAACGGCATCTCGCTGATCATCTTCGTGGGCATCATCGCCGAGGTTCCCGCCGCCCTGGCGCAGTTCTTCGCGCAAGGCCGGTCCGGCACCATCAGCCCCGCCGTCATCATCGGCGTGTTGCTGGTGGTCGTGGCGACCATCACCTTCGTGGTGTTCATGGAGCGCGCGCTGCGCAAGATCCACATCCAATACCCGCGCCGCCAGGTTGGTATGAAAGTCTATGACGGCGGATCGTCCCACCTGCCGGTCAAGGTCAACCCGTCGGGCGTGATCCCCGCGATCTTCGCGTCCTCGCTGCTGCTGCTGCCCACCACCATGAGCACATTCTCCGGCGGGGCGACCAGCCCGGTTATGGCCACGATCCTTGCCTATTTCGGCCCCGGTCAGCCGCTCTATCTGGCGTTCTTCACGCTGATGATCGTGTTCTTCGCGTATTTCTACACCTTCAACGTGGCCTTCAAGCCCGAGGAAGTGGCAGACAACCTGAAGAACCAGAACGGGTTTATCCCCGGTATCCGCCCCGGTGCGCGCACCGCCGAATATCTGGAATACGTGGTGAACCGCGTGCTGGTGCTGGGCTCTGGCTACCTTGCCTTGGTCTGCCTTCTGCCCGAAATTCTGCGCGCGCAGTTGGCCATCCCGTTTTACTTCGGCGGCACGTCGGTACTGATCGTTGTGTCCGTGACCATGGATACGATACAACAAGTGCAGTCGCACATGCTGGCACACCAGTATGAGGGGCTGATCGAGAAATCGCAGCTTCGCGGCAAAGGCGGCAAGAAGCGCGGAAAACGGAGCCCGTCGCGTAAATGAACCTCATCCTTCTTGGACCACCCGGTGCCGGCAAAGGCACCCAAGCGCAGAAACTTGTAGATGAGCGGGGCATGATCCAGCTCTCCACCGGGGACATGCTGCGTGCCGCCAAAACATCCGGCACCGAAATGGGCAAGAAGGTCGCGGCCGTCATGGACGCGGGCGAGCTGGTGACGGATGAGATCGTCATCGGGTTGATCGAGGAAAAGCTGCAGGGCGACCATGGCGGGGGCTTCATCTTTGACGGCTTCCCCCGGACGCTGGCCCAGGCGGATGCGTTGGGCGCTTTGCTGAAAGCGTATAACACGACACTGGATGCGGTCATTGCGATGGAAGTGAATGACGAGGTGCTTGTTCAACGCATCTTGGGCCGGGCTGAGGAAGCCCGCGCCGCGGGCAAAGTGGCCCGCGCCGACGACAACGAGGAAAGCCTGAAGGTCCGCCTGATGGAGTACTACAAAAAGACCTCCCCGCTGATCGGCTACTACCACTGCATGAAGCAGCTGCAATGGGTTCCTGGCCTTGGCACAATTGACGAGGTTGCGGCCAGCATTGCGGGCGTTCTGGACAGCTAAGAATTCAACAGGATCAGGACCACTTGACGCCAAAGTTAATTGGTCCTAAACCGCCCCATCCCGCAAGGGAATCGCGCATCTGCCGACCTAGCTAGACGGCCCCGCGCATTGAGTACCTAAATCAAGCCCGTTGGTCGAAAGACCGTCGGGCTTACGTTGTGAAAAAAGGGTCTGGAACTACGGACCCGCGACCAAAGAAGGAATGCCCATTTGGCACGTATTGCTGGCGTTAACCTGCCCGACGGAAAGCGCGTCGTCATCGCTTTGACCTACATCACCGGTATCGGCAACACCTCCGCGAACGCGATTTGCGAAGCTGTCGGCATCGACCTGTCCCGCCGCATGAACGAACTGTCCGACGCGGAAGTTCTGAAGGTGCGTGAGCATATCGACGAGAACTACACCGTCGAAGGCGACCTGCGCCGTGACACCACTATGAACATCAAGCGTCTGATGGACCTTGGCTGCTACCGCGGCCTGCGCCACCGTCGCAACCTTCCTGTGCGCGGTCAGCGCACGCACACCAACGCACGTACCCGCAAAGGCCCCGCAAAGGCCATTGCCGGTAAGAAGAAGTAAGGGAGGGTTTGACCAATGGCTCGTGAAAAAGTTCGCACCAAGAAGAAGGTCCGTAAGAATATCGCCGCTGGCGTTGCTCACGTGAACTCCTCTTTCAACAACACCAAAATCCTGATCTCCGACGTTCAGGGCAACGCAATTTCGTGGTCCTCTGCCGGCACCATGGGCTTCAAGGGGTCGCGCAAGTCGACACCTTACGCGGCTCAGATGGCCGCCGAAGACGCGGGCAAGAAAGCACAAGAGCACGGCGTCAAGACGCTGGAAGTCGAAGTGCAGGGCCCCGGTTCCGGTCGTGAAAGCGCGTTGCGCGCGCTGGCCGCTGTTGGCTTCCAGATCTCGTCCATCCGCGACGTGACGCCAATGGCCCATAACGGCTGCCGCCCACCAAAGCGACGCCGCGTCTAAGACATAAGACTATCGGGTCAGGGGACCGGCTTGGCTGCCCCCTGGCTTTGACATTTCAACCTCGAGTGTTCCGCGTTTTGGACATGACACGGGACGAGCATGGAGGCGACACATGATCCATAAGAATTGGCAAGAGCTAATCAAACCCAACCAGCTTGAGATTAAGCCTGGCAACGACCCAGCACGCAAAGCAACTGTGGTTGCCGAGCCGTTGGAGCGTGGCTTTGGTCTGACCATGGGCAACGCGCTGCGCCGCGTTCTGATGTCGAGCTTGCAAGGTGCGGCGATCACATCCGTCCAGATCGACAACGTATTGCACGAGTTCTCCTCGATCTCGGGCGTGCGCGAAGACGTGACCGACGTCGTTTTGAACCTCAAAGGCGTGGCCATCCGCATGGAAGTCGAAGGCCCAAAGCGCCTGAGCATTTCCGCCAAAGGCCCGGCAGTTGTCACCGCTGGTGACATCTCTGACAGCGCTGGCATCGAGATCCTGAACCGCGACCACGTTATCTGTCACCTCGACGACGGCGCTGACTTGTTCATGGAGCTGACTGTGAACACCGGCAAAGGCTACGTCTCTGCTGAGAAGAACAAGCCGGAAGACGCCCCCATCGGCCTGATGCCGATCGACGCGATTTTCTCGCCTGTTAAGAAAGTCAGCTATGACGTCCAACCAACCCGCGAGGGCCAGGTTCTGGACTATGACAAACTGACGATGAAAATCGAAACAGACGGGTCGATCTCGCCTGACGATGCCGTGGCCTTCGCCGCGCGCATTCTGCAGGACCAGCTGGGCATCTTCGTGAACTTCGACGAGCCTGAATCGGCCCGCGCGCAGGACGACGAAGACGAGCTGGAATTCAACCCGTTGCTCTTGAAGAAAGTCGACGAGCTGGAGCTTTCCGTCCGGTCCGCCAACTGCCTGAAGAACGACAACATCGTCTACATCGGCGACCTGATCCAAAAGACCGAAGCAGAGATGCTGCGCACCCCGAACTTCGGCCGCAAATCCTTGAACGAGATCAAGGAAGTGCTCTCGGGCATGGGTCTGCACCTCGGCATGGACATCGTCGACTGGCCGCCAGAAAACATCGAAGACCTGGCCAAGAAATTCGAAGACCAGTTCTAAATTCTACCGGTAAGGCGGGGTTAACCCCGCCCTACCACCCAAATGCCGGCGCAAATGACCGGGAAAACATGGGCAATCCCGCCCCAAGGAGAGCCGGCGACACGCATCGCGGGCCAGACAAAGTCTAAAGAAGGAACGACAAAATGCGCCACGCAAGAGGCTACCGCCGCCTGAACCGCACCCACGAACACCGCAAAGCGCTGTTCATCAACATGTGCGGCTCGCTCATCGAGCATGAGCAAATCAAAACAACCCTGCCGAAAGCCAAAGAGCTTCGCCCGATCATCGAAAAAATGATCACCCTGGCGAAACGCGGCGACCTGCACGCCCGCCGTCAGGCCGCGTCCAAGCTGCGCCAGGACAAAGACGTCGCCAAATTGTTCGACGTTTTGGGCCCACGCTACAAAGACCGCCAAGGCGGCTATGTCCGCGTGCTGAAAGCGGGTTTCCGCTACGGCGACATGGCGCCCATGGCGATCATCGAATTCGTGGACCGCGATGTGTCCGCAAAAGGCGCGGCTGACAAAGCCCGCGTCGAAGCCGAAGAGGCCGCTGAATAATAGCGAGTTGGCCATGTAGGTGGCCCGACCACTCACGGTAACCAGTACAAAAGCCCCGCCCTGATCGGCGGGGCTTTTGCTTTGACGGGGAGGTGATACGGCGCGATTGCAATCCGCCGCGCTGATCCGCATATGTTAAGCATGCTCAATCCAAAGGGGGCCTCTATGCGTTTGATCCTGTCGTTGTTTGCCGCCGCCGCACTGCTGAGCGCCCCCGTGACGGCCCAGCAAGTCCCGCAAAGCCAGGCTGAGATCAGCCTCAGCTTCGCGCCCCTCGTCAAACAAGCCGCCCCCGCCGTGGTCAACATCTTTGCCAACCGCGTCGTACAACAACGCGCGACGCCTTTCATGGGCAACCCATTTTTCGAACAATTCTTCGGCGACATGCGCCAGGCCCAGCCCCGCGTGCAGAACTCGCTGGGCTCCGGCGTGATCCTGTCAGAAGATGGCATTGTGGTCTCCAACTACCACGTGGTCGGCATGGCCACCGACATCCGCGTGGTCCTGAAAGATCGGCGCGAGTTCGAGGCACGGGTGCTGCTGGCAGATGAGCAAAGCGACATCGCCATCCTCAAGATCGACAGCGACGAGGCGCTGCCTTGGCTGCCGTTCCGCAACTCCGACGACGTCGAGGTGGGGGAGCTGGCGCTGGCCATCGGCAACCCGTTCGGCATCGGGCAAACCGTATCCTCCGGCATCATCTCCGGCCTGGCCCGTTCCGGCGTCGCCACCGGCAACGCGCGCGGCTACTTCCTGCAGACCGATGCCGCGATCAACCCCGGTAACTCCGGCGGCGCGCTGATCGACGTGGCGGGGCAGCTCATTGGCGTGAACACCCGCATTCTGACCCGCTCAGGCGGGTCCAATGGGGTGGGCTTCGCGATCCCGTCCAATCTGGTGGCGCAATTCGTCAAGCAGGCCAAAAACGGAAATGACGCGTTCAAACGGCCATGGGCCGGCATCAACGGGCAAGCCGTCGACGGATCGCTGGCGGAGGGTTTCGGCCTGACCATTCCGGAGGGCGTTGTGATTTCTGCCATCCACCCGCTCAGCCCCTTCGCTGATGCCGGACTTGCCGCGGGTGACATCGTGTTGTCGGTTGATGGCCAGCCGGTGAACGCGCCGGCCGAGATGCTGCACCACATGTCGGTGCGCGGCGTGGGTGAAAGCACGGCCATCACCTACCTGTCGGGCGGTGAGACAAAGGAGGCGCAGGTCGCCTTGATCGAGGCGCCAGACACCCCGCCCTCCGACCCGCGCACCATTGACAGCGGCACACTTGCGGGCCTGTCGGTCGCCACCATCAACCCCAAGATCAGCGCCGAATACGGGTTGCCGAGCGATGCGGCTGGCGTGATTGTCACCGCCGTCTCCGGCCCGCTGGCGCGGGTTGGCTTGCGTCCGGGCAACGTCATCACGGCGATTAACCGCGAACCGATGAAAACCAGCGCCGATGTGGAAGAGATAGGCACATCTGACGCGCGCGGCTGGCGCATTGACGGGGTCAACCAAGGCCGCCGTTTCAGCTACAGGTTTCGCCTCTGATGGCGGACCTCTTCGACACTGGGGCCAAGGCCGAGCCTGCCAAGATGCAGCCCTTGGCGGACCGGTTGCGCCCCAAATCGCTGGATGAGGTCATTGGTCAGGAACAGGTGCTTGGCCCCGACAGCCCCTTGGGCGTGATGTTGGCCAACAATTCCCTGGGATCGCTGATTTTCTGGGGTCCGCCCGGGGTTGGCAAGACCACCATCGCGCGGCTTCTTGCAGGGGAAAGCGACCTGCATTTCGTGCAGATCAGCGCGATCTTTTCCGGCGTGCAGGACCTCAAGAAGGTCTTTGAAGCTGCCAAGATACGCGCCGCAAACGGGCAGGGGACCCTGTTGTTTGTGGACGAGATTCACCGCTTCAACAAGGCGCAGCAGGACGGCTTCCTGCCGCATATGGAGGACGGCACGATCCTGTTGGTGGGGGCGACCACGGAAAACCCGTCCTTTGAGCTGAACGCAGCGCTTCTGTCGCGCTCCCAAGTCCTCGTCCTTGAACGCCTCGACCTCGCTGACCTCGAACGACTCGCGCAACGTGCCGAAAAGGAGCTGGACAAACCCCTTCCTTTGACCCCCGACGCCCGCGCTGCACTGCTGGAAATGGCTGACGGCGACGGCCGCGCATTGCTCAATCTGATCGAACAAGTCAGCGCATGGAAGACTGACGAAAAGCTCGACCCAGCCGCCTTGTCCAAGCGCCTCATGCGCCGCGCGGCGCAATATGACAAATCGGGCGACGCACATTACAACCTGATCTCCGCTTTGCACAAATCAGTACGCGGGTCTGACCCGGATGCCAGCCTCTATTGGTTCGCGCGCATGCTTACGGGTGGCGAGGACCCGCGATACCTCGCCCGCCGCATCACGCGCATGGCGGTCGAAGATATCGGGCTGGCTGACACGGGCGCGCACCGCGTTTGCCTGGATGCGTGGGAAACCTATGAACGGTTGGGCTCGCCGGAAGGCGAGCTGGCCTTGGCGCAGGCCGTGATCTATTTGGCCCTCGCGCCCAAATCCAACGCAGCTTACGTGGCCTACAAGGGCGCGATGAAGGCCGCCAAACAGACCGGCTCGGAACCGCCACCCAAACATATCCTGAACGCGCCGACCTCGCTGATGAAGGATCAAGGCTACGGCGACGGCTACGCCTATGACCACGACGCCGAAGACGGGTTTTCGGGGCAGAACTATTTCCCCGAAGATATGAAACGCGGCGTCTACTACCTGCCCGTCGAACGCGGCTACGAGCGGGAACTCAAAAAACGCGTCGACTACTTCGCCAAGCTGCGCGCCAAACGCTGATCCCATCATTGTTTCAAAAATACCTCGGGGGAGGAGCGTCAGCGACGGGGGCAGAGCCCCCAAACCCCCGCCCTCATCTTGACACCACGCCCGCAAACCCACATGGGAACAGCTATGGTCATGACCACCCTCCAAGTCGCAGCCGGCGGCGCGATCGGGGCCGCTTTGCGGTTTCTCGTAGGTGTGGGCGTGTTGCGCCTGACAGGTCCCGGTTTCCCGTTGGCCATCATCAGCGTGAACATCATTGGCAGCTTCTTGATGGGCCTCTTCGTGGTCTTCGCCGCCAAAACGTCGAACACCCATCTCAGCCCTTTCGTGATGACCGGGCTCCTTGGTGGATTCACGACCTTCTCCGCCTTCTCGCTGGAGGCCTACACGCTGTTTGAACGCGGCCAAACCGCCGCTGCCGCCACCTATGTCGGCGTCTCGGTGATCCTGTCTATCGCTGGCCTCGTCGCGGGCATCATGATCGCAAGGGGGGCCTTCGCATGAGCAGTGTCCAAACCATCGAAATCCGCGACGACGAGGCCGAACAACGCCTCGACCGCTGGTTCCGCCGCCAGTTCCCGCACGTCTCCCAAGGCCGCGTCGAAAAAATGTGCCGCAAGGGCGAAATCCGCGTCGACGGGGGGCGCGTCAAATCCAACACCCGCGTCGGGCCCGGCCAAACCGTGCGCATCCCGCCGCTGCCCTCCGAAGACGAGGTCGCGCAGCAGCGCGAACAACCCTTTGTCTCCAAGGCGGACGCCAAGATGATCCAGGACTGCGTCATCCACATGGATGACGATGTGATCGTGATCAACAAACCCGCAGGGCTTGCGGTGCAGGGGGGCTCAAAAACCACCCGCCATGTCGACGGCATGACGCCCGCGCTGCAATATGACAAACGCGAGGCCCCCCGGTTGGTCCACCGGCTGGATAAGGACACGTCTGGCGTGCTGGTGCTGGCCCGCACGCAGGCCGCCGCCAGCCACCTGACCAAGGCCTTCCGCCACCACGGAACCCGCAAAATCTACTGGGCGCTCGTCGCGGGCGTGCCTTACCCCAAAATTGGCACCATCAAGTTCGGGCTGGTCAAAGCGCCGGGCCATGGTGCGAAGGGTGAGGGTGAGAAGATGCATTGCGTGCATCCCAAGGACGTTGACGCCACCTACGGAGCGAAACGTGCACATACGGATTACGCTACGCTGTGCTTTCTTGGCCAACGCGCGTCTTGGCTGGCCATGGTGCCGGTGACGGGCCGCACTCACCAGCTGCGCGCGCATATCGCCGAGATGGGGCACCCCATCGTGGGCGACGGCAAATACGGTGGCTCCGGTCAGGAAAACATGGGCGACGGCTGGGGCGCGGAGCTGGGCGAGGAGGTTTCGAAAAAGATGCACCTGCATGCCCGCAGCCTGACAATCCAGCACCCCAACGGGTCCGAGCTGCATGTCGAGGCCAAGCTGCCGCCGCATATGCAAAACACATGGAACTATTTCGGCTGGACCGAGCGGGATGTGCCAACCGATCCATTTGATGCGGAAGAAGAATGGCAGAGCTGAAGCTGGTCGTATTCGATGTCGACGGTACCTTGATCGACAGCCTCGTGCATATCAAAGGCGCGATGAAAACGGCGTTTGACGCCTGCGGCCATACCCCGCCAGACGAAGCTGCGGTTCGGTCCATTATCGGGCTGTCCTTGCCCGAGGCGATGCGCAAGCTCGACCCATCGCTGGACGACGCGGGCATCCGGCAGGTGGTCGAGGCCTACAAGGACAGCTTCAACCGCTCCGAAACCACCGAGGTCCGGCAAGACGCACCTATGTTCGCAGGCGCCCGTGCCGCGCTGGAGCAGCTTCACGCTCAAGACGAGCTGCTGCTCGGGGTGGCAACCGGCAAATCGCGCCGCGGGCTGGTCCGCATGATGGGCGTGCACGCGTTGGAAGGGTTCTTTGTCACCACCCAAGTGGCAGACGACCACCCGTCCAAGCCGCACCCGTCCATGCTGGAACAATGCCTGTTTGAAACAGGCGTTAAGGCCAAAAATGCGCTGATCGTGGGGGACACGTCCTTTGACATGGAAATGGGCCGCAACGCGGGCTTCGGCACCATCGGGGTCAAATGGGGGTATCATCCCGATGAGGCTCTGGCCCCGTTCACCGATGTGATGATTGACGATTTCGCGGCGCTGGGGGGCGCCATCTCCGACCTGTTGGGGGCAAGGCAATGAGCGATTGGGCCGCAAAGAGGTTCTGGACATCGGCCGCTGCCGTCGAGGCCGGGGACGGCTTCACGGTTGAGCTGGACGGCCGGCCCGTGCGCACGCCCGCCAAGTCGCCCCTGATCGTGCCGACGCGTGACATGGCGGCGCGGATCGCGGCGGAGTGGGACGCACAGGAAGACAAGATCAATCCGCTGAGCATGCCCTACACCCGGTCCGCGAATGCCGCGACCGACAAGGTCACCGTGCAACATGCCGAGGTTGCCGACATGTTGGCCGCTTACGGAGACAGCGACCTGATATGCTACCGCGCGGCGCATCCGCAGGAACTGGTGGAGCGCCAAAACAAGGCATGGGACCCGCTGGTGGACTGGTCCGCCACCCATCTCAAAGCGCCGTTGCAGGTTTATGTGGGCCTGATGCACGCGGCCCAACCCAAGGCCAGCCTCGACCGGCTGACGGCACGGGTGCACGCGCTGGACGCCTTCCAGTTGACCGCGTTCCACGATCTGGTCTCGCTGTCGGGCTCTTTGATTATCGGATTCGCCGCGATCGAGCGCTTCGCCACCCCGCAAGAGCTGTGGCTGACCAGCCGAATCGATGAAAATTGGCAGATTGACCAATGGGGCGAGGACGAAGAGGCCGCCGAACAGGCCGAAATAAAGCGCTCCGCTTTCATGCATGCCGAAGCTTTCTTTCGTGTTAGCGCCTAAAATGGGGCCAATTCGGACCTTCATGCGATAGTTTGTTGAACAATTGGACAAATCTCGGGGTTTTTGTCCCGAAAATCGCAGATTTCCCCTTCGTCAACCGGCTTAATATCCTTGACCTTACGTCCCGCTTTTGGCCTTATCGGCCCTCATCGGGGGGAGAAACTCTCCACGTATCGCTCTCGGTCGAAAAGACCGGACTACCACCACCCGCAAATTGGGTGGACCATCAGGAAGAGGTAAAAATGAAAAAATCAGTATTTCTTGGAGCACTGACAGTTGCTGGCATCGTTGCCGGTGGCGTGTCTGCTGCGACCATGGACGAGGTCAAAGCCCGCGGTAAACTGAACTGCGGCGTGACCACTGGTCTGGTTGGCTTTGCGGCTCCGGACGCAAACGGTAACTGGGAAGGTTTCGACGTTGGCGTATGCCGCGCGGTTGCAGCAGCTGTTCTGGGCGACGCCCAAGCTGTTGAGTTCGTTCCAACAACTGGTAAGACACGCTTCACCGCTCTGGCCTCCGGCGAGATCGACATGCTGGCGCGTAACACCACGTGGACATTCTCGCGCGACGTGGACCTGAAGTTCACCTTCGTTGGCGTGAACTACTATGACGGCCAAGGCTTCATGGTTCCAAAAGAGCTGGGCGTTTCGTCCGCAACTGAACTGGACGGCGCGACCGTTTGTATCCAGACCGGTACAACAACCGAGCTGAACCTGGCGGACTACTTCCGTTCGAACAACATCTCGTACGAGCCGGTTCCAATCGAAACCAACGCAGAAGCTCAGCAGCAGTACCTTGCTGGCGCATGTGACGTCTACACGACAGACGCATCCGGCCTGGCCGCGACACGTGCGACTTTCGAAGATCCGTCGGCTCACGTTCTGCTGCCGGAAATCGTATCCAAAGAGCCTCTGGGCCCGTTGGTACGTCACGGCGACAACGAGTGGGGCGACATCGTGCGCTGGACTCTGAACGCGCTGATCACAGCTGAAGAGCTGGGTGTGACCTCCGCCAACATCGGCGACATGTCGGCTGCTGCTGGCAACAACCCTGAAATCAACCGTCTGCTGGGTACCGAAGGTAACCTGGGCGAGATGCTGGGTCTGTCCGCTGACTGGGCGAAAAACGCGATTGCCGCTGGCGGCAACTACGGCGAACTGTTCGAAAAGAACATCGGCGAAGCCACTCCAATCGGTCTGGCCCGCGGCCTGAACGCACAGTGGACCGACGGCGGCCTGATCTACTCGCCACCGTTCCGGTAAAAACTTCTACGGCAAGGGCGCGGTTCATACCGCGCCCTTTTCCTATCTGACCTATGCTATCTGCTACCAACCAATAACTGGCACCACCCGCACGCAACGACGTGCATCTGCTTAACTGGGCCAGCCAACAACGGGGAACGTCCTAGATGACGACAATCACCGACCCTCCCAGGGAGTCGTTCCGGCTTTCTATGCTCCTTTATGATACCCGCTATCGCTCCCTGACCATTCAGGTCGTAGCGTTGATCGGATTCTTGATACTGTTCGGCTGGCTTATCGCCAACACCGCCCAGAACCTCGCAGATCTCGGCAAAGAGCCGAGCTTTGGTTTCCTCTACCAACCGGCGGGCTATGACATCAACCAGCGGTTGATTGAATACACGTCGCGGTCCTCCCACCTCAGGGCGGCCTTCGTTGGTATACTCAACACATTGGTCATTGCGGTCCTGGGCTGCATTCTGGCCACCGTCCTTGGCGTCTTGATCGGGGTGGCGCGGTTGTCCAGCAACTGGATCGTGTCGCGGATCATGGCCGTTTATGTGGAGATGTTCCGCAACGTGCCAGTGCTGCTGTGGATCCTGCTAGTCTTCGCGGTCATCACCGAAAGCCTGCCGGCGCCGCGCGCGTTCAGGGGAGAGGATGCAAGCGCGTCGATGTTCCTTGACCTCTTCGCTGTCACCAACCGGGGCGTCTACGTTCCCGCGCCGTTGCTGAATGGCGGCATTTCTCCCGGTATCAACTGGCTGATCATTTTGGTGGTGCTCGCCGTCTCTATTTGGGCGGTGATGCTGGTGCGCAAGAAGGCGACGGCGACGCAGAACGCTACCGGGGTGCGCCCGACGACGTGGTACTTGCAGCTGGGTATCATCTTTGTGCCGATGCTGGCGCTGTTCGTGATCTTCGGGCTGACATGGTCGGTGCCGGAGCTGAAGGGCTTCAACTTCCAGGGCGGGTTGCACCTGCGCAACTCGTTGATCGCGTTGTGGCTGGCGCTGTCGCTTTACACGGCGGCCTTCATCGCGGAAATCGTACGTGCCGGTATTCTGGCCATTTCCAAGGGCCAGTCGGAGGCCGCCGGCGCTTTGGGTCTGCGCCCGAACCGCATCATGAACCTAGTGGTGCTGCCGCAGGCGCTGCGGGTCATTATCCCGCCGTTGATCTCCAACTATCTCAACCTGACGAAGAACTCGTCGCTGGCGATTGCCGTTGGGTACATGGACATCACGGGCACGCTGATGGGCATCACGCTGAACCAAACCGGCCGCGAGCTGGAAACGGTGCTGCTGGGCATGCTGATCTACCTGACGATCTCGCTGCTGATCTCGGCGGTGATGAACGTCTACAACGCGCGTATGCAATTGGTGGAGCGTTAAGATGAGTGACACAAACGCAAATTCCGTCGCCTTCGTCCGCGAAACCATGTTGGAAGAGAAGGCGCCGCCTTCGACCGCCGTTGGGGTCGTGGGCTGGGCCAAGGCCAACCTGTTCTCAGGGGCCTTCAACACCATCCTGACGCTCGTGTCGCTGGCATTCGTGCTCTACATCCTGTGGGGGCTGGTGCCATGGCTCTTGTCCCCTACATGGGGCGCCCTGTCGCTGAACGAGTGCCGCGAAATCAATGGCCCTGGCCATGGTGGCGCTTGCTGGGGGGTGATCTCGGATCGGTGGCAGCAGCTGCTCTTCGGGTTCTATCCCAATGGCTCTGATGGGGCGGCTGATCTGCGCTGGCGTCCGGTGCTGGCTCTTGGCCTACTCTTCGTGGCAATTGCGCCGGTGCTGTTCGACAAGGTGCCGCGCAAGCTGTTCTACATGACTGCGGTCTACCCGTTCATGATGCCTTGGCTCTTGTGGGGCGGTTCCGTCTGGCTGCCTGTCATGGTGATGTTAGGGCTGGTCCTTGGCTACCTGATCATCAAATACGGCGCGGACAAGATCGGATCCCTCGCGGCGCTGATCGTTGGTGTGCTGGCGACGGTCCTGTTTTGGCTCTACGGGGTCAGCCCGGTCGCGGACGCCATTCACAGCGCCATCCCGTTGGGTTTAGAGCCGGTTGAGTCCCGCAAGTTCGGTGGCTTCATGCTGTCGATCACCATCGGGGTTGTGGCCATCATGTGCTCGCTGCCGATTGGCATCGTGCTGGCGCTTGGGCGTCAGTCGGACCTGTTGATCGTCAAGGCGCTATGCGTTGGGTTCATTGAATTCATCCGCGGTGTGCCGCTGATCACCTTGCTGTTCGTGGCCTCCACGCTGCTCAACATCTTCCTGCCGCCGGGCACGAACTTTGACATCATCCTGCGGGTGATGATCATGGTGACCCTGTTTGCCGCCGCCTATATGGCCGAGGTGATACGGGGTGGTCTGGCTGCGTTGCCGAAGGGCCAATATGAAGGCGCCGACTCGCTCGGCCTCGATTACTGGCAGGCGCAGCGGCTGATCATCATGCCGCAGGCGCTGAAGATTTCCATTCCGGGCATCGTGTCGACTTTCATCGGGGTGTTCAAAGACACCGTGCTGGTGTCGATCATTGGCCTGCTGGACCCGCTTGGTCTGTCGAACGCGATCCGCGCCGACGCCGACTGGAACGGCATCGTCTGGGAAATCTACGGCTTCATCGCATTGTTGTTCTTCGTCGTGTGTTTCTCGATGTCGCGCTACTCCATGTATCTTGAGCGTAAGCTCAAAACGTCTCACTAAAGGAGGTCTGAATAATGTCTGACCTGGCAACTGACCGCGAAATCGACCGCTCCAAGATGCAAGTCTCGGATGAGGTCGCGATCCAAATCACCAACATGAACAAGTGGTACGGTACGTTCCACGTGCTCAAGGATATCGACCTGACCGTGCAGCGTGGCGAACGTATCGTCATCGCCGGCCCCTCGGGGTCCGGCAAGTCGACGCTGATCCGCTGTATCAACCGGCTGGAGGAACACCAACAAGGCCAGATCATGGTGGATGGGACCGAACTGACGTCGGACCTAAAGAACATCGACAAGATCCGGTCCGAGGTTGGCATGTGCTTCCAGCACTTCAACCTCTTCCCGCATCTCACGATCCTCGAGAACTGCACGCTGGCCCCGATCTGGGTGCGCAAGACACCCAAGAAGGAAGCCGAAGAAACCGCGATGCACTTCCTCGAGAAGGTGAAAATCCCGGAACAGGCCGACAAGTACCCCGGCCAATTGTCCGGTGGTCAGCAGCAGCGTGTGGCCATTGCGCGCTCGCTGTGCATGCGCCCGCGCATCATGCTGTTTGACGAACCGACATCGGCGCTTGACCCTGAGATGATCAAAGAGGTGCTCGACACCATGATCGAGCTGGCCGAAGAAGGCATGACCATGCTCTGCGTGACCCACGAGATGGGCTTCGCCCGTCAGGTCGCCAACCGCGTGATCTTCATGGATCAGGGCCAGATTGTCGAACAGAACGAGCCGGAAGAGTTCTTCAACAACCCGAAATCCGAGCGGACCAAGCTGTTCCTCAGCCAGATCCTCGGCCACTAGGTACCGCGCGTTACATCAAAGCAAAGGCCCCGGGCGTCTCGCTACGGGGCCTTTGCTTTGATGACTGGTGTCGGTACAGGGTGTGTACGCGCTGTGTACGGGGTGTGTACGCCCTAAAGCAGCACTTTCAGGTCCCTTGGAACCACGAAGTTGATCAGCCTGGCATCCCCGAATTTCAGGTCTTTCCAGCTGTCCAGATGCACCTCCGAGATCAAGGTAGAGGTCGTCGGAAAGCTGGCAAACCGCTCATGCTTGGGCCTTGTTTCGCTGATCAAATCGGCAAAGCTGGCCATCCCGGGGTTGTGGCCCACCACCATCAAATCACCTGCCGGGGCGTTTCTGATCTTGGCCAAAATGGTGTCAGGCGTCGCGTGGTAAAGCCCTGATATGTAATCAGTAACTGGCTTGTCGGCAAATTGCTCCATCAGGATTTTCGCCGTCATTTCGGCGCGTTTTGCCGTGGAACACAGAAGCGTTTTCGGGACGTGGCCGCGATCCGCAAGCCAAGCTCCCATCCGTTCCGCGCCAGCTTCACCGCGTTCATTCAACGGGCGGTCATGGTCATCAAGCGTCAGGTCATCCCAACTGGATTTGGCGTGGCGGACAAGGATGAGTTTCAGCGGTCTTCTCCCAGAAAAATGCGCATATGATAGGCGTTTTGCTCACTCATCCTTGCATAGCTTTGCGACACCGGACAAGCCCGCCTGACGGAACAACCTAGCTGTTTGTTTTCGCGCCCTTTTTCGCTGCTGATATGGGCCTTGCAGCCCGGCACATCGTACCTGTCTGCTGTCAATGCGCGCGGGATACAGGCCGTCAGGCAAGGCTGCGGGCAGGTGTCACACGGCCTTTCCCCGGCAGGTGGTAAATCGAGCCTCTCCCGCAATGCCAGTGCGCCCCTGTAGGACACCATTAACCCTTGCGTGCTATGAACCAGCAAGTTGACCGGGCTCTGCCAAGTTTGGCCCGTTTCAAGCGCCCAGCTGAAGAACGGCTTAAACGGGGGGCCGCCAAACGGGAAGATTGCCTCCCCTTTCAGGTCTCGCGCCATGGCGTTCAGAACGCGCTCTGACCACCGGTCCATCGGGTCGGGGCGTTGGTCCAGCCACTCTGGCGAGGTCGAAAAATCGGCCCAAAAGTCGGAAGTTGGTCCCAAAAGAACAAGAGTTTCGCACCACTCAGGCAAATGTTCTTTGTTTTCAGGGTGAATGCCGCCCAAAATTAAGAGGTTGTTAACCTCCGCCAACCGCTCGATCTCTGCGTAGGTCACCTTCTCAAGAAGGGCAGGGCAAGACTCCAGCCCAACTTGGATGGTCGGTCATCTTGCCATTGAAGCCCGATTTTCATGTCGTCATGCCCCTCAGCTGGTTGCGGAATATAGGTGCGGAACATCCGGTCCCAGATCGACAGAGCGAAGCCATAATTGCTGTCATGCTCATGGCGATGCACTGAATGGTGCACGCGGTGCATGTCAGGCGTCACCATCACCCGGCGCACAATGGCGTCCAGCCACAGGGGCAGTTTGATATTGGCGTGGTTGAACATAGCGGTGCCATTCAGGATCACCTCGAACAAGATCACCGCCACAGCGGCTGGCCCCAGCAGGTAAACCAGCCCGATCTTGAGCAGCATTGACAAGGCGATTTCCAGCGGATGGAACCGGATGGCCGTGGTCACATCAATATCGACATCGGCGTGATGAACCTGATGCAGTCTCCAAAGGATCGGCACCTTATGGGTAATAAGATGCTGTAGCCAAATGAAAAAATCGAGAATTAGAATGGCCAGGATGATCTCCAGTGCCAGCGGAAGTGACACGCTGTTAAACAGACCCCAGCCCTGGTTTCCTGCGTCAATTGCCGCACCGACAGCGAGCAGGGGCAGCGCAAAGGCCATGACATTCAGCAAAACCGTGTTCGCGATCGTGATGCCCCAATTCGTCACCCACCGAGCTTGGCGGGTTTGGCTCCGCTCCCTGCGCGGCATGACCGCTTCAACCAACGCGAGAAGCGCAAATAGGCCCAGAAAGACGCCAAATCGGAGGAGAGTTTCGTTTTCCATGCGCCAAACCTACAGCCCGCCTGCTGGCAGGCAAGAGGCGCGGTGACGCAGGACCACCACGTTTGCGTGAACCTACAGCCGGATGATCGAGCCCGCGCCATGTTCGGTAAACAGCTCAAGCAGGCATGCATTGGGCGCACGCCCATCAAGTATGACCACCGCTCTGGTCCCGCCTTTGAGGGCTGACAGCGCAGTTTCGGTTTTGGGGATCATCCCCCCTGCAATCGTACCGTCAGCCGTCATTGCGTCGATGTCTTTTGCCGAAAGCTCGGTCAAAACCTCACCATCCGCCCCCTTTACGCCCGAGACGTCAGTCAGCAAAAGAAGGCGATCTGCGTCCAGCGCAGCGGCGATTGCCCCGGCTGCGGTGTCTCCGTTGATGTTGTAGGTCTCGCCGTTTTTGCCTGTCCCGAGGGGGGCTACGACGGGAATGACACCAGCCGCAAACATCTGTTTTATAAGGCCGGTATCAACCTGTGTCGGCTCACCCACCAAACCCAGCCGAGGATCGCTAGGCTCGCAGACGATCATGTTGGCGTCCTTGCCCGATAATCCAGCCGCGCGGCCGCCCTGATCGTTGATCGCTTGCACGATGCGTTTGCCCACTTGTCCAGACAGCACCATTTCAACCACTTCGACGGTCGCGGCATCCGTGACCCGTTTGCCGTCGACGAACTCGGTTTTGACGCCGAGCTTGTCGAGCATCTCATTGATCATCGGCCCGCCGCCATGCACCACCACCGGGTTGATGCCCACCTGGCGCATCAAGGTGACGTCTCGCGCGAAGCTTGCCATGCCCGCGTCGCTGCCCATGGCGTGCCCGCCGAGCTTAATGACAACAGTCGCCCCGGAATAGCGCTGCAGGTAGGGCAGTGCCTCGGACAAGGTGCGGGCTGTGGCGATCCAGTCTTGGTTCATGGATGTCTGCTTTTTCATCAGTGTTTCCAACAATATGCAGCCCCCTGTTAGCCTTTGCGCGTAGCCCTGCCAAGCCCGGCGGCCCCGCATTGTAATTCCGCGCCGTCGCGTTAGGGTTTGCGTGAAAGAGGTGCCGGCATGAGCGATGAACAGAGAATTCTTGTGCTAACCGGGGCAAGTCGCGGCATCGGCCATGCGACTGTGCGGCGTTTCAACGCTGAGGGGTGGCGCGTCATCACCTGTTCGAGACATGCTTTCCCAGAGGAATGCCCGTGGGGTGGGGGGGCCGAAAACCATGTGCAGGTTGACCTGTCCGACCCCAAAAACACGATTGAGGCCATCCAGGATATTCGCGGCAGGCTGAATGGGAAGCTACATGCTTTGGTGAATAACGCGGGCATTTCGCCGAAGGGCGAAGAGGGCGCGCGATTGAACACCCTTGATACGGACCTGCGAACCTGGGGCCATGTGTTTCATGTGAATTTCTTTGCCTCGGTCGTTCTGGCGCGCGGGATGCGGGAGGAACTGGCAAATGCGCGCGGCTCAGTCGTAAATGTCACATCCATTGCGGGAAGCCGGGTGCATCCCTTCGCTGGCGCGGCCTATGCCACGTCAAAAGCGGCCCTTACCGCACTGACACGGGAAATGGCGCATGATTTCGGGCCTTTGGGCGTCAGAGTAAACGCCATTGCGCCGGGGGAGGTTGAGACTGCGATCTTGTCGCCAGGCACTGACAAAATCGTTGACGAATTGCCCATGCGTCGGCTGGGCCAACCTGAAGAAGTCGCCGCCGCAATCCATTTCCTTTGCTCTGATGAATCGAGCTACATTTCCGGCACAGAGATCGAGGTAAACGGCGCTCAGCACGTTTAGGCTCTACTCCAACGTGGCGATGATGCTGCGCAGATTGGCGATGCCTTCGCCCTTCTCGGATGATGTCATCACGATCTCGGGGAAGGCGGCCGGATGCTTGGCCAAGGCGTCGCTGACCTGCTGGACCAGCCTATTGCGGTCTTTGTCTTTGATCTTGTCGGCTTTGGTCAGGACCACCTGAAACGTGACGGCGGACTTGTCCAGCAGGGTGAGAATGTCCTGATCGACCTTCTTGACGCCATGGCGCGCGTCAATCAGCACGAAGGCGCGGCGCAGGGTCTGGCGGCCGGACAGGTAGGATTTGAGCAGGCGTTGCCACTTTTCGACAACCGGCAGCGGGGCTTCGGCGAAGCCATAGCCGGGCAAATCGACGAGGTAGTGTTCGTCCTGCAGCGTGAAAAAGTTGATCTCTTGTGTCCGGCCAGGTGTGTTGGACGTTCGCGCAAGTGCCTTGCGGCCAGTCAATGCGTTGATCAGGCTGGATTTCCCGACATTTGACCGCCCGGCAAAGCACACCTCTTTGCGGTCAGCCTCCGGCAAGCCGCTCATGGCCACGACGCCTTTCAGAAAGTCAGTCTCGCCTGCAAAGAGCTTACGACCAAGCTCCGCGTTTGCGGGGTCCGGCTCGTCCGCGATTGTGAATGTGAAGGCCATGGTGTGATCCGATCCGCTGGGTGGCCTTGCCCTACAGCACCCGGACCGTGTCGCCAAGTTTGATTTCACCGCCCTCAATAACCTTGGCGTAAATGCCGAAGTCCTGATGGCCCCATTCCCTGAGCGCGCCGAGCGTATCGGCATCCCGTTCCCCGCTTTGCGGGTTGGCGGTGGTGGCAAGGCAACGCCCAATGCGTTCCTCGACTGCTAGTTTCACGTCGCCAATCTGAACGGTATTTCCAACCCATTCGAATTCTTCCCACGCTTCGAGCCCGTCAAGCCAGAGGTTTGCACGCCATCTGATTAGGGACAGCTCGGTTCCAACCTTGTCTGCGACCGCCGCGTTGCTGGCCAGATTAGCGATGGAAATTGAAGGGAAGTCCGAGTCGGTCATCCCGCGCCCGGCCACGCGAATGATGCGGGCTGATGCGGCCCTATTTTCCGGCATAAGCGGGCGCACCCAATCTAACAGCTGTTCGGCGTCGCGTTCTGGGTGGATCGTGACCGTCGGTTGCTCAGGGTGGGACAAGGTGAGCATCTCGGTGGTCTCATCCAGTTCAGATGCGATCGCCATCAGCTTCGGGGCTTTGGCCACGCGCGAGAAGTTGGCGCAGGGCGCCCAGGAAGAGCCGTCCGTTTTTGCAGCCTCATGCGCGATCGCCCATGTGCGATCCCATGGCATCGTCTTGCCCGCCTCTAGCGAAACCCGCTCCAGAGCCTCGCGGCCGTGGCTTTTGATCGGGTGGCGCCAAAGGTGGGCTAAGGTGATGGTCATTCTTCTACTTTCGGCTTTCGTTTGAAGCTGGATTTGATGTTGCCAAACAGATCCGGCTTATACCCCTGGCTGCGCATGATCGCGTATTGCTGCACGAAAGTGATGACGTTGTTTGCGATCCAGTACAACACCAGACCGGATGCAAAGCTGCCCAGCATGAACATGAAGACCCATGGCATCCATGCAAAGATCATCGCCTGCGTCGGATCGGTGGGCGCAGGGTTCAGTTTTTGCTGCAGCCACATCGACACGCCGAGGATCAGTGGCAGGATACCGATGAAGATCAGGGCCATGATGGACCCCGGCTCCGGTCCGGCGAAGGGCAAAATGCCCCAGAGGTTCAGCAGCGAAGAGCTGTCAGGCGCGCTGAGATCCTTGATCCAGCCTACCCACGGCGCGTGGCGCAGCTCAAGCGTGACGAAAATCACCTTATAGAGCGAGAAGAAGATCGGGATCTGCATCAGGATCGGCAAACACCCAGCAGCTGGGTTCACCTTGTTGTCTTTGTAGAGCTTCATCATGCCCTGTTGCATCTTCTGTCGGTCGTCGCCGGCGCTTTCCTTGAGCTTTTCCATCTCTGGCTGCAGCTCTTTCATCTTCGCCATGGAAACGTAGGACTTGTAGGCCAGCGGCAATAGCAGCGCCTTGATCAGCAGGGTCAGGACGATGATCGACCAACCCATGTTGCCGATGATGGTGTTCAGCCAGTGCAGCACCGCGAAAATTGGCTTGGTCAGGAAGAAGAACCAGCCCCAGTCGATGCTGTCGAGAAACTTGTAGACGCCGCCGTCACGCTGGTAGGTGCGGATGGTGTCCCATTCCTTTGCACCTGCGTAAAGCTGGGTATGCGCTTTGCCGGTTGTGCCAGCCGCGATTTCCATCACTGGCAGGCGCATTTCAGTATGATACCGATCGCTGCCCGGCACATATTTCGTGACGGATTCGAAAGACTGTTTGGCGTCTGGAATCAGGACCGACATCCAGTAGTGATCGGTGAAGCCAATCCAGCCATTGCCGGCGGAGGCCTCTTTTTCGACATGACCGCGCTCGGCCGTGTCGATGTCAAAATCCTGGACATGGTCATAGTCGATCTCGGTCAACTCCTCGCCGGATTGACGAATGATGCCCTCATGCAGGATGAAGAAATTCTTCAGGTCAGTCGGCTCGCCGTGACGCACCAACATGCTGTAGGGGTAGGCCCGAATAGGCGCATTGGTCGTGTTTTCAACGGTTTGAGTGACGTCAAACATGTAGTTTTCGTCAATTGCGATGGTCCGGCGGAAGATCAACCCTGCGCCATTGTCCCATTTCAGGGTCACGGGGGAGCCGACAGTCAGCTCCGACCCGCTTTCCAGGTTCCAGGCCGTGTTGGCGCTCGGGACCTGGTCAAAGGTCAGATTGCCACCGGGGACCCAGCCGTAAAGCGCATAGTAACCATGCGCACTGCCAACTGGTGAGAAGAGCGTCACAATGTCTGATTCTTCGTTCAGCGTTTCGCGGTAATCCTTCAGTGACAGATCGTCGATCCGGCCGCCGGTCAGGGAGATTGAGCCTTCAACCCGTGGGGTTTCAATCGTGATGCGGTCACCGGCGGCAAGCGCCGTTTCGCGCAATTCCTGCGGAGTTGTGGCCTCGATCGTGCTGCCTTCTAAGCCTGCGCTTGGCGGTAGGACCGTGCCATCTGCTGCCGGTTGGGATGTCGTCGCCTCGTTTGCGACTTGTTGGACAGGTTCTTCAGGAGGAAAGATAAAAAACCATACCATGATTACGAGAAAGCTGAGCGCTGTCGCAAGAATTAGGTTCTTGTTCTGATCGTCCATTTTTGGAGCCGCCACCTGTCAAAAGAATGTGCAGGTGGTTCAATATGCTGGGCGGGCAAAGGTCAAGCGGTTTTCCCAATAGCGGCGATGAATTCCACTATGAAAAACAGGTGTTTTAGCCCGCCCTGTTTCCTAGCATAGGCGAGGTGTTCAATGACTTTTGATGTTGCAAAATCCAGTCGACAGTTTTGTCGAAAGGCATAGGCCTGGCAATTGCAAAACCTTGCAAATGGCTGCAGCCGAGTTGTGACAGGATGGATTGCTCGCCGATATTTTCCACCCCCTCCGCCAGCGTCTCAATTCCAAGGCGTTCGCCAAGGCCGACAATGGCCGCAATCATGCGCTGCTGTTCAGGGTCGGAATCCGCGTTGACCACGAAGGAACGGTCAATCTTGATCCGGTCCACAGCGAAGCGGCGGATGTTGGACAACGAGGCATGGCCAGTCCCAAAATCATCGAGATCGATCCGGAAGCCCTGCGCCCCAAGTGCCCGAATATTTCGCGTGATGATGTCATCATCATGCTCGGATATTACGGTTTCCAATATTTCGACCGTCAGGCGCGCCGGTGCCAATTCAAACCGGTCAACGTCCCATTTGATTCGCTCAACCAGACTTGGGTTTCGCAACTCTTGCGTGGCGAAATTCACGGCAACGGATGGCACAATGGCACCTGCCTTGTCCCATTCCACCAGTGCCCTAAGCGCGTGGTTCAGTATGTTTTCACCAAGTTCCTCCATCCGGCTTGATGCTTCAAGCGCGGGAATGAAAGCCGATGGCGGCAAATTTCCCCTGGTTGGATGGTCCCATCGGGCGAGCGCTTCGAACCCAGTGATTTCACCCGTGTCTGTCGAGATTTGCGGTTGGAACCATGGATTGATTTGCCCCTCGCGCAAAGCCTCCACCACCTCACTGGAGAGGGCGCTTTTGACTGGGGCGGCCGTCTTGGGGGAAAAGGCGCGGATAGCCCGTGGAGCGTTTTGTTCTGCTTCCTTAAGTGCGGCTTGTGCAGCGCTGAGCATCGAGACCCCGTTTCTTTCGGGTGCCCTGGCGTCGATACAAAAACCCGCTGAAATCGTGAGATTGAGAATGCCGCCATCAATCTGGATGGGTTCGGCCGAAATGTCCTCTAGACGTTCGCATAGCGTGATCACCGCGCTCGTCTCCGGGGCGCGCACCGAACAGACCATGATCCCGAATGATGTATCTGAAAGCCGGACCAATTCGTCACCGGATCGCAGAATGCTGCTCATGCGTTGGGCGGTTTCGGCAACGGCCTGATCGAAAGCGGCCTTATCCCAGTTTCTTCTGAGGTCGGCAGTGTCATCGATGCTGATGGCGATACAGGCGGTTTTCTGGAAAGTCGGTTCCTGCGTCAGCTGATTGTCAAGCGAAGCGATCAGCGAATCGATCCCATCATTGCGTGACTTTGGTGCTTTGCGGGCCATTGGCTGCGCAGACACCGGGATGTAAATCAGGGTGAGACCGATCGCGAATAGCGCAATCCCCAGCAAGGCGGCGTCAGCGTTTATCACGTAAGCCGCAATTGCGCTGAGGGGCAGCAAAATACAAACGCTGTACCAGCGCAAAGTGCTGGGGCGGTTTAGCCTTGCTCTTATTCTAGTTGTAATTGTGCCTGACGCCGACATGGAACACCCCGCAGTTGAACTGCCCACGGGTCTAGCCGTCGTTTCAGGTGATATCGTTAATCCTCGCCCCGCAAATGCGGAACATTTTCGTCAAATTCAGTGGTACCTGCGGTAAGTCCCTGAAAATCAAAAAGCTTCGGGTCAAGCAGGTGGGATGGTCTAGCGTTCATCAATGCGCGAAACATCTTTTGGCGGCGGCCGGGGGCTTGTGCCTCCCAACCGTTCAGCAGCTGCTTGATGTTTTGTCGCTGCAACCCGTCTTGCGAGCCACAAAGGTCGCATGGGATGATCGGATAGTTCATCGCGGTCGCAAATTTCTCACAATCTTGCTCGGCAACATAGGCGAGAGGCCGATACAGGAACAAATCGCCCTCTTCGTTAACGAGTTTGGGTGGCATCGTGGCCAGCCGGGACCCGTGGAACAAGTTCAGAAAAAAGGTCTCCAAAATGTCGTCGCGGTGGTGGCCCAGAACAACAGCGGTGCAGCCTTCCTCCCGCGCGATGCGGTAGAGGTTTCCCCGTCTGAGCTTGGAGCAAAGCGCGCACATTGTGCGCCCGGCGGGGACTTTGTCGACGACGATTGAATACGTGTCCTGGTATTCGATGCGGTGCGGTACTTTCATCCGCTCCAGGAATTCAGGCAGCACGGTTGCAGGGAAGTTGGGCTGCCCCTGGTCGAGGTTGCAGGCCACGATCTCAACCGGCAAAAGGCCGCGCCATTGCAGCTCCGTCAGTGCGGCGAGCAGCGTATAGCTGTCCTTGCCGCCTGACAGACAGACCAGCCACTTGGCGCCGCGTTCCACCATCGCAAAGTCATCAATGGCTGCGCGGGTGTCGCGGATGATCCGCTTGCGCAGCTTCTTGAACTCGGTGGTCGAAGGCGCGCCATGAAAGAGCGGGTGAATGTCGTCGGATTGATCAAGCATACGGCGCTTATAGAGGCCGGATATTGGTGTGGGAAGGGAAGGTTGCGCTCTAATCGGGCACGTCGTCCACGCCCATCCCACCCCACGGGTGGCATCGCAGCACGCGTTTAGCCGCGAGCCAGGTGCCCTTGATGCCGCCGTGCTTTTCGAGCGCCTGCATCGCGTAGGCCGAACAGGTCGGGTCGTACCGGCAGTTGAAACCCACCCAGGAACTGAACGTCTTGCGGTAGGCGCGTACGGGCAGCGATATGATGAAGGCCAACGGGCTCATGTGTGCAGCTTACTCAAAGCGCGGCGCAGGTCGTCGGTCATCTGGGCGAAGTTGCGATCCACGGTGGCGCTTGGCCGGCCGACCAGCACATAGTCGTAGCCAGCGTGGCCCAAAGACGGCAACACCGCGCGTGCAACTTCGCGTAGGCGGCGTTTCGCGCGGTTTCGAGTGACGGCGTCGCCGACTTTCTTGGAGCAGGTGTACCCAACGCGGATTTTGGGGTCATCGTCTTTCCGGTTGTGTGCTTGCAGCAGGAAGGCGGGTTGGCCCGTGCGGTCTGCTTTCGCCGCTCTGAGAAAATCGGAGCGGTTGCGCAGAACCTCCAGACGAACGGAAACCGCCGGCGGCGTTTCCGCGACCAGGACGTTGCGTCCTGCCACGGGTGCCTCCGGCGGTTTCAAAGCGATACAGAAATCGGCGGCGCTTACGCGCTCAGCGATTTCCGGCCTTTGGCGCGGCGCGCGTTCAGGATCTTGCGGCCGGCTTTGGTTGCCATGCGTGCGCGGAACCCGTGGCGGTGTTTGCGAACCAGGTTCGACGGCTGGTATGTACGTTTGCTCATCGTGAGCCTCCTTGCGGATGCGGGCGGAAAATCGACCAGATTCGAGGCCCAAATGTATTCAGAACCCGCGTCATAGACACCGCCCGCGCGCCCGTCAACGGCAATGGCACGCCTCTTGGGCCTGTTTTTGCAACAAATCGCGCAGGAATGCACAATTGCCCTGCGCCCGTTGCGGCAATCAGTGGCTTTGCGGGATGAAAAGTGGCTGTAGTGTTCACTCCAGATCAACCCCCCGTGAGCGTGGTATCGCTTGGGGGCTGATTTCGGCATGAAGGGGCAACTTTTCGTTCCGAGGACACGACCAAATGAGTGACATGACCCAGATGCCCGACAAATCAGCGCTACAGAGGCGCCTGCCGATCATCGTAATTGGCGTTGCCGCTGTGCTGGGGGCCATTCTGCTGCGAGATTACCTGAGCTTCGACACGCTGCGCGACAACCGCGAGGCATTGATCGAATTCCGCGATGCCAACTACGTGTTGGCCGTACTGTCATTCATCACGATCTACATCCTCATCGTTGGATTTTCGCTGCCAGGTGCCGCAATCGCTACATTGACGGGTGGCTTCTTGTTCGCCACGTTTCCGGGCGCTTTGTACAACGTGATAGGCGCGACCATAGGCGCGACCGCCATTTTCACGGCTGCCCGCGTCGGGTTTGGAGACAAGCTTGCCGACAAGATGGAAACAGGCTCGGGCTTGGTCAAACAGATCAAAGACGGCATTGACGAGAACCAATGGTCCGTCCTGTTTTTGATTAGGCTGGTGCCCGCTGTCCCGTTCTTCGTCGCAAACCTTGTGCCCGCTTTGGTCGACGTGCCCTACCGGCGCTTCGTTATTTCGACCTTTCTGGGCATTATTCCGGGGTCGGTTGTCTATACCTCGGTTGGGGCAGGGCTGGGCGAGGTTTTTGAACGCGGCGAGACACCAAATCTCGGGATCATCTTTGAGCCCCACATATTGCTGCCAATCCTAGGTCTTTGCGCATTGGCCGCGTTGCCGATACTGCTGAAAGCCGTGCGCGGCAAAGAAGGTATCTGAGCGATGAGCAAGATCGAAACGGACCTGCTGGTCATTGGCGCCGGCTCCGGCGGGCTGTCCGTTGCCGCCGGAGCGGTGCAGATGGGGGCAAAGGTTGTGCTCCTGGAAGACCACAAAATGGGCGGGGACTGCCTGAACTACGGCTGCGTGCCGTCAAAGGCGCTGATCGCGGCGGGCAAGCAGGCGCATGCGCTGCGCAACGGCGCGAAGTTTGGCGTAGCCGATGTCACCCCTAAGGTGGATTACGCAGCGGCCAAGGATCATGTGCACAAGGTTATCGAGACAATTGCGCCGGTTGACAGCGTTGAGCGCTTTGAAGGTCTCGGGGTGCATGTCATCCAGGAACGCGGCCGCTTTGTTGGTGCCAACACTGTGCGGGCAGGGGATCATGAGATAACCGCCCGGCGTGTTGTCATTGCGACCGGCTCTGCGCCGTTCGTGCCGCCCATTCCGGGGTTGGACAAGGTGCCATACCTGACCAATGAAAGCCTGTGGGACCTGCGGGACCTGCCCAAACACCTGCTGATTGTAGGGGGCGGCCCGATCGGGATCGAGATGGCGCAGGCGCATCTGCGGCTGGGCTCCAAGGTCACCGTGATCGAGGGCATGAAGGCGATGGGCAAGGACGACCCCGAGCTTGCCAAGATCGTGCTCGACAGGATGCGGGAAGAGGGCATGGTGATCGAAGAGGATGCCATGGCCGAAGAAATCACCGGCAAGGCGGGTGCAATCACCGTCAAGGCCAAGGATGGCCGGGTGTTCAAAGGCACCCATCTTCTGATGGCCGTGGGCCGCGCCGCCAACACTGGCGATCTAGGGCTTGAAGAGGCGGATATCGCGTTTGACCGCAAAGGCATCAAGGTAGATGCGTCGATGAGGACCTCGAACAAAAGGGTCTATGCGATTGGCGATGTGGCGGGTCAGCTGCAGTTCACCCATGTCGCGGGCTACCATGCTGGCGTGGTGATCCGCTCCATCCTCTTTGGGTTGCCGTCAAAGGCGAAGCAAGGCCACATACCATGGGCCACCTACACCGACCCCGAACTTGCCCAAGTGGGCCTGACCGAAGCGCAGGCCCGCGAAAAGCACGGCGACGGCATGGAAGTTGCCCGCTTTGAGTTTCATGAAAACGACCGGGCTATCGCTGAGGGAAAAACCACGGGCCTGATCAAGGTCATGGTGGTGAAGGGCCGCCCCGTCGGCGCTTCAATCGTGGGCGCATCCGCGGGTGATCTGATCGGTGTCTGGGCCTTGGCAATCGCAAATAACCTCAAGATGAGCCAGGTTGCGGGCATGGTTGCGCCCTACCCGACGCTCGGAGAGGTTAACAAAAGGGCGGCAGGTGCTTATTTCTCCCCTAGACTGTTTGAAAGTGCGATGGTCAAACGGGTTGTAGGGCTAGTGCAGCGCTTTCTGCCATAGCGGCGGCGCTTGGAGGTTCATTTGATTAGGTCACTTTCTGGTCGGTTTCTGATTTTGTCCATCATCTTTGTGATGGTGGCAGAGATCCTGATCTTTGTGCCCTCTATCGCGCGGTTCCGGCAGGAATACCTGAACGCCCGGCTGGAGAAGGCGCAGATCGCGTCCCTGTCGGTTCTCGCCTCAGAGGACGCGGTCATTTCATCCGACCTCGCGCAGGAGCTGCTGGACAATGCGGGGGTCTATAACGTCGCCTTGCGCCGTGACGCGGTCAGCCAGCTGGTCCTGTCTTCACCCGTGCCCGGGCAGGTCACCACCATGGTTGATCTCCGCGACCCGTCGGCATTCTACCTGATCCGCGGCGCGATGATGCAAATCTTCATGCCCGCCGAGGGCGTCATTCGCGCCATTGGGGCTCCCACCAATTCAGCAGGTACCTTGATTGATGTGACGATGCCGCAAGCGCCGCTGCGGGCCGCAATGATCGATTACGGGCTGCGCATCTTGTGGCTTTCGCTGGTGATCTCGGTCATCTCGGCGTTACTGCTGTTTTTTGCCGTCGGCCGCTTCATGGTGAAACCGGTCAAACGGGTGGTCCGCCATATGGAGGTCTATGCCGAGGCCCCTGAGGACGCCAGCCGCATCATCACGCCCCAAGCCACGATCACGGAATTGCGGTCCGCAGAGGACGCCTTGGCGGCCATGCAAAAACAACTCACCGGGTCGCTGAAGCAAAAGGAGCGGCTTGCCCAGCTTGGCGGCGCGGTTGCCAAGATCAGCCATGACCTGCGCAACATCCTGACCACAGCGACCCTGCTGGCCGACCGCATGGAAAGCAGTGAGGACCCGGCGGTGAAACGCTCGGCCCCCAAATTGGTGAATTCTTTGAGCCGCGCGGTAAACCTGTGCGAAGGGACGCTGGCCTTTGGCCGGGTGGAGGAACCGCCCCCAAGCCTCTCAATGGTTCATCTTCCGCGATTGGTCGATGACGTGATTGAGGGCGAGCGTCTGGCCTCGGACGGCACGGTGACACTGATTGACGAGGTTGAGCCCGGCTTGATGGTGCGGGCCGATGAGGATCAACTGTTCCGGGTGCTTGGCAACCTGGTCCGCAACGCGCGGCAGGCGATCGAGGCGTCCAAAAAGGACGGCACGATCAAGATCAGCGCCGAAGAGGGCGAAACGGACTGGCGACTGCTGGTCTGCGACACCGGCCCCGGGTTGCCGCCAAAGGCGCAAGAGCATCTTTTCACGCCATTTGAAGGCGGCGTCCGAAAGGGCGGCACCGGCTTGGGTCTGGTCATCGCATCCGAACTTGTGCGGGGCCACGGAGGCGAGCTGAGCTTGTCGAGGACGGACGAGACAGGGACGGAATTCATACTTCGCCTGCCAAAGCACCCCTTGGAGATTGGGCAGGCGGCGGAATAGGCCATTAACCGCGCCGATTGCACTTGCAAACCGAATATCTGGGCGTTACATCGCCCCTACCGCGGATTGGTAGCTCAGTTGGATAGAGTACTTGACTACGAATCAAGGGGTCGGGGGTTCGAATCCTCCCCAGTCCGCCAAAAAATCACCCAAGTAATTGATTAAAAAGAAAAATCCACCGATCCCCCTGAGGATTCGGAGCCATCCCCCAACAGAGATACAAGATACTGTGGATGAACGGGTGATATGCCCCTTTACGTTGTGTGACTGGACTGGCTGTTTTCGCAAGATATTGAGAAAGGAGACGGTTTGAGATTTGAAGTTGATTCCGAAGAACGCGCTTAGCACTTCCGTGGCATCGGAAAACGACTATGACCGGATGGACGGCATCGATACCACAGCGCGGAGGCCGTTGCCTGTTGGCCTTAGCTCGAAATGACCGGTGTGGTTATCCAAAACGCGTTCTACGATGGAAAGACCGAGCCCGCTGCCCGGGCCTGCATCTGCCTGACCGAAGCGGACACGCGCCTGATCGAGTTTTTCAAGCAGGATTCCGCGGCCATCATCTTGAATGGCAATCTCGACATTTTCCCCACTGCGTCGCGCCGAGACTTCGATCCGGGACAATGTAGGCCCGCCGTGAACAAGTGCATTGGTGAGCAGGTTCAAAATGGCTTCCTGCAACATCAACGCGTCACCGAGCAGGTGAAGTCTCTCTGAAGCTGGGGCGACTATGATTTCAACATCTTTTTTCCCAACGTCCTTGTTGAGGCGGGTCAGGCAAGTGGTGATAAGCTCTGACACCTCAATCCGGTCTCGTCGAACGTCCTGAGCATCGCCGCTGGCCCGCTCGAAGGAAAGGAGTTGGTTTGTCAGATGGGTGGCGTCACGCGCCGCGGCAACCAGTTCCTTGCTCCGGGATTTCGCGGCCTTGGCATTTGGTGCACTTTCAACAGCTTCCGCCAGAGCGAGTATGCCCGCTATGGGATTGCGGAGCTGATGGGCTGCGTTGGAAATGAATTCGTCCTTTGAACTGATCCGCCGTGATACCCGGTCGAGTAGCGAGTTAAGGGTGGACACGACGCCCCTGACTTCAACGGGGACGCTACGGCGTATGGGTTCGAGCTCGCTTGGGGTGCGCTTCGCAATCGCCTCTTGCAGATCCAGAAGTGGGCGCAGGCCTAGTCCGACGCCAAACCAAACGATTGCGGCGACAGAACCCACAATCAGCGCGATAACCCCGATTGCCCTAAAGCCAACAGCTTGGACAAACGAAGCCCTGACTTGTGTTGGTTGCCAGACAGTTATGGTGAACAAACCGGTTAGCCCGTCCACGGACATCGCGTCACGAAAGCGGAGCACGCGAACCGCCTGACCCTGATACAAAGCGTCAAAATAGTATGGATCTTCCTGATCGGTAGGCAGGTTGGCCCCCAATGCGGGAGGGGTCGCGTAGCCTGTTACGAACACGCCATCCGGGGCGAAGACATGGTAGAACAGCTCTCCACCCGACGTGTCATTGACCAAACGCCGCGTTGAAGAACTGAGCGCGTCACCGCCTGACAGGGCGACATCACGTGAAATAGCCAGAGCCGCGGACAGCAGTCCGCGATCAAAGATATCCTCTGCGCGTTTCGTCGTCGTTTGTAGCTGCCAGACCGCCGCAATCCCTGCAACGAGCAGGAGGGGGATCAAGATGATGAAGATCAGCCGCAGGCGGAGGGATCGGGTGTTCATCTGCCGGGCGAGTGCTGAAGTTGGTAGCCGAGGCCGCGGGCCGACTTGATTTCGACGCCGTGGGGTTTCAGCCTTGACCGGAGGCGAGAGACATAGACCTCAATCACGCGCTCTTCGACATCGGCGCCGGTGCCGTACACATGGTCAAGAAGCGCAGATTTGGTGATGCGACGGCCATCCGCGAGGATAAGGCATTCGAAGATAGACAGCTCCCGTCGGGGGATGTCCAGCGCTGTGTCTTCTGCTGTCAGCTGGCGCGCGGCCACGTCGAATTGTAGCGGCCCGATGTTGCGCACCTGTCGGGATTTGTCCGCTCTGCGGCGGCTGAGTGCGCGGACGCGGGCCTCCAGCTCGTCCATCTCGAAGGGTTTGATGAGGTAGTCATCGGCACCCGCATCCAGACCGATCACGCGGTCCTTGATCTCGGCGCGTGCGGTCAGCAGCACGACGGGGCGTGGGTCGTCACGGGCGCGCAGCTCGCGTAGGATTTCCAGCCCGTCCTTTCCGGGCAGGTTGATATCGAGAATGATCAGGTCTGATGTGTCCGTTGCCAAAAATTCTGCGGCGTCCGTGCCGTTATGCAGAATGTCCACAGCATGACCCTCATCCTGCAACCGGTACGCTATGCCCTTGGAGAGCCCAATATTATCTTCGACCAACGTGATCCGCATCTTTTTTCGCCGCTGCAAGTTTCATGCAAGGTTCGCAGGTCAGTTTGTGAAGATCAACTGCGCGGCGTCCGCGTGGTTTTTACGTATGTATGCCACGTCTCGGGAGGGCGGGGTGACATTTCCAGGGAGGAAAACATGTCTAAATTGAAAACAACGCGTCGCGCGGCGCTTGGCCTTGTTGCCGCAGCGGCTGCGTCTTTTGGCCTGCAAGCGAATGCGGGCGGGCACGGGATTGATCTGGCGGGCAAAACCGTCGAATGGATCATTCCGTTCTCTGAAACCGGCGGCTCCGCCAAATGGGCAAATTTCTACGCGCCGCTTCTGTCTGAGGCGTTGCCTGGCCAGCCAACGGTCGTTGTGAAGTTTATGCCGGGTGCGGGCTCCACCAAGGGTGCCAACTTTTTCCAAGAGCAGTCTTATGACGACGGCACGCTGATCTTCGGGTCCTCGGGCTCTACCCAATTCCCATTCCTGCTGGGCGACCCTCGGGTGAAATACAACTACGCCGACTGGAATGTTGTGCTGGCGTCCGGCACCGGTGGCGTGGCCTACCTGCCGCCTGAGATGGCGGCCAAGATGGACGGCTTAGATGCGTCCGGTCTGCAAGGCGAAGACTTCATCTACGGCAACCAGGGTGCGACGCGTCTGGATCTTGTACCGACCCTGGCGTGGGAAATGCTGGGCCTGAACGTCGAAAGTGTCATGGGCATCAAAGGCCGCGGTGATGGTCGTTTGATGTTCGAGCGCGGCGAGGCGAATATCGACTACCAAACGTCGTCCTCATACCTGAAGGGCGTAACGCCTCTGGTCGAAGCAGGCACTGCCGTGCCGATGATGACTTGGGGCTCGCTGGATGAAGCGGGCGACATCGTCCGTGACCCCACATTCCCCGACATCCCGACCTTCAAGGAGGTATGCGATGCGACCGAAGGGTGTGAAACCTCGGGCGAAAAATGGGACGCTTGGAAGGCCTTCTTTGTCGCAGGCTTCCCTGCGCAGAAAATGGTGTTCCTGCCAAACGGGGCGTCGAACGATGCCATCGTGACCTACACCAAGGCGTTTGAGGACGTGAAAGCGCGCGCGGACTTCGCTGAGATTTCTGGCGCACGTTTGGGCAAGTACCCGCAGATGACAGGCGATAAGGCGCAAACCGCTTTGGCTAGCGCGACTCAGGTTCCAGAAGAGGCGAAGGCCTTCGTCGTGAACTGGCTGCAGGACAAGTACGGCGTTTCGCTGAAGTAAGCTTTGCTTTTTGAGCGCCCCGTCTGTGACGGGCGGGGCGCTTATACAAGCAAAGCGGGAGACGCGCCGGCATGGATATTATTGCAACCGCGCTGCCAGCACTTGGCGACGCTTGGGCCCTGATCCTGCAACCTGTCGTGCTGGGGTATCTGGTGCTAGGTGTGTTGATGGGGCTTTGCATCGGGGTGTTCCCCGGGCTGGGCGGCATTGCTGGCTTGTCACTGCTGCTTCCCTTCATGTTCGGGATGGACCCGATCCTTGGTCTTGCTTTGATGATCGGCATGGTCGCGGTGGTGCCGACTTCGGACACATTTGCGTCCGTGCTGATGGGCATTCCGGGGTCGTCGGCGTCACAGGCAACTGTGCTAGACGGCTTTCCGATGGCCAAACGTGGGCAAGCGGCCCGTGCGCTATCGGCGGCCTTTGCATCGTCGCTCTTTGGAGGGTTGGTCGGCGCGAGTTTCCTAACACTGTTCATTCTGGTTGCACGGCCAATCGTCCTAGAATTCCGCACACCGGAGCTGTTGATGATCACGCTTTTTGGTCTGTCGATGGTAGGCATCCTTGCGGGACGCGTCGCCATTAAGGGGCTGGTGGCTGCGGGGCTGGGCATGTTGATCGGCACCATCGGGGAGGGTGCCTCCTCGGGCGATCTGCGCATGTCCTCTTACGACTTCCCCTACCTCACCGACGGGTTGAAGCTGGTCATTGTCGGTCTTGGCATCTTCGCTATCCCCGAAATCATCGCGTTGCTCCGCCAAGACCGCGCGATCAGCCAAGAGCCCCAGCTGGGTGGCGGCTGGCTGGACGGGGTCAAGGACTGGTTTGCCAATGTCTGGCTCTCGGTGCGCTGCTCAATTATCGGGGTGGTGGTTGGCGTGATCCCTGGCCTTGGTGGGTCGGTCGTTGACTGGATCGCCTATGGCCACGCGGTGCAGACGACGCCGGACAAGTCCAACTTCGGCAAGGGCGAGGTGCGCGGCGTTATCGGTCCGGAAAGTTCCAACAACGCCAAAGAGGGGGGAGGGCTGGTACCGACGCTGCTGTTCGGTATTCCCGGCTCCGGCTCCATGGCGATTTTCATTGGCGCGATCGCGCTGCTGGGATCTGGGCAGATCGAGGTCGGCCCGGCGATGCTGAAAAACAACCTCGACATCACCTATTCCATCGTCTGGCTTTTGGCGTTGGCCAATGTGGTTGGCACGGTGATCTGCATCGCGGCTTCGGGCGGCATCGCCAAGCTGACCACCATCCGTTTCTCCCTGCTGGCGCCGTTCCTGTTTATGATCATCAGCTTCGCGGCGTTCCAATCTGGGCAAAACCTGATGGATCTGGTGGCACTGTTTGCGATCGGGTTCCTCGGCATCTTGATGCGCCGCTTTGACTGGTCGCGGCCGGCCTTCCTGATCGGGTTTGTGCTGTCCAACCCCGCCGAGACATATGCCAACCAAGCGCTGCAGATCGCCCAATCGAGGTTCCGCAAAGGCGTTGAAGAGGGGCTGGATTACATCTTCTCCCCCATCGTGATTGTGCTGATCGTCATCACCGTAATCTCCGTGGTCTTGGGCTTGCGACAGGCCAAGAACATCATGGCCGAGGGCGACGTGCAGTCCGGCAGCAAGCGCGCGCCGCTAGTGTTTCTGCTCTGTCTGACGGGCTACATTGGCTATGCGTTCTACGACGCGGCCTCGATTCCGTCATTCAGCCGTGACCGGACCTTCCCGATGTTTGTGGCGGGGGGCTGTCTGGTTGGATGTTTGGTGCTACTGATCCGCATGATGCTGAAACCTGAGACAGACACGATCTTTGCTGACCGCGAAAAGAACGGCGAGGATGCGGAGGCGACGCATGGGCTTTGGCCAACATTGGCGTGGTTTGCAGGGCTGCTGATCTTGACGTCTTTGCTGGGCTTCATTCTCGCTTTGGGGCTGTTTCTCTTTGCTTTCCTGAAAACCCGCGCGGCGCTCGGCAACCTTGCCGCCGCGATCTACACCGCCTGCGGCATCGTCTTCATGTGCGTTATGGCGGGCCTGCTAAATCGCGATTTCCCGCCCGGGCTGCTGCAGGAATACGCAGACCTGCCATGGCCGTTGGGCTGAGGAGAGGCCGATGTCTCAAACCGCAATTCCATATCTCTTCATGCGCGGCGGCACCTCGCGGGGCCCGTATCTGAACCGTGCGGACTTGCCCGGGGACCTTGACACCCTTGCGGAGGTGCTGCTGACGATCATTGGCTCCGGACACCCGCTCAATATCGACGGCATAGGCGGCGGGGCGGCGGTGACCACCAAGGTCGCGATGCTGTCCAAATCCGAAGACCCATGGGCCGACATTGACTATTTCTTCGCGCAGGTCAGCGTGGAGGACCGCTTGGTCGATTTCAAACCCACCTGTGGCAATATCCTATCGGGTGTCGGACCCGCAGCCATCGAAATGGGGCTCATCGAGGCCCAGGATGGCGAAACACCGGTCAACATCCGCGCGGTCAACACTGGGGCCAAGGTGGCCGCAATTGTGCAGACGCCGGGCGGGGTGGTCAGCTATGCAGGCGAGGCGGCGATAGATGGCGTGCCCGGCACCTCCGCGCCGGTGGCATTGCAATTCATGGAAACGGTGGGCGGTGTCACGGGGGCGTTTCTTCCAACAGGCAATCTGGTCGATGTGATCGACGGGATCGAGGTCACCTGCATGGATGTCGCGATGCCGATGGTGATTGCTACGGCGGCAAGCTTCGGGCTGACGGGCTATGAGACGGCGGCGGAGCTGGACGACAACCGCGATTTTTTCGCGCGAATGGAGGCTGTCCGGCTTAAGGCCGGAGTGATGATGGGGATTGGGGACGTGTCCAAATCCGTCACGCCCAAATTCGGACTGGTTGCCCCTCCGACGCTGGGCGGTACTGTGGCGGTGCGGTATTTCATGCCGTGGAAATGCCACCCTACGATGGCCGTCACCGGGGCGCAATGTTTGGCCTCCTGCGTTCTAACGCCTGGCACAGTGGCGGATGTGGCGATCCCGAACGAGACGCCCGCGCATCTGGTGCTGGAACATGCATCGGGGACCATCGATGTGGTTGTTGACTTCGCTAACACGACGTCGGGGTTTGAGGTGCGCTCCGCTGGGCTGGTGCGCACGGCACGGAAAATTGCGGCAGGGGAGGTCTTCGTTCCCGCCGACGTATGGCATGGAAATTGACTTCATGGGAAAATGGTATACTACGGTATACAATTGAGTGAGGAGATGCCAATGACCGATAGTTTTGAAGACCGCATGGTTGCTGCGCGGGCCGAGCTGACGATGGCGCAGCGGTTGATACAGCGTGAAATCACCAGCTACCCCGCGCCGATTGCCGGCTGTGACGTCCAGTTCAACAGCTTGCTGGCCGAGCGGCAGAGGATCTCCGGCGCGCTGCGCTCGCTTGAAGAGGCAGTGTTCGTCCCGACGCCCCGCACGCCGGTGCCGACCGCCGGGATCGAGAGTAGATGAAAGTCCATATTCTGGATGATTGGTTCGACACCCTGCGCGGGCTGCCATGCTTTGAGAAGCTGGCGGCCCATGAGGTCACCGTCTGGACGGACCATGAACCGGATCCGGCCTTATTAGCCAAACGGGTAGTAAATGCCGAGGCGCTGGTTCTGTTCCGTGAACGGACGAAGATAGGGGTTGATCTGCTCTCCCAATTGCCCAATCTGAAAATGATCTCCCAACGCAGCGTATACCCGCATATTGATGTTGCGGCGTGCTCAGATCACGGGGTGCTTCTGTGCTCGAACATGCATTCCGATACGCCATCCTATGCCGCCGCCGAACACACCTTGGCGCTGATCTTCGCGAGCTATCGTCAAATCCCTGAACAGGTTGCATCCATCCGCAATGGGGATTGGCAGGCGGGCGTAGGTCGTACTTTGCGCGGCAGGACGTTAGGGCTGTACGGCTATGGCCGGATTGCCAAGGCGGTTGCGGCATATGCCAAGGCGATAGGGATGCAGGTGCAATGGTGGTCGTCGGACGAGGGCAGGGCACGGGCCGAGGCCGATGGCGAAACCGTTGCCCCCTCTCGTCAGGCGTTCTTTGAAACGTCAGATATTGTCAGTGTGCATGTGCGTTTGAAACCCGCGACGCGTGGCTGCATCACCGCGGATGATTTGGCCGCCATGCCGTCCCGCGCTTTGTTTGTGAACACGTCGCGGTCGGGGCTGGTCGTGGAAGGCGCGCTGGAGGCGGAGATCGCACGGAACCGGATTTTCGCGGCTGTCGATGTGTTCGAGCAAGAACCTCTGACGGACACATCGCACCCGCTGTTGACCCACCCGAATGTCCTGCCCACGCCACATATCGGCTACGTCACTGAAGACGAGTTCGACCTGCAATTCTCCGACATCTTCGATCAGGTTAACGCGTTTGCCGAAGGCGCGCCGATACACATGATCAACCCGGACATAAGAAAGAAACCAACATGAAGCGCGTCATAATTGCCGGATCAGGCAACGCGGCTTTGAGCGCGGGGATCGCCGCGCTGGAGCAGGGGGCGTCCGTCTTGATGCTTGAGAAAGCCGACGAGGCGATGTCGGGCGGCAACACTAAGTATACTGCAGGAGCCATGCGCTTTGCCTACAATTCTGGTGACGAGCTGATGCCGCTGCTGAAAGACCCGGATGACCCGAGGCTGCCTCAGACCGACTTTGGCAGTTACACCCAAGAGAAATTCGGCGCCGATCTGCTGGGCTTCAACGACGGTCGTCCACTGAGCGAGGAGCAGGAGACGCTCGTCTCGGAAAGCTATGACACAGTGAAGTGGCTGGCGTCGCATGATGTGAAATTTCAACCGATCTATTCCCGCCAGAGTTTCGAAAAAGACGGCCGCCATGTGTTTTGGGGTGGGCTGACGCTGGCCTCGGACGATGAGGGCGTTGGGCTGTTCGACCAAGAGCTTGCGGCATTCAACCGGCTGGGTGGAGAGATCAGATATAGATGCGCGGTGACCGGGCTACTTCACCAAAACGGCACCGTGAAGGGTGTAAAGACCAGCCTTGGTGAGACGCTAGAAACTGACGCCGTGATCCTCGCCTGTGGCGGTTTCGAGGCCAGCGACAGTCTCCGTAAGAAGCATATCGGACCTAATTGGGACAAGGCCAAGGTGCGTGGCACGCCGCATAACACCGGCGACGGGCTGGTCATGGCTCAGGCTCTGGGCGCGCAGGAATACGGTCTTTTTTCTGGATGTCACGCGACGCCGATGGACCTGCATATGAAGGATTTCGGAAATCTGGATTTGCCCGCCGGTGAACGCAAGAAGTACCGCAAAATCTGCTACTTCCTCGGAGTGATGGTGAACGCCAAGGGTGAGCGGTTTGTGGATGAGGGTATCAACTTCCGAAATTACACCTACGCGCAGTTCGGGGCGGCGATCATGGACCAGCCGGAGCACTTCGCGTGGCAGATATTCGACGCGAAGGTTTTTGATTTGCTCTATGACGAATATACGTTCCAAGACGCTCACTTCGTGGAGGCGGATACGTTGCCCGCGTTGATCGCCAAGCTTGAGGGGGTGGACCAAGAGGCTGCGGCGCAAACGCTGGACGAATTTAACAAAGCTGTTCGATCTGACATCCCATTTGATCCGACTGTTTTGGACGGGAAAGGCACGGATGGTCTTGCCCTTGCAAAAAGCAATTGGGCGCAAAAGCTGGATAGCCCTCCCTTCCGTGCTTACCCAGTGACAGGAGGAATTACGTTCACCTATGGGGGGTTGAAGGTCGGCGGGGATGGCGCAGTAATGTCGAGCGGGGGCATCCCAATCCCCGGGCTATTTGCGTGTGGTGAGCTTGTCGGCGGCGTCTTCTACAACGGCTATCCCGGCGGCTCAGGGCTGACGTCAGGCGCCGTGTTTGGTCGCCGTGCGGGAATTGGTGCAGCGAAGTAAACTGTGGGAGCTGCGATCGTGGCTTTTACTAAGAGGCCAAGATAGCGCAAAGAGCCGTTCGATTGAGAATGCCAATGACTTGACTTTGCGGTTGAGGCGGATGTCAGCAACGCGTGCGATAATCGCAGCATCTACTTGGTCTGGCGGACGGCAGCATTGGGTCGTTGCGCCACAAAGGCCTGAGAATCCCGATCTTCTCGCTGAGAAACGCACGAATGTTGTTTGTAGCCCAAAGTGTCTGATGCTTGCGCTACAAATGATTGTACGCTTTTGAGACGGATCAGAGGGCAATCGCCGTAGTTGGCTGGTGAGACTTGCGCAATTCACTCCCCGGGAAGTGTGCGCCGAAATTCCTCGGCAAACCTGTCTGCCGGAACTCTCGAAAGCCAATATTGGATATCTCCGATTGGATCCGGCAGGAAAACTGTAAATGACAAGTTGGTGCCGGAGCAACTGTAGTTGATGTCAGGCGCGAACCATGGCGGCGGGCCGTCTATGAGAGGCACATCTGCGGTCCGCGTGCCATCGGTCCCCGTTGCCTCAACATGAAGGTTTCCGGAGGATGGATCGGTGCAAAACAACATTTGGGAGCCCTCAGTCCAAATCCGACCTGTGTGAGTTGCAACTGACAAGTCCAATTCGACCAGGTGGCTCGTGTCGTCGATGATGCTTTCGTAGGCAACACTCTGATGCAGCGGCAGAGTGCTGTACCAACCATCAGCTTGGATCGTGATCCCGAGAGAGGCCGGCAAGGTTGGCACTGGTACATTCTCGGCAACACTGCTTGGCATGGAGGCTATTAGGTCCTGCATCCGGTCGAGCATCGAGTTTGTCCCGATCCAGTTGCCAATAAGGCAGTTATCCGGCGCAGGTGTCGTCCCAGGGCAAGTGCCTTGCGCCTGGACCTGGGCAGACGCCGAGACTAGTGCGAAAGACAACGTTGCAATGCAGTTTCCAAATCGGGGCATTTTGGTTCTCCAGTTTCATCGCGGCCACCTCCGGTACCTTCGCAATCAACAGAGCCGGTTCTGGCCGCATGGTCGCTATTGATCCGGAAAGATGTCTGTATTTTCACTAAATATGACGCTAATCCCAGATGCATGAAGGAAGCAACTTCCCTCGGCTCTAGCTTGCTTTTAGCACGTCTCGAATGCAACTTGCTTGGCTAAGCCGTCGTTTTGCGCGCCCAAGGCAAAGTCATAGGATCCGTCACGATTGATAGCAACGGCTTTGCTGTCACCCCGCTCCAGATAGTTTTTCGCCAGCACGCGTTGACCGTTGACTGCATTGGCTGTGGCCCTGAATTCGTCGGGAAGTCGCATATGGGAGAGATCTTGCGCAGCCAATGCGCCAGCAGAAAGTAGGAAAAATGTACAACTGGAAGAACGGATCATTATTTGGGGTCCTCTGAAGTTCAGTGAACTCGTGGAGGGCCAAGATGGTCATCGGTGTACTGTCCAAGCATTTCGTACCGATATTCGGAGCATTTCTTCACCTAGAACACGGATTGCGATCTGCGCGACAAACTGAAGCCGTGACCATCAAGGTTCATGCAGCTCAGTTTGCTGCGCGTTGCTGTGCATGTGACCCCGCCCAACTCTGTCGGCTTGTTCTTTTCGAATTTGGATGTTCCTCTCCAACCATCGTTGGTCGGCTTTTCCATACAAGTCATTTCAACCGATCCGCGATCAGAGATAAAGTAACCGTGGCCCCACGTGGCGCTGCAATCGTCGGGTTTGGGCAGCGCCGGTGGGCCCGATATGCGAAACAAGACACACCACATTTCGGTCTTCCCGGGCTGATCACCCAATGTACAATGGATGTTGTTCGATCGTGTGTGAATGGACCAGATTTCCGCGGATGCCTGTGAACTGATTGCTATGGTCACGCCCACAAAAGAGAGTAAACATCGCGTTGTCCATTTCATCCTAAGTTCCTCCAGTTTTCGATCACGCGTCTCGGATCGTCGTCTTCCAGGTCATTTTTCTACCGCTTCCACATAGCCGGCTTTTTGATTTATTGTGAGAACCAAAGCACCGTCCTCACTGTCACGGTTCCAAAAGTGATACTGAGTTGAGATTGACAGTTTCAGACCATCAATTGGATCGTAATCCACCTCGGCGTTTCTCAACTTTACCTGCCCGAAATACGGCGACTCCGTTTTTGAACTATAGACCACTGAGCAGGCCTGGTAGTACCCGGCGCCTTGCAAGTCGCTTAGGCGAGGGTGCCAAACTACGACGACGACGTTGCTGGCCAGGTTTGCATCCACGTGAAGGTCTGCAACCCGGATTGCCCCATTTGCAAACTTCTCATAGGCACTGTCGTCCACATTTTGAAGGATATGACTGACCAGGCTGCCTTCACATTCCCCTACGATGGCCGCGAGGGTCGGCTGTGCGCAAAGCGCAATCGTTGATGCTGAGATAAGAGCTCTAAGCCGCATCGCAGATTTCCTCCTTTTGTAAACACCTAGCATAGATCGGTGATGGGTGCTTAGGGATTCGAAAGAAAATGGATATGCCTTTCGCACAGACGTAGCCGTGCATTGCCGTGCTCATCGAGATATTTGGGTTCAATGACATGGAAACCCGCACCTATCTCAATGCCGGGTTCGAAGCCGTAGCTTAAGGCCATCCCCGACCGAATGAATGGCCCCATACCCTAGAGTTTTGACACGAACGGGGCTTGGCGCTTACCTTAATTTGGTCTTACCCCTTTGAACTTTGAGGCTTCGGATGCGCCCGCTTTCAGTAGCTATAGCAGTCTATGCCGCCATCACTTCGGCGCACCATGCTTATGGGAAGGACCCTGCGACAAATCCCGGTCGCGCTGTTCTGACACTCGGCATTGAAATCATTGAGGTAGCTGGTGAGTGCCGCTATTCCGGCTTTGGACTATACGACACCGAAGGTGCCTATGTTTCCTTTCTTTCGATCAATCTTGTTCGCAATGAGGATGGGAACATTACAGATATACGCGGAAGTCGAGTATCCGTTGGCGGTGAAGATTGGCATATCTTTCCAAATGGGCCGGTTTTTCAGGAGGAGCTAGGCTATTCCTTCGAGGCGCAAATTCGCGACAGTTCATTGATCCTTGGCGAACCAATACCAGCGCATGTCGTCGTCACTTGTTCTCGGAGCTACGACATACCGGAGGAGCAGCCCTCCGATGGGCCTGACTGGCCGGAGACGCAGAACTGAACTGCACTCAAAATTGCGGGCAGCGGTTTTGTCTTGCGGTGTGTGAAATCGGCTGTCTGCCGATTTCGCGCCCGCAGCGAACGGCAGATTCGAAGGGCCGCACCGCAGCATCTTGGCCTATTGGTAAAGGGCAGGTAAGGGCCGTGCCCATCCGGGCGGTGCCGCTGATCCGGGGGATACGCTGCGACCGATCTATTGGCGGAGATGAGCCCACAAACTGCCGAAATTCTACCTTGCAGCTAAGGTCTGCTATTAGACACTTTCAATACAACGCTCGATTTTGAGTTGGCTATGAGATCGTTCGCCCCGACCTTGTCATTTAGAGCCGTTAACGCCGCTACGTTTGGTACTGTGCACCTGACTAGGGCATCCAACTCGCCAGACAGGGAAATCACCTCCAGCACACCTTCAAGAGATGCCATCCAGTTCAGAGCCGGATCACAGGGCCGGGCGGAAATTTTTACGAAAAGAACAGCTCGAATCATGTCATCGCGTGCTTCCGCCACCTGAACGCGATATCCACTGATTACGCCACTGGCCTCCAGCTTCGACAGCCGATCTTGAACAGCCGTTCGAGACAAACCTATCCGACGCCCTATCTCAGCAACGCTCGTTCTAGCGTTGCCTTCGAGAACCGCCAGTATTCGTCTATCCGTGTGATCCAATTCAGATTTCCTCGAAACGCAAGCCATTCACGTCGGTCCGCAAGTGTCCAACAAATCTCTCGAACTCTATTGTCCTAATAGTCAATCGACTGATCAAAAGACAGATGGAGACTGTACAATGCAGAAGATTACCGCAAAGGAGTTTACGGGGAAAAGCGCATGGGACGCCTTGGACATTGAGCGGATCAATGATGCTACCGTGCGGCTCCACTGGACTGATGCACCCTACAAGTGGCACGTGAACGACGGCCCCGAGGTGTTTGTTGTCCTTGATGGTGAAGTTGAAATGCACGTTCGCCAAGATGGCAGAGAAGAAGTTTTGCGTTTGCTTCCGGGTGACATTTTTCATGCTGAAGACGGCGACGAGCATGTCGCTCATCCTGAAGGGCCGGTTCGCGCACTAGTCATCGAAAAGGCTGGAAGCGTCTGAAGCGGCAGTTCATGTTTGTTGGGGCGAAGACCGCTTGGTCCGCAAAGCAGACCTTAAGACGCCAAGAACTACATCTGAACCCAACAGAAAACGACTTGCGCCGGCTTCAAACCCAAATTGCGAGATGCTGTATCTGTCGCTGATTGGATCCCAATGGGGGGTTGCAAGTGCAATTCAGGTCGACCGGGTTGGTGCGGCCCACAAGTGTAGCCGAGGGTCCGACCTGTTCCGGTTGTATTGCGGGCGCGTAGGGACGACGTCCCCTAGCCCTTCCTCATCCGGGCGTATTGCGGACGTTCGCAGCGGATGCGCAATACGCACCTGGTTGCGGCATAGTCGGACGGTCTCACCCAAGGACTGTGGGAGTTGGGAATAGCGTCAGATCCTGTCTGACGCCAATACTTCGTGAAAATTTTCAAAACCTCTGATCGGCTCCTATGAAAACAGCATCCCGCCATTGATGTCGATATTTGTGCCGGTCATGAATGCACTGTCGTCGCAGGCGAGAAAGAGGGCGAGGTTGGCGGCATCATCCACGTGGCCCTGCCGCTTTAGGGGGGCGTTGGCCTCGAACCCCCGGCGGCCGGCATCCGGGGTGTGGATGTTGTGGAAATCAGTGTCAATCATGCCTGGGCAAAGCGCATTGACGCGTATGTCCGGCCCAAGTTCCTTCGCAAGCCCGCGCGTCATCGTCATGACCGCGCCTTTCGACGTGGCGTAGGGCACAGCGCCAGGCCCGCCGCCGTCGCGCCCAGCCTGAGACGCGATGTTGACGATGGCGCCGCTGGTCATGTGGGCCAGACAGGCCTTGGTCATCATGAAGGTCGACGTCAGGTTCAAGGTCATGACTTGGTTCCAATGCGCCAGATCCATCTCGGCGATTGTCTTTCGCGCAACCAGCCCCCCGGCGTTGTTCACCAGCACATCGACGCCGCCATATGCCTGAGTTGCCGCCTCAACGAGCGCATCGACCCCCTCTTGCGTGTTCAAATCCGCTTGAATTGCGAGGGCATTTCCACCGGCGCCTTTGATTTCGGCCACGACCGCGTCGGCGCCCGTTGAGCTTTCAAAATAGCTGATGGCGACCGAGGCCCCTTCGCGGGCAAGCGTCTTGGCGATCGCCGCGCCTATGTCGCGTCCGCCACCGGTTACAATGGCCGTTTTTCCTGCAAGTTTCATCGTTGTTCCCCGTCCATTCTGTTATTAGAGCGTTTGATGACCTAGCGTTCGAGGGTCATGAAATAGTTGAAGATTTCGGGCACATTCCCATCCCCAAGCCCTGCATTCGCTGCCGCCTGCAGGTTGTTTGACGTGCCCTCTGCAATTATGGCCCGGGTGCCCATGTCCTCGGCCAGCTTCAGGAAATAGGACAAGTCTTTGTTGGCGTTGTTGATCGAAAATCCCAGATCGCTGACCCCGTCCACGGCGTAGTTCTTGCAAAAGGCCATCATCGGGGAATTCGAGGGACCGGCTGACATGATGTCGTAGAGCAAGCCTCGATCGATACCGGTGCGGTCTGCCATGGCGAAGGCTTGGGACATGACGCAGGCGGTCGTCATGCTCATGAAATTGTTGATCAGTTTGGTTGTATGCCCCGCTCCGAGGGTGCCCAGGTAGAAGACATTTTCGCCCTGCTGATCGAGTACGGGCTTGACCTTGTCGAAGGTCGCCTTGTCGCCTGCGGCCATGATATTGAGGAGGCCGTCCCGCGCATGGACTGGCGAGCGACCAAGGGGCGCGTCAATCATCCCGGCACCCTTTGCAGCAAGGTCCGCCCCGATTTTCCGGGTCGAAGCGGGGATGGAGGTGCCGAAATCAATCACCACCGCGCCGTCCTTGATACCCGTCAGGATGCCGTCATCGCCGTAAATCAGGGACTCGACCACGTCAGAAGTCGTCACACAAAGCATCACGATATCGCTGGCCTCGGCCACCTCGCGCGGCGTTCCGACCACTCGGGCATTGCCGCGGTCAATAACATCCGCGACGGCCTTTTGGTTGCGCCCATAGACGACCAGCTCGAACCCCCTGGTCTGCAGGTTTTCAACCATGTTGGCGCCCATAAGGCCAAGCCCGATGAATCCGATGATAGGTTTCGTCATAATATGCCCTCCCTGGAGGTGCTTTCAGACTGCCTGATCAGACAAAATCTTCGCGATGGGGGGTAAAAACGTCGAGCAGCGTGCCGGACTCAAGGCAGGTGGCGCCGTGTTCGATATTGGGTTGTTTGTAAAGCGAGTCTCCCTTGTTCACCACATAGGTCTTGTCGCCCACGGTGAACTCGAACTTGCCGGACATCACGTATGTGATCTGCTCGTGGCGGTGGTGATGCAGGGGCGCGGTTGTTCCGGCTTCGAAATGCACCTCGACCACCATCAGATTGTCGTTGTAAGCACCCATTTTGCGCGACAAACCCTCGGCCACGGGCTCCAACTCGCTGTGTTCGCTGGGAAAGTAGTTCTGAACGCTCATATCTGTCTCCGGGTCTCTCAGGTGTTGGCGAGTTTCTTCATCACGACCTTGAACGTGTTCTCGTCGGGGTCGGTAAAGTAGAGATCAGCGTCATAGCCCTGATCATCCATGAAACTGAAAATCCGTTTGGGCGCATCAAGGCGATAGGGCACCAGCAGGGTCGCAATTCGGTGTCGGGTGTTGGCTGGGTATTGGGCGGTCAAGAAGGTGCTGACGGGCAGGCCTTCGTAGTCGACCGGGTCCACATCGGGAAACTCAGTCTTTTGGGTGATCGTTGGTTTGCCGCTTTCCGACCAGACAACTTGCCCATAAAATCCGGATTGCTGTTGTGTGTTCCGGAAAGATGACTTGCCAAGCTCGTAGGGCTTGTTGGCATGCAGGAGCCATTCAACCGTCACAGGCTCCGTCGCATCGACCTTGTCGACGATCACGAAGTAGGAGTTGCGAACGAAATAGATTTCGCGCTCGGCCAGGGTGACCTCGGGCGAAAGGCTCTGATAGGCCGCCGTCGCGTCGCCGCAGATGTAGACGTGATCTTCGCGCTCCTCGGCGGCCACAATGCGTCCGGTTGCGCCAAGCGCCTTGGCCTTGTCCTTTTCCGCGTACTGGCCTTTGCCGTTGATCAGGATCGCGTTCTTGGACCGCGTCTGACGGCGCCAATTGCGGTGCATGGACGAGTTGAACGCCACGTAGTAGCCCGACTGGATCGCCAGATCTTCTCCATAGGCGGCGAGGCAAAATGCGTTTTGATCCCCATGGCTGTGACTGATCGAGCCATAGGGCGAGGACTTGAAGACAAATTGGATATGGTTGTCGGGGTCCGCCATCGCGTGCTGGACGCCAACCCAACCGACACCCTTGAAGTGACGCAAACCGCCTGGCGGGTCGGTGGCCTCGACGGTTGGCCAGTCGGTGCGGAAGGCAAGTTCATCAAACCGCGTGTCCCACCATCCCCAATTGTAAAAGTCGCCTTCGGTGCCGGGGTTCAGACGGTGGTTTTCATCGCAATACCACTGATAGGCGCCATTGCCGGTCACCCCCCCGAATTGGCGCAGGTTCATCCCGATCTTGATGCAGCTCAGGTCACCCATGGTGCTGTCGTCACCGAATGTGGCGCGCCTGGTGTTGGGGGCCTTTGTGAACAGGGGGAAGTCGGCGGTGTTCTGAAAGAACGGGCGGTCATAGATGTTGAGCCCGGTGTATGATTTCAGCCAATTGGCGGCGTCCAGCAGATAAGAGATGCCCGTCATCCAGTAATGCGGCCCCTCGGCCCATCCGCCCTGCGCGTCGCCCCAAGGCGAGTAGACGGTATATAGGAACTCGATCGAGTAGTTCAGCCACTCTTCGGCCTGGCCTGTCTCATCGTCCTGCAAAAGCGCGATGCAGGCGGGAATGATGCAGGAAGAGACCGAGCGCACCGCGTGGCTGTCATAAGGAAAGAGGTGGATCTTGGCGTTCAGGATCGCGTGCTCGGCGATTTCGCGTGTCCGCTCCATGAGCGCGGCGCGCACCTGCTTGCGTTCCACGTCGCTCAGATCATCGTAGAGCCAGTCATACCCCCACGCCAACGCGTTGCAGACCCTGTAGGCCCATTCATCGGTGTAGGCACGCGAGGTGACGCCTTTCGGGTCCCAACTGGCGGCCTCCATGAGCCACTCCTTCGCGCGCGCGGTCATCTTGGCATCGCCGGTTACCTTACCACCTATTGCAAGATGCCGGATCGCATACCAGACCTCTTGCAGGTCAATGTAGGTCTGCCGCCAGACGGGGGCGGTGCGCTGGTGATTGGGGTAGCCTGCAGGCTCCGTCATCACATCCCGGTCCATCCAGGGCAGTACGGATTTATTGTAAAAATCAGACCATGTGCAGTGGTCCGGGTCTGATGTGACGGTCTTTTTGAAATCGTCCAAACGGCCGGAGGTCATCCAAAGGCGGGGGTGGTCGGTCGCTACATCGGCCAATCGCGTTTTGCGTGGCGGCAACGGCGTTTCCGGCAGATCAGCGCCAAGTGTGAAACTCCGGGTAGAGCTCCAATCGCTGGTTGGCGCGTCGCTTGCGCTGTCCCAGGTGGCGTAGGACCAGTGATACTCACCCGGCGCCAATGCCACATCCGGTGTGAGAAAATTATGCGGAATGTCGTCGAAGACCAGAGTTTTGGCCTTCGGGAATTTTGGATCGCTCGAGACGCGCAGAACGTAGCGCGCGTCGTCGTCGAGCACTGGTATCCAAGTGAAACGGGGCGGATTTTCGACAATTTCCGTTTCGGGGGTTGGGCCATATTGGATGGTCAACCGACCCGCACTGGGTTCATCGAGAGCAAGGGGCGTGTTTGCCGACATTGAAGCAGTCATCCGCAACTAGAAGTGAATTTGGGAAAAGCGGGGGGCGACAGGATGTGCCGCCCCCCACAGCGAGTTACATTAGCCGCCATATTGGCGATCATAGGCGGATTGCATCACGCCCAAGAGTTCATCCCAGCCCATCGAGTCGATCTGGGCGATGTAGGCGTCCCAATCGGCTTCGACGTCGCCGTTGCCAAGGATCCAGCTTTGCTGCCGCTCTAGCATGTAGTCACGGATCGTGCCCCAGGTCTTGTCATAGATCTTCTGCTCGTCGGCATTGAACGCAACGCCCAGAAAATCAGGGATCAGGTAGTCGCCCGTGTCGTAGAGCGCGATGCCTTCAAGAGCGAACTCGTTGGACCACTGGATTTCATAGTTGTAATCTTGGAAGTAGCCCCGTCCCTGAAGCTGAGCACCAACCTGATAAAGCGACCGGTTCACCGGACCCGCATCGAGGAACTCCTGCTTGAAGATCGGCTTGCCGTCGATCATGTCGTAATGCATGCCTTCGACGCCAAAGTTGGCGAGGCGACGACCTTCCTCTGTGAACCAGAAGTCGAAATACTTGATGGTCTCGACTGTGTGCTCGTTGGTGTGGCCAATCGCCCAACCATCCGGCTTCACAAGAATACGACGGTGTTCCTCGATCCGGCGGCCGGAAGGTGAGGCGGGCGGCAAGAACGCCTTGAGCTCAAAGCCGTCGATCTCGGAAGACAGACGATTGTAACCCGAGGTTGAGGCGAACCAATCATGGGTTGACCCCCCAAGATTTTCCGACAGCAGGAAGTCACGCGCGGACGAGCCACGGGTGAAGACTTCGGCATCAATCAGGCCCTCGCCATACCATCGTGCCAGGTTTTTGATGCCCTCGCGATAGCCCTCTCCGACATAGCCATGACCGATCTTGCCGTCTTCGACGAGGAAGTCGTGATAGGTGTCCGAACCATGCGCCCGGCCGTCCCACAAGGTGACCATGCGGATCAGCTCAGGCCACTGGCGGAAGAATAACGGAACTTCGTCCGCCTCGCCATTGCCGTTGGGGTCTTGGGTCTTGAATGCCCGCAATACGGCTTCGTATTCATCCACCGTCTCCGGCATCTCAAGTCCGAGCTTGTTCAGCCAATCGGTGCGGATCCAATAGGCCCGACCATACTTCCCATCCGGAAGATACGGGATGTAATACATCTGGCCATCGGCAGCCTTTACCGCAGCCTCGATATCGGGCCGCGTGGCGTAGTAGGCCGCAATGTTTGGCGCGTGTTCTGCGATCAGATCATTTAGCGGTACAAATGCACCCTCTGGACCAAATTGATTTACGAAGTCTTTGATCCGGCTCGACCCGACGATATCTGGAACGTTCCCGCTCGCGAGCATCAGGTTCAGGGCCTCTGTCCGCCCGGTGTTCTCGGAGTCGGTTGTCATATTTGCGCCAACGGTGACATCCTTGAGGTGAATGTTCGTTAGCTCACGCGATTTCTGTTCAACCGGCCAGTCTTCTTCATAGACCGGGTAGGCGCGGTGGTTCATCTGAATCGACAATTCCAGCGGTTCATCAACGATTTGCAGATGGCCGTCCGCCAGGACGGGTGTCGTCAGTACACTCCCGGCCAGCAAGGTGGCCGCTAGGCTCAGTTTACGCATTTGATTTCCTCCCATTTGCGTTTTCATTCTTTGACACCCCCAAGAAGGATGCCTTTCTCAAAGTACTTTTGGATAAACGGGTAAACGATCAGCACGGGTATGATCGAACAGACGATAATTGCCGCCGTCACCGTCTCTGCGCTGAAGGCCGCGTCGGTTTGAACAATCGCGAATTCATCGTCATCGCTGAGCTTCGCAATTGTGTGCCTCAGGAAAACCTGAAGCGGAATTTTCTCTTCGCTTTGCAGCAGAACCATCGCCCAAAAGAAGCCATTCCAGCGTGACACGATGCAGAACAGCGTAATCGTGGCGATGGCAGGTTTGGAAAGGGGCACAAAAACCCGCCAAAGCACCTGAAAATCGTTCGCTCCATCCATCCTGGCGGCTTCCTCGAAGCTTTGCGGGATCGCCTCGAAGAAGTTGCGCAACAAGATGATATTGAAGGCATTGACCGCGAAGGCGAGGATGATGCCGAACATGCTGTCGAGCAGGCTCAGGTCGCGCATGTTCAGGTAGAATGGGATCAACCCAGCGTTGAACCACATTGTGAAGGCGATGAAGAGGTTAAAGAACCGGCGCCCTTTCAGTTGCCGCCGTGACAGGGCATAGGCACCGGGGATAATGAACGCGAGCGACATGATCGTGCCGCCAATGGTGTAGATGAAGGTGTTGCGGTAGCTCATCCAGAACTTGGGATCGGTGATGATGTACCCGTAGGCTTCGAGCGTGGCATCAATGGGTGTCAGCACCACCTTGCCCGCTTGCGCGGCAAAGCCAGAACTAAAGGATACCGCCGCGATATAAATGAACGGGTAAAGCGTGGCTGCTGTGAACATTCCGATCAGGACGGCCACCACGATGGCGAAGATCTTGTCGCCGTTTGAATAGAGGTTCCAATTCACCATGTACCTGACCTCCTACCAGAGCGACGTGCGCGAGAAGCGACGCGACAGAGTGTTGGCGGTCATCACAAGGACGAAGGCGACCACGGCGTTAAAGAGACCCGCGGCCGCGGCAAGGTCGTACTGGCCGGACTGAAGCCCCTGGCGATAGACCCAGGTGTTGACCACATCTGCCGTCTCATAAGTGGCCGGTTGGTAGAGCAGGATCACCAGCTCGAAGGACACTTCCATCACGTTGCCAATGCGGATGATCAACATGATCAGGATCGTCGGCAGGATAGATGGGATCGTGATTTTCCACATCATTTGCCAACGGTTTGCCCCATCCACGACCGCGCTTTCATAGAGCGACGGGTTCACGCCAGCGATGGCTGCGAGAAACACGATGGACCCAAAGCCCGCCTCTTGCCAGATCCCGGTGCCAACAAAGATCGGGCGGAACCATTCAGGCTGGGTCAGGAAGTAGATGGAGTCGAACCCCAACCATTCCAGGACCGTATTGATTACACCGACAGTCGGAGAGAAGGCGGTAATCACGATACCCGCGATGATTACCGATGAGATGAAGTGCGGCAGGTAGACGATCGTCTGGGCCGTGCGTTTGTAGGTCGCGTGCAGGATTTCGTTGAACATCAGCGCCAAAATGATTGGTGCCGGGAAGCCGAACAGCAGGTTGTAGAAACTGATTGTGACGGTGTTCTTGACCGCCCGGATGAATTGATCGTTCGAGAAGAGCGTCTGGAAATGCTCCCAGCCCACCCAAGGGCTGGCCGCGACACCGCGGAAAATCGAGTAGTCCTTGAAGGCGATCTGAAGCCCGTACATTGGCTTGTAGAGAAAGACGATGAACCAGATGATCGTCGGCAACAGCATCGCGTAAATTTGCCATTCCCGTCGGAAGTGATCGAACAACCGAACAAACGTACCGTCCCGAGCGAGGCGCTCTGCCTCCCTCGATTGAACGGTGCTCTTTTGTGCAGATAACTCCGAGGCGTTGACGTTTTCGTCGGCCATCGTTCTAGTCCTTCAGGCTCAGAGCATGGCCGGTCTCCGCGTCGAAGACTTTCACCAAATGTGCGGGAACGTGGACCTCTTCAACCCCGGAGAGATGTGCGATGTCGCCGTTCGTATCCGCCTTGAAAACCATGTCGTCTTCGCCGTAGCGGGCATGGAGCAGGGCCTCCGACCCGAGCGGTTCGACAAGGTCCAGCGCTATCGGCAAGGCCGAGGTTTCCTTGCCCGAGCGCAGGCTGACATGTTCAGGCCGAATGCCCACAATCACGTCACGACCTGCATGGCTTGCCACAGCGCCGTCTAGTTTGATTTCAGTCTTACCGATCTGCGCACCTGTTTCGGTCAAAGTGCCCTTGATCTGGTTCATGGGCGGCGAGCCAAGAAACCCTGCAACGAAGGTGTTGGCGGGGTTGTTGAACAGCTCCATCGGCGTGCCGACTTGTTCAATACGGCCGTCATTCATAACAACAATCCGGTCGGCCAGCGTCATTGCTTCGACCTGGTCATGGGTCACGTAGATCGACGTCACCCCGAGCCGGTTGTGCAACCGCTTGATCTCGGCACGCATCTGTGTGCGCAATTTGGCGTCAAGGTTAGACAGCGGCTCGTCAAACAGAAAGACCTTGGGGTGGCGGACGATGGCGCGGCCCATGGCGACACGCTGGCGTTGACCTCCCGACAGATCAGCGGGGCGGCGGTCGAGATAGGGCGTAAGTCCGAGGATCTCGGCTACATCGGTGATTGTCGTCTTGATCTGGTCCTTCGGCATTTTCCGAATGCGGAGCCCGAACGCCATGTTGTCTGCGACATTCAGATGCGGATAAAGCGCGTAGTTCTGAAACACCATCGCCACGTCTCGGTCTTTGGGAGCGATGCGGTTCATGCGGCGGCCATGGATCGCAAGCTCGCCGCTCGTGATCTCCTCAAGGCCTGCAATCATCCGAAGCGTCGTCGACTTGCCGCAACCAGAGGGGCCGACCAGCACAACGAATTCCTTTTCCGCCACAAGCAGGTCTATTCCATGAACGACCTGAACTGCACCGTAAGCCTTTACGATCTTGTCCAAACTGACGCCAGTCATGGCCCCTCCCACTCGTTTCGGACTCGGTTGCCCTTCGACAGCGAATCGACTCACGAAACTGGTATACTAGTAATAAATATTTCGAACTAGTCTGGCATACTAGTTTTTTCTGCATTAGTTTCTGCGATGGATGCGCTCGCAGGGAGAGCAGGCAATGGCAGAAGCTAAAATTATCAGTGAGCGTCGTACCAGCGTTGACGACGTCTTTGACTATTTGCAAAGACAGATTGCGACGCTGAAACTGAAGCCCGGGGATCGCATCTCGGAGGCGGAAATAGCGGCGCAGTTTGGCATATCACGTCAACCCGTTCGCGATGCCTTTAGCCGTTTGGCGAACCAGGATTTGCTTTTGATCAGGCCCCAGCGGGCCACCGAGGTCAGACGGTTTTCGTCGCGCGCCATCGAGAAGGCGCGCTTCATTCGCGCAGCGATCGAGAAGGAAGTTCTGATCCGGGCGGCCACCTATTGCGATGCCGAAGGCGCCGACCAACTGAGGAAGCAACTATCTGATCAACAGCTTGCCGTGGCTCAAAGCGATCATGAAGCTTTTGGACGGCTCGACTACGAGTTCCACAAGACCCTCTGTCAGATCGCGAGAGCAGATTACGCCTTCGACGTTATTCTCGAGGAAAAGGCGAAAATCGACCGGCTTTGCATGTTGGGGCATGACAAAGAGCAGCGGTTGCCTGTTTTGCTTGCCGACCATCGGGCTGTGGCGGAAGCCGTGATCACCTGTGATCCGACCGTCGCAGTCGAAGCTGGGATGATCCACTTGTCTCGACTGGATGAGACCTTGGAGCGGATCAAAGCGTCCAATGCAAACTACTTTGAACAGACGAGTCCCTAGTCGGATCATGGCGTTCCTGAATGGGTGCGCGCGTTCGGCTGATCAGCCATGACCATGCCCGCGGCGGTTCAGCCTGCAAATGATCAACCGGGCCATCAACTTGGTGCAAGGGCTGTCTTTTCCCTTGCATGGCCTATGACCCTGAAGGCGCTTTTTCTTCACGGGACTGTTGTTATTGATGGGTTGTTGGTCTCGCCTTTGGGGGAAGGGGCCCTGGCGGCGATGGGGCTTGCAGCCGCATTGGGCGGCATGGTTCTTGGCGTTATCTTCGCCTTTTCTCACGCGATGCAAATTCGGACCGCGCAGGCCTTTGGCAGCGGCGACCAGATTTTCCTGAAATCCGTTCTGGCGTCGGGGCTGCTGATCATCGCAAGCATCGGGGTTTTGGGCGTCATCCTTGTCAACATTGCGGCGGAGCCGCTATTGGCGCGGCTTGCTCCAAGTCCGGAAGTGGCAGGCCAGGCCCGAATTTATCTGACGATCTTTTCCATTGTCATTCTTGGGGAAGCCGTCGGCCAGTCCATCGCCAGTTATTTCAATGGCTGTGGCCAGTCGAAACTTCCGCTTTATGGCTATCTTCTGTCGGTGCCTGTCAACGTTGTGGCATCACTTGGCTTGATCCACGGGCTTTGGGGTTTGCCCGCGATGGGCGTCGCAGGAGCCGCGATTGGCAGCGCGCTTGCGATCACGGTACAGGCGGGGCTTTGGAGCTATCTTTTGTTGAAAAGGCATGGCGCATTGCGAAGGGTTGTCGGTTGGCAAAAAGGGGCGTTCGGGCCGACGATCCGCCGGCACCTGGTGTTCTCCCTCCCGATCGCCGCGACGTTCGTGAGTGCCACGATGGCGACCCATGTCTGCTCGCTGATCTACGCAAATATGTCGTTGAATGCGTTCGCGGCGATGACCCTGATCGCACCCTGGAACCTTCTTGCGGGACAGGTCTCGATGCAATGGACCCAGGCCACCGGCATTCTTGTGGCACAACTGCTCGGGCAACGCGCGGCTGGGGATGTGCTGGACCGGTTCTTGTCCAAAGCCTGGATCGGGGCGTTTATCGCTGCGACATTGGTCGCGGTATTGTTCTTGATCATGTGCGTCTCGCTGGACTGGATCTATCCCGATTTGGAGCCAGAAACTCGGGCCATCCTGTTTGGCTTTTTGCCCATCCTGATGGTCATACAATTTCCGCGCGCAACCAATGCCATCTGCGGCAACACCCTGCGGGCGGCGGGCGACACCGTCTATGTGATGCATATTTTCGTGTGGAGCCAGTGGGCCTTTCGCGTTCCCGCAACCGTCCTTTTTGTTCTGTATTTCGATCTGTCAGCGTTTTGGGTTCTCTCCCTCTTCCTTTGGGAAGAGGTTCTCAAGTTTCCGGCGTTTCACCGTCGCGTGTGGCGGGGCGACTGGAAGCTGAGGGATGTGGCGGGATGACATATTGTTGTCCCGACCCCAGAGACCTCGGCCTGTGTCACTGCCTCTGGGCGGCGTCAGTGAGCGGATGTCGCGCCTGCCAGAACCGCAAAACCAAACCGTACGTGATGGAGTCAATGCAATGAAAATTACCGATGCGAAAGTCTTTGTTGGTGGGCCCGGCAAGAACTACGTGACCCTCAAAATCATGACTGATCAAGGGGTCTATGGCCTCGGCGATGCGACGCTGAACAATCGTGAGACGCTCCCGGCCGCCTACTTGCACGACTACCTGATCCCCAACCTCATCGGTATGGACCCACGACGGAGCGAGGATATCTGGCAATTCTTCTATCGCGGCGCTTATTTTCGGCGGGGCCCGATTGCTATGGCGGCCTTCGGGGCCATCGACATGGCGCTTTGGGATATCAAGGGCAAGCTGGCCGGGATGCCGGTCTATGACCTATTGGGCGGCAAAAGTCGCGACGGCGCTCTGGTCTACGCCCATGCAACAGGCGTGGATCTTGAGGGCCTCTTTGACAGCGTCGCTGCCTATGTCGAACAGGGCTACAAGGCTGTCCGCCTGCAATGCGGAATTCCTGGCATGCCGACAGCAAGCTATGCCGTACCCGAAGGCAAATTCGCCGGGGGAGACTTCATCACCGATTTCAGCGGCATAATCCCAAAGACTGAAATCTGGGACACTGATCGATATCTGCGGTTCATGCCCGAGGCGCTGTCAAAGATACGCGAAAGGTTTGGGCCGGAGCTGAAGCTTCTGCATGATGTCCACCATCGACTGACCCCGCGTGAGGCTGCCGCATTCGCGAAAGAAGTCGAACCCGTAAGACTTTTTTGGTTGGAAGACCCGACGCCAGCCGAGGATCAGGCCGCCTTGCGGCTCCTGCGGCAGCATTCGACAACCCCGATTGCGATTGGCGAAGTGTTCAATTCAGTTTGGGAATGTAACAAATTGATTGAAGAAGAGCTGATCGATTTCATCCGGGTTGCCGTCACCTATGCGGGAGGCATCACCCATGCTCGGCGGATCGTCGATCTCGCGGGGCTGCACAATGTCCGAACCGGCTTTCACGGCGCGCCGAGCCACTCGCCGATTTCCATGGCCGCGCAAGCGCATTTGAATGCGTGGGCACCGAATTTCGGCATTCAGGAATACTTGGTGCTGGGAACGCCGGAATGCGATGCGTTGTTCCCCTCAGACCACTTCCTGAAAGAGGGGCAGTTTTTTGTCAGCGACGCGCCCGGTCTGGGCATAGATTTTGATGAGGGCGAGGCCAAGCGGTACAGCTACAAACCGGGGAGCCATCCGGTTGTGCGCCTGGAGGACGGCACGCTTTGGAACTACTGAACGGGGCAGCCCGGTGGATCGCATTTGCAACAATGCCCGGCCCTTCAAGCGGCGTTTAAGACACGACCTTATGTTGGCTGCGCATCGCATGAACCGCTAACAAGGCCAAACTGGCAAGCAATGCCGAAATCCAAATGAGCTCGGGTTTGGCCAGCAGCAGGGCCGCCAATGCCAGCCGGACGGCGATTTCCCAATATGCCAAGGGCGCGCGGTCAAACGCGGCCAAGGCGGACGAAATCAGGTACAACGCCACAGCGAGCCTGCCCAGCAAACCGGCCAAAGCGGCAAGATGGACACGTCCGTCGTAGCCCGCAAGATACGCTCCCGTAGGTGATTGCGGATCAATCACAGCATCCTGAATGAGCAAAAGCTCGGGATAGAAGGCGAAGATGAAAGGCACGACGAACATAACGATCCCAGATTTTACCGCAGAGAAGCCCGTTGCCATCGGTTCTGACTTGGTGATTGAGGCAGCAGCGAATGCTGCAAGTGCTACGGGCGGTGTTATGGCGCTGGCCACGGCAAAGTAGAAAATGAACATATGCGCTGTGAACAGCGAAAGCCCCAATCCTGCAAGAACGGGGCTCATGAGCAGCGCCGCGTTGATATAGGCCGGGACCGCCGGCATCCCCATGCCGAGAAGCACAGCCAGGATCATCGTCAGCAAGAGTGCCGCGAATTGCGAGACATAGGATCCACCGCCGCCAAGATTTAGACTGTTGAGCCAGGACAACACGTCCAGTGACAAGAAGACCGGCAACCCTGTGAACGACAGGCAAAAATCGATGATCGAGACCGCGAGGAACATCAGGTAAAGCGTCGAAATCAGCACCCCGGCCTGCGACAGCGCGTCTATGATTTTGCTCGGTGTCGCGCGGATTTGCGGGTCCAGAAACAGAAGCACCAACAGAAACATGACGGCCCACCAACCTGCCGCACCCGCAGAGCCCGAAGCGTTCTGCACGGTTTGCAGCACCCAGCTTAGGCTTTGAACCGAACATGCCCCGTTGGCGAAGTCACGCTCAGCACCCAAGATAGCGCCGAACATGCCGCAGCCGACCGCGTCCTTAGGGATCAAAAGCAGGGTCAGGATCAATAGGATTGGGCCGAAGACCATGCACAAGTTTAGGTAGTCCTGGCGGTCGAGTATCATGTCATCGGTTATTTCGCCGATGGCCGTGATGCTTTGCTTGCGGGATTGAAAGGCCGCCGACAGGAACAGGCAGAAGAAATAGGCAAGTGCCGGAATAATGGCCGCAATGATCACGCTGGAATAGGGGACGGATGTCAGCGAAGCCAAAACGAAGGCTGCTACTCCCATAACCGGTGGCATGATAGATCCGCCCGAAGATGCCGCCGCCTCGACCCCTCCGGCGAATACTTTCGAAAATCCGCGCTTCACCATCATCGGGATGGTCAAAACTCCTGTAGACAAGACATTCACAATAGGCCCGCCGGAAATCGTGCCAAACATGGCCGAGGACACAATTGCAGCATGGGCAGGCCCGCCGCGCAGGTTGCGCGTCCAGCGGAAAGCCAATTTGATAAGAGAACGCCCCCCGGCAGAGCTCCCGAACAGGGCTCCAAGAACCAGGTAGGGAAAGATCGTGTTCAGTACGATATCCATGAACCGGCCCAGAAATCCGGAAGAATTGTTCACCAGCACATCGTGAACACGAGGGCGGCCATCGGAAAGCATGCGCGGCTCACCGGCGAGTTTGGTAACGAGGTATTTGTTGATGTCGTCGGCACCGTAGAAATACCAAACCAACACGGTGAGGATCGTGTAGCTCGCCACGAGGATTGCAACGAGAACAAGAGGCAATCCCCACACCTTTATGTTGTAGGAAAGGAAAACCACGACGGCGAGCCCGACAATCAGCACAAGCCAGCCTCCTGTGGTGTTGACGCATTGAGGGTCTTCGACGGTCTTGGGAGCTGGAAGCCCGAGGCTTTCGTTGAACGCTGCTGCCGCCTCAAGGCTTTGAGCGATCAGGCGGGCCCGGTCTCCGTTCAATTGGTCGATCAGGCAGACGGATTCGATCTCGATGAGGTAGGTCAAAGAAATCGTGGCCGCCATGACAATCAGTGCGACATCAAGCGCGAAACCAAAGGCGCGCAATGATGCGGACCTGTCTCGCCAATCGCGCCAGATGGAGTGTTTGAGCACCACCACGCTCATCATCAGGGCGAAGACCAGTGGATAGAACCACTCGGTCGGGAACTTGCGCAGACGCGCCCAGTCTTGCCCCAAAAGGGTGGCCGCTAGATCGTCGTAGCCTGGAATGCCTGGTGTTGAATTCGCAAGCCCAATGACAACCAACAATAGCGACAAAGCATACAGCAGCCGGGTCCCCCTTCCGCCGCGATCGTTTTGATCAGTCGCCGTATCGGACATTATGAATGCCAAATATAGGCGAGCGAACGGGAACCTCTTCTGGCCTGCATGTCAGGTGCTTATTTTGCGCAATCGGGAAGGGTGTATCCAGCGTCTTCCCAGGCCGCGACCGCGCCCGGATGATACTTCATCGGATTGTTGCCGCACATATCTGTCAATGCGATGTCGGTCTCCCCGTGCCAGGCTGATGGCATGAAGGACGATTTGGCATGATAGATGGTTTCGATACTTTCGATGAACGCCGCTGTGAGAGCTTTGGCCGTGTCAAAGTCCATATCCACATTCACGATGTCACCACCAACGGTGCCCGGGCCTCGAAAGGTGTCATCTTCAGACACGACCGTGACATTTTCACCGTAACCCATGTCAGCCACCGGCATTGTGAAGGCGACGGTACCGGGCAGGTTGGTTACTTTCCCGAAAGCCTCGCTGTCGAACTTGTCCTTTGGCATTGAAAAAACGGTCATGTTGCCCGAAGCCAAAGCGGCCGTTACCCGGCTGTCAGGGAAGGCTTGCGGCAGGACAAAAGCGTCGGCAGAGCCGTCCTGAATGGTCTTAACCGCCTGACCCCAGTTCACTTGCACACCGGAGTAGCCGCTGCCTTCCTCAAGGCCCGTGACGGTCTTTATCAAAAGACGCGCATTGGTCAGAGCAGCCCCCCGAGGTGGGCCATTGTAGATCGTCTTCCCTTCAAGCCCGTCCCAGCCGCTGATACCGGCGCTGTCATAGGCGTACAGGCCCTGCACAGAGATACGGTATGTGTACAGCACGGCAAGATTTTTGGCCAAATCGCCACCTGCCTCAGCGCCAAGACCTGCATATGGACCCACGCCGCGCGACATCAGGAACGGGAGAATGAATGGGGCAGCCGCAATGTCCGACTTGCCTTCGGCAACATTCTGAACGGAGTTTGTCAGCGTCTGGCCGGCGGAAACCTGGATATCTGCGATTCCTGCTTTCGCGGCGGCTTCCGACAAAGAAATGATCGATATACCGGGCGTTGTGTTTGGTGCGGCGGTCTCCGCCGTCAGAATCCCTTGTGCAAACGCGCTAGTTCCCAAACACGCCGCAGCTGTGAGCGCTGCAAGTACCGTACGTGACATCAATATTCCTCCCAGATGATGCTATTTTTTGGCCGTGACAGGTTCTCTCTGACCTGTTTAGTATCTCCCTTGCGGCCAAAATATCGATTTTTTGGCTGTGATGCCATTAGTAGCCAGATCGGGAAGCCGTGCAATGCCAGAGTTGAAGCTTTTTGTTGCCCCCAATACCTGTGCGCGGGTGCCAACAATCGCCTTGGAAGAGATTGGGGCGCCTTTTGAGACCTCGCTAATCCGAACAGCCGCAAACCAGCAAAACTCTGCTGAGTTTCTCAAGGTCAATCCAAAAGGCAAGGTGCCGACGCTGCTCATTGATGGTGCGCCGCTGACCGAAAATGTTGCGATCCTCAGTTGGCTTGCTGGACAATTCCCGGAGGCCAAACTGCTGCCAGAAGTTTCAGATCCTTTGGAAAAGGTAATGCAGACAGCCGATCTGGCGTTCTTTGCCGGGACGGTTCACCCTGTAGTCACGCGGATCGCGATGCCGATGAAAATGATCCCGGATGCTCCGCTGTCCTTCGAAATCGTGCGGCCAAAGGCCGTCGAGGAGATGCGCAAGATCATGAAAATGATCAATGCACGGCTTGAGGATGGGCCATGGTGGTATGGCGATCATTGGTCCGTGGTGGATGGATATCTCTTTTGGGTCTGGGGCCGCATCACCGGAGTTGGCTTTGATGTCGAGGCCTTTCCGAACATTCAACGTCATCACGCAATGATGGAACTCCGTCCGGCCGTTCAGCGTGCAATGGCGCGTGAGGCGGAGAATATCGAGATTTTGAAACGCGAAGACCTCTACATGGCGCCCCGCTAAGGCCACGGCAGGAAAGACAAGATGAACGTACTTTGGATCATGGCGGATCAGCTTCGGTGGGACTACCTGAGCTGTTACGGAGCGAACCATATCGACACCCCCAACATCGATGCACTGGCAGCCAAAGGGGTGCGCTTTGATCGGGCCTATGTGCAATCGCCGATCTGTGGCCCCAGCCGGATGAGCTTTTATACCGGGCGTTATGTTCGCAGCCACGGGGCGACCTGGAACGGATTTCCCCTGCGTGTGGGTGAGCCCACTCTTGGTGACCATCTGCGGGAAATTGGCGTCACAAGCCATTTGGTCGGAAAAACCCACATGCGCCCCGATATAGACGGAATGAAGCGGCTTGGTATTGAACCGGAAAGCACGATTGGCGCTCTTGTAAGCGAATGCGGATTTGAGGTTTTTGTCCGCGATGACGGGACAAATGCGGCCAATGACAAGAACCGCCACGCCGAAGATTACGAGCAATATTTGCGCGATCACGGGATGGGCGGCGATACACCGTGGGAGGAATGGGCGAATACCGCGATTGGCGCGGATGGCGAGAAGAAATCAGGCTGGCTGCTTGAGACTGCGCCGCTGGCCGCGCGCGTTCCGAAGGAACATTCGGAAACAGCCTGGCTCACGACACGCGGGATCGAGTTCATCGAAAGTCGGGGAGATGCGCCATGGCTCTGCCATCTCAGCTATATTAAGCCGCATTGGCCCTACCTTGCGCCCGCGCCATATAACGACATGTATGCCGCGGATGATGTGCCCCCGGTGAACCGCCGCGAAGGCGAACACGAACACCCTTTGATGCAGGGGTGGGAGAAGACCAGAATCTGCCAGTCATTCTCACGCGACGAGGTGCGAGACACCGTTGCCCCTGTCTACATGGGGCTAATCAAGGAGCTTGACGACAACATGGGCCGGCTCTTTGCCTATCTGGAAGAGAGCGGCCGGATGGAGGACACAATGGTCGTCTTCTGCTCCGATCACGGTGACAATATGGGCGATCACTGGCTGGGCGAGAAGGACCTGTTTTATGACTGCTCCGCCCGCGTTCCGCTCATCGTCTATGATCCGCGTTCGGCGGCAGACGCGACCCGTGGAACATCGACCGATGCGCTGGTCGAAGGGATTGATCTCGCCCCGACCTTCCAGGATTTGATGGGCGGGCCAGCGAAGCCGCACATATACGAAGGCCGATCTTTGTCGCCGCTGCTCCATGGCGAAGAGGTGACTTGGCGCAGCTATTGCGTTTCGGAATATGACTATTCAACTCGCGATGCACGTAGCGCCGTCAATGTGGATGAAAGCGATGCGCGAATGGTGATGGTGTTCGACGGTCGCTGGAAATACGTGCACGTGGAAACCATGCGCCCCATGCTTTTTGATCTCGAGAATGATCCCGACGAAGTGCAAGATCTTGGTGCAAGTCCTGATCATGCCGATCAGATTAAGCGGCTCAAATCGCTGCATTTCGAGTGGGCGCGCAAGCACCATAACCGTATTACCCGCACCCCGGATGTCATCCAACGGATGTCAGAGGCGCGGGAGCCTCCGGGCATCTACATAGCCTATCTTGACGAGGAAGAGGTTGAAGGCGCAGGTCTCACCATGCCGCCACATCTCAAGGAGCCGCTTCCCTAGGTGAGCCCCAACCGAACGGTGAGCGTATCAAAGCACGCCCGTAGCGTCTCGGGTGTTGCCGCCGTCGCCGCGACGTAGAAATCAGGTCGGATGATTGCGAAGCTGGCGCCCGTCTCGGCGCTCCAGTTGGCATAGGCGCTGTCGAGCGCGATCACGTCATTGGTGGCCGCCGAAGGGCCGACAGACAACACACGCCCACCCAGTTTTGCAAACAGCACCGACTGGTCGGGACGTAGAAGGTTTTCAGTTGGCGTATTTAGCCCCAGGATGAACCATCCTTGGCCAACGGCCTGATCAAACCGGTCTTCACGGGCTTTGAAGCGGACGCGGCCTTGCGGCGACAGCTCGCCCGCGCCCTGCGCATCGTCGCACCAAAGGCCCGCCCCCAGCTTCACCAGATCGCCGGTAATCGGTTCGAAGTTGCGCGCCGCGAGGTCGGCCTTCATTCGCGCGTCCCGCTCTTTCGCCTGTTCGGCATCGGCGATGCAGATGATGTTTCCCAAGTCCTGGCTGAATTGGATGTAGTGTTTGGCGTGCGCAATTCGTTCGCTCTCGTAGCTCTGAAAAACGCCCTGTCCGAGGGGGCCTTTGAGAACCGCGTTCAGCCGCCATCCCAAGGCAACGGCATCGCGAAGCCCCGCACACATGCCTTCACCTGCAAAGGGTGGCATCAGGTGTGCCGCATCGCCTGCAATCATGCAGCGGCCAGAGATCCAATGTTCGCTCCATTTGGCTTGAAACCGGTAGACGGCACTGCGCTCCAGCTCGGAATTTTGCGGCGTCAGCCCCCAAGGCTCCATCAAACGCCAGGCCGTCTCGGGCTTTGCAATATCCTCGCTGTTTTCGTCAGGGAGAACCATGAACTCCCATCGCCGCCGCCCGGGACCGCCCGGCACGATTGTCGTCGGTCGCCTCGGGTCGCAAAGCTGCCATTGCGCGGGAGAGACAACAAAATCCTTGGGCGGGATCATGTCGAGGATCAGCCAGTCGAAGAAATAGCCCTTGTCGACCGTTTTCAGGCCAAGAGCCTCGCGGACAAAGCTGTTTGCGCCATCTGCGCCCACCAGGAACCTGGCGTCATGCTCGCGGCGGGACTGCCCCTTGGCCGTGTCTACCAGCGTCACGCGTGCGGATGTCTCGGATTGGACGAGGTCAACGGCTGTCCAGCCCCGCTCGATGCTGACGGTTGGCAACGCTTGGGCCATGTCCATAAGTCGCGCTTCAAGTTCGGGTTGGTTGAACCAATACGTGACGTGCCAGCCGCAGGGTGCGAGGCTTTCCCAATCCACGATCTGAAGATTTTCGAGGTCGGCGTTTTTCCAGTAGTAAAGCTCTTTGTGGTTTTGGAAGCCGGGGTCGTTGTCCACGTCGATCCCAAGCGTCGCGAGGATGCGGGCAACCTCTGCGTCCATGGTCACCGCACGTGGCCGATCGTAGATTTCCGGCCACTTGTCGTAGACGGTGACCGATGTTCCGGCGCGTCCGAGCAATATTGACAATAGAAGACCGACAGGTCCTGCGCCAATTATGACGACATCGGTGTCGTGGTCAGGTTTGGATTCTGCCGCCATGTCTGATCGGATGATCTCCGCGTTTGGGTGAGAACTTCAGGACAGGTCTGTCGCGTTTCAACTAAATTCGGCGGACTGCCCCGAGAGCGCAACCGAGACGTTTATGCTGCCTTCGTTTACGAGCCATTTTCTTATTTCGAAGGATCGGGCACCGGCGGAATGCATCGGATCGGCCTCAGCAAATGCCCGGGCAGCTGCCATATCGCGTGCACGATAAATCATCATGCCTTGCGCCTGCATTTCTTCCCCGGTCGCATCTGATACGGGACCAGCAAGGAACAGCACGCCCTGCGCTTCTATCTGCTTTTGGTAGGCCAAATGGTCAGGCAGCGTGGCCTTTACAAGATCCATGTCGCGACCCGGCGTACTGTGAACGACAAAGAGTTCCATGGCCAAAGCACCACGAGACTTCGCCTGCGATTTGTATTCTTCCCAAGCTGGCATACAAGATTCCTCCCTCTCTCATTCCGACCCTACTTGCGTTCGGGGACCTAACAACCCATAAAATCGATTTTATTAGACTCTGGTCGAAAATAACGATTATCTGATGCGCAGCGTGAGGGGGGCACCGCTTTGGACAAGATGGTAGAAAACGTACGAAGTGATGCGCAAAATGCGGTCCGTGATCTGCGCAAGCGGCTGACAACTTTGTCGCAGGATCAAATCGACCTCATCTTGACCGGGGCCCGGTCTCATTACGCCTGGACCGACGAACCGGTTCAGGATGATGTACTTCACCAGATTTACGACATTGCCCGCATGGGCCCGACCAGCATGAATAGCTGCCCTGCGCGCTTTGTTTTCGTGCGCTCGCGGGAGGGCAAGGATCGATTGGCAAAGGCGTTGAAGCCTGCGAATGTTCCAAAGGTTATGGGGGCGCCGGTCACGGCCATTATCGCCTACGATCTGGATTTCTGGCAGAAACTGCCGCAGCTGTTTCCGCACGAGGATCGCAGGCCGATGTTCGAGGGTAAGGCCCGCCACATCGAAGATACGGCGTTTCGGAACTCGACCCTGCAAGGCGCGTATTTCATGATAGCAGCTCGCGCTCTGGGGTTAGACGTCGGGGCCATTTCGGGCTTTGCGAATGATGTCGTGGATTCCGAGTTCTTCGCGGGCACGTCGCTCAAATCGAATTTTCTGTGCAATGTCGGATATGCTGACGAAACGGCGCTGTTCCAACGTTTGCCCCGTCTTGAGTTCGATGACTTCTGCGAGATTATCTGAGGGAGCAGGTTATGGGCATCAAGATGAAAACCACCGTCACGCTTTCGGCCAGTGCTGACTGCCCGTCACACTCGCTTTCCGAAGTCTCGGTGCGCGACTTGACGCAGATGATTGATGAACCGAATGAGCGGGGCGGCTCCAACAAGGGGTTCACGCCCACCGACACGGCGCTGTCCGCGCTGATCGGCTGCACAAATGTCATCGGCCATAAATGCGCCAAGAAATTGGGCGTGGATATCGGCCATCTGAAGATTTCGGCGCAGTGCACATTCAATCGTTTGGGTGTGACGCTGGCTGAAGAGATAGACGTACCGTTCGAGGCAATTGAGCTCACGGTTGTCGCAGACGGCCCGGCAACACAGGACGAGTTGGACAGCGTTGCCCAAGAGGTCGCGAAATATTGCCCCCTGTCGAAACTGTTTCGGCAGGCAGGCACCGAAATAAAAGAGGACTGGCGAAAAGCCGGCTAAGCACAAACCTGGGAGGACTAAAATGAAACTGACACGGCGTATCGCTCTGGCGACAGGGCTTGCAATGGGGGTCATGAGCGCACTTGGTAGCGCAGCAGTGGCTCAAGAGACGATCAAGCTGACGGCCATTGACGGCTATCCGGCACGGGCAATGTGGGTTAAGGAATTCACAGGCTTCTTTATTCCACGTGTGAACGAAGAGCTGGCAAAATCCGGCAACTACAAGATCGAGTGGATGGAGGCCTATGGCGGCCAGATCGTAAAGCCACGCGGTGTGCTGGAAGGCATCAAGCTTGGTCTTGGCGATATCGGAATTGTGACGACGATATTCCACAACTCCGCCTTGCCGTCGCAGGGCATCTCCGCGGTGACGCCTTTCGTGGCCGCCGACGCCCGTGTTGTGGCCAAAGCGGTTGACGAGATCGCCAAGGAGTTCCCGCAGATGGGCGCGGAACTCGCCGCCGAAAACCAAGTCTATCTGGCGACAGGGGTTGTTCTGGACACGTACCAGATGTTCTCGAAGACCCCGGTTAACTCGCTATCGGACCTCGAAGGGCTCAAGGTCGCTGGAGCGGGCTACAACCTGCGTTACCTGGAAGGTATCCCCGGTGCCGCGGGTGTGCGCGGCGGTTTGCCGAACTTCTACAATATGCTGCAAACGGGTGTCGTTGATGCCGCAATGCTGTGGCCGGAAGCTGCCAAGACCTTTAAGATTGCCGAGGTCGCGCCCTACATGCTGCGCGCCGATTTGGGGGCCGTGAACTCCAAGACGGTGACGGTGAACGCCGATGTCTGGGCCGGTCTGCCTGACGAGGTAAAGGACGTGCTCCAAGCCGTTGCCATCGAGTATCGCGATCATGTCGCGGGTGTCGCGATGGATCGCGCAGCTGAATCGTTGCAAGCCTACAAGGACGGCGGCGGAACGGTGGTCGAGATGACCGCTGAAGAGCGGCAAGCCTGGGCCGATGCCATGCCGAATATCGCGGTGTCCTGGGCCAAGGAAATCGACAGCGCAGGCGGTCCGGGATCGGCCATGTTGGCGGCCTATATGGACAAGCTGAAAGCAGCCGGGATGACGCCGCTCCGCGACTGGGCGGGCGAGCTGACCAACTGATCGCGTCCCGGAGGTTCATGAGCCGATGATCGCTGCATCGCTGCGCAAGATCAGGTCCTTGGTGGAGGGGGTCGCGGTTGTCGCCAATGTGAGCGGGGCATTTGTCCTGCTGGCACTGGTGGCTGTCATGAACGTGGATGTCATCGCGCGGGGCGTGTTCAACGCCCCGTTTCGCGGCGTGGTCGAGGTGGTGATATTTTCCCTCGTGCTCATCGTTTTCCTGCAACTCCCGGATGTCGTGCGCACCGGGCGACTTACCCGGTCTGATGGGTTCCCGAGTTTGATGCGTGCGCGTGCGCCACAGTTTGGTGAGGCGCTGGAGCGCGCCATTCACGCGATTTCTTGTATTTTTATGGGCATGATCGTCTGGACGGTCTGGCCGGAATTCGTCGAGGCGTTCGAAAGCTGTCATTTCTTCTCACAACCTGAGTTCGGCCCGGCGCCAACAGGTGCAATCTGGACGGATTTCATGGCCGCGCTTGCCCGATGCGATTACTTCGGCACTCCGGGCATACTGACGGTTCCTTGGTGGCCGGCGCGGCTGGCAATCGCGTTTGGCTGCGCGTGGGCCGCAATCCTGTTTTTCTTCAAGGCTGCTCTGGGCGATCCGGAACCTCGCACAGTCGATCAGGGCGAGGTCTGAGCAATGAGCCCTGTCGAAATTGGCATGATCTCTGTCGTCGCCATTGTGACGCTCGTCTATCTGGGCCTTTACATCCCAATTGCCCTGGGCCTCGTCTCATTCGTTTCGATCTGGATCATTTCCGGGAAGTCGATCCTTGCTTTCAATTTCCTCAAAGTGGCCGTCGGTGACGGTGTCACCGAATACGAATTCGCCACGATCCCGCTATTCACACTGATGGGTTTGCTCGTGTCAAAGGCCGGGCTGGGGCGAGATATCTACGAGGTGATGAACTCCGCCTTCCGCCGGGTTTTGGCGGGCATCGGCATGGCTACGGTGGGCGCGAATGCGGTATTTGCCGCGATCACCGGGTCTTCCATCGCGTCAGCCAGTGTCTTCACGAAGATCTCCGTGCCGGAGATGTTGAGCTTTCGCTACAACAAGCGTTTTGCCGTGGGCGTGGTGGCCGGGTCTTCGGTTCTGGGCATGATCATCCCGCCATCGGCTATGCTTATCATCTACGCATTCGTGGCAGAACAATCGGTCGGTCATATGTTCCTTGCGGGCATCATCCCGGGTCTGATCCTCACGGCGGCATATATCGCCGCGATTTTCGCAATGGCACGCCTTTGGCCGTCCTACATCGGGAAAGACATTCGCGCAGATGAGACTGCGGCAATGAGCTGGTCGGAGATGGCCACCAAGGCCTGGCCAATTGTCGCGCTCATCATCATGGTGTTGGGCGGCATATACACTGGCTGGCTCACTCCGGTTGAGGCGGGCGCTGCGGGGGCGTCTCTTGCATTGATCGTCGCGCTTCTGCGTCGGTCGATCAATTGGGAGGGCTTTTGGTCGACGCTGGTTGAGACCGGGCATATCACAGCCGCGATCCTGCTGCTGATCACCATGGCGTCCTTTTACAGTCGCATGCTGGGCTTCGCCGGATTGCCTAACGAGCTGAACCAGGTGCTGAACTCCTGGGAGCTTTCCTTCTTCCAGATTATGCTCATTTACGTGGTGCTGATGCTCGTGCTCGGCACACTCCTTGACACCGCCTCGATCATTTTGATCGTCGTGCCGCTCTTCATTACCTTGATCGAAGGCATGAATCTCAGCCTCATATGGTTTGGGATCGTCACGGTGATTGGTGCCGAGATTGGTTTGCTGACACCGCCGCTTGGTATTTCCTGTTTCGTCATCAAGAGCACGCTGAACCGACCTGATATCAGTCTAAAGGACGTGTTTCTTGGTGCGCTGCCATTTGCCGCGATCATGCTGTGTGTGTTGATCATTCTTATTCGCTTCCCCGTGCTGTCCACGGCACTGCTGAACTAGGAGCCTGCAGATGAAAAACGTCTCTATGGACACGATCACCCAGGCCTTTCTGGATTATTGCGGAGAGGAGACTGACCCAAGGACGCTGTTTCTTCTGACCAAAATGGTCGAACACGCTCACGCCTTTGCCAAAGAGACGCAACTCACCCATGAGGAGTGGATGCGAGGTTTGAAGTTCCTGTTTGATGCCGGTCAGATTTCAGACAACGAACGCAACGAATTTGTCCTGCTGTCAGATGTTACGGGCATGTCGTCACTGGTTGATATGATCGGGTCCCAACATGACGGCACCTCGTCGAGTGTCTTGGGGCCCTTTCACTCCGTAGGCGCACCAGAGCTGCCGGTCGGCGGGGACCTGAAGCAGGACAACGAAGGCGCAACGGTGGTGGTTGAAGGCGTGGTTCGTGGGGTCGATGGTGCGCTCGTAGAGGGTGCGAAGATCGAGCTTTGGCAAACCGCCGAAAACGGTCTCTACTATAGTCAGGACGCCAAGCAAGAAGACTTCAATCTGTGCTGTTCCATGGTGACCGGGACAGATGGTCGCTACGCCGTCACCACGGTCAAACCTGCCCCCTACAAGGTGCCCGACGATGGCCCCGTGGGCGAGCTGTTCCGCGCAACTGGGCGCACACCCTGGCGTCCGTCCCATCTTCATTTCATCGTGCAGGCTGACGGCTACCGCTCTTTGGTCACAGAGGTCTTTGCCAATGGTGATCCCTATCTCGACCGCGACGCGGTATTCGGTGTGCGAGAAGACTTGATCATGGACTACGTCCGACACGATGATCTTGATGCGCTGCCCGATGGCTTGGCTATCGAGCAGAACGCTACAATCCCCTGGTACAAGGTCGACTTCGACTTTGTGCTGGCTCCTGAAAATAGTTAACAGCTGATTCTGAAAGGAAAAGATATGCGCGAGACACATCTTGAAGACGGCAAGTGGTGGGTCAGCCCCTACAATTTCGAAGCCGACGTGCGGGGCGAATTGAACCTGCCTGAAAAGGTCGAGATCCACGACGCCACCCTGCGCGACGGGGAGCAGACCCCCGGGGTTGTGTTTTCAGTCGATGACAAGATCGAGATCGCGACGAAGCTTGACGAATTGGGCGTTGACCGGATTGAGGCAGGGATGCCCGCGGTTTCTCAGCAAGATCAGGAGGCCATCACCCAGATCTCAAATCTCGGACTGGATGCGAAGATTTTCACCTTCGCCCGTGCGATGATGAAAGATATCGATATGGCTCTGGAATGCGGCGCCGATGGCGTCGTGATCGAGGTGCCTATCGGGTATCCAAAGCTGACGACGCAGTTTGGCTGGACGTGGAGAGAGGTGGCCGAGAAATCCGCCCCCGTCATCAACTATGCCCGCGAGAACGGCTTGCACGCGCTCTTTTTCCCTTACGACACGACGCGGGCGCGGCGCGAAGATCTGACCAACCTGTGCGATTACGTGATGGAACATTCTCCGCCAGACTCCATTGGTATCGTCGATACCATGGGATGTGCGACGCCTGAGGCGATCAAGCATATGGTCCGGTGGGTGAACGGCATGACGGGTTTGCCGGTCGAAATTCACACCCACAATGATTTTGGCATGGGCGTCGCGACCGAGCTGGCGGCCGTTACTGCGGGCGCTGTCTGTGTCCATAGCTGTGCCAATGGTTTGGGCGAGCGCACCGGAAACGCCGCATTGGAAGAGCTGATGATGGGTCTGCATCTTCTTTACGGCTATGACACCAACTACAAACTCGACAAGATCCCTGAGCTCGCAACGATGATCTCCGAGAAATCGAACATCGCGATTGCCCGAAACAAGCCCGTTCTCGGGCATGGCAACTTTATCCGCGAGTCCGGCATCGGCATCAACTATGTGATGAACGACCCACTTGTGATGTTCGCCACCCATCCGGCGCTTACCGGAAAGATCGGCGAGGTCGTTTTGGGAAAGAAATCAGGTAAGGCGTCCATTATCTATAAGATGGGCGAAATGGGGCTTGGAGAGTTGGATGATGACAAGATCGCAGCGATCCTTGACGAGGTGAAGGCGACCGGGATCGCAAAGCGCGACGTGTTGTCCGATGAAGAGTTCGTCAACATCGTCACGTCGGTCAAGGCTGCCTGATCTGGAAAACGCGCATGTATCTTGGCAGTGACTCAAATAATCCTCCGTCGGAGAATTCGGCGACCCGCGTCGCCTACAATCGGCTGCGGCGGATGATTGTTACGGGCGATCTGGCACCGGGGACACGGCTCAAGATCGAGAGCCTGCGAGAAGCTTTGGGGGTGGGGGCCTCACCAATTCGCGAAGCTCTAAGCCTCCTGACCTCGGACCAGCTTGTCGTGCGTCTTGATCAGCGCGGGTTTCGGACGGCGGACACGAGCCTGGAAAACTTCGAAGAAATTCTCGAACTGCGATGCACGCTGGAAGCGAAGGCGTTGCGCCAAAGCATGGAAAAGGCCACGGAGAGTTATTCAGAAGCGCTTATCGTGGCCCATCACAGGATGACGCGGGCCGAAGACCAGGGTCGCGAAGTGTTTGAGCAGAGGCACAAAGAATTCCATCTCGCCCTGATTGGCAATTGCGGGTCCCCGCTGTTGTTGAGGTTCTGCGACCAGCTTTATGATCTGAATATACGCTACCGCTACATTGCGGGCGCCTCTTCGGACTACGATGGCCGCAATGTTTCAGAAGAACACCAAAGTATTCTGCAGGCCACTTTAGGCGGGGATATCAAAGGCGCGCGCACGCAATTGATCGACCACTACAGATCGACCGGGGCCTTTTTGTCCAAACGCATCGCCAATGCAACGGGCTCCCGTGCGGCGCCGAAGCAAGTCTTTCCGGACGACGAACAGGTTTGACAACGCCCGCTCTGCGCCACGCCTGTACCTCCCTCTAGGGTCAATTGCGATTACGTCTGACGTTAAGTTTGGAGACGCGCTGTCACACTGCGCTGTTGCCGCGCTGGTCCAATGCAATCGCCCCGACGGTACTATTCGGTCCATGGGTTTTTGCGCCTCCTGGAACGCACGCATGGCCCGGCGGAGTTCCCAACATGATGATTGACATTTTGTATGATGGTATACCATATATGTGAGTGAAAACGACCGAAGGATTTGCCTGTGCCTGCCGAGATCAGGAAGACGCTATTGCATGTTGAGAACACCCTGATCGAGGGGGGGAAGGCGGCCCAAACGCCGCTCACATTGATTGCCGCACTGGCTGTCATCACGAACCCATGGGCAGGTCAGGGGTTTGTGGAAGATCTTTCCCCCGCAATTCGCGACTGCGCCCCAGGGCTGGGCGCGCTGCTTACCGAAATGGTGCTGGACGCCGCTGGTGGGGGGGACAAGGTCGAGGGGTATGGCAAAGCCGCAATCGTCGGTCTCGGCGGTGAGGTGGAGCATGCCTCCGCCCTGATCCACACGCTGCATTTCGGGAACCACTACCGCAACGCCGTTGGCGCGAAGTCGTACCTGTCGTTTTGCAATACGCGCGGCCCGGCGAATGCGCCTCTTCTGATCCCTTTGATGGATAAACATGATGCTGGTCGGCGGTCGCATTACCTGACGGTGCAGACCTCGGTCGCAGATGCGCCGGCCGCTGATGAAATCCTGATAGCGCTAGGGGCGTCGATCGGGGGGCGTCCTCATCATCGGATAGGGGACCGCTATCAGGATCTTGAGGAGCTGGGCCATGACGCTGACAACCCTGCTGCTGTCTGACACCAACCGAAAGGTAAGCTGCCGGACCCAAGGCGCGGGCGAGCCGCTGGTGTTGATCCATGGCGTCGGAATGCAGTCTGCGGCCTGGGGGCCGCAACTTGCATATTTTGCGCCTCGTTACCGAGTGATCGCTCTGGATATGCCCGGCCATGGGAGGAGCGACCCGTTGCCGCCGGCCAGCCAACTTCCCCAATACGTGGACTGGTGTCGGGCGGCGATTGACGCGTTGGGCGTCGGGGCGGCAAACTTGGCAGGGCATTCCATGGGGGCGTTGATTGCTGGCGGCATGGCGGTCCGCCATCCGCACCTGGTGCGTCGGGTTGCCTTGCTCAACGGGGTTTTTCGGCGCGATGACGTCGCGAAGGCCGCGGTTCAAGCGCGGGCCGCAGAGATACGAAATGGCGACATTGATCTCGACACGCCGCTGGCCAGATGGTTCGGCGCGCACCACACGGATGCCCGAATGCAGGTCGCGGCGTGGCTGGGGGCGGTCGATGCGACCGGCTATGCCACGGCCTACGCCGCCTTTGCGAACGGTGATGCGGCCTATTCCGATTGCTTTTCAAAGATCGCTTGCCCGTTTCTGGCGATGACCGGCGATGACGATCCCAATTCAACCCCCGCTATGAGCCGGGCCATGGGCGCAGCCGTGCAAGACGGTCGCGCGGTCGCCATCAAGGGGCACCGGCATATGATAAACTTGACCGCCGCAGATGAGGTGAACGAGCATCTTTTGCATTGGTTGAGGACCCCGGTCAAAACGGAGGAGACGCAATGACGCCAATGGACGCTCGGGCGCTGCGCAGCGCATTTGGCACCTTCATGACTGGCGTGACGGTCGTGACGGCCGATGACGCCAATGGCGATCCGTTGGGGTTTACCGCCAATTCCTTTACGTCCGTGTCCATCGACCCGCCATTGGTATTGGTGTGCTTGTCAAATTCATCGCGGAACTTTGAAGCCTTGGTGACGGCGTCGGGGTTCGCCGTGAATATCCTGTCTGAGGCGCAGGCCGATATCTCCAACACATTTGCACGACCCGTCGAAGATCGCTTCGCGTCGGTTGCGTGGGGCAGGGGGCCGAGGGGGGCGCCAATCCTGGAAGGCGTGTCGGCCTGGTTTGATTGTTCAATGCACAAAACAGTCGAAGCGGGTGATCATGTGATCCTCATCGGTGAGGTCGCGGCATTCGGGCATACCGCGACGCCGGGGCTAGGTTACGCGCGCGGCGCCTATGTGACGCCCAGCACAGCAGCCGATGCGCTTGAGCAATCCACAAACCTCGTCGTTTCAACGCTCATTGCGCGGGATAATGACGTTTTGTTGGTGGATGACGGGCAAGGGGGGCTGGCGCTGCCGGAAGTGCTGGTAGATGGCGACGGCGTATCGGCCGCGGTGACAAAGTTGATCGCGTCCACGGGTTTGCAGGCGGAGCCGGGCTTTGTCTATTCGGTCTTTGAGGACGTGCGCCACAAACGCCAACATATCTCGTTCTTTTGCCAAACCGGCGAGGGCAGCCCCGCGCGGGGCGTTTTTGTGCCGCTTGTAAAAGGCGCTTTGGACGATGTCGCGAACCCTGCGATACTCACGATGCTGGAACGGTTTGCCGCAGAAACGAAGCTTGGCAACTACGGGATTTACTACGGCAATCAATCCAGCGGCGAAGTCCGCCCGATGACACAAGGGAGATAACACATGCGCTTTTCACTATTTGCCCATATGGAGCGTGTGTCGCCTGAACAGGATCAGAAGCGGTTGTATCAGGAGTTCATTGCGCTCGCGAAAATCGCGGATGATGGCGGTATGCATGCCGTATGGACCGGCGAGCACCATGGAATGGACTTTACCATTTCCCCAAACCCGTTCCTGAACCTCGTGGATCTGGCCCGGCAAACCTCGAACGTCCGGCTCGGCACGGGTACGATTATTGCGCCCTTCTGGCACCCCATTCGGTTGGCCGGCGAGGCCGCCATGACCGACATGATCGTTGACGGTCGTTTGGAACTGGGCATCGCACGCGGTGCCTATAGTTATGAATATGAACGGATGGTGCCGGGGATGGATGCCTGGGATGCCGGCCAACGTATGCGCGAGCTGGTCCCGGCAATGCGGCGTTTGTGGAAAGGGGACCATGCCCAGGAGGGAACGTACCACTCCTTTCCGAACTCCTCGTCTTCACCCAAGCCGGTGCAAACGGGCGGGCCCCCGATCTGGATTGCGGCGCGCGATCCAAACAGCCACGAATTCGCAATCGCGCAGGGCTGCCACGTTCAGGTGACGCCGCTATGGCAAGGCGATGACGAGATCATCAAGCTGATGGACACATTCAAGGCGTCTTGCGCAAAACTGCCGGACATCCCACGGCCGCAGATCATGTTGTTGAACCACACATACATCGCAGAAGACGCCGCCGATGCGCGGCAGGCGGCGGACGAGATCAATCGATTTTATTGCTATTTCGGCGCATGGTTCAAAAACGAACGTCCCGTGTCGCAAGGCCTGATCCAGCCGCTGACGGAGGAAGATATCGCAAACCACCCGTTTTACTCAGCCGATGCGATGATGCGTGATAAGGTCATAGCAACCCCCGCCGCCGCGGTCGACCGGATCAGGACCTATGAAAAGTTGGGTTACGACGAATATGCCTTCTGGATTGACAGCGGGATGAGCTTTGAACGCAAGAAGGCATCATTGGAACGGTTCATCAACCACGTCATGCCAGCCTTCGACTAAGGGACCAGCAATGGAAAAGTTTCAGCAATATATTGGCGGCGTGTTTTCAGATGGGTCCGCCGCATTTGAAAGCCGCGACCCGGCGACCGGGCGTGTCTGGGCGATGATGCCGGAGGCGCGCAGTCAGGACGTAAATGCCGCGGTAGACGCAGCCGCTGCGGCCTTCGCCTCTGAGGAATGGGGCGGCACAACGGCATCCGGGCGAGGCAAGCTGTTGCTGAGGTTGGCCGACCTGATCGCTGAACATGCGGGGAGGCTGGCGGAGCTTGAAACCCGCGACACCGGAAAAATTATCCGCGAAACATCCGCGCAAGTAGCCTATGTCGCCGAGTACTATCGCTATTACGCCGGGCTGGCCGACAAGATTGAGGGGGCCCATCTCCCGATTGACAAGCCGGATATGGAAGTATGGTTGCGGCGCGAACCGGTGGGCGTGGTGGCCGCAATCGTGCCCTGGAATTCGCAGCTGTTTCTTGCCGCGGTCAAGGTCGGCCCGGCCCTGGCGGCGGGGTGCACAGTCGTGCTCAAGGCGTCCGAGGACGGGCCCGCGCCGTTGCTGGAATTTGCGCGCATCTTTGATCAGGCCGGCTTTCCGAAAGGTGTTTTGAACGTCATAACCGGGTTCGGGCAGGACTGCGGCGCGGTGCTGACAAGCCATCCAGGCGTGGACCATATTGCCTTCACGGGCGGGCCTGAAACGGCCCGGCATATCGTGAGAAACTCGGCTGAAAATCTGGCCTCGACATCGCTTGAGCTTGGCGGAAAATCACCGTTCATCGTTTTTGACGACGCCGATATCGAGAGCGCTGTAAATGCGCAGGTCTCCGGCATCTTTGCTGCGACCGGCCAAAGCTGCGTTGCCGGGTCCCGCTTGATTGTTTCGAACAAAATCAAGGACGTGTTTCTCGCACGCCTCAAGGAGAAGGCGGAGGCCGCAATCATCGGCGCGCCGGATGACATGGCAACGGAAATCGGGCCTCTCTGCACCAAAGGTCAGCTAGAAGTTGCGACTGATCTGGTCGCCGCGTCCAAGACGGCAGGGGCCGGGATTGTCACCGGTGGCAGTCCGCTGGATCGCGAAGGGACCTATTTCCCGCCGACAATCATTGATTGTTCAGACGCGCCGGATGCGCCTTGCCTGACCACGGAATTCTTCGGCCCCGTTCTGTCAGTCCTGAGTTTTGACACCGAGGCTGAGGCGCTCGAGATCGCCAACGACACTGCGTTCGGGCTCGCCGCGGGGGTGTTCACCAAGGACCTTACACGGGCGCACCGGATGGTCCGCGACCTTCGGGCGGGCATTGTTTGGGTGAACACATATCGCGCCGTCAGCCCGATTGCCCCCTTCGGCGGCTCCGGGCTAAGCGGCCATGGTCGCGAAGGCGGGTTGCAGGCTGCGCTTGATTACACGAAGACAAAGGCCGTTTGGCTGCGCACCAGCGATGACCCCATTCCTGACCCGTTCGTGATGCGCTAACCCGGTGTGCTCTGGCACACTTTCCCGCGTAGAGACGATTTATTCCGACATGGTTGGCAAGACGGTGCGCCGGGCACGTGACGCTGAGGATTGATCGCGGGCGAGTGGAAAACTTTTGGAAAAAGTTTTTGCCAAGAATTTTCGATCGAAAATTCTTACACCAGCGCCCGCGGAAGCTGTTGTGCTGCGCGGTTGGGGCGGTGTCTCGCTTCTGTTGGTTTTAGAGAGGTGGCGCCACCTTGATTGGCATCATGGGTGCGGTTCCCGCCTGCCTTTTGGGGCAGACCGGCCTTGCGTGTCTCCGGAGGATGCAAGGCAGCCCGAGGTCGAACTGCCGCAATCCCTCTTTGCCTTTGCGCGACGGTTGATGGCCGTCGCTGGATCCGGGAACGGGTATAGCGCCGGGGATTTAGCGGGCGGTTAACCATGCGACCGGTGCGCCTGTGAGGGGCGCAACGGGATTGAGTATTTGAGCCAAAACGAAGCTTGTTTGGCCTAGAGCTCGGCGTAGATGGGGAATTTGGTGCATAGGGCGAGGACCTCGGCCTTGACCTTGGCCTCGACATCCGCGTTGCCCTCTTCACCGTTGGCGGCCAGCCCGTTCATCACCTCGACGATCCAGTCGGCGATCTGGCGGAACTCCGGTTCCGAGAAGCCGCGGGTGGTGCCCGCCGGCGAGCCCAGGCGCAGGCCGGAGGTGATCATCGGTTTTTCCGTGTCGAACGGGATGCCGTTCTTGTTGCAGGTGATGTGGGCGCGGCCCAGCGCGGTCTCGGCGGCGTTGCCTTTGACGCCTTTGGGGCGCAGATCGACCAGCATGACATGGGTGTCGGTGCCGCCGGTGACGATGTCGAGCCCGCCGCGGGTCAGCTGGTCGGCCATGGCTTGCGCGTTCTTGATCACTTGGCGTTGGTAGTCCTTGAAGCCCGGCTCAAGCGCCTCGCCAAAGGCCACGGCCTTGGCGGCGATGACATGCATCAAGGGCCCGCCCTGGATGCCGGGGAAGATGGCGGAGTTGAACTTCTTGGCCATCGCCTCGTCATTGGTGAGGATCATGCCGCCGCGCGGCCCGCGCAGGGTTTTGTGGGTGGTGGTCGTGGCCACGTGCACATGCGGGAAGGGCGAGGGGTAGACGCCCGCCGCGATCAGCCCCGCAAAATGCGCGACGTCGGCCAGAAGATAGGCGCCGACTTTGTCGGCAATGGCGCGGAAGCGGGCGAAATCCAGCTGGCGCGGGATGGCGGAGCCGCCGGCGATGATCATCTGCGGTTTGTGCTCCAGCGCCAGGGCTTCGAGCTGGTCATAGTCCACATCCAGCGTGTCTTCGCGCACGCCGTATTGCACCGCCTTGAACCATTTGCCGGACTGGTTGGGCTTGGCCCCGTGGGTCAGGTGGCCGCCCGCGTCGAGGGACATGCCGAGGATGGTGTCGCCGGGCTGCAGCAGCGCCTGGAACACGCCCTGGTTGGCCTGGCTGCCGGAGTTCGGCTGCACGTTGGCGAAGCCGCAATCAAACAGCTGCTTGGCGCGGTCGATGGCGAGGTTCTCGGCCACATCAACGTATTGGCAGCCGCCATAGTAGCGCCGGCCCGGGTAGCCTTCGGCGTATTTGTTGGTCATCACGCTGCCCTGGGCCTGCATCACTGCCTTGGAGACGATGTTCTCCGACGCAATCAGCTCGATCTCGTCGCGCTGACGCCCAAGCTCGGATGTGATCGAGGCGAAAAGGGCGGGGTCGCTATTTTCCAAAGAACGAGTAAAGAAGCCGTCCTCACGGTAGGTCGCATTCAAGTTCTGTCTCCCAATAGGCAAGTGAAGCTCACGCCACGCGGTCGCGCGGGGCTGAGCCTGCAAAAAAGTCGTTCAGGTTGTCGAGCACGCGGAAGCCCATGGCTTCGCGGGCCTCGCGGGTGGCGCTTCCCAGATGGGGCAACATAACGAGGTTGTCGCATTGGGCCAGCATCGGGTGCAGGCGCGGCTCCCCGTCGAAGACGTCCAGCGCGGCACCGCCGATTGTGTTGAACATCAGCGCCTGTGCCAGCGCGGTTTCGTTGATCACCTCGCCCCGGGCAGTGTTGATGAGGAAGGCGTCTTCCTTCATGAGATCCAGCCGCGCGGAGTTGATCATGTTGCGGTTTTCCGCGCCGCCCGGGCAATGCAGCGAGACGAAATCGCAAAGCGGCAGCAGCTCTTCCAAGGTCGCGATCTGGCGGGCGTTGTAGCGGGCCAGGATGGCGGGATCGACGGGCGAGCGGTTATAGACGAGGATGTGCATGCCGAACCCGTGATGCGCGCGGCGGGCCATTTCCTGACCGATGCGGCCAAAGCCCACGATGCCCAGCACCTTGCCGGACACCTTGGTGCCCATCAGATGGGTGGGGCGCCAGCCGGTCCACTGCCCTGACCGCAATTCGCGTTCGCCGTCGCCTGCGCGGCGGGCAACCATCAGCATCAAGGTCATCGCCAGATCCGCGGTGCATTCGGACAGAACGTCCGGCGTGTTGGTGATGGCGATGCCGCGCCTTGCGGCGGCGCCGACGTCGATATGGGTGAAACCGACGCCATAATTGGCGAGGATTTTGGTGCGCGCCTTTGGCACGTCCAACGCCTCCGCGCTGATCTTGTCTGTGACGGTTGGCAGGACGGCGTCGTATTTGGCGATCGCCTCCTTGAAGTCCGCAGAGGAGAGCGGGCGGTCGCTGCGGTTCAGCGCGACATTATAGTGCTCGGCCAGTTTCTGTTCGACCACGGAGGGCCAGCGGCGGGTGACGAGAACGCTCGGTTTGGCCACTATGCGGCCTCCATCACTTGGGCGATTGTGGCGCCGATCACTGCGGGGTTTTCCGCGACGGTCACGCCGGCGGCGGAGAGGATTTCGACCTTTTCCGATGCGCTTTCCCCGAAGGCGGAGATGATCGCGCCCGCATGGCCCATGGTGCGGCCCTTGGGAGCGGTGAGCCCCGCGACATAGGCGACAACCGGTTTGGTGACATGATCGCGAATGTATTCGGCGGCTTCGGCCTCTTGCGGGCCGCCGATCTCGCCGATCAATGCGATGACATGGGTGTCCTCGTCCTGCTCGAACCGTTCAAGGATGTCGCGGAAGCTGGAGCCGTTGATGGGGTCGCCGCCGATACCCACGGAGGTCGACACGCCGATGCCGCGTTCTTTCAGCTGCGCCGCCGCCTCATAGCCCAGCGTGCCGGAACGGCCGACGATGCCGACATGGCCCGGCATGTAGATATGGCCGGGCATGATGCCCAACATGGCTTTGCCGGGGCTGATCGTGCCTGCGCAGTTGGGACCCGTCAGCACCATGCGGCGGTCCTTGGGGTAGCGATACATGTAGCGTTTGACGCGGATCATGTCTTGGGCCGGGATGCCGTCGGTGATGCAAACGCAATAGCGAATCCCCGCGTCAGCCGCTTCCATGATGCCATCTGCGGCGAAGGGGGGCGGCACGAAGACCAGCGAGGCCTCCGCCCCGGTTTCGCGCACAGCCTCTTCCACCGTGTCGAAGACCGGCACGCCTTCGACCGTTTCGCCGCCCTTGCCGGGGACCACGCCGCCGACCACTTTGGTGCCGTAGTCCAACATGTCCTTGGTGTGGAACCGGGCCATTTTGCCGGTGATGCCCTGGACGATAACCTTTGTGTCGCGATCAAGTAGAATGCTCATGAGACAGCCCTCATTTTAGTGCCTTGAGAGAGGTCGTTTCGCCAAGCCCCCACTGCTCTTTCGGCTGCCTCGTTCAAGGTGGCCGCGCGGATGATGGGGAGACCGCATTGCGCCAGAATTTTCTGGCCTGCTTCGACATTGGTGCCTGCGAGACGGACGATCACGGGGACGTCCACCTGCACTTCTTTGAGCGCTTGCACGACGCCTTCGGCCACCCAGTCGCAGCGGTTGATGCCTGCGAAGATGTTCACAAGGATGGCCTGCACGTTCTTGTCCGACAGAACCAAGCGGAAGGCTTTTGCCACGCGTTCGGGCGTGGCCCCGCCGCCGATGTCGAGGAAATTGGCAGGCTCACCGCCCGCCAGCTTGATGGTGTCCATCGTGGCCATGGCCAGACCCGCACCGTTGACGATGCAGCCGATATTGCCGTCGAGCCCGACATAGCTGAGACCACGATCCGCCGCGCGGCTTTCGCGGGGGTCCTCTTGGGATTTGTCGCGCAGTTCGCTGATCTGCGGATGGCGGAACAGCGCGTTGTCGTCAAAGGTCATCTTGGCATCGAGCGCGATGACGCGGCTGTCAGACGTGATGACCAACGGGTTAATCTCGACCATCGTCGCGTCAAGTTCGGTGAAGGCGCGGTAGCAACCTTGCAGGGTGCGGACCATTTGCTGGGTCAGGCTGGGGTCGATGCCCAATTTGAACGCGATCTGGCGGCATTGGAATTCGCGAAGGCCCACAGCAGGTTCCACCGTGGCGCGCACGATGCTGTCGGGCTTTTCGGCGGAGATGTCTTCGATTTCCATCCCGCCCTCGGCGCTCGCCACGATCATGACGCGCTGGGAGGTGCGGTCGAGCACGAAGCCGAGGTAGATTTCGCGGTCGATGGGCACGGCGGCCTCAACATAGACGCGGTAGATGCCTTTGCCCTCGGGGCCGGTTTGATGCGTGACCATCTTCTGGCCAAACATGCCTTCGGTTGCTTCCTGAATTTCCACGTCGCTGTCGCAGACCTTCACGCCGCCGGCTTTGCCACGGCCACCGGCATGGATCTGCGCCTTGACCACCCAACGTTCACCGCCCAATTCGCGGGCGCGATAGGTGGCTTGCTCCGGGCTGTAGGCCAAAGCGCCGTCCGGCACGACCACCCCAAAATTGGCGAGCACTTCCTTGGCTTGGTATTCGTGGATGTCCATGTCTGCTTCTCCCTGAAGATGACGGTCTTATTCGGCGGCGATCGCCCGTCCGTAGTGGCGGTCAAGTGCGGCATCGACGGCTGCTTGATTGAACTCTGCGCCGTGGTCACGCATGGCTTTGCCGAAGCGGGCGACGATGTCCTCGATGGCCTGCTGGCTGAGCAGGTTGAGGATACCGATGCGCACCTGCACCGGCTCGGACAGGGTCGGCCAGATGCCGAAATTCTGGGCGCGGCAATACTGTACCAGCTCCATTTCGCGGCCCGCCATGTCGTAAGGCAGGTTCAGCACGATGAGGGAGGTCATGTTCGATGTGACTTCGCATCCCATGGCGGTGACGGCCTCGCGCAGCGCGGCTTCGTGGAAGGTGTAATCCTTGGCGCGCTGGGCCACAGTTTGTTGCAGCGTGATGCGCAGGGCCTCGTGGAAGGCGGCGACCGCGTAGGCGGAATGTGTGCGGTGATAGGTGCCGGTGGGGGAGTCCTTGCCGTCGATGATGCCCCAGTGGCGGGCCTCCATTACGGGGTGGTGCACGAAGGTGCGGGTGCCGGTTTTCTTTAGCTCCGCAATGTAGCGGTCGGTGAATGATACCGGCGCGTAGGTCAGCGGCAGGCAGCAAATGCCTTTCTGCGGGCAAGAGGCCCAGCCATGCACGCCGGGGTAGTCATCGATGCGGAAATCTTCGACACCGAGGGAGGAGACCGCGTCGACCAGCCCCATTGCGCCGTGCTTTTCGCAAGCGTCCGAGAAGCCTTTGATGTCGTTCACGCGACCAGATCCGGTTTCCCAATGCGCCATGGCGGCCCATTTCGGTTTGTGTTCGGCCAGCGCCTTTTCGACGACCTCGCCGGTCACCGATTGGCCGTGGGGCACGTTAACGATGGTGACGCTGGCGGGCTGTGGGTCCATGGGGTTGGCGGCAAGTTCATCAGCCGTGGCGGCCTTCATGCAGACGGTCAGCCCGTCGATGCCGGAGAAGGTGCCGTTGACGAACATCACGACCGTGTCGCCGGGCATCACCGCGCTGAACATCACGTCGAGGCCGGACCAGCCGGTGCCTGCCACGCCGAAGGTATGGATGTTCTTCGTGCCCATCACCGTGCGCAGCATTTCCTTGCATTGGACCATGCCGCGCAAAACGGCGGGGTGCATGTGGTCGGCAAGACCGGCACCCGCAAAGCGCGCCAGAACGCGGGCATCCGTGTTGCCGGGACCGGGGCCAGCGGCGATGGTCTCAGGAATGTCGAGCTGTGGGTGAATGGTCATGCTATCCTCCGGGCCGGCAATAATGTGTCGTTTCACTACGTTGAGACGGAACATAATGCGGTGGACAAAGCGAACAACGCCCCTTACTCCTGCTTTTGGGTATCTATATGGGTGGTAAAATACCCACCCATAGGTCTAAAAATACCGTTGTATACTGAAATAGTACCCACCCTAATGGGTAGTTTATTTGGAATAGCAATTATGAATCAAAGTGTTGACGGTTTCGCGCGTCCAATCGACGTTATGCTCGCAGATGGCAATCCGCTGGTTTTGTCGGCCCTGTCGGAGATCATCGATCGCGATCCGCGATTCTCGTTGGTGGCCACATCCGCGACGGCGGAAGGGTTTTTGGGCACGGTGATGCGGGTGCCGGTGCAGATCGGGATCATCGACTGGGGGTTGCCGGTGCTGGGCGGCGCCAAACTGATCGAGGTGTTGCGCGAACAGGAAAACGCGCCGCGCATCGTGGTCTATGCCGAAGATACGGGCGACCTGCCTCGGCTGGCCATGACCGCAGGGGCCGCCGCCTTCGCGCCGCGATCCAGCCACGCGGAGGCGCTGTTGGAGACCTGCGTCGACGTGGCGGCGGGCAAGATGGTGTTCCCGTTTCTGGACGTGCGGGAACTGCAATCGGACCCGATCCACCAACTGTCGCGCAAAGAGCGCGCGATACTGGAAGCGCTGTCTAAAGGGCTGACCAACCGGGAGCTGGCGAAGGAGTTGGAAATCTCCATCAATACGGTGAAATTTCATCTGTCCAATTTGTTCGAAAAACTGTCGGTCAAAAACAGGGCGCAAGCGATTGCGTTCTACTACTCCTCCCGGCTGGCGTTGGAGCGTGATGCGGCGGACGGTATACCAAGATAGACCCAAAGATTTCTTGACATAATCGGTCTTCGATCACCTTTCTGCCGCAATATTGTTACCGGCAAGAAAGGCCATTGATATGTCATTCCACCCCATCGAGCAGGCCCCCGGCCGTCTGAATCGTTCCGAGCTTGCTGTCCCCGGTAGCCAGCCGCAAATGTTTGAAAAGGCTGCGGAATCTGATGTTGACGTGATCTTCCTAGACCTGGAAGACGCCGTCGCGCCGGACGAAAAAGAGCAGGCCCGCAAGAACATCATCAAGGCCCTGAACGAGATTGATTGGGGCACCAAATCCATGTCGATTCGGATTAACGGGCTGGACACGCATTACATGTATCGCGACGTGGTCGACATTGTTGAACAGGCTGGCGAGCGGTTGGATTTGATCATGATCCCGAAGGTCGGAACGGCGGCTGACGTCTATGCGGTGGACATGATGGTGACCCAGATTGAGGACGCCAAAGGCTACAAGAAACGCATCGGGTTTGAGCATATCATCGAGACCGCTTTGGGCATGCAGAACATCACCGAAATTGCCGGGGCCTCGAAGCGCAATGAGAGCCTGCATTTTGGTGTGGCGGATTACGCCGCATCGACCCGCGCGCGGACCACGGTGATTGGGGGCGTGAACGAAAATTATGCGGTGCTGACCGACCCCGATGGTGACGGCAACCGGGAGACGCATTGGGGCGACATGTGGCATTACGCGCTTGCACGGATGGTCGTGGCTGCGCGCGCCAATGGGCTGCGCCCGATTGACGGGCCATTTGGCGATTTTCAGGATGCCGACGGCTACCGCGCTGCCGCGTATCGCGCCGCTGTGTTGGGCTGCGAAGGCAAGTGGGCGATCCACCCCAGCCAGATCGCCTTGGCCAACGAGGTGATGAGCCCGTCTGAGGCGGAAATCACCAAAGCGCAACGCATCCTGGAAGCCATGGCCGAGGCGGAAGCGGCCGGCAAAGGGGCCGTGTCCCTAGACGGTCGATTGATTGACTATGCGTCGATCCGGCAGGCCGAGGTTTTGGTGCAGAAAGCCAAACAGATTGCCGGCGGATGACGCGCTAAAAATGGCGGGCGTCGGGGATCCGGGCGCCCGTTTTTACCTTATCCGTCCAATGGTCTTTTACCCAATCCAAGGCAGGAAGACATAAGGGTGGGTAAGCCAAATATGCCAATCATGATTTAGAAACTGCCCCACGAAGATCAGTACGGCGAGGCCAACCCAAATGGAAAACAGGCAGGCAAAACGTATGCCCCTCCCGAAACGCCGGAACAGGCCGGAGCGAGGTTGGCTCAGACGCAGCAAGGCGCGGGCATAAATGCCTGCGGACCAACGCTTTAGAATGACCGAGCTTACAAAGATGTAGAGCGCCGTCATCAGGTCTATCATGCCCCTGATCTGAGCAACCTGGTCGGGGGTCATATTGGCAAGCGGGGGATAAATCCCTTCACCGAAAGCCGGCAGCCCCCGGCTGGCGAATATAGGCAGCGCGAAGAGCAGGGTTACGGCAGCCCACATGACGTAGCCCCACCCCGTCCGGGAAATGATGCGGGTGACCTGCCTCAGTTCCAGCAACGCGAAGGCGCGCCGTTCAACGGCTTGATGGGCAAGCGCGATTGGCAGGTAAACCATGATAACGGCAAAGACCGCTATTCCGATCACTCCCGCCATCGGCCCGACAAAGGCCTGTTCGTACCCTTTGTTGAACGAGTTCTCCCACCCGGCCCACCAAGCAACCAGCCAAAATGAAGCGAACGGGAAGGTTGCCACAAACAATGCGGCGCTTCCCTGTATGCCGGCGCGCGCGTTTCGGGCCAACCCGCCAAACCAACGCGACAGGCCACGGGACGTCTTGGGTCCCAACAACCAGGCGGGCTGATCGGCGTCGGCTACAGTCTGGCCGAGAACAGTCATGGCGCGTTTGCGCATCAGCGTCATAAGCCAACCCAGCAACAAAACCGCGCTCAGCGCGGTGAGGCTCAGCAGCGTTCCCAGGACAACGGACAGAAATGCAGACAGTAGCCGCCCCAAGCGTCGCGGCTTTCGGTGGGTGGGCATGTTATCCGCTGTTGTCACGCGCCGAGCTCAGACAGCACGTCACCTTCGGCCCGTTCGGCCTTGAACCCCATCAGCGCCGCGATTGTCGGGGCGAGCGCGGTTTGATCAACAGGGCGATCCAGCACCTTGTTGCGGGTGATGCCCTTGCCAAATATGAGCGCCCAAATCTCGTGGGAGGAGCGGGAGTTGAAATGGTGCTGGAACGGCAAATCCACCAGCCCGTTCGTGTCCCGCCCGCAATCTGGCACAATCACAAATACGGTGTTGTCTCGGTAAAACGGATCGGCGTCGGTTTGCTTGACGATCCGAGCGATGCCCTCGTCGATTACGGAAATCGCCCGTGTGTAATGCGACGCGTTCCCCCAATGCACGTAGTCCGGGTCCTGGTAGTTGATCATCAGCAACCGGGGCCGCAATTGCGCCAAGGCCCGCACCGCAAGCTCAGTCAGCAGCCTGTCGCCGCGGGGATTTTTGAAGCCGTCATCGCCGTAATGTGCCCGCCAGTCTGCCCAGAATGTATTCACCGCGTCGGATTGGTCAGGAACAATGTCGCGCTGATCTGCGGCCAACAGGTCCCGGTACTGGGTTTCCGCCTCTTGTTGCGCCTTGTCCGTCAGGCCGCCCTCTTCCAGTATCCTCGCCAGCTTGTAGATCTTGTAGCGGTGCAGGCTCAACATTTCTGACCGGAAGTCGATACCGTAATGGCCGTGGACCCCATAGGTGAAGAATTCTTCCTGCGGGCGGTCCTCGCCGTTGATCAGCAGCGCCTCATGCGCTGACAGGTTGAAGTTATGCCGGAGGTATTCAAACAACGTCGGCTCGGTAGGCTCCAACCGATCATCCAGCAGGCGCGAGCCCGCATCGCGGTATGCCTCGTATCGCCCCGTCAGGATGTTGAGCGTGCCCTCGGCATGGGACGTGTTCCCGCCCTTCAGCTGATCTATCTGCATGTCAGGGATCAGCACGCCGCGTGGGGTCAGCACGTTCAGCAGATACGGGGCGTAGGTGCCTTTCGGGTCAATTGTCTCTAGCCTTCGAACGCCGCCCCCAAACCGAATGATCACGACGTTGGGCCCCGCATATGCCGGAGCGGCGCGAATGGGCGAGGCTATGGACGACACCAGCCCCGTTGCCCCCAACCCAATGTTGAACATCCGTCGATCAATCATCCGCCACCCATCACCATTTCCGCGGAGAAAGTTTAGCATGACTTGCCTGCGAGGTGAAATTCGAACCGGTGCGCCGCAGTCCACCTTGGCTCTGGACAGGGCTGTCTAATGGTGCTTGAGTATTGGACAGTGATGAACATAGGGCCGATATTCGGGCGCGCGGGAGGTAGGATGAAAACGCATTATCAAGCGGTGGTGATCGGGGGCGGCGTCGTTGGCGCTTCGGTGTTGTATCATTTGGCCAAACTGGGCTGGAAAGACGTGTGTTTGCTGGAGCGCAGCGTTTTGACCGCCGGCTCCAGCTGGCACGCTGCGGGCGGCATCCATGCGCTGAACGCGGACCCCAACATTGCGGCGCTGCAAGCCTACACAATTGACTTGCTGAGCGAGATTGAAGAGGAATCCGGCCAGAATATCGGGCTGCACATGACCGGGGGCATGACGCTGGCGGGCACGCCCGACCGTTGGGAATGGCTGCAATCGGCCTACCGCACATTCCAGTCCATCGGCATTGACGACTGCCGTCTGATCACGCCCGAAGAGGCGGGTGAGCTATGCCCGATCATGTCCACTGACGGCATCCTTGGCGGCATGTGGGCCGACCGAGAGGGCTATGTCGACACGACCGGCACGGTGCATGCCTATGCGGGGGCAGCCAAGAAATATGGCGCGGAGATTGTCGAGCATAACCGGGTGCTGGAGCTGAACCAAACGGCCACCGGCTGGGAAGTGGTCACCGAGAAGGGCACCATCCAGACCGAACATGTGGTCAACGCAGCCGGGCTTTGGGCCAAGCAGGTGGGCCGCATGGCAGGGATCGAACTGCCAGTGTCGCCGCTGAACCACCATTACCTGATCTCCGACACCATCCCCCAGCTTGAAGAGCTGGATTTCGAAGTGCCGATGACGGTCGACCTGGAAGGGTTCACCTATATGCGGCAAGACCAGACGGGCATCTTGCTGGGCATCTACGAAGTCGACCACCAACATTGGATGATGGATGGCGCCCCTTGGGAATACGGGTTTGAGCTGCAGCAGGAGGACACCGACCGTATCGAACATGAACTGACCCTTGGGTTCGAGCGCTACCCCGCCTTGCAGGACGTCGGCGTCAAGACATGGGTCAACGGCGCATTTACCTTCGCGCCTGATGGCAACCCCCTGGTTGGGCCGGTGCGCGGCAAGCCGGGCTACTGGTGCGCGTGCGCCGTGATGGCGGGCTTTTTGCAGGGCGGTGGTGTCGGGAAGTCCCTGGCCGAATGGATGATCCATGGCGAGCCGGAGGCGGATGTTTACGGCATGGACGTGGCCCGCTTCGGCGACTATGCGGGCAACAAGCGGTTCATCAAGGAAACGACGGGCCAGTTTTACACCCGCCGATTTGTAATGACCTATCCCAACGAGCAATTGCCCGCCGGGCGGCCATTGAAAATGGCGCCGGCCTATTCCGACATGACGGCCGCGGGGTGCCGTTGGGGCGTGAGCGCAGGGCTGGAGGTGCCGCTTTATTTCGCGCTCGACGCTGATTTTGAAGAAACCCCGACCCTCAAACGGTCCAACGCGTTTGACATCGTTGCCGAGGAATGCCGCGCCGTGCGCGAAAAGGTTGGCTTGCTCGATATCTCGGGCTTCTCGCGGTTCGAGGTGACCGGCGACGGGGCAGAGGCCTGGTTGAACCACATAATGGCCTGCACGCTTCCAAAGCCGGGCCGCTCCAAGCTTGCGCCGATGTTGTCGGCTGAGGGAAAGCTCAAGGGGGATTTGACCCTGTTTAACTGGGGCGACGGCACCTGGTGGATTATGGGCAGCTATTACCTGCGCGACTGGCACATGCGGTGGTTCCACGACCACATGGGCAACGACGTCACGGTGCGCGACATCGCAGATGCGACGGTCGGGTTCTCCCTGTCCGGCCCCAACAGCCGCAAGGTTATTGAAAAACTTACGGATGGACCGATTGCCGATTTGCCCTTCATGGGCTGCGGGGCCTTCGACATTGGCCTGATGCGCGCCAAAGTGGGCCGGCTGTCTGTCGCAGGCGAGCTTGGCTACGAGATTCACTGCTCGGCCGCGGAACATATCGCTTTGCGCCACGCTCTGTTGGAGGCGGGGGCTGATCTGGGCATGCGGGAGGTCGGCTTCAACGCCTTGCTGAGCCTGCGGCTTGAGAAGAGCTTTGGCATTTGGTCGGCGGAATTTACCCAAGGCTACACTGCGGGGCAGACCGGCATGGACCGATGGATTGACTGGGACAAGGATTTCGTCGGTAAGTCCGCGGTCGTGGCTGAACGGGACGGCAATGGCCCCGCGCAGAAGCTGGTGACGCTTGAAGTGGACGCGGATGACGCTGACGCCACGGGGTTCGAACCGATCTGGGCGGGTGGCCAGCTGGTGGGTTTTGTCACGTCCGGGGGCTACGGCCACACCGTTGGCAAATCCATGGCCATGGCAATGCTGGACCGAGAGCATTGCGCCGAAGGGACCGAGCTGTTGGTGCATATTGTTGGCGCAGAGCGCTCAGCCCGCGTTATTGCGCCGTCGCCCTACGACCCGGCCGGCGCCGCCATGAGAGGCTGAGCCGTTGGCACCTGCATCCCCAAAAGCCCGCCGCCGCCGCAGGCGGGCTACGTCAGATGCGCCCGTTTTCGGGCGGAAGGTAGATTACCACACCCTGCACAACCCGTTCCCGATCATGTCGGTGTTCTCGGACGATCAGGTCGCCGCCATTCACAACACGGCGCTGCGCACCCTGGAGGAGCTGGGGGTGAAGGTGCTGCTGCCCGAAGCGGTCGAGATATACCGCATGGCGGGCGCCCGGGTCGTGGATGACATGGTTTTTCTTGGCCGGGACATCGTGGACGCCGCAATTGCGGCTGCCCCCAGGTCCATTCAGGGGCGGGCAGGCATCCGCGAAAAAGACCTGACGTTCGAACTTGGCCGGATGATTTTCCAACCCGGAGCGGGCGCGCCGCATGCCACCGACCTGGTGCGGGGACGCAGGCCGGGATCGGCGCAAGACTACGTCGAATACACCAAGCTCAACCAGCATTTCGACGTGCTGCAGATGCTGTCCCCATCGGTGGAGCCGCAAGACGTTCCCACCCACATCCGGCATTACTTCACGACCGAGACGCAGCTGACGCAGTCCAACAAGTTTCCGTTTGTCTTTTCTCGTGGCACACCGCAGGTGATGGATTGCTTTGAAATGCTGCGCGATTTTCGTGGCGTGTCGGACGCGACATTTGCGGCCAATCCGCATTGCTACACGATCATAAACACCAACAGTCCACGTACGCTTGATATCCCGATGGCCCAGGGGCTGATTGACTTCGCGCGCCATGGACAAATGTCCATTGTGACACCGTTCACGCTGATGGGCGCTATGGCCCCAATAACCGTTGCGGGCGCCGTGACGCTCAGCCATGCGGAGGCCCTGGCCGCGATCACGCTGGTCCAACTGGCAAAACCCGGCGCGCCTGTGTGCTACGGCACCTTCACGTCAAATGTAGACATGAGGTCCGGCGCGCCTGCATTCGGGACACCGGCCCATTTCCAAGCCTCTTTGGCTGCAGGGCAGCTTGCACGGTTGACCGGATTGCCATGGCGATCTGCGGCGGGGTCGGCGTCAAACCTGAATGATGTGCAAGCTGCGAACGAGAACCAATTGGGCCTTTGGGGATGTTTGGCGGCGGGGGCGACCGTTTTGATCCACGCGGCGGGCTGGCTTGAGGGCGGGTTGAGCGTGTCTTATGAAAAGATCATCACCGACGTTGAGGTGCTCAACATGGTCGCGGAACTGTGCGCGGGAAAGGAGGCGGGCGTGGATGAAATCGGCTTTGACAACGCCCTGTCCCATGTTGACCCAAGCGGGCACTTCTTCGCCGCTCCGCAGACGATGGAGCGCTACAACACCGAATTTTATGAGCCGCTGGTGCATGACTACGCCAATTTTGGAACGTGGACGGAGCGGGGCGGCCGGGATGCGTCGGAGCGCGCGACGGATGTCTGGCAGGAGATTATCGGGAAAGACGCGGCGGTCGAACGCGATAGCGCGCGGGTGGAGGCGCTTCAGTCCTTTATTGCCAAACGGACCGCCGAAGGCGGCGCGCTGCCCGAAAGCTAGGTTATGTCCCAACGCACAAGTCCGCTCCTTCACCGTGACGATCCTGATCAGGACCCGCTTGTTGGCCATGTAAAGGTGACGCGCCGAGATTGGTTGAACATGGCGCGTGACGTGCTGGTGACCGACGGCGCGGGAGAGATCAAGATATTGGGGCTGGCCAATCGGATGGGCGTCTCACGTTCCAGCTTTTATTGGTATTTCAAGGACCGCGCGGACCTGGAAACGTCCCTCCTCGACGAGTGGGAGGTGCGCAATTCCGCGCAGATCATCCAACATTGCCAGATGCCCGCCAGCAACATCACCGAGGGGCTATGCAATTTCTTCAGGTGCTTCGTTGATACGTCAAAATTCGACCAAGGTCTGGATTTCGCCGTGCGGGAGTGGTCCCGACGCGATCCATCCATTCGGGCCCGCGTGGACAAGGCCGATCAAAGCCGCATCAAAGGCGTGACCGCCTTGTTTGCGGAACATGGATATGAGGGCAGAGACGCCGATGCCCGCGCGCGCATCGTGTATTTCATGCAGCTCGGCTACCACGCGCTGGAAGTCCGCGAAGACATGGACACACGGATGTCGCGGCTCGAGCCCTACATTCGAGGGTTCACCGGGCAAGATCCCGACCGCGCCGCCGTGGCCGCATTTCTGCACGACATCGAAAAGATGGGGTTGGATTGACGCAACAGGCCGCGACCGCCTCTTAGGTCCGTGCCGCCCTAAACATGGAAATGGCTGAGTATACGGCCAGACAGAGCACCAGGGTCAGCGCCAACGTGCCGGGAATGCGCGGGTAGACCGCGGCTTGTGCGGTGCGGGGTGGCACGACAACCTGAAACAGGCTGCGGTTCAGGGCGGCTTCCTGGCCGGCCTCAGCCTGCGCCCTTAGGGCGGTTTGAACGGCGTCCCGTGCAAGGCTCAGTTCCAGCGTCGCGAGCTCGTACTCCATCAAAAGGGCGTTAAGCGATCCAGCGGAGCCACCATCAGGTGCCACAAGGCGGGCGCGTTCATCCGTGATTTGCTGCCGAATACGGGCTTCCAGAGCCGCAGTCTGCCGGGTCTGCTGGCTGTCGCCAATGCCCGCGATTTCGGCCTTTTGAACTTCACTGTTCAACCGTGCGGCTTCGGTCTCGAGATCCTTGATTGTGTTGTAGATGCTCTCGACACGGTTGCGCGGGTCCACTTCCTGATACTTGATTTGCAGGGCTACCAATGCCGCTTGAGCCTCGGCGACCTGATTTTCTGCGGCCAGACGGACTTCAGTTGCATGTGCCTGACGTTGGTCAAAGACCTGTTGACCTAGGGAAAGCACGCGCGACTGCGTATTGCGCAGAACGGCATGCGAGATGTCGATCGCTTGCTCGTTGTCTGGCGCTCTGACGTAGAGGGTGAGCAATCCACTTTGGATGTCCACGCTGGAATTGACGTATCGGTCGAATTGCGTGGTTTTGTTCAGCGACAATATCGGAACCGTGCGGAGGCGCTTGACCGGATCAATAGAAGAGCTGCTGAATTCCGTTATCAGTCCCAGCTCATCTTCCAGTGCATCCATCAGCGCCTGGCTTTGCACATAGGCGTGTGCCCGAAACACTTCCGACAGGTTGGACGGACCTTGCACACCACCAAGAAGACCTGAGCGGGCGGGGGCGCCACGGTCTGCGGATTTGGTGATCGCGATGACTGACCGCGCTTCATAAAGGGGCGTGGCCACGACAAGGACATAGTAGGCGACCAAAAACATCGGGACGATAACGACAGCGAAGAAGAGCCCCAAACGGCTTGCTTTTTTCACCGCCCGGCTTTGAATTTGCGGGCCTTGCGGCGCCTGGAGCGTCGGCGCATCGGTTGTTGTCGACGACAAAAGCGTGAGGGCTGCGGACTTTTTGTCCTGCTTTGCCGTTGCTGCGGTTTGGTTCATTTCTGCCTGCTTTTGACGTATGCGTTGTTCTTTGTCGGCCTCGGCAATCCGAGCCCGTTCGGCGCGCCACGCCTGAATGCGCGCTTCCTCAGCTGCGTCAGTGGGTTTTGAGTTAGACATGGTTGGCCATCTCCATATCGAGCTCTTGTGGCGTCAGTTTGGACAATTCGAGTGCCTCTTGTGCGACTGCAAGATCGGCACATGGTACCAGCCGGCGGTTCAGCAGAACAAGGAATCTGTCGCAATATGTGGCCAATTGTCGGATGTTGCGTGACAAAAACACCAGCCCGCCAATCTTCAGTCTTTCTGCCAATATGGCGTCACATGCCGCGCGATCTGCAGGCTCGCCGACCGTGATTGTTTCATCTGCGATCCATGTGGCAGGGCCGTCGATGGACAGAGAACACGCATAGGCCAGCAGGGCGCGTTGCGTGGGCGACAGGTCCTGCATCACCTTGCTTGGGGCGTATTCCAGCCCGAACACTTCGCGACAAAAGACGATCACAGCCTCCGGCTCAACACCAACTAGGCGCGCAAAGTTGTTGATGTTTTCGTGTACGGTCAGGTTGGGGTGCAGGAAACCCGCAAAGCCGATGGGCCAGCTCACGCGACCCTCGCGGCGGATGGTTCCGACGTCAGGCTGATCAATGCCCGCTAGGAGCCTTGCCAGCGAAGATTTGCCGCTGCCGGGCATGGCGTAGATGCCGACACGCTCCTTCGAGCCGAAGACAACGGACGCATTCTGGAGGATCGGCGGACGTTCCCGAAAGCCCGGTTTCAGCAAACTGACATTGTTCAGCGCAATCATAGCCTGCCCCGCATAATACGCCTCCGGGTCGCAAATCTTTCCAGCGGGATTGACGCAAGATAGAAGGCCGAGGCAACTGCCACGGGGTACCAGACAAGGGCGATCGGAGAGGCGTATCCAAGAAAATATGCCTCCCGCACGATCTCGGTTATGTGCAGGAAGGGGCTATACCACAGGATGTCCCTGACCTGCTGCGACAGGTCCGTCGCAGTATAAAAGATGCCTGAAAGCCAAAAGAGCGGGCGCAGCAGCAAAGGAACCGCACGTGCGAATGCGTCGCTCATCAAGCCAGCCGCCGCAACGAAACGTCCCACGCCGCATCCGATGCCCCAGGCAAGGGCCAGACCGAAGGCAACCCCGGGGAGGGATGCTGGCGTTTGGCTGCCGAAGATCAAGGTGACCCCGCCAAATATCAGCACGGCCGTGGTCAGCATGTTGAAGCTTTCCAACAGCATGGTGGCCGACAGGATATCGTTGTTTGACACCGGGCGCAGGTAGCGCATGTAGCGGTTGGCGGTCAGTGTGCGGCTGAGCGCGGTAACCGTCTGTCGGAAGATCAGGTAGGGCAAAATCCCCGTCGCGATGAAAATCTCGGCGCGCACATGAATGGGCGGCGTGCGTTGCAGCGCCCAGAACAGCGCCACGATCAGCGCGATCCAGACTACCGGGGTGATGTAGGCCCACAGATATCCCAGTTTCCCGCCCGCAAAGCGGGTGCGGCGCTCGCGCTCCATCAGCACGGCGATACGCGTAAACGCGTTCGGAGGGGCGATATGTGTGGCCGCGCTCATCGATTAGACCTGATAATACTCGCGGTACCATTTGACGAATTTCGAGATGCCGTCCTTGGTGGATGTATTGGGGCGGTAACCTGTCAGATGTTCCAGCAGGTCCGTGTTGGCCCAGGTGCCCGGTACGTCGCCTTTCTGCATCTCCATCATGTTCTTCTTGATCGGCTGGCCAAGGGCGTCCTCGATCTCGGAGATGAACTCCATCAGCTGCACGCGCGTGCCGTTGCCGATGTTCATCGTGCGAAACGGGGCGACGGGGCTGAGGCTGTCGCCCGGCACGGGATCAGCGCCCGCATCCGGCTTGGGCGGCACCGCGTCGATCAGCAGGCGGATGGAATGCACCAGATCGTCCACATACGTGAAGTCGCGCGCCATTTTGCCATGGTTGTAGACGTCAATCGCCTCATCGGCGAGGGCCGCGCGGACAAACTTGAACAGCGCGAGATCCGGGCGGCCGTAGGGGCCGTAGACGGTGAAGAAGCGGAACATGGTGGTGGGGATATGCCACAAATGCGCATAGGAATGCGCCATGGCCTCGTTGGCTTTTTTCGTTGCAGAATAAAGCGTTAGCGGCAATTCTGTCTTCTGCGTTTCCTCAAACGGCATCTGCGTATTGCCGCCGTAGACCGAAGAGGTCGAGGCCATAAGCAGGTGACCAATCTCATTCTCGCGCGCGGCCTCCATCAGGTTGAACGTGCCGGTCAGGTTGGTGTCGATATAGGCGCGGGGGTTTTCGAGGCTGTAGCGCACCCCGGCTTGGGCTGCGAGGTGGACGATGACGTCCGGTTTGGCCTCTGCCACAACGCGAGACAGAAGGTCATTGTCTTCCAGCATCCCGATATGCGCGCTGAAGTTCGGGTTCTTCTCCAGCATTTCGTGGCGCGTTTTCTTCAGGTTGACGTCGTAGTAATCCGTCAGTCCGTCAAAGCCCACGACCTTGAAGCCCTCGTCCAGAAGGTGGCGCGCAAGATGGAAGCCAATGAAGCCAGCGGTGCCTGTTACAAAAACGGTTCTCATGTCGTGTCCTGTCTCGATGAATTGAAAATCTCGGTTGTACGTCCGAGTATTGTTTCCACGGAAAAGCGGTCGCCCGATTGGGTCATGGCCGCGGCGCCTAGTTTGGCCAACTCGTCTTCGTCAGCCAATAGGCGTTCCAAAGTGCTGTCCAGCTCCTCTTCCGGGATAATTGTCGCCGTTGACAAGATGTGCCCGGTGATGCCGTCAAAGACCACCTCGTCGGTGCCGCCAGCCGGAGTTGCCAGAACGGGTGTCCCGGCCAACTGCGCTTCGATCAAGACGTTGGGCAGGCCTTCCATCTCGGCCAAATGCACCAGCAAATCAGCGCGGTGCATATAGAACCCAACCTTGCTGCGGATACCGGCGAGGAAAATGCGATCGGTGAGCCCCAGCTCTTCGATGAGCGCTTGGCATTCGTTGTGAAGCGCACCGCCGCCAAGCATGATGAAACGTGTATCATCGCGATTTTTGATCGAGCGAGCAGCGGCTTTGATCCACTGAATCGGTCGTTTGTTCTGGTCGAAGCGGAAAACGCCCAACACGGTCTTGGTGCACCCGGAGGAGGCTTCCAACACCTCTGACCAATACGCGTGGTCACTATCTTCGCCGTCGGGCAAAACGGCTGGAATTGCGTTGGGGACCACAATCACCTCGCCCGGCTCCAACGACAGCCATTCTTCATATGCTGTTGCGGCCTTTTGGCTGTTGGCGGTGAATGTCACGTGGGGCAGGCGGGCCAGAGCGGCATACAACACGGGCAGCTCTTCGCGGAACAGATTTGGCCGCAGGTTGGGTGGCAACCCGCGAAACGACGTGATGATGCGCGGAACGCCGGCTAAGACCGCAGCGATTGCGGATTGAACGATACCGCCGTCCTGCCAAAGATAGGCCACGTCCGTTTGGTCTTCGCAAAACATCTTGTACAGCAGGCACGTGTGGCGCAGCACGTCTGGGGCGAGCAATTCCAGCAGCGCCTTCAGTTCGTCGGTCAGGCCCTCCAAAGAGGCCAGAGGCACGTCGACCAGTTCTGCCAGAACGCTTGTTTCTACGCCCGTTTCGTTCAGAAGCGGACGGTAGAAGTCTGCACCCGTGGACGCAGTTGCGTGTTTGACCCAAACCTTTGGCGCGATCCCAAGCGGCTGCGCCTCATCAAATCTGCTTTGATAGGCGCAGGCGATCCGGGTCATTTGACGTTCTGCGCCGCCGGTCCCCAGTTGGCCGGTGAAGAAGACAACTTTCTCGGATTTGCTGTGCGCGCGAGGGGCGTCCGCCTGCGCAATGATGTCGAAGATCACCTCGGCCGCATCGGTGCGTCCGTATTTGTCCAGCAAGTTTGCGTGGCGGCTGACTGACCCAAGAAGTTCCTGAGACGCCGTGCCCATGCTGCTTTGTCCATGAACGTCCTTAGCGACATTCTTGGCATCCAAAAAGCGGGACTGCTCATGAAGCAGTTTGATGTATCTCATGCGGATTGGGCGGTCTTCCGAGTGGAGCCGCAGGATGCACGACATCACCTCGTCGATTTCACCCCACGCCTTCAATTCCGCAAGGGCGGGGATCGCCTTGTTGGCCTGATCCAAATCATGCCAACAATTCTGGAACATGTCCGCAATCAGGGCGACGCCTGCTGCCACATTCCCTTCGCGGCGGTACCAGCGCATCAACATCCGCAGCGCGGTCAGATCATCTGGGTAACGCTTGCACAGGTCATCCCAGATATCCCGCATACCCTTTTCATGGCGTTGCTTTTCGAGGAGCAGGCCACAGGCAATCGCGATTTCCTGATCGGCGCGATAGTCCTTCAGGATCGGTTGCAACTTCTTGTACACTTCCTGAGCCGTCCGCGCACACGTGATGCTCCGGCTCATTTCAAACACCTCTTCCGAAAATTCCTTGGGAAGAGCTGGCGCATCAGGCGCGAAGTTGAGGATATGGGAAAGCGGTTGCATCGCTTAAGCGCCAACCGCTTTGGCGTGCAGTACGGCCTCTGCTTCGGTCTTGAATGCTTCCGTGTCGGGGCAAGCCAGGCCAGTGACTTTACGTGCAAATTCAACAGCTTCCGCCTGAAAATTGCCCTTCTTGGCGGCCCGCATCAGCAAGACCCAGACGTTGATTTTTTCCGGCATGAACTGCGCCGCTGCCTGTCCCAGCTGCATCGCCGTGGCGTATTCGCCAAGGCCGAAGCGCAATCTGGCGCGCCATAGGTCAAGCTCTGGCAGTTCTTTGGCCAAGGCGGCGGCCTCGGTCGAGAACGCGTCCAACTGATCGATATCGCCTTCTTTGCCCGCCGCGCGGATCAGCAGCGCCAGCTCCTTGCGCAGATCGCGCATCTCGATACGGGCACGTTGGAAAAGCGGCGCGGCAAAGAGCACGGCATTCAGGCCGTGGATCCGGTCAATGCGCTCGTCAAACTGCAATGCGGTGGTGACCCAACCGTCCAGAATGGCGTTGAGACCGGCGTCTCTGATCTTGTCTGCGCCTTGCTGTTCGCGCCAGATCGCCAACACCTCGGCAGCATAGCCTATGCCATGCGTCTCGGTGAGTTTCGCAACGATGTCAGCGGCTTCTTGGGCGGTTGTTTCCGGGAATATCGCCTGGGCGAACGGCGCACCATTCAGCTCAAGCAGGTCGAGCCGGTCTGCGGCGGGGACGGTGGCGAGAAAGCTCTGCCGTTCCTGCGGGGCGAACTTGGCCAACATGTCGATGCCGTGCTCGCAGGCCATGTTCGCAAGCGCGTGGCAGGCCCTTGCAAGCCCGGTTTTCGCGGTCGCCACATAGGCCTCAGTCGCTGTGTCCAGCTCGCCGCCATGATGTGCAAGGTCGCCGATTTGCAAAAGCGTGCGCGTCGGCAGACCAGCCAGACCGCCGGGCAGGGAAGAAGCAAGGGTGAGCGCGTCGTCAAACAGGCCCAGCTCGCTGGCGCGGATGATCTGTGCAACCTGCTCGTCGGCGGTCAGATGGCTGTGATCTTCAGCCTGGAATTGCGCGCGGGCATGTTCTTGCTGGGTCTTGGTTGCCTGATGTAGCGGGCCGACGTCAACGCCGTGCGCTGCAAGGGAGGCCAGTCGCGCGTCCGCGCGCAGGAACTGGCCGGAGTCAATAGCCGCATGGATCTGCGGTTTGAGGTGATGGTCCAGAGCATGGGGCGCGCCGGCCTTGATCGTGGCGTCTGTTTTGGGCGCGATGACCTTGTGCATCCACTCATCCATCATGCCATGCGCAAAACCGTCCGTGAAATGCGCGAGCCCCGCGCTTTCGTCTTCAATGGCGGCGGTTTGGCCAAACTCATGCATCAGCTCGGTCGGGTTGTAGAATTTGTACCCAGCGGTTTTGACCTGATCGGCCACCATCTGGATGAAGTTGGAACGCGATCGGATCGGCGTGCCATCGGCCTTGCAGGCATCCACGTGGGAAACGAACAGGACGTCGGGCAACAGCTCGGTCAGCGTGTCGATGTCTTTGCGGAGCCCGGCCTCGGTGACAAAGCTCAACCGGATTTTGCCCAGCGTCGCGGTTTCGGCGCGTTGAGCATCCGTGTCGGACCAGTTGGTGTCCAGAAAGGCCGCGATGTCGGCGTCGTTGCCAGCCTCAGTGAGGGCCCAGAAGGCCTGTGCACGGTCGCGGTCGGCGAAAAAGTCGGCGAAAGTCGCGTTCAGGTAGTTCAGTTGAACTGACACGCCATCAATCGTGACCTCTTTGGCGGAGGCCAATTCGACCACATAAAGATCGGACATCGCGTGCCGGCGTGCGGATAGCGTGTTCAGGTCATGTTTGCGGGAAACGAGGGGCCAGACATCGTGGGGGATGTCGGCTTCGCCGCGCATGAAGCGCGCCATTTGCACGGCCTCGGCGGGAGAATGGCAATAGCCGTAGCACCGTTCCATGTTGAGATGGAAACCGTGTGTGGATTGGCCGCGTCGAAGCGGCGTCGTGATACGGCACGACCCAATTGGCGTAGTAGTAAACATTGTCGCGAGCCCCTTTCGCGTCGTCTTTTTATTATTTTATAGCGACCAGTATCGCAGCTCCTTGGCTTCCTCGGAGTCCCTGTAGACCCCTCTTACGTCAACCAAAATGCCATCCTCTTTGATTTTCTTCAGAAAATCGGGATTTTCGATGTACTCGTTATGAGGTGTTGCCAACACCATTGCGTCAAGATCGTCCATTTCGGCCGCCGTGCAAAGCTCGTAGCCAGCCGCGACTGCAACATCTGGCGAACAGTGTGGATCATGCACCAGTGGTGTGATGCCAAAGCCACGCAATGCGTCAACCACTTCCAAGGCTTTGGAATTGCGGATGTCTGGCACATTTTCTTTGAAGCTGATGCCGCAGACGCCGATACGCATTTCGCGAATGTCGCCCGCCTTTTTGATCAGCATGCGCAACGTGGTGTCTGCCACGTGACGAACCATGCCGTCATTGGTGCGGCGACCTGCCAGGATGACCTGCGGGTGGTGGCCCACTTGCTCTGCCAGCGAGGCGAGGTAGTAGGGGTCCACACCGATGCAGTGACCGCCTACCAGACCCGGCGTGAACTTCAGGAAGTTCCACTTGGTGCCAGCGGCTTCGATCACGTCATTGGTTTCGATGCCAACCTTGTCGCAGATTTGCGACATTTCGTTCATCAAAGCGATGTTGATGTCGCGTTGGGTGTTTTCCAGAACCTTGGAGGCCTCGGCCACCTTGATGGTGGGCGCGACATGCAGGCCGGCTTTGATTACCTTGTCATAGACGGCGATGACGCGGTCGATGGTGGCCTGGCTGTCGCCGGAGACAACCTTGATGGTGTTTTCGACAGTGTTAACCTTGTCGCCTGGGTTGATGCGCTCGGGGCTGTAGCCCAGGCCAAAGTCTTCGCCAGCCTTCAGACCAGACAGTTTTTCCAGGATCGGCGCGCAATAATCTTCGGTCACGCCGGGGTAGACGGTCGATTCAAAGACGACGATGTCGCCCTTTTTCAGATAGGGGCCAACCATGTTGCAGGCCGATTGCAGCGGCGACAGGTCTGGCTGATGCGCGTCGTTGATCGGGGTCGGCACCGTGACGATAAAGAAGGAGGCATCTGCGAGGCTGGAGGCCTCGGTGCTGGCGGTCAGGCCGGAGCCTTGCACGACTTCCTTGGTCAATTCGTTGGTCGCGTCATAACCGTTATTGATTTCTGCCACGCGTTGCTTGGAGATGTCGAAACCCGCGACGTTTTGAAATTGTTCGGCAAGGCAAACCGCGAGCGGCAGGCCCACATATCCCAACCCCACAACAGCCACATTTTCGGATGTCGCCTTGATCTTAACGTTGTCGAGGACGAAACGAATGGGTGTGTCTACCCGTTCGATCTTTTGCGCGTCCATCACGGTATTCAGCATTGCGTTCACTGTCCAAGCCCCTCTTCCAGCATGTTTCCCGACCGAAGCTATTGTTCAAATGAGGCGCAAATTTGTGCTAAATTGGGTCGATCTGAGGAAGTATGAAGGAATTGTTAATTTTCTCGTAAGTCGTTGGAATTTATAAATTAAGAGCGGGTTTGCCGTAGCAGGTTACCGTTCATTCCCTCGATGACGTAGCGTCAAATGGGGCAGTGAGCGTCCAATTGCTGTTCAGTTTATGCCAGTGGCTCGAAATGCCAGTGGCCCAAAGGCGGCTCTTTCCTATCAATCCGCTATTTGTCGGCAAATCGACCTGCCCTTATGCGCGAGATGTCGCGCTTTGGCGCAAGAATCCGGTTGATGATTTGATATCTGCGCCCAATGAGAGTGGGAATTTTCTTCGAGGATTTGGTGCGAATTCCACCTAACATCCTGAAAATTCTAAGAAAAATATCTACTAAAGTTTTAGTTTGACAGGGTTGGCATCTCCTGCCTACCGTATGGTCAGTCGGCGAATACCGGCTCATAGGAAAATCTAGGGAGGAGACAAGATGCGCAAGTATCTGCTCTCCGCGACTGCGGCTGTGGCCGTCATCGCGGGGCATGGAACTGCTTTTGCCGACGCGGCAGCAGCTCAGAAATGGATTGATTCAGAATTCCAACCATCGACCTTGTCGAAAGACGAGCAAATGTCCGAGATGCAGTGGTTCATCGACGCCGCAGCACCTTACGCGGGCATGGAGATCAACGTGCTGTCGGAAGGTATCCCGACGCATGGCTACGAGTCGGAAGTTCTGACCAAAGCCTTTGAGGAAATCACCGGCATCAAGGTCAACCACCAGATCCTCGGTGAGGGCGAAGTTGTGCAGGCTGTGCAGACACAGATGCAGACCAAGCGGAACCTCTATGATGGCTACGTGAACGACAGTGACCTGATCGGGACGCATTCGCGCCTGCAACTGGCTTACAACCTGACAGACCAAATGGCGGGTGACTGGGCGGGGACCACATCGCCCACGCTGGACCTTGAAGACTTCATGGGCATCCAGTTCACCACCGGGCCGGATGGTGACTTGTACCAACTGCCAGACCAGCAATTTGCGAACCTGTACTGGTTCCGCAAGGACTGGTTTGACGACCAAGCCAACAAGGACGCGTTCAAGGCCAAATACGGCTACGATCTGGGCGTTCCGGTCAACTGGTCGGCCTATGAGGACATTGCTGAGTTCTTCTCCAAGGATGTCAAAGAGATCGACGGCGTTGAGATCTTCGGCCACATGGATTACGGCAAACGCGCGCCGGATCTGGGCTGGCGTATGACCGATGCGTGGCTGTCCATGGCGGGCACCGGATCGAAGGGTGAGCCCAACGGCGTGCCTATCGACGAATGGGGCATCCGCATGGAAGCGGGCTCGTGTAACCCGGCTGGCGCCTCTGTCACCCGTGGTGGTGCTGCGAACGGCCCGGCTGCGGTCTACGCGATCCGCAAATGGGACGAGTGGCTGCGCAACTACGCCCCACCTGCGGCTGCGTCTTACGACTTCTACCAGTCCCTGCCGGCTTTGAGCCAAGGCAACGTGGCCCAGCAAATCTTCTGGTACACCGCCTTTACTGCCGACATGGTGAAGCCGAAGTCAGAAGGCAACAATACGGTGGATGATGACGGTAATCCGTTGTGGCGTATGGCCCCGTCCCCACATGGTCCCTATTGGGAAGAAGGTCAGAAGGTCGGCTATCAGGATGTTGGGTCCTGGACTTTCCTGAAGTCTACACCATCAGACCGGGCGCAGGCCGCGTGGCTTTACGCGCAATTCGTGACCTCGAAGACGGTCGACGTGAAGAAGTCCCATGTGGGTCTGACCTTCACGCGTGACAGCTCCGTCAACCACGAGTCGTTCACGGAACGTGCGCCAAAGCTGGGTGGTCTGGTCGAGTTCTACCGCTCGCCTGACCGCGTGGCATGGTCCCCAACCGGCATCAACGTGCCGGATTATCCGAAGCTGGCCCAGATCTGGTGGCAGCAAATCGGTGACGTGAACTCTGGCGCCTTTACGCCGCAGGAAGCGATGGACCGTCTGGCCGAGGAGATGGACATCACCATGGCCCGGATGCAGCAAGCCGATGAGGCAGCGAACGTCTATGGTGGCTGCGGCCCACGCCTGAACGAGGAAAAAGACGCCTCCGAATGGCTTGGCAAAGGTGGCGCCAAGGCGAAACTGGACAACGAAAAACCGCAAGGTGAGACCGTCAACTACGACGAGCTTGTGGCCCGCTGGAACCAGTAAACCTCCCCGTTGGTCCCTTCCTATGAAGGGGCCGACTTTGGCCGGGGATTTGGGCCAACTTTTGCCCCGGCCATAACCAATTTTCCCGCGTGACGCGGGCACCAAGGGTTACGGAATATGACACTCGAGCTGAAGGCCGCGAGCAAGGTGACGCGCGGCATCACCCATATCAAGCCGACATCGCTGGTGCTGGAGACGGGGCATTTCAACGTGCTTCTGGGCCAAACCGGATCGGGCAAGACATCGCTGATCAAGCTGATGGCGGGGTTGGACCCGCTGGCGTCGGGCCAGATTTTCATGGACGGGGTGGACGTGTCGAAGCTGTCGACGCAGAAGCGGAACATCTCATTGGTGCACCAGTTCTTTGTGAACTACCCGCAGATGAGCGTGTATGACAATATTGCCTCCCCTTTGCGGGTCGCAGGCATGGCGAAATCCGAAATTGACGACCGCGTCGCGGAGGCCGCGAAGATTTTGCAGCTGGAGCCAATGCTGAAACGCCGCCCGCAGGAGCTGTCCGGCGGGCAGCAGCAGCGCTGCGCCTTGGCGCGGGCGATTGCCAAGGAAAGCCGCGCGGTGTTTCTGGACGAGCCGCTGGCGAACTTGGATTACAAGCTGCGCGAAGAGCTGCGTGAGCAGCTGCCGGAACTGTTTGCAGGGCGCGGCGCGGTTGTGGTTTACGCCACATCTGAACCCGAAGAAGCGCTGCTTTTGGGCGGCAAGACCGCCTTAATGGATGACGGCGTGGTCACACAATTTGGCACCACGGCTGCGATTTACCGCAAGCCCGAGAACCTGACCGCGGCGCGGGTGTTTTCCGACCCGCCGATCAATTCGGCTGAGATCGTGAAGGCGGGATCCGAGGCGCGGCTGAAAACCGGCGTGAGCTGGACCATGAGCGGCGTCGCGGCGGATTTGCCGGACGGGGTTTATACGGTCGCGGTGCGCCCGCATCACGTGACCCCGGTGCAAGCGGGCCCCGGCGCAGTGGCGTTGAATGGCACGGTGCAGGTGACGGAATTGTCGGGGTCAGAATCGAGCGCGCATTTCCAGATGGGCGATGATGGCTGGGTGTCGCTGGCCCATGGCGTGCACCCTTACGAGATCGGTGAAGAGCACGCGTTCTACATGGACGCCTCGCAGTGTTTTTACTTCACCCCTGACGGAAAATTGGTGGCTTAACGTGGCGAAAATTACTTTGAAGAACCTGCGCCATTCCTACCTGCCTTCTCCGAAAGGCGCTGAGGATTATGCGCTGAAGGAAATTGATCTGGATTGGCAGGATGGCGGGGCCTATGCGCTTCTGGGGCCGTCCGGCTGCGGCAAGTCGACCTTGCTGAACATCATCTCGGGGCTGCTGACCCCATCAGAAGGGCGCATTCTTTTTGACGATGTGGATGTGACCGACCTGCCGCCGGATCAGCGCAACATTGCGCAGGTGTTCCAGTTCCCGGTGATCTACGACACGATGACCGTGCGTGACAATCTGGCCTTTCCGCTGCGCAACAGAGGCGTGGCTGAAGCGCGGATCACGGAGCGGGTGGCGGAGATTGCCGCGATGCTGGAGGTGGTTGAGCTGCTGGATATCCGTGCCTCGCATCTGTCGCCTGACAACAAGCAGAAGATTTCGATGGGGCGCGGGCTGGTGCGCGACGACGTGAACGTCGTGATGTTTGACGAGCCTTTGACGGTGATCGACCCGCATCTGAAGTGGAAGCTGCGGAGCAAGCTGAAAGAGCTGCATCAGCGGGTCAAAGCCACGATGATTTACGTGACCCATGACCAGACAGAGGCGCTGACCTTTGCCGACCAAGTGGTGGTGATGCAGGACGGAGAGATTGTGCAGATTGGCACGCCGGTTGAGCTGTTCGAGCGGCCTCAGCACACATTCGTGGGGCATTTTATCGGCTCGCCGGGAATGAATGTGCTGGACGCCACGGAGGCCGGTGGCCGTGTCAGCTTTGAAGGGCAAGAGATTGCTGTTGAAGGAAAAGTGACTGGGCAAGGCGGCTCCACGCAAGTCGGCATCAGGCCGGAATTTGTGTCGATCGGTGCAGCGGGCCTGCCTGCGCGGGTGCGCAAGGTCTCGGACATTGGCCGACATTCTGTGGTCGAGGCGATGGTAGGCGACACGCCTGTTAAGGCCGTAATTGACGGGGAGGCTCCGGGGCAAGGCGACGCTGTGCATCTGGCGTTCCGTCCAGACCAAACCCGGCTTTATCGAGACGGCTGGCTTTCAACTGAGACTGACGGGGCAGTAGCATCATGAAAACTGAAAACCAAAAGGCGTGGTTCTTTGTGCTGCCGGTGCTTTTGCTGGTCGCGTTCAACGCGTTGATCCCGATTATGACGGTGGTCAACTACTCCGTCCAGGAGACCTTTGGCGACAACCTGTTCTTCTGGGAGGGGCTCAGCTGGTTTGAACAAATCCTGCGCTCGGACCGGTTCCATGACGCGTTGGGGCGCCAGTTCCTGTTTACCTTCCTCATTCTGATCATCGAGGTGCCGCTGGGCATCATCATCGCGCTGTCCATGCCCAAGAAGGGCATCTGGGTGCCGGTCTGTCTGGTCACCATGGCGCTGCCGATGCTGATCCCGTGGAACGTAGTGGGGGCGATGTGGAACATCTTCACGCTGCCCGACATTGGCCTTTTGGGATACTTCATCAACAATACGCTGGGCATCGAATATAACATGACCCGCAGTCCCGTGGCGGCTTGGGTGACGATCATCGTCATGGATGTCTGGCATTGGACGTCGCTGGTGGTGCTGCTCAGCTACGCGGGCCTCGTGTCGATCCCGGATGCGTATTACCAAGCGGCAAAGATCGACGGGGCGAGCCCGTGGAAAGTCTTCCGCTACATCCAACTGCCGAAGATGAAGACCGTGCTGACCATCGCGATTTTGTTGCGCTTTATGGACAGCTTCAACATCTACACCGAGCCGTTTGTTCTGACAGGCGGGGGGCCGGGCAACTCGACCACGCTTCTGTCGATTGACCTCGTCAAAATCGCGCTCGGTCAGTTCGATCTGGGCCCTGCGGCGGCGATGTCGCTCATCTACTTCGCGATCACGCTGCTGGTCTCGTGGCTCTTCTATACTCTTATGACCAAGGACGACGCGAAATGAGCAAACGGTCCATCATACCGATCCTCTACATCCTGTTCCTGATGCTGCCGATTTACTGGCTGGTGGCGATGAGCTTCAAGACCACCAACGAGATACTGTCGGGCTTTTCGCTGTTCCCGCAGACCTTCACGCTGGAGAATTACAAGGTCATCTTCACCGACCCAAGCTGGTATTGGGGCTACATCAACTCGATCATCTACGTGTCGCTAAATACGGTGATTTCCATCACGGTCGCTCTGCCCGCAGCCTACGCGTTCTCCCGCTACAGCTTTCTGGGCGACAAGACACTGTTCTTCTGGCTGTTGACCAACCGCATGGCCCCGGCGGCGGTGTTCGCCTTGCCGTTCTTCCAGCTCTATTCCTCGGTCGGGCTGTTTGACACACATCTGGCCGTGGCGCTTGCGCATTGCCTCTTTAATATCCCGCTGGCCGTGTGGATTTTGGAGGGCTTCATGGGCAGTGTGCCGAAAGAGCTGGACGAGACGGCATACGTGGACGGCTACTCCTTCCCGCGCTTCTTTGTGACGATCTTCCTGCCGACGATCAAAGCGGGCGTGGGCGTGGCTGCGTTCTTCTGCTTCATGTTCTCATGGGTGGAGCTGCTCTTGGCCAAGACGCTGACCGCCGTGGCCGCAAAACCGATTGCGGCGACGATGACCAAGACGGCGTCATCGGCGGGCTATGAGTTGGGCCTTCTGGCCGCCGCCGGGACGTTGACGATCATCCCCGGCGCTATCGTGATTTACTTTGTGCGAAACTACATCGCGAAGGGCTTTGCCCTTGGTCGGGTGTAAGGTCGGGTAAGAAGAATAAGGAGAGTTTGATATGCTCAGCTGGATGGCCTGGACCTGGCCCACAGGTTTGTTTTTCATCGGGCTTTTTACGGCCATGGCGATCATCACGGTGATCGAGATCAAGAAACCCGGCACGTCAGAGCGCAAAGGCGCTTTGGGCCTGACCACGACACGTGGCGACCGGCTGTTTCTGACCATGCTGGGGTCGGCCTACATCTTCCTCGCCTGGCTTGGGATTTTTGGTGAACCGCTCTGGTGGCCGCTGGCGATCAGCCTGTGCTGGGGCGTGTTCTGCTTCTGGAAAGTGTGAGAAATCGTTTTGAAAAACGAAACTCTTAGTATTTACTCACTCGACATAAAGAGTGAGCGATAAGCGCGCGATTGGGACGGTATGAGACAGAAGAAGAAAAGCGAGTTGCTGACCGAGGTTGAGCTGGAGTTTATGACGCAGCTTTGGACCTTGGGGGAAGGGACGGTGCGTGATGTGCTGGACCAGCTGCCAGAAGAGCGCAACTTGGCCTATACGTCTGCCGCGACCATCCTGAAGATCCTTGAGACCAAGGAATTCGTGACCAGCAAGAAGGAAGGCAAGCGCCATATCTTCAAACCGACGCTGGCCAAAGACGCGTATCAAACCCGCTCACTGAAAGACCTCTCGATGAAGCTCTTTGACGACACGCCGGCCTCGTTGGTGGCGCGTCTGGTCAATGACGACGAGCTGACAGAAGAGGCGTTGGGGCAAATCCGGGCACTTGTGGATCGGAGGTTGAAAAATGATACCGGGTGACGCTGTTCTCGACGCTTTCATCAATGCCAACATTCTTTTTGTGGTCGCCTTTGTGCTTTGGCGTGCGGCCCGTTTCGCACTCGACCACGCGGGGCTGAAACACGCCTACGCCACGCAACTGAAACTGCTGAACACGGTCTTCGTTGCGATTGTTTTGTCACCATTCCTCATCCTTGGACTTACCGCGCTACAATCGGCCTTGGGGCAGGGCGTTAACGTCAACCTGTCCGACATGGTCGTTTCCTATTACCTCAATGGCGGTTTTGAGATGCGGGCGACTGAGTTCGAACGCCTCATGTCCATGCGCGATACCTTCACCGCCGATGTCATGCGCGCGGGCAGCTGGGTCGCTTGGGCCGCAATTGCCGCGTTTGTGGTTGGCCTTGCCATTGGAACCGTGCGCTTGGTTTTTTCAATGTATTGCCTGCACAAGATTGTGTCGGTCAGCTATGCGTGGCGAAAATTCGGCCGCCTTCGTATCCGCTTGTCGGACAAGACTTTGGTGCCGTTTTCCACCCGCGGGTTGCGCAACTATTACGTGGTGATACCGTCCAACATGTTGGGCAATGCGGATGAGCTGAAGGTTTCGCTGGCCCATGAGTTCCAACATTTGCGGCAGGGCGACATTGAGTGGGAAATCCTGCTTGAAGCGCTGAAGCCGTTCTTCTTCCTGAACCCGGCATACCACGCGTGGAAGCGGCAGGTCGAAGACCTGCGTGAGCTGAGTTGCGACAGCCAAGTGCTGGCATCCGGTCGGGTTGGCGTGAGGGCGTATTGCGAAACTTTGCTCTCGGTCTGCCAGCAAACCTTGCGCCGGGACCGCGTTTTCGTGGTGGCCGTTCCCAAGGTCACCTTGGTTACCGCAGACCGTTCGGCTTTGCGCGACGGGAAGATGTCTTTCCTGGAGCAGCGCATCACCACGCTGCTTGATGCCCGAAGCCTCAGCTATCCGCGGCTTGTGTATGCAGCGCTGATCCTGCCATTGCTGGCGGCGATCATGATCACCGCCATGGCGATCCAAAGCCCCGGCGACTGGAGCCATGACCGGCTGATGCTATCGACTGTCGTCAACCTAGAGCGGCTGGAAGAGATCAACCGTCTGTCCACCTTCGGACGTGTGCGCAACTAGAGGCCGGCTGCTTTTTGAGTCAGAATTCTGCTGTTGCAGACATGGCGAGTGCCCCATCGGCGCGCTTTGCCCAAAGCTTTGTTTGATCGTCTTCTGAAACGCCCTCAATCGCGAATGGCGACATCCCCGAAAGGGGGGTCAGCCCACGAAACCCGAACCTCTTTGGTGCCTTGCCCGCCTTGGAAGCGGCAAGCTTGATCAGCAATGTCGCCGTAAGCGGGCCGTGAAAAACCAGCCCGTCATACCCTTCAACGGTACGGGCATAGTCGCTGTCATAGTGAATGCGATGCCCATTGAAGGTCAGCGCAGAATAGCGAAACAGCATGACCTCCGTCGGTTCGACGACTTCGGAGAAATCGGCAGAATCCGGGGCAGAACGAGGCGCAGGGGTCGGCGCGTTGGGCTCTGGGTCGTTGCGATAGACGATGTCGTGCTCTTCGCTGAGCGCGAGTTCGTCGCTTTGAAACACCTCATGGCGGACGGTGACGAAACATAAAGGGCCGGTGAGGCCTACCTTTTCGGTCACGCAAGCGATTGTAGAGCGTTTTGTTGCCTCATGACCGATTTGTATTGGCCTATGGAAATCAAACCTGCCGCCAGCCCACATCCTGCGCGGCAACGCCACTGGAGGCAGAAACCCACCACGTTTGGGATGGGCGTCCCGTCCCAACTCCCCAGCAGGTGCTGCTTCCAGGAAGTAGAGCCAATGCCACAGCGGCGGAAGCGGATCGCCCTCGGACAGACTGGGCTTGATATCGAGTGTCGCTTGCATGAAGCGCGCGGGGGCCGCCCTGATTTGGTCAGTGCGGACCTCTTTGCGGCCGACCCAGTTTTGCAGGTTAGTCATTGCGAAAACTCTTCGCGCAATGCGCTGTTATGGGCACCAGGTGTCGGTGCGGCGGCCGGGGTCTTTGATGGCGGCGCATCCATCCATCGCACCGGGAGCGCTGGTATGCTCAACTGGTCGCCAGTGTCGGTTTCCACCACACGGCGGCGTAGTGCGGGATGCTGAGCGACGTCTTGCACTGAATTGACACCACCGTAGGCAATGCCAGCTTTTGAAAGGCGGCGCTGGAACTCCACCTGGTTCAGGGTAAGCGTTACAGACGAGATCAGGCTTTCAAGCGAGGGCCTATGGCGCACTCGGGCGTTGTTCGTGGCAAATCTTGGGTCCTTGGTGGCATTTTTCATCTGCAAAACGTCCTCGCAAAAAACCTGCCATTCCCGGTCGTTTTGGATGGAGATGAGCGTCAACTCTCCCTCTTGCGTCTCGAATGCGCCGTATGGGGCAATGGAGGGGTGTTTCAGCCCGGAACGGGGCGGCGGCCCCGCGCCGTGTTCGGTGTGGATCAATGGGACCGTCATCCAGTCGGCAGCTACATCAAACAGCGACACTGACAAGGCCGCACCATCGCCAGTCCGTTCCCGCAGGAGCACGGCTTCCAACACGGCTGAATGCGCGGTCATGCCCGCGCCAATGTCGCAGATGGAAACGCCGATGCGTCCCAATTCCGTTTCCCCGCCACTGATGCCGGTCAGCCCCGCTTCGGCTTGTATTAGCAAGTCATAAGCTTTCAGATGGCTTACCGCTTCGTCCGCCCCGTAGCCGGAAATATCCACTGTTATCAAACGTGGGTCTGCCTCCCGCAGGTCTTCCATCTTGAAGCCTGCCCGGCGCAACGCACCTGGGGCCAGATTTTGGATGAAGACATCTGCTTGCGAGATGATCCGGCCAAGCAAAGCCGCATCTTCGGGATCGTGAAAGTCGAGCGTCAAGGACTCTTTACCCTGATTGGTCCAGGTAAAGTAGGAGCTGGCCCCCTTGGCAGCCGTATCATAGCCGCGCGCAAAATCGCCCTCGGCCCGTTCGATCTTGATCACGCGCGCCCCAGCCTCGGCCAAACGCGAAGTGCAAAACGGGGCGGCGACGGCCTGTTCGACCGAAACAACAAGAATACCATCAAGTGGCTTAGCCATGAGAACCTCAATTGAGCGTTCTGGCTAAAAAGCCACGTTTCGGCGGCGAAGGGAACTTTTATGTGAGGAGCGAATGGCTGCCGTTCTCTGGCTTTAGCGTTTATCGTTCAGCAAGGTTTGAGCCGTCAATTCTGCGGCCTCAAGCGCACCTTCGAGATACCCCCCAAATCCGTTGGCGATTTCTGTGCTGCCAAAATGCAGCCGGTTGTTCCACAGACCTGACAGCGCGGACGGCAATCCATATTGCGGATGCGCGTAGACCGGGACCTGATCCAGCTCGGTCGCAGAAAACCGATCGTGGGCCCAGTCTTTGAGGTAAAGTGCGCGCGGTTTGGTTGCCGCGGGCCCAAAAAGCCGGCCTAGTTGAGAAATGATGAGCGACTTCAGCATTTTCTGGTCTTGGCGAGCATGGGCTGGCAGCCCAATGAAGCCAAATAGTGCATATGGCCCGCCCTCAGCTGGGGACGCATCGTGGATCTCGACCATTGGGCCGCGACGGCTCATCGCGTCGCCGGACAATCCGTCATCGCGCCAGAATGCTGTGTCATAGACAGCCAGGGCCTTGGCCTGACCCGCCATCCAAGTTGGAATTTGGCTCATTGCGTGAAGTGTGCTTTCGGACAGCTCGCCTCCGAATGAGATGGTTTCCTTCGCAATCCGTGGCGGCAGGGCGAGCACAACCTTTTTGGCGTCAATGTCTCTGCCGTCAGCGAAGGTGGCGGCGATGCCGTTTTGCTTTCGTTCCAGTCGTGTGACTTCCGTCCCCGTGGCCAGGCGGTTTTCCGGAATTTGGCTTGCCAATGCAGTCACCAATGCCTGAAGCCCGCCGACCAATCGGTACGATCCCTGCATGGAGGCGTATCCCCGACCACGCTGAACCTCACCCGTAGGATCTTCAAACATCAAATCGCCTGCAGCGTGCTGATCAAAACGTGACAGGCCCAACTCGGAAACCAGTGCTGCGATGCGTGGTTGACCCGGCCAGAACCATGCCGGGCCCATGTCAAAGTACCCGTTATCGAACAATTCAGTCTTGATCCGGCCGCCAAGGCGGGTGCGGGCCTCTACCAATTGATAGTCCCGCCCCGCCGCCTGAAGCAGGGATGCAAGGCTCAGCCCGGCCAAGCCGCCACCAACAATCAGCGTGTCGGTTTCCATCTATTGGGCGTCTGGCCGGTTGAGACGAGACATAGGTCAGACGGCCGGGGGCTTGGCGTGAGGCAGATGGCCCGCCTTCATCCACACCTTTGCGCCACCCGGTCCCGCAACAGCGTTCAGCGGCGCACCTTCGGGCAGACGTAGCCACGACCCTTTGCGCAGATCATCGTCCCCTTCCGTCATGGAGCCGTCAATCATCAGGACTTCCATCCCTCCCGTTTCTGACAATGACAAAGAGGCGCCGGCGTCAAGATGGCGGTACGTCACCGTTTCGAAACGATCGCGGTGCAACGTGGCCGTCGCAATGCCGTTCTTCTTTGCGCCGAGCTCGCCCGCCATGTCTTTGCGGAACTGGTTGCGGTCGTCCATCTCGAATTGCCACAGTTTAACGAAGATCACGCAGCCGGGTTCGGACCCAGGTGTGTGACTTGTGGTCGGCGGGTTGCGGACATATGTGCCGGCCGGGAAATCGCCATGTTCGTCTTGGAAGACGCCGTCCAGGACGATGAATTCCTCTCCGCCCGTGTGCGTGTGGGCGGAGAAGTGGCTATCGGGCGCATAGCGCACGATAGTTGTTGCTCGTGCGACTTCGCCGCCGATCCGATCCAGCATGCGGCGGTCAACGCCCGGCATTGGAGAAGCCTGCCAGTCCACCTGATCTGAGTGGACCACCACGCGTTGCGAAAAATCTGCGTTCAGTTCCATTGGGACAGCTCCTCCTTAGCCGGCGATCGACGGGCGTGCGGCGACTTTTTCCCGCCATGCCACCAAGTTCTTGAGAGTTGCAGGAATTTCGACCTTTGCAAAGTCGGCGAATGCCAAACCTGCAAATGCGGTTATGTCTGCCATTGTGAACTTGTTGCCTGCAATAAACGCGTTGTCAGCCAGGACGTCGTTCAGATAGCTCATGGTGCCCTCGGCCACTTCCTTTTGCTTTTGGCCCCATTCGGCGTTTTGGTAGGTTTCCAGGTCAGGGCCAAGACCGGGTGTCGCATGATGGAAATACGCGCCAACAGCGTTCAACAGTCCGCCTTCCGCCCGCAGGTTCATCATCGAGATTTGCGCCCGTTCGCGCGGGGTTTCTCCGGTCAGTGAAGGACCGTCGAAAAGGCCGTCAATGTATTCAGTGATCGCCGTGCATTGGGAGATATGGGTGCCGTCAGCCAATTCAAGGCAGGGGACGGCAGCATCAGGATTACGCGCCTTGAAGGCGTCAGACCGATGTTCGCCGCCCATAACGTCCACAGGAACGAATTCGACCTGGTCGACCGCTCCTTTTTCGGCGAGTGCAATGCGGACGCGGGCAGGGTTGGGGAAACCTTCGACATCGTAAATCTTCATGGGACAGCTCCTGATTCTAAAGTTTATATATAGCTACCTACTACTAGGTCGGTAATTTTTGCAAACTCTAATTCGGACAAATTTTTTGTCTCACGCTGTTGTGAAAAATGAGCCCGTCACCGTGGCCGGAGGAAAACTATTAACCTCGGTCGTGTTCGCGCTCGCGCCCACCTGCCGCGTAATGCTCAAGCTGTGTCGCAAGAAGTCCGACCGACTTGTGTAAGATGACGGTCATAACTGCCAAGGCAATCAGGCTGGCGAACATCAAGTCAATCTTGGCGCGGCCATTGGCCAACAGCATCAGGTAACCCAGCCCCTTGGACGCACCGACCCATTCGCCGATCACGGCACCAATCGGCGCGTAGACCGCTGCCAGCCGAAGGCCGCTTCCCAACGATGGCAGAGCCGCCGGGATCTTGATCCGTCGCATAATCTGCATGGGCGTCGCGCCCATGGTTCGGGCCAGATCCAGCAACCCACGGTCCACGCGGCTCAGCCCATCGTGAAAGGCCGATGTGACGGGGAAATAGATAATCAGCACCGCCATCACGATTTTCGAGCCGATCCCGTAACCAAACCACAGCGTTAGAACCGGGGCGAGGGCGAAGACCGGCACGGCCTGCGTAAATACCAATATCGGAAGCATCAGCCGCCTCGCTGTGCTCGACATAGCCAGCTGTATGGCGGTCAACGCTCCTAAAACGGTGCCAATGAACAGCCCCAGCAACACTTCGGTAAGGGTTACCAACGCGTTCTCGGCGATCACTTCGCGGCTGTTGAATGCGGCCTGCGCGACCCGCCATGGGCTTGGCAATATGAAATGCGGAGCGGACGTGATCCACACGATCCCCTGCCAAAGCGCCAGCCCTAACAAGAGGGCCCAAATTGCGTCCAGCCGCTTCATGGCTGCACCATCCGCAAATGCGCCATAAGATCAGCCTGACATGTCAGCGCCTCTTCGTCATTTAAGGCCCGCACCGGGTGCGACGCAGGCACTGGCCATGGCGTGGCCGCCTGAGGTGACATCAGCAATATTTGATGTCCCAACCGGCTCGCCTCTGCCGGATCATGGGTGACCAACAACACGGTTTTGCCTTGCAACACCTCCGCAGCCAGTTCCTGCATGTCGGCCCGCGTGCCTGCATCGAGAGCTGAGAAAGGTTCGTCCAGCAGGACGACCGGGCGGTCTTCCATCAAGGTGCGCGCCAAAGCTGCGCGTTGACGCATGCCGCCGGATAGGGCGCGCGGTGTCTTGGTGCGGTGTGCGTTCAGGCCCACTCGGTCCAGCAGGCGCTCCGCTCGCGCCATGTCGGGCGTCTCGCCACGTAGGCGGGCCCCGATCACCACGTTGTCGGTGACACTCAGCCAAGGCATCAGTAGGTCGGATTGCGCCATGTAGCTGACACGTTCTTGCACCGGGACGCCGTCGCTGGCGGCGATCTCACCGGAAAATGAGCCGCCTGTTTCCAGCCCGAGGATCAACCTCAAGACGGTTGATTTTCCGATGCCAGACGGTCCCAGCAAACAGGTCCATTGGCCCGGTGGCAGGGTGATATCAGTCTCAAACAGCGGTTTGCCATCCATCACATGCTGCCCCGCCAACCGTATGCCGGGTGCATTATTCACGCGCCGCGCAATCCCATGGACCAGAAACCCACCTCAAGTTCAGTTGCTGTGGTGAAGCGATCCTGCAGCACCGCCCAACGCGAAGCGTTTTCAGGGCTGTCGCCCAACCGCCGCGCAACCGCGCTGTCGAGCATTGCGCCGACGGCCTGGCAAACATCCTGATACTCGGCGTGTCTGTAGGTGTTGATCCAGTCGCGATAAGGCCCATCTGCCGTCGCCACGCCATCCAGCCGTAACCCGATCTCCCCGTAGCCAAAAACGCATGGGGCGAGCGCCGCCATCAGGTCCAAGAAGTCCCCTTGCAGCCCCGCATCCATCACGTAGCGGGTGTAGGCGAGGTTTTCGACCTCTTCGCGGGCGGCAAATAAAGTCGCTTCGTCAATGCCCTCAGCGGCGCAGGTTTTGACGTGCAACGCCATCTCGTGATTGACCAACGCGTCCACGGTGCCTGCGCAGATTTTCATCTCGTCCAGCGTTTCCGATTTTACCACGCCCAGCGACCAGGCGCGGGAGAAATGCACCAGAAACACATAGTCCTGCACTAGATAGTGCAAGAAGGCGGCGCGGGGCAGGGTGCCGTCGCCCAAGCCTTCAACAAAGGCGTGGCGGGTGTAATCCCCCCACGCCTTCGAAGCCCCTTCGCGCCAAAGCGCGAAGGTTTTGCCATAGTCGGGTGCCGTCATTTCGCGGTCACGTCGATGGTGATTTTTGAGACCTCGTTGATGGAAGGGATCAAACCGGCATCGTTCAGGAAGGCCTCGAACGCCTCGTAACGGCCCACATCCATCGCCGTCGGACGCAGCGCGAAGCGCGGCATCGTGTCGGCCCAAGCCCGCTTGTTCAGCTCGTCTTGCAGCTCTTTCGACGTGCCGGAGAATATCTCCCAGCTGTCCTGCGGGTGGTTCACGATGTACTGCGTGGCCTTTTCGGTCGCGGCCAAAAAGCGCGCGATCATGTCCTTGTCCATCGTGTCGGTGTTGGCCACGTAGATCAGCTCGTCATAGGGCGGCAGGCCTTCTTCCTCAACGAAGAAGCATTTGCCCGCGACGCCTTCGATATCCATCTGGTTCAGTTCAAAATTGCGGAAGGCGCCGATCACGGCGTCGACTTGCTTGGACATCAAAGAGGGTGACAGCGACCAGTTGACGTTAATCAGTTCGATGTCGTCCAACGTCAGCTCGTACTTCGCGAGGATCGCCGCCAAAACCGCTTCTTCAACGCCGCCGACGGAGAAGCCGACCTTCTTGCCTTTCAGGTCCGCAGGCGTCTTGATCGGTCCGTCTTCCAGCGCCAGAAGACAGTTCAGCGGGGTCGCGACCAAGGTGCCCACGCGTTGCAGCGGCAGGCCTTCGTGGATTTGCAGGTGCAACTGCGGCTGATACGAAATCGCAAGGTCCGCTTGGCCTGCGGCCACCATCTTGGGCGGGTCGGACGGGTCTGCGGGGGCGATGATTTCGACCTCAAGGTTCTGCTCGGCAAAATAGCCCTTTTCCTGCGCCACAATGACGGGGCCGTGGTCGGGGTTCACGAACCAGTCCAGCATCAGCTTCATCTGGTCTTGCGCCATCAACGGCGTCGCGGCGAGCAAAAGCGCCGCTGTGATCGAGGTCAGTCTCATGTGTTAGGCCTTTCTTCATCGGGCGCATCGCCCATTGCTATCAGTGAAATGTCGCCGTCCCAGTAGCCCTGCAGATGGCGGGCGGCTTGCCACGCGCGCAGGCCGGACCGGCATGTCAGAACCGCGCGTTGCCCTGTTGCGGGCGTCGGGCGGAGAGTTGAGAAGTCTTGGACCTCGTGACGGTGCGCCGTGGGGGTCACGGGCGTTCGAGCCTCGCTGCGCAATTCGACCACGAAGTCATGTGCGTTGATGTCTTGTGCCGCGATGAAGCCCAGCGTTTTGTCTGGCTCCGGCGCGCCGTCAAAGCGGAATCCGCCGGTGCGGTACGTCGTCAGGTCTATCGTTACCAACTGGCTAAGCGGGGAGGGAGCCAACCCCAGCAGAACCGCCAAAGCCATCTGCGCCTGCATCGCGCCGATGGTGCCCACGACCGGCCCAATGACGCCCGCCGTGGCGCAAGTGGCGGCTTGCATCGGCAGGTCGGGGAAGACGGCGCGCAGCGACGGCGCGGTGCCGCAGAAGCCGCCGACATAGCCCGTCAGGCCCAGCGCGGAGGCGGAGATCATCGGAATGCCAGCTTCGAGGCATGCGTCCGACAGAATGTAGCTCGCAGCAAAGCTGTCAGCGCAGTCGAGGACGACAGTCTGGCCGTCGATCAGCGCGTCTACGTTCGCTGGTGTGAGCGGTTGGTCGATGGCCGCAAAGGCCACGCCGCTGTTCAAAGCGTTGAGCGTCTGGACCGCTATCCGCGCCTTGCTCTCGCCGACGTCGCTTTCGCGAAACAGCACCTGCCGGTGCAGGTTGGACAATGACACAACGTCGCCGTCCACGATGGTTATCGCGCCGACGCCAGCACCCGTCAGATATTGCAGCGCGGGGCAGCCCAGCCCGCCCGCGCCGACGACCAGCACGGAGGCCTTGGCCAAGGCGGCTTGGCCGCTTTCGCCTATTTCCGGCAATATCTGTTGGCGGGCGTAGCGGGTCATCTGGTGGCCTTGATCCAGTCGCGCACGCGCCCCTCGGGGTCGGCGTTCAGCGTGATATCCGTAACGGCAGAGACGACATCTGCCCCCGCCTCATATGCGGCTGCAGCACGCTCGATGCTCATCCCGCCAATGGCGATCAGTGGTGTATCGCAGATCAGGCTCTTCCACTTGGTCAGCTTGTCGACGCCCTGTTCATGCCATTTCATCTTCTTCAAAATGGTCGGATAGACCGGCCCCAAAGCCACATAGTCCGGCGATAGCGCCATGGCGCGGTCCAGCTCGGCGCGGTCATGGGTGGACAGGCCCAGTTTGATCCCCGCTTTGCGGATTGCGGCGACATCGGTGGCGTCCAGATCTTCCTGGCCCAGATGCACCCACTCACACTTTTCCTCGATGGCGATCTGCCAATAGTCGTTCACCACCAAAGTGCAGCCCGCCTCGCGGCACAGGTCGCGGCCCAGCCGGATTTCGCGCCGCGCGGTGTCTTCGTCCACATCCTTGATGCGCAGCTGCACAAGTTTAATGCCAAGCGGCAGTAGGCGTTTCAGCCAGTCGGTGCTGTCGAAGATTGGGTAGAAGCGGTCCAAGCTCATTCCAGAAACGCCTTTCCGATGACGGGGGTGGAGGGGGCGGCCATGTCTCGCGGCTCCATCGGGTCAGCCTCGAACGCCATTTGCCCTGCGCGGATCGCTGTGGCGAAGGCTTCGGCCATCATCGCGGGGTCGCCTGCCTTGGCGACCGCGGTGTTCAACAACACGGCGTCAAAGCCCAGTTCCATCGCCTGCGCTGCCTGCGAGGGCAGTCCGAGGCCAGCGTCGATCACCAGCGGCACGTCCGGGAAATGCGCCCGCATGGCCCGCAAGCCGAAGAGGTTGTTCAGCCCCAACCCCGACCCAATCGGTGCGCCCCACGGCATCAGCACTTCGCAGCCCGCATGCAACAATTTGTCGGCCACCACCAAATCCTCGGTGGTGTAGGGGAAAACCTGAAAGCCGTCCTCGGTCAGTATCCGCGCGGCCTCGACCAAGCCGAACACGTCGGGCTGCAACGTGTCTTCTTCGCCGATGACTTCGAGCTTGATCCATTTGGTGCCGAACACCTCTCGCGCCATGTGGGCCGTTGTCACCGCTTCTTTGACCGAATGGCACCCGGCGGTGTTGGGCAGCACGTGCACGCCCAAATCGCGGATCATCGCCCAGAAATCTTGCCCCGCGCGGTCCTGCCCGCTTTCGCGGCGCAGGGAGACGGTGGCCACACCCGCGCCGGAGCGTTTGAACGCGTCCGCCAGAATTGCGGGGGAGGGGTATTGCGCCGTGCCCAGCATGAACCCGTTGGGCAGATCGGTCCCGTAAAAGCTGCGCATCGCCTAGCCCCCTTGCATCGGTGCAAGCACCTCGATCTGGTCGCCGGTCGACAACGTCAACCCCAACCGCGCAGGTGCCGCCACGAAACTGCCATTCACCGCTGTTGCCACCACCGCGTCGGCATAGCCTTGTTCTGCCAGGAAGGCGTCCAATGTCGCGGCGGCGGTTTCGACGACCTCGCCGTTAAGCTGCAATTGCATCCATCACCTCCGGCTTTGTGCCGTCAAAAATCAATTCACCGACCATCCGCGCTACGGCGGGCGCCAGCAGGAACCCATGCCGGAACAATCCGTTGGCACGGATCAGGTTCCCGTCGCGGCGGATGCGCGGCAGGTTGTCGGGGAAGGCAGGGCGGCTGTCGACGCCAATCTCCAGCACCTCTGCCTCGCCGAAGGCGGGGTTTAGCGCGTAGGCGGCGCTCAGAAGTTCTAATAGGGACCGCGCGGTCACGAACCCGCTGGCGGAGCTTTCGATCATTGTGGCGCCAAGCATGAACACCCCGTCGCCGCGCGGCACGACATATAGAGGTATGCGCGGGTGCAGCAGCCGGATGGGACGGTTCAAGCTGACATCGGGGCAGCGCAGAACCAGCATTTCGCCTTTAACGCCGCGCAAATCACTCAGCGTATCCTGTGCGGCAAAGCCGCGACAATCGACGGTCAGGCCTTTGCCGGCCTCCGCAACGGGGTCCGCCTCGGCCATTTCAAATGCCACACCATCCGCCACTAACCCGTCCCGCAACGCAGCAAGCGCGGCCCGTGGTGCAAGATGCGCCTCGTCTTGGAAGAACAATCCTTTGGAAAAGCGCCCCCCGAGGTCGGGCTCCAACGCCTCAATCTCAGCACCAGACACCTGCGCGAAATGCGAGGTTCGGCGCGCAAATCGCTTCAGGTCGCTTTGATCCCGCGCCGCTGACACCACCAACGAGCCGTTCCGCGTCACCGTCCCGGTCTTTGCGCCCCACCACTCGGCGGCCTCTTGTCCCAGTCGAACCACCGGTTCTTCCGCGCTTTCGCCTTCACAGTAGGGGGCCAGCATGCCGCCTGCCCACCACGAACACATATGCGCGCCGATCCCGTCGCCCCGCTCGATCAGGCGCACCGTGGCTCCGCGATCCAGAAGCGTCCGCGCGACGCACAGCCCGGCCACTCCGCCGCCTATGATGGTGACCTCAGTCATGCGCGGCCCAGAGTTGGTGGAAATGATGCACTGGCCCGTGGCCCGCGCCGATCTTAAGCTGGTCAGACGCCTCAATCGCGCCCTGCAAGTAGCGATGCGCCGCCCGAACCGCGTCCTCCATTGCCATCTCCGACGCCAATCGCGCCGCGATGCTGGAGGAGTAGGTGCAGCCGGTGCCATGGGTGTTGATCGTATCAATGCGCCGGGCCTCAAGGGTGCTGGTGCCTTCCGGTGTCACCAACATATCGGTGCAGGTATCGCCTGCGGCATGCCCGCCCTTCATCAGCACCGCCTTGGGGCCCATGGCCAGCAAGGCGCGGCCTTGGTGTTCCATCTCTTCCAGCGTCTTCGCGTGGTCGAGACCCAGCAGTTTGGCTGCTTCCGGCAGGTTTGGGGTCAGCAGGTCCGCGCGGGGGATCAGCGCCGAGATCATCGACTGCACGGCGGCGTCTTGCAAAAGCGCATCGCCAGACTTTGCGATCATCACAGGGTCCAGAACCACCGGCCCTTTGAAATCCGCCAACCCAGCCGCCACGGCCTCGATGATAGCGGGGGAGAATAGCATGCCTATCTTGATTGCGCCGACTGAAAGGTCCGATAACACCGCGTCCAGCTGTGCGCGGACCACTTCGGCAGGTACCTCATGTACGGCCGTTACGGCCACGGTGTTTTGCGCCGTGATCGCGGTGATGACGCTGGCGCCGTACACACCCGCCGCGGAAAATGCCTTCAGGTCCGCCTGAATACCCGCGCCGCCGCCGCTGTCGGAGCCAGCGATTGTCAGCGCAATTGGGATCGCATTTGCCATGTCGTCGCCTCGTCATAGTGCGGGCGATGAAAGCGTTGGGAGAATGGGGGCGCTATGTCTGCGCCAAGTACCCGTTCCCTACGCCGGTATTGCCCGGATCAGGTTCGACGGGTCGCTGCGTGCAGCTCTCAGCCCTGATGGGCCCCCCGACGGATGCGTAGTTGTTAGGGCAAACGCAGGTGACGCGCAATCTGATTCAAGCTTGGGCAACGTCGCATCCGATGATTCGAGCTGGACGGAGCGCGGTACTGTCCAAGGCGCCTTGGGCCTGAATATCGGCCTTTCCGTGACGCGGATCGGAAACGCGGTTCGCCTTTGCTGTCGAGAATTGGTGCGGGACCCGGTTCAAATGCACTGTTTTGGGCGTCACGCCGTGTTAATGTGCGTCATCGCGCGCAATGCAGGGTTGGAGGACAAATGGGACTGAGAGAAGCCGGGTTTCAACCCTTCGGCGCGATAGACGCTAAGCAGCCACGTGAGCCGCTCCAGAAATCCGTAGAAATCTTCGTCGGAAAGGGGTTTTGCGATCTCGAAGTCGCGTCGATTTCGCAAACCTTGGCACTGGCCAATGACATTTTGGCGCGCGACGCATTCAGTTGGCGGTTTGTGTCAGACGCTCCCGGCCTCGTCAGTGGGGCTACCGGGCTAATGGTGCGCGCAGAGCCTGCGATTGATGATCACGGCTTCTCCGACTTGATGATCGTTGTCGGCGGACGATCTGCCGGTAAGGCAACTTGGTTGCGCCGGGTCCGCGCGATGCAGCGCAAGGCGCTGCCCGCGGTTTTGCTTTCGGACGCGGCGACGGCATACATCAATTCTGTCAAACAGCCGGCCGGGAAAGTAACCACGCATTGGCGCGATATCCCGACGCTGGCGGAGACGGGGTATCATCCCAACCTGACGGCCCGTTTTTCCGAAAACAGCGACGGTGTCATAACTGCCGCCGGGGCCGGGGCCACGTCCGAGCTGGTGATCGGCCTTATCGCGCCGATTTTGGACAGCGCTCAGGTTGCAGAATTAGGAAACCGGCTGCTTCTCCATACGATCCGCAAAAGCGATTGCGAACAACCTAAAGATCTGTCCGACAACGAGGGCCTGTTTGACCTTCATGTCACGCAAGCCATCCGATTGATGGAGGACACGATTGCGGACCCCATGTCCATGGCGGATTTGACCGCCGAAGTTGGCCTGTCGACCCGCCACTTGGAACGGGTGTTTCGCAAAGTCTTCGACGACACGCCGGCCAAGTTTTACAAGCGCCTCCGCACGAAACGGGCGCGCACGATGATCGAAGAGACCCTGATGCCCATCGTGGAAGTCGCGGTCGCCACGGGTTTTGGGTCTTGCGATACTTTGTCAAAGGCCGTCAAGGACGAGTATGGGCTGACCCCATCCAAGATGCGGTCGCGCAAGAAGATAAGCTTGCTGAGCTACCACTCCGACACCAACAGCGATCCATCGGGGCCGGCCGGGTGAATTAGACGCTGTTCAGGTGGTGCTTGCGCAGCAACTCTATCAGGACATCCTTGGTTTCCGTGCGGTGAGCATGGTGCATGCGGTGCGCGGCATCCGCATCGCCGGTCCTCAGCGCCTCGTATAGTTTGCGGTGATCGGCGTTAGAGCGGGTGGGCAAAGGGCGCATATGAAGGGTTACCAGCCGGGCGCGGCGGACTTGATCGGACATCATCGATACGATGGCGCTTACCCTCGAATTGTTCCCAAGGCGGACCAGTTCCGCGTGAAACTCGTCATCGGCTTTGGCCCAACCTTCGCGATCTTCGGCGCGCAATGTGCGATCCATCTCGTCAATGCAAGATGACAGCAGGGCCAATTCACCTTGGGTGTAATGGGCATTTGCCGCGTTTCGCGCAGCCAGGCTCTCAAGCTCTGTCAAAACGTCGTAGATTTCAGCCATGTCTGCGGGCGATAGCGGTTTGATGCGCACACCCTTGCGCGGACGGACATCCACCAGCCCTTGCCCCTCAAGCACCAGCAGGGCCTCGCGAACCGGGGTGCGCGACATACCCAGAACTCCGGCAAGTTCGCTTTCAAGATGATCGGAGCCCGCGCCAAGTTTGCCGGTAAAGATCAGCGACCGCAGTTTTTCGACAGCTTGCGATGAGCTGGATGCGGACTTCATCGGGCTCTCATTCATCACTGTTAAAGCTCCACTTTTGACTGCTCTTGAGAGGACTTGTATATCGCAGCCTCGATGGCTGCGACAGTCAGGTATTCCCGCGCGGTGTTTTCAAATCCCTCTCCCTGAGTGAGCGCATTTACGACATGCGCCTGCAGGTTGTGGGTGCAGTCGCCGCCGAAATTTGGGCTGTTGTCAGGCGGCAAAATGCGGGTGGCATCAATCTCACCGAATTTGCGCAACCATACAGAGCCGTCCCCCAACAGGGTCAATGTTCCGTCGGTGCCTTCAAACAGGCCTTCGCCCATCGTGCATCGGGTGTTTTCGGCGGCATGATCGAGATTGCGATTTCCGTCAAACACCACCCGCACGCCGTCGGCATGGTCAAACAGCACATACCCTGCGTCTTCACCGGCAATCGCCGGGTTCACGCGCCGCAAATCGGAATAAACCGCCAGCGGGTCGCCAAAAAGGAAGCGGAAAGTGTCAATGTAATGCACGCCGGTCTCGTGGATCAGGAACCTTTCCATCTGTTGGAAATACGGTTGCCTTTCTAGATATGCGTCGGGCCCCTGACCATCGCCAGGGCGAAGCCGGAACGTTGCCTGCAGAGGCCGCCCGATAGCACCGTCTGATATGTGTTGCCGGATAGCGCGAAACCACGGTTGGAAGCGGAAATTTTCGTGTATGATCAGCGGGATGCCGGCGTCTTCGGCAAGGGCGGTCATTTCTTCTGCTTCCTGCAGCGAGGTGCAAAACGGCTTTTGGCAGATGATCGCCTTTAGGGGGTGGTTGATGGCCAGCCGAATGGCGTCGGCATGCCCTTGTGGTGAAACGATGACGTCCAGAATGTCTGGCCGCGCTTCGGTCAGCATGGCTTCCAACGTGTCAAATACCGGCAGACCAGTGGCCTCGGCTTTTGCGCGGTCCCGGTTGGTCACGCCGACAAGCTTGGTATCGGCGATGCGTTGCCAACCCTCAAAATGGAATTGGCTGAAGTAGCCGGCCCCAACGCAGGCGACCCTCAGCATCCTAACTTTTTCCCAACGGCTTCGGCGGCTTGCGATGTGGTGGCGTTGCCGCCCAGATCGGCGGTCACATCCGCCCGCGCCAGGACCTGGTCTTCCACAGCCTCCCTTATCCTCGCCGCGTCGGCGCACATGGCCGGCACATCGTGTTTCTGGCCCAGCCAATCCAGCATCATTGCGCCGGACAAAATCATGGCAAATGGGTTCGCCTTGCCCTGGCCTGCAATGTCGGGGGCGGAACCGTGGCACGGCTGGAACACCGCTTGCTCCAGCCCGATATCCGCGGACGGGGCCAAGCCCAGCCCACCCATAAGCCCTGCACCCAAATCAGACAAAATGTCACCGAACATGTTTTCAGTGACCAGAACGTCGAAATCCCAGGGTTTTTGCACCATCCAAAGCGCGGTTGCGTCCACATATGCATGGTCAGCCGTGAGTTCGGGGTGCTTTGCGGCTTCGGCGTCAAACATCTCGCGGAAGAAGGCGAAAGCCCGGAACACATTGGCCTTGTCCACGCAGGTTACACGTCCGGGGCCACGTCCTTGGGCTTTTCGGTCCTTGGCAAGGTTGAAGGTGAATTCGAACAACTTTTCAGATATGTCGCGGGTGATGAGCAGCGTCTCCCGCGCCTCGTCTTGGGACACCTCGCCGCGGCCTTGTGTGTAAAACAGCCCTTCGGTGCTTTCCCGGATCAAGACGAAGTCGATGCTTTTGCCCGCCGGCATTTTCAGGGGCGTTTCACCACCTGCGGCCACACGGACCGGGCGGACGCCTGCGAATAGCTTGAAGGCCTTGCGCAAATCAATCTGGGGCGAAATCTCGGTGCCATCATCATAACGCACGTCAGGAAGGCCCATGGCGGATAGCAGAATTGCGTCCGCCGCCCCGGCAGCTTCCAGCGACGCCGCTGGCAGGCTTTCACCGGTCTTGGCATAGTGAGTTGCGCCCGCATCATGGTTGGTGAAGGTCAGATCATACTCTGCGGAGGTTTCGGCCAGCTTGCTTAACAATGCCACGGTTGGTGCCGTGATTTCTGGGCCGATACCGTCTCCCCCAAAAACTGCGATATCAAATGCTGCGGCCATGAAGCGTCCTTTCTACGTCAGGATCACCACCGGCAATTGGGCGGAACCTTACGTCATTAATGTATGCGTTAATGTATGCATAGAGCGGATGGCCGAAAAGGAAAAGCCCCTGCTTCGCGCAATTTAAGGAAAGATTGTCCACATTGGGCATCAAAACAGACAAAAGAAGTTCTGACCAGCCTGCCCGCAGCCTAGTAGTCCTTCTCAAAGTATATCCCAATGGATGTGTCTCCTGACGCGGATGCTTTGCCGCGCGCCGTCAGGTTTGGGGTCAGATCGACGTTGATTGACACCTCCGCGCCGTCCGTGCCGCCGACCTGCACATCTGTGTAGACATTGTCCGAGATGTATTTGCCCGCGCGCAACGCCGCATTTCCCTCAGCGTCGGTGGTGATGTCCAGATCGTCGAGATCGAAGCTTTTGCGTAGCTTCGAGACAATGCCCTCGCCGCCACGACCAGACAGCGCGGCAACAGCATTTGCCAGCTGCAACGCCTGAAACGCCGAAAGTTGAGACGCATCACGGCCGAAGAAAATTTGCGCCAGCACTTCGTCCTGCGGGGCTTCAGGTGAGGATTCAAACCGCACCTCAGGCTCGGACGCAGGACCCTCGATGATAACGCTCGCGGTCCCAACAGAGGTGCGCGTCGTCGCCACAAAACGCAGGAACGGATCAAAGTTGCCCTGCAATTGCACGCTGCCTTCATCAAGGGTGAACCGCTTTTCCAGTATGTCCAGCCGGCCCCGGATCAATTCAAAACGCCCGGATGATACGATGTTTTCTGTGGTCCCGGTCAGACGCAGTTGGCCGCCCAGTTCAGCATCAAGGCCCCGACCGCGTACAAAAATTCTTGCTGGGGCGGAAACCAGAATATCCAGCGGATAGGCCGGGCCGGTTGCGCCATTCGCTGAGGACTTCGGATCGTTCAGGCCTGCCCGGGACTGCGTCTGGATCACAGCAGGCGCGGCCCCGACATGTACAATTTGCGGCACAATTGCGAACCCGCCGAGGCCCGAGGACGGTACACTGACATTGGTCTCTCCGACGTCAACGCGTCCGGCGATGCGCGCCCCGCCGGTCAGGTTGCCGCTGACCGATAGGGCCCCGCTTAGCACCGTGCGGTAAAGGGCCGGGTCCACTATCTGGACGTCGTCCAGAGCGATATTGAGAGTAGCAGGTACCGCACGGCTCAACGTCAGGGGTCCGCGCACACTTACCTTGCCGCCGGATGCAACCTGAGCCGCCATATCAACGTTGGCCTGTCCGCGGGCCAAACCGACGGTGGCGGCGAAGTCGGTCAACGCGATCTTCAGGTTGGGGGCAGACAGGCGGCCCTGCGTCGCGGTGATCTGACCGCTGACAGAATTCAGCGCAGCAGGGCCATCAACACGCAAATCAAATCGCGTTTGCCCCTGCAAGCTGCGCGGCGAGATGAACGGGTTTGCCAAAGCCAATGGCGCATTGCCGGCGACAGACAAGGCAAGTTGCCCATCCCCACCGACCCGCCCGACAATGTCTGCTGTGGTGCCAACCGGGCCTTCCAAGCCCGTGTCCACGAACCAATTGGCACCGTCCTGCCGTGCACTGCCGCCGATAGTCAGCGGCCCCGAGAGTTGTGGAATCACAGATGCCACATTCGGCAAGCGCGCGCTGAAGGACAGTTTCGGTGCCGCACCTGTTACGGCGCCCGATATCTGCGCGACCAGCCCATAAGGGCCCGTCGCGTCTGTTGCCACTTGCAGCCCGCTCTCTGTTTGCTGCGCGGTTCCTTTGATTGTCGCTCCGCCGGGCAGCTGGGGGACAAGCGGGCGGACATCCGGCAGGCTGGCGTTGAAGCGGATATCGGGGGTGTTTTCGCCCGTGACGCGGCCCCCGACTACGGCGGCGAGGCCATAGGGGCCTGACGCTTCCACATCGACGCTCCAGCCTCGGCCATCGTGTAGTGCGGAGCCGGACACTTGAAGCGGGCCGTCGATCTGCGGCGTGACCAAAGCCACATCATCCAGCCTTGCGTCAAACTGCACATCAGCCTGGCCGGTTTGCAGCCGGGCGTTGCCAATCATCGAAATCTGGTCATTACGCAGGTTCAGGTTTTCAATTTCGGCACCCGTTGTGTCGCGTATGGCGCGCAGGGCCAGCCTGGTTTGCCCCGCTAGAACGGCGTCCGCCTGCGCCTGCCCGATGGCCAAACCGTCGACAACCCCATCCACGGCGATGTCAAATACCCCACCCAAAGCTGCCGTTCCCTCCAGCGCGACGGCGGCTGACCCACGCAGCGCTTGGCCGGATAGAGCGGCGAAGCGCGACATGTCCTCGGCCTTCAAATTCAGGTCAAATTCAGTTTCAAAGCCGCTATCGAGGTCACCGATCGTGGCCGCGCCGGACAGGCCGTAATCGCTCCCCGCCAGGTTCAGGTCGCGCAGCCGCAGCGGCTGGCCTTCAGAATAGTCGATCTCGAGCTGGCCGGACAGGCTGGGGCCTAAGGCGTCCGCAAGGGCATCGTCGGAAAACATGATCCCGTCCGCGATGAGATCGAGGGTGGCTGTGACCTTGCCGATTGCGTTGACATCCCCGTCCAGAGTGCCGTCCGCATCTAGAGTTATCTGCTTGATTTCAATGTCGGACCGCGACAGACCGGCGATGTCAAACGTGCCGGCCCAACTATCTGCTCGCGCATTGTCGTAAAGCACGTCCAGCGTCGCTTCCTGCACGCGGGTTTCTTTGCCAGACAGGGGCAACAAAACCGGGGTGCCGTCTGCGGATACAATTTTGCCCGCCAGCTTTAAGGCCGTTGGCCAATAATCTCGGTTTAGCGTTACCTGCCCTTCAAGCCGCAACGCATCGGTGGCCAATTGCAACATATCCAGCGTCAGGCTCCCATCGCCTGAGCGGCGGCCGGTAACCTGCAAGGCGACCGCTTCGCCAAAGAAGGGGCGATACTGAGGGGCGAACAACGCGGTAACATCCCCGCCAATATTGGCCGTGAACCTGCGGACAGAGGTGATGCCCGGCGTTTTGGCCTCCTGCGCACGTAAGCTCATGTTGCCGCTGAGCCGTTCAGTACCATCGGTGGCGATGACCAACTGCATCGCAAAATCGTCAAGCGGGCCCTCGCCATTGACACGCATTGCGACAGAGGGCTGGCCCGGCAGGTCCAGCAGACGCGCGGCGACGCCATCCGCTTCCTCGGTGAGATTCAGGTCCAGCGTGATCTGCTCGCTGGAGCTGTCAAAGGCGGCCTCAAGGATTACCTGTCCCACCTTGTTGTCGCTGCGCATAGCGTTCAATTTGGCGGAGCCCTCGCCGCCCGCCAACCGGCCTGAGGCCTCCAGGCTCATGCGCAATTCCTCGCCCAGCACCGGTGCGCCCACCACAATTGTGTCTGCTTTAAGTGCGTCAATCACCACCGATACAGGTAGATCCGGCAATGCGAAGCCAGGCGCCTCAACGTCCGGCAGATCGTTGTCGGGGGCGACGGGCAAGCGGGGCAGGGTGATGGTCTCGGCCGAAAGCTCTTGTATTTCGATCCGGCCGCGCAGCAGCGCGGAGCGGTTCCAATTAATGCCCACGTCTTCAAGGCTCAGCCAAATGCCGTCCTCATCTGCGACGGTGATGCTTGCGATGCGGGCGCGGCTGCTAAGCGCGCCGCTGAACCCGTTGATCTGCACGTCTCGGCCGTCGCCGCCAAGGCTGTCTTCCAACAAATTGGTCAGGTAGCCTTTGTCATTGCTCTGCCCCAGGGCCGCGACGGGAAGCAGGGCGAGCCAGAGGCAGAGGAGCACACGCATGACCATTTAAAAGGCCTGCCCAATGCCGATGTAAACTTCGAAACCAGAATTCTCGCCCGGTCCACTGACAGGCACCGCCAGATCAACGCGGATCGGACCAATGCCGGTATCGTATCGAATGCCAAAACCGGCACCGCTGTGCCAATCGCCATCTGATCCGTTGGGAAAGGCCTGCGCTCCGACATAGCCCGCGTCCACGAACCCAACGAGGCTTAGCTTGTCGCCGGTTTTTACCCGCACTTCCCCCGACAGCCCAAGAAAGGAGCGCCCGCCGATTTCTTGGCCGCCACCCAGATCCACGCCCAAGGACTGGTAATTCTGTCCGCGCACCGTGCCGCCGCCGCCGGAGTAGAACAGAAAATCAGCTGGTGCCGTGGCCAGGGTTGGCCCGGAGACCGAACCAAGTTGGCCGCGCAGCGCGAACGTCAGGTTCTCTGCCGCCCCAACGGTCTTGTAGACACGCCCGTCAAGATAGGTGCGCACACCGCTCTCGGTGCCCTCAATTGCCACGAACGGTGTGACACTGGCGAAGACGTAATACCCGGCCTTGGCATTTAGCGGGTCGTCCCGGTAGTCAAACTCAGCTGAGGCCGGCAGCGTAAAGATTGTATAGTCCCGCACGCCGAACGCATCCTCAGTTCGCGCATGCTGCAGGCCAAGCCCGAACGTGTATTCGCGCTGGTCGGACGCGTAGCGCCTGATTCCGGCCTCAACTTTGAACCGGTCTGCGCTAAAGCTTTCCTCGTCCAGGCTCTCCAGTTCGGTCAGCGCGAAAAAATCTGTGTCCTCGTTGAACGTCGCGGGCCGGGAAAAGCGCGCGCCTATTTTGAAGTCGGCGCCCCCGGTTTGGCCGCCAATGCCTTCGATTTCGCCTTCCAGCCGGAGCCTTTCCGCCCCGCCGAACAGGTTGCGGTGCAACCAAAAGCCAGAAAGCCCCAGCCCGTCAGTTGACGAGATTTCGGCCCCAAAGCCGAACCGGCGCGGCTTTTCCTCGACAATCTGTGCATTGATGTCGAGCGTGTTGCCTGCTCCAATTTTTTCGGCCTCGCTCAGGGCAGCGACTTTGAACGCGCCAGTACGTCTCAACCGCGTGGTGGCTTTGCGTACTTCCTCAGGATCGAATTGTCTGCCGGAAGGCAGCCCGGCGATATCCCGGATCCGGCCGGTACGAACCGAGGTGTTGCCCCGCACCACAAGGTTGCCAAACGTCAGACGCGGCCCCGGTTGGAGCTGAATATTCGCATCCAACTCGCGCGCCGGATGGCGGGCAATCAGCCGTTGTTCGGCAATATCGGCCTTTGCGTGTCCAGCAGCACGCCAGCCCTCTATGCCGGCCTCGACCGCGTCGCGGATCGTTCCCGTCTTCGCAACTGCGCCACGCGAGAAATCGGCGGGCAACTCAGTGCCGCGCGCGATTGGGGCTATGGCCGTTTCGCCAAACTGGAACCGCGCCCCTGGATTGATGGTGATGGCGACTGTTTGGATTGCTCCGGGAGAGGCGAGTGGGGATATCCCTGCGGCTTCCCGTCCGTTGACGCCGATATTGATCGTGGGGGCGAAATAGCCTTCCTCATAAAGTGTGCCGATCAGTCTGCCGTAGTCCGCCTGCGCCGCCGCCAGAACGTCTTGGGGAGACGCGTCTGCCTTGTCGGCCAAAGGCGCCACCAGGGATGCCGCCAACAATTCGGCGTTCAATTCGCTGGAACCTGCGCTGGAGGCGAAACGTAATTCAAACGCCAGCAACTGGGCAGGCAAAGCCAGAAACATCAATATTGAAAGGCCTAGTTGGCGCGACATGTTGCTGTGCATCCTTTTGGACGATGCGTTGCGTGCTCGATTTACAGGAAAGGTAATGCCCTGTCTGTCTGCGGCAATACAAACCCGGGTACAATCGCAAAGCGGCTGTAGTTACGTCAAGTTGATCAGCCCCAACGAGCGTGAGAGGCCGCTGACATCGGCCTGGTTAACTGCCGTTCAGGCCAGCAATCGACCAAAGCCCGACACATGGAGCGGCGCGCCGGCCAATCGCGTAAGATGCCATGCAAGGACCTGATTGCTTGAGAGGACCGGGAGGTCGAGATCACTTTCCAGCGGGCCGATCACGTCGAATGTGCGCAGATTGGTGCAGGACAGGAACACACCGTCGATACCGCCCTGCGCCGCAAGGTTGAACGCCGCTTCCTGAACCGAGGCAGCGTCAATGCGCACCACCTTTTGTTCCTCGGCTTCCTCGAAGGAACCAAAAACCGGGGTATCTATTCCATGCTCGGCCAAGACCTGCCGGAGGCGGTTGGACACTTCTTCGATGTAGGGCGAAAGAATTGCCAGACGGGACAGGCCAAGGTGCTTGCACGCGGCAATCAGTGCGGAAACCGGCTGGCTGACCGCACCGGTAGATACGCCGCCTTGGACCAGCGAAGAAATCCTTTCAGGGCCAATCTGGGCTGTGCCGGAGGTGCAGCCGTATCCGACCGCGTCGAAATGCAGCCCGCGCGGGAACAGCCCGGCGGCGTCTGGCAGGTGTTGCTCCATTTGCTGAAGGCTGTCGCTGGTAACCTCCAATCCGCTGGTCACCCGCGAGATATGCAAGTTGATGTCCAGCGGCAGGATCCGGCGAAAATCCTGCTCGATGGTCTCATCTGATTGAAGTACAATTAGGCCAAGCGTCTTTTTGTGTAGTTCTTCCAAATCATAGCGAAACGCGGTCACGTGCGCAGTTCCAGAATGTCGGGATGGGCGGGCCTACTGAGGTATTCAGCGCCTGTTTCCGTAATGACTATGTTTTCCTCGTGAACCAACATCTTGCCCGGAAGAGTTTCAATTCCCGGCTCCAAGGTCAAGACCATGCCCGGTTGCAATGTTGTGCGGTCTGTCGGGATGATGGAGGGCCATTCCGTCAGCTGCATCCCGAGCCCATGCCCCAAGCGCCCCGCGCCGCTCCCCCCTGCGCCGCCGGTACAAATCGCGTCCATGGCGTGAAAAAGCTCTGCGGTTGTGGCGCCCGGCTTGCAAAGATCAAAGGCGGCTTCGGTGGCCTCAATCAGCCGTGAATGTGTGCCGGCCACCAGCTGGGTCGGCGGACCGACAGAAAAGTTGCGGTCAAAATCGCAGAAATAGCCGTCATGCACCAATCCGGTGTCCAGCATCAGCACGTCATTTTTGGCCAAAGGCGTTTCGGTGGCCGGCGAAATGACGTCGCCGTACCCGTCGCGCGCGGCGGCGCCTGCAAGATACGGCACCCAATCCGCGCCTTCCTCCAGGCAAAGCATCTGGAATCGGCGAAACACCTGTTCAAGCGGCACGCCCACCCGCGCGATCTCGCCGACGCGGGCGAAGGCTCGGTCGGCAATTTCGCAAGCCGTTCGGATTTTCCCGATTTCGGCGGGTGATTTCGTTAGCCGGAGGCGGCGGGTAATGTCGGCGTCCGAGGTCAGGTGCAGCGTGTCTTGCAATGCCAGAACCGTAGAGAGGGGCGCACGGACATGGCTTTCCATACCAGACGATAAACCAATGGGCCCCCTTGCAGCGACCTCGTGCAGTGTGTCGCGCAAGAGGCTGACCCCGTCATCGCCTAGATCAGGTGCGCGCCATGTGCGAATATCCCTTATCCAGGTTTGGCTCATGAGGTTTGCACCGATTGAGGGGATCACCGCAATCGGATCGCCGCTGTCGGGCAAGATTAGGAACCAAGGTCGGGTCGGGCTTTCCCAAAACCGGGTTAGAAAACCGCTGTAATAGCGCAGCTCCGGTTCCGTTGTTAGAAGCAGTGCGGCGAGACCTGCCTCAGCCATCATGTCTTGCGCGCGGTCTCGGCGGTTGTGGAATTCTGCCTCGCTGAACCCGCGCATCACGCGGGCCCTTCGCTCAAGATACACAGAACGCGGGACCTGTCCGTGAGCTGGAAAGCGCCGTTCGCCAGCATCATTGCAACCAAGCCTGCGCCGCCCGAAGGCGAGGTTGCAAACCCGGCATCTCGCAGCTTTTCCGTTTGGGCAGCGGCTTCGTCTTCGGAAATCGTGCAAAACCAGTCGGCATCCCGCGCCAGACCTTTCAGCGCAATGAATGAAGGCTCCTTGCAGTCAAGACGCCCCATATTGGATACCGGTCCCTCGCTCAACACCGGGCAGCCCGCCTCAATAGAGGCGATTAGGGCGGGGGCTGCTTCCGGCTCAACAACGGTGATGACAGGGGCGTCGCCCCATTCCTTGCGTGCAGCGGCAGCGCATGCGCCGGCCAGCCCGCCAACTCCGGCCTGCAGGAAGATATGGGTCGGGGCGTCTGGCATTTGTTCGAACACCTCCGCCATTAACGCCAAATACCCCTCCATCAGCCGGTGTGGCGGGTCGTAGTAGCCGTCCCACGAACTGTCGGACAGCAGCTGCCAGCCATTCACCTCGGCCGCCCTTTGGGCGGCGGCCATGCTGTCTTCGTAGATATTGCCTTCCCGGCGGACCTCTGCTCCTGTTTGGCGCAACCGTTCCGCGAAGCTTTCCGGGACGCTTTCGGCGATGTAGATGACCGCCGCGGCGCCAAAAACCTGCGCCCCTGTCGCAACTGACAGTCCATGGTTTCCCGCGCTCGCGGTGACATAGGTGCGGCCCTTCGCCAACCCTGCATCCGCATCACAGGCAATCACATAGGCGGCGCCGAGCGCCTTGAAGCTTCCCAGTCCCATCCGCCCGCGTTCGTCCTTGATATGAACTTCGGCAACGGAGGCCAGCCTGTCGCCCTGCAGCAGTGGCGTGGCAGCGGCGGACGGGCACCGCGCCAACAGGCGCGCCGCCGCCGTCAGGTCGTCACTGGGAAACGGGGTTTCGGGCGGCAGCGCAATCTGGTGGGTCGAATGGCGAAAGGGGTTTGCAATAACGCGCATGGGCAAGCTCCGTTGTTTGACGAAACATGCCCCCTGCCGCTGATTGCAACATTGCGGCACCCGCCGCCTTACGGTTCAGAAACGACGCTATCGCAATCCGCCGATTGCGCGGATATGGGCCAATACGGCGTCAATGCCGTCGCCATGTTTGACCTGCGCGAAGACAAACGGGCGATCGCCGCGCATCTTTCGCGCGTCTCGGTCCATCACGTCCAACGACGCCCCGACATGTGGCGCGAGATCGGTTTTGTTGATCACCAAAATGTCTGACCGGGTTATGGCCGGCCCGCCTTTGCGGGGGATTTCTTCGCCGGCGGCCACGTCGATGACGTAGATTGTCAGGTCCGCGAGTTCCGGCGAAAATGTCGCGGACAGGTTGTCGCCTCCGCTTTCGATCAGCACCGCGTCCAGATCTGGGAAATCGGCGTTCAAGCGGTCAATTGCCGCCAGGTTGATCGACGCGTCCTCGCGGATGGCGGTATGCGGGCAGCCGCCAGTTTCTACGCCGCGTATGCGGTCGGAGGGTAGGGCTTGCATGCGCACCAGCGCCTCGGCGTCTTCCTGAGTGTAGATGTCATTGGTCACGACAGCGACTGAATGCGTATCGCGCAGTGCACGGCACAAGGCGGCGGTCAACGACGTCTTGCCGGCGCCAACCGGGCCGCCAATTCCAATCCGCAAGGGTCCGTTCAAAGAGTTGCTCATGTCTGAAATATCCTCGTCCCCATGGTCTCGTGCTGCATAGAGGCCACATCAGCCCCCCACGCCGATCCGCCCAGGTCATCCAGGTCGCAATCCTCCGAGGCCGCCGCAGCCTCGGCGCAAACGGCCCCCAATCTGTCAATCATTGCCTGCGCGTCCGTTTGTCCGAGCGCGCTCAGGCGTTGTGCGCAGGCCACCAAATTTGATGCAAAAAAGGCGTGCAGGTAAACCGTAACGACCGGCGCGACCGGCATTTCCCGATGTGCAGCGGCCACACCAAGCGCGACCGGGTAGATCAGCCCCTCGATCTCCAACTGAAAAGCGCCCCGCAAGGTCCGACAAAATGCCTCGCCCTGCAATGTGGTCTCCTGCAGGCGTTCCGCAGACGGCGACATCGCACGCCCCAAACTGTCCGCGTCATCCACTTGGCCGCTATACGCGGCCCTGAGCAATATCGCGTCATTCCACCCCGCGCCGTGGCGCAACACGTCCTCGAGCCAGCTTTCGAGGTCTATCCCGTCTTGAAGCGCGAATTCCAACCCATGGGAATAGCTGAACGCCCCCACGGGGAACGCCGGCGACAGCCATTGGGTCAGTGTCATCAGCTGTTTGGGGGACAGGTCAGTGGGCATGGCTGTGGGTGCGCCCATGTCCATATGCGCCGCCTTCCGGCGTAAACGGCTCTTTCACTTCGCGCACCTTTGCGCCCAGCTTCTTCATCAGGTCGTGGATGACGTGGTCGGGTTGCACCAACACGCGGCCCTGTTCGATCTGGGCGGGGCAGTGGCGGTTGCCTATGTGCCAGACCAGCGGCAGCAGGTTGGTGGCGGTTATCTCCAGCAGCGGCTCAAGTGCCGCGCGCACGCTGATGACGGACCCATCCTCCAAAGCGAAGCCGTCGCCTTCCTCCAGGGATGTGGTGTGAGCCAGATCGACCAGAAACTGGGTGCCGTCATCGCTGGTCAGAACTTTGCGGCGCAGGAAGCGATCTTCGTAGCTCAAGGTGCAATTGCGGGTGCCCCCGGCTTTCACGATTTTTGAGGCAACCAACATTCAGCCAGCGAGCCTTTGTTCTGCCAGTGTCACCCAGTAGGAGCAGCCAAGTGGGATCACCTCGTCGTTAAAGTCGTATTCGGGGTGATGGAGACCCGCGTTGCGGCCGCCTTCGGTCTTCACGCCCAACTGAATATAGGCGCCGGGGCAGGCCTGCAGCATATAGGCGAAGTCCTCGCCGCCGGTGACGCGCGGGGCTTGCGCGTTCACCTTGCCCGACACCGTGTCAGCCGCGGCGACGCAGTGGTCTGTTTCCCGGGCATGGTTGTCCATAACGGGGTAAGGGATTTCGTCCATCGTCACCTCGGCAATGCCGCCATAGGCTTGCGCCGTGGTCTGGGCGATGTCTTTGACGCGCTGGAGCGCCACGTCGCGCAGGTCCTGGTCAAAGCTGCGCACGGTGCCCTGCAGCCGCACGTGTTCTGGGATGACGTTGAAGCTTTCGCTTTCGGTCCGGAAGCTGGTGACTGACACCACCAGCGGCTGCTGTGGGTCCGCGTTACGTGACACAATCGACTGCAGTGCCATCACAATGGCCGAGGCCACCAATGTCGTATCAACGGTGTTGTTGGGCCGGGCCGCGTGCCCGCCTTTGCCGCGCACGTTGATGGCGAAACTATCGCACGCCGCGTAAAACGGCCCTGACCGGATGGCGAACTCGCCAAAGGGCACCATGGGGGAATTGTGCATTCCGTAAATCTCTGAGATGCCAAAACGGTCGATCAACCCGTCCTGCACCATCTCTTCGGCCCCGGCGCCGCCTTCCTCGGCGGGCTGAAAGACCACGGCCACCGTCCCTTCGAAATTGCGCGTTTCCGCCAGATATTGCGCGGCTCCAAGCAACATGGCGGTGTGTCCGTCATGCCCGCAGGCATGCATCTTGCCCGGCGTTTTCGAGGCATGATCTGCGCCGGTCGCCTCCAGGATCGGCAACGCGTCCATGTCGGCGCGCAGCGCAATCACCTTGCCGCCGGAACCGCCTTTGCCATGGATCAACCCGACAACGCCGGTGCGCCCCAACCCCTCGACAACTTCGTCACACCCAAAGCCTTTGAGCTTTTCCGCGACAATCCCTGATGTGCGGTGCGTGTCGTACATTAGTTCTGGATTTTCGTGAAAATCCCGCCGCCAGGCAGTGATCTCTGGGTGCAACTCAGCAAATCGGTTTCGTATCGGCATGGTCTTTCCTTCTCGAAACGGGTCCAGCCCCATCATTGTTTCAAAAATACCTTGGGGGTTTGGGGGCAAGGCCCCCAACCGGTCGGCGCGGGCAAGGCCGCGCCGAACCGTCAGTTTAGAACATGAAGTAGCGCTGCGCCATTGGCAGCACCTCTGCAGGTTCGCAGGTCAACAACTCCCCATCTGCGCGCACTTCGTAGGTCTCGGGGTTGACCTCCACCTTGGGCAGGGCGTCGTTCAGGACAAGGTCTTTTTTCCCGATGTTGCGGGTGTTCTCAACGGCCAGACATTCCTTCGCCAGTCCGAGCCGTCCGCGCACGTCCTCTTCCATCGCGGCGGCTGAAGTGAAGATCACGGCCGACTTTTCGACCGCCCGTCCCATCGCGCCGAACATGGGCCGCGAATAAACCGGCTGCGGTGTGGGGATCGACGCGTTGGGGTCGCCCATCTGGGCGCAAACGATGGAGCCCGCCATCAGCACCATTTCAGGTTTCACCCCGAAGAACGCCGGGTTCCAGATGACGATATCCGCCCGTTTGCCTTCCTCTAGCGAGCCGATCTCGCGCGAAACCCCATGCGCAATCGCCGGGTTGATCGTGTATTTCGCGATGTAGCGCCGCACGCGGAAATTGTCATTCTCGCCGGTCTCTTCGCTCAGTCGCCCGCGCTGTTTCTTCATCTTGTCGGCGGTTTGCCAGGTGCGGATCAGAACCTCGCCCACACGCCCCATGGCCTGGCTGTCGGATGCAATGATCGAGAACGCGCCCATGTCGTGCAAAATGTCCTCGGCGGCAATCGTTTCCCGCCGGATGCGGCTTTCGGCAAAGGCCACATCTTCCGGGATGGACTTATCCAGATGATGGCAGACCATCAGCATGTCCAGATGCTCTTCCAATGTGTTCACGGTAAATGGCCGCGTCGGGTTGGTGGACGAGGGCAGCACATTCGCGTCGCCGCAGATTTTGATGATATCCGGGGCGTGCCCGCCGCCCGCGCCCTCGGTGTGGAACGCATGAATGGTGCGCCCCTTCATGGCGGCGACCGTATTTTCGACAAACCCGCTTTCGTTCAGGGTGTCCGTGTGGATCATCACCTGGACGTCCATGTCGTCGGCAACGCCAAGGCAGCAGTCAATTGCCGCCGGCGTCGTCCCCCAGTCCTCGTGCAGCTTCAACGAGCACGCGCCGCCTTTCACCATCTCAACCAGCGCATCGGGACGCGAGGCGTTGCCTTTTCCCGCGAACCCTACATTCATCGGGACGCCGTCCACAGCCTGCATCATCCGCCCAATATGCCAGGGACCGGGCGTACAGGTGGTCGCCAACGTGCCGTGCGCGGGGCCGGTGCCGCCGCCCAGCATGGTGGTCAGCCCCGAATGCAGGGCGTCCTCCATCTGTTGCGGGCAAATGAAATGGATATGGCTGTCGAAGCCCCCCGCCGTGACAATCCGGCCCTCGCCTGCAATCGCCTCAGTGCCCGGCCCGACGATAATATCCACGCCCGGCTGCGTATCCGGGTTGCCCGCCTTACCAATCTTGTGGATGCGCCCGTCTTTCAACCCAATGTCGGCTTTGTAAATGCCGGTGTGGTCCACAATCAGCGCATTGGTGATCACAGTGTCTACCGCGCCCGCCGCGCGGGTGGCCTGGGATTGTCCCATACCGTCGCGGATCACCTTGCCGCCGCCGAATTTGACCTCCTCGCCATAGGTGGTCAGGTCGCGTTCTACCTCGATAATCAGGTCGGTATCGGCCAACCGCAGCTTGTCGCCCACGGTGGGACCAAACATCGCGGCGTAGTCGCCTCTGGAGATAGTTGCAGGCATCAGAGGTCCCCCATCACTTTCTGGTTGAAGCCAAACACGCGGCGCGCGCCCGAAATGGGGATCAGGCTCACTTCGCGAGACTGGCCCGGCTCAAACCGCACGGCGGTTCCGGCGGCAATATCAAGCCGCATCCCCCGCGCGGCGTCGCGGTCGAAGTCCAACGCGAAGTTGGCCTCGCCGAAGTGGAAATGGGACCCGACCTGGATCGGGCGGTCGCCGGTATTGGCCACCAACAGTACAATCACTTCTGCGCCCACGTTCAGCTCCAAATCGCCGGCTGCGGGAAATACTTCACCTGGAATCATCTAGCGGCCTCTTCTTGTCTGCGTGCCGGGCTTCGTTTTGGTAAAAATACTCATGGCTCATCGGATCGGGTTATGAACTGTCACCAGTTTGGTGCCGTCCGGGAACGTCGCCTCGACCTGCACGTCGTGAATCATTTCCGCGACGCCCTCCATGCATTGCGCGCGGGTGATGACTTGCGCGCCGGCCTCCATCATGTCGGCAACCGACCGCCCGTCTCGTGCGCCCTCGACCACGGCGTCGGTGATAAGAGCAATCGCCTCAGGGTGGTTCAGCTTCACACCGCGCGCCAGCCGTCTGCGGGCAACTTCGGCAGCCATGGAGATAAGGAGTTTGTCTTTTTCACGAGGGGTCAGCTGCATGGGTCAAAGGGTCCAGGGTTTGGGAATGTCTGCGCCTGAGAGGCGCGCTATGATGGGAATGGCAATCTGGCGGAGCGCGTTGGAGCTTTCGGCTATCAACCGTATCACCAGCAGGTCAGGGCTTTTGAGGCTGACCCCGCCATTCGTGCCAATCATGTCGCGCATGGCAGAAAGGTGGTTGCCAGCATCACAATGCACCAAAACGATCGACGCCATGGCACGGCCGCCCCGGCAGATCGCGGCGCCTTGAAGGTGAGTTTCGACATCCCCAAGCAAACGGGTCGCGTCAGCGTGTAAAAGACGTCCGTCTCGGTAAATGCGCAATCTGTCGTTGAAATGGACCGACCGAAGATGCTCCCCCATGGCCGTGCGGCCAAAGATGAGAGGTTCGACCATCAGGTAGCTGGCATCACCCGCCAATTCGACATCCGTCCGGCGCGCAAAGCGAGATCGATCAAATAGGATGGTTTCTTGCGGCAGCCAATTGATGCGGGCCCCCGCAGCGACGCAGAGCCGGGTTCGCAGATGTGCAGTTTGTTGTCCGGTCGCACGGTATATGCGCTCTGCAGCTTGGGTCGTGAGCGTCAATGTCGCACCGGCCTCGGCTTCAGCCGCGATATCAAACCGGTCACCGCCCGTCATGCCGCCCGCGCAATTCAATGTTACCGCATTTAGCGCGGCCGCCGCGGAGCGGGGGAACAAGGCGCGCAAGGACCCGGATTGGCGCAGGTCGCCCAACGCGGACCGGCCGCCGCGCAGTTTGGCCGACAGCTTCAAACCGCCCCGCGCGCGCGGTTGTTTGCTGACGGTTGGGCTGTTGGCAAGCGTGTTGATGACGGTCTCCTTGGCGGCGGATCAAACCGCATACGCCCCGGACACACAACATTTTGGACTCGAAATAGCGGCTGCCCGACCGCCACTTGCCTAAAATTCAGGCATCTAGCCGCGTCTTGCAGCAGTCCGGCATTGGGGCGGCATCAAAATCAGCGCGGCGGCACTGCAAAAGCCTCGCCATCTGAAACGCGTTCGAGTCATTCTTAAGAAGGTGAAGAAGGTCAGCTAAGCGAGCGCGCTACGGACGTTTTTCGCGGTTAGCGCCGACACGCGCGTGTTGGATTCGACCGTCACACCCGCGATATGCGGTGTGAGGATCAGGTTGCTGAGGCCTTTGAATTTGGCTCCGTCCTCTTTTGTCAGCGGCTCGCTGGCGAAGACGTCAAGCGCGGCGCCAGCAATCTGCCCGTTGCGCAATGCCGCAGCGAGGGCCGCCTCATCGACAACGCCGCCGCGCGCGGCGTTAACAACGACCGCGCCGGGGTTCATTGCAGTCAGGATGTCTGCATTGACCATATCGCGGGTGCCGTCAGTCAGCGGCACATGCAGCGACAACACGTCAGATGCGGCCGCCAGTGATGCCAGATCTTCATGCCGCGCCACACCGTCCCATGCCGCGTCACCTTCCGGAACGAACGGGTCCATGGCGGCGATCGTCATCCCCAGCGCTCGTGCCATGCTGGCAGTTTCCCGCGCGATGGACCCAAAACCGGCCAATCCCAGCGTCTTGCCTGACAGCTCGCCCCCAGACATGTCCTGACGTGGCCATTCGCCCGCGATCATCCGGTCAAAGCCCAGATACGCGCCCCGTAGCAAAATCGCGGCCGAGGTGATCACATATTCCGCAACCGACAGGTCATTCGCGCCAGAGGCCGGATGCACCGAAATCCCCGCCGCCTTGCAGGCGTCGAGGTCAATATTATCGAGGCCGACGCCCAAGCGACCCACCGCCCGCAAGGAGGGCGCGCCTCCCAACAGCGCCCCGCGCACTTGCGTGCGGTTGCGGACAATGATCGCTTCGGCGTCGGCCAGTTCCGCCAGAAGGCGGTCGCCGTCATCCACAAGTGTCGGGTCATAGACCACGTTATGGTCAGCCCGCAGGTCCTCCACTGCGGCTTCGTCCATAAACTCGGAGATAACGACTTTCTTCATCTCAGGCGTTCCGCTCTTTGATGGTTTCCATGAAGCGGTGACGGATCACGACGGGGTCCATGGTGATCACCGGCACCTTGATGTTGCCGCTTTCGCATTTGGCCACGATGATGGTCATCTTGTCGCCCGCAAGCGCGTCCTTGACGGCTTGCACGGTGTCTTCTGCTTTGCAGGTGACAACGTTCTCACAGCCGCAGGCCTCGGCTACCTTTTCCAGCTTGGTCAGCTTGCCCGCATAGGTCGGCTGGTCGCCGGTCGATCCGTAGGACCCGTTGTCGATGATCAGAAGCACGTAGTTGTCGGCCACGTTGTTGGCGATGGTCGGCAGGGTGCCCATGTTGGTCAGAACCGACCCGTCGCCATCCACAACCAGCACTTTTTCCTTTTGTGCAAGCGCAAGGCCAAGCCCGATGGACGACGCCAGCCCCATGGTGCCCAGCATGTAGAAGTTGGACGGCTGGTCGTCGATCATGTGCATTTCCTGGCTTGGCAGGCCAATGTTCATGACAGTCAGGGTGTCTTTGATGGTCGGGGCCAGTTCTTTCAGAATGTCAGAGCGGATCATGATTAGTACCCTTTCCAGAAAGAGGCGTCGGTCAGGATGGCGACCGGTTTGTTGCACATGAAGGTGTATTCAAGGATCTTGTCGAACTCTTCGACGTCGTTTTCCTCGTGGAAGTGGTAGGTCGGGATGTTGAGCTGCGCTAGCAGTGCTTTGGTGTGCACGGCCATTTCCGCTTGGCAGGCCACGGGCTCACCCAACTCCCCGCGATAGCTGATCAGCATCGGCAGTGGCATGCGATAATACTGTGTCAGGGTGACCAGCGTGTTGATCGTCACACCGATTGCAGTGTTTTGCATGATGATGGCCGACCGCTTGCCGCCCATAAAGGCGCCTGCGCACAGGCCCATGCCCTCATCCTCTTTGTTCGAAGGGATGTGGTAGATGTCGGGATGCTCTTCGCATTTTTCGATCACGCCGCCCAGCTGCTTGCAGGGCACGGTGGTGATGAACTCGACCTTGTGGCGGGCAAACGCGTCCACGATCTTGTCATTGACGGACATGGGATGGCTCCTCGGAGGGTGAATTTGCCCTGATATCATTCAAAAGCAACGCGAAGGCAAATCAAACTGATTTTAGGTTATGTAAAGCTTTGCTTAAGTCGGGTTGCTGCCCATGCTCAATAACCTGACGGGACTGTCGGCTATCCGACAAGGTCGCGCGGAGAATCGCCCTATCGTTGCCTCGGGTAGGGTAACGAGTTGCATTTTTCCTGAGGTGGCTGAATGCTTCAGCCATGAAGCATTCGAAACGGTTCCCGCATTTATTGTCATGCGGACTGTTGGCTGGCATGTCAGATGCGGCCAGATCCAAGTTTGTGGATGACTGCAATCTGCGCACATTCGGGACCAAGACAACGATCCTAAGCCAAGGCGACATAGGATCGGGGCTGCTTTTTGTGGCCGACGGTTCTGTCGAGGTCTCCTACGTCAGCGAAGACGGGAACAAGGCGGTCGTTTACGTGTCGGTCACAGGCGATGTTCTCGGCGTGGTCGAGGCAATTGCCGAACGGCCCTATGCGGCCAGTTGCAAGGCTCTTCCAAGAACGACGCTGTTGTTCTGCTCCAAGGCCCGGCTGGATCAGCAGCTGTCTTGCCCGGCCTTTGTGCGAAATTTTGCGGGCTATATTCATGATCTTCTGGAGCGCGATAACCGCAATCAGGCTGTGCATCAGTTCTACACGGCGGAACAACGTATCTGTACCTACCTGCATGAACTGTCGGCGCGACGCTCTGACCTGCGGTTGAGCCAGTCCTATCTGGCAACCGTCGCTGGATGTTCACGCCAAACGGTAAACCGTGAGCTTGGGGTGCTGCGTGACGCCGGCTTCATCTCGATGGCAAGGGGGCAGATCAACGTGCTGGACCGCGCAGCGTTGTTGGTCAGGATCAGCTCATTTGAGACGGGGTGACAGTGGACCGGACCTTAGCTGGCCAGCGTCGGCGTGGCGACAACGCTGGCGACCTCTTCCAGCAGCCGGTCCGTCAAGCGTCGCTTGGGGCAGTCAGTCCGTGTCAGCAGACCCAATTCACGCGTAGGTGCCCCGGCCAAGGGCAGCTTACGCAGGCTTGAAAAGGTGGGGTCCGGCACGCAGATGTCCGGCACAACGGACAGCCCCAGCCCATGCGCCACCATGGAGGCGACGGCCTCCAGGGTTTCCATTTCCATCGCGATCGTGACCGTCAGCTTTTGGCGGACAATCCAGTCGTCGGCCAGCCGCCCCGCGGCCGCCCGGCGGGTGTGGCGAATGTAGGGGTGCGATGTCAGCAGAGCTTTTGGGTCATCCCCCACAATGTCGGGGGCTGAAATCAGAACCAGCGGTTCGCCTGCCACGGGTTGCCACATCATAGTGTCTCGCTGCGAGGCGAACGGTCCCAAAAGCGCGGCGTCCAACGCCCCGCGTTCGACCTGTTCCGATAGGTCATCCGACAAGCCCGGCACAACGCGAATGCGCAGCCCGGGATAGGCGGCGACCAATTGCTTTACGGCGCGCGGGACCAAGCCGCGTAAAGTTGAGGGGACGGCCCCAAGGGTCATTTCGCCAAACAGCTGCGCTTCCCCCGTCAGGTCGTCCAGCAGGCCGTCATAGGCCTGCACAACGTCGCGTGCTTTGGGGATCAGCGATTGTCCCAGTGGGTTTAGCTTCGGGGTTTTTCGGTCACGGTCGAACAAGGTGACGCCCAGACTTTCTTCCAGCCGTTTCATCTGCTGCCCCACGGCGGCTTGGCTGACATTTACCCGTGCGGATGCGGCCGCAAAGCTGCCGGTCTCTGCCACGGCAATAAGGGATCGCAGCAGCGTTATGGACATGCGCCGTTCCCTTCAGCTTAGGATGAAAAGATAGTCTCGGTCAGTTTGCGCGAGGTGGCTTGAAGAACACCAACCTTGGTTTCGGCGAGTTCAATGCTGATGCGCTGTTCCGGCGCGTGGAACGCAACAGAGGCGCAGTACCGGCCGGTGGGGTCCAATATGGGGACGGCAACAGCCACCATGCCTTCAAAATACTCGCACCGGTCCAGCGCGTATCCTTGGCGCGCGATGTCTTGCAGTTCATCGAGGAAGGTGTCCGGATCAGTGATCGTGGACTCGGTGTGTCTTTCCAAATGCATAACATGGACCAGACGACGGCGCTCAGCTTTGGGAAGGGAGGCCAGGTATGTCTTGCCCGACGCGGTGCAATGAAAGGGGACATTCGTACCAATTGGCAGCTGGATGCGGAACGGCCAGTCGGTCTCTACCCGGTCCTGATATGACATCCCGCGGTCTTCCGGCACGACGAAGTTCACGGTCTCGCCAACTTCGCGCGCCAGTTCCTGCAACACCTGATGCCGCGCGACATGGCTGGAGGAGCTGTGCACAACACCCGCACCCATCATACGTGCACGCCGACCGGGGCGCAGCCCGCGTGCGCGTTCATCTCTCATTAAGAACCCTTCTTCTAGAAGGGTGTTGCACAGTCGGTGGGTGGTTTGCTTTGGTAGTCCAATGGCCCGCCCGATCTCAGCGGGCGACATCGGTTCAGATTGAAGGCCTACCGCTTCCAGAATAAGCAGGGTGCGCAGGTTCGTCGGAATTCGGCTCCCGTCGCCCATGTTGATCCTCCCAAATCGAACGTGAACATTTTTCGCTTGTGCGACTCATAGTTCCATGATGCAGTATAAAAACGGGACTTCAAGTCCCAATTTTTAAAAATTTATCGCTTTTGGGAGGAAGTGAGTGGACTTTGACTTCATCATCGTAGGTGCAGGCTCCGCTGGTTGCGTTCTCGCAAACCGACTTTCGGCCAATGGCAAATATAAAGTAGCGGTCTTGGAGGCGGGTGGCAAAGACACCTACCCATGGATCCACATCCCGGTCGGCTACTTCAAGACCATGTCCAATCCAAACACGGACTGGATGTACGAAACCGAGGCTGACCCTGGGTTGAATGGTCGGTCGCTCAAGTGGCCGCGTGGCAAGGTTCTGGGCGGCTCATCTTCTATCAACGGGCTGCTCTATGTGCGCGGTCAGGCGCAGGACTACGATGGCTGGCGCCAGCTCGGGAATACCGGTTGGAGCTGGAGTGACGTCGCTCCGCTGTTCAAACGCTCCGAGAATTACGAAAATGGCACTCGGGTAGACGAGCTGCGTGGCGGCGACGGGCCTCTGTCCGTTTCTGATACCACTGTCACACGCCAATGCGTTGACGACTGGCTGACGGCGGCGGTGAATGCCGGGTACAAGCGGGCCAAAGACTACAACGGCGCGGATCAAGAGGGCGTGTCGCTGTTCCAGCTGACCACCCGCAATGGTCGCCGCTGTTCCTCCGCCGTAGCTTATCTGAACCCGGCCAAGTCGCGCGAGAACCTGACTGTGCTGACGCGCTGTGCGGTCGAGAAGCTGACATTTGACGGCAAGCGCTGCACGGGTCTGATCGCCAACCACAACGGCCAGCAGATCACGATGAAGGCCAACAAGGAGGTCATCCTCTCTGCGGGCGCACTGGCCTCGCCGCAGATTTTGATGGTGTCGGGCGTCGGTGCGGCGGATGAGTTGAAGCCGCTTGGCATCGAAATGGTCCATGAAAACAAGGCCGTAGGGAAAAACCTGCAGGACCATCTTCAGGCGCGGCCCGTCTACAAGACGTCCCTTCCGACGATCAACACGGAGGTGTCGAGTTACTTCAAGCAGGCGATGATCGGCCTGCAATACATCGCGACCCGTGGCGGCCCGATGGCCATGGCGGCCAGCCTTGGCACAGGCTTTCTGAAGACCCGTGAGGATCTGGAAGTGCCGGACATTCAGTTTCACATCCAGCCTTTCTCGGCCGACAAAATCGACGAGGGCGCGCATAAGTTTTCCGCGTTCACCGCATCGGTGCTGCAATTGCGCCCGGAGAGCGTCGGGCATATGGAGCTGGCCTCTGCGGATATGCGGGACTACCCGAAAATTCACCCTAACTATCTGGCAACAAAGACAGATTGCGACACTATCGTCGAAGGGGTGCGGATTACCCGAAGGATTACCGGTACCGCGCCCATCGCGCAGTACGTCACAGAAGAGCATCAGCCGGGGCCTGGCGTCAGCGACGACTACGACGAAATCCTCGAATGGGTGCGCAACACGTCAACGACGATCTACCACCCGACCGGCACATGCAAAATGGGGGTAGATGACGCTGCGGTCGTTGATCCACGCCTAAAAGTCATAGGCATCGAGGGGCTGCGCGTTGCGGATGCTTCCATAATGCCAATCATTGTGTCAGGCAACACCAACGCACCGTCGATCATGATCGGCGAGAAGGCGTCCGACCTCATCCTGGAGGACGCCGAGAAAGGCGCCGCCGCACCAACGAAAGAAATGGCCTGACCATATGGATACGATCCTCGATTTCGGCAAAATCATCATTGCCGACCTGATCCTTTCTGGCGACAACGCTTTGATCATTGGCATGGCAGCGGCGGGTCTTGCGCCGGAGCTGCGCAAAAAAGCGATCCTCTACGGCATGATCATTGCCGCCGTGCTGCGGATCCTGTTCGCCATTGTGGCAACCAGCCTTCTGGGGATCAAAGGTATCCTCTTTGTTGGGTCGATTTTGCTGTTCTGGGTGTGCTGGAGGCTCTTCGTCGAAATTCGCGAGGGTGGAGCGCATGACGATGCGGAGGAGGCCATGGAAATGGCTGATGATCCCGAACAGGGCTACACTGGCCCGCCGCGAAAAACGATGATGTCGGCGCTGATTTCCATCACCATCGCTGATGTGTCCATGTCGTTGGACAATGTTTTGGCCGTTGCGGCCATTGCGGATGGCGACACGACCATGCTGGTTTTTGGGCTGGGTCTCGCAATCGTGCTGATGGCCTTTGCGGCCACGCTTATTATGAAGTTGCTAACGAAGTACCCTTGGATATCGTGGGTCGGGTTGATCGTGCTCGTCTACGTTGCGGGGGAGATGTTCTACCGCGGCGTGGTCGATGTGAATATCGGCGTGGGCCCTTGGCTTGGACTTATGGAGGGATGGCCTACCGGAAAGGGGCATTAAGCCAATCGGAAAAGGGTACATAGGGAAAGAATTCAATTCGCTTATGGTGGGGCATCCTGCCAGAGTTGAACCATACGCCGGGCAATATGCCTTCATTGGCCGGCTTAGAACAGAAGAAGAAGGCTTGGACCTTAAGGGAGGACCTAATGTTTAACTTGAAAACTCTAACTGCCAGTGCGGTTGGCCTCGCGTTGATGGCGACTGGCGCCATGGCGGAAAAAGTGCTGCGTATCCAGTCAGTTCTGCCAAATACTGCTGACGAAGTGGTCATGCTCAATGAGTTCGGCAAAGACGTTGCTGCGCTCACAGGCGGATCGCTGACCATCGAAGTGCTGCCGGCCGGCGCTGTCGTTGGCCCACGCGACATCATGGACGCGGTTGACGCGGGCCTGGTCGAAGGTGGCTTTGCCTGGACACACTACTGGGGCGGTAAGCACGTTGCAGCCAACCTCTTCGGCGCTCCTGTTGCGGGTGCTGGTGTTGGTCTCGACAACATCGCGTTCCTGAGCTGGTTCCAGTTTGGCGGCGGCAAAGAGCTGTATGACCGTCTGTGGGATGAAATGGGCGTAAACGTCAAAGGCTTCATGCTGCAGCCGGTTGGCCCAGAGGCCCTTGGCTGGTTCCCAGAGCCGATCACATCCATGGATGACTTCCGCCAGATGCGTTTCCGGGCCCCTCCAGGCATGGTTGGCGCGGCTTACGCTGACATCGGCGTTCCTGCTGTTGCTATGGGCGGCGGCGACATCCTGCCAGCTCTGGAAAAAGGCACAATCGACGCGGCTGAATGGTGCTGCCCGAAGCCTGACTCTGTGTTTGGTTTCCAGAAAGTGCTGAAGCACTACTACCTGCAAGGCCTGCACCAGGTCACCGTGAACGCAGACATGTATGTGAACAAAGACTTCTACAACGGCCTGACCGAGCTTGAGCAAAAAGCGCTCGAAGTTGCGTCTACCGCGTCGCTGTCGAAATCGCTGTCCTACCGTATCTACGAAAACGGTAAAGCGCTGAAGGACCTCACCGAGAACCACGGTGTTATCCTTGAGGACACACCAGCTGACTACTTCACCGAGTACTCCGCTGCTGCGACCAAAGCGCTGCAAGCTGCTGCTGACGAGAACGAGTTCTTCGCAGAAGTTTGGGCGTCTCAGACAGAGTTCGCCAAGATCGCCGTTCCATTCTGGGCCGGTGCTCAGACATCGAACGCGAACCTTGGTCGCGCGTTTGCAGACACACTGAAGTAATTCAGGTCAGAGCGGGCCCTTCCGGGGGCCCGCTCGTTCTTTCTTTCCAAGCGCCCTCAGCATCGGACGTTTCGAAACTAAGAACATGGATATCAAATCCATGTCCACGGGAGGGACCGCCACATGGCAGATGAACCGAATCCAGAAGATCTGGAGATCGCGGATGAATTGATCGCCGAGCGGCGCGCTGAAGCCCCTGGCGAAACTCCGGCTGATATGACTGCGTGGCAACGCCCGATCACCGCAGCGATCGACGTGATTAACTACCGGGCCGGTCAGATCATCGCATTGATGATGGTCCCCTTGATTGCGATCGTTGTCTGGGAGGTCTTTTCGCGGAACTCCTTCATCATCCTGCAGAACGCAGGATACGAAGATTTTGCCCGCTCGATGGGCCTTGGCCCGACGTTGCAAGCTTACGATCTCAGCCGGATGATCGCCGGTGTCTTGTGGATGGCCGGCGCGGGCTACGGGCTTATGCGCGGTGTGCATATCCGCGCCGATTTTATCTATCGCTTCTGGTCGGACAAAACCCAAGCGACCGTGGACGCTGTCGCCTATCTTCTGTTCTTCATCCCGTCGATGATCTTCTTTACCGTTGTTGCGTCGCAATATTGGTTCCTGTCCTATGAGACCGGCGAACGGCTGGCGCTCGACAGTGCATGGCAACCGATCCTGTGGCCCGCGCGTCTGGCCATGCCTATCGGCGGCGTGCTGCTGTTGTTGCAAGGCCTGCCCGAAATTTTCCGGGCCTTCCATAAGATGGGCAAAGAACGGGAGAAGTGGTTTGTCCGCTTCCTCCCCGTCTATGCTGTCTTCATAATCTGGCTGTCGCTGGCGATCTTCCTGCCCGATGTCATCCCGGGCGGTGCGTGGTTCACCGAGATTATGAGCGCACGCCCGAACCTGGATAAGCCAATCATCGGGCTGATCATGCTGGGCGCGATGCTGTTCGTGATCTTCATCGGGTTCCCGATCTCCTTCACGCTGATATTCCTGGCATTCGTCTTCGGTATCTGGGGGTCGAACTTCAAGCTGACGACGCTGCTGATGACGCTCAACACCAACTCCACCATGCTGAACGACCAGCTGATGGCGGTGCCGCTCTTCGTGCTGATGGGCATCGTGATGGAAAGCGCAGGCCTGATGGAACGGCTCTTCGCCTCCATCCAGATGATCATGGCCCGCGTGCGCGGGGCGCTGTTTATCGCGGTGCTGATCGTGTCAACCATCTTCGCGGCGGCAACCGGCATCGTGGGCGCGTCGGTGACGCTGCTTGGCATCATGGCCGGGGCCACGATGAGCCGCTCTGGCTATGACGTAAAACTGGCTGCCGGTACGATCACCGCGGGTGGTACGTTGGGCATCTTGATCCCACCCTCGATCATGCTGATCGTCATGGGGCCGGTGCTTGAGGTCTCCACGCTCGATCTGTTCCGCGGCGCGTTCATCCCCGGCGCACTTCTGGCCTCACTCTACCTGATCTACACACTGGGGCGCTGCTGGTTGAACCCGAGCCTTGGTCCGATCCTGTCGGAAGAAGACCAGCCGGAAACCTCCAAGTTCTACGGGGCCGAGGTGGCGTTGATCTGCCTGGGCATCCTGACGGTCTGCCGCGTCTTTGGGCTGGGCATGGGCGGCGCGCTTGGCACGGTGGTGCCGTTTGGCGGGCTCTTTGGGCTTATCATAGCCTTGGGCCTAGTCTATGCGGCCTACCGCAAGCTCGCGGTCCTGCGGGTCATGGTGCCTGTCGCGGTTGTTTTCCACCTCTACCTGTCGCTGGTCGCAGGTGGTGGCATTTCGGTTTGGGGCATGGTCTTCAGCGCCTTCATCGTGCTACTCGCGATCCTTGGGCGGCCGATCTACAGCAAGGAGGCCGAAGGCGGCTTCTATTTCTCCGACCTGTGGGACGAGTTCTTCGCTGGCCTGATGCCGCCAACGATCCTGATCTCCTTCGCGCTGGGCTCGATCCTGTTTGGGTTCGCAACCCCGGCTGAAGCGGCGGCGATGGGGGCCTTCGGTGCCATCATCCTGGCCATTGCCTATCGTAAGTTCACGCTCCCCGGTTTCTTCGACAGCTTGATCAAAGCGCTCGAAATCACGGTTCTTATCATGTTCCTTGTCGCGGCGTCCAACTTCTTCGGTGCACAGTTTAGTGCGCTCGGCACGCCACGTATGATGACCGAGATATTGCTGGGGCTCGATATGGCGCCCTTCTTGGTCCTCCTTCTGGTGATGGCGCTGATCTTCCTTCTGGGGTGGCCGCTGGAATGGGTGCCGATCGTGCTGATCGTGGTCCCGATTCTGCTGCCAACGGTGCAGGCGCTCGATATCCATGGGCTCAGCAGCTACGACCTGATGGTCTGGTTCGGCATCCTTGTGGCGGTGAACCTGCAGACGGCCTGGCTCAGTCCGCCCGTGGCGCTGTCGGCCTACTTCCTGAAGGGGGTCGTGCCCAATTGGGATCTCAAGGACATCTACCTGGGCATGATGCAATTCATGCTGGTGCAGCTCTTTGGTCTCATCCTGCTCTTGGCATTCCCGCAACTCGTGCTTTGGCTGCCGCGGGTCATGGGCGGGGGATAACGCCGGGCGCGAACAAAAAAAAGGCCCGGCAGGGGGAAACCCGCCGGGCCTTTTTGTGTTTGATAGGGGGCGGGTTAAAGCGTCTCTTTCACCGAGGCTGCTAGCGCATCCGCGCCACGGCTTAGAATCGCGGCATCGGTGCCGCAGGCCACAAAGGTGAAGCCATCGTTAAGCAGCTTGCTGGCAAAAGGCCCGTCCACGACCAGCGTGCCCACGGGCATGCCCTTGGCAATCAGCTTGGACGCTGTCGTCCAAATCAGCTCCCACACGTCGGGGTGCATTGGTTGGCCCAACAGTCCAATATCCGCCGCAATATCGGCGGGGCCGAAAAAGATGCCAGAGACCCCGTCAACAGCGGCAATCTCCTCCGCTCGCTCAATCGCCTCGCGGGTTTCAAGCTGAATAATGACGGTCGTCTCATCCTCGACCTTGGTCGCATAATCCTTGATCCGCCCGAACCGGTTGCCGCGATGCGAGCCGCTGAACCCGCGCATCCCGCGTGGCGGGTAACGTGTCGAGGCCACGGCCAATTCGCATTCCTCAACCGTCTGCACCATCGGAAAGACCAGCCCCGGCGCGCCCAAATCCAGAAGCCGCTTTACCAGCACCGGATCGTTGGTCTGCGGCCTGACCAGCGCCGTGGCACCGCTGCGCTCAAACGCCTGCAGCTGGCCAAGCACCGATTGCATGTCATTGGGCGAATGCTCCATATCCAGCACCACCCAATCGAAATCGGATGCCGCCACGACCTCGGCCTGAAAGCCGCCCAAAAGCGTGACCCACAGACCGACTTGTTTCTGCCCCGCCGCAATGGCGTGGGTGAACGGATTTTTGCTAAGTTCCATGGCGGCACAATGACGGTGCAAAGAAGCCGCGTCCAGCGCCATGAAAACCGGAATCTGGGGAAGTTGGTGGACCCTAGCGGGATCGAACCGCTGACCTCCTGCATGCCATGCAGGCGCTCTCCCAGCTGAGCTAAGGGCCCTGAAGCGGCGATAGCCGCGAGGGGTGGTTTAGGCGGCGCGGCGGATCAGTTCAAGCAAAAAATCCGTGGCCCGCGCGGCCAAATCTTGTCTGACGAAACCACTTAGGAATCGTCGTCGTCATCCGATGCCACGTCGGCCAGCTCGTCCAGGCTGACGGTGTCGTCGTCGTCATCATCCAGAACGTCGTCACCCAGATCGACGTCATCCGCGTCATCTTCCGCGTCGTCATCCAAAACCACTTCGTCGTCATCGGTGACGGCGTCGGCATTGTCTTTGTTCTGTGCGTCGGCCTTGTCGGCCTTCATGGTGCGGGACTTGTTGCCGGTTAGGCTTTCAAGCGTCATCTCATGCGCGCAGGACGGGCAGGTCATCGGGTCGTTCTGCAGATCGTAAAACCGGACCGAGCAGTTCGGGCAAACGCGTTTTACGCCCCATTCTTCTTTGGGCATGATCGTCCTCATATGCGGTGTTTTTAAACAGGTTGGAGCCAGTTGCCACAAGGGCGCAGGCGTGTAAAGCCTTTCCCTAGTTTGCACAGGGCAAATAAGGGCCTATTATCAGATTGCAACATGTAGGAGCAGGCGTAGGTGACGCAGATCATCCAGCTTGGGCAGCCCCCGATTGACGTGAATGTAAAACGCTCCGCCCGCGCGAAGCGTTTGTCGCTGCGCATCTCGGGCGTGGACGGCAAAGTGTCGCTGACCTTGCCGCGCTTTTCATCCGCGTCCGAGGCGCAGGGGTTTCTGCGCGAAAAAGAGGGGTGGATCAGAAAGCACCTCGACAAGCAGCCTGACTTGGCAGTTGTTGAGCCCGGCGCGATGATCCCCATCGAGGGGGCCGAGCGCCAGATCGTCGAGACCGCAACCCGCGTCGTCAAACTGCATCCACATTGGGTCGAAGTGCCATATGGCGCAGACAAAACCGCGCCGCGCATAAGGGCGTTTCTGAAAAACCTCGCGCGGGACCGTTTGTCTGCAGCCTCGCAGCATTACGCCGGCCTGATCGGGCGGGAGTTTGGCAAGATTACATTGCGAGACACCCGGTCCCGCTGGGGGTCCTGCACGTCGGAGGGTAATCTGATGTATTCGTGGCGGTTGATCCTCGCCCCCGTTGAGGTGCTGGACTACGTCGCCGCGCACGAGGTCTGCCATCTGGCCGAGATGAACCATTCAGCCGCGTATTGGGCAAATGTTGCCGCCGTGATGCCGGGGTATAAAGCCCATCGCAAATGGTTGCGCGACAATGGCGGTGCGCTGCACCGGTTCCAGTTCTGAGCGCTTGACCATGGGGGCGGTTGTGATCACAAAGACCCCATGTTGATCCAATCCAAAACCTCCCAACCCACCGGCGCGGCCAATGACATGGTCTACCGCAGCCTGCGCAGTCAGATCATGTATGGCGAGGTCAAGCCGGGCAAAGCCATGACCCTGCGCGGCATCGGCAAGGAGTTCGGCGTCTCCATGACCCCGGCCCGCGAAGCGGTGCGCCGTCTGGTAGCGGAAGGGGCGCTGTCACTGTCCTCGTCGGGCCGCATCACAACGCCAGAGCTGTCCAATGAGCGGATCGAAGAACTTGCCGCCATCCGCGCGCTCTTGGAGCCCGAGCTGGCCGCCCGCGCCATCCCTCGCGCGCATTTTGCGTTGATCGAACGGCTGGAGAGCATCAACAGCACGATTGCGCAGGTCATCGCGCGCCATGATGCGCCGGGCTATATCCGGGCGAATCTCGACTTCCACCGCACGCTTTATCTGCGCGCCCAGGCCCCTGCGATGCTGGCCATGGCTGAAACCGTCTGGCTGCAAATGGGGCCCACCATGTGCGACCTGTACGGACGATTGAACCGCACCACTACGCCACAACATCACAAACGTATCGTGGCGGCGCTAAAGGCGGGCGACGAGCCCGGCGTCAGGCTGACGGTGCGCGCTGACGTTACACAAGGGTTGCGCATGCTGGCGCAGTGACCTTGGATACTTCGTAAACGAGACGTTAACGACGTCCAGAATTTCTCAACGAAATCAGTGCTTAACAACTCCTTTCCGGGTTCCCCGCGGGGAACCTTTGGGTCTGCGATCGGCCAACCATTAGAAGATTGCGCGGTGATGGGGTACAGTGCCCCCATTTGCGGCGAGGTGGCGCGATGACGGATTTTGAAGCAGCAACACAAGAATTGGATTTGGAACGGCAGCGGCTGGAGAACGAAAAGCTGCGTGCCGAGATTGAACAAGTGTCATTGTCGTGGTGGAAACGCCCCGGATATCTGGGAAGCATGACCCCGGTCCTAATTGCCCTCGCCGGCGTTTTTACCGCCTGGGTCAGCGGCTATTTCGACACGCAGCGCACGCAGCTGTCGAATGACATCGTAGCGCTGGAAGCCGACAAGATGGACCTCACGCAAGGCATCGCCGATGCGCAAAAGATCATTGATCTGGGATATCTCAGAATTCGCATGGCGGCGCAGGAAGCAAGTTATGCCCTTGGCCATTTCGGGTCGTTTTCAGAGGAATTTTCAAATTCCATTCAGACGCTGAACCGACTTTCCGACACGTTCCCTGATGAAGGCATCTCTGCGGTGAATACGCTGACAGATGCCGCAGCCAATCGGTTCAATATCGTGCAAATCACCGAAGAATCGCTGGAAGACCTGAAAGGCACGGTGCAACAGATTGAGGCTTCGCACTGGGCCAAGGAGCTACAAACCGGCCCCTTCCTTACCTCTCTGGAGCTTTTCGAGTCCGAGGACGGTTGCTATTTCGACGTTGGTCTTGGTCTGTTTCTGTCGGACGAGCAGGCCAAAGAGAAATTGGGTGACAGCCCCCTTGTCGACTTGCAAAACAGAGGCGGCAATCGCGAAGACTGCCTCCTCAGAAACCCGCAAGAGCCGGTGTTACCACAAGGTTAACTGTGGATCGGCCCGTCCCCGCAGGCGAGAGCTGCTTCGCGCACCGCTTCTGAATAGGTTGGGTGCGCATGACAGGTCCGCGCGAGATCCTCTGCGGCGGCGCCAAATTCCATCGCAACGCAAATCTCATGGATCAGGTCACCCGCCATCGGTCCGATGATATGCGCGCCCAAAATCCGATCGCTGCTCTTGTCGGCAAGAATTTTGACGAAGCCGTCACCCGCGAAATTGGCCTTGGCCCGGCCGTTTCCCATGAAGGAGAACTTGCCGACGTTATAGGCAATACCGGCCTCCTTCAGCTGCTCTTCGGTTTGACCGACAGAAGCGACTTCGGGGTGGGTGTAGATCACCCCGGGGATGACATTATAGTTCACGTGGCCCTTTTGACCGGCCAGAATTTCGGCAATCGCCATGCCTTCATCTTCGGCCTTATGGGCCAGCATCGGCCCGTCGATGCAGTCGCCGATTGCGTAGATGCCTTTGACTGTGGTGGCGTAATGGCCGTCCGTCACGATTTGCCCGCGCTTGGACATCTCGACGCCCAGCGCCTCCAATTCCAGCCCGTTGGTGTAAGGGCTTCGACCGGTGGCCACCAGCACGGTGTCGGCGTCTTCCACATGCTCGCTGTCGTCTTTGCGCAGCTTGAAGGTGACTTTGGCCTTGTTGTTCTTGACCTCGACCCCCTGAACGGCGGCCCCCATCTGGAAGGCGATGCCTTGCTTTTTGAGCGTGCGCTGGAAGGTCTTTTGAACCTCGGCATCCATGCCGGGGGTGATGGCGTCGAGAAATTCGATCACCTTCACCTCGGACCCCAAACGCTTGTAAACGCTGCCCAATTCCAGCCCGATGACGCCTGCGCCGATGACAATCAACTTCTTGGGGATCTTGCCCAGTTCCAGCGCGCCGGTGGAGGACACCACGGTCTTTTCGTCTATCTCGACGCCTGGAAGGGTCGACACTTTGGAGCCTGACGCGATGATGATGTGCTTGGCGGCATGCACATCGTCGCCGACCTTGACCTTGCCCGCCTCGGGGATCGACCCCCAGCCTTTCAACCAGTCTACCTTGTTCTTTTTGAACAGGAATTCGATGCCCTTGGTGTTCTGCCCGATTGTATCTTCCTTGTAGGACAGCATCTGCTTCCAATCGACCGACGGCGCTTTGCCTTTCAGCCCCATCGCGGCAAAGTTGTGCTCTGCCTCGTGCAGCATGTGGGAGGCGTGCAGCAGCGCTTTGGACGGGATGCATCCGACGTTCAGGCAGGTGCCGCCCAACGTCTCCCGCCCTTCGACGACGGCCGTTTTCAGGCCCAGCTGCGCGCAGCGGATGGCGCAGACATAGCCGCCGGGGCCGGAACCGATGATGATGACGTCGTAGCTGGGCATGAGGGTCTCCTTAAGGCGTTAGGCCGTTTGTATTTTTCGTGCGTTTCGCGTGTACAAGATTTTAGATTAGCGCTGCGAGTAACATAACCACTGTGGCGCAGAACCCAACCGCCCAAATGAGCGACCGCCACGGCACCCACCCGAAGGCATAGGCGGGAACATATAGGATGCGGGCTGCAAGATAGGCCCATGCGGCGGTTTGCGTCACGGCGCTAGATTGGTCCCCTAGGGTGACCACAATCACGGCGATGGTGAAGAGGGTCAGCGCCTCGAAATGGTTCATCAAGGCACGGTTAAGGCGGCCGGTTTTGACGGAGGCCTGATCCATCAGCGGGGTTTTCAGACGCTGCATATCGCGGGGGCTGAGCGTCTTGCCGACGCCTAGCTCCATGTTGGCGGGGACCGCCATCAGGACGAATTGCACCACCTGCAACAGGGCCGCGAGGGCGAGGACGGTGAGTTCTGTTGTCATAGGCTATTCCTCGATGGTGATCGTGGTGCCGTCGGGTACCAGCGACCAGATTTCGCGCATCTCGGCATTGGTGACCGCGATGCAGCCGTTGGTCCAATCCCAGTAGCCCTGTAAGGGGCCAAGGAAGCCCCAGCCGTTCAAAATGCCGTGGATCATGATATTGCCGCCGGGCGACACGCCGCGGGCCTGCGCTTGGGCTGTGTCTTCGGCGTTGGGGTAGGAGATGTGCAGCGACAGATGCGCGATGGAATTGCCGTTGCGCCAGTCGATTTCATACGCGCCGGTGGGAGTGCGCTCGTCGCCCTCCTGGGTTTTGTGGCCCTCAGGGCTCGCGCCCATGGAGATTTGGTAGGTGCGGATGGTTTCGCCGTTTCGCAGCAGCGTCAGACGTCGGTCGCTTTTGTCCACGAAGATCGCGTCCGCCTGTTGGTCCGCAGGGGCCATATCGGGCGGGGTGCCGGAGCCGACCCTGAGCATGATTTGCGCGTAGCCGACGGTGCCGATGCCCAAGGCGAGAATAACCGCTCCAAATTTGAGCAAGCGCTTCATGGGCGGCGTATCTCCCCGCGGCGGATGAGGTAGATAAAGATTGCCGCTGCTAGCCCGACGACGACCACAAGGAGCAGAGCTACACCGATGAGCAGTCCGGCTGACCCCGCGCCCAGCATGGCGGGCAGGACAGTGCTGACCATCAATACCAATTGCAATCCCAGGAGCCAAACCACCGCCCCTGACCGCAGCGCCATGGCCAAAGCGGCTACACCGAGGCTGATCGCGCCGCTTAACAGCGACAGCGTCACCGACCAATAGGTGCCGCCCGTCAGGCCTTGGTTGCTGTCCCCGAATTGCGACATCATTTCCCGGCCGTAGCGATAAGCTCCGATGATGAGGAGCCCGAGGATCAGGCGGTAGACCCAGTTGGACAGTTTGGTGCGCTTCTCGCTCATGAGCTGCGCTTTGGTTTGCGGCTTTTGCGTTTCAGCCATGTTGGCTGCATCGGCCCTATTGCTTTGACCCCGAACGGGTTTTTGGGACCACCCAGCGCGGTTGGGGTCCTGCGACGCATATCGCGCTGATGCTCGTCGCGCGTGATCGGCCCGAAGGCGGTTGCGGCGCGCTGGTTGGTCCAGACGGGGGTACCGTCATTGGGACACAGAAGCGACCCGGTTTTCTTGCCCTGCGCGTCGAGATGTTCGGTGAAAGGGCCGGGGGATTTGTAGGATTTGTAGGGGATGTCGCCCTTGCGCGACTGCGGGCCGACGCCGGTGACAACCACGAAACGGCCCTTGAAGCCGCAGGTTGGGCAGGTGCAAGTTATCGGTGGGCTGAGATAGGCCATCAGTTCTGCGCCGCGAGTTTAGTCAAGGTTGCGATATCCTTCTGCCCACAGGTGACGCAGCTGAGATAGGTTTCCCCGGCGCGGCGGGTCTGGGTCCAGCGCGGGCTGTTGAACATCATGTAGGACGACGTGTCGCTGGTTCTTCCCTGTGGCCCGACCGAGGTGTCCGCAATCACCACATCTTCATGAGCACCGCAGGCGGGGCAGGTGATGGAGGTGCGGTTGGGGATGGCCATTTTGGGTTGGGTGTCCTTTGTGGGGGGGTGAACCGCTGGCCGTTGCGCGGCACCATTCATCCTACTTTAGATCAGTGAAAGGGTCTTCTCGGCCTGGAATTTCTTTGAAGCCGTCAACTTCGATTTTGAGCTCTCCTGCTTGCCATTTCGAGATCGTCGCTTTGCAATTCAAGCAAGCCCAATTGCGGATATTCCAAGGTGAAGATGTCGTTTTGGTATTCTGCGGATCGTCACTTTCCAACTTCATCGGGTAATCGCTTCCAGGATCGTCTATGATCCACCCCAGGGTCCCTTTGCCTTCGTCATCGGCTTCGAAGAAGTTGGCCCAGCAAAATTCGCAATGGTCATGCGACCACCCTTCGCTTGGTGAAACATAGTGTGCTTTCTTGAAAGTAGGGACTGGCCTTCCATAGGAAAAACAGCCCCAACCAAGATCAAGCGTTTCGAAGAGGTGCGCCACCTCTGGACCGCCATACTCGGCAGCCAGTGGTTTGATTATTGCGACCTTTCGCATGCCTAGAGATCCATCAACAACCTGCGTGGATCCTCCAGCGCCTCTTTCACACGCACCAGGAAGGTCACGGCACCTTTGCCGTCGACGATGCGGTGGTCGTAGCTGAGGGCCAGATACATCATCGGGCGGATGACGACCTCGCCGCCCACGGCCATCGGGCGGTCCTGAATTTTGTGCATACCCAAAATGCCCGACTGCGGCGGGTTCAGGATGGGCGACGACATCAGCGAGCCGTAGACGCCGCCGTTGGAGATGGTGAAGCTGCCGCCCTGCATCTCGGCCATGGACAGCTTGCCGTCGCGGGCCTTGGCGCCCTTCTCGGCAATCGCCTTCTCGATATCGGCGAAGGACATGGCGTCTGCGTCGCGGATCACGGGGACCACAAGGCCTGTGGGCGTACCAGCGGCGATGCCCATATGGACGTAGTTTTTGTAGACCACGTCGGTGCCGTCGATCTCTGCATTGACCTCGGGGACCTCTTTCAACGCATGCACGCAGGCCTTGGTGAAGAAGGACATGAAGCCCAGCTTCACACCATGCTTCTTGAGGAACAGGTCCTTGTATTCGCTGCGCAGGTCCATGACCGCGCCCATGTCGACCTCATTGTAGGTGGTCAGCATGGCGGCGGTGTTCTGGCTGTCTTTCAGGCGGCGCGCGATGGTCTGGCGCAGGCGGGTCATTTTCACGCGTTCCTCGCGGGAGGCGTCATCTGCGGCAACCGGGGCCCGAGGTGTTTGGGCAGCGGGGGCGGGAACGCTCGTCGTAGACGGCGGGGCCACGCCTGCTGCCACGGCCTTTTGCACATCTTCCTTCATGATGCGGCCATCCTTGCCGGTGCCGGTGACCTGATCGGCTGACAGGTTGTTTTCGGCCATCAGCTTGTTGGCGGATGGCGCGTTTTCAATGTCCTTGCCCGATGCGACAGGCGCAGGAGCTGATGCAGCCTCTGCAGGTGCGGGCGCAGCCGCGCCGCCGCCGGATGTCATGGTGGCAAGCTTGCCGCCTGCCTCGACCGTGTCGCCTTCGCCAGCCAGCACCTCTTGCAGCACACCCGACGCGGGGGCGGGCACCTCGACAGACACCTTGTCGGTCTCTAACTCGCAGAGCATTTCATCGGCCTGCACGTTTTCGCCGGGCTTTTTGAACCAGGTGGACACGGTGGCCTCAGTGACGCTTTCGCCCAAGGTGGGGACCATGATGTCGACGGTTTCGCCTGACACCGGTGTCGCTTCTGGCGTGGTTTCTGACACGGCAGCAGCGGGGGCGGCCTCCGCTTTCGCGGCGGGTTTCTCGGCCTTTGGTGCCGGGGCCGCATCGCCTTCGCTGACTTGGGCCAGAAGTGCATCAACACCGACGGTCGCGCCTTCCTCGGCCACGATTTCGCTGAGCGTTCCGGCGATAGGGGACGGCACTTCGACGGTCACCTTGTCGGTTTCCAGCTCGCAGAGCATTTCATCCACGGCCACAGCGTCGCCGGGCTTTTTGAACCATGTGGCGACGGTGGCCTCGGTGACTGACTCACCCAGTGTTGGGACACGAATTTCGGTCATGGATTATTTCCCTTCCAGTGTGAGCGCATCATCCACGAGCGCCGCTTGTTCTGCTTTGTGTTTGCTGGCCAGCCCCGTCGCGGGGGAGGCGGAGGCCGCGCGGCCCACATAGGTTGGCCGTGTGTGTTTCGCACCGATACGGCTGAGCACCCATTCGATATTGGGCTCCATGAACGTCCAAGCGCCCTGGTTTTTGGGCTCTTCCTGGCACCAGACCATTTCGGCATTGGCGAAGCGTTCCAGCTCCTTCACGGCGGATTGGGCGGGGAAGGGGTAGAATTGCTCGTAACGCATCAGGTAGATGTCATCGATGCCGCGCGCGTCGCGTTCCTCCAGCAGGTCGTAGTAGACCTTGCCCGAACACATCACCACCCGCTTGATCTTGTCATCGGTCACCAGCTTTGTGTCCGAATTTCCGTGCTGGGCGTCGTCCCACATGATCCGGTGGAAAGAGCTGCCGGTTTGGAACTCCTCCGCCTTGGACACGGCCAGCTTGTGGCGCAGCAAGGATTTCGGCGTCATCATCACCAGCGGCTTGCGGTAGTCGCGGTGGATCTGACGGCGCAGGATGTGGAAGTAATTGGCGGGCGTGGTGCAGTTGGCGATGATCCAATTGTCGCCGCCACACATTTGCAGGAACCGTTCCAACCGCGCGGAGGAGTGTTCGGGGCCTTGCCCCTCAAACCCGTGGGGCAAGAGCATCACGAGGCCGGACATGCGCAACCATTTAGATTCACCTGAGGAGATGAACTGGTCGAACATGATCTGCGCGCCGTTGGCGAAGTCGCCAAATTGGGCTTCCCACAGGACCAATGCGTTGGGCTCGGCCAGCGAGTAGCCGTATTCAAAGCCCAGCACCGCGTATTCCGACAGCATCGAGTCAATGACCTCGTATTGGGCCTGCCCCTCGCGGATGTTGTTGAGCGGGTAATAGCGTTCCTCGGTTTCCTGGTTCACCAGCCCGGAATGGCGTTGGGAGAATGTGCCGCGTGTGGAGTCCTGGCCTGCAAGGCGCACGGGGTAGCCTTCTGTCAGCAGCGAGCCGAAGGCCAATGCCTCGCCGGTGGCCCAGTCGAAGCCCTCGCCGGTTTCGAACATTTTGGCCTTGGCGTCCAAAAGCCTGCCGACCGTTTTGTGCATCGGGAAGCCGTCGGGGGCCTCGGTCAGGCCCTTGCCGACATCCATCATTGTTTCAGCAGAAATAGCGGTTTTTCCGCGCTGGTATTTTCCCTTCTCGCGCTTGTCGAGATGGGACCATTTGCCGTCCAGCCAGTCGGCCTTGTTGGGCTTGTAGTCCTTGCCCGCCTCGAACTCGTCGCTGAGATAGGATTGAAACGCTTCTTTCATGTCCTCGATCTCGCCCTCGGGCAGCAGACCGTCCTTGATCAGGCGTTCGGTATAGAGGGTCAGCGTGGTCTTCTGCTTCTTGATCTTTTTGTACATCACCGGGTTGGTGAACATGGGCTCGTCGCCCTCGTTATGGCCAAAGCGGCGGTAGCAGATGATGTCGAGCACCACGTCCTTGCGGAATTTCTGACGGAATTCGGTGGCCACTTTGGCGGCGTGAACCACGGCTTCGGGGTCGTCGCCGTTCACGTGGAAAATCGGCGCCTCCACCATCAGCGCAATGTCCGTGGGGTAGGGGGAGGAGCGGCTAAAGTGCGGCGCGGTGGTAAAGCCGATCTGGTTGTTTACCACGATATGCATGGTGCCGCCGGTCTTATGGCCCTTTAGGCCGGACAGGCCGAAGCCCTCGGCCACCACGCCTTGGCCCGCGAAGGCCGCGTCGCCGTGCAGCAGGATAGGCATCACCGAAGTGCGCGCGTCATCCTTGTTCTGGTCCTGCTTGGCGCGGGCCTTGCCCAGCACCACCGGGTTCACCGCCTCAAGGTGGGACGGGTTGGCGGTCAGCGACAGGTGGACCTCGTTGCCGTCAAATTCGCGGTCGGAGGACGCGCCGAGATGGTATTTCACATCGCCAGAGCCGTCTACGTCTTCGGGCTTGAAGCTGCCGCCCTGAAACTCGTTGAAGATCGCTTTGTAGGGCTTCTGCATCACGTTGGCCAAGACCGACAGGCGGCCCCGGTGGGGCATCCCGATAATGATGTCTTTGACCCCCAGCTGGCCGCCGCGTTTGATGATCTGCTCCATCGCGGGGATCAGGCTTTCACCGCCGTCCAGACCGAAGCGCTTGGTGCCCATGTATTTGACATGCAGGAATTTCTCGAACCCCTCGGCTTCCACCAGTTTGTTGAGGATCGCCTTGCGGCCCTCCTTGGTGAAGGTGATTTCCTTGTCGTAGCCTTCGATGCGCTCTTTCAGCCAGCCTGCTTCTTCGGGGTCGGAGATGTGCATGTATTGCAGCGCGAAAGTGCCACAATAAGTACGCTTCACGATGGCCACGATTTCGCGCATCGACGCGGTTTCCAGCCCCAGCACATTGTCGATAAAGATGGGCCGGTCCATGTCGGCCTCGGTGAAGCCGTAGCTTGCCGGGTCGAGTTCCGGGTGTTTGGAATGCTCGCGCATATCGAGCGGGTCGAGATCAGCCGCCAGATGACCCCGGATCCGGTAGGCGCGAATGATCATGATCGCGCGAATGCTGTCCAGCACCGCGTGGCGGATTTGTTCTTCCGACACCTCAACCTTCATCTCGGAAGCTTTGGCCGCAATCTTTTGACCGATGGCCTTGGTTTCCTTGGCGGGCGCATCGGCGGGCCATTGTCCGTCAAGTGCTGCAGTCAGGTCGTCGGCGGGCTGTGGCGGCCAATCGGCGCGGGCCCATGATGGCCCAGCGGCTTCCGCCTGCGCCAATTCCGTGTCGCCAAGGTCCTTGAAGAACGCGCGCCATCCCTCGTCGACCGCGTTGGGATCGTTGGCGTAGCGGGCATAAAGCTGTTCAAGATATTCCGCATTGTGCCCCTGCATGAAGGAGGAGGCATGGAACTGGTCGTTGGCTGGGTGGTCGGTCATTGGGGGACCTCATTTGGGTTGGAGCGGGTATGGTTGGTGCGTCCGGTCGCAGATGTCAGTGGACAAGATAAGTTGGAAGTCATGGCTCTTCGCTCACTGTCAGGAAAGCCGCCACCAGCCGCTTGCCTTTTATCCAGCGATCCCAGACTGGGGAGATTGTGGAGCCGGACGCGAAGCGCCCGCGATTGATACGGTATTCGGTGTAGGTGCCTGCGTTGGATTTCCATTGCTTCTTTGTGCGCAGGGTGATCGGCAGGTCTGTCGCGCCGATGCCATAGGCAATCGAGCAAGCCCAATCCCCGTCTACGCGGCTGAAGGCCAGCTCTATGTTGCCGGATGCGTCGATGAATTGCTGGCTTTTGATGTCATCGCGGAACAACTCGCCCTTGCTGGCCAAGGCCCAAAAGCTGTCATAGGTCCCGCGCAGATCGGCGGGGTCGTCCTGCGTGCCATATTCCAGCTCTGCCATTGCGATATGGGTGACCTGGCCTTGCACCCAGAGCTTGCCTTCGCTTCTGATGCGCTTGAAGCCCAGTGCCTCTAACCCGGCAACGCGGGCGTTGAAGCCCGCACTTCCTTCCGTGCAGGTGGCGATCACATCTTGTAGGTCGGCAGCTTTCGCGTGCAGCGGCAACAGCGCAAGAAGGGCAATCGCCATGACTGCGGCCCCGCGAATAAGAGGCAAGCCCGTGAGCGCCATATGACCGAGGGACGGCATGTTAGCCAATCGCCTCCAACACCGCCTCGCCCAAGCCCGCGGGGCTTTCTGCCACCACGATGCCGGCGGAGCGCATGGCTTCGATCTTGTCTTCTGCGCCGCCTTTGCCGCCGGCGACAATTGCGCCCGCGTGACCCATGCGGCGACCGGGAGGGGCGGTGCGGCCTGCGATGAACCCGGCAACCGGTTTCCAGCGGCCTTTCTTCTTCTCGTCAGCCAAGAACTGCGCGGCTTCTTCCTCGGCGCTGCCGCCGATCTCGCCGATCATGATGATGGATTGGGTCTCGTCATCAGCCAGGAACATTTCCAACACGTCGATATGTTCGGTGCCCTTGATGGGGTCTCCGCCGATGCCCACGGCCGTGGATTGGCCCAGCCCGCTATCTGTTGTCTGTTTCACAGCTTCATAGGTTAGGGTGCCGGAGCGCGACACGACACCCACGCTCCCACGTTTGTGAATGTGGCCCGGCATGATGCCGATTTTGCAGGCATCGGGTGTGATCACGCCCGGGCAGTTGGGGCCGACCAGCATGGAAGACGAGCCTTCCAGCGCGCGTTTGACCCGCATCATGTCGAGCACAGGGATGCCTTCGGTGATGCAGCAGATGAACGGGATTTCCGCGTCGAGCGCTTCGAGGATCGAATCCGCCGCGAAGGGGGGCGGCACGTAGATCACCGAGGCGTTTGCGCCGGTTGTCTCGACCGCCTCGTGGCAGGAGTTGAAAACGGGTAGGTCCAGGTGCGTTTGGCCACCTTTGCCCGGCGTCACGCCGCCAACCATCTGGGTGCCATACGCAATCGCCTGCTCGGAGTGGAACGTGCCTTGGGAGCCGGTGAAGCCCTGACAGATGACTTTGGTGGTTTCGTCGATGAGAATGGCCATTTTGGTTCCTTATTGCAGTACGAGGGAGATCGCGGTGCCCTTGGAGGCGTCGCACGCGGTCTGATATCCGGGGTTGAGGTAAATCATTGTTACGGCCGCAGCCGGGCCGGTCATGGAAACGGCGTCGCAGTTGTCGATGCTTGTGTCGGAGGCGGTGCCTTCTGCCAGGGTTTGGGCAACGGCTTCGCCGGCCTGCCGCCCGTAGGCCAGCGGCAGGTTTTCTGAAATCAATGTACAAAAGCCGTCCTGCGGATCAGGCGACAGGCGGGCGGTGACGCCTTCACTGGTCAGCAAAATCTGGCCGCCACGGCCCATCCGGTCAAAGGCGAAGCCGACCTCTTGCAAGGAAGGCGCAAGCGCCGTGGGGATGTCGGCCACGATCAGACAGGCCGAAAGCCCGAGTTCAATAGCGTCCATCTTGGCCTGCTGCTCGGATGTTGGCGGGGCGAGTTGTAGCGCCGGGGGCTCGGGCGCAATGCCGGGGGCAGGTGTGACGTCGAGTGTTTGCGGGACGAGGGCCGCGTTTTGATCCGGCGCAGGCGCCGGTTCCGGTTCCGGAGCGGCGGTTGCGACCGCGCTATTCAACGACAGCACCATTTCCAGCGCATCGCGGGTTTGGACTTGGGTCAGCGCAGCTGCAGGTGGGTAGCCAGGCGTGGCGATCATCTGAACCGCGTCGCCGGCCGCATAATTGCCCGACACGATGACCTCGGTTCCAAAAAGCGCTGCGCCGTTTTCAGCGATCAACTTGCCCAGGTCGTCGTATTGGCCGGGCGTAAATCCAGTCAGCGTGAGCGCGCAGTCGGAGCTTTTGCCATCGGCAAAGGTGGTCTGCGTGTAGTTGATTTGGCCGGTCTCCCCCGCGGGTTCGCGATGGGTGATCAGGCTGCGATCCGCGGCGATCCGGGCGGAGGCTCCGGCGATGCCGGACACCGCCTTTGTCGGGTCGGCGGCAATCTGGGCGCACCGGGTGGCGAAATGCGTCAGAAGGCTGGTCGAATTGGACAGGTCCTGACCAAAGGCGGGGACCGGCGCGGCAAGGGCGAGCAACAGGGCAATGCGTTTCATGCGGCCCTCCGCAACAGCGCGTTGATGTTGTCGTCAATGGGCAGCGTCAGCGCGTTGGTGATCTGCACGGTGAACCCGGCTTGTGCCGCAACCTTGCGCAGGCTGTCTGGCGTGAAATAGTTGACGTGGTCGGGGTAGCGGAAGCCACACCATGTCTTGCCGATCACCCTGCGGTTGAGGGAAGCGAAATTCGGCACCCGCACAAACAGGGCGCCCGTGGCTTTCAGCGCCCGCGCGGCACCGTTGAGCACCTTCATGACCTCGGTCTCATGCTCAAGGTAGGAATTCATGATGACGCCGTCGAATGCGCCCTCGGGAAAGTCCCAAATGGCATCGGCCCCGGGGCCGTGGATGCAATAGCCGCCGCGCGCCTTCATATGCGCGTCCGCCGTTTCATGCATCATGTTGGACAGCTCGATCCCGTAGGGCGTCAGCGGCTCGGGGATGCGATTGCCCCAGCCGCAGCCCACATCGATGACCGCGCCGCCTTGGAACCAATCGATATACTTCGCGTTCCGGTCCCGCCCCTGCATCTTGATTGCGGACTTAATCTTGCGACCCAACGGGGAGAACCACGTGGAGCCTTTGGACGCCTCCTTCTTCTCCACATAGGTCTTTTCCCATGCGAAGTCCTCTTCCAGCGCCTCGTAGGAAGGCGGGTTACGCAGGTAGACAAAGGCGCAGCCGTCACATTCCGCCACCACCCATTCATCGCGGGAGTAGTCCACGATGGGGTTGGCCTGCGTCGAGGCGCAGGCGGGGCAGGGGCGATATGTGGGGCTTCGGAGCATTTGGTTGCTCTATTTCCAACTGACGACGGTGATACCAGGTGCCTTGAAGTTGACGCCGGATGCCTTTTTCAGGACGACGACCGCGATGTTGCCGTTGCGTTGCTGTCCCAACCATCGCTTAGACGCTCTTGCGTCCCCTACTTCGGCGGGACTGGCCCCGAGTTGCTTTGCATAGGCTGCAGCGAGTTTTTCGACCGTCTTCAATCGCGCCCCTTTTATGACCAAGCTGCAAATTCGGTCCGCGCTTGATTGAACACTGACTGCAACAACGGAGTTGCTATCAGCCGCCAAAAAACTGGAGATACCGGACGCTGTTCCTACCGGTGCGAAGCCTTTTGACCTAATTGCAGCGGTTGCTTTGCTCGTCGAATTTAGGTTGCTCAAACAGCTAGAAAAGCCTGACTGGGCTTGTGCAATTATTTCTTTGCTTTGAGCTAGTGCGGCGTGGCTAAAGCACAAAGCGCCTGCAACCACCATAATGGAGATAGATCTCATCCCTTGACCGCCTTCACGATCTTCTCGGCACCGTCTTTCAGGTCGTCAGCGGCGATCACATCCACGTCAGAGTTGTTGATGATGGCTTTGCCCTCTTCCACGTTGGTGCCTTCCAGCCGGACCACAAGTGGCACTTTCAGGCCCACTTCTTTCACCGCTGAGACCACCCCTTCGGCGATGACGTCGCAACGCATGATGCCGCCGAAGATGTTGACCAGAATGCCTTTGACCTGCGGGTCAGAGGTGATGATCTTGAACGCCTCGGTCACCTTTTCCTTGGTTGCACCGCCGCCCACGTCGAGGAAGTTGGCAGGTTCTGCGCCGTAGAGCTTGATGATGTCCATCGTGGCCATGGCAAGGCCCGCGCCGTTGACCATGCAGCCGATCTCGCCATCCAGCGCGATGTAGTTGAGGTCATATTTGGAGGCGGCGAGCTCCTTGGGGTCTTCCTCGGTCTCGTCGCGCAGTTGGGCGATGTCGTTGTGGCGGTAGACCGCGTTGCTGTCGAAGCCCATCTTGGCGTCCAGGCATTTTAGGTCGCCCGCATCGGTGACGATCAGCGGGTTGATCTCCAGCATCTCCATGTCTTTTTCCAGGAACAGCTTGTAGAGCGTGCCCATGAGCGCCACGCATTGCTTGATCTGCGCGCCTTCAAGGCCCAGCGAGAACGCGATGCGGCGGCCGTGATAGGCCTGATAACCGGTGGCCGGGTCGACGGAGAAGCTGAGAATTTTCTCAGGCGTTTCAGCGGCGACGGCTTCGATATCCATGCCGCCCTCGGTCGAGCAGACGAAGGACACGCGGCTGGTTTGGCGATCCACCAGGATCGCGAGGTACAGCTCGGTCTCGATGCCGGAGCCGTCTTCGATGTAGATGCGGTTAACCTGCTTGCCGACCGGGCCGGTCTGGTGCGTGACCAGGGTGCGGCCCAACATCTTCTTGGCCTCAGTAGCGGCTTCTTCGACCGACTTGGTCAGGCGCACGCCGCCTTTGTCGCCGGCATCGGATTCTTTGAAGGAGCCTTTGCCGCGACCGCCCGCGTGGATTTGGGCTTTTACGACCCAAAGCGGCCCATCCAATTCGCCAGCTGCGGTTTTCGCGTCTTCGGCGCGTGTGACGACGCGACCGTCTGAAACTGGCGCGCCGTAGCTGCGCAACAAGGCTTTCGCCTGATACTCGTGGATGTTCAAAGCTCTTCTCCTTGGGATGGGCTGTTACAAACATTTGACATGCCGTTTTGCCGCAGGAAAAGGGAATAATTGATTTTGACTATCAAAATCCGACATTTGTGATCACGCGATTTGTGCGTGTGATCACAAATTTTGAAAGCGAACCGAATCGTCCATTGACGTTCGGTTAAGCCGTGGTTTTTAAGGGAATTTGCGGAGCATTTGGCTCAACGCGGTATCGAGGATGCGGGCCGCCTGAGCAGCCCGCATCGGAAAGTGTCAGGCCAGCGAGCCGTCGATCTCTTGGCAGGCTTTGACCAGGCCTTTGACCGCGTCGACGGATTTGTCGAACATGGCTTGCTCTTCCTTGTTCATGTTGATCGCCACAACGCGTTCGACACCGCCTTCGCCGATCACGGTCGGGACGCCGACATAGAAGCCATCAAGACCGTATGCGCCGTCAACATAGGCCGCGCATGGCAGCACGCGTTTGAAGTCCTTGAGGTAGCTCTCGGCCATTTCAATGGCCGACGTAGCAGGTGCGTAGAAGGCCGAGCCATTGCCCAGAAGGCCTACGATCTCCGCGCCTCCGTCACGGGTGCGTTGCACGATTGCGTCCAGCTTCTCTTGTGTGGTCCAGCCCATCTCTACCAGATCGGGCAGCGGTATGCCGGCGACGGTGGAATAGCGGGTCAATGGGACCATTGTGTCGCCGTGGCCGCCCAGAACGAAAGCTGTGACGTCCTTCATGGACACGTCAAATTCATCCGCCAGGAAGTGGCGGAAGCGCGCGCTGTCCAGCACGCCTGCCATGCCGCAAACCATGTTATGCGGCAGGCCGGAGAATTCGCGCAATGCCCAGACCATGGCGTCCAGCGGGTTAGTGATGCAGATCACGAACGCGTTTGGCGCGTGGTCGCGAATGCCTTCCCCCACGGATTTCATGACTTTGAGGTTGATACCCAACAGGTCATCGCGGCTCATGCCAGGCTTGCGCGGCACACCAGCGGTGACGATGCACACATCCGCGCCCGCAATATCGGCGTAATCCGTGGTGCCTTTCATATCGGCGTCAAACGGGCCGGCTGGGCCAGCTTCGGCGATATCGAGCGACTTACCTTGAGGCGTGCCGTCGGCGATGTCGAAAAGGACGACGTCGCCCAGTTCTTTCAATGCTGCCAAGTGAGCGAGCGTGCCGCCGATTTGTCCGGCGCCGATGAGGGCAATCTTGGGTCTGGCCATTTGCAATGGTCTCCAGTCGGTTGAAGTTGGGGGAGGGGGTATCGCTTTGGTTGGCACCACGCAAGGGTGCCGCGCTGCAGCAAAGCGATTTGTGATGGTGCGCCTGCGGCGCGCATCATTCGCTTCTGCATTGAAAACAATCGTTTGACGGGGTCATCAATTACCACAAGGATGATTCAAAGTTTTTCTTGAACGGCGTTCAAATATCAGCTAGATATTTGTGAACACCGTTCAAAAAAGGAATCGTGAGATGGCCTATTTAGCGAATACCGATCAACTTTTGTCGGATGGAATTTTGAACCCCTCGCAGGTGAAAGAAATTCAGATCCGGTCGCGAGACACTATGATCACCCTGGCCATCAACCTTTTTCTCACCGGCGGCATCCTGGCGGCCACCCTAGGATTTATCTTTTGGCTGGCGGACCCACTGTCCGTTGCCGTCACGGGCGGCATAGCGCTTGTTTTGGGGCTTATGCTGCTGTTGCGCGGGGCGGACCGTTTTTCCATGTTTGGCAATGCCGCCGCGTTGATCGGTGCGGGCATGCTGCTTGGCGGGGCCACTTTCGAACTTGTCGACAACTATGAGGCAATCGCCGCCTGGGCGATGACTGGATTGGGCGGGGCGGCCATGATCGGCAGCTACGCCTTGTACCGCAAAGTCCCCGAAGGACTGGGGTTCCTGACCGGTGCGATCACCTTGATGGGGGCGGCCATTCATCTCGGGGGTGTCATAGGGTTTGAGTTTGAGGGCGTCGGTGCAATGCTGTTCTACCTTTACGCCGCGGGTTTGACCTTTGCCCTTGGGATTGCGCTGGATGTTCGGTTGGTCAGCGCTCTGGCCATCGTGCCGTTCGCGCAGGTGCTTGATACGTCTACGACCTATTGGCACGCGTCCTACGCTTTCTACTCATACGAATCCACGCTCAGCATTTTGCAGATGGGCAGCCTTGTTGCCGGCTTCACATGGCTTGCCAGCCGCATCAAGCCGCGCGTGGGGCGTCACCTCAACATAGCTGTCATGCTGGCGTTCATCGTGATGAACCTGTGCTTTCTGGTCGGCAGCTTGTGGGGCGACGAGGTGGGCCGCTACATGTGGGGGCCGCAATATCGCGACTTCGGATACCAGAATTCCGAAGCCTACCATGCAGCGCTGGACGCATTTCGCGAAACCGCGTTCACCATCAGCGAAGAGGTATATTCGGTGGTTTGGGCGCTGCTGCTGATGGGCCTGATTGCCTGGTCGGCCATGACCACGCGCCGCGGGCTGTTCAACGCGTCGCTGACCTTTTTGGGCATCCACGCCTACACGCAGATGTTTGAAAGCTTTGCGGACGAGCCGATGGCATATGCGTTGGGCGGATTGGCTGCAATCCCGGCGGCTTGGGGCCTGCTGCAGGCAAACAGCTGGATGAAGGCTAGGGAAACCCCGACGCCGGTTGCGCATTCCAAGTAATGCACTAATGGTCGCGTCATGGAGTTTGACGCGACCTTTCTAAGTGTGGCTATTCCCGCAGCCTTCATCGCGGGGGTTGCCAAGGGTGGCTTTGGCGGGGGTGCTGCTTTTGTGGCCACGGCAATGCTGGCGCTGGTCATCCCGCCTGGCATGGCCTTGGGGATCATGCTCCCGCTGCTGATGGTCGTGGACCTGGCAACGCTGCGTCCCTACTGGAAGCGGTGGGACCGTGACGCCGCCATGGCCCTGATGATCGGGGCGGTGCCCGGGATAGTGCTGGGAACGTTGCTTTACCGGGTGGCAAACGCCGATGTCCTGCGGGTTCTGATCGGCACCATTTCAGTGCTATTCGTCGCCTTCCAGGTCGCAAGAAGCCGCGGGTGGTTGTACGTGTCGCCCAAACCCCTGTCCAAACGCACCGGGCTGTTTGCCGGAGCGGTTACCGGGTTCACCAGCTTCGTCAGCCACGCCGGAGGGCCGCCATCGGCGATGTATCTGTTGAGCAAAGGGTTGGATAAGACCACTTATCAGTCCACGACCGTGCTGGCCTTCTGGTTCATCAACGCGGCAAAAGCCGTGCCTTACGCCTTTCTGGGGGTGTTCACCTGGGAGACGTTTAGGGCCGACCTGATCATGGTGGGCCCGGCGCTGGTCGGCTGCGCCGTTGGGGTCTATGCGCACCGGGCCATGCCGGAGCGCATCTTCTTTTTGATCACCTATGTCCTGCTGCTGGGCGCGGGGGGAAAGCTGATCTTGGACGGCCTGACCTAGGCCGGATCACCAAGTGAAGCGGGCAATTCTTCGTCAACCTGCTCGAACGCGGTGCCCGCGGCAACCATGCACGTCACGCCGTTTGGGTGAGTAACGGTGATGGTCCATGTGCCGGACGCCGCAGATGCAAACATTTCCACGACGGTGTTGTTGGGCGCCATCCCGATGGATTGGCGCGCCTCGCCGAATTTGCCGCTGAGCCGATCAAGAACGACCTGACGTTCCGCGCAGCGGTTATTGGATTGTGCCATAGTCATTTGCGAGGCAGCGAGGACGGCAACAAAGCCGAGCGAGAGTGCGATGAATTGCTGTTTCATTTTTTGTACCTTTGTTTGGGCGCCTTGGCGCCAGTGGGACCTGCTCCATTGATGAAACACGAGGCGTTTGGGCGGCTCATGCTGTGACAGTATTTTGCGCGGAGGGGCCCCATGGGGGTCACCGCAACTTTGTTCAGCCTGAGCCCCAATCGCCAAGTTAAGGTTAACGGTGCGACCGCAGCTTCGCGATTTCTGCACTTCATGCGGAAAATTTGATCCGTTACGTCAACCTTCTGCGATGCAGCAAAACGGGGTTGCAGCCGCGCGGCCCATGTGGTGGATAACAAAATAACAAAAAGAACGGGTAAGACTTATGGAACGTTACTCTGGGCCCTGCCGGTCGGTCCTCTACATACCGGGTTCGAATGCGCGCGCCTTGGAGAAGGCGCAAGGCCTGCCTGTGGACGCAATCATCTTTGATCTTGAGGACGCAGTCGCGCCCGACGAAAAGGAAGCTGCGCGTGACTTGCTGGCTGAGAGGTTGCGAAGCGCCGATTATGGCCCCCGTCGCCGCATCGCCCGCATTAACGGATTTGATACCGTTTGGGGGGCTGAGGATCTGCAGGTCATTGCCGCTGCCGCGCCGGACGCAATCTTGCTGCCGAAAGTAAATGGCGCTGCGGATGTGGAAGCCCTGGCTGATTTGATGGACGACATACCCGCGGCCGCGCAATCCACGATTTGGGCGATGATGGAGACCCCGCGCGGCATCCTGAATGCCTCGGAAATCGCGGCCGCCCGACGGATGGAAGGGTTTGTGCTGGGCACAAATGATCTGGCCAAGGATCTTGGCAGTGATGGACGTGCCGCGATGACCACCAGCTTGCAATTGTGCCTTCTTGCGGCCCGCGCCGAAGGGCTGCTTTGCGTCGATGGCGTCTACAACGCCTTCAAGGACGAGGACGGGCTGCGCGCGGAATGCGTCGAAGGACGGGGCTTCGGCTTTGACGGCAAAACGCTAATCCATCCTGCGCAGGTAGCCGTCGCCAACGAGATATTTGGACCCTCAGAGCAGGAGATTGATACGGCACGCCGCCAAATCGCCGCCTTCGAAGACGCTGCGTCAGCGGGGCAGGGCGTCGCGGTTCTTGATGGTAAAATCGTGGAAAACCTGCACGTAGTGACCGCGAAGCGCATCCTCGCCCAATCGGAGGCGATTGCGCAATTGGAGGGTTAGACCATGGCGTTGCTCATTTTTGGACTTTTGATTTGGGTGGCCGTACACTTGCTGCGGCGCGTGGCTCCGAACGCGCGGGACGCGATGACCGACAAGATGGGGGAGGTGTCCAAAGGCCTGATCGCGGTGCTGATTGTGGTGTCGGTCGTGTTGATGGTCATCGGCTACCGGCAGGCTGATTTCATTCCTGTCTGGGAACCTCCGTCTTTCTTCAAGGGCATCAACAATCTGCTGATGCTGCTGGCCTTCTACATTTACGGGGCGAGTGCGCGGAAGGCCGACAAGGTCTGGATCGGGACCAAGATCCGGCATCCGCAGCTGGCTGGGTTTATGGTTTGGACAGTGGCTCACCTGTTGGTAAACGGTGACATGGCGTCGGTCATCCTGTTTGGCGGGTTGCTGGTCTGGGCCGCCGTATCGATACCATTGATCAACAAGGCGGAGGGACCCTGGACCGTCCCGCCCCAAGCACCTGCCAAATCCGAGATCATCCTGGTCGTAATCGCGCTGGTGCTGTTCAGCGTGGTTGCCGGCATACACACATGGCTCGGCGTGTCGCCATTCGGAGGATAACATGAAGCTCTATCGGTTTCTGAGCGAGGAAGACACCTCGGCCTTCTGTCACAAGGTGACAGATGCGTTGAACAAAGGGTGGGAGCTTTACGGCTCCCCCACGCAAACGTGGGATCACAAAGCTGGCGTCATGCGCTGCGGTCAGTCGGTCGTCAAAGAAGTGGAGGGCACCTATTCGCCTGACACCAAACTGGGTGCGCATTGATGGCGGCGAAGACGAATGCGGGGTGGTTCTTTGAAGACTATTCCATTGGCCAGGTGATCCACCATGGTGTTCCGCGCACATTGTCCGGCGGGGAGCGGGCGATGTATCACGCGCTATATCCCGCGCGGCATGCGATCTATTCCTCCGACGCGTTTGCGCGCAACTGCGGCTTGGCCGAGGCGCCGCTTGACGACCTGATTGCGTTCCATACGGTGTTTGGCAAAACCGTGCCTGACATATCGCTGAATGCCGTTGCAAATCTGGGCTATGCCGAGGGTCGGTTCCTCAAACCGGTCCATGCGGGCGACACGCTGGTGTCTCGCTCTGAGGTGGTTGGGCTGAAGCAGAATTCCAACGGCAAAACCGGCGTGGTGTGGGTGCGCACCACAGGTGAAAACCAGTTGGGTGACGTGGTCTTGGAATATGTCCGATGGGTGATGGTGCGTAAGCGCGATGTCGATGCGCCCGCGCCGAAAACCGTGATGCCTGATCTCGCCGCAGCTCTAAATCCGGATCACCTTGTCATTCCGGAGGGCCTTGATCTCAGTGGCTATAACTATGGACAATCCGGCGAGCCGCATCGGCTGGGCGATTATGAGATTGGCGAGCGTATTGACCATGTTGATGGGGTCACCATCGAAGAGGCTGAGCATATGTTGGCCACGCGCATGTGGCAAAACACGGCCAAGGTCCATTTCGATGCAACCGCGCGGGAAGACGGACGGCGGCTGATATATGGCGGGCACATTATTTCCATGGCCCGCGCCCTCAGCTTCAACGGATTGGCCAATGCCGCAATGATTGTGGGGCTGAACGCTGGCGCGCATGCCAATCCCTGTTTCAGCGGCGATACCGTCAAAGCCTGGTCCGAGGTGCTGGACATCGCCCAAACCGTTGCCCCCGGCGTGGGGGCTATCCGGCTACGGCTGGTCGCTCAACGGGTAGGGGCAGAGATGTTCTCGCTCAAAGGAGAGGATGGGAAATACCTGCCCGATGTGCTGCTTGATCTGGACTATTGGGCGCTGATGCCGGTCTAGGATGGTGTTGTCCCGCATCGAAGCTTGGAAGCGCGCAGCGCATACCCGCATCGGCGAACAGCTGTTTCGCAAGGCCCGCGCTGATTTCGAGGCGGGCACCTTCTCAACCTTGCAACCCAGCGTGCGAGTCGCCAAGGCGCTCGCGGCGCTCATCTTGGCCACTCCAATTGCGATGCTCTTGTTAGGGCTCTACGTCGTCACGCTGGATTTTCCAAATCTGATAACATTGGTGATCGGCGGAGTGCTGACGGCGTGCGGCGTGTACGTTTTCCCGTGGTCGCGCAAGCTGCCCGAAGGAGGCTTTAGGCGCGAGGACCTGCCCGAGCTGTTCGCGCTTTGCGATGAGGTTGGCGCGCGGATCGGGGCGAAGCCGCTGACACTGATCTACATCACGGATGACATTAACGCCTTCTACACGGAGCATCGCGGCGAGCGGGCCATGGGCATCGGGCTGGGCCTTTGGGTCATTGCAACGCCGCAGGAACGGGTCAGCGTCATCGCCCATGAGATGGCACATATGGTCAACAACGATGTGGCCCGCAGTGGCATATTGAGTCTGGCGCTCTCGGCCCTGGAACGGTGGTACTACTTGTTTGGCGACAGCGAAATTTTCGACCATGAGGGCTATCTGCTACGCGAACGCGACGGCTCTGAAATGTTTGCCGATGGCATCATGGGGATACTGCGCGGCATCGTGGGGACAATTTGGTCGGTGCTGACCCGCTTGACCTTTGCCGATAGCCAGCGGTCTGAATATCTGGCTGACGCGGTCAGCACACGGGCGGGTGGTGTGGGCAGCGCGACGTCCATGTTGTCCAAGCTGGCGCTTATCCCTCTGGTCGATGCCGAGTTGCGAGGGCTGGTTCCGTCCTATGTCAAAGACGGGACCGCATTTTACGCCCGCATCACCAAGGCGGTAACTAACGTTGACTCAGCAGAGCGGGCCAAACTGACCGACAAGATGGTGGAAGAGCATCACAGCGTCGACATGAGCCACCCGCCAACATTCCAGCGGATCGCCTTTCTGTCTGATCTGGCGGAGCCTGACCAAGGGCCAATCACCTACCGGCAAGAGGTAGACGCCGAAATCGCGCCGCATATTGAACGCATCGGTGCCGAGATACTGCGGTCATTGGAAATCCAGTAATGGTTGAAGCTGACCCTGAGTCAAAATGGCATCAATCGCCGGAAATTCGCCGAACACTCTCTCATGGCGACTGGAAGTGTGGATATATGGCTCCACAAAGAGCGCGACTAAATCGTGTCGAACTGGCGGAGCAGACATATGGACGTGAGGGACGAGAAGTCACCGAAATCCTACGGCGTGGCGGTTATCCTTTGCGGGATATTTGGCACGCTCGGTATCCACCATTTCTATTTGGGCAACATCGTTCATGGCATTTTCGACCTTGGGTTGTTTTTGCTGTTTTGCGTCTTGTTTTTCGGCAACGCACCGTTGCTCGGCATCCTGGTGCTTCTGATCGATGTGGCGCACACGATCTACGTTTTTTCCATGTTGATTGTCGAGAAATGGCACGATGGGGAAGGCCGCAGGGTCACTCTTTGAATTTTTGATATTACGAGGGAACGACAATGGAAAACACAGCAGCACCAGTCAAAAAGATGGTCCCCGCGGCCCTTCTTTGCTTCTTCTTGGGCACGTTCGGCGCGCACCGCTTCTACCTGAACAAATACGGCACCGCGATCTTGATGATCGTGACGCTGGGCGGCCTTGGTATCTGGGCGTTGATCGATCTTGTGCGGATCATCGTGGGGTCGATGAAAGACTCCAACGGCAACGATCTGGAGCGCTAAGCGATCAGCGCACGCGGCCACGCAATTTTGTGACTGCTCAAATTGAAAAATTGAGGCTAGGCTCCCCCCATGCGGTGGTTGCCTAGCTTTTTTCTGTCCACGGCCCTGTCTTTGGGTGCGCTGCCTGCCGTGTCTTGCGAGGTCGCTTTGGTTTTGGCCGTTGATGTGTCGGGCTCTGTAGACGATCGTGAGTTCGAGACACAGATGCGCGGGCTTGCGGAAGCTTTGCGCGACGGCGCGATATCGGAGGCGCTGGTGCTGAAACAGGCCTCCGTGCTTGTGATGCAATGGACCGGCAATCAGCGGCAACGTGTGTCTATCCCGTGGCGGCATGTGAAGAACTTCGACGACACTGACCAACTGGCGGACGACATTGAAAACACCCCGCGCATTTGGCGCAATTTCTCGACGGCCATCGGCGAAGCCCTGATTTTCGCGCAGGCCGCGTTTGATGAGGTGCCGCAATGCAAGCGCAAGCTTATTGATGTGTCGGGCGATGGTAAATCCAACGAAGGGATCGCGCCGCGCGCCATACATGCGCAGCTGCGCGCGGCGGGCATTACCGTCAACGGCTTGGCAATTGAGCAGTCGGACAAGACATTGACCGAGTATTACCAGGACAACCTCATTGTTGGGCCCGGCTCCTTTGCTATTCGCGCCGATAACTTTCAAGACTACCCTGACCGGATCAGGCTGAAGCTGCTACGTGAAATCACCAAACAGCTTTCGGCGGTGCCGCCGCTGCAAGAATCCGGAAATTTGTGATCACGACCTGAAATTCAGTGATCACATTCCACGACTTTTGATGAAAATGCGGTACGTAAGCCCCGCAAATCTGCGTTGCAGCACGTGACTCCGCCGTCAAATGCTCTAAACATCGGGGAAGCAAATATCGTAGCCAACACGAAGGACGCAGCCATGGCAGACGTCAACCGGGGGGATCGGCCGCTTTCCCCACATCTTTCCATTTACCGGCCCCAGCTGACGTCGATGACCTCGATCCTGACCCGGATCACCGGGAATGCCCTGTTGGTCGCGGCAATCCTGATCGTCTGGTGGTTTCTGGCGGCAAGCTACGGCCCCGAATATTTCGCAACCGCCGACGCGGTGCTGACCTCGTGGTTCGGCGATTTGGTGCTGTTCCTGTCGCTCTGGGCCGTCTGGTACCATTTCTGCGCAGGCATCCGGCACCTGATCTGGGATAGCGGGCATGGCTGGGAATTGGAGACCGCGGAAAAGATGGGCTACGCCGTCATCGCGGGCTCGCTGATCCTGACCATCTTCACCGTCATCGTGATTTGAGGGGGGTAAAGCATGGCTTACTTAACAGACCGCAAACGCGCCGAAGGCATGGGCTCCGCCAAAACCGGCACCGCGCATCATTGGTCCATGATGGTCAGCTCTTTCGGGCTGGCAATTCTAATTCCGCTCTTCATCTTCACCTTTGGTCCGATTTTAGGGTCATCCCATGCCGAGGTCGTCGACTATTTCGCCCGACCTTTCCCGGCCATCGTCGCCGCGCTGACCATCGCTGCGTCAATGATGCATTTCAAAGGCGGCGTGCAGACGCTGATCGAGGACTACGTTCATGGCATGGCCAAGAAGGTGACGATCATCCTGATGATCTGCCTGAGCTACGCCATAGCCGCCACCGGCATTTTCGCAATCGCGCGCATCGCACTATAATTTCGGAGCAAACACATGGCTGCTGAATACGAATATGAAACCCATGAATATGATGTGGTGGTTGTTGGCGCCGGCGGCGCTGGTTTGCGCGCCACATTGGGCATGGCGGAACAGGGGCTTCGTACCGCCTGTGTGACCAAAGTCTTCCCGACCCGTTCCCACACCGTTGCGGCCCAAGGCGGCATTGCTGCGTCTTTGTCCAACATGGGGCCGGATAACTGGCAGTGGCATATGTATGACACGGTCAAAGGCTCGGATTGGCTGGGCGACACCGACGCCATGGAATATCTCGCACGGGAGGCCCCCAAAGCGGTCTACGAGCTGGAGCATTACGGCGTGCCGTTTTCGCGCACCGAAGAGGGCAAGATCTACCAGCGGCCCTTTGGTGGCCACACAACCGAATTTGGAGAAGGCCCCCCGGTGCAGCGCACCTGTGCGGCTGCCGACCGCACCGGCCACGCGATCCTGCATACGCTCTATGGCCAGTCGCTGAAGCAAAAGGCCGAGTTCTACATCGAATATTTCGCCATTGACCTGATCATGAGCGATGACGGCGTCTGCACCGGCGTTTTGTGCTGGAAGCTGGATGACGGAACGCTGCACCTGTTCTCTGCCAAGATGGTCGTGCTGGCGACAGGCGGCTATGGCCGCGCTTATTTCTCCGCCACCTCGGCCCACACCTGCACCGGCGACGGTGGCGGGATGGTTGCGAGGGCTGGATTGCCTCTGCAGGACATGGAGTTCGTGCAGTTCCACCCCACCGGCATCTACGGCGCGGGCTGTCTGATCACGGAAGGCGCACGTGGGGAGGGGGGCTATCTGACCAACTCCGAAGGCGAGCGGTTCATGGAACGCTATGCGCCGACCTACAAGGATTTGGCGTCCCGGGATGTGGTGTCCCGCTGCATGACCATGGAAATCCGCGAGGGTCGTGGTGTAGGCGACAAGGGGGATCACATCCACCTGCACCTCAACCACTTGCCGCCTGAGACGCTGCAGCTTCGCCTGCCAGGCATCTCGGAAAGCGCACGCATCTTTGCGGGCGTCGACCTGACGAAAGAGCCGATCCCCGTTTTGCCAACCGTGCATTACAACATGGGCGGCATCCCGACGAACTATTGGGGCGAGGTGCTTAGCCCGACCAAATCCGACCCCGACCGCGTGTCGCCCGGCCTGATGGCTGTGGGGGAAGCGGGCTGTGCGTCGGTCCACGGCGCAAACCGGCTTGGGTCGAACTCGCTGATTGACCTCGTCGTCTTTGGCCGCGCTGCCGCGATCCGTGCGGCGGAGGTGGTCAACCCGAACGAGCCTAACCCGCCGATCAACCCAATCTCCCTGCAACGCGCCTTGGACCGTTTCGACGGGCTGCGTTACGCCAAGGGCGCGATGCCAACGGCAGAGCTTCGTCTGGAAATGCAAACCACGATGCAGCAAGACGCCGCCGTGTTCCGCACGGACAAGACGCTGGCTGAGGGTGTCGAGAAGATGGACAACGTCGCGGCCAAGATGGACGATGTAGAGGTGTCAGACCGCTCGCTCGTCTGGAACTCCGACCTGATGGAGACGCTGGAACTGGCCAACCTGATGCCAAACGCCGTGGCCACCGTCGTCTCTGCCGAGGCGCGCAAGGAAAGCCGCGGCGCGCATGCGCATGAGGATTACCCCGACCGCGACGACAAGAAATGGCGCAAGCACTCGCTGACGTATTTCAAAGGCCACAAAGCCAAGCTGGACTATCGTGGCGTGCATCTGGAGCCGCTGACCTCGCATAACGAGGGTGGCATTGACCTGAAGAAAATCGCGCCCAAGGCGCGGGTCTATTGATCCGCGCCTTGGCATATTCATTGCCCCTGCTGGCACTGGCCTGCGCACCCCAACCGATGACGTTGGACCGCGCGGACAAGCTGTGCCGTGAGGACATCGGCCTTGCCGATGGTGTGCGGGGCAATGTGGGCGTCGGGGTTGGAACCGGCGGGGCCAAGGCCAAAGGCTCGATCACGGTCACCAACCGCGTGCTGAACCCGCAGTCGGACGAAGAATTTCTGCGCGAATGCATCGCACGCCGTATGAATGGCGAACCTGCGCCGGTGACCTACGGAATTACGGTCGGGGGACGGACATGAGAATAGTCGCAGCCTTGTCGGCCCTGATGGTGCTGGCCTCTTGTGGCGATGACGGCTTGGCCGATCAATTGGCGCGGGACCAAGCGCGCAAGGCGGTGAACCCGGTGCTGGCCGAACGCTTCCCGGGCGTGCCGTTAGAGCCGGCGACCAACTGCGTGATCAACAACGCCAGTGCGTCGGAAATCTTCCAGCTGGCCAAGGCTGGTGCTACGACAGTTTCGCAAACCGATGTCGAGCTGATCGTGCAAATCGCGACACGAAAAGAGACGATCAGCTGCTCGTTGGAAGACGGGATTTCGCCGCTGCTGGCCGGGGTGAGCTTGTGAAGGTTGTCCGCATCATGATGGCCGGTGCCGCGCTGACATTTGCTAGCGGTTGCGCCGTTCCGGCGTTGATCATCTATGACACCTATGTCGACAAGGCCGAAGACCTGAGCGCGCAATACTTGGCCGAATCCCGCCCCCAGATCGACCCGGTCAAGGGCACAAAATGCACCATGTTGTCGCTGACGCGCGGCGAGATCATCAAGATCGGCACCAGCGACACAACCGAATTGAAGAACAATCATCGCAACATCATCGGCCTGGCGCTGCAGCGCCCCAAGGCCGCAAATTGTCTGGTGTCGCTTGACGCCGCGACTGCTTAGGAGACCCGGACCATGGTTCAACTAACCCTTCCCAAGAATTCCCGCATCATGGGCGGCAAAACATGGCCCAAACCCGAGGGTGCGAAGAACGTTCGCAAATTCCAGATTTATCGCTGGAACCCTGATGACGGGAAGAACCCCTCGGTCGACACTTATTTTGTCGACATGGACAAATGCGGCCCGATGGTGCTGGACGCGTTGATCAAGATCAAGAACGAGATCGACCCGACCCTGACCTTCCGCCGGTCTTGCCGAGAAGGCATATGCGGGTCTTGCGCGATGAATATCGACGGGATCAACACGTTGGCCTGTATCTACGGGATGGATGAAATCAAAGGCGATGTGAAAATCTACCCGCTGCCGCATATGCCGGTGGTCAAGGATCTGATCCCGGATCTGACGCATTTCTATGCGCAGCACGCCTCGATCATGCCGTGGTTGGAGACGACGACGAACCGCCCTCAGAAGGAGTGGCGACAGTCGATCGAAGACCGCAAGAAGCTGGATGGGCTCTATGAGTGCGTGATGTGCGCGTCGTGCTCGACATCTTGCCCAAGCTATTGGTGGAACGGGGATAAATACCTCGGGCCAGCAGCTTTGCTGCATGCGTATCGCTGGATCATTGATAGCCGCGACGAGGCGACCGGCGAGCGTCTGGACCAGCTGGAAGACCCGTTCAAACTGTATCGCTGCCACACCATCATGAACTGCACCAAGACCTGCCCGAAAGGGTTGAACCCGGCCAAAGCCATTGGGGCGATCAAGAAAATGATGGTCGAACGCACCGTCTGATGCGGCCTGCGCTTGCACTGCGGTGAGCGAGCGCGCAGGTTCGGGCAATGAGCCAAATTGACTTCATTTGCCCGCCAGAGATTTTCGGAAAAATCCCCGCGCCGGAGCCTGCGGCAAAATTCTTGCCTGACTGGTTCAAGACCATGCCGCGCGAGATGGGGATGGCAGACGCCCATGGGCTTGCAGGATTGACGGTGCGCGCCTGTCTGCCGGTGGCTGACATCATGGCGCAGGGGTGGATCATACCGCTGCCCTATGATGTGTGGACCGAGGTCGACCCCGCCACAGGATGGATGGGGTTCAAATGGGACCCCGAGGCCCAGTTTGATCCGATTGCGGCGCACCATCCGGGCCAGATTGCAGCGGACAAACCGCCATTTCTTGGGGTTCAGCCGATGAAGTTCGTGAACCCCTGGACGGTCAAGCTGCCGGATGGATGGTCCGCCAATTTTTTGCACCCGATCAACCACTTCCAACTTCCGTTTACCACCTTCAACGCGACGGTGGATTGCGATGCTTTGGATATGCCTGCCAATGTGCCGTTCATCTGGCATGGAGGTACGCCGGGGGTCCGGTTGCAGGCGGGAACGCCGATGGTGCAGGTGATCCCGTTTGAACGTTCCGCCCAGCTGCGTCAGGCTGATGTTCGGGGGGAGACGGCGGAAGAAACGGCGCGGCGGATCAAAACGCATAACCGGAAACATACTGAAGTATCGGTCTATGCGCGGGAGTGGCGAAGACGGCATGAGAGGGATGGTAAGTGACAGAAAATAAAGAAGTTTTGGGTCAACAACCTGATGACGCTGCCGCGCGTCAAGCCGTTGCGCCGGTGATTTGCTACCCTGTGGAAACGCTGCCCGCGGCTGATATGACGCTGTATGGGGCTGCCCGCGAAGGGTTAACAAAGTGTGAAGAAATCCGGGTCGAGGCGCGGGATGCGGCGTGTTTCAGGGTGCCTCAGGGGCATTTCTTCCGCATCCGGTCCATCGAGGGGCCGCAAGTGGGCGATCTGAACCTGTTTAACGCGAGTGATTTGTCGGAACGGTTCTACTCGGGCAAAACCCGCGCGCTGCACGGGACCCATATCACCACGGGCGAGCGTATGTGGTCCAACTTCCCGACGCTGCGCCCAATGGCGACGGTGACCCATGACACGTTGGGGTGGTACGGCATCGACCAATTTGGCGGCTCGGTCCATGACGTGATTGGCACGCGCTGCGATCCCTATACGCATAACTTGTTAAAATCCGGTCAATACCACCATTGCTGCCATTCCAACCTGACCCGCGCCTTGGCGGCGGAGATGGGGATGACGCCCCATGAAGCGGAGCAGCATGTGCATGATGTGTTGAACGTTTTCATGTGCACCGGCTTCACCCGCGACACGGGGCAATACTTCATGAAGGCCAGCCCGGTGCGGCCCGGCGATTACATTGAATTCTTCGCCGAGATTGACCTGTTGGGCGTGCTAAGTGCTTGTCCCGGCGGGGATTGTTCGTCTGAGCATTCCAGCGACGTGGCCGCCTGTCATCCCTTGTTGGTCGAGGTCTTCGAACCTTCCGCGGGGGCATTGGATGGTTGGGTTCCGCCTGCTTTGAACGGTTATGACAGAACCCACGGGACCTAGCTGAACGCCGCTTCCAACGCGATTTCCACCATGTCGCCGAAGCTCTTTTCGCGGTCCTCGGATGGGAGGGCCTCGCCGGTTTGCAGGTGGTCTGATACGGTCAGAACGGCCATGGCGCGGCGGTTGTAGCGCAGGGCGAGGTTGTAAAGCTCGGCGGCTTCCATCTCGACCGCGAGGATGCCGTGGCGGGTCATTTGTTCATTGAGATCAGGGCGTTCGTCGTAGAACACATCGGCCGAATAAATGCCGCCGACATGGGTGGTGATGCCCTTCTTTTCGGCCGCGTGGAAGGCTTTGTGAAGCAGCCCGAAATCAGCGCTTGGGGCGAAGTTCAGCTCTTTGAAGATGCCGATGGAAGGGGTTGATATCGTTGAGGAAGTTGAGGCCAGGATGACGTCGCGGATGCCCACTTGCGGCTGCATGCCGCCGCAGGAGCCGATGCGGATCAGGGTTTTGGCGTCGTAATCCTTGATCAATTCATTGACATAAATCGACAGGGACGGCATGCCCATGCCGGAGCCTTGGATGGTGACCCGGTGGCCGTTCCACGTGCCGGTGAAGCCCAGCATCCCCCTGACTTCATTGACCAATTTGACGTCTTCAAGAAATGTCTCGGCGGCCCATTTGGCGCGGTAGGGGTCGCCGGGCAGCAGGACAGTTTCAGCAATGTCGCCGGGATTTGCGCCGATATGGATGGTCATCTGGGCCTCTTGGATTGTGGTTAATGCGTGGATTTCAGGGCAGTTTCGCCCCGAAAACCGGCGTACACAAGGCGTACACACCGCGTACACCGGCTGTACAGACGCGATTTTCGCACCAAAGCTTGCGAAACGGGTGGTTAACGTGCGCTGCGCAATTGGCGGGCCTGGCGGAAGGACAGCAGGCGGCGTTCGCCTTCATCCCACAGATGCAGCCGCGCCGTGGCGAAGCTTTCCCAGATCGTCAGGCGTTGGGCTTGCGCCAGATCACCGTGGTCGCGCAGGACCTCTGGCAGACGGTAGAACGGGATGCGGCTGTAGAGGTGATGCACATGGTGCACGCCAATATTGGCGGTCAGCCATTGCAGCACCGAGGGCATCACATAGTGGGAGCTGCCATGCAGCGCCGCGTCATGCACCTGCCACGCGTCTTTGCCGTCCCAATGGGTTTCTTCGAACTGGTGCTGGACGTAGAACAACCAGACGCCGAGCGTGGCGGCAACCAGCGTTGTGGGCACGAAGATCAGCAGGATCGGGGCAGCGCCGCCGAAGTAGAAAATGATGCCGAGGATCACCACAATGGCGGCATTGGTGCCCATGGCCGACAGCCAGTATTTGAAGCCCGCGCGCATCAGCCCGATGGGCAGACGGTTCTGCGCGAAGAACAGATATCCGGGCCCCAGCACGAACAAGGTGAATGGGCTGCGGTAAAGGCGGTAACGCGCCTTGCCAAACCAGCTGCGCGCCTCGTATTCGGCGGTGGTGAGAGTGAAGATCTCGCCCATGTCGCGCTGGTCCAGATTGCCGGAATTGGAATGGTGCACCGCATGCACCTTTTGCCACACATCATAGGGCGTCAGGGTCAGCACCCCCAGCGCGCGCCCGACCCAATCGCCGACCTTTGTGTTGCGGAAGAACGCGGAATGACCGCAGTCATGCTGGATCGCAAAGACGCGGACCAGAAAGAAGCCGTTCAGCACAGCGATTGGCAGCGTGAGCAGCCAGCTGACCGACAAGGCCCACCAGCTGAGCGCCCAGAGCGCCGCGAAGGGGATCAAGGTGACTGCCAACTCGAAAATGGAGCGGGCGTGGTTCGGATCGCGGTATTTCTTGAGCTCTCTGACCCAGTTACGTGCGGCCTCAGCCGTAGGGGATTGGGTGGGCGACGTCATGTGTTTTCCGGTGATAAGAGAGGTTGCATCTTCCTAAGGCAAGCGAAAGCCCGCGCATAGCGAATTATCTACCTGTTGCGGTTATTTCGTTAAGGACTGCGATATTTTGTGTCGGATTTTACCCAATTTGGCGGGGAGGGCCTACTCGGCGGGTGCCAATGCCTGATCGGCGCGGCGCATGGCGCGTTCGTCGGCGAAGGAGATCATGGACCGCGTATCCTCGTCCCAAAGCTGCATCCAGATGCATTTGACGGATGTCTTCAGCGTCATTTTGTAGGCGCCTTGCAGCAATGGCTCGTTCTCTAGCGCCTCTGGCAGCCGGTAGAACGGGATGCGCGCGTAGAGGTGGTGGATGTGGTGGATGCCCATGTTGGCGGTGACCCACATCAACGGCTTGGGCAGCACATATTGCGACGAGGAATGCAGCGCCTTTTGGTGGATGGTCCAGTTGGGCTGCCAGTCGAACTGCGCCTCCTCGAACTGGTGCTGCACATAGAAGGTCCAGACGCCGGCACTTGCCCCGACCCAGACCGAGGGAAACCAGACCAGCCAGATCGCGGCCCAGCCGCCATAGGCGTAGAGCGCGGCCAACACGCAGCCGATGGCCAGATTGGTGCCCATCGCGGAGCGCCAGAAGATCCAGCCGTTTTTCCACATGCCAAACGGCAGCCGGTGCTGCAGGAAGAACAGCCAAACGGGGCCAATACCGAACAGGAAGACCGGGTTGCGGTAGATTTGGTAGGCGAAGCGGTGCCAGCCGGGCAGGGCGCGGTATTCGTTGACGGTGAAGGTGTGCACCTCCCCGATGTCGCGGTCATCGAGATTGCCGAGGTTCTTGTGATGATTGGCATGCATTTTGCGCCACATGTAATAGGGCGTCAGCGTGATCACCCCCAGCACCCGGCCGAAATTGTCGTTGGCCCGCGCGGTCCTGAACAGCGCCCCGTGGCCCACATCATGCTGCAGCAGGAACATGCGGATGGTGAAGACCCCGGTGGTCAGCCCGAAAAAGAACGCCAGTGGGTAGGAAAAGGTCAGCGCCCAAAGCGCGAGCGCCCAGCTGATCGCGAAGGGGATCACCGTTTGCGCGATCTCCCACCATGTGCGGGCGGGGATCGGGTCCTTGTATTTCTTCAGCCTGCGGGCAAGCGCGCGGGCATCCTCTGCGCTGACAAACGCGTAGTCGGATTGTTTGGTCTGCGAGGAGGGTGGCATGGTGATGGTCGGCAATTCTCTGGCTTCTGAAAAGAGTTGGAAACAGGACTACATTATACGAACCAAAGCTTTTCTACCGCGTCCAACGGGGGTGCTGCAACCATTGTAAGCGCAGGGCGGGCGGCATTGATTTCAGCCCATCAGCACAATAGCATCTGTTGACAATTGATTTGAACATGAAGGGCTATGTGCCTGGCATGACTGCCAATATTGAAACCGACGCATTTAGGCAGCTGCCCCTCGATCCTGCGCAAGGGTACCCGCTGACCAACCCTTTACCCGACGAAATGCGGAAATTTTTGTGGCCGGAGGGGCAAAACTGCTTTGCATTGCTGGACGGCGCCGCGTTTCCCAACCTGCCGGAGATGTTGGAGACAAGCGGGCTGCCTCATGGGTGCCTGTTTCAGGGAGAGGCGGCCGAAGATTTGGGCGAAGTGGCGCCATGGCTAGTCACGCTCGCCGACAGCAACGCTTTAACCCGCTCGCTTTTTACCGACGGGGACGCGCCTTGGCAGCTTTGGGGCAGCGGCCCGCTGCTGTTACTACAATCGCCGCATTCCTTGCGCCAGATACGGGCCCATCTGCGCAAATTCACCCGACTAAAGGGAACGGATGGCCGGCACTATTTCTTCCGATTTTGGGAGGCGGCCTATCTTGAGGCCTTCCTGCTTGAGATGAGCCCTGTTGAGGCAGCCAAGCTGTTCGACGCTGAACTCTTTTCCGGCCTGCTCGTTGGCCAGCCTGCGGGGCTGCGCCGTTTCCGGTGGAAGACTCGGCCGGCCCGCAGCATGAGCAAAAGCCTCTTGATGACGCCCGACATGCGCACCTTGTTTGGCTATGTCGCCCAGCACGAGTTCGACAAGACCCTGCATGCTGAGCATTGCAGTCAGGGCGACATGGATGCCGGCCTTATGGCGGCCTGCCTGGAGACCGCGCGGCGAAACGGGTTTTACGCCCGCACCGTGCTGCGCGACTACATTGGGTGGTGCGCACAGGAGAATGCCAACATAATGGAGCAAAGCTGGGCTCGGGCCGAGCTGCAACAAACGCAGAAATACCGCGAAACGCTGCGCTTTGACCGGCTGCGGCTGACCGCCGAAGAAAGGGCTTAGAGACGTGGCTCAGGACAGCGCAGGCGACCCCGTAAGCCCATGCCCCGGCCCGTGCGACGTGGTGATACCGATTGTGTATCCCAACCAGCCGATCACCGTGGAATACGATGCAATTCGTGCAGAAATGTCGTTTTTCGAGCGAACGGTAATTGATGAGGAGGCTTCTGTTATTGCCACGTTCACCCGACCGGAGACTTCGCCGCCAATGTCGATCTCTCGCAGAACTAGAGTTGGGGTGAGTGTGATCGGTTTGGGCCATGCCGGGGTAGCGTTTATCAACGGGCTGACCGACGAAGTCGCTTACTACGAATATGGCCGTTATGGTGGGAGCTATGGTAAGGTCCAGCCTGCCGACAACATGGCTGGTGCAACAGTCAGCTTTGGTGAAGACCACAACCCAACGCCGGCAAGCCTAAATGCTCTGGTTGACAAACTAACCCGAACGAATGGAGGCCCCTATGGCTTTGAGGGTGTGTACATCAAACTTGCGAATGGCGCTTACGATGCGATGAAAGACTTTGCGGAGCAACGGATAACTGAAATTACCGCTAAACGGGCGGCGGCTTACGATATTAAGGGAAATCATTGTTTTACCTTTTCGCTTGAAGTGGCGCGAGCGGGAGGCGTTTCCGCGAACGTATCCTCTGCAGAGGATTTGGAAATAAGGCTGCGAACGATTACAGGTTCTGCGATGGACACCCCGCCCGGAAACGGTATCGAATTGCCGTCCCGCCAGGCGCGCTACCTTCAACGTACCTACCGCGCCTTCAACGCCAGCAGCGGCGGCACGGTGGCCAGCGATTTTGAGTACCCTGCTGGGCTGAAATCGCGATGACGCGCCGGCTGGCCATCGTCATCATCCTATTGGGGGCTGTGGCCCTTGGCTATTTTGGCCTCACATCACAACCGGGAGTTCAAATCGTGACCGAAAACCAAGCAAAACCCGACCCCGATTGGAAAACCAACGAGCCCTTCCCCGACGACATTGCCGCTGTGGAACAGGGCTGGGAGCTGACAATCCCGCAGGACTACACAATTATTGGTGGGGTCGACCGGTATGGATGGGTGTATCTGAAACCCACGGACCGGGTTGGCATCTTTGAGGGAGAATATTTTGATGTAACACTGCGCTACCGAGGCCTTTGGAGATACGAGCATCCGGACGGCAAAGCAGCGCCAAAAGACGTGTTGGGAACACATTTCATCAGTAGCTACACCCCCGGGAGCGGGCTGTTCATCCGCCCGTTGGGCGAGTTTGAGCCACCGGTTCCCTACGCCTATCTGGTGCCGGTGGTGCCCGAGGATGTGCAATCCGCCTATGATCGGGACCTGCTCAAAGAGCCCGCATCGCAATAGGCCCGACCAGCGCGCGCGCCCTTTCCGGCTTTAGTGCAGCACGTAAATCTCCCGCGCGTCATGGCCGACGATATCACCCGTCAAATGACGCCCGTCACGCAGCGTGATCGTGTCCTCTGTGCCGAAGACCGAGCCGCTGTTGGACGTGGTGAACGGGTCCATCTCGAGGTAGTGGTCATCCTCCTCTGACGCGCCGAACACGACCGACACATGCCCGGGCGTTTTGGTGTCCTCGCCCAGCGCGCGGAACATGATGATCGGGTTGTCTGCGGCTTTGAGGAGCCGTTGGATTTCCCCGATGGTCAGCTTCTTGTCGCGCTTTTTGTTGACCGGGTCAGGCTTGAGGTCGCCGAAATAGCTGTTGATGTTCAGCCCGAAGGCCCGCGCCATAAACGTCGCCGTCATCTCGCCCTTGGTGAACGCGTGTGCGGGCGGGTCGGCCTTCAGTTCTTGGCGGGGCCACAGGCGCAACCCAAGATTGCTGCGCATCACCAGACGCCTGCGGACGCTGCCGCGCCCGGGACGACCCACGGTGATCCGTTCGCCTAAGAAATGCGACGCCAGATCGATCTGATCAGGGAAGGCCAGGTTCAGATCGCGCGACAGCGACAGGCTGGTCAGCGCCGCGGCCCAGCACAGCAGGCTGGCCCGCTGCACCACCTCGACCGGCGGCTTGAACCAGACATCGGTTTTGGGCGGGATATACATCAGGGGTCTGCAGCTGCCGCCGGAGAGCGGGTCCCAAGGATCAGCCTCGTAGGCCCTGTCCGCACAGGGGAACCGGCGTGCCAGCCGGATCAGACCTTGCGGATAGAACTGCCGTTCGAACTTGTTTTTCGGCGGCCTGCGAATGCGCCAGTTATGCGGGTGGGAAACCAGCAGCTGCGACAGCCGCATGCGGGTGGAGCCGGAGCGCACCCCGTAGGCGCGCCCCGTCAGGCCCAGCACCGTGTCATTGTTCTGGGCGCGGTAGAAATGGCCCGGCGTCGGGTCAGGCATGATTGTGAACTTCATGGCCGGCCCCTCCGGTCGTGTGGGGCTAGTCCGGGCGGATGGATGGGGAGGTCTTTGTGCATAATGATCACCAATGGTTCTAAAATAGGAGTGGTTCAAATGTCGTCTTGCACGGCCAAAATAGGGCCGCGCCGCATTGTAGCACAGAATTGGCGATCCGTCGCCGTGTCGTTGGCGGGGCGGCGTTACTCCGCCGCGATGCCTGCGGGGTCCACCAGCGTCACCAGATCATTCATGATCACGTTCAGCTCGAAATCCTTGGGGGTGTAGACCAAGGCAACGGACCCGCGCGCAGACCGGCTAGACAATTGTTGTGTGACGGATAGTCTGAGGGCCGAGGATGTGAAGGACCTGTGCTGTTATGAGCGTTGTGAAAAACTATCTTGTCCCGCTTGGCGCCGGGGTTCTTGGTGCGTTGGCGACCATTGGCGTGGGTTGGATGAGCGTGTCCGAGCAGGCCCGTTTCAACGACGCCGTGCTGACCGAGGACGCGGTTGAGAAGCGGATTGCCGAGGCCGTGCAGGCCTCGGAGCTGAAAACCAACGTGGGGCAGGTGGCCGCCCGCATTGAGGCTTTGGAAAGCGTGGTCGAGGATCAGGGCCGCACCTTGCTGCAAAGCCAACCGGAGGCGAACCGCATTGCCGCGCTGGAGGCGCAGATTGCGAAGCTGGAGATTGAACTGGAAAGCGTAAAGTCGAGTTCTGGCTCCGGGCTTGGCTTCGTCACACCTGACGAGGTCGCAGCCGTGCTCGCACAGCAATATCGCGATATTATCCGCGGACCAGCCGGTCGTAGAGGGCAAATTGGTGAGCGCGGGCCAGCTGGTGAGACCGGACCACCGGGGCCTACCGGGCCACAGGGTCCCGCAGGTCAGATGGGGGCGATTGGACCGGCAGGTCAGGCTGGCGCCCCGGGCAAACAAGGGCCTGCGGGTCCGGCGGGCAAAAACCTGAACCCGTCCGAATTACTTGCCTTGCTGAAGAGCAATCCAACTGTATCGCAATCTCAAACCGAGTCTGGTGTCTCCGTCGGGCAAGGTGTTGCAGCCCCTGCTCCATCACTTGCGAAAAAGAATGTGTGTTTTGAGGCAGACATTGGCCGTCCCATTGTTGGGGTCACATTTGAGAGCGGGGCCGTTGTTTGTTTGAACGGCGTTCCGGCAATAACTGTGGGGTCATACGGATCTGGCAGCATCGAAGTTCACGCATCAGGTGGTGGAAGCGACCTTGTCTGGATTGGCGAAAGTATACCATTAAAGTCCGACCAGTCGCTTTTCTTTCAATTAACGGACGTTGATGCTGGAGCTGATACGCTGGTCGGTAGCATCGTCCCCAAGTGATTACTCCGCCGCGATGCCTTGCGGATCCACCAGCGTCACCAGATCATTCATGATCACGTTCAGCTCGAAATCCTTGGGGGTGTAGACCTTGCTGACGCCCATGGCGCGCAGGCGGTTGGCGTCTTCCTCGGGGATGATGCCGCCGACAACGACCGGGATGTGTCCGAGGCCTGCGACATTCATCTTGGCCATCAGGTCGCGGATCAGCGGGATGTGGGAGCCCGACAGGATGGATAGGCCGACGACATGGGCCTCGTCCTTTTGGGCGGCGGCGACGATTTCGTCAGGGGTCAGGCGGATGCCCTCATAGGTGATGTCCATGCCGCAGTCGCGGGCGCGGGCGGCGATTTGTTCGGCGCCGTTGGAATGGCCGTCGAGCCCCGGTTTGCCGACGAGGAATTTCAGGCGGCGGCCCAGCTTGTCGGAAACCGCGTCGACGCGTTGCCGGATCTCGTCGAGCCCTTCGGTGCGGTTAGACGGATTGCGCGAGACACCAGTTGGGCCGCGATACTGCCCGAAGGCCGTGCGGATCATGTCGCCCCATTCGCCGGTGGTGACACCTACCTTGGCGGCCTGAATGGAGGCGGGCATAATGTTGGCGCCAGACTGGGCCGCCTCCCGCAACGCTTTCAACGCGTCTTGCACCTTGGCGTCGTCGCGGTCGGCTTTCCATTGGTTGAGGCGGTTGATCTGGTCGGCTTCAGCGTCCTTGTCGGCGACCATTATGGCCTCGTCGCCTGCGGTGAGCGGGCTTTCTTCATGCTGCTGGAACTTGTTGACGCCAACCACGGTGGTGTCGCCGCCCTCGATGCCGGTGATGCGGTTGGCGTTCGCCTCCACCAGCCGGGATTTCATGTATTCGATGGCCTCATTGGCCCCGCCCATGGCGTCGATGGTGGCCAGTTCCGCGCGGGCGCCTTCTTTCAGGGCCTCGACCTTGCGGTCCACGGCTGGGTTGCCGTCGAACAGGTCGTCATATTCCAACAGGTCGGTTTCGAACGCCATGATCTGCTGCATCCTGAGCGACCATTGCTGGTCCCATGGGCGGGGCAGGCCGAGGGCCTCGTTCCAGGCGGGCAGCTGCACCGCGCGGGCGCGGGCGTTTTTCGAGAGTGTCACGGCCAGCATCTCGATAAGGATGCGGTAGACGTTGTTTTCGGGCTGCTGCTCGGTCAGCCCGAGGGAGTTGACTTGCACCCCGTAGCGGAAGCGGCGGAATTTGGGGTCCTCGACGCCATAACGCTCGCGGGTGATCTCGTCCCACAGGTCCACGAAGGCGCGCATTTTGCACATCTCGGTCACGAACCGGATGCCCGCGTTCACGAAGAAGGAGATGCGGCCGACCATGGCGGGGAAATGCTCTGCCGGGACTTTGTTTTGTAGGTCGTCCAGCACGGCCGTTGCCGTGGCCAAAGCGAAGGCCAGTTCCTGTTCCGGCGTCGCGCCCGCCTCCTGCAAATGGTAGGAACAGACGTTCATCGGGTTCCATTTGGGCAGGTGCTCGCGCGTGTAGGCGGCGACGTCGGTGATCATGCGCAAGGAGGGCTGCGGCGGGCAAATATACGTTCCGCGCGACAGGTATTCCTTGATGATGTCGTTTTGCACGGTGCCCTGCAGGGCGGAGACTTCCGCGCCCTGTTCCTCCGCCACGGCGATGTAGAGCGACAAGAGCCAAGGCGCGGTCGCGTTGATCGTCATCGACGTGTTCATCTGATCGAGCGGGATTTCACTGAATAGCGTGCGCATGTCGCCCAAATGCGCCACGGGGACGCCGACCTTGCCGACCTCGCCGCGTGAGAGTTCATGGTCGCTGTCATATCCGGTCTGGGTGGGCAGGTCGAAAGCAACGGAGAGACCGGTTTGCCCCTTAGCGAGGTTGCCCTTGTACAAAGCGTTTGACGCCTTGGCAGTGGAGTGGCCCGCATAGGTCCGAAACAGCCATGGGCGATCTTTTTTGGTCTCGGTCATAAGGCCTCCGGTGAATCGGGTCGGGTAACTTTCTTGCGTGTGAGTGTAGATACGGGGAATTTTATACCAATGTCAATTCGCTGCAATGCAGAAATTTCGGAGCCTTTAGGCCTGCTTATGGATCATCGTCGTCGCATGGCGAAAGCCGAACAGGAGGCGCAGCGGGCCAAGGTCGTGCCGTTCACCTGCGACAAACCCCTCGCGTTCATAGAGCGCGCGGGCGCGGGGGTTGGTGTCGATCACGTCGAGGCGGGTTTGGGACAGCCCGCGCGAGGCGGCCTCCGCCTTTATGGCGTTGAGCAGTCGGGTGCCGACGCCTTGGCCGCGGGCGGCCTCGGTCACGAAGATGCCGTCCATCAGCAACACATCGTCCGCAAGGTTGCGTTCGAGGATGGATAGCAGAGGCGCGCGCCACAGCGCGCCGAGGGTGCCGTAGACCGCAGTCAGGTCCGCCCAGTCGCCGCCGATGAACGCGCCCTGCGCGGTTTTGTAACCGGCGATGCCAAGCAACGTGCCGTCAAGGGCCGTCGCGCTGATGGCATGCGACGGGTCGGCCACGCGCGCGAGGAAGCGCTGCGCCTTCGCCTCTGGCCCCATGACGGGGTTCAGCTTGGCCTTGAAGGCCTGCCAGAATAGCCGGGTGGCCTCGCTGCGGTGATGCTCGGCAAAGCCTGCGGAGATGGTGACGGGTGCCATACCCCCAAAGATGGGGTTGTGGCTTGCGGAAAACAACGGCGGCCGGAATGCGCAGCCCCATTTACCCCGCCGCCGTTCCCTGCCAACGTCATGGCATGTTGCAGACCGTAGAACTGCCCGTCTGGGCACTGATCCTGATGGGGCTTTTGGCGGCGGTCACGGCGGCGTCGCATCTGCTGTTTCCGTCGGTGCGCTGGTTCTTCCGGCGCCGCGCGGAGCGGGTGGTGGCGCGGCTGAACGAGAACCTGAAGCGCCCGATCCAGCCCTTCAAGCTGGCGCGGCGCCACGACATGATCCAAAACGTGCTCTACGACCCCGACGTCATCCGTGCAGTCAATGACTATGCTGACAAGCAGGGCATCCCCGACAACGTGGCGTTCGAGACGGCAGAGCGTTACGCCCGCGAGATTGTACCATCCTTCAGCGCCACCATTTATTTTGGCTGGGGCACCAAGCTGGCCAAGTGGCTGTCGCGCGGGCTGTACCGCGTCCGCGTCGTGCGTCAGAACAAGCACGAGATCGAGGCAATCGATCCGGAGGCGACGGTGGTCTACATCATCAACCACCGCTCCAACATGGATTACGTGCTGGTGACCTATCTGGCGGCGAAGGACACTTCGCTGTCCTATGCGGTGGGGGAATGGGCCCGGGGCTGGCCGCTGCGGCCGTTGATCAAGATGATGGGCGGGTATTTCATCCGCCGCAAATCGTTGAACCCTTTGTACAGGCGCGTGCTGGCGCGGTATGTGCAGCTGTCGACCAAGGAAGGCGTGGCGCAGGCCGTGTTCCCCGAAGGCGGGCTGTCGCGCACAGGCGAGCTGGGGGACCCGAAGCTGGGGCTGATCAGCTACATCATCGACGGGTTCGATCCGGAAAAGTCGCGTGACGTTGTGTTCGTCCCCATTGGATTGAATTACGACCGGGTGCTGGAGGACCGCGTTCTGGTGGCTGCGGCCGGGGATAACCGATCCCGTTTCAAGTTCCGCATCTCCACCGTGTTCCGCTACGTGGGCCGCCATATCTGGCAGCGTGTCACTGGCAAGTTCCACCGCTTGGGCTTCGCCGCCGTGGCCTATGGCTCGCCGCTGTCGTTGCGTGACTTCTTGAGTGAGCAACATGACGACGTGGCGCAAGACCTGGGCAAAGCGCTTATGGGGCGGGTGGCGTCCTCGGTGCCGGTGCTGCCGGTGCCGCTGATCGCCTGGCATATGCAGGAAGCCGGCGGGCAGATGTCGCGGGCCAAGCTGACCGAACTGTTTGAGCTGGAGGTCGCGGCGATGACCGAAAAGCGCATCAACCTGTGCTTGCCGCAATCGGGGGCCGAGAAGGGGTTGGACGCCGCGCTGCGCCTGCTGGAGGCCCGGGGCATGCTGTTGATCGACGGTGATGTGCTGAAGCTGACCGGCAAATATGCAGAGCTGATGCCATACTATGCGGGCTCTATCGCGCATTTTCGGCCGAAACAGGCCGGCGACATAAAATTACAAAAATAAACCCAAAAGGGTTGTAATCTTACTTTTGCCTTTGTAGACCGTCCTTATTGGCGGCGCAGCATTTGATTCTGCGCGGCAGCATGAAAGAATGAGGAACCCCGGCCATGGCCTTAGATGTGCGAGACCCCGTTATGGAATATGATGCCCCCGTGAAGGACCTCTATGAGGTCGGCGAAATCCCTCCGTTGGGTCATGTGCCAAAGCAGATGTACGCCTGGGCGATCCGCCGCGAGCGCCATGGCGAGCCTGAGCAGGCCTTCCTGTCCGAGGTCGTTGACGTCAAACAGCCCGACAGCCACGAGGTTGTCGTTCTGGTGATGGCCGCCGGGGTCAACTACAACGGCGTCTGGGCGGGCCTCGGCGTGCCGCTGAGCCCGTTTGACGTACATGGCGAGCCCTACCACATCGCCGGTTCTGATGCGTCTGGCATCGTCTGGGCCGTGGGCGACAAGGTCACCCGCTGGAAGGTTGGCGACGAGGTGGTGATCCACTGCAACCAGGATGACGGCGACGACGAGCACTGCAACGGCGGCGACCCGATGTTTTCCAACTCGCAGCGGATTTGGGGCTACGAGACGCCCGACGGGTCATTCGCGCAGTTTACCACGGTGCAGAGCCAGCAGCTGATGCCACGCCCGCAGCACCTGTCGTGGGAAGAAAGCGCGTGTTACACGCTGACCTTGGCGACTGCATACCGCATGCTGTTCGGCCACCACCCGCATGAGCTGAAGCCGGGGCAGAACGTTCTGGTCTGGGGCGCGTCTGGCGGTCTGGGCTCTTACGCGATCCAACTGGCGAACACGGCCGGCGCGAATGCGATTGGCGTGATCTCGGATGAAAGCAAGCGTGACTTTGTCATGGGGCTGGGCGCCAAGGGCGTGCTGAACCGCAAGGATTTCAACTGCTGGGGGCAGATGCCCACGGTGAACTCGCCCGAGTACAAGGAATGGTTCGGCGAGGTCCGCAAGTTCGGCAAGGCCATCTGGGACATCACCGGCAAGGGCAACAACGTGGATATGGTGTTCGAGCATCCGGGCGAAAGCACCATGGCGGCGTCGGTGTTCGTCTGCAAAAAGGGCGGCATGGTCGTCATTTGCGCGGGCACCACGGGCTACAACCTGACGATGGACGCGCGCTATCTGTGGATGCACCAGAAGCGGGTGCAGGGGTCGCACTTCGCGCATCTCAAGCAAGCGTCCGCCGCCAACCAACTGATGGTGGAGCGCCGTTTGGACCCGTGCATGTCGGAAGTGTTCCCATGGAACGAAATCCCGCAGGCCCACACCAAAATGCTGCGCAACGAGCATAAGCCCGGCAACATGGCGGTGCTGGTCACGGCCCCGCGCACCGGTTTGTCCACATTTGAGGACACATTGGAGGCCAGCCGCAGCTAAAGGCGTCCTGCCTGTTGACCTCGACGTAACGTGCCCCGCGAATCACCTGATTTGCGGGGCTTTCTTTTGCGCCCAACGCGGTGGGTCCCTCATTTCAACATGTTAGAAATCGCGACCTCGCCATTTATGGTGAAGTGAAAACTGCGAATACCTTTCGGCAACATTTGGCTGATAGACTGTCGTTAACCATACATTAACTGTTCAGAGGGACACTGGCATGACGAATGATTGGATTATCGACGTACTAACAGATCTGCAGAAATTTTCAGCGACCAATTCCATGGGGAAGCTTGCAGACCGGCTTGATGATACGATTGCTCTGGCTGCCCGTGAGCTATCCGCACACCACACGCCCGAGCAAATGAGGGTAGGTGAGTTTGAACAAGCTCGTGGACATGCAAGAAGCACTTTCACAAGCGAAAACGCTTGAAGAGTTACAGACCTTCGTTGAAGGCCTCCGGGACGTCTACGACATTGAAAATCTCGTATACCACTCGGTGAACGCCAGCGGCGGGCAATACGCCGCTCTGACTTACGCGCCCGACTGGGTCGAACGCTACATCGACAAGGGTTACGAACGGATCGATCCAGTGGTCCAGGGCTGCTACAAATGTTTCACCCCGATTGACTGGAAGGCGCTGGATTGGTCGAACAAGGCCAGCCGCGACTTCATGGGCGAGGCGGTCGACGCGGGCCTTGGAAATCAGGGCTTTTCCATCCCCATCCGCGGCCCGTCCGGACAGTTTGCGCTGTTTTCAGCGAACCAGAAAGACACGGACGAGGCTTGGGCCAAATATACGGACGAGCGGGTCGGCGACCTGATCCTTATCGCCCATTACCTCAACGAAAAAGCGCTGGAGATCGAGGGCGGCCCGAGCCAGGGTCCCGTGCGCGCGTTAAGCCCCCGCGAGAAAGACACGCTGACCTTGTTGGCCTTGGGCCATAACCGCGCCGGTGTGGCCGAGGCGCTGCAAATTTCGGAAAACACCTTGCGCGTTTACATCGAGAGTGCGCGGTTCAAGCTTGGCGCCTCCAACACGGTGCATGCCGTCGCAATGGCCGTCACCTACGGGCTGATTGTCGTCTAAGTCGACGCCCCTGACGACCATTTCCTCCTCCGACAAATCCTTGACCGGCCGACCGGCCCCGTTGCCGATATCGCCCATAGTGCGAACTCATGGTTAATGGCCCGTTACCCATGACATGCGACCCCTCTTGTCCTGATCTGGACAGAGGAGCCCGCAATGATCCGCTACATCTACGGAGACGACCTGAATGCCTACCCCACCTTGAAATCCACCATGCTGCGTGACCGCGCGACACAGTTTCATGACCGCCTGAAATGGGAGGTCACGGTCGATGCGAACGGGTTTGAACATGACCAATATGACCCGCTGAACCCGCTTTATGTGATCTGGGATGACGGCGGTAAGCACGGCGGATCGATGCGGTTTCTGCCGACGACCGGCGACACGATGGTGAACGACCATTTCTCCCATCTTGCGGGCGGCGAAATTTGCGCCCCCACAGTGTGGGAGACGACGCGGTTCTGCGTTTCGCCTGATGCAGCGGATGGCGGGCGGATTGCCGCGCTTCTGATGATGGCAGGGGCGCAATTGGGCGTGGGGTTTGGCCTGAGCCATTCCATTGGCGTCTTTGACGCGCGGATGGTGCGCATCTACCGCAAGCTGGGATGGGAGCCGGATATTCTGGGCACCGAGGGCAAAGGGCGTGAGGCCATCAGCGCGGGGCTTTGGGCGTTTGACGACGCCATTCTGGGGAAGATGTGCGCTGCCGCTGGCGTCAGCCGTGACCTGTCGCAGCTTTGGTTTGGCCGCGCCTTCGGCGGCGCGATTTCGCTGGCCGCGTAAGGCGCAAAACCACTGGCGGCGGGGCCCGCGCGGGGGTAGGGTTCGGCCCATGTCAACGCCCGCGCAAATTACCTATTCGGACGATCAGGCGGAGGCGTATGACGCCGTCGCCGACCTGCTTGGGCGGGCGGGCGTGGACATCACCTCGGGCGACACGATGCCGTTGCAGGAAGACCGTGACCAGGTGATGGCGATTGTCGGCAAGGCGGGGTCGGGCAAGACGCTGCTGCTGTCAGAATTGGTGAACGCGGTCACCGCGTCAGGCGTCGATCTGGTGTCGGGCGACTATGAGGGCAAGGCCCGCAAGGACCGCCGCACGCTGGCGGTGCTGGCGCCGACCAACAAGGCGGCCAGCGTGCTGCGCAACCGCGGCGTGCCGGCCACCACCATTCACCGCATTCTTTACACGCCGCTCTATGACCCCGATTACGAGCTGATTGCCGACTGGCTGGCAGGCCAAGGCGACAGGCCCGAGGTCGAGGGGCTGGCGGATGCCGCGCTCGACCGGGCGAAGGCGTTTTACGACGCGCATAAATCCATCCCCGGCGCCTTGGCCGCGGCGGGTTTGCGTGGGTCTGACTTCATTCAGGGCTGGAAGCGGCGGGAGGACCCGCTGGATATCGGGTTCGTTGACGAAAGCTCGATGCTGGATGAGAAGCAGTTCGAGGACCTACGCGAGATTTTTCCAACGCTGGTTTTGTTCGGCGACCCCGCGCAGTTGGCCCCGGTGGGCAGCAATGGCGACATGGTGTTCGACACGTTGAAAGATGGGCGGCGGCTGGAGCTGAGCCGCGTGCACCGGCAGGACGCTGACAACCCGATCCTAGATCTGGCGCATGCGCTTGCCGACCCGTCGGTCGATTTTGGCCAATTCGAAAAACTGGTCCGCGAGGCGTCGCTGAAAGACGACCGCGTGGTTTACGCCGAACGGGTGGAGGCCGACCTGATGGCACGCTCCCCAGTGCTGGTTTGGCGCAATGCGACGCGCATCCGGCTGATCCAGGCGTGGCGCGGGGCATACGGCGCGACGGTGGACACGCTGCTACCCGGCGAGCCGTTGATTTGCGACGGGATCGAGCTGCCAGCAAAGCACCGCAAGAAGCGCATTGATCTGGAGGCGCGCGGCCTCGTGAAAGGCGCGCAGGTTGTCTATATGGGGCCGGGCAAGAAGCCCGGTTTTTCGCGGCTGCATGTCATGGGGGCGGAGGACCCGCAGGTCTCCGCCGCCTCGATCATCAAAATCGAAGCGCCCGATGAGGAAGAGCCGTTCATCCCCTTCGCCGCCCGCATGGGGGCCGCGTTTCTGCATGGGGCGGCGGTGACCATTCACAAAGCGCAAGGCTCTCAATGGGACACGGTGCAGGTCTTTGCCCCCGATCTTTACGCCGCCGCGCGCTCTGGCCGGTCGGAGGCTGGGCAACCTGTCTGGAAACGTCTGGCCTATGTCGCCATCACGCGGGCGGAGAACCGGCTGTTGTGGATCACCCGCAACCGCTTGTCGCGGCCGACGGCCGCTCTGGACACCAGTGATCTCAGCACGGTTGCGCCCGCACCGCTCACCTTGGAGGCGGAACCGGAGCCGGGGGCGTAAAATTTTTCGTCGAAAATTTTTACGCTCAGAACCGAAGATAGCGGAAGAAGGCCGATGCCAACCAGCCCGCAGTGATCGCGATCACCAAAGACAGGATGCCGTAGATCAGCGGCTGGTTATGCGCCAGATCATATATCCAACGTTCCAAACCCACTTTGCGCACGTCGATAAAGGTGGCCAGACGGGCCACGACCTCGCCCTCCCGGGTTAGAAAAATGCGGGTGGGGTAGGTGCCCTCGACCAGATTGGCGGGCATGTCGATGGTCGTTGAAAACAGCGTCTGGTCGAACAGCTGCACCGTGTTGTCGAGCTGTTGATAGAGGTTGTTGCCCTTCCGGATACGGATCAACGCCTCGGAAAAGCTGGCGGGGTCCTCGATCTCGGCAGGGGCGCCGACCGAGTAGATCGCGCGCGGGATCGAGACCTGAAACCTCACGTCGTCATTATACGACAGCGTGTCCTCCAGTTTCCCGGTCGAGGCGACGGCGTAGAAGCTGGGTGCGCGATCCACCTCGATGGATTCCGTGTTGACCCAGATGCCAAAGCGGCGGTCTTTCTTGCGGACGGTCACCGGGCCAGCAGGGCCGGATATGGCGATGATCACGTCGAGCGGGGCAAGGCCGGAGTCTTCTTTGGCACCTTTGATCGCGCCGTAAATCAGGATGTCAGACCCGTCGAAATTGGCGTTGATCTCTACGTCGCGCAGAGACAGATCGGCAACCACCTTTTCGGCCTGCGCCGCGGCGGCGGTGATCAAGATCAGCAGGGAGGCCAGCAGCGCGCGCATCAGTGCGACCCCGCCGCGCCGATGGAGTACAGCTCGGACGGCATGATCAGCAGATCAAGCGCCAGCTTGAAGCAGACCGCCAGCACCATGATCGACAGCAGGATGCGAAGTTGCTCCGCCTTCAGCCGCGCGCCGATGCGGGTGCCGATTTGCGCGCCGATCACGCCACCGACCAGCAGCAGCACCGCCAAAGCCATGTCGACCGTGTAGTTTGTGGTCGCATGCATCAGCGTGGTGAAGCCGGTCACAAAGATGATCTGGAACAGCGATGTACCAACCACCACCTTGGTGGGCATGCCCAGCAAGTAGATCATCGCAGGCACCATAATGAAGCCGCCGCCGACGCCCATAATGGCCGCCAGAATGCCCACAAAGACGCCGACCAGCACCGGCGGGATGACAGAGATATACAGCCCCGAGGTGCGGAATTTCATTTTGAGCGGCAACGCGTGGACCAACCCGTGTTTTTTGCGGGCGGGCACCGTATGCGCGCCCTTGGCGCGGCGAATGGCCTTAAGGCTTTCGAAGAACATCAACCCGCCGATAATGCCCAGAAAAACCACGTAGCAAAGCTTCACCAGCAGATCGACCTGGCCCATCTCGCGCAGGGCGGCGAACAACTGGACCCCGAGGGCCGCGCCAACCAGCCCTCCGATCAGGAGGACCGTGCCCATTCGGAGATCCACCGACTTCCGCCTGAGATGCGCCAGCACACCGGAGAATGAGGACGCCACGATCTGGTTCGCCTCGGTCGCCACGGCCACGGCGGGGGGAATGCCGATGAAGAACAACAGCGGCGTCATCAGGAAGCCGCCGCCGACGCCAAACATGCCGGACAAGATGCCCACAAGCCCGCCCAGCCCCAGCAACAGGAACGCGTTGACCGAGACCTCGGCTATGGGCAGGTAGATTTGCATATGCCTCCCTTAGACCCGTCCAGATGGTCAGGGCAATGCCAATTGATAGGTCCAGCCGCAAATACTTGCTGCAGCGCAGCGTTGACGAAAACTGGGACCGAGCTTAGCGCTCTTTGACGTAGGGTTGCCCACCGGCGCGCGGAGGAACCGCCTTGCCAACGAACCCCGCGAGAATCACCACCGTCAGTATATAGGGCAGCGCCTGCATGAATTGGCTGGGCAATGTTGCCGTCCCCGACAGACCGGATGACACAAAGACCGAGACCGCCGCCCCGATCAGCAGGGCAGCCAACCCGCCCAACACCGCCAGATCCAGACGGGACTTGCGCCCCGCGTACAGCAGCCCCGCGGCGAGCAGCACCAGGATGATGATCAGCATGGAGGCCGGGATATCGATGTTGGGGTAGCGGTTCGAGATCGCCTCGAGGAGGCCGAACAGCAGTGTCGCCCCCAGCGCCTGTACCGGCCGCCATTTGGCAAAGATCAGCGCGGCAAGCGCGATGAAGCCGCGGCCGGCGCTCATTTCCTTGACGAAGCCAGCCGCAAGCCCGGTGGCCAGATAGGCCCCCGCAATGCCGCAGAGGACCCCACAGATGATGACCGCCGTGTAGCGCAGCCGGATGACCGAGATACCGGCCGTGTCGACCGCGGCCGGGTTCTCCCCCACGGCGCGCAACCGCAGCCCGAACCGGGTGCGAAACAGCACGAACCAGCTGAGCGGCACGCAGAGCATGGCCACGTAAACCAGCATGGTGTGGCCGGACAGAAGCTCCACATAGATGGGGCCGAAAAGCGGCACGTCGCCAAGCAATCCGGAGAATGGCAGCGACACGCTTTCAAACCTTGCGCCGTCAGTGAGCGCAGGTGTGCGTCCCCCCAAGCGGAAAATTGATAGCCCGACAACGACGGTGAGACCGGAGGCCAAGAAGTTGATTGCAACACCCGAGATCAGCTGATTGCCGCGGAATGTGATGGAGGCGAGGCCATGCAATATGGACAGCATGACCGACGCACCGATGCCAGCGAGCAGGCCTATCCAGACGGAGCCGGTCAAAAACGCCACGGCGGCGGAGGCAAATGCCGCCGCGAGCATCTTGCCTTCGAGGCCGATGTCGAAGATGCCGCCTCGTTCCGAATAGAGACCTGCCAGGCAAGCCAGCAGCAGCGGGGTTGCAAGCCGCACGGTTGAGTCGAGGATTTGCAGGATTGTCAGAAAGTCCATGTGTTACGCCCCCGCCTTGCGTTTGGAGAAGAACAACCGCTGCACCGCCATGCGGATCATCTGGTCCAACGCACCCGTGAACAAGATGACCAGCGCCTGAATGACGACCACCAGCTCGCGCGGGATTTGGGTCCAAAGGCCAAGCTCGGCGCCGCCTTGATAAAGCGCGCCAAAGAGCAGCGCGGCGAAGACAATGCCAATCGGGTGAGACCGGCCCATAAGCGCGACCGCAATGCCGATGAACCCCGCGCCCTCGACCGAGTTCAGGACCAGCCGTTCAGCCTCGCCCATCACGTTGTTGATGGCCATGAGCCCTGCCAGCCCGCCCGAGATCATCATGGAGATCATGATGATCTTTGCGGGCGAAATGCCTGCATAGACCGCCGCGGACTCCGACTTGCCGAGCGACCGGATTTCGAACCCCAGCTTGCTGCGCCAGATCAGAAGGTAGACGAAGACACAGGCCAGAAGCGCTATGAGCAAGGTCACATTGGCCGGCGTGCGGGCCGCAAACGGGATGCCGACCGCGTTCAGCCAGTCGCTGAGCAGCGGCAAATGGGTGGGCTCCGGGAATTTCGCCGTGGCCGGATCCATCGCGCCGGCAGGGCGCAGCACGTTGACCAGCACGTAGTTCAAAAGCGCGGCGGCGATGAAGTTGAACATGATTGTGGTGATCACGATGTGGCTGCCGCGCCGGGCCTGCAACCATGCGGGCAGGGTGGCCCAAAGCGCGCCAAACGCCGCGCCCGCCATTGTTGCGCCCAGAAGCGCGAGGGTCCAATGCGGCCAGGGGATGAAGAGGCAGACCAGCGCGACGCCCAATCCGCCAAGGGCCGCTTGCCCCTCGCCACCGATGTTGAACATCGCGGCATGGAATGCGACGGCCACAGCGAGCCCGGTGAAGATGAAGTTGGTCGCGTAATAGAGCGTAAAGCCCCACGCGTAGGTTGACCCAACAGAGCCTTGCACCATCAAGGTCACCGCTTCCACGGGGTCATGGCCGGTGACAACGATCATCAGACCCGAGCAGATGAAGGCCATGATCAGGCCTACAACCGGCACCAACACCAGATCTGCCCATTTTGGCATTGCTTGCATATCAGGACGCCTTCTTTTCTAGGCCAGACATGCCGGCCATCATCAATCCAAGCTCTTTCTCGTCGGTCTCGGATGGGAGGCGCTCGCCCATGATTTGCCCGTCAAAGATCACGGCGATGCGGTCTGACAGCGACAGGATTTCCTCCAGCTCGACCGAGACAAGCAAGATCGCCTTGCCCGCGTCGCGCAGCTCCACGATGCGTTGGTGGATGAACTCAATTGCGCCGATGTCGACCCCGCGAGTGGGTTGGCCCACCAGCAGCAGGTCAGGGTTGCGTTCAATCTCGCGCGCCAGAACAATCTTTTGCTGGTTGCCGCCGGAAAAGTTCTTTGCCTCCAACAGCGGATTGTCAGGCCGCACATCGAAGCGTTCAAACTTGCCCGCGGCGTCTGCCTTGATGGCGGCCTGATCCATGAGCATGCCGGAGTTGTACTCCTCCTCATGGTGGTAGCCGAAGGCCACGTTTTCCCAGGCGCGGAAGTCCATGATCAGGCCCTCTCGCTGCCGGTCTTCGGGCACATGTGCGATGCCGCGCGCCCGGCGGGAGCGCCCGTCGGATTGCTTGCCGGTCAGGTCGATTTCCTGCCCATTCACGGTGATTGTGCCGGTCGCAGTTTGGATGCCACCCAGCACCTCCAGCAGTTCCGACTGGCCGTTTCCAGCAACACCCGCGATGCCCAAAATTTCGCCGGCACGGACGTTGAGCGACACACCTTTGAGCCGCTTTACCCCTTTGCCATCAGTGACTTCGAGGTTTTGCACGTCCAATACCATGTCTTTGGGCTGGGCCGGGGTTTTGTCGACGCGCAGCAGCACTTTGCGGCCGACCATCAGCTCTGCCAGTTCCGGCGGCGAGGTCTCGGACGTCTTGACGGTCGCCGTCATCTCGCCGCGCCGCATGACCGACACGGTGTCGGTCACCTCCATGATCTCGCGCAGCTTGTGGGTGATCAGGATGATCGTTTTGCCCTGCGCCTTCAGCCCTTCAAGGATGCGGAACAGGTGGTCGGCCTCGGCGGGGGTCAGCACGCCCGTCGGCTCGTCAAGGATCAGGATGTCGGCTTGGCGGTAGAGCGCTTTGAGGATTTCCACACGCTGCTGCATACCGACACCGATATTTTCGATCAGCGCGTCAGGGTCGACGTTCAATTCGTAATTTGCGGCCAGCTGGGTCAGCTCTTTGCGGGCCTGCGCCAGCGAGGGGCCAAGCAGCGCGCCGCTTTCCGCCCCGAGAACCACGTTTTCCAGCACGGTGAAGTTTTCCACCAACTTGAAGTGCTGGAACACCATCCCGATGCCTGCGGCAATGGCGGCCTGGCTATCAGGTATCGCGGTTTTCTGGCCGGAGATGAACACCTCACCCGCATCGGCCTTGTAGAAGCCATAGAGGATCGACATCAGGGTGGATTTGCCCGCGCCGTTCTCCCCGATGATGCCGTGGATGGTGCCGGGCGTTACCCGGATGGAGATGTCTTTGTTGGCCTGCACCGGCCCGAAAGCCTTGGAGATGCCTTTCAGCTCAATGGCTGGCGCTACGTCGGTCATTCAGGTGCTCCGGTGCCGACAAACCCAACCATGCGGGTGATCTGCGCGCCGTCGGTTTCAACGAAGTATTGTCCATGCTGGACCATCTCCTGGCCGTCCGGGCCCTTGCCGCCAAAGGCGACGGTGGCGCGGGTTACCCCGGCGCTGTCGTCGGATTTAACCACCTTGGCGGTCCACCCCGGAGCGCTTGCGCTGAACATATTGACATAGGCGGCAATAGTCTCTGCCCCGGTCAGGATCCCGTCGCTGCGCGGATCGGCATAGGTGCCGTCAGCGGCATACACAGAAGAGATTGCCGTAGCGCGCGCGGCGTCATCCGCCATGCCCCAAGCGTCGAAAAAGGTATCAATTGAATTGGCCATGTGCGCCCCCCGCAAAGCGAAAGGGACCACGCCCCTTTTCAGGCGTGGTCCCGATTGTCAGCTCAGCTCCTTAGAAGGACAGAGCCGGGCAGCTTTCGTCGGACATGTAGTCATGCACGGTGATCGAGCCGTCGACGATCTTGGCCGCAACCGCGTCCACAGCGCCTTTCAGCTCGTCGGAGACCAGCTCGGCGTTGTTTTCGTCCATTGCATAGCCCACGCCGTTCGACGCCAGGTTCAGAACCGAGAAGCCGCCAGGCTGCTCGGTGCCGCGCTTGAACGCGTCATAAACGGCCACGTCCACGCGCTTCATCATCGAGGTCAGAACCTTGCCCGGGTGCAGGCCGTTTTGGTTGCTGTCCACGCCGATCGACAGCGCACCACCGTCAGCGGCCGCTTGCAGAACGCCAACACCGGTGCCGCCAGCCGCTGCGTACACAACGTCCGCGCCTTGGCTGATTTGCGCTTTGGTCAGCTCGCCGCCCTTCACCGGGTCGTTCCAAGCCGCAGGCGTGGTGCCCGTCATGTTGGAAATTACCGTGGTGTCAGGGTTGGCCGCTTTCGCGCCTTGCGCGTAGCCGCATGCGAAACGACGGATCAGCGGGATATCCATGCCGCCGATGAAGCCAACGGTGTTGGTTTTCGACGTCTGCGCGGCCATGTAGCCCACAAGATAGGATCCCTCATGCTCGGTGAAGACCACCGAGGTGACGTTGGGCTGGTCCACGACCATGTCGATGATCACGAAATCCGTGTCAGGGTAGTCTGGTGCCACTTCGTCCAGCACGTTGCCAAACGCAAAGCCGGTCATCACAACAGGGTTGGAGCCAGCTTCCGACAAGCGGCGCAGGGCCTGCTCGCGCTGAGCTTCGGACTGCATCTCGATCTCTTTGAATGAGCCGCCGGTCTCATCCGCCCATTTCTTGGCGCCGTTGTAAGCTGCTTCGTTGAAGGATTTGTCGAATTTGCCGCCCAGATCGAAGATGATCGCGGGGTCGGCAAGCGCGGCGCCTGCGGTCAATGCGATGGTCGCGGCAGCGCCCATAAAGGATTTCATGAGGGTCATTATTGGTCTCCCAGATGTTTTGTTTGCCCGCTTGGTTTTGGTTCCCATGCAGGTCCGGGGCCGTCCCCCCGGTGTTTGTTTGAGCAGAGATATGTCTCAGATCATTCCGCATTAAGCGGCAGGAAGACGGGGAGGGCAACCGATTCTTGTCTGGTTTCGGCTGGCATCGACGCGTTTTCAGAGGGTTACCCGGCGGCACGCCTAGATTTTTCGCGACATGACGATCGCGTCGGTTTTCCCGTAGTAGGATTTTCGCAGCCCGGCCTGCTCGAAGCCAAAATCGAGATAGAGCTGGATGGCCGGATCATTGTCGGCAGCAACCTCCAGAAAGACAGAGGCCGCATCGCGGCAGGCATGGAGGAAGTCAGAGACCAGCGCGCGACCCTCGCCGGACCGGCGCGCAGACGGGTGCACGGCGAGCGTCAGCAATTCCGCCTCATCCGCGATGACCCGGCCCAGCAGAAAGCCGTTGTTCTTGCGCAAATCAATAACGCCGGGTGCGTGCACCAACTGTGCCAACTCCGCCTCTGACCAAGGGCGGGGGGTTGTGAAGCATAGGCGGTGCAGCGCCGCCATTTGCGTGAGGGTGAGCGCCATCAATCCAGTATCACCGGGGCCGGGTCGCGCGGCGGCGCGGCATCGGCAGGGCGCAGGTAATAGGGCGTTGGGCGCTCTTCCGGGATATCCTTCTTCGCGGCCACGTAGCGCACAATCGCCGAGGCGGGAGCATAGGTTGCCCTTTGTGCGGTGAGCCCAAGATGACCGGCCACATCATGCGACCGGTGCCCGATGCACACGCAGTTACCAGCCTTGGGCGTTGCAATGTCCTCAACGGCCATTTGTTGCGGCTCGGACCGCCAGTTGTGGTGGATTTCGCTGACATAGACATCGTTGCGTGACGCTTGCAGCGTCGCAAGGATGGGAAGGGGGGCAGCGACGGTGAGCGCATCAAACAGGGTGACGCCGGTCGCAGGAATGCCCAGCGACAGGCTCAAGCCGCGCGCGGCGGAGACCGCGACGCGAATGCCCGTATAATTCCCGGGGCCGACGCCGACACCAATTTGCGTAAGGTCGCCATAGGACAGGCCAGCATCCGCAAGCGTTCCTTCGATGAAGGGCATCAAGGCCTCGGCCTGCCCCTTCACCATGTCTTCGCTGCGTGCGGCGATCACGTCGCCGCCTGCAAACACCGCGGTGCTGCAATAGGGGCCCGACGTGTCAAACCCAAGGATCACGCGATCAGCCATCTTTGGCAGCATTCAACGTATCGCGCCCGGTCCCTGATGAGCCGGGAAGCCCGCCATCCGGGACCCACGCATGCCTGCGGTCGGCGAAGCAATGGAATGTGGGCTCCAGCCCCGATGCGTCCTCAATCACGCCCAGAGGCACCCAGGATTGGCCCGGCACATAGTCAAACCGCCCCAGTAGGGGCGAGCCGCAATCTGTGCAGTTCCAGCGGTTGACGCCTTCAGCGAATGAGCGACCTTGCCCCAATTCGGACAACCCCGACACTGCGTCATCGGCGAAGGCCGCAAACACGGGCGCCGCAGCGCCGGTCCAGCGACGGCAATCCTCGCAATGGCAATAGATGGTTTGTACGGGCTCAGCGGTGAAGGCCAGCGTGGCCGTGCCGCAATAGCACCGGGCAGCGCGTGCCATCAGGCGGCGCCTATGCAGCCACGGGACGCACTTCCAACACCTCTGGGATGTAGTGGCGCAGCAGGTTCTCGATGCCCATTTTCAGCGTCAATGTGGATGACGGGCAACCGGCGCAGGCGCCTTGCATGTGCAGGTAAACCACGCCGCGGTCAAAGCCGTGGAAGGTGATGTCGCCGCCATCTTGGGCCACGGCAGGGCGCACGCGGGTGTCCAACAGCTCTTTGATCTGGCCGACAATCTCGCCGTCCTCGCCGGTATGTTCCGCGTGGCCGGAGGAGGCTTCGCCTTCAACCGCCTTCGCCCCCGATTGGTAATGCTCCATGATCGCGCCGAGGATCGCTGGTTTGATGTGATCCCATTCGACGCCATCCGCCTTGGTGACGGTCACAAAATCCAAGCCCATGAACACCCCTGTCACGCCCTCCACAGCAAAAATGCGTGTGGCCAAAGGCGACGACCCTGCCGTGTCTGGCGTCGGGAAATCTGCGGTGCCTACCTCCAGCACTTCCTGGCCGGGCAGGAACTTCAGGGTCGCGGGGTTCGGAGTGGATTCGGTTTGAATGAACATGGCGTGGCCAACCTTTTCTGTCAGGATTTTAATATGCGCCTCGAGCGGCCATTCGTCAAGAGTTTAGAATAATTCTAAAAATCGCTAGTGGCATAAGACAACAACAGTTGCGTCTTGGATACTCTCTGGGATTCCGTTTTCCATGGAACCGAATGCCGTATGAGATGTGGGAAGAACGACATTGTTATCAGAAAGAAACTTTTGGATCGATTGCACCGAAGTAACGAAGTTCATGTTTTGAGGGATAGTTCCCGTCAATCCTAGAACGCCTATGTCATTTGCGCGAGATACAACGATACCAATGACTTCTCCTTGTTCATTAATCAATGGACCTCCACTGTTTCCCGGCTGAATTGGGGCAGAAACCATGACACGGGCGTTATCTTGCAAGGTATTCGGAAGTGCGCTTACATTGCCACCAGTCACCGATAGCCCCTGATCGTAAAGGCCCAAATACGGGAAACCAAGCGCATACACTTTCTCGCCTAGTTTTGGGGCGACTTCTTTTTGAATAGGCAACCAAACTTTCGATCTTGTTACAGCGGACAGTAGTGCGACATCCAACACCTCATTATGATTGATGAGGCGGAGCGGCGAACCGTCTTCAAGTGAGAGCCGTCCACAACCATCTACGACATGCGCCGCGGTCAAAACGTCAGTGTTATTTACGTAGAAGCCAGTGCCGCTCCCCGAACGAGAGGGGGCTTCGTCCTTTTCTTGCTCAGGAGCCGCTTGAATGACATTTACGCTTTCTCCGGTTGAGGCATTTGGCTGCTCGTCATAAAGCATTGCCTGTCGTAGCGCCCCACTTAGGGGGATTGATATAAGCCCGCCCCAACCAGCACTTAAGCTTGCTATCATGACTTGCGCGCGTGCGCGCTGAGACCTCTCGGACTGGACGAGCGCAGTCATATACACGCCATCAATGAGATATGTCTTTAGATAGACCTGTTTCCCACTTCGAAGCGTTCCATTTGAAACCCAAAACCAATCCCGTTCCACTTGATAGAACTCGGACGGGCCGACGTGCCTTTCTTTCAACCAAATGTGCATTTCTGCCGCATCGGAGGCGGTTCCGAAGATCACCCTGAAAACCAGCGAGCGTGAAGAGCTTGCAAGTGAGAAGACATCAGATGCGGAGGTCTCTCGCGCGAGCAACGCGGACGGGTATGCTACGCTTATCCCAGCCTCTGGATTAAGCACGTTCCAATTCATGCGTTCGTGTTCCATTTGCCAATTCTTAAGTAGATTGGCGAACGCATGTGTTTTCGTCTGCTGTCGCTGCGAAAGGCTTTGAGACAGAGCAGCAGCCGTACCTGCCCCCCACTTACCATCCAACCTACCGAGGTAACTTCCATCAAAGCTTAACGCGGCTTGCATTGATCTTATTTCGGCCTGCGTTAACTCAGATGCCGCCGGCACCTGTGCCGTAAGTGATGTTGGCATCCAGCCAAAGACCAGCGCGATGCAAATCAGCCGTATACAGAGAATTGAATTTTGCACAACCTGCCCTAACCACCCGCGGATAGAGTACTACGCGCACCGGAATGGTCAACTAATCGCTTCCAGCCGTTCCTTGCTCATGTCGCCGGGCACAATCGTGATCGGCATTGGCAGGGAGCCGGAGCGGCGGGTCATTTCCGTCACCAGCGGGCCGGGCCCGCTATCTGTGCCCGCGCCAAGCACCAGCACGCCCACCTCCGGGTCATCCGTGACCTGCGCCAAAATTTCGACGACGGGCTCGCCCTCGCGGATCACCAGTTCGGGGTCGATGCCCTGCTTGTCGCGCATCCATTTGGCGAAGACCTCGAAATGCGCCTCGATCCGTTCGCGGGCCTCCTGGCGCATGATGTCGCCGACGCCGATCCAGTGGTTGAATTCCTCGGGCGGGATGACGGCCAAAACCTCGACGCCGCCGCCCGTGCGCGCGGCCCGCATGGAGGCGAAGCGCATCGCGTTGAGGCACTCTCTGCTGTCATCCAGCACCACCAAAAACTTACGCATCGTTTGCCTCCCCATGATCGCGGCATCGCTGATCATGGAGCATGGCCCCGGCCCGCGCAACCGCGAACGTATCTATGCGGTCAGCCGTCTTGCATCGGCCCGCCGGCCTCTTTCCATTCGCCGATGCCGCCAATGTTAGTCACGTTGGTAAAGCCCATGTCCTGCAGGGTCTTTCCCGCCAATGCGGCCTGACCGCCCGCGCCGCAGACCAGATACAATTCGGCATCCTTTTGCAGGGCAGGGTTGTGATATTGGTTGTCGGCATCTGCCATAAATTCAAGCATCCCGCGCGGCACCCAAACAGCGCCTTCGATGGTGCCGGATTTGGCCACGGCGCTTGAATCGCGCACGTCCACGAAGACGGCACCGGTGCCATGCTTGGAAATTGCGTCAGCCCCCGGAATGCGGGTCACGGCGGCATTCGCTGCTGCCATGTAATCTTTTGCGGTTTTCATCTCTTGGGTCCTTTCGGTTGGTCTTGAGCAATAGTTAGTCAGACGCGGGGGCGGCTTCCACCCCAAGGGCTGTCACAAAGCTGCGTATGGCGGCCGCTGCAGCATCGGGTTGCGCCTGCAAAAGAAAATGCGGGCCGTCGATGTTTTGAACGCTGGCGCCAGCGGCTTCGAATGGCCTTGCGGCTGCCTTGGGCACCAACCGGTCCGAGGTCGCGCGCAAGTAAAGCATCGGGACGTCAATCGCGCCGAATGTCGCCGTTTCGTCCACCCGCAGCACCTGGTCCAGCCGCGCCGCCAAGGTCTTGGCGGGGACAGTTTTCAGCGCCGCCCAAAGCGTGGTTGTGAACTTGCGGTTGGCCCACCGGCCCATCACCGCAGGTTGCATCATCTGGCAGGCCAAACGGGATTTCATCGGCATCCATTGCAGGGCCTTAGCCGCAAAGGCCGGGGCAGGGCGCGGTGCCCGCGCGAAGCTGGCGACGAACACTATGGCGCGTAACTTGGCCGGGCGGGATGCCGCGACCTGGATGGCAAGCGGGCCGGAGAAGGATTCGGCGATGATCACGAACGGGTCTGTCGGCAAGTGCTCCGCCACATGTCGGCCGAGATCACCGTAGCGGGCCATATTTTTAGGGTAGCGCAGAGCCTCGCAGTCGAGGCCCAGCGCGCGACAGAAATCGTCATGCAACGCGCCCGTGCCGTCCAGCCCGGGCAGGAGCAGCGCCTTCACCCTAGCCCCTGCGTCTGAACGCGACGATGTAGAGGCCGACAAACAGCGCCAGCGACAATACGATCCAGAAGATCGCGCCGGTCAAAGCGCGCCCTCGGACAGGGCCCAGTCCCAATACATGTCGCGGACTTGGGACGTCACAGGCCCTTGCTGGTAGTGCGTTCCGTCAAACTCGGTCACTGGCGTGACCTTCATCATGTTGCCGGACATGAACACCTCGTCGGCGGCGCGGAAATCGTCGAAACCGAGCACCTCCTCATGCACCTTGATCCCATTGTCGCGCAGGTTCTTCATGTGCCGGGCGCGGGTGATACCTGCCAGGAAGGTGCCGTTTGGAACCGGCGTGAAAACCTCGCCGTCTTTCACCATGAAGATGTTGGCGGTTGCCGTCTCCGCCACGTTGCCCAAAGCATCCGCCACCAACGCGTTACCGTAGCCCTTGTTGCGGGCCTCGATCAGCATCCGCGCGTTGTTGGGATAGAGGCATCCCGCCTTGGCATTGACCACCGCGTCTTCCATGACGGGGCGGCGGAACCGTGTAGTGGTCAACGTCGTGGCCTTGCCTTTCGGGGCCATCGGAATTTCTTCAAGGCAGATGGTGAAGCCAGTGGCGCCGGGTTTCGGGTCCACGCCCAGGTCACCGCCATCCAACGCCCAATACATGGGCCGGATATAGACCGTCGCGTCCTTGGCATACATCTGCAGGCCTTCGCGGACGGCTTCGACAATGTCGGCGGTTTCCATAGTGGGGGTGATCATCAGCGCCTCGGCGGAGCGGTTGACGCGGGCGCAATGCGCCTCCAGATCAGGGACGACACCTTCGAAATAACGCGCGCCGTCAAAGACGGAGGTTCCAAGCCAAGCGCCGTGATCGGCGGCGTTGATGATGGGGACGTCTCCGTCATGCCAGCGGCCTTCGAAATAGGTTTTGATATTGGTGCCGGTCGCCATCACGTTCTCCCTTGAGCATGGGGCAACCCTAGGCCGCGTCGGGTCGGGCGTCCAGACGCAGACACGGGCGGGCAGGACCGGAATGCCTGGCGCGTGTCCCGTCCACCTTTATCGGTGACGGCGTGTCTCGGTGGTGTCTGTGGTCGGTGCCATTCAGGGGCACGAAGGATAGAGAAGGCGGGCCCGCCAAAGATGCGGCCCTGCACCAGCGGATGTTGCCGCCGGACCAGTATGATGCGCGAGACCGGTTGGGCGCGTCACCACCCTGCAGCCGCAATATGTTCCACAAGACCGCCCATTTCGCGAGGGCCGTGTGGGATTGGATATCCGGGGGCGGTTCTACAGGCCGTTTTGTAACAGGTGGTTAACCAATCGTGCGCAGCGGCGCGTTTTGCGCAACGGGGTCGGTCAGCTGACCATGCCCACGATCTCGTAGGTTTTCTTCAGGACGGGGGCCGCCACGTCGCGGGCGCGTTCCGCGCCACGGGCCAGGATCTTGTCGATCTCGGCCTGCTCGCCCATCAACCGCGCCATCTCGCCCGAGATGGGCGACAGCTTGGCCACGGCCAAATCCGCCAGCATCGGCTTGAATTCCGAGAATTGCTTGCCGCCCACATCCGTCAGAACCTGATCGACGGTGCTGTCATCAAGAGCTGCGTAGATGTTGACCAGATTGCGTGCCTCAGCCCGGTCTTTCAGGCCGTCAGCCTCGGAAGGCAGCGCGTCGGGGTCGGTGCGGGCCTTGCGGATTTTCTGGGCAATAGCGTCGGCATCGTCGGTCATGTTGATCCGGCTCATATCCGAGGGGTCGGACTTGGACATCTTCTTGGACCCGTCGCGCAGGCTCATCACGCGGGTGGCGGCGCCTTCAATCACCGGCTCGGTGATCGGGAAGAAATCCACGCCGTAATCGTGGTTGAACTTGGCGGCAATGTCGCGCGTCAGCTCCACATGCTGTTTCTGGTCGTCGCCGACCGGCACATGGGTGGCGTGGTAGACCAGAATGTCGGCGGCCATCAGGGCAGGGTAGGCGAACAGCCCTACGGAGGAATTCTCCCGGTTCTTGCCGGCCTTGTCCTTGAACTGCGTCATGCGGTTCAACCAGCCCATGCGGGCCACGGTGTTGAAAATCCATGCCAGCTGGGTGTGCTCGGGCACCTGGCTTTGATTGAACAAAATGGACTGTTCAGGGTCGATGCCCGACGCGATGAAGCCCGCGCACAGCTCGCGCGTGTTCTTGCGCAGATCGCCTGGGTCCTGCCAGACGGTGATCGCGTGCAGATCGACCATGCAGTAGATGGTCTCAAACTCGGCCGCCTGCATGTCCACGAAACGCTTGATCGCGCCCAGATAGTTGCCCAGCGTCAGCCCGCCGGACGGCTGGATGCCGGAAAAGACGCGCGGTGTGAATTCGGTGGCCATGTCAGGCGCTCCATCTGGATAAAAAGCGTCACTTCGCTTACCTAGGTGCAAAACCGAGGTCAACCGGAGCAGCCAGATGTACGACCCACACGCCGACGAAAGCCCGTTCAACGCCCTGCCGCCCGTCGTGGTGGTGCTGGCGCTTATCATGGGGGTCAATGAGCTGGTGCTACAGGCGGGCGACCGAGGCATGTTCGGTGTTCCGCCGCGCATCATATTCTTCGAGGACTACGCCTTCCGTCCGGCGGTTTGGGAATTCATGATCACCCGGGGGCAGTTCCCCTTGGAGCATTTGATGCGGTTCATCACCTTCCCGTTTATCCACGGCTCCTTCACCCATGCGGCCTTTGCCATTGTGATCGTGTTGGCAATCGGTAAGGCCGTTGGCGAAATATTCAGTTCTGTCGCTTTCCTGGCGGTGTTCTTCCTGTCATCGGTGTTCGGGGCCGTGGTCTATGGCACCCTTGTGTCGGTTAACGCGCCCCTCATCGGGGGCTATCCCGGCGCATATGGGCTTATCGGCGCATTCACCTTCTTGCTTTGGGTCAATCTTGCGGCGGTCGGCGCGAACTCGATGCGCGCCTTTTCCCTGATCGGGGTGTTGCTGGGAATTCAGTTGGTCTTCGGAATTTTGTTTGGTGCAGGGCTGGATTGGATCGCTGATATCGCTGCGTTTGTCGCCGGTTTCGGGTTGTCCTTCGTCCTCAGCCCCGGTGGTTGGTCCCGTGTATTGGAGAAGCTGCGGCGGGACTAACGGCGCAGCGCGGCCGTTAGTTCAGAGGGTTTGAACGCCCCTGTCAGGCGGCCAAACAGGCCGTAAGACGCCCCGCCGGCGACGAGAAGCAGTGCAAGCGCGGCGTAGCGCCATCCATCAGTGCTCAGCAGCGGCCCCAGCACCAAATGCAGCACATAGAGCACGGCCCCCATCATGAGAGACGCCGCAATGATTCTTGGCAGCCGGGTGCGGAACCGGGCGTCCAGTTCGGCGGCCGGCCCGAATTTGCGGGAGTACCGCCAAAGCAGCCACGCCATGGTCCAGCCTGCCAGCGACGTCGCCAATGCAGCGGCGATGTAGTCGAGATAGAACCACAGCCCCACGGCAATGCCCGCGTTGACCAGCATCGAAACCAGAGCGAATTTGAAGGGGCTCTTGGTGTCCTCCCGCGCAAAGTAAATTGGTTGGAATATCTTTTGCAGCACGAAGGCGGGCAGACCCAACCCATAGACCGCGACGGCAAGCGCCGTTGCGGCGGCATCTTGGGACGTGAATTGGCCGCGCTCGAACAGGACCGAAATCATCGGCAGCGGGATGACCACCAACGCGATTGCGCAAGGTATCGTCAGGATAAGTGCTACTTCCGCCGCGCGGCTGAGCGCGTCTTGCCCGCCTTTGTCATCATTCGCCTGAAGACGGCGCGACAGCTCGGGCAGCAGCACCACACCGATGGCAATGGCAACGACACCTAGCGGAAGTTGGTAGAGGCGGTCGGCATAGTTGACCCACGCAATCGCGCCCTCGGTCCAGCTGGCCACGTTGCGGCCCACCAACAGGTTGATCTGCACCACCCCGCCTGCGAGCGCGGCGGGCGCTGCGATGATGGCCAGGCGCTTCAGCTCTGGCGTCAGGCGCGGAATGGTCGGGACCAGCCTGTAGCCAGCCCGCGCCGCGGCCGACCAGACCAATGCAAGTTGCGCGATACCGGCAATGGGCACCGCCCACGCCAGCGTCAGCCCGATATCCCATCGCGCATAATACGCAAGCGTCACGGCGAGAATGAACAGCACGTTCAGCAGCACCGGCGCCGCTGCCGCTGCCACAAACCGGCCAGTGGAGTTCAGCACCCCAGAGAGCAAGGCCGCGAGCGAAATGAAAAGAATGTAGGGAAACGCAATGCGACCAAAGAGCGTGGCCAGATCCAGCCTGTCATCAGCGGCAAAGCCGGATGCCATCAGCAGCACGAGCGCGGGCATGAAGACCTGCGCTATGGCAGTGAACACAATCAGGATCGTGGCAAGGCCCGTGAACGCGTCGCGGGCAAATTCCAGCGGGCCTTCGCCCGATTCCACCTTCTTGGAGAACATCGGCACAAAAGCCATGTTGAACGCGCCTTCTGCGAAGAAACGGCGGAACATGTTGGGCAGGGAGAACGCGATCAAAAACGCTTCGGCAACCGGCCCTGACCCAAGAAAGCCGGCAATCAGAACGTCGCGGATGAACCCCAATACCCGGCTCAGCAAGGTCCAGACCCCAACCGTGGCAAAGCCCCGCATCAGGCGGTTTTGCTCGCTCATTTCTGTGCCCTTTCGACGCCTTGGCTGATCGCGGTCCGCAGCTTTCGTTCGATTCCGGCCTGTTTGGATTTGGAATGAAATTTCAGCCCGAACATATCTTTTACGTAGAACGTATCGACGACCTGCGCGCCGTAGGTCGCGATGACGGCGGAGGCGATGTAGATATTGGCGTTTGCCAGAGTGCGGGTGAGATCGAACAAAAGGCCCGGCCGGTCTCGCGTGTCGACTTCGACAATGGTGTAAATTTCCGACCCCTCATTGTCGAAGGTGATGGATGTCGGAACCCTGAATTGCGCCTCGCGCTTTTTGACCTTGTCGCGGGATTTCAGCGCGTCACGGGCGACCACCTCTCCTTTGAGGGTCTTCTCAATCATGCCCTTCAGGCGGGGCAGTTTTGCCGCCTCGTAGGGGCTGCCCTCAGAATCCTGGATCCAAAACGCGGCGGTCGCGAAGCCGTCCTTGGTGGTGTAGGTGCGCGCATCCACCACGTTGGCCCCTACGAGGGCGAGCGCCCCGCACATGCGTGAGAAAATCCCGGGATGGTCGGCCATGGCGAAACAAACGCGGGTGGCATCGCGATCCTCATCAGGCGTCAGTTCGGTGCGCACCTCGTCTGTATCTAGCCCGCGCAGCAGGATTGCAAAATCAACATGCGCAGTCACATGCAGGCCCTGCCAATAGGGGGGGTAGTGACGCGTGGTTTCGGCCCGAAGGGCCTTTGCTTCCCAATCCGGCAAGGCCGCGCGCAGGTTCTTCTTGGCTTCCGATCCGCGTTCTTCGCGGTTCAGCGCCTCCATGCCGTTCTCCAGCCCACGCCGCGTTTGGCGGTAGAGCGCGCGGATCAACGATGCTTTCCAATTGTTCCAGGTGTCGGGCCCGACCCCGCGGATATCGCAGACGGTCAGCACGCACAGCAGGTCCAGCCGCTTCACCGTCTTTACCGCCTTTGCAAAGTCGCGCACCGTTCGAGGGTCCGCGATATCGCGTTTCTGCGCCATATCAGACATCAACAGATGGTAGCGCACCAGCCACTCAACGGTTTCACATTCCTCGGAATTCAGGCCCAACCGCGGCGCGATCTGACGGGCCAATTTCGCGCCCAAGATGGAGTGGTCTTCCTTTTGGCCCTTGCCGAGATCATGCACCAGCAGCGCCACGTAGATGATGCGCCGGTTGATACCTTCCTTGAGGATGGAGGACGCAATCGGCAGCTCCTCGACCAGTTCCGCGCGCTCGATCTGCGCCAGAACCGAGATCGTCTGGATGGTGTGCTCGTCCACCGTGTAGCTGTGATACATGTTGAATTGCATCATCGCGATGATGTTGCCGAATTCGGGGATGAACGCCCCCAAAACGCCCAGCTCGTTCATCCGGCGCAGGGCGCGTTCCGGGTTGCCGTGCTTGAGCAGCGTGTCGAGGAAAATCTTGGACGCGTCTTTGTTCCAACGCGTCTTCTCATCGAGCAAATGCAGGTTTGCATCGATTAGCCGCATCAGATCCGGGTGGATCAGATAGCCGGTGCGCAGTGCCTCTTCAAAAACGCGCAGCAGGTTGAGAGGGTCCCTCAGAAAGGTTTTCTTGCCCGCAACATCCAGCCGGTTTTGCCGCAATTTGTAGCCGGGTTTCAGCTTCTTGCGCCGGGCATTGCGCAGCATGGTCACGATCGAGGGCTCTTGCTTGACGTGCTGCGCTTCCAGGTCGGTCAGGATAATGCGGGTCAGCTCGCCCACGCGGGTGGCGTGGCGGAAGTAGTCCTGCATGAAATGCTCAACCGCGCGGCGGCCGTCATGGTCGCGGTAGTTCATGCGGTCGGCCACCTCGACCTGCATGTCGAAGCTGAGCACCTCGTTGGCGCGGTTGGCGACAAGGTGCAAATGTGACCGGGCCGCCCACAGGAAGTTTTCGGCGGCGGCGAAGTCGTCGCGCTCCTCTTCGGTGAACACTTTTGCATCCACCAGCGCTGCCACGGTTTTTACCCGGCGGGTGTATTTGGCGATCCAAAACAGGGACTGCAGGTCGCGCAGCCCGCCTTTTCCTTCCTTGACGTTGGGTTCCACCAGATAGCGTTGCCCGCCATGCCGTTTGAGGCGGTCAGAGCGTTCTTCCAGCTTGGCCTCGACGAATTCGCGGGCCGTGTTTTTGAACAGCTCCTTCCAAAGCCGCGCATCCAGCTCCTCGGCGAGCGGTTGATGACCCGCGATGAACCGTTGTTCGAGCAGCGCTGTGCGAATGGTGAAATCTTCCCGCCCCAGCCGGAGGCAGTCTTTGACGGTGCGGGATGCATGTCCCACTTTCAGCTTCAGATCCCAAAGGATGTAGAGCATGGATTCGATCACGCTCTCCGCCCATGCGGTAATTTTGTAAGGCGTGAGAAAAAGGAGGTCGACGTCAGAAAACGGGGCCATCTCGCCGCGCCCATACCCACCAACTGCCAGCAGGGCCAGCCGCTCAGACTCGGTTGGCGTCGGCAGCGGATGAAGATGCGTCTTTGCAACGTATAGCGCCGCGCGGACCAGCCCGTCGGTGAGGTAGGTATAGCTCTTTGTCAGGGGGTAGGCCGCAAATGGGTCTTTGGCAAACGCGTCGGCGATGGTCGCACGCCCTGTTGCCTGTGCCGCTTTCAGCGTTTCGACGGTCGCCGCTCTGATCGCCTTTGCGTCCGCCGCCCCAGCGATCTGCGCGTCCAGCTTTGCAAAAACATCGGCGTCGTCAAAAATAAGTGACGCCGGGCAAATCAACTCGCCCGGCGTTTCGACTTCGGTCACTGCAGTCGTTGGCTTAGAAGCCGCCACGGCTGAAGGATTTTGGAGCTGGGTCAACGATCTGCACCCGTGAATTGGTCACTTGGGCGATTGCCAAAGCACGTTGGATCGTGCCGTCGCCTTTCAGGCGGAATACCCCGTTTACGCCAGCGAAACCAGAGGATTGCGTCAGATTGCCTGCCGTTGCCTTCAGGTTCTTGGCCGCCAATGCGCCAACCGCAGCCACGCCGTCATAAGCCAAGCCAGCCAATGGGTGCGGCGCTTGGCCATATGCACCTTGGTAGCGAGCGTTGAATTTTGCCGATAGCGATGGGTCAGGCAGCGCAAACCAGCCGCCCTGCAGACCGGGCAGGGCGAGCGTTTGCGGCGGAACATCCCAACGGGTCAGCCCCAGCGATTTTACCACCGAAGGGTCTACGCCGCGCTCGGGCAGAAGCTGTGCCAGAAGTGGCAGGGCCCCAGCGCTGTCATCCGTCAACATGACGGCGGTCGCGCCAGATGACGCAACTGTCTGCGCGATCACCGGAACTGCGCTAGCGATGCCTTCTTCGCTGAATTCAAAAGACCCGTCGCCCACAATTTGTACGTTGGTTCCGGCAGTGGCCTTGACCACGGCGGACCGGGCGATCTGCCCGACCGGCGTGCGCGGGTAAACCACAACCACGCGGGAGCGCCCTTGCGCGCCGGCATAGCCCATCAGTCGCGATGCAATGTTGTCGAAAGTGTTGCCCAGAACAAACAGGTTCCCACCGGCAATCGACGTGTTGTTCGAGAAGGCCAGCACGTTAACCCCGTCATCGCGCGCGGCAACCGCCGCGGCATTTGCCGCGTCTGACCGGAGCGGGCCAACAATAACCTGCGCGCCCTCTGCAATAGCCTGATCTGCGACCGCCGCCGCCGTTCCGGCCTGACCTGCGGTACGATACACCTTGATATCAACCTTGCCACCGAGATCGGCCGCCGCAAGGCGGGCCGCATTCTCAAGCGAGCGTGCCAAACCCTCGTCACCCGGCGAAGGCGACCCATATGGCACCAGCAGCGCCACGGTGACTGTGTCGCCGCTCAGCTTGTCGCCGCTGCCTGCCCCGACAGTGGGAAGCGTAACATCACAAGCGGCCAGGCCCGCCGCGAAGCCGAGCGCCACCACCATACGCGCGCCCTTGCGCGCGAATCCCAAAACGTTGAACATACAAAAAACTCCTTGCTCCCCACCGGACCAGAGGTTTTGGCCCAGCATAATTGCGGTCAAACTATTCGGTCTGGCGGGTCAAGTAAATGTGAAGGGCGGGCAATATCCCATGACGGCTGCAAACCGCGTAAAACTGGCCCCCGGGCTATATTTTCTGGCCACACCGATCGGCACGGCCCGCGACATCACGTTGAGGGCGCTGGATATTTTGGCGTCAGCGGACGTGTTGGTGGCGGAAGACACCCGTGCATTGCGACGTTTGATGGACATTCATGGAATCGCCTTGGAGGGCCGTTCGGTGGTTGCCTATCATGACCATTCCAAGGCCACGCATCGCGACCGGCTGTTGGCGCAATTGGAGGAAGGCCAGTCCATGGCCTACGCGTCCGAGGCAGGGACACCTTTGATCGCGGATCCCGGATACCAGCTCGGGCGGGCGGCCTCTGAAGCCGGTCATTTGGTTACGTCCGCGCCTGGCCCGTCGGCCGTGTTGGCCGCGTTGTCGATCAGCGGATTGCCGACGGATAGCTTCTTCTTCGCGGGGTTTGCGCCGAACAGCACGGGCCAGAGGCAAGCCTATTATCGAACGCTGGTCGATATCCCGGGCACCCTTGTGTTCTACGAGTCGCCGAACCGGACGGCCAAGGCCCTGCGCGATATGGAGGCAATCTTCGGCGGCGACCGTCAGGCGGCCATGGCGCGGGAACTGACCAAGAAGTTTGAAGAAGTGCAGCGCGGGACGGTGTCCGAATTGGCTCAGAACCTGTCTGAACAGACCATCAAAGGCGAGGTTGTGCTGCTGGTCGCGCGTGGAACGCAAGATAGCTTTGACGACGCCGATATTGAAAAGATGCTGGCAGAAGAGCTCGAAGGGGCGAGCGTTAAGGATGCAGTAGCACAAGTTGTTCAGGATACAGGCCTGCCGAGGCGGCGGATTTATCAACTGGCGTTGGAGCTAAACAAGCGAAATTGACGGGATCGGTTAGTTATCACTCGGGGCTCAGCGCGGAAGAAACCGTCGCCCGACATTATTCGGAGCGCGGCTTTCGCGTCGCGGCGCAGCGGTTTCGCACAAAGTCGGGGGAGGTGGACCTGATCGTCCAAAAGGATGACGCCTTTGTCTTCGTTGAGGTGAAGAAAAGCCGAAACGTCGCCCGCGCGGCAGAACGGGTTTCCCAGCGGCAGCTGGCCAGAATTTTTGAGACCGCATCGGAATTCCTGGCGTCACAACCAAATGGTCAGGAGACAGATTGCCGTATTGATATTGGGCTGGTGGACGGGTCCGGACGCGTTGAAATCATCGAGAATGTTCTAGCCGCCTAGGCAATTGCGCGCAGCACCTCTGCGCCGATCTACATTGCCTGTCCGGCAACTTCACGTCATGTAGAAGCTTCAACGTGCAGGAGTGACCGATATGGCCCTTAAAGTCGCAATCCAGATGGACCCGATCGACGCGATTGATATCGACGGCGACAGCAGCTTCCGCATTGCGGAGGAAGCGCAGGCGCGCGGGCATGAGCTGTTTTTCTACACCCCCGACCAATTGTCCTACCGCGAAGGCCGCGTTCTGGCGAAAGGCTGGCCGCTGACCGTGCGTCGGGAGAAGGGCAACCATTTTACGCTTGGTGAGCCTGCCGAGATTGACCTGGCCGATTGGGACGTTGTGTGGCTGCGCCAGGACCCGCCCTTTGACATGGGCTATATTACGACGACGCATATTCTGGACCGTATTCACCCCGATACGCTGGTCGTGAACGACCCAACCTGGGTGCGCAATTGGCCGGAAAAGCTGAAGGTGCTGGATTACCCCGACCTGACGCCGCCGACCGCCATTGCGCGCGACTTGGAGGCTCTGAAGTCGTTCAAAGAGGCGCATGGCGACGTGATCCTCAAGCCGCTCTACGGCAATGGTGGCGCCGGTGTTTTCAAGCTGACCAGGGAAGACCGCAATCTGAATTCCCTGCATGAGCTTTTCACCGGCATCAATCGCGAGCCGCTGATCATGCAGAAATTTCTGCCGGACGTGGCGAAGGGCGACAAGCGGGTCATCCTCATTGATGGGGAGCCGGTTGGCGGTATCAACCGCGTGCCTGCCAAAGGCGAAACCCGGTCGAATATGCATGTTGGCGGCAGGCCCGAGAAAACCGAGCTAACGGCCCGCGATTTGGAGATTTGCGCACGGATCGGCAAGGATTTGAAAGATCACGGGCAGGTCTTCGTGGGCATCGACATCATCGGCGGCTGGCTGACAGAAATCAACGTGACCTCCCCCACGGGCATTCAGGAACTGGAACGGTTTGACGGCGTAAACATCACCCAGAAAATCTGGGAAGTGATCGAAGCAAAGCGCAGCTAGGCGGCAACGCGGTAGCTGACGGCCTCGGCCACATGGTTCGCTAGGACCCGCTCCGAGCCAGCCAGATCAGCGACCGTGCGCGCGACACGTAAAATGCGGTGGTAGCTGCGCGCAGATAGCCGAAAATGTTCGGCTGCGCGTGTCAGCAGATCCGCGCCTTCCTGATCGGGGGTTGCAAAACCCTTGAGCAATTCCCCCTCCATATCGGCGTTGACGCGGATCTCGGGGTGATCCCTAAATCGTGCAGTTTGAATGTCGCGGGCCGCCGTGACCCTTTGTGATATCTCCTCGGACGTGTCGCCGCTTGCGGGCAGGTCCAGGTCGGTGAACGCGACGGGCGGGACGTCGATGCGCAGGTCGAACCGGTCCATCAACGGGCCAGATATGCGCCCCATGTAATCGTCCCCGCAACTTGGCGCGCGTGGGCAGGCCCGCCCGGGGTCGGTCATGTAGCCGCACCGGCAGGGGTTGGCCGCCGCGATCAGCATAAATTTGCAGGGATACTTCACATGGGCATTTGCGCGCGCGACCACGACGTCGCCCGTCTCGATCGGTTGGCGCAGAGTTTCCAGCACCGCGCGGGGGTATTCAGGAAATTCGTCCATGAACAGCACGCCGTTATGGGCCAACGAAATCTCGCCAGGCTTTGCCCCGCGCCCGCCGCCAACAATCGCGGCCATGGATGCGGTATGATGGGGCGTGCGGAACGGCCGGTCCCTTGAAATGCCGCCTTCATCCAGCAGGCCGGAAAGCGAGTGGATCATCGACGTTTCCAGCGCTTCCTCTGGCATCAACGGGGGCAAGATGCCGGGCAATCTGGCCGCAAGCATCGACTTTCCGGACCCCGGTGTCCCAACCAGCAACAGGTGATGGCGCCCGGCGGCGGCAATTTCCAAGGCCCGTTTCGCGCGCTCCTGACCTTTGACGTCTCGCAGGCATTTGGCGAGCGGCTTGGGCGCAACCTCGCCGGGGCGCGCGGCGGAAATCGGTGATTGCCCGGTAAAATGCTGGATGCAGGCATGCAAGGATGGTGCGCCGAGGACCTCCGTGGCATCGACCCAAGCGGCTTCCGCCCCGCAAGCTTCGGGACACAGTAGCGTGCAATTTTCTTCGGCTGCAGCGAGCGCCGCTGGCAGAGTTCCGATCACGGGGACCAGAGACCCGTCGAGCGACAATTCTCCCAACGAGACGGTGCGCTGAACCTCGTCATTTGGTAGGATATCAAGTGCGGCCAACAATGAGAGCGCAATCGGCAGGTCAAAATGCGACCCTTCCTTCGGCATGTCTGCGGGTGACAGGTTTACTGTGATCCGCTTGGAGGGCATGGCGATCGACAATGACGTCAACGCACTGCGCACCCGGTCGCGTGCCTCGGACACCGCCTTGTCCGCCAGCCCCACGATGGAGAATGACGGGAGTCCCGGCGTGACGGCGCATTGGACCTCGACCATGCGCGCGTCGATCCCTTCAAATGCGACAGTATATGTGCGCGATACCATGTCGCTCCCTCCGGCCGTAACCATGGTTAACGGCTAAGGGAGGAAGGTTTATGATTGGTAAATTGCCATGAAGGCTGGCCAAGCTTCCGCGTCGGCCACGGTTTTGTCACGGCAAAACGCGTTGCAGAAGCCAAAGATGCGGCCGTCAAATGACCCCAGATGGGTGATAGGCTTCCCGGAATACGGGCACATCTCGTTCTCTGCAGTTCCTTCGGAAACTGCAGTTGCGGTCATGGGCTCAGGTCCCGGCCATTCGGTCTGGTCAAAGTCGCGCTTGTACCACGGCAGCTCTTGCCCGGCTGCAAACCCCATCGCACGCCAGCGGCGGAATGCAGGGTCGGAGAGGTGGGCCGCCACATAAGCCTTTGCATCGGCATCTACGGCTAAGCCGTAGCCCGCAATGCGCGCAGCGACCGGGGCGTAAAACGCATCCGCGATAGAATAGTCGCCAGCAAGCCACGGGCCCCCAGGAGAGGCGGTGGCGCGTGCGTGGGACCAGATCGCTTCCAGCCGGCGCAAATCTGCCGTCACATCATCGGGAACCGCGACATTGCGATAGGCAACCCTGAGGTTCATTGGGCAAAATTCACGCAGCGGCCCGAAACCGGCATGCATTTCCGAGGCGAGATTTCGGGCGACGGCCCGACCTACGGGATCTTCGGGCCAAAGGTTCTTGCCAGGCTCGCGAGACGCCAATTCTTCCGCTAGGGCCAATGACTCAGAAACCACCGCCCCGTCGGCGCATTTGAGGGTCGGAACGGTTTTGGCCGGTGCCACCTCTGCCATTTGCGCGCCGACGCCCGCGGGATCGGCGAAATTCACAAAGTGGGATCGGACCGGGATGTCGAATTTCTCAAACAGCAGCCAGCCACGTAGCGACCAGCTGGAATAGCTGCGGTCGCCTAGGTAAAGATCATATGTCATGGCCCCAGCGTAGATGCGGCGATATCTCAGGGGAAATGCAAAAAAGTGAGAAAGTGCATCAAGGGCTGTGATTGACCACGCCAACATCCCATTTGCCGGCGTCATGGGTCAGTTGCGTCACAGATAAAGGCTCTATTGTTTGGGCCAGCACGTCATAGGCCGACTTGCCCCAGGCGCGTTGCAATTGCGTCAATATGATACCGAAATGCGCCACGACGACGATGTCACGGTGGTTGGCGTTGTTCATCCCGTCAACCACGGGGCGAACCCGGGATGCTGCGTCGTTCCAGCTTTCACCGTTGGGGGCGGTGACGTTTCCCGGTGTTTCCCAGTAGGCGCGCGACAGGTCTGCGTCTTTCTCGGCAACTTCGCTGAAATGTAGCCCGTCCCAGTCCCCGAAGTCGAATTCCCGCAATGCCTGAACATGAGGCAGCCTGACCCGGCCGCTTTGTATGGCGTCGCCCGTTTTGACGGCGCGTTGCAGGTCGGACGTGATCAGCACCGCGTCATCTGGGAGGTATGCGCTAAGCCTTTCTATCCGCGCGGTGTCTGACAGGTCTGCCGGGACGTCCCGCCAACCGGTGAACGTCTTCTGATGGGTTGGGCCATGCCGGACCCACCACCATCGGGTCATATATCGTCCCCCGGCAATGCGCCTTTCAGAACGCGTGGCAAACCGACCGTCACCTGAACCACAAGGTCGGCTTGCGCCGCCAGTTGTCGATTGAGCTGCCCTTGTTCCTGTCTGAACCTGCGCGCCAGTTTGTTGTCCGGAACGATGCCATGGCCGGTCTCGTTGCTGACAATAACAACCGGCCCGCGCACTTGCGACAATGCGGCGAGCAATTCGCCCGTCTCGACGGCAATATCGGCGCCATCCATGATCAGGTTCGTGAGCCACATGGTGGCACAGTCCAAAAGCGTGGCGGCCCCGGCTGGAAGGCTCGACAACGCCCCTTTCAGGTTGGTCGGTTCCTCAACCGTTTGCCAGCCGTCCCCGGCGCGCGCGCGTTTGTGGCGAGCAATCTTGTCAGCCATCTCGTCATCAAAGGCCTGCCCGGTCGCCAGATAAACTCGGGTCGCCCGTTCCTTGATCACAAGGTGTTCAGCAAAATCTGATTTGCCAGAGGCGGCACCGCCTATCACTAATGTCAGGGAAGGCAGCTTGCCCACGGGGAACTTCCTTTGATCCAGTTCGAGATTTCAACCGTATCAAGCACGACAACCAATAAAAGGCTACGACTTTTACAGCTCCGGGGGTGAACAAATGGCGCTAGATGGACCTTACGATCGGACCTTGTCGAGGACGGCAATGAAGGCGGAGCTGCTGGACGCTGAGACCGAACTGAAGTTGGCCTATGCCTGGCGGGACGAGCGTGACGAAGAAGCGCTTCACCGCTTGATCACCGCTTACATGCGTCTCGCCATTTCCATGGCCGCAAAATTCAAACGCTACGGCGCGCCGATGAATGACCTGATCCAAGAGGCCGGGCTGGGATTGATGAAGGCCGCAGACAAGTTTGACCCGGATCGCGGAGTGCGCTTCTCGACTTATGCGGTTTGGTGGATCAAGGCCTCCATCCAGGACCATGTGATGCGAAACTGGTCCATGGTGCGCACCGGATCCACGTCATCCCAGAAGTCGCTGTTTTTCAACATGCGCAGGGTGCAGGCGCGACTGGAACGCGAAGCTGCCTCGCGTGGTGAGCCGCTGGACCGGTACCAATTGCGCGAGATGATCGCCACCGAAGTCGGCGTCCCTCTTCACGATGTCGAAATGATGGAAGGGCGGCTGTCGGGGTCCGACTTTTCGCTCAATGCGACGCAGTCGACCGAAGACGAAGGGCGCGAATGGATTGACGCGCTCGAGGATGACGCACCGCAGGCTGCCGAGACAGTGGCGCATCAGCATGACATTGACGCGCTGCGCGGCTGGTTGGTCGACGCCATGACAAAGCTCAACGAGCGCGAGCAGTTCATCGTGCGCGAGCGCAAGATGCGCGACACCCCACGCACCTTGGAAGACCTTGGCAACGAACTTGGTCTCAGCAAGGAACGTGTCCGCCAATTGGAGGCGGCAGCGTTTGCCAAAATGCGCAAATCGCTGGAGGCCGAGGCCACCGAAATTCACGAATTTTTGGGGCATTAACCCAGGCTGATGATCCAATGAACGGCGACGCAAGGCCTGCAGGTACGGGCCCATTGTGTGCGTGCCTATGCCTTAGCTGAACAGCAAGTGATTGCCCCCGCGCGCAACACCCCCTACTTATCAAGGGGTTGAAGGGCGAAGGAGCCGAAAATGCTGGCTGGGAAGCACGTGCTGCTTATCATTGGTGGCGGGATAGCCGCATTTAAGTCGCTGGACCTGATCCGCAGGCTGCGCGAACGGGGTGCAACCGTGACCCCGGTCCTGACCAAAGCGGCCGAAGAATTTGTTACCCCGCTGAGCGCCTCTGCCTTGGCTGCACAAAAAGTCTACCGCGATCTGTTTGATCTGACGGACGAGGCGGAAATGGGTCATATCGAGCTGTCCCGCGCAGCTGATTTGGTCGTGGTCGCCCCGGCGACGGCGGACTTGATGGCCAAAATGGCGGGTGGCCATGCAAATGACCTGGCCTCCACCCTATTGATGGCAACAGATAAGCGCGTGCTTGTCGCGCCCGCCATGAATGTACGGATGTGGGAGCATCCAGCAACGCAACGCAACGCCGCCACCCTAAAGAGTGACGGCATCCTGTTCGTGGGACCAGATGAAGGCGACATGGCCTGCGGCGAGTATGGGCCTGGCCGCATGTCTGAGCCTTTGGTCATTGTTGCCGCCGTTGAAGACGCGCTGCTCGACGGGCCGCTGAAGGGGAAGCATGTTCTTGTCACATCCGGACCAACGCACGAACCCATTGACCCGGTTCGATACATCGCCAACCGGTCTTCTGGCGCGCAAGGCACTGCGATCGCCCGGTCATTGTCTGCGTTGGGCGCACGGGTGACGTTTGTCACCGGTCCGGCTGACGCGCCGCCGCCTGCAGGTGTCGATGTCGTGAAGGTTCAGACGGCCCGCGAGATGCTGGAGGCCGTGCAAAACGCGCTCCCCGCTGACGCTGCCGTATTTGCTGCTGCTGTCGCCGACTGGCGCGTTACGACCGCCTCCGACAGCAAGATCAAGAAGGGAAAAGACGGCACGCCGTCGCTGGAGTTTGCCGAAAACCCCGACATCCTTGCCACCGTGTCACAGATGAAAAAGGGTCGCCCCGGTTTGGTGGTCGGATTTGCAGCTGAAACGGATGACGTCATCGCGAACGCAACAGCCAAGCGCAAGCGCAAAGGGTGCGACTGGATCGTTGCCAACGATGTCAGCCCGTCGACAGGCATCATGGGTGGGTCCGAGAACGCCGTCACCGTGATTGAGGAAGCCGACGTTGAAGAATGGCCCAGGATGAGCAAGTCGCAGGTTGCCAGCCGCATCGCCGCGCGCATCTCTGAGGCGTTGAAGTGACGCCCGTCATCCGAATGATGTGGACCGAGGATGCGGATGCCGGGTTAGGGCTTCCTTCGTATGAGACGTCCGGCGCGGCTGGCGCGGATTTGCGGGCAAACCTGCCAGATCGCAGCTCAATAACCATTGCAGCAGGTGCGCGGGCGCTGATCCCGACCGGCCTGCGCATCGCAATCCCGGACGGGTTTGAGGCGCAAATTCGGCCACGTTCGGGCTTGGCGCTGAAACATGGCGTGTCTTTGCCGAACACGCCAGGAACCATAGACAGCGACTATCGGGGACCGCTGGGTGTAATTTTGATCAACCTAGGTGATGCCCCTTTCACGGTGGCCCACGGAGACCGCATTGCCCAGATGATCGTGGCTCCGGTCGTTCAGGCACAGTTCAAGGTGGCGCAGTCGCTGGACGATACCGACCGCGGCGCAGGTGGGTTTGGCTCCACCGGGTCCAGCTAAATGGCCGTCGTTCTTTTGGTTCTGATCGGGCTTTATTGGGCAGGCGGGTACATGCGAGTGTCGCCCCACGCCCGATTGCTGTTGCCGGGGGTCGTATTGGTCGCCGTTCTGGCCATTCAACTGACCCTTCCAGCCGGCAACACGCTGAAGGAGGCGACCGGCGGCAGCGCCGCAAACTGGTTTCTCCTGATCGGGGTAGCGGCAGTGGTGTTGGTTTACCGTCAGGGATTGATGCTCCTCAAGGCCAGGCACGACAATTCTGAGGCTCCGGCACCCGCAAAGACAGGTGCATTTTCCGATGCTGAATTGGATCGATATGCGCGTCACATCATCCTTAGAGAGGTGGGCGGTCCCGGTCAGAAGAAGTTGAAAGCCGCCAAGGTCTTGGTCGTTGGTGCAGGCGGATTGGGTGCACCCGCATTGCAATACCTCGCTGCAATGGGCGTGGGCACGATCGGCATTATTGATGACGATGTCGTCTCCGTCAGCAATCTGCAGAGGCAGGTCATCCACAGTGACAGCGATGTCGGCCGCCCGAAAGTGCAGTCTGCCGCCGATGCGATCGCAGCACAAAACCCATTTGTCACGGTCAAACCTTACAACCGCCGGTTAGAGGCGGACTTCGCGAACGATCTCGTGGCCGACTACGATCTGGTGCTTGACGGATCGGACAATTTCGAGACCCGCTATTTGGTCAATGCGGCTTGCGTGGCGGGCAAGGTGCCGCTGATCTCGGCTGCGATTACGCAGTGGGAAGGGCAGATCAGCCTTTTCGATCCGGCAACCGATGGCCCATGCTACGCCTGCGTATTTCCAAAGGCGCCCACGCGCGAGTTGGTGCCAACTTGTGCCGAGGCCGGCGTGATCGGCGCGTTGCCGGGGGTGTTGGGGGCGATGATGGCGGCAGAGGCCACAAAACACATCACCGGCGCAGGGCAGACGCTGAAAAACCGGCTTACCATCTACGACGCGCTTTACGCCGAGACGCGAACCATCAAGGTCAGTCGGCGTGCAGATTGCGAGATCTGTGGGAGCGGTGGATAACCTTCGGAATCCGGAGGTTTTATCCCGCCCGACCCACTCTGTTGTGGGTAATTCCAAATAAACTCTTTACAGACTCCGCGTTCCGGCACACCATATGTTGTAAGGGTTGACCGTAAAAAGACGACCCTTTGATTGGGACCCAGTGCTTAGCGGCGATCAACGCCTCAGGCACCAGAGCAGACAGGGGCCGCACATGTCGCAGCTGGAACATTACCTTGAAACCGAGGATCTTCACCCGATTGATTTGGTGGAAACCCTTGCTGAACATCACGAATGGGACTTCGACCGCATCGCGGAAGATCAGATAGCCATGGCGATCGAGGGGCAGTGGCGGACCTATTCCATCACGCTGGCTTGGTCCAACTACGACGAAACGCTCAGAATGGTGTCCACCTTCGAGATGGAGCCACCGGAAGAGCGTTTGCCGGCGCTTTATGATGTTCTCAACCGGGCCAATGACACCTGTTGGACAGGCGCATTCAGCTACTGGCGCGCGCAAAAATTGATGGTCTACCGCTACGGGCTGCTGCTGTCGGGCGGTGCAGGCGCGGGTGCGGATCAAATTGATCGTATGCTCAGCGCAGCGGTGCTGGCATCCGAGCGTTTCTACCCCGCTTTTCAACTTGTGTGCTGGGGCGACCGAACACCTGCCGAAGCCATGCAGGTTGCCATTGCGGAGGCCTACGGGCGCGCCTAATCTCTGCCCCTGAATATGCCGGGGGCTTTGATGGATTTGACGGACATAAACGCGCGCGGGCTGGTCTTACTGGGATGCGGCAAAATGGGCTCGGCCTTGCTTCAAGGATGGCTGGCGCAAGGCGTGTCACCAGATGCCGTTCATGTCATTGATCCGCACCCATCCGATTGGTTGAACGCGCAAGGGGTTCAGGTGAACTCGGACCTGCCGTCGTCTCCGGCCATTGCATTGATTGCAGTTAAGCCACAAATGATGGGCGACGCATTGGGAGCTTTGCAACGCCTCGCGGGAGAGACGGTTTTTCTGTCCATCGCCGCAGGCACCCCGATTTCCGCGTTTGAAGACGTTTTTGGCAAGGAGAGCCGGGTCATTCGGTCGATGCCTAACACGCCAGCTGCTATTGGTCGCGGGATCACAGCCATCATTGGTAACGCAAACGCGACCCCCGCTGATCTGGATTTGGCGGAAGCGCTGCTTGCGGCGGTTGGGCAGGTCGTCAGGCTGGAAAACGAAGATCAGATTGACGCGGTCACTGGCGTGTCGGGGTCAGGCCCGGCCTATGTGTTTCATCTGATCGAGACGTTGGCAGCCGCCGGTGAAGCGCAAGGCCTTTCCCCGGAGCTGGCAATGCAGCTTGCAAAGGCCACGGTTGGCGGCGCCGGACATCTTGCAGAGCAGGCAGAGGAAAGCCCATCGCAACTGCGCATTAACGTGACCAGCCCGAACGGGACAACACAAGCCGCGCTTGAGGTCTTGATGGACGAAGAGCGCGGGTTCCCGGATCTTTTGAAACGGGCGGTGAAGGCCGCGACGGACCGCAGCCGGGAATTGAGAGAGTAGCCATGTCAGACATAACCTTTGACGACTTCATGAAAGTCGACATCCGCGTCGGCCAAGTCGTGAGGGCGGAGCCGTTTCCTGAGGCACGCAAACCCGCGATCAAGCTTTGGGTCGATTTTGGCCCGGAGTTGGGCGAGAAAAAGAGCTCGGCGCAGATCACAAAACATTATTCGCCTGAGGGCTTGCCCGGCAAACGCGTACTGGCGGTCGTGAACTTTCCGCCGCGCCAAATCGGACCGGTGATGTCAGAGGTTTTGGTGTTGGGCGTGCCAGATGAGGACGGCGAGGTGGTGCTGCTGGTGCCGGACAAAGGCGTTCCGATTGGTGGAAGAATGTATTGATGCCTAACCTTCTGATTTCGAAGAAACTTCCAGACAGCGTATTACGTGCAGCGGCGGATCGATACGACGTCACTTTGCGCGACACCGAGGCCTCGATGACCGAGGTGGAAGTGACCTCGGCGCTTGGGGCCTATGACGCCATCCTCCCAACTTTGGGAGATCAGTTCACGGGCGATGCCATACGTGCCTGCGACGTCGTGCGATGCAAAGTGATCGCCAATTTTGGGGTCGGATATAACCACATCGACGTAGAAACGGCCAAAGCCCGTGGCATAGCGGTCAGCAACACCCCGGGCGCAGTAACAGATGCCACGGCCGACATCGCGATGACCTTGATCTTGATGACCGCCCGCCGTGCTGGCGAGGGGGAGCGCTTGGTGCGTGCCGGCAAGTGGACCGGCTGGCAGCCAACCCAGATGCTAGGCCTGCATGTCTCCGGCAAGACCGTAGGGATCATCGGCATGGGTCGCATCGGGCAAGCCATTGCCCATCGGTGCAAGGCTGGGTTTGGCTGCAAAATCGTCTTTGCCAACCGGTCCACGAAAGTGGTCAACGGTGCGCAGCAGCTTGCCAGCCCCGAGGATGTCGCGCGTATAGCCGATGTCGTTGTCGTGGCCACCCCGGGCGGGGCGCAAACTCGGCACCTGATCGACCGAAATTTCCTAACCGCGATGCAGTCCCACGCCATTTTGGTGAACATTTCGCGGGGCGATGTGATTGACGAGGCTGCGCTCGTATCCGCGCTGCAGGAGGGCCAGTTGGCGGGGGCGGGTTTGGATGTCTACGAGGAGGAACCTGTTGTTCCTCAGGCATTGATCGATATGGAACATGTCACGTTGCTGCCCCATCTGGGGACGGCTGCGCTCGATGTGCGGGAAGGCATGGGGATGATGGCGCTTGCGAATGTGAACGCCTTTTTCGACGGGAAGCAGCCGCCAAATTTGGTTTAGCGGGTCTTGCGCCTGATGGGGCCTTGGCGCGGTTTAGCCGCCAACAGCCTCACGCCAATGCTTCCGGCATAGCGACAAATAGGTCTCATTGCCGCCCACAACAACTTGGTCGCCATCGGTGACAGCCTTCCCGTCAGCCCCTTTGCGGATCACCATCGTGGCCTTGCGGCCGCAATGGCAAATGGTGCGAACCTCGCGCAAGTCATCGGCCAATGCCAGCAATGTTGCGGAGCCCGGGAACAGCTCCCCCCTGAAGTCGACGCGCAGCCCGTAGCACATGACGGGCACGCCCAGATCGTCGGCCGCGCGGGCAAGTTGCCAGACCTGATCGCTGCTCAACCATTGGGCCTCATCCACCATCACGCAGGCGATATCGCCCTTGGCCAGCCGGTTTGATATCAGCTGAAAAAGGTCGTCATCCGCGCCGTAAGTCGTTGCTTTCTTGGCAAAACCTATGCGGCTGCCGATTTTCCCTTCGCCCGACCGACTGTCGAAATCGGCAGTCAGCAGGAACGTGTCCATGCCCATTTCCTGGTAGTTATGCGCGGCCTGCAAAAGCAGGGTCGATTTGCCGGCGTTCATGGTGGAGTAGTGGAAGTAAAGCTTGGCCATGGACCCGGATTTAGCGCTCCTTCATCGGGGGTACAACCGGTGTCTGGGCTGGGTCGGGTGAGGGCGCTGGTTGGTGTGCGACTGGGGGATGCAGCTACTTCGAGGGATGCTGCGCAATCGCGAAGCGACCTCACCCGGATGACAGCAATTACGGTTTTTGTCACCTCGTCCGCGAAATAATTGCGGAACTCCCTGTATCTTATGATAAAAGTGACCTTGGGGTAGGGGAAACATTATGGGGTTTTCCCCCTGTGAAACGTCGTTAGTATTGCGTCAAAGGACCGGGGATGACAGCAAAATTCAAATATCTGAAAAAGCACACCGAGGCGCTCGTCAAAGACGTGGGCATCGAGGTGGCGTGTGAGTTGACGGGGCGTTCAAAGGCGACGTTGGGGCGGTATTATTCCGACAATCCCGAACATGCGGAACGCTATATGCCCATCGATGCGGTGGTGTCGTTGGAGGCGGTGTCAAGCTACCCGCATGTCACCACGGCCTTGGCGGAAATCAACGGTAACACGTTGGAAGCAAACGATAATGCGACCCGAAACTCGGCCAGTGTGAACGCGGATATCGTGGCGTTGGCGCAGCGATTCGCGATGCTGATGAGCGAATACAACATGTCCATCGAGGATGGGGTGATCACTGCGAACGAGGCCAAGCGGATGCTCAGCGAAACCCTTGCTTTGCAGAAGGTGCTGGTCGAGATGAAGCTGCATCTGGAAGACGAAACAGCGCATCCAACCGGCATGGGCTGAGGCGTTAACCTAACCTCAAAGTCCAGCAAAAAGCGCGTACACACCCTGTACACATCCCGTGCACCGCGCGTACCGACGGGCTGTCGTCACGGCACGTTAACCTTATTTGGGTATGGCTTCCTCTTTCCCGGGTGCATGAAAGGGGGGCCGAAATGGGCCAGAAGACCGTCCGCGCGCAGATGTCGACGCGGCAAAAAAGACACCATTATTTCCTGATCGATCTGATGCGGGAGCTGACCTACGACCTGCATCACCAGCTGGAAGCGGGCATCTTTGCGCTGCCGCCTGAATGGCAGGAAATTGCAGACCGCAAAGACAGCCCCGGCAAGGAGCGGATGACCATCCGCATCGACAGAGATGTGGCCAAGTTTTTCCGCAGCACCGGGCAGGGGTTTCAGACCCGCATGAACGACGTGCTGCGCGCCTTCATGCATGCGCGGCTGTCGGGCATGATCGAGGATGGCAGCCGGTACGAGACCTATGTCGACGGCGGCGATTACGAGCGCCGGCCCGCGGTGGGAGATTTCGAGCGCGACGTCGCGCAGGTGACGCGGCGGGAGCGGGAGTAGGCGGGATGCGCAGGGGGAGGCGGGGGGAGGCGGGGTGAACCCCGCCCAACCTTGGCTGCTACGCCTTCTCTTTTGCGGCAGCGGCGGCTTTCTTCGCGGCGGCCCGCTTCTTTTCGGCGGCGGCCTTTGCAGCGGCAGCTTTCGCGGCGGCGGCCTTCTTCTTGGCATCCGCCACGGCGTCCTTCATCTCGGGCCGTTTCGGCAGGCCGGTGGGCTTGGGCATGATATGTGGTCGCTTGAACGGCATAGGCTTCACCTTGGTCGCCGTGCGCGGCTGGTAGGCTTCCAGATTGTCACGGAAATCTTCGTAAACGGCGGAGACAAACTCCTCGCTCCCCTCGGCCTCGATGCTGCCGGCGCTCAGGTTGATGGACAAACGGGTGGTGGATGTATCGGTCATTTTCAAAAGTCCTTTTGGTCTAAAATCGAGGGTCGTCTAAATGACGATAAGCGTAGGGGGAGGGCGCACGGGGTGTCAAGGATCGGTCACCGCGTGGTGCCGGAGACGGGTTCTTGTTGGGCGCAGGAGGTGAAGGTGAGCGCGGCGAGGGGGATCAATGGGCGTAACATGGGCAAACTCCTTTGGTGGGTAATGTCGGGGAGTTGAGCATGGATTTGAGGTTTTGCGGAGGTGATTTGGGTGGACCATGCGCCACCGGCGCAGAACGATCCGCTCAACAGCCCATTCATTTGGAAGTATCTATGTACGTTGGTCGAAGAAGTCGGTTTTAGGATTGTAGTTCTTAGTACGCATTATTCGCGAGGTATCGTAATTGTTCGTCTTTCCTGACTTAGCCGTTTCAGAAAGCAAAAACTTCAGCCGATCCGGATGGCCGTAGACTCTTTCCCATGGAACGATAGAAATATTAACGTCCCATTTTCTCATATTTTCGATTATTCGCCTAGGAAGGTTCGGGAAGCGGCTTTTCCAGTCTTCTTCAGTATCGATGGAAAACCAACCAGTTGTCTTTTCTGGATAAATTAGCTCCTTTTCACCAAAGTAAGATGTATGCCAACTAAACGAATCTGATGTGGGTAAGTCTATTACCAATATCCCAGATTTTTTGTTCTTCGCCCCGTTGATCATTGTTGACTTCAGTTCCCAATCTACATGTTTTCGAAAACGCGTTTCCTTACCACAAAGAAGGACGGTTACTTCTGAGTCTCGCAAATAGTAGTCACGGATAGTTTGCCTTATTGTTTCGTTTGGTAAGGTTTCGTCAATTTCCCCAGTGTTAACTGAGTAATCGTTGATGAGACCGCACCGCGTGCCCCAAGTTACAAAATCCTCTTTGAAGTCCTGATCCAAATGATGGTGATAGCTGGTAAAAACGTTGAACATTAAATCTCTATTGTTCCAAAGGTTGATAGAATTGCTGCTAGTAAGAAGGTTGCGCCTAACAAGAAATAGCCAAGCTCAATGTAGAAGAAGACGGATCGTTCTTTTTGAGAAACGTCGGGTAGTTTATCGTCACCTATAGTCTTTCCAAATTCGCGCAGGGCGGCCCCATTTCCACGAATGGCGGAATTTACTTTTGCCAAGACGCCCCAAAGTGCGAGGTAGACAAGACCGATTAGAAAATACATCCAAGGTGGGAACGAACCGTCACCAATGTCTGTAAGAATTACGACTGCGCCAATAAAAGCAATCGAAAGCTGAATTATTTGATATCTGATTCCATCAAGGTGACGCCAAGTCGCGTAGCGTTCTGAGTATGCTTGAGATTTTGGTTCGCTTCCCATCCCTAACAATTGGGAGTAATCGACAAGCCTTTCAAGAGCCCAACGTCACCCCTGCAACGCCCTAACCTCAAATTCCCCCTCAACCCTTGCCTGCATGGCCATGGCGGCGGCTTGGGAGCCGGCGGCGGTCGTGTAGTAGGGGATTTTGTCGTAGAGCGCGATGGAGCGGATGTCGCGGCTGTCTTCGACCGCCTGGGCGCCCTCGGTGGTGTTGAAGACCAGTGAGATGAGCCCGTCCTTGAGCTGATCGACCACCGAAGGACGGCCCTCGTAGACTTTGTTTACCGTTTCTACATCCAGACCTGCTTCGGTCAGCCAGGCGGCGGTGCCGCGGGTGGCGAGCAGCTTATGGCCGAGCGCGTGAACCGTTTTCACGGCCTGCAGCATGGCGGGGGTCTTGTCCTCGTTGCGGATGGAGATGAAGACCTTGCCGGTGCCGTTTTGCGGCAATTCCGTGCCTGCGCCCATCTGCGCCTTGAGGAAGGCGCGCGCGAAGGTGGGGTCGGAGCCCATGACTTCGCCGGTGGAGCGCATTTCGGGGCCGAGGATCGTATCGACGCCGGGGAAGCGGGCGAAGGGGAGGACGGCCTCTTTCACCGCGAAGGTGTCGATCATCGGGTCGACGAGGTCGAAGTCTTTGAGCTTGGCCCCGGCCATAACTTGGGCCGCGATGGCGGCGATGGGGGAGCCGACGGCCTTGGCGACGAAGGGGACGGTTCTTGATGCACGAGGATTGACCTCGATCAGGAAGATTTCGCCTGATTTGATGGCGTATTGCACGTTCATCAGGCCCACGACGTTGAGGGCTTTTGCCAGCGCCTCGGTCTGGCGGCGGATTTCAGTGATGACGTCCGCGTCGAGGGAGTAGGGCGGCAGGGAGCAGGCTGAGTCGCCGGAATGCACGCCGGCTTCCTCGATATGCTGCATGATGCCGGAGACGTGGACCTGGGTGCCGTCACAGAGCGCGTCGACGTCAAGCTCGACCGCGCCGGAGAGGTAGCTGTCCAAGAGCACCGGGCTGTCGCCGGAGACGACGACGGCCTCGGAGATGTAGCGTTCCAGCTGGGCCTGATCGCGCACGATTTCCATGGCGCGACCGCCGAGGACGTAGGAGGGGCGGATGACGAGGGGGAAGCCGATTTCTTTTGCTTTTTCAAAGGCTTCAGCGTCGGAATGGGCGAGCGCGTTGTGGGGTTGTTTGAGGCCGAGGGATTGGACGAGCTGCTGGAAGCGCTCGCGGTCTTCGGCAAGGTCGATGGCGTCGGGGGTGGTGCCGAGGATGGGGATGCCTTCGTCTTGCAGGGCCTGGGCGATCTTCAGGGGCGTTTGACCGCCGAATTGTACGATGACGCCGTGCAGCTCGCCGCGGGATTGTTCCACGCGGAGGATTTCCATGACGTGTTCGAAGGTCAAAGGCTCGAAGTACAACCGGTCAGAGGTGTCGTAGTCGGTCGACACGGTTTCCGGGTTGCAGTTGATCATGATCGTCTCGTAGCCCGCCTTGGTCAGGGCGTAGCAGGCGTGCACGCAGCAATAGTCGAATTCGATCCCCTGGCCGATGCGGTTGGGGCCGCCGCCGAGGATGACGACCTTTTTGCGGTCGGTGGGGCGGGCCTCGCATTCGACCTCCCCCATCATCGGGGCCTCGTAGGTGGAGTACATGTAGGGGGTCTGCGCCTCGAATTCGGCGGCGCAGGTGTCTATGCGTTTGAAGCAGGCTGTGACGCCCAGGTTGTGGCGGGCCTTGCGGACGTCGTTTTCGTTGCGACCTGTGAGTTTGGCGAGGCGGGCGTCGGTGAAGCCCAGCATTTTCAGCTCACGCAGGCCGTCTTCCGTCATAGGCAACCCGTCTTTGGCAAGGGTCGCCTCGGCGGCGATGATTTCGCGGATGCGGGCAAGGAACCATGGGTCGAATTGGTTGATCTCGTTGATTTCATCGTTGCTGAACCCGAAGCGCATGGCGTGGGCGATGACGCGCAGCCGGTCCGGGGTTTGCTTGGACAGTTCGCGGGTGAGCGTCTTGTCGATGGCTTCCTGCGCGGTTGCATCCTTGCCCACCACGATGCGCGGGATGATGTCGCCTTCGGCGGCGGGGCCCCATGTGACGGCGTCAACGCCGGGCATGCCGTCGATGTCGATTTCGTCGAAACCGGTCAGGCCGGTTTCCATGGAGGCGAGCGCCTTTTGCATGCTCTCATGGATGGTGCGGCCGATGGACATGGCCTCGCCCACGGATTTCATCGCCGTTGTCAGATAGGGCTCGGAGCCCGGGAATTTCTCGAACGCGAAGCGGGGGATTTTGGTGACGACGTAGTCGATTGTCGGCTCGAACGAGGCGGGTGTGACCTTGGTGATGTCATTGTCCAGCTCGTCTAGCGTGTAGCCCACGGCGAGTTTGGCGGCGATCTTGGCAATAGGGAAACCTGTGGCCTTGGAGGCCAGCGCGGAGGAGCGGGAGACGCGCGGGTTCATCTCGATCACGACCATGCGGCCATCGGCGGGGTTCACGGCCCATTGCACGTTGGAGCCGCCGGTTTCCACCCCGATTTCGCGCAGCACGGCGATGGAGTGGTTGCGCATGATCTGGTATTCTTTGTCGGTCAGCGTCAGGGCGGGTGCGACGGTGATGGAATCGCCTGTGTGCACGCCCATCGGGTCCACATTTTCGATGGCGCAGACGATGATGGCGTTGTCGGCGTGGTCGCGAACGACCTCCATCTCATATTCTTTCCAGCCCAGAAGAGATTGATCCACAAGGATTTGTCCCACGGGGGAGGCGTCGAGGCCGGAATGGCAGATCGCTTCATAATCGTCGCGATTGTAGGCGACGCCGCCGCCGGTGCCGCCCATGGTAAAGGCAGGGCGGATGATGGCCGGCAGGCCCACTTCTTCCAGCGCGTCGAGGGCGATTTTGACGCCTTCCTTGACGTCATATTTGCCGTGCGCGTCTTTGGGCGCGGTGACGATGGTGGCTTTCGGGTTCTCAATGCCCAAGCGGTCCATGGCTTCGCGGAACAGCTTGCGATCTTCAGCCATTTCAATGGCTTCGCGGGTCGCGCCGATCATTTCCACGTTGAATTTTTCGAGCACGCCCATTTCTTCGAGCGCCAGCGAGGTGTTCAGGCCGGTCTGCCCGCCCATGGTGGGCAGAAGTGCGTCGGGGCGTTCTTTTTCGATGATCTTGGCGACGACATCTGGCGTGATCGGCTCGATGTATGTGGCATCCGCCATCTCGGGGTCGGTCATGATCGTGGCGGGGTTGGAGTTGACCAAGATGACCCGGTAGCCTTCCTCGCGCAGGGCCTTGCAGGCTTGTGCGCCGGAGTAGTCGAACTCGCAGGCCTGGCCGATAATGATGGGACCGGCGCCGATGATCATGATCGAGTTGATATCGGTTCTTTTTGGCATGATCTCAGTCCCCAAGTTCGCGCAAATTATCGTGGGTTTAAGGAGTCCGACCTAGGGGTGCAAGTCGATGTGTGGCGGGGAGTTGAGAATCTTTTTGAAGCATCTATGTGAAGGGTTCTGACTGAAAGGATACGCATGCTGCGCTGGGCCGAATTTCTTGTTTTCTTTGTGGGGGTTCCCGTGGGCATCGCGGTGCTGCTGCCGCCGTCGATGATGTTCCCGGCGCTGTTTGCGGTGACCTTTGTGGGGCTGGTTTTGCTGGGGTTTACGTCCGGTTTCCGGTGGCGGTCGCTGCTGGAAGGCTGGTCGCGCATATCGTGGGGGCTGATTTTGGGGGTCGCAATTGCGACCTTTGTGGCCAGCTACGCCGTGTTGTGGTGGTTCGCGCCGGAGCGGCTGTTCCAGTTGTTTGGCGATGGCGCGCCGCGCATGTGGGGCGGGTATTCGGTGATCTGGGTGATCGCGCTGTTCTACCCGTTTGTATCAGCCCTGCCGCAGGAGATTGTGTTCAGGCCGCTGTTTTTCCGCCGCTACGGGGCGCTGTTTTCGGGTGGCGGGCTGTGGATCAACGCGGCGATATTTTCATTGGCGCATCTGATGTATTGGAGCTGGGTCGTCGCGGTGATGACCTTTTTCGGTGGGCTGTTATTTGCGTGGAGCTATGAGCGGCGGGGGAACTTCCCGGAGGCGGTGGTGGCACATTCGGTGGCGGGCGTGGTGCTGTTTGCCGTGGGGATGGGGACGTATTTCTATTCAGGGAATGTGGTTCGTCCATTCTGAGGTGTAAGAGTTTTCGTCGAAAACTCTGCGAGAAAACTCTTCGTCGAAGAGTTTTGTGCCTCCGGCGGGAGTATTTTCACAACATGAGAAGCTACTTGCGGGGCACAAAATCCGCAGGGAAAGAGCTGTGCGGCTCCGGCGCGCCGTCGACATAGAGGTAGTCGCGGGTGATGGGCACGGTCGTTTGGTGCTTGTGCAGCTGCAGGTGGAACAGCACGTGCGGCATGTGCGACAGCGACAGCTCGGAGGCGATGAGGTAGTAGCGCCACATGCGGATGAAGCGTTCGTCGTAGCCCATGGCGCGGACCTCGTCCAAGCGGTCCTCGAACCGGATCAGCCATTCATATAGCGTGCGGTCGTAATGGGTGCGCCAGACCTCGATATCGGCTTGTTCCAGCGACGTCTTTTCGGTGACCTTCAGCACCTCTGACATGGATGGGGTGTAGCCGCCGGGGAAGATGAATTTCTGGAACCAAGGGCTGAGGTTGCCGGGCGGGCCGGTGCGGCCGATGAAATGGATCATCGCGATGCCGTCCTCTTTGAGGTTCTTCTCGATCTGCTTGAAATAGGTGGGGTATTGCGGTTGGCCCACATGTTCCAGCATGCCGACGGAGACGATGCGGTCAAACTGCTCGGTCACGTCGCGGTAGTCTTGCAGGCGGAATTCGACGAGATGGGAGACGCCAGCCTCCTCGGCGCGCAGAGTGGCGGCTTTGCGCTGTTCGTCAGACAGGGTCACGCCCACGACCTGCGCGCCGTAATCCTTGGCCAGCGTGATCGCCAGCCCGCCCCAGCCCGAGCCGATATCGAGGATCCGCATGCCGGGTTTGATCAGCAGCTTGCCGGCCAGATGGGCCTTCTTGGCCTCCTGGGCTTGTTCCAGCGTGAAGGACGGGTCCTTGAAATAGGCGCAGGTGTATTGCTTATCCTCGTCGAGGAAGAGGTAGTAGAAGGGCGTCGAGATGTCGTAGTGATGCTCGGCGTTTTGTTTGGCGGTCTTGAGCGGGATCCACTGGTCCCAGACCCGTTTGGCGATGCGCAATTGGCGGGCAATTTTCTGGGAGAGCGGCAGGTTGCCTTGCTGGAAATTGCTGACGATCAGCGTCAGAAAGCCGCGCACGTCGTCGCCTTCGATGGTCAGGCGTTCGTCCATATAGGCCTCGCCCATGGCGAGTTCTGGGTTCAAGAGCAGCTTGCGGGGCAGGGCGGCGTCATGCAGCGTGACGGTGACGGAGGGCGCGGTGCCGTCGCCTGCGTGGACCACCTCGCCCGAGGGCATGCGCAGCGTCAGATTGCCCGTTTTCAGGAGGTGGCGGAGCATCGCCACAAAAACCTTGTCCCACATATGTCGTCGTCTTCCCGTCGTAGCATTTGCCGCGCTTGACCGCGCAGTTCTTCCCAAAGAAATTGACGCGCGTTTATTTCGCGCGGCGGACAGCCTAAAATCATTAATGAAAACTTACTAAGCGGGGTCGTTCTGCGATTTTTTGAACGTCAGGTCAATTCTATCAGCGGCTGTTCGTAGAGATAACCCCGCGTGGTGGGTACAATCTCGTTGCTCTTGGACAATTGTAGCTGAAACACGACCTGATCGCCGTGGCGGAACGTCATCTCGGAGGCGAGCAAGTAGTACCGCCACATGCGCACGAACCGCGCGTCATAAAGGGCTGCGGCTGCGTCGCGGTTGGCCATGAACCGGTCCAGCCACGCCCTGAGCGTGTCGGCGTAATGCAGGCGCAGGATTTCGAGATCGGTCAGGTTCAGCCCGGTGCGTTCCACATGCGGCGCGATCTCGGAAAGGGCCGGGATATGGCCGCCGGGGAAGATGTATTTGGTGATCCAGGTGGAGGTCAGCTGCGGCGGGCCGGAGCCGCCGATCGTGTGGATCAGCGCGACCCCGTCGGGCTTCAACAGTTTGTCGACGGTTTTGAAGTATTCGCCGTAATGGGCCGGGCCCACATGTTCGAACATGCCAACGGAGACGACGCGGTCAAACTGTTCAGATACATGGCGATAGTCTTGCAGGCGGATGTCGATCTTGTCTTGCAACCTGGCCTCGGCCACCCGGTCCACGGCGATCTTGTGCTGTTCGCGGCTGAGCGTGACGCCAGTGACCTGTGCGCCGTAGTCACGCGCCAGCGTCAGCGCCATGCCGCCCCAGCCGCAGCCAATATCGAGCACGCGCATGCCTTTCTTGATGCGCAGCTTTCGGGCGATGTGATGCTTTTTGGCGGCCTGCGCGTCTTCCAGCGACTGGCCGGGATATTCGAAATAGGCGCAGGAATATTGTTTGTCAGCGTCCAGAAACAGCGCGTACAGGTCGGCCTGCAAATCGTAATGATGGGCCACGTTGTCTTGCGCCCGCCCAATCGGATTGCGCAACGTGATCTGCCGCAGGATGTGACGCAGCTTGCGCAGCTTCATGAAAAAATGTCCCTTGGCCTTGTCGCGATTGCGCACAAGCAGCGACATGAAGGCGTCCAGATCGTCATCTTGAAGGGTCATGCGGGCGTCCATGTAGCCTTCGCCCATGGCCATGTCGGCGTTGATGATGACTTCGCGGATCAGCGCATCATCGTGGAAGTGTACGTGAAATGGCGGGGCTGTCGGGTCGCCGAAGCTGTGGGTGTTGCCGTTGGCCAGCGTCAATTCCACCCTGCCGACCGTAAAAAAGCGGTTCAGAACCGCCACCAAAACGCGTTCCCACATACTCGTATTCCTGGCCAACATTCCCAGTCAATTTATCCGCGTTAACGATTTTTGCCAAAAATGCGCTGTTATGCAAAGGAAAGCGGCGATATCACCCGCAACCGGCTGTTGCCCGCCTTGACTTCCAAGGGTTGTGCATGTGTATCGGACCAAACTTATCAATCTGACGTTTTCGAGGTCGAAACATGCACGAATTCCGCACCCATACCTGTGCTGATCTGAACAAATCCAACGTGGGCGACACCGTGCGTCTGTCCGGCTGGGTGCACCGTGTGCGCGACCATGGCGGGTTGCTGTTCATCGACCTGCGCGACCATTACGGCATCACCCAAGTGATGGCCGACCCCGACAGCCCGGTGTTTGCCGAGATCGAAAAGGTGCGCAGCGAATGGTGCATTCGCATCGACGGCAACGTCATGGCGCGCGACGAGAGCCTTGTGAACCCCAAGATCCCCACCGGTGAGATCGAGGTGTTTATCCGCGATATCGAAGTGCTGGGCAGCGCGGACGAGCTGCCGTTGATGGTGTTTGGCGATCAGGAATACCCTGAAGAAACCCGGCTGAAATACCGCTTCCTGGACCTGCGCCGCGAGAAGCTGCAGCGCAACATGACGCTGCGCTCGGACGTGGTGGCGTCAATGCGTAAGCGGATGTGGGACCGTGAATTCCGCGAATTCCAGACGCCGATTATCACCGCGTCTTCGCCTGAAGGCGCGCGCGACTTTTTGGTACCCTCGCGCCTGCATCCCGGCAAATTCTACGCGCTGCCGCAGGCCCCACAGCAGTTCAAGCAGCTGTTGATGGTGTCGGGCTTTGACAAATATTTCCAGATCGCGCCGTGTTTCCGCGACGAAGACCCGCGCGCCGACCGCTCGCCCACTGACTTTTATCAGCTTGACCTAGAGATGAGCTTTGTCACCCAGCAGGACGTGTTTGACACGATCCAGCCGGTGATTTCGGGCGTGTTCGAAGAATTTGGCGGCGGCCGCAAGGTTGACGAGACGTGGGAGCAGATTTCCTACAAGGACGCAGCCCTGTGGTACGGCACCGACAAGCCGGACCTGCGCAACCCGATCAAGATGCAGGTTGTGTCAGAGCATTTTGCGGGCTCGGGCTTTGCGATCTTTGCCAAGATTCTGGAGCAGGATGGCACGGAAATTCGTGCGATCCCGGCACCGGGTGGCGGGTCGCGCAAATTCTGTGACCGGATGAACGCTTTTGCCCAGAAAGAGGGGCTGCCGGGGATGGGCTACATCTTCTGGCGCGATCAGGGCGAGGGGATGGAAGCCGCAGGGCCGCTGGCCAAAAATATCGGGCCTGAGCGGACGGAAGCGATCCGTCAGCAGCTGGGTCTTGAGGTTGGCGACGCGGCCTTCTTCCTTGGGGGCAAGCCGTCCGCCTTTGAAGGCGTCGCGGGGCGCGCGCGTGTCGAGATTGGCAATGAGCTGAAGCTGACCGATCTGGACCGGTTTGCCTTCGCATGGATCGTGGATTTCCCGATGTATGAGGCGGATGAGGAAAGCGGCAAGATCGACTTTTCGCATAACCCGTTCTCTATGCCGCAGGGCGGTATGGCGGCGCTGGAGGGCGACCCGCTGGACGTTCTGGGCTACCAATATGACCTTGCCTGCAACGGCTATGAGCTGATTTCGGGGGCCATTCGGAACCACAAGCCGGAGATCATGTTCAAGGCGTTTGAACTGGCGGGTTACGGCGAAGACGAGGTGCGCAAGCGCTTTGGCGGCATGGTGAACGCGTTCAAATACGGGGCACCTCCGCACGGCGGCTGCGCGGCCGGGATCGACCGCATCGTGATGCTGCTGGCCGACGAGGCCAACATCCGCGAGGTGATCCTGTTCCCGATGAACCAACGCGCCGAGGACCTGATGATGGACGCCCCATCCGAGCCTTTGAGCGACCAATTGATGGAATTGGGGCTGCGGGTGATCCCGCAGGACTAACTCTTTCGGCCCAGCTGGGTTATTCTGCGACGGAAAGCGGCGCGCCGCGCGTGTAACGCTTGAGACAGCAGGAGATCGGTCATGGGCTTCAGCCCCGAAGTGGCAGCAATACGGTTTGGCGAGGGGTTGTCACCCGACGTGGCGGCCCCGCGGTCGGTCGCGGCGTTGCTGGACGAGCTGACCTCGCGCGACGACGCGGCAAAAGCGCATCCCGTCCCCCATTTTGAAACATTGCGCCCCAGATTGGCCAAGGTGGACCAGCTGCGCCGCATCTACCGGCAGGCGCGGGGCACGGCGGACGCTGCAGCCACCCAGAAGGCCTATGCGGACGCGCGGGGCGCGGCACGGAAGGTGCAGGAAACGGACCTGAAACATATGCTGGCCCGCTCCATCCGGACGCAGGCCCCGTTTCGCGAGCGGCTGACCCGGTTTTGGGCGGATCATTTCACCGTCATTGGCAAGAACGCGATCATCCGCCACGCGGTGCCGCATTACATAGAAGAGGCGATCCGCCCCAACATTGCGGGGCGGTTCAGCGACCTGCTGAAAGCCGCTGTGCTGCATCCGATGATGCTGCAATACCTTGACCAAATCCAATCCTTCGGGCCGAATTCCCCGGCCGCGCGGGGGCGGCGGGGGCTGAACGAGAACCTGGCGCGGGAGCTGATCGAGCTGCACACGATGGGGGTCGGCGCGGGCTACAGCCAAACCGATGTGCGCCAGCTGTCAGAGCTGTTGACCGGGCTGACCGCCAATTTGCAACGCGGCTTCATATTTGCGCCCAAACGCGCGGAGCCGGGGGCGGAGACCATTTTGGGCAAGACCTATGGCGGCGGGAAACCGGCGATTGCCGACATCCATGCGGCCTTGGATGACTTGGCCGCCCACCCTGATACGGCGCGTCATGTGGCGCGCAAGTTGGCGGTGCATTTCACCTCCGACACGCCCGACGCGGGGCTGATCCAATCCATGACGGAGGCCTACATGGCCAATTCCGGCGCGCTGATGCCGGTCTATCAGGCGCTGCTGGAGCATCCGTTTACCTGGGATAGCTTTGGGCAGAAGGTCAAGCAACCCATTGATCTTGCTCTGTCTTCCATGCGGGTTCTGGCGGTACCGGCGAATTCTCTGCTGCAGCTGAACCGCAACCAGCTGCGCAGCTATCTGGGCCAGCCGATGGCGGCGATGGGGCAGCCCATTTTCGCGCCAAACGGCCCGGACGGTTGGCCGGAGGAGGCGGAATACTGGATCACACCGCAAGGTTTGGCAGCGCGGCTGCAATGGTCACTGTCCATGCCGTCAGTTGTGTATCGCAGCCTGCCGGACCCGCGCGACTTTGTGGGCCTTGCGCTGGGCGATATTGCAGATCAACGGGTCATTTTTGCCGCCCAAAGCGCTGAAACACGGCGGGAAGGCGTGGGGCTGGTCCTCGCGTCACCCGCATTCCAGAGGAGATGACGCCATGACCGATCTCAACAGACGCGGGTTCCTGCTGAAGGGCGGCGCGCTGGGCTGCTCGCTGGCGGCCAGCCCTTTGCTGACGCCTGTGACCTTTGCGGCGACCGGCGGCGAAAACCGGCTGGTCGTGATCATCTTGCGCGGTGCCATGGACGGGCTGGACGTGATCCGGCCCTATGGCGACCCACTTTTGGAGACTTATCGCCCCACCCTGGCGCATGGCATCGCGGATGACGGGCTGGATCTGGACGGGTTTTATGCGTTGAACCCGGCCTTGTCGGATCTGATGCCCTTGTGGCGCAAGGGCGAGCTGGGATTTGCACAAGCGGTTTCAACGCCCTACCGCGACAAACGCAGCCATTTTGACGGCCAGGACCTGCTGGAAGCAGGCACCGGCGCGGATGTGGGGGCGGTCCGGGATGGCTGGCTGAACCGGTTGTTGCAGGCCATGCCCGGCGTGACATCCGAGACCGCATTTGCCGTGGGGCGCGAAGAGATGAAGCTGCTATCAGGTCGCGCCGCTGTTTCAAGCTGGTCGCCGGATGGGCGGCTGGATATGTCCCCGCAGGCGCGTCTGCTGCTGGATGAGGTGTATCATGACGACCCACTGTTTCGGGCTGCCGGCCAAGAGGCGATAGCCATTGCCGAGAGCCTTGGCGTGGCCAGTGCAGACAGTTTCGGGGTGTCCGCGAAAGTGCTGCGCGAGCAGCTGAAAACCTCCTCGCAAGCCGGTGAGGCCGACGTTCTGGCACGGTTCGCCGCCACTCGGTTGAACGAAAATTCGCGGATCGCGGCGTTTTCCCTATCGGGCTGGGACACGCATGGCCGGCAGCGCGCGGGCATGGCGCGGGCGCTGGGCAAGTTGCAAAGCGCAATTTTGACGTTGAAGTCGGAGCTTGGCGCAAATTGGGACCGCACGGCCGTCGTCGCCGTCACCGAATTTGGCCGCACGGCACGAGAAAACGGGACATTGGGCACCGATCATGGCACTGGTGGCGCGCTGGTGATGGCCGGTGGCGCTATTCGGGGTGGAAGAGTTTTCGGGGAGTGGCCGGGGCTTGCCGAGGCCGATCTTTATGCCCGCCGTGACCTGATGCCCACGGCAGATGTGCGGGCTTATCCCGCGTGGATGATGCAAGGGCTGTTCGGCATAAGCGCCGCCACCCTGCAGACAGCCGTATTCCCGGGCTTGCAGCTGGGCCGCGATCCGGGAGTTCTGTCGTAAATCGCTTGCGCGATCAGTTTACCAGGCGGGGCCAACGCCCACTGCGGTAACCGCGTCGCTCAAATCGGCAGATGCATCTTCTGCACCGTTGGACACCTGCGCGGTAATCGCCAGGGCCAATCCGCAAAGCGCAGCCATCAACATGGTCATGTCAACCACGGATGCCCCGTCTTCGTTCGCCAGGAACGTCAGTACTGCATTTTTCATCTTCACTCTCCGCATCTTGCGTTCACAATGGGCGTTTCGTCGCCGCCCATGGGGTACTTATGGCCACGAAAGAAGGCAGGAATGTGCCGTTTTCGCGCTCGACTATGGGTGATTTCAGGCCCATTTTAGATGCAATTGAAACAATCATGGCGTGTAGTCATGGATTTTGAGGCGGGCGCACATGACGATGGACAAAAGTTTCGGGGCGGCTTTGCCCGATTGGAAGGCGCCTCCGCGGCCGGGTGGCGGGCCGCTCAAAGGACGGCTTGTGAGCCTTGAGCCGCTTCAGGCCGACACCCATGCCGCGGATTTGCACCGCGCCAACTCTGCCGATGACGCGATTTGGGATTACATGGCCTACGGGCCGTTTACATCCGCCGCCAGTTTCCACCGCTGGGTGCGCGACATCACCGCCGGGGATGACCCGTATTTCTGGGCCGTGCGCGACCTGTCCACCGGGCATTGCGGCGGCGTGGCCAGCTATTTGCGCATCACGCCTGAGGCGGGCAGCATCGAGGTGGGTCATATCAATTTTGCGCGCGAACTGCAGCGCACAGCCGGGGCGACGGAGGCCATTTATCTGATGATGGAATGGGCGTTCGAGGCGGGCTACCGTCGGTTTGAATGGAAGTGTGACGCGCTGAACGTGGCGTCGCGCCGCGCGGCGCAGCGGTTTGGGTTCAGTTATGAAGGGGTGTTCCGGCAGGCGACCGTATACAAGGGGCGCAACCGCGACACGGCGTGGTTCGCCTGCATCGACACCGAGTGGCCTGCGCTGCGCGAAGCCTACCGCGCCTGGTTTGACCCGTCGAATTTTGACCCGCAGGGCCGCCAGATCGAAAGCCTCGCATCGCTGACCCGGCTGGTGCGGGTGGCCGATGACCCCATGTTGTAAGGGCTAGACCGGTTCCTTGACTGCCAGCCGTTCGCGGATCAGATCGCGGATTTTGGCCACGGGCTTTTTCAGATCGGCGCCTTTGGAAAAGGCATCTGACAGTTTGTCGGACGCGGTTTTCAGCGCCTGATCCCCGGCGAGCCGGGCGAGGCCTTGCAAGAAAGGCGCGACATAGCCCAGCGACTCCGGCTCCGACTTCAGTAGCTCGTCGAGATGCGACAGGTCCTCGCGCAGCGACAGCGTGTCGGGTTGGATCACCTCGTCACTGAGCAGGCGGGGGCCGGTCGGGCGCATGTCTTTGGGCAGGTGCTCCAAAATGGCCTGCTGGAACGCGCTGACCGTGTCGATCGGCTTGGGCAGGAACCCGTCCGCGCCTGCCTCCAACGCGCGGGCCTGTTGATCTTCGCCATCTGCGCCGGTGGTGGCGATGATCACGGGGCGGTCATCCTTCGACGCTTTGGCCAGATCGGCGATCAGATCAATGCCCGACCCGTCGGGCAGCCCAATATCGGCGATGACCACCGACGGGCGATAGAGCTGCAAGTGGCGATGCGCCGCGGTCAGGCTGTCGGCGCGCCGGATCCGCGCGCCGGAGCGGATGCAAAGGAGCCTGACGGCCTCGGACGCGAACCGGCTGTCTTCCACGACCAGCACCGTTAACCCCAGGAGGGGGCGCATCGCGGTCGGGTGAACGTTCATTGACAGGTATCCAAGGTCTTCGGGCATAGCAGCTTCTCCTAAAAACGGCGGGGCGAGTCGCCTTCCGGGCATCAGCATTGCCTTATCTTGCCTAATAGATCGTAAATGCCGCCCCAATCGCCGGTGCCGCCAGCGGGTCCGCCCTGCGGCACCGCATCCCCTTTGCAAGCGCCGCGCGGCGTCGCATAAGGGCGCAACGCACCATCTAACAGGACGACAGAACATGATTGGACGCCTCAACCACGTGGCCATTGCCGTGCCGGACCTTGACGCCGCCGCCAACCAATACCGCAACACTTTGGGCGCCAATGTGGGCGACCCGCAGCCCGAGCCGGACCACGGCGTGACCGTGATTTTCATCGAACTGCCCAACACCAAGATCGAGCTGCTGCACCCGCTGGGCGAGGACAGCCCGATCAACGGTTTTCTGGAAAAGAACCCATCCGGCGGCATCCACCATATCTGCTACGAGGTGGACGACATTCTGGCGGCGCGCGATCAGTTGAAAGACAGCGGCGCGCGGGTGCTGGGCTCGGGCGAGCCGAAGATCGGCGCCCATGGCAAGCCGGTGCTGTTTTTGCACCCCAAGGATTTCACCGGCACATTGGTTGAGCTGGAGCAAGCGTAATGGCCATCACCTCTATGGGCGTTGTTTTCGCGGTGATCTGGTTCATGACCCTGTTCGTGGTGCTGCCGCTGGGCGCGAAGTCGCAGGGCGATACGGGCAAGGTGGAGGCCGGCACACCTGCATCCGCACCGTCGGGCTACGTAATGCGCCGCAAGTTCAAGATTACCACCATCGTGGCCATTCTGATCGCGGTGCCGGTGATCCTGGTGATCAACTACCAGTTGATCACCGTGGACCAGATCGACCTGTTCAAACGGTTTGGGCCAGATAGCTAGGCCAAAGCGTTAAGCCTGATTGAGCCTGTGGAAAAGGTGGGTGAAGCCCGCCACGCCCAGGATCGGCACCACCAGGTTCATCACCGGTATCGTCAGCGGGATCGCCATGCAGACGCCTGCGATCCAGAAAGTTGTGGAGTGGCGCTTGCGAAAGCTGCGCACCTCCTCCGGCTGCAGGCGGCGGCGGGCCACCAGCGTTGCGTATTCGCGGCCCAGCATCACCCCATTGACGCCCCAGAAAATCAGGGGCGCAAAAGGCGCAAAGATCAGCGCCAGGATCAACGCCACGATATTGACGCAGAGCAGCAGCCCCAGAAATTTCAGCGTCTCGCCAATGCTTTCGCTAAAGGGCACATGTGCGACGGGCGGCAGGCCGGGATAGTGTTTGGCCTCGACCGCGTCGGCGACCTGGTCGAGGAAGATGCCGGTGAAGGCGGAGGCCACGGGGATCATCAAAAAGATCGACGCGAAGATCATCACGGGGACCACCGCCCATGAAGCGAGATTGTCGACCCATGTGATTTCGCCGATCCAGGGCAGGGAGAAGCTGTCGGGGACAATAAGCCCCACGGTCCATGCAAAAGCGACCGTGAAGGCAAAGAGCAGCGCAATTGTCAGCCCGACACCCAGCGCCAGCACCCGCAGGAAGCGGGCATCGGTGATCTGGGCCAGCGCTTTAAGGTAGGCCGCGATAATCATTGGGCGACCCAATCGGTGATGGCGGCGATGTCGGGGCGAGGCCGGTCGGGGGGGGTTGACGTCTCGGTCCCCAGATGAATGAAGCCCGCGACAAATTCATGCTCTGCGAGGCCCAGCGCCTCCGTCAGGAAGGGGCGGTCGAAGGCGGTCCAGCCGGTCAGCCAATTGGCCCCCCACCCGGCGGCCAAAGCGGCATTGAGCAGCGCCAGACAGACCGCACCTGCGGAGAGCGTCTGTTCAATCTGCGGGATTTTGTCACTGGGTTTGGGGGCGGCAATGACGGCAACTGACAGCGGTGCATTGGCAAACATCTGGGCGATTTTGTCAATCTTGTCGGGCTCCAGCCCGAGCGCGTTGCCGCGCGTCGCGGCGGCCTCACCCAGACGTATGAGGGCCTGATCCTGCAGCACAATGAAGCGCCAGGGCTCCAGTTTCCCGTGATCCGGCGTGCGCGCTGCGGCGGTGAGCAGGGTCATCAGCGCATCAGCGTCCGGGGCGGGGGTGGTTAGCGTCTTGGCCGGGCGCGACCGGCGCGTCAGCAGAAAATCAAGCGCCGCTTGGTTGGTCTCAGGCATAAAGCTCCCTCTCGTTGCGCTTTATGTCGGGCATTCGGCGTGCGTCTTCAAGGGGCATGACCTTATTGGGGCGCGTGCCGCGCCGCTATTTCTATTTTGGTCAGCTCTTATTGTGGGCGCGCGTCAGGCAGCCCTGCGTTGGTGTGTCTGGCAGGGGCAGGGTTTTAGGTATTTGTAAAACAGTGATGCCGATGACGTCCGCGTTTGCAGGTGCTGTTTTGACCCAGAAGAGCAGGGCAACCAGACAAAAGAAGAGGCCAAAAAAGATAGCAATCGCCTTGATCATTTCTTGGCGGCGGCCTTTTTCTTGGTGGTTTTCTTCTTCGCGGGCGTTTTGCGTTTGCGCCCGCCCTTGGCGGCTTTCTCTTCGATCAGCAAAACGGCCTGATCCATGGTTAAATCATTGGGATCAATGTCTTTTGGTAACGTGGCGTTAACCTTTTCCCACTTTACATACGGGCCATAGCGACCCTCCATTATGCTGACGGGGCCGCCGCTGTCGGGGTGGTCGCCCAGTTCTTTCAGCGGTTTTGCGGCGGCTCCGCGACCTCCACGGGACGCAATCTTCTGCGCGATCAGTTCCACCGCGCGGTTCATGCCGACGGTGAACACCTCCTCGAAATTCTCAAGGTTGGCGTTGGTGCCGCCACGCTCGGACGTGGATTCCGCGTGTTTGATGTAAGGCCCATACCGGCCGATATTGGCCCAGACCGCCACGCCGTCCTCGGGGTGGTCGCCGATCTTGCGGGGCAGGGACAGAAGCTTCAGCGCATGTTCCAGGTCGATATCTTCCAGCGCGAAGCCTTCCTCCGGCCAGTCCTTGGGCACCGACTGGCGGGGCGGCTTCTTGTTGTCCTCGGTGACGTCGCCGCGCTGCACATATGGCCCGAAACGGCCTTTGTGGATCCAGATCTTGTCGTCCGCGTCCATGCCCAGCATCTTGCCCTCTGGCGGGATGCCGGTGTCCTCATCCCCGCCGGGCGGGCCGAAGGCGCGGGTGTAGCGGCATTCTGGATAGTTGGAGCAGCCGATGAAGGCCCCGCCCGCGCGTGCGGTGCGCATGCTAAGCCTGCCTTCGCCACAGTTCGGGCAAAGGCGCGGGTCGGTGCCGTCCTCGTTGGGCGGGAAGATATGCGGCGCAAGCGCGTCGTTGATTTTTTCCAGCACCTCGGTGATGGACAGGTCCATGGCTTCCGAGATGGCCACGGCGAAGTCACGCCAGAACCGGTCGAGCACGTTTTTGTAGTTGCGGTCCCCGGCGGAGACGTCGTCCAGCTCCGCCTCCAGATTGGCGGTGAATTCGTAGCCCACATATTTGCGGAAGAAATTGGTCAGGAAGACCGTGACCAACCGGCCTTTGTCCTCGGGGATCAGGCGGTTCTTCTCTTTGCGGACGTAGTCGCGGTCCTGAATGGTGGTCACGATCGAGGCATAGGTGGACGGACGCCCGATGCCCAGCTCTTCCATCTTCTTGACCAGCGTGGCCTCGGTATAGCGGGGCGGGGGCTGGGTGAAATGCTGTTCCGGCGTGACGGACTTCTTGCTTGCGTCCTCGCCCTGATTGATCTGGGGCAGGGACTTGTCGTCGTCATCGAGCACCGCGTCGTCGCGGCCTTCCTCGTAGACACGCAGGAAACCGTCGAACAGCATCACCTGGCCGGAGGCGCGCAGTTCCACCTGATCGTCGGCAGAGCCAATGATCGCGGTGGTGCGTTCCATGCGCGCCGCTTCCATCTGCGACGCGATGGTGCGTTTGTAGATCAGGTCGTAGAGCCGGTGCTGGTCCTTATCCATGATCTTCAGCTTGTCCGCGTCGGCCATCATGTCGGTGGGTCGGATACATTCGTGTGCTTCTTGCGCGTTCTTGGCTTTGTTTTTGTACATGCGCGGGCTGGAGGGGACGTAATTGTCGCCGAACTTCGCCTTGATGGCGTCGCGCGCGCCGTGCACGGCCTCTGGCGCCATGTCGATGCCGTCGGTCCGCATATAGGTGATGTGGCCCGCCTCGTAGAGCCTTTGCGCGGCGCTCATGGTCTGGCGCGCGCCCATGCCGAATTTGCGGCTGGCTTCCTGCTGCAGGGTAGACGTCATGAACGGCGCGGAGGGGTTACGGGAGGCGGGCTTCGCCTCGACCGATTTGACGGTCAGGTCGCGGGAGTTGATGGCTTGCACGGCCAGCTCGGCGGCTGTCTCGTTGGCCAGATCGAATTTGTCGAGCTTGTCGCCCGCAAGCATGGTCAGCCGTGCCTCGAATTCTTTGCCGCGCGGGGTGGTCAGCATGGCTTTGACGGACCAATATTCCTGCGCGTTGAATTTCTCGATCTCCATCTCGCGCTCGACGATGAGGCGCAGGCAGACGGACTGCACGCGGCCCGCAGATTTCGCGCCGGGCAGGCGGCGCCATAGGACGGGCGACAGCTTGAAGCCCACCAGATAGTCCAGCGCGCGGCGGGCCAGATAGGCATGCACCAACGGCTCATCCACCTGGCGCGGATTCTTCATGGCCTCGGTCACCGCGGCTTTGGTGATGGCGTTGAACACCACGCGGCTGACCGGCGTGTCCTTCTTGATGGATTTGCGTTTGCGCAGAGCTTCCTCAAGATGCCAGCTGATCGCCTCCCCCTCGCGGTCGGGGTCGGTTGCGAGGATCAGTTCGTTGTCGTCTTTCAGGGCGTCGGCAATGGCTTTGACGTGCTTTTTGCTGTCGGAGGCGACCTCCCACAGCATCTCGAACTCGTTGTCGGGGTCAACCGATCCGTCTTTTGGCGGCAGGTCGCGCACGTGCCCGTAGGACGCCAAAACGGTGTAGTTATCGCCCAAATATTTGTTGATAGTCTTGGCCTTAGCCGGGGATTCAACAACAACAACGGGCATAAATTACCTCTGATTCAACTGACTGCTCTGGCGGCGATACATGTGGCGCGACGGCAGGGGATGTCAACAGGGCGCGGCAAATGGCCTGCGGCAACGGGCGAAAAAGTGACGTAAGGTTGATCGTGTTTGGTGATGATTTCGTTACCTGTCATGCTTAGGTTCTTCTCCATGCGCTACGTGATCGCCTTCTTGCTGCTACTGCTGCCCACCACCGCCATGGCGGATTGCGTGGTGCTGCTGCATGGGTTGGCGCGCACATCGTTTTCGTTGAGCGTGATGGAAGAAAGCCTTGAGGCGAACGGCTACCAAACCGTGAACCCCGACTACCCGTCAACCAGCGACACGATTGATGATCTGGCGGCGGCCACTATTCCGGCGGCGATCGCGGAATGCGACCAGAACACGCCCATTCATTTCGTGACCCATTCCATGGGCGGCATCCTGGTGCGGGCGTGGCTGGCGGAACACGATCTGCCGACGCTGGGCCGCGTTGTGATGCTGGCCCCGCCCAACCAGGGCTCGGAACTGGTGGATGAGCTGGCGGATCTTGACCCGTTTGAATGGGTGAACGGCCCCGCCGGCTTGCAATTGGGCACAGGGCCTGACTCGGTGCCGCGGCAACTGGGGCCGGTCGACTTTGAGCTGGGCGTTTTGGCGGGCACCAAGACGTTGAACCTTGTCTATTCCACCATCATTCCGGGGGCGGATGACGGCAAAGTGTCCGTCGCCAGCACCCGTGTGGAAGGCATGGCCGATCATATGGTGTTTAACGTGACGCATACATTCATGATGAACGCCCCGCTGGTTGTCGGGCAGACCGTCAGGTTTTTGCAAAACGGTCAGTTTGACCGGACCCTGACGCTGGCCGACATCGTCACTGACGTGGCGGAGGAGGTGGGCGAGGCCGTTGGCGAGGTTGCCGAAGACGTGTCTGAGACCGTGACCGAGACCATCAACAGCGTGACCGAATAGGGGGCGTCAGCTCTTTGGCGAAACCCGGTTGAAATGCCCCATTTTGCGGCCCGGTTTGGCATCCGCCTTGCCGTAAAGGTGCAGCGCGACGTCCGCGTCGGCTGACAGGGCCGGTACGCGGTCCATGTCATCCCCGATCAGGTTCTCCATCACCGCATCGGCATGGCGTGCGCCGTCGCCCAAGGGCCAACCTGCCACGGCCCGGATATGCTGTTCGAACTGGTCGATGACGCAGCCGTTCTGCGTCCAGTGGCCGGAATTGTGCACCCGCGGCGCGATCTCGTTGACGATCAGGCCTTGCGCGGTGACAAACAGCTCGACCCCCAAAACGCCCACATAATCCAGCGCATTCAGAATGCGGGCCGCCATCAGCACCGCGTCAGTACGCTGCGCGCCGCTGAGGTTGGCGGGAACCGTGGTGGTGTGCAGGATGCCGTCGCGGTGCACATTCTCGCCGGGGTCAAAGCAGGACACCTGCCCGTCAATGCCGCGCGCGCCGATGACCGACACCTCGTGGCTGAAATCGATGAACCCTTCCAGCACGCATGGCGCGTCCTTCATCTGCGCCCAGACTGCCGCGAGGTCGTCATCGCCTTTCAGCCGAACCTGCCCCTTGCCGTCATAGCCGAGTTCTTGTGTTTTCAGGATCGAGGGAGTGCCGATTTTGGCAACGGCTGCCTTTAGGTCGGCGAGGCTTTCGACGGCGGCAAAGGGCGCAACCGTCAGGCCGAGGCCTTCAAGAAAGGTCTTCTCCGCGATGCGGTTCTGCGAGGTGGACAGCGCCAAACGGTTGGGCCGAATGGGGGCCGCACTTTCCAGCAGATCCAGTGCCGAGGTGGGCACGTTTTCGAATTCATAGGTGATGACATCGACGGAGGACGCGAAGGCTCGCAGCGCCTCCTGGTCATCATAGGGCTTTTGGAAATGGTAATTGGCCACATGGCTGGCCGGGCAGTCGCCGCCGGGCTCGAAAATGCAGGTCTTGAAGCCGAGGCGGGAGGCGGCCACCGACAGCATGCGACCAAGCTGGCCGCCGCCAAGAATGCCAATGGTCGCGCCAGTGGGAAGGGGGTTAGTCATCTGTTGGCTCATCCGGGATCGAGGCGGACAGGTCGTTGCGCCATGTATCGAGCCGCGCTGCTAACGCGTCATCCTGCAACGCCAGAATGCCCGCCGCCATCAGGCCCGCATTGGCGGCACCCGCAGCCCCGATGGCCATGGTGGCCACGGGGAAGCCGCGCGGCATCTGCAAGATGGAATAGAGACTGTCCACGCCAGACAGGGCTTTGGTTTGCACCGGCACGCCAATGACCGGCACGCGGGTTTTCGACGCCATCATGCCGGGTAGGTGGGCGGCCCCGCCTGCGCCTGCGATGATCACCTGCAGGCCACGCGACACGGCGGTTTTGCCATATTCCCACAGCCGGTCCGGCGTGCGGTGGGCGGAGACGATCTTGGTCTCATATGCCACGCCAAGCGCGTCCAGCATGTCTGCCGCCTCTTTCATGGTGGGCCAGTCGGACTGGCTGCCCATGATGATGCCCACTTTGATCTCTGCCATGGCTCTCGCGCCCCTGCCTTAAAAAGGAAGCGGCACTATAGCCACCCGCGCCCCTTACGCAATGATATCCGGCGTCAACTCGTCCTCGATGGCCTGAATGCGGTCTTTGAGGCCGAGTTTTTGCTTTTTTAGGCGCTTCAGCGTCAGCTGGTCGGGCAATATGCGCTCTTGCAGGGCGTCAATTGCCTCGTCCAGGTCGCGATGGTCTCGGCGCAAAACCTCCAATTTGACGCGCAGAACGTCCTCATGGCTCATGTTTTGCGGGTTGTTCATCGCTTGGCTTGTCCTTTTGGCGGGGCGGAGTACTCAGATTAGGCGGATTCTGTCATTCCACCAACTGTTTAGATGGCCAAAGGGTTGCACGCGGCGCCCTTTGACCCCATCTTTTGAGACAAGGCCGCCGATTTCGGGGCCGCACCTGCATAGTCGCTTAAACCATAGGGCTGCCGCATGACAAAACTGACCTTGGGATCGCACCCCTTTCTGCTGGGGTTTGACCAGCTGGAACGCCTCGTTGAACGGACCGCCAAATCCGGCAATGATGGCTACCCGCCTTTCAATATTGAGCAATCCGACCGCAACGCGTTCCGCATCACGCTGGCTGTGGCGGGCTTTGGCGAGGATGATCTGTCGATCACCGTCGAGGACCGGCAACTGGTGATCCGCGGCAAACAGGCGGAGGCGGACGAGACCCGCGTCTTCCTGCATCGCGGCATCGCCGCGCGCCAGTTCCAGAAGGCCTTTGTGCTGGCGGACGGCGTCGACGTGGCAGGGGCCACGACCGTAAACGGGTTGCTGCATATCGACCTGGAACGCGCAGTGCCGGACACCATTGTTCAAACCATCCAGATCAAGAAAGGATAATGCGATGAACACCCCATTTGACCTCAAGACCGGAATGGATGCGCGCATTGTCTATGTGCGGCCCGTCGACGTGGCCGACCTGCCCGCCGAAGTCCGCGAGGAATCGCAAGGCTTAGAGACCATCTATGCGGTGCACGCGCCCGACGGTGAACGCCTGGCGCTTGTGGCCAACCGCCGCATGGCGTTTGCCTTGGCGCGCGAAAACGACTTCGCGCCGGTCACAGTCCATTGAGCCGCAGCTTTCCCTTCGACTGGGTTGACGCCTTCACCGATACCCCATTCGGCGGGAATGGCTGCGCGGTTGTGCATGACGGCGGCGCGGTGGATGTCGAAACCTGCCTGAAATACACCCGGGAGACGGGTCTGGTGGAATGCACCTTTGTGGGCCCCTCTGATGTGGCCGATGCCAAAGTGCGGTACTTCTTCCCCACAATGGAAATTCCTTTTGCGGGGCACCCGACCATCGCGTCGGTCGCCTCGCTGCTGTCGCGCGGGGTGGTCAAAGGCCCGTCGCTGACATTGGAGACCGGGGCAGGGGTGGTTCCGATCGAGGTGTCGCCCGACGGGCTGATCACCATGACCCAAAACGCGCCGGTATTTGGGGATGAGGTGTCGCCCGGCCTTATTGCGCGGCTGTCTGGCCTGTCTGATGATGACATCATCGGCCAACCGCAGGTCGTCTCCACCGGTTTGCCCTTTTGCATTGTCGCCCTGAAGTCGCATGACGCGCTGCGCAAAGCCACGCTGGATTTGGACGTGCTGCCGGAGTTCCAGAAGGGCCTGACCGTGAACGGCGTGCAGGTGATGGAACCCTATTTCGTGGCTCTTGGCGGGGCCACTGACGCAGGCGACAGCTTCGGCAGGCTGCTTCTCGCCCCGCCCAGCCCGCCAGAGGACCCGTTCACCGGCTCCGCCACCGGCTGCGCGGCGTCGTATCTTTGGAAACACGGGTTGATCGATCGCCCGCGTTACGTGGCCCAGCAGGGCCATGATTTGGGACGCCCTGGCCAAGCGCAGGTTGAGGTGCTTGGCCCGCGGGATGCAATATCGGGGGTCAAGGTGTCAGGCCAAGGTCGGATTGTAATGGCTGGCGAGGTCCATTTCTAGGAAGGCAATGCGGACGCTGGCTGGGGCGGCATGAGCCCGCCCCGACATCTCATTCTGTGCTATCACGCCTGAGCAGCGCGGCCAATTTCTCGAGGAGAAACTGGGTTCAAATCCTCTTCGAGGATTTGGTTGCGCCTAGCCGAAAGGCAGGCGGCCCTCTTGAGAGGACCGCCTGTCAACTTCATGTCGGGACGTGTCAGGCCGAGATCAGCCCCATCGATTCCAGCTTCAGGATTACCTGATGCGCGCAGTTGTCGACTTCGACATTCTCGGTCTCCACAGACAGCTCTGGGTTTTCAGGCACGTCGTAAGGGTCTGAGATGCCGGTGAATTCCTTGATCTTGCCTTCACGTGCCAGCTTGTAGAGCCCTTTGCGGTCACGGCGTTCGCATTCCTCGATGGAGGTCGCGACATGAACTTCGCAAAACGCGCCAAAGGCCTCGATATCCTCGCGCACGGCGCGGCGCGTCGTGGCGTATGGCGCAATCGGGGCGCAAATGGCGATGCCGCCATTCTTGGTGATTTCGGAGGCCACGTAGCCAATGCGGCGGATGTTGAGGTCGCGGTGTTCCTTGGAGAAGCCCAGCTCGGAAGACAGGTTCTTGCGCACGATGTCGCCGTCCAAGAGCGTCACCGGGCGGCCGCCCATTTCCATCAGCTTGACCATCAGCGCGTTTGCTATGGTGGATTTGCCCGAGCCGGAGAAGCCGGTGAAGAACACGGTAAAGCCCTGCTGCGCGCGCGGCGGGCGGGATTTGCGTAGCTCTTCAACCACTGCGGGGAAGGAGAACCATTCGGGAATCTCCAGCCCTTCGGCCAAACGGCGGCGCAGCTCGGTGCCCGAGATATTGAGGATGGTGACATTTTCCTTATCCGCGATCTCGTCGGCGGGTTCGTATTGGGCGCGCTCCTGCACATAGACCATGTGCTTGAAGTCGACCATTTCGATGCCCATCTCGTCCTGATGCTCGCGGAACAGGTCTTGCGCGTCATAGGGCCCGTAGAAGTCTTCACCGGCGGAGTTTTGGCCGGGGCCCGCGTGGTCGCGGCCAACAATGAAATGGGTGCAGCCGTGGTTTTTGCGGATCAGGCCATGCCAGACCGCTTCGCGGGGGCCGGCCATGCGCATGGCGAGGTTCAAAAGGCTCATCGCGGTGGTTGAGGCGGGGTACTGGTCCAGCACCGCCTCGTAGCAGCGCACGCGGGTGAAGTGGTCGATATCCCCCGGCTTGGTCAAGCCCACAACGGGGTGGATCAGCAGGTTGGCCTGCGCCTCTTTGGCGGCGCGGAAGGTGAGTTCCTGATGCGCGCGGTGCAGCGGGTTGCGGGTTTGGAACGCCACGACCTTGCGCCAGCCCATTTTGCGGAAATAGGCGCGCAGCTCGTTCGGCGTGTCGCGGCGGGCGCGGAAATCGTAATGCACAGGCTGCTGGATGCCGGTCACAGGCCCGCCCAGATAGATTTTGCCCGCTTGGTTGTGCAGATAATTCACGGCGGGGTGTGCGCTGTCATCCGCGCCAAACACCCTCTCGGCCTCATGCGATTTGTTCGGCTCCCACCGGTCAGTGACGGTCATGGTGCCCAAGATCACGCCTTCCTGGTCGCGCAGCGCAATATCCTGGCCAATTTCAAGCGACTTGGCAAAGTCTTCCGACACGTCCAGCGTAATCGGCATCGGCCACAGCTCGCCGGTGGTCAGGCGCATGGTGTCGACGACAGAGTTGTAATCCGCCTCCGACAGGAAGCCTTTCAGCGGGTTGAACCCGCCATTCATCAGCAGCTCCAGATCGCAGATTTGGCGCGGGGTCAGGTCGTGGGATGTCAGCTCGGCGGCCTCAGATTTCATCTTCTGCGCGCTGTCATAAGAGACATACAGCTCCGGGATCGGGGCGAGGTTGTTTTCCATTTGTCTAATCCTGTTACTAAACGGGGTGAGGCCGGTATTTTCGCCGGTCAGTTCGGCATGAAGCGCGTCGTATTCCGCAAACTTGCGTCCTAGGAATGCGGTGGTCAGTCGGTTCTTTTCCGCCGCGCCGCGGGTGGTGAGGGAGTAGGCGAAGCGCTTGCGTTTGTCAGACCCAGCCCGTTCGCTGATTTTGACAAAGCCCGCCTCCGTCGACGCCCTGAGAAGTGCGTTGAGTTTGCCCAGCGAGACCCCCACAGCCTCCGCCGTCGCCCGCTGAGAGGCATCTGCGGCCAGATCCAACTGGCGCAGAAGACGGAAGCGCAGGTCTTCCTCCTCTTGAATGGGTTTCGGTCTTGACGTCATGACGCGCGACTCAATGTTTGTTCACGCGTGAACGCATTGCATAATCTGTCCTCGATTCAAAGAAAAAATGTCTATTTGCCGATGCTCGCGCATCTTCATGGCAAAAATGACATTCTCATTGTGCACCAGACCAAGATGGTTGCTCCCCGACAAAGAGCGTTCGCGGTGCAATCTGAGGCACGATCTCTATTTTGCGCCGGTGGCGAAACCACAAGCGATCAACAGGTCCTTCGCGAAGGACTGACGAAAGGATCGGATCGCAGAAAAGTTTCTGCCACGGGCGTGATGGGCAAAAACAACTTTGGTGGCGTCGCCATGCATAAGCCAACCAACATACCAACCTTCAAACATCCCCGAAAATTCTCCCTCGCGAACGGGTCCTGCACCGGTTTTTCCGTAAAGCGTCAAATTTCCCAGGGGTCCTGCTTCTGCCGCCTGCATCAGCCCCGCCAAATGGGCCTTATCAACCGTAAGACCGCCGGTCAGCAATCGCTGCAGGAAGCGCGTCTGTTCATTGACGGAAAGGGCCAACAGCCCGCCAAGCCAAAAGCTGTCGGACCCATTGGGAGCGCTGGCATTGCCATAGCCCCATTGCGTCAGAGTTTCGCGATATTGCGGGGCGCCAACATCCAGCGCGATGTCTTGAAAGTACCATAGGGCAGAGCGACGGAACGCACTTTCCAGTGTCTGGCCCTGCCGCCATTCGCGGGGCCAATAGGCCAAAGGTGGACGCCGCTCCCGGTCCCAATCCCTCCAGTCGTTAATGCCGGTGGCGTGCCCCGTGCCAAGCGCGATCAGCATGTTCGGGATTTTGAAGGTGGACCATGGGGCATGCCGGGTCTCTAGGTCGCTGTCGCTCAACATGCAGCGTTGATCTGATTGCAGATCAAGTGCAAGGAAGCTCGACGACTTATCGCCAATGGTGTCGGCGAAAAGATCGCGATCCAGCACCGCGTCGGCCAGCGACACGTTGCTCATTGCGGTTACGGCAGCTATCGCCCAGCCAAATCTGCGACAGGCCCGCGATAGGTTGAAGACTGCCATGGGGGTGCCCTCTCTGAAACGGTCGGATGCTTACCACAGACATATGTGCGCGTGACGTGTTCCGCAATCGCTGCACTGCGACGGGACGTTCAGAACCGGTTCATCCGGGCTGCGGCGCTTTAGTCGTCCCCCGCCAGGAACCGTTCCGCTTCCAAAGCCGCCATGCAGCCCATGCCCGCCGACGTTACCGCCTGGCGGTATTTGTGATCCGTCAAGTCGCCTGCAGCAAAAATGCCGGGGATCGACGTCTCGGTGCTGTCGGGTTTGGTCACCACGTAGCCGCCCATATGGGTTTCCAGCACGTCCTTCACCAGCTCGTTCGACGGCGCGTGGCCGATGGCGACGAACACGCCCTTGCAGGGGATTTCGGTGATCTCGTCGGTCTGCACGTTGCGGACTTTGACACCTTCGACGGAGTTGGGGTTCTCGGTGCCAATCACCTCTTCCAGCTGGTGGAACCACAAAGGTTCAATCTTGGGGTTCTTGAACAGGCGGTCTTGCAGGATCTTCTCCGCCCGCAATTCGTCGCGGCGGTGGATCAGCGTCACTTTGGAGGCGAAGTTGGTCAGAAACAGCGCTTCTTCAACAGCCGTGTTGCCGCCGCCTATCACCACGATTTCCTGGCCGCGATAGAAGAAGCCGTCGCAGGTGGCGCAGGCGGAGACGCCGAAGCCTTTGAATTTCTCTTCCGAAGGCAGGCCCAGCCATTTCGCCCGCGCGCCAGTCGCCAAGATCACCGCGTCAGCGGTATAAACCGTGCCGCTATCGGATTGGCATGTGAAGGGACGTTTCGAGGTGTCGATGCTGGAGATGATGTCGCCCACCACCTCGCAGCCCATCGCCTTGGCGTGGGCTTCCATCCGCACCATCAGGTCGGGGCCTTGCACCTCGGTGTCGCCGGGCCAGTTTTCGACTTCCGTTGTGGTGGTCAATTGCCCGCCGGGCTCGATGCCCTGCACCAAGATCGGCTCGACCATGGCACGCGCGGCGTAGACGCCGGCGGTGTAGCCCGCGGGGCCGGAGCCGATGATCAGAACTTTGGTGTGACGTGTCTCGGCCATGGTGGTCCCCTGAGGTCTATTTTGCAGCCCGACCGATATATGCCGCCCAGAGCGGAGGTGCCAGAGGGCGCTGCTCAATTCTTTGTTCTGACTTTTTATTGCTCAGGTGTGAAATAAAGTTGCGCGCAGCTGCGTCGCTTTGTAAGTTATGAGCAGCTAAGGGGACGACATGGCCATTTCGAAACTAGACGACATTGACCGCAAAATTCTGGCAGAGCTGCAGGCGGATGGTCGCATGACCAATGTGGAACTCGCCAAACGCGTCGGTATCTCCGCGCCGCCTTGCCTGCGCCGGGTGCGCACTTTGGAGGAAAGCGGCTTCATCAAAGGCTATCACGCCGAGGTCGAGGCCCGTGCGTTGGGCTTCGAGGTGCAGGTCTTTGCCATGGTCGGGCTGCAGAGCCAGGCCGAAGCCGACCTGTCCGCCTTCGAAGAGCGTTGCAACGGCTGGCCGCTGGTCCGCGAATGCCACATGCTGAACGGCGAGGTCGATTTCATCCTGAAATGCGTGGCCCCCGACCTGTCAAGCTTCCAGAGCTTCCTGACCGAAGAGCTGACATCCGCAGACAATGTGGCGAGCGTGAAGACATCATTGGTCATTCGCGGCGCGAAAGACGAGCCGGGCGTGCCGTTTGACGTGGTGGAAGAACGCCTCAGCCAGATCAGCTGAGGATCAAGCGCCCTCGCGCAGCGCGCGGACCTCAAAGGAGGTCAGGCGTTGGGTCAGCTGCGGGCCGAAACTTTCCAGGGACCGCGCCTGCGGGAAAAGGCGCAGCAGCGAATAAAGCAATTCGTCGTCCAGCAGCGTTTCCGTGAAGGGGCCGGGGTGGAAGCTTTCCACCTCCACGCCGTTGGCCAGAATGGTCGCTTGCCTGTCAAATGCGAGGTTGAACAGCGATATCGACGAAATAGGCGTGATGGACACGACCTGCACACCGTCCTCAAAGGCGCGGACCGGCGCAAAGGCCAGGTCCACGCCAAACAGCGCCTTGCAGGCAGCGTGGCGCATCAGGATATGAGACCGGGGGGCCAGCATGAGATCAGAGGCGGGCTTTGCAAGCCCAAACGCATCACTGGTCACCCGGAATAGCTTGCCGCGTTCGTTGGTTTGCGCGTCGCGCGGCGTCATGTCGTAAGAGCCGACCCATTGGAGGGGCAGGGGGCCGTATTCACTGGTTAACACGCCCATTCCGGGCGCGAGGTCTTCGACCGCAACGGGCCCTTGGGTGGTCGAAATCAGCGTGCCGCGCGCCACATTGGCGCAGGCGCTTTCGATCACCGGAACAGAGGGGGCCACTATTGTGTCGTAGGAAACCTCGCCGGCATGCGACAGCCAGGCGATGTTGTAGGGGCGCGACATCATGTGCGGCCGGGGCAGAGGACCCCGCAGAGGCGCACGCGACGATGTGGAGGGAGTGGAGCCGAAACCGGCCTTGGAGGTCATCTGCTGATCAGCGCCAAAACGCGCGGCTGGGGAGTAGGTCATGCGTCGTCCCTTTCAGGGCTTGCTGGCCTGCACGGTCCCCACCGTTATGCAGATGTGTCATCGTTACTTGCCCCAACAATGGCCACTTTCCGGCCTAAAAGTCAAAATATTCGGGGTAATGGTCGCCATCTGGTGGCCAATCAAGCCGCCGCCGACAAGATTGTTTCCCCATCGCCGGGCAGTGCTGCCACATTTCCACAAGCGCGGATTGCGAAGGCCCCGAATCGGGCGCCTCACAGCGGCGCGGCCCCGGGCCTACACGCGGTCTTGCCTGAAGGCTGGTTGCCCCTGATCCCGCGTGCTACGTCAGCAGGGCGAGCATACGACAAAAAGGCCAGGCCCGACCCCGTGTTGACCACCGAGCAAATCAAGAAACTCTACGCCAAAGCTCTTGCCGCGCAGACTGCCGGTCGGCTGGACGAGGCCGCCAAAGGCTATGCCCGGATCATCAAGGCCAACCCCAAAGTGGCGGAGGCCCATTTCAACATTGCCCGGGTCTTCGCCAAGAAACGAAACATCCCCGACGCCGCCCGCCATTTCGAGGCGGCGCTGCAGCTGCGTCCGGGCCAGCCCGAGATCTGGCTGGCCTATCTCGATATGGCGTCGCGCCATCCCAACATCGACAATCTCGCCAAGCTGCTGACCCGCGCGTCGGCGCTGCGGGGCGCGCATCCCGAGATGGATTTCTATCACGGGTTGGTCGCGGCAAGGCGCGGCGACAGCGCGGGTGCGCGTGCCGCCATCGAAAGGGCGGTTGCTGGCGGTTTGGTTTCGGCCCGCGCGCAGACCGAGCTTGGTGTGCTGCTGGCCGGGGCCGCGGAAAGCGACGCGGCGATCAGGGCTTTCGACGAAGCGCTGCGGCTCAAACCGGGCTACGACTACCCGTTGGCGCGCAAGGCTGATCTGATGCGCAACCTTGGTGACTACGACGCGGCGCTGGATTTGGCCCGTCAGGCGATCGAGGCCGCGCCAAACGTGGCGCAGCTTTATTATTCCTACGCGTCAATCCGCAAAATGCAGCCCGACGACCCGATGATCGGCAAAATGAAGGCGCTGCTGAACAAGCTGGCCGCCAAGGATCCCGGGCGGGCGCATTTGGGCCACGCGCTCGCAAAGGCGATGGAGGATACCGGCCAGCAGGGCGAGGTGTTCCGCTATCTCGACATCGCCAATCGCAGTGCCGCCAAGGCGTTTCCCTACGATCACGGCTCCGATGCCGCCGCGGTGACCGAGACGCGGCAGCGGTTCGAAGGCCTGACAGGCGCGCATTGCCCACCGGGCAGGTGCGGCGAGGGGCCAACCCCGATTTTTGTGACAGGCATGCCCCGCTCGGGCACCACGCTGGTGGAGCAAATCATCTCCTCTCATTCCCGATGCGAAGGGGCGGGGGAGCTGGGCCTGCTGAGCAAGGAGTTTCAGGCCGCCTTTCAGTCCGCCGGTGACGACATGCCCGCGCTGTGCGACGCGCTTGGCGCGGCGGGCGCACGGTATCGCGATATGCTCGCTGCGCGCTTCCCCGACGCAGCCTATGTGACGGACAAATCCATCAGCAGTTACGGCGCAATCGGGTTCATCCGGCACGCCTTGCCGGATGCGCGCATCGTCGTGGTCCGGCGTGATCCGGCCGACAACGCGCTGTCGATATACAAGAACATGTTTGCCGGCGGGCAGCACCGCTACGCCACGGATCTGCGCAACATCGCGCGGTTCTACAAGCTGTTCGAGGCGCAGGTGGTGTTTTGGGAACGGCATTGCCCCGATGCATTCGCGCAAATCCGCTACGAGGATCTGATCGCCGACCCCGAAGGCCAGAGCCGTCAACTTGTCGCGGCGGCCGGGCTGGAATGGGAAGACGCCTGCCTGTCTTTCTATGACAACAAGCGGCAGGTCGACACGTTGTCCACGACGCAGGTGCGCCAGCCGATTTACAGTTCGTCCGTGGGGGCTTGGAGACGGCACGAGGCTGCCATGGCGCCGTTCATCGAAGAATTCGCGGCAGAATAGAGAAACGCCCGCATGTGGGAGGACATGCGGGCGCTTACTAGGGTCAGTCGAGGACGGCTCAGGCCGATTTAAGCTCTGTGTTATTCAGCTCTGGTGCCTCGACCGCCAAACGGGTCTTCCAGGGGGTGCGGCGGTTGCTGCGTGTCCATGGCATAGTCGCGGCTGTGTCGGCGCTTTCTTCAAGTACCCATTTCATCCAGCGTGTGTTCTTGGCCATGGTGCCCTCCGGTTCTGTTTAAAGTGGCCCGGGTCTGCTGCCTTGGGGTGCAGCGTCTGATGACCCGAGCCGAAAAAGTCGTGTCCCGTCCTGGGACGCTCTCTTTGTCGCAATTCAATCGGGCAACAGAATGGCCGGCGATACTTTTTTTTCAGAAATGTTGGGCCCGGATTGTGGCGGGCGGCAGGCGCTACGGTGCCCCATGAATTAAGGGGTTGTTAACCATTGTCAGGCGGGGCGGCGGGCAGCTTTGGGGCAGCAATAAGATGTGCTTTGCCCAGATATTGGCACGAATGGCGAAACAATCGGCGGCTAAAGGCGGATTGTTGCGATGAGTCGCCCGTAATCGGGGTCTTTGTCATGGACCGACCGGCGGTAGGAATAAAACCGGCGCGGGTCTGCATAGGTGCAATGCCGGGTCCAGTCCGCCTGAACGCCCGCGGCGCGCAGCCGCGCCAGCCCGTAGCCCGGCAGGTCGAACTGGTATTTGTCCGCCGCCACGCCTTGGGCGAAGAAGCGCGCGTTGTCGGGGTCGTCGTCAAGGAAGCGTTCTAGATACTCTTGCCCCACCTCGTAAGACGCCTGGCTGATCGACGGCCCGATCACTGCCCTTATGTGGTCCCGGTCCGCGCCCAGCGCTTCCATCGCGTCCACCGTCGCCTCCAGCACGCCGCCCACCGCGCCGCCCCAGCCCGCATGGGCCGCGCCCACCACGCCATTCTCCGGGTCGGCAAACAGCACCGGCTGGCAATCCGCGGTCAGAATGCCCAGCGCGATGCCGGGCGTGGCGGTCACCATGGCGTCGGCCTTCGGCCGGTCCTGGCGGGCCTCGGTCAGGGCCACGACCTCGGCGGAGTGGTATTGATGCACAGACACCAGATGGTCCAAATCTACCTGCATCGCGTCGGCCACCCGCGCGCGGTTGGTGGCCACAGCGTCGGTCTGGTCCGAAGATCCGAAGCCGCAATTCAAGCCTTCAAAGATGCCAGACGACGCGCCGCCACGCCGGGTGAAGAACCCATGCCGGAACGGGGAAAGGCTGTCTGAGGTGATGATCTCAAGGGTCATGTGGGGGTCACGCTTCAAATCCGGGTGGGGGCGGCGCGCCCTTCGGATAGAGCGCCACAGCTTTGAAAAGGGTCCCCATTTCTGAGGGCTCCGTCAAGCGGCGATAGGCGGCGAGATGCTGGTTGAGCGCGTTTTGGTCGCGCGCGTCATCCAGTTTCTCCGCCAATGCTTGCGCGCGCGGGCCGATCCCCAGACCGTGCAGCAACGCGCCCTGCGTGGTCATTGCGGATGTTTCGCAAAGACTGGCATCAGTGACGGCCCTGAAATCCACATGCGCGGTCAAATCCGCGTCGCCGGGGGCCTGCATCGGGTCGCAGGGCTGATGCGCCTTCAATGCCTGAAAGGTATCGCCCAGCGAATTCCAGTCGCCGTAATCCACGATGAGGGCGGCGCCGCCATGTCGGGCGATCCTGCCTGAAATCTCGCCAATGATGGGTGGCAGGGTTGGGCATAGCTCCACAACATCCCCGTCGCCTGTGTCCTGCAACCGATGGGAGAGCGCGTCAACGGGGGTCGGCTCTGTCCGGCCAAGCCGCAACATGTCGCCCTCGGCCCCCACACGCGTTTCCGCCCAACCGCGCCCCTGGCGGGTGAATTGGCGAATGGGCAGCGCGTCAAAGAATTCGTTGGCGATGAGGAACAAGGGCGCATCTGGCAGGTCCGCCACGGTGTCGTGCCAGGTGACGCGGGCACCCATGAGCGTTGCGCGTTGAATGTCACGTAGCGCGGGGCTGGCCTCGACCAGATGCACATCAGGCGCGAAGCCCGGCACTGATTTGGTGGCCCGCAAGATATCCGCCATCAACGTGCCGCGTCCCGGCCCAAGCTCGGCCAACACGCAATCGCCGCCTCCCTGATCCAGCCATGCCTGTGCCAGGCAAAGCCCCAATAGCTCGCCAAACATCTGGCTGGTCTCAGGCGCGGTGATGAAATCGCCTTGCGCCCCCAGCGGGTCGCGGGTGGCGTAATAGCCAAATTCCGGATGCAGCAAGCAGGCCTGCATGTAATCCGCCAAAGACATCGGGCCGTCGACGGCGATCTGCCGGATCAGCTGCGCCTTCAGGCTCATGCCGCGCGGCGGCGGGCGCCCCAAATGATCAGCAAGCCCACGATGATCATCGGCGTGGACAGCAATTGCCCCATGGTCAACCCAACCTCACCAATCTGCCACGCATAGCCCAGCGGGTTTGTGGCAGAGGTGAACTGCGCATCCGGTTGGCGCACGAATTCCACAATGAAACGCGCGATGCCGTAGCCCGCCAGAAACGCACCGATCAACGCGCCAGGGGTTTTTAGCCAGCCCTTGCGGATCGCCAGATAGAACAGAACGGCGCACAGGATCAGGCCTTCCAGCAGCGCCTCGTATAGCTGCGAGGGGTGGCGCGCGCACATCTGCTCCACCGTGGCGCAGGCCTGTGCCGCGTCGCCGGGGAAGACCACGGCCCAGGGCAGGTCGGTCGGACGGCCCCACAGCTCGGCATTGATGAAGTTGGCGATGCGTCCAAGGAAGATTGCGGGTGGGGTGGCCACGACGATGGCGTCGCCCGCGCTCAAAGGCGAAAACTTGTTCTTCCAGCAAAAGATCAGCCCGGCAATCAACACACCCAATGCGCCGCCGTGAAACGACATGCCGCCGTTCCAGATCTGCAAGATCTCTCCCGGATTGGCGAAGTAATAGGCCGGCTGGTAGAACAATACGAAGCCGAAGCGCCCGCCCAGCACCACGCCCAAGATGATCCAAGTCACCAAGTCCGAGGCGTTCTCCGACGTCATGGGCGACTTGTTTTCCGGCCACAACCGCGCCCGTTTGAACAGTTGCACCGCGATAAACCAGCCGATGATGATGCCCACAATGTAGGCCATGGCGTACCAGCGCAGCGAGAACTCGCGGCCGAACAGCTCCAGCGTGAAAATGTCGGGGCCGATGTCGGGGAAGGGGAGGAGCGCTGCTAACATACCGGCATGGGTGCGACGCCCCTGCGACGATGTCAACCTTGAGAAATGCGCAAACCGTCCCCATATAGGGGTCAAGCAAGCACGAGGTACGATATGCAAACCCGCAACAAATTCTTCGACGACATGTCGCAAATGATGACCAACGCGATGGGCGTGGCCCAGGGCGCGAAGTCGGAGGCGGAAAATGCCATGAAATCCATGGTCGACCGCTGGCTGGCGGATCGCGACTTTGTGACCCGCGACGAATTCGACGCCGTGCGCGCCATGGCCCAGAAGGCCCGCGAAGAGAATGAAGCGCTGAAAGCCCGTCTCGACGCGTTGGAGGCCAAGCCCGCCAAAAAGGCGCCCGCCAAGAAAGCGGCGCCCAAGAAAAGCTAATTGGCTTTAGATCTTTGAAAGGCGCACGCCCCGGCGCGGGGACGTGCGCTTTTTTGTGCCTAGGCCAGATTGAGCAGCCGTAGCGCCAGCACGAATTGGCAGGCAAAACCCGCCACAAACAGCACCGTGCGGATGATAGGCAGCGCCAGCGTGTAGACCACGTAATGCGCCAGCCGCACGAAGAAATAGAGCATCGCCGCGGTGGCTGTTAGCGCGTCGCCCAACTCCAGCAGCCCAACCATCAGCGCGAGCGGGGCAAAAACCGCAAGGTTCTCGACCGCGTTATAATGCGCGCGCTTTGCTCTCAGCGCCCAGTCCTTGTCATGCGGATGCGCCGCCGTCGGGTCCCACGCGGCCTGGATCGGCCCAAGCTGCACAATCAGCTGCAAAATATAGGGCACCCATAGCAGCCCGGTCAGCGTCACCGTCAGGGTCAGCCAGTAAAGTTCGGGGATATTCATCGGTCGTCTCCAATCATCTGTGATGACGCCCACGCTAGACCTTCACTGAATTTCGCGTAAGTATGCACAAATAGGACCCATACTATCATATTGGATACTGCTTCATGCGAAAACAACGCCACGACCCCGAAAAGCTGGAGGCTTGCCCAATGGAGGCGACGCTCGACCTGATCGGCGGCAAGTGGAAGGGCGCGATCCTGTTCCGCCTGTCGGAACAAACCATGCGCTTCAACGAGCTGGGCCGCCTGTTTTACAAAATCACGCCCCGCAGCCTGACCAAACAATTGCGCGAGCTGGAGGCCGACGGGCTGGTGCACCGCGAAATTTACCCCGAGGTGCCGCCCAAGGTCGAATACAGCCTGACCGCCAAGGGAGAGACCCTGCGGCCCGTGCTGCATGCGCTGAAAGACTGGGGGGAAAAGGAAGTGCTGGCCCCGATGAAAGCCGCCCAAGAGGCCTAGCCGCCGAGGCTGAACCCCAGCAGCATGACAATAACGTAGGAAAAGCACAACGAGCACACGAACAATGGCCGCGCCATGTAGGTCAGTCGGCCGTAGCGGTCCACCACATCCGCCACCTCGTCGCGCGTCAGCCCAAACCGCAGGCTGCGCAAAGTCTGCTCGGATGCGTCCCGCGCGGCTTCGCCCGCGTCGCGGTTCCAGACCAGCACCGCGATCAGGTCCAGCGCGATGGACATCGGCCACAGCAGCACCCCCGAAACGGCCCCGATAAACCGCCCCGCCTTGGCCGCCGCCTTGCGCGATTTGTACTTCTCGACCAGCCCCGCGTAAGCGTAAGCCCATTCGCTGACCGCTTTCTCGACGATGCCAAACAGCAGATACATCATCGCCAGGTCCCGCATCACCGCAGGCAGCCCCACAGGCAAAGCGTTTCGGGCGTCGCGATACAGGTCAATGCACGACCCCAGCCAGCCCTTCGGCACCCAGCCAAAGCCGCTTGCCACCAGCGAGGCAAGCACCACCAGCGACAAAATCCAGCACAAAAAGACAATCACGCGCATCATGGCATTGGCCTAGCCCGCCCGCGCGCAAGAGGGAAGGGGAGCCTTGCACCCGCGCTCCTCGCCAAGCTACGCTTCGGGCAATCATTTCATTTGGAGTCTGACACATGAAACTGCTGACCACGCTATTTGCCGCCACCCTCGCCACATCCGCCATGGCCGACGGCCACCTGCCAAATCTCGACGGCAAAGAGGTCGTCTTCGTCACCGAAAACGCCTACCCGCCGCTGCAGTTCATTGAACCGGGCACCGGCAACGCCATCGGTTGGGAATATGACGCAGTGGCGGAGATCGCCAAGCGCATCAACATCACCGTGGTCTATGAAAACACCAGCTGGGACGCGATGATCCCGGCCGTGTCCAGCGGGCAATATGATGTGGGCATGACCGGCATCACGATCCGCGAGGACCGCAAAGAGCAGGTGGATTTCTCCGACAAATACATGACCTCCGAGATGGTCATGCTGGTGCGCGGCGATGAAGACCGGTTCTCCGACGCTAAATCCTTCGCCGCTGACGCGGACCTCTTGATGGCCGCCCAACCCGGCACCACGCCGTTCTATGTGGGCGTCTATGACGTGCTGGATGGTGACGAGGCCAACCCCCGCATCATCAAGTTTGAGACCTTCGGCGCGGGCGTCGCCGCGCTGCGCACGGGTGATGTGGATTTGGTGCTAACCGACGGCACCGCGGGCAACGGCTATGTCGACTCTTCGGGCGGTGCGCTGAAAATCGTCGGCGAAAAGCTGGGGACCGAGGATTTCGGCTTCATCTTCCCCAAAGGCTCTGACCTTGTGGAGCCGATCAACGCTGCCATTGCCGACATGACCAAAGACGGCACCATCGACGCGCTGAACACCAAATGGTTCCTCGACTACAAGCTGGGCGGCTGAACCAGCTTTAGCCCAGCGCCATGATGGGCCCGTCAAACCCCGATAAGGATTTCCCCTATTGGCTCGTCCTTTTGGGCGGGCTGATGGTGTGGATGTTCTATCAGGTCTGGGCCAATGATTTGTATTCCCAAGTCATGGGCACGCTGTCCAAGGGCATTCGCATCACCGTATTGGTGACGCTTATCGGCTTCTTCATGGCGTCGCTCACAGGCCTGATCCTCGCGGTCATGTCGCTGTCGCGCTCCATAATCCTTCGCCAGATCGCCCGCTTCTACATCGAAATCGTGCGCGGCATTCCCATCATTGTGCTGCTGCTTTATGTGGCCTTCGTGGTCGCCCCGGCCGTGGTCTACGCCATCAATTGGGCGCTGGAACCGCTTGGCGCGGACCCGTGGCGCACCCGCGACTTCCCGCTGCTGTGGCGCGCCACACTGGCGCTTGCAATCGGCTATTCTGCCTTTATTGCGGAGGTCTTCCGCGCGGGCATCCAATCCGTCGAACCGGGCCAGATCGAGGCAGCGGAAGCGCTGGGCCTCTCCCGCTGGCAACGCTTCCGCCACATCGTCTTCCCGCAAGCCATCCGCACCATCCTGCCGCCCCTTGGCAATGACTTCGTGGCGATGGTGAAGGACTCGTCGCTCGTGTCCGTCCTTGGCGTGTCCGACATCACGCAGCTGGGCAAGGTCACCGCAGCTGGCAATTTCCGATACTTCGAGACCTACAACATCGTGGCCCTCATCTACCTGACGCTCACGATCACCCTGTCCCTCGGGTTGCGCCGCCTGGAACGACAAATGCGTGACAAGCCGCATTGACCCGTTGCAGCCGCCGGTCCGCGCATTAGGTTGACGTGCAAAGGAGACCCCTCAATGACAAACCCGCTGCTCGCCCCCTGGAACACGCCATTCAACCTGCCGCCTTTTGGTGCTTTCACCGACGAAGATGTGGCAGAGGCATTTGAGGAAGCGCTGGTGCTAACCCGCGCGCAGCTGACCGCCATAGCCAACAACCCCGAGCCGCCGACATTTGCCAACACCATCGAGGCAATCGAGCTGATGGGGGAGAACATGGAAAAGGCGCTCGCGCCATTCTACCTGCTGGCAGCAGTGTCCTCCACGCCGAAACGCGAAGAGCTGCAGCGCGCCTTTTCCCCGAAGCTGGCTGATTTCAGTTCCGAGGTGATGATGAACCGCGCCGTCTTCGCGCGGATCGACGCTTTGTGGGCGCAGAAAGACGAGCTTGGACTGACAGCAGAGCAGGAGCGGGTGCTGTATCTCCACCGGCGCGGGTACGTGCGGGCGGGTGCGCAATTGCAAGGTGCCGACTATGACAGGTTAAAGGAGATTAAAAGCCGCCTCGCCGTGATCGGGACGTCCTTCACCCAAAACCTGCTCGCCGATGAGCGCGACTGGTTTGTACAAATTGGGGAAAACGACCTTTCAGGGTTGCCCCAATTTGTACAAAACACCGCAAAACAGGCGGCAAAAGACCGAAATATTGACGGATACGTCATCACTCTTTCGCGTTCGTTAATCGTGCCGTTCCTGCAATATTCCGACCGCCGCGACCTGCGCGAACAGGCGTATACCGCATGGGTGTCACGCGGCGCGAATGGTGGAGAGACCGATAATCGCGAGATCGCGTTGGAAACTTTGGCCCTGCGCAAAGAACGCGCCAACCTGTTGGGCCATGACACATTTGCCGATTATAAGCTTGTCACGGAAATGGCGCAAACCCCTGAAAACGTTCGCGAATTGCTGATGAAAGTCTGGGAGCCCGCCAAGGCGCAGGCCCTTCTGGATGCTGAGAAATTGCAAGAGATGATGCATGGCGACGGCATAAACGGCGCGTTGGAACCATGGGATTGGCGCTACTATTCCGAAAAACGCCGCGCCGTGGAACATGATTTGGACGAGGCGGCATTGAAGCCCTATCTGCAGCTCGACAACATGATCGAAGCGGCGTTTGATTGCGCTAACCGATTGTTTGGATTAGATTTTTCTCCACTCGACGTGGCCCTGCATCACGAAGACGCCCGCGCGTGGGAAGTGACCCGCAACGGCCAGCATGTCGCTGTTTTTATTGGAGATTACTTCGCCCGAGGCGGCAAACGCTCTGGCGCATGGTGCTCCGCCCTGCGCTCCCAACAGAAGCTAAAGGGCGACATCCGCCCCCACGTCATCAACGTGTGCAACTTCGCCAAAGGCGACCCGGCACTGTTGTCATACGACGACGCCCGCACGCTCTTCCACGAGTTCGGCCACGCGCTGCACCAGATGCTGTCGGACGTAACTTATGAAACGATTTCAGGCACTTCCGTGCCGCGCGACTTCGTGGAACTGCCCAGCCAGCTGTATGAACACTGGCTGGAAGTGCCGGAGGTTTTGCAAAAACACGCGACACATTTTGAGACCGGGGAAGCGATGCCAGCCGCCCTTCTGGACAAGATGCTGAAGGCCGCGACATACGACCAGGGCTTCGCGACGGTCGAATACGTGGCCTCTGCCTTGGTGGATCTGGAGTTTCATAACGGCCCTGTCCCAACAGACATCATGGCCCGTCAAACGGAAATCCTCGACAGCCTCGGCATGCCCGCCGCCATCCGCATGCGCCACGCCACGCCCCATTTTGCCCATGTCTTCGCGGGCGACGGATATTCCTCCGCCTACTACTCCTACATGTGGTCGGAGGTCATGGACGCCGACGCGTTTGAGGCGTTTGAGGAGGCCGGGGGTGCCTTTGACCCTGAGATGGCTAAGAGGTTGGAATCGCAGATACTTTCGACTGGCGGATCAAAGGAGGCGGCGGATTTATACATGGCGTTCCGGGGCAAGATGCCGGGCGTGGACGCCTTGCTGAAAGGGCGCGGTCTGGACAAAGTGGCCTGACCGGCCTGGGCTGGAAAAATCACCTTAGGTCAGCTTACGGGGAATGAAGGTTGTTTTTTCCCCGTAGCAGTGGTTTGACGGTTTGGGGACAAATTTAGGGACGCCTATGCTGACCGACGAACAGACCGATGCGCTGATTGAAACCGTACGCGCCGTGGCAAAGGCAGAGATATTGCCGCATTTCCGCAATCTTGGCGCGCTGGAGATCGACAGCAAGTCCGCGCCCGATGACTTGGTCACCATAGCCGACCGTGCCGCTGAATTGGCGATCTCCAAGGCGGTGCATGACATTCTGCCAGACGCTGCGATTGTCGGCGAAGAGGCTGTGTCAGCGGACAAAAGTGTCCTTGCGCGGGTCAAGGAACCGGGAACGGTCGTCATTATTGATCCGATTGACGGCACCTGGAATTATGCAAATGGTGTCGCGACTTACGGCGTAATTCTCGCTGTGATCGAGGACGGCGAGACTGTTTTCGGGCTGCTCTATGACCCCAGCTATGACGACTGGATCATGGCTCGCAAAGGGCAGGGGGCCTTGTTCTGCCGCGCCGATGGGCGGCGCGAACCAATGCAGCTTGCACCACCACCTGACGCATTGTCGGATTGCTTCGGTTTTGTGGGGATGTATCTGTTCAATGCAGAGCGGCAGGCGCAATTGGCCGCCACCTTGCCGAAGTTCCGGCGGACGCAGACGCTGCGCTGCTCGTGCCACGAATACCGCTTGCTGACACAGGGCGCGTCGCAGTTCTGCCTCAATGGGATGTTGAACGTGTGGGATCACGCCGCAGGCGTTTTGATTTATCAGGAGGCCGGAGGCGTGGCGCGCCTGCTGGACGGGCGATCCTACAGCCCGGCAATGCGTAAGGGCCATCTGCTGACCGCCGCATCAGAGCCGCTTTGGGAACAGCTTTCGGAATTGTTTGGCGACGAATAACGCGTTCTATTCGCGCTATTCGCGCGTTTCGCCTGCCATCAATCCCCAAAACGCGCTGCGTTTGATCCAGCCTTTGGAGCCTTCCACGGTGACGCGGCACCAGCCATCCACACATTTTCCCAAGCGCGCAATGACGCCAGCCTCGGCATAGGCCTGAACCGCAGATGAAGGGTCGGCAAGCTTGTGAATGGGGGCCATGTCCTCTTCGACCAGCACGGTCCGGACGCCTGACAGCAAGGTGTAGTGTACCCAGCCGCCTGCGCCGTCGCGATCCTGGACACGCCGCCAATGGCCGTGTTCGGCGATTATCTGAAGCGGCATGTTGCGGCGCTGGAAAACCCAGTCGATCCGATGGGTTAGCGAAGGCCCGCGGCGCACATTGCCCTCAGATGCTTTTAGTGAAACGAAACGCGGCATCGGCAAGTTGGTCACCGGACCACGTTCCGCCGCCATTGCTTGGCCAGACCACAAAACGGCGCAAATAGCCGCCATACCCAAAACCGATTTCATAAGCTGCCTGCCCTGACTGCTATTTTTTACTTCGGGGCTTATTCACCTTGCCCCTTCGCGGATGATCTTGTCACTATGGATTTAGATATTCCAGCGGGGAGGCGTGCTCTTGCCGAGACAAAAGCTAAGTGTTGTCGTGACGCGACGGTTGCCAGACGTCGTCGAAACCCGGATGAGCGAGCTGTTCAATGTGCGGCTGCGCGACAGCGACGACCCCATGAGCAAATCCGAACTTGCAGCAGCGATGCGGGAGACCGACGTCCTGGTGCCGACGCTGAGCGACAAGATAGATGCCGGCATGCTGGGGCAGGCAGGCGATAAGCTGAAATTGATTGCGAATTATGGCGCGGGCGTCGACCACATCGACATCGCAACGGCAAGGCAACGCGGGATTTTGGTGTCTAACACCCCAGGCGCGGTGACCGAGGACACGGCTGACATGACGCTGGCGCTGATCTTGTCGGTTACCCGTCGTATCCCCGAAGGCCTGGCAAAGATGCAAAGCGGTGACTGGGAGGGCTGGTCGCCAACCGCCTTGATGGGGGGGCGGATCGCGGGACGCAGGCTGGGCATTTTGGGAATGGGCCGCATTGGGCAGGCCGTCGCCCGGCGCGCGCGGGTTTTCGGGATGCAAATCCATTACCACAATCGCACCCCGGTGCATCAAGGTATCGCCGACGGGTTGGAGGCAACCTATTGGGAAAGCCTGGACCAGATGATTTCGCGGATGGACGTGCTGTCCATCAACTGCCCGCACACGCCTGCAACCTATCATCTTATGAACGCGCGCCGCTTGAAGTTGATGAAGCCGTCGGCGGTCATTGTGAACACCTCGCGCGGCGAGGTCATAGACGAGAACGCGCTGACGCGGATGCTCAGGGCCGGAGAGCTGGCGGGCGCAGGTCTTGACGTTTTCGAACGCGGCACTGACATCAACCCCCGATTGCGTGAGCTGCCCAATGTCGTGGCCCTGCCGCATATGGGGTCGGCGACGGAAGAAGGTCGGGTCGAGATGGGTGAGAAAGTTCTGCTCAATATCAAAACATTCGATGACGGGCACCGCCCGCCCGATCAGGTCGTTCCGGGGATGTTGTGACGTCAGTTTGACGGAGCCCCAAACTTCGGTATCGTGACAGGGTTCCTTAGAAAGGTGTTACCATGATGAAATTCAGAAAATCCCTCGCTGTCGCCTGCGTTGCCTTGCTGACGTCCACGGCGGCGTCTCATGCGTTTGAGATTAACTTCACATGGGACGGCTTGAAGCTGTGTACCACTGGCAAACCCAACCGCGTCAGCAACCCGGCATTTGCCGTTAGGAACGTGCCTGCGGGAACCAAATACATCCGGTTCAAATTGGTCGATCGGGATGTGCCGAGCTACAACCATGGCGGCGGCGTCGTGGCCTATAGCGGGCAGAAGGTGATCAAGCCCGGGGCCTTCAAATACAAAAGCCCCTGCCCGCCATCAGGCCAACACACCTACGAATGGCGTGCTACGGCTCAAAGCAAGAAGAACGGCGGCGCGATCGCCAAAACGGCGAAAGCACGCAAATACCCGTAATGCTGCTCTAGCGGTCGATCCGCGCTGCCGACAGGGCAATGGCTTGTTGGTAAACGGTCGCCGCATTCCATTCGTTCAGAACCCGGAAGTTGGCCGTGCCCTGTTGGTATGGCTGGCCAGGCTGCCAGCCTTTGGCGCGCAGGAAGTTGGCGGTAGAGGCCAAAGCGTCCGCCTGATTGTAGAAATCGGCGCGCCCGTCGCCAGTGGCATCCACACCGTATTTCAGTGCATTGCCCGGCAAGAACTGCGTGTGACCCAACTCGCCATGCGCAGCCCCCCGTTGACCCGGCGACAGGATACCACGATCCACCATCGCCAGTGCAGCCAAGGCGTGTGGGATAAAAAACGCGCTGCGGCGGCAATCATAAGCCACTGTCAGGATAGAATCCACAACCGGCGTGTTGCCCATGTTGCGGCCAAAGCCGGTTTCCATGCCATGGATTGCAAGCAAGATGCCTGCTGGGACCCCGTATTTGGCCTCCAACGACTGATAGAACCCCGGGTTGCGAGCCTTTCGTTTGCGCGCCTGCGCGGCAAACCCGTCGACGGAGCCGAGCCTGATCTTGATGAACCGGTCCAGCGAATATTTCACGCCCTTTTGGTTGCGGTCCGCGGCGATCGTGCTTTTTGAATAGCTTGCATTCGCCAGAGCCTTCAGGCCCGCGTTCTTAATGCCTGCTTGGGAAGCCTCTTTGGCGAACTGCGATTTCCATGCGGCAAACCCGCCAGAATTGTTGCCGCATTGAGCGGCGATAGCGATTGCTGGGGCAGAGGCGACGAGCGCGGCAAATACTGAGGTTCTGAAAATACGGCGTTTGATCATGACTACACATTCCATTGGCAAAGTTCGCTGATACTTTAGGGGCAAGACGCCTGCTCTGAAAGCGGTTTTGTGCCACCGGCGGGACTCGGCCAATGACTGCGCAGGCGCGCGTCCATTGCGCCAAATCGCCTTTCGGTTGCCTCATTTTGTCCGCAAAGCCCAACTATTCAACTCCGGATTACAGCTGTAATTTGGTGGTGGACATGTCAAAACTCGCAATTCTTTTACCGGTGACTTTCGGGATTATGGCCGTTGGCGCAGCGGTCGCGATTGATTTTCAGAAAAAGAGCATATTGTCGGAGGACGCGTCGTTCTCGGTCGCGGATTACGTGTCTGTGGTGAAGGAAAACTTCGGTGCGCGAACACGTGAAACCGTGGCGAACAAAGACATTGGGGACTATTTTGGTCCGGCGCCGGAGGGCTGGTCGCGACGCGACTATGTCGTGGCCGACATGGACATTCTGCGCGCCGGAGCTGAGCCTGAGACGCAGCAAACGTCTGAGATTGGGGAAATCCCCGCTGACGTCAGTGCGGCACTTGATGCCGCGTCGCAGAGGTTCATGCGCGGAACACAACTTCGCGAAAAGACATACTCGAAGGGCGAGACAATGGTTGTGGTGGGGGTTCGGTTCCTGCCAGCCCGCATCATGAAGGGAGCCGGTGCCAAGCAGCTCGGCATGATGCAGGATGTGATGGCGTTGGCGGAAAATCCCAAGAACTTTGCCATCGTCCGTGGATTGAAATTCGTAGAACCCACCGCCCTTTCGGAGGACCGTGCGTACCGGCAATTCAACGCGCGGATGGGACGTCAGGTGGAAATCAAAGTGCTGACCAACGCCAGCGAGGATCAGGATGTGTTGGAGGTTTTGGCGCAGCTTGACCTTGCGTCCATGAACACAATGATGGCCGACCCGGTGCCGGGTATGGGGGAGGCAGATGTTCTCTTGCTCGCCTCTGCAGATCAACGCGAGACCGAGGCGTCACCTTTGGAAGCCATTGCGAAACAATTGGAGCAAGAAGCGCTGGAACAGGCCAAAGCGGCACTTGCGGCGGAGCCGGATGAACCAGCGGTGCCACAATCGTTCGCTTCCAGACTGTCTGGGCTGTTTGGGTCATCATCGGCGCAAGAAGAAGATCAGGCACCAAAGCGCATGGTTTGTACCGTCCAGCAGGGCTTCAAGCGCTGCGTTTTCCCAACAGAGTAGCAACACGCGCTGCGACGTAGGTCGCAATTGTCGCACGAATGTCGACTCCCGCTTCGCAGGGCACCCAAAAAGCAGGCAATCAGGGCGCAACGCTATTTAAGGGACCGCGCCGATGAAAACTCATGTCAAAGCTTTGGTTGTCGGCGGCGGCGCCGTCGGTACGTCGATCGCCTACCATCTGGGTAAGGCCGGCTGGGACACAATGCTGCTTGAACGCGATGAGCTGACGTCGGGCTCCACGTGGCACGCCGCTGGTCTGCTGCCCTATTTCAACATGAGCTATGCCACCACGCATATTCACGACTATTCCATCAAATTCTACAAAACGCTGGAAGAAGAGACGGGCCTGAATGCAGGTTTCTCCATCTGCGGCAACCTGCGCATGGCGCAGACCAAAGAGCGGATGGATGAATATGCGCTGTACGGGGCAACGGCGGAAACCGTGGGCGTGCCTTACGAGTGGCTGACCGCGAAAGAGATCAAGGACCGCTGGCCGCTGATCCGTACCGAGGACCTGGAAGGCGCGATATACCACCCAACCGACGGCTACATTAACCCCGCCGACGTCACCATGGCCATGGCCAAAGGTGCACGCCAACATGGCGTCACGATTGAACGCAAATGGCAGGTCGACGGCTACGAGTGGACTGGGTCTGAGTGGAAGGTCACCGTCACAAAAATGGTCGAGAAGGGCGGCAATCTAGTGCCCTCCGACGAGCAAACAGTCATTACTGCCGAACATGTGGTCACCGCGACGGGCAACCATGCGCAACGCACCGCTGAGCTGTTGAAGATCAAAATTCCAGCCATCCCGGTAGAACACCAGTTCATCGTGATGGAGCAGGACCCCGCGCTGGTCGAATGGCGCAAGGACAACCCCGAACATCCGGTTATCCGCGACGCTGACGCGCAGTCTTATGTGCGTGAAGAACGCGGCGGCTGGATATTGGGCGTTTACGAAAAGAACGCGCCAGCACGGTTCGAATACGGCGTGCCCGACAGCTTCCGCGCCGACCTGTTCCAGCTCGATCTGGAGCGGATCGAAGAGCAATACATGGCCATGATCCATCGTATTCCATCGTGCGAGACCTGCGGCCTAAAAGACGACTTCAATGGCCCGATTTGCTACACGCCAGACGGCAACCCACTTGTCGGTCCCGCGCCGGGGCTGCGCAATATGTGGTTGGCCGAAGGCTTTTCGTTCGGGATCACGGCGGCTGGTGGTACGGGATACTATCTGGCTCAGATGATGGTCGAAGGCGAAGCCGAGATCGACATGGCCTCGCTTGATCCCAAACGCTACGGCTCGTGGATGACGACCGAGTTTGCGGCGCGCAAGAACGAGGAGTGCTACGACCACGTCTATATTCTGCACCATCCTGACGAGGAACGACCCGCCGCTCGCCCCCTGCGCACCTCGCCCGCCTATGACCGCCAAGCCGCCCGCGGGGCGCAATTTGGCTGGGTGAACGGCTGGGAACGGCCGAACTACTACGCACCCGCAGGGTTCAGCGACCATGACAGCCGCTCTTTCCGCCGTGGCGGTTGGTGGCAATACGCGGTCGAAGAGGCAACGGCCATCCGCGAAGGTGTGGGCCTGATCGACGCGACAGCCTTTACTAAACACATCGTCAAAGGGCCCGGTGCCGCCGCGTTCCTGGACTGGTTCACCACCAACAAGTTGCCCCGCGTGGGCCGCATCAACCTGACATATGCTTTGACCGACGCGGGCACGACCCGCACGGAATACACGATTGTGCGTTTGGCTGATGATGAATTCTATCTTGTCTCGGCGGGCGCATGGACGGCCTATGATGCTGATTACCTTAGGAAATCCATCGAAGACAAAGAAGCCGAGTTTGGCCGTATCGAGTGTCAGGATGTGACCACGCAATGGGGCGTGTTCGCCATTGCCGGGCCAAAATCGCGCGATGTTCTGAACGCGGTGATCAAGGATGCCGATCCGGCGACGGCGCTTAGCAATAAGCGCTTCCCGTGGCTCAGCGCGAAGCAGATCGAGCTGGGCATGTGCCCCGTCAACGCGATCCGCGTGGCTTACACGGGTGAACTGGGCTGGGAGCTGCACCATCCGATGGAAATGCAGAACTACCTGTTCGACCTACTCGAAAAGGCGGGCGAGCCACATGGGATGAAGCTGGTGGGCGCGCGGGCGCAAAACTGGCTGCGGCAGGAAAAGTCGTACCGCGCCTTTGGCACTGAACTTGGCCGCGATGCGACGCCGATGGAGGCTGACCTGCCGCGCTTCGTGGATCTTGAGAAGGAGTTCCGCGGTAAGGCCGCGATGCAGGCCATTGGTGTGCGCTCAAAATGCGTGACTTTGTTGATCGACGGGCCGGATGACGCGGACCCGTGGGGCCGCGAAGCGCTTTATGATGGGGACACCAAGGTTGGTCGCCTGACGTCGGGTGGGTATTCCGTGGCCTTCGGGAAATCCATCGGCATGGGCTACGTGTCGCCTGATCTGGCGACCGTTGGCACCAAGCTGAAGGTGCGGATGCAACGCCAGCTTTGGGACGCAGAAATTGTGGAAGACAGCCCGTTTGACCCGAAGAATGCAAAGATCCGGGTAGACGGCTAGCTATTTCGACTGCTTCCTTCTGGCCCGCCGTCGGCGCCAAAGATCGTAGCGGCGGCGGGTGCGGATCATGGTGTTGGACATTGGTCCGCGCAGCATCGGCAGGTCAACGGCCAGCAGCAGCAGGCCAACCGGCAGCATCCAAAGCCCCAAAAAAGGCAGAATCGACAGGATCCCCCCAGCGATAAACAACAGCGCTATGGGCAGTCTTACGATCCACCACCCCCGCGCGCGGATTGCACTTAGCGGGCGGCGCATGAGCGGAAAACGGCGCGCGATGTCATCGAACTGGCGGTCCAGCCTCCGCTCCGTCCGGTCTTTGATCTGGTCTGGATCGCTTGCCATCATGGCGCTTACATAAGAGGCGGTCCCAACCAAATCAATGGCTTGGAGAGAAACGGCTGGGGCTCAGTGCCTCAATCACATCAGCCGTCAGCTGTGGGGGTCTTCCCGCCAAAAGGTCCGCCAGTAGCTGGCTCGCAGCGGGGGCGGTTTGAAAGCCGTACCCGCCTTGCCCCGCGCACCAATAAAACGCCGGCGTGGTTGCGTCCCGCCCCAGAACCAATGCCCGGTCCGGGGCAAATGTTCTTAGCCCGGCCCAAGAAGTTTCCAGCCGGGTAACCGGCTCGGTCACCATCTGTTCATACCGGGCCAACCCCTGGGCGAGCACCATGTCGTCCGCATATGCATCAAACGGGTCCATCGGGTGCTCTTCGGAAGGCGAAACCAACCACTTCCCCGCGTCATTCTTGGCGTACCAAACCCCATCCTCGTCATGAACGCCGTGCAGGAATGGCCATTTGGTGACGTCATGCCCGCCGGGCGCCGGGATACGCGCCATCGACCTGCGCATCGGCTGAAACCCCAGCAAGGACACACCTGCCATCTGAGCGATTTGATCCGCCCATGCCCCTGCCGCGTTGATGATGATGTCGGCTTCGTAGGCCTCTTCGGCCTCAATCGACCAGACGCGCCCGCGACGGACTATGGAGTTCACTTTCGCGTTGCAGCGGATGACGGCGCCATTTTGACGCGCGACCTTGGCAAATCCCTGCAACATCTTGTCGGTATCAAGGTCAAACACGTCCTCGCGATACGCCGCGAACGCGCATGTGTCAGCGTTCAGAATAGGAACCATCTGTCTGGCTTCGTCAAAGCCAAGTTGGGTCATCCCAAGCTCTTGGCAGTCGGCCGTAAAGGCATCGAATTGGTGCGGTTTGGCCAGCAACAACATGCCGCGCGGGGACAGCAGATCGTGGGTCTCCAGATAGTTGGCAGAGGCGTAGTTCAGGGCCCGCACGGTGTCGTTGCCGTAATCCTTCAGAAAGGCGGCTGCTGACCGGCCAGTCGCGTGATACCCGATGGCGTTTTCGGATTCCAAAACCGTGACTTCTGCATCTGGCGAGATGCGTGCGGCGGCAGAGATGCCGGCAATACCCCCGCCAATGATCAAGACCCTTCGGGTCATGCCTCTTCGAGGCGATCGGTAGCGGGCGGCGGGTCCTGTGTGAGCGCCGTCATGTCAGCATAGATGTCGTCGGTCATCTCAAAACTGACCGCTGCAAGCGAAGGTTCCAGCTGCGCGACCGAACGGGCGGAGATGATCGGTGCAGCGATGCCGGGATTATGCGCCACCCACGCGACGGCGAGCGTGGCCGGGTCGGTCCCGTATTTGGCTGCGAGCCCCGGCAGCGCGGCGGCGGTGTCGTGCATCCAGCTGACATCGTAGCGTTTTGAATACATCTCGACATCTTTCAAGCGGCCCCCGGCCCCTTGCGCGTATTTGCCGGTCAGAAGCCCGCCGCCAAGGGGGGAGTAGGGAACGACAGCAACGTCCTGATCGGCACATGCTGGAATGATCTCAACCTCGGCCTGACGCTTTACTAGGTTGTACATTGGTTGTAGCACGTCGATTTTCAGATCGAACGTGGCGGCCATTTGCACGGCTTTCACCACTTGCCACGCCGCGAAATTCGAGATGCCGACATAGCGGAACTTGCCTTGCTGTTTCAATTCGGCGAGGGCTTCAAGGCTTTCTTCCAGCGGGGTGTCGTTGTCCCAGCGGTGCAGATACATCAAGTCGACGCTGTCCATCTTCAGCCGATCGAGGCTGGTTTGGGTGCTCTGGGTGATGGTCTCGCGGGTCGAGGGCGCGCCGTAGTTGATTTTGGTGGCGATCAGCACATCGTCCAACTCATGCGCGCAAAATGCGCCGAGATAGTCCTCGGAAATGCCGTCATTATAGACGTAGGCGGTGTCAAAGAAACTGATACCGGCGTCACGGCATGCAGCATAGAGGGCGGCCGAGGCAGAGTGATCGGCGTTTGATCCAAACTGCATCGTGCCGAAACAAAGGGGTGAGGCGGGGGCGCCGGAGCGAGTGAAAAGCTGGGTCATTCAGCTATGGTGGCAGATGGGCGCCCGGCCTGAAAGAGCGAATTCCCCATAGGTAGAAAAATTTGTAACACGTTGAAAATAAATACATGTTCTAAATTTTTTCACAAAACTTTGGCCGAAGTCAAGGCTGTGGCTGCCTTGCATCCACTTTGTTGTGATCCTGGCCGCGGCTCGACATCCGCACAGGGTCGGGCTAGCACACCAAGCGACACTTTTGAGGTTTTTGGGCGGAATACGATGATTGTCTCCATTCGCAATTGGCTGGCTATTGCCACGCTGGTATTGACGGTCGGCTGCTCCGCGCCCGACGCGCAGCGCCAATCGGTTGAGGCCTTGCCCGCCCAAACACCGGCCTTGCCGTCCGCGGCTCTGACGCCGAATGCAGCCGCCGACACCGAAGTTAGCCGCAACATCGCCGATCTGACCGCGGGCATTTTGGCGCTGGGGCCGGGGATTGACCCGGAAGAAGCCGCACGGGCGGCGCGGATTTCGTACAGCTATACCGCGCAGCTGCGCCAAGAATACCAGATCACCGATGCCGCGATCATCCACAACATCAAGGTCAACAACGGGACCAAGCCGCGCGGCCTGTGCTGGCACTGGGCCGAGGATATCGAGAACCGCCTCAAGGCCGAGGACTTTCAGACGCTGGACCTGCACCGCGCCATTGCGAATTACGACAATTGGCGGCTTGAGCATTCCACGGCCATCGTCAGCGCCAGAGGGGCGTCAATGTATGACGGCATGGTTCTGGATCCGTGGCGCGACGGCGGGGAGCTGACCTGGAAAACCGTGCGCGACGACAAGCGGTACAAATGGACGCCACGCCAAGAGGTGTTCGACTGGAAAAGAGAGCGCGGCCTTCTGACGGTACGTTATGTTCAGGCGGCCGGTGGGTGATCCCTCCCATTTCGTTTAAGCGGCTCACCGAAGTAGAGCCCGCCGAAATTGCCGACCACATGTCCGACCCCCGCGTGGCGGAGCATATGCCGCTGCTCACCGGCGACTGGAGCATCACCGACGCCACCGAATTTGTTGCCATGAAGGAGGCCTGTTGGGCACGAGACGGGCTTGGTCACTGGGCGATTTTGGCAGACGGGAATTACATTGGGTGGGGCGGTTTCCAGAAAGAAGCTGATGAATGGGATTTCGGTCTGGTTTTGAAGCCTGATGTTTTCGGATGGGGTAGGCGTATCGCCCTGCAGGCCATCACTTTCGCCAAAGATGACCCGCGCATTCCGTTTGTGACTTTTCTTCTGCCGCCGTCTCGCAAGAACCTGTCAGCATTGTCCCGGCTAGGCGCGCGCCACATCGGTGAGGTGGTGTATGACGGCGAAGTCTTTCTGAAATACCGTCTGGATACCGTGTAGCCCGGCATCGCTTGACGCCGTTGCCCGTCAGAGGCCCTCCAAAGCGTCGAGGATCAAAATGTCCCGCCGCACTTTCAGCAGAATTGCATTCGCAAATGCCTCGGTGTCTTTGGCGATCACCGCCGTGCCAATGACCATTGGATATTTGGCCAAGCTCGGTGCTCTGGTCGGGCGGATGTTTTCGGCAGAAACGCGATAAGAGATTTTTTCATCCGCGATATGAAAATCGTCCAATTCAACCGGGCGATCTATATTTGCAAGAATGTTGCTGCCATCCGTCAACACCGGCCCCACATCGACGCCGAAGCGATACTTCTTTGCAAGTGTCGGGGTCAGGATGCTGGACCGGTTCTCATTGGCGACTGGAAACTGACGGTTGAGCGGCAGAGTCGCCGCGCCTGACGGCGTCAGCAAGATGAAATTCATCGCCTGGCGCACTTTGCCGCCCAGCCGCATCTTGACCCGGCCATGCGATGGAAAGGCTGGTTTTTCGGTTTTCGTCGTGGCCAGCATAGGGGATGCCAGACAAACCGCACTGGCGACGGTCAAAGAAAAATCACGTCTTTTCATAAGGAGCTCCTGAAATCTGGTTCTGGTTACGCGGGCGCATAGGTGACCGTAGCCTAGAATAGTCCCCCCGCCAAACGTTGGGGTATGTGGGTGCCGCCAATGCAAAAGGGCCCGCAACGATGTGCGGGCCCTTTCAGACGTCAGATCGAGGCAGCTTAGTTTGGGATGTCCGCTGTGATGCCTTCGACGTAGAAGCTCATGCCGGCCAAACCGTCATCCCCAAAATCGGCAGCGGTTTCGCCCTCTTTCAACCAGACGGAGCCGTCCTGCTTGTTAATCGGGCCGGAAAACGCGTGGTAGGAGCCGTCTGCCAATGCGTCTTTCATCGCCAGGGCTTCGGCCTTCACGTCAGCAGGCACCGCGTCGGAGATTTCCCCGATGGCAACCATGCCTGCGCCAATGCCGTCCCATGTGTCAGAGCTTTCCCAAGTGCCGTCCATCACGGCACCAACGCGGGCGATGTAGTAGGGCGCCCAATCGTCGATAATCGAGGACACGCGCGGCAGCGGCGCGTATTCGCCCATATCGGAGGCCTGACCGAAGGTGATCACGCCTTCAGCTTTTTGGGCCGCCGCTTGTGGGGCCGTGGAGTCGGTGTGCTGCAGGATCACGTCTGCGCCTTGCTCGATCAGCGCGGTTGCGGCGTCAGCTTCCTTGGCCGGGTCGAACCATGTGTAGGCCCAGATGATGTTGAATTCGACATCCGGGTTCACCTTCTTGGCGTGGATATAGGCGGAGTTGATGCCGCGGATAACCTCGGGGATCGGGAAGGAGGCGATGTAGCCGATCTTGTTGGTCTTGGTCATCTTGCCCGCGATGTGACCTTGAATGGCGCGGCCCTCGTAGAAGCGAGCCGAGTAGGTCGACACGTTCGGCGTCTCGCGCTTGTAGCCGGTGGCGTGCTCGAACTTTACGTCCGGGAACTTGGCCGCAACCGCGTTGGTCGGGTCCATGTAGCCAAAGGAGGTGGTGAAGATGATGTCGGCGCCCTGCAGCGCCATTTGGGTGATCGCGCGTTCGGCGTCGGCACCCTCTGGCACGCTTTCCTGATAGACGGTTTCGACCTTGTCGCCGAACTCGGCCTCGACGGCGAGACGGCCTTTGTCATGCTCATAGGTCCAACCGCCGTCACCAATGGGGCCAACATAGATGAAGCCCACTTTGGTCTTCTCATGGCCGTCGGCGAAGGCGCCGCCGGTTGCAAGGGCTAGCGCGGCGACGCCGGCGGCGAGTATTGATCTGCGTTTCATTTGGTAGTCTCCCCAGTTTGAATATTAAGCAGCGTTTTGCCCCTAGGATGAGGCGTGAAAGAGTTTGCCCAGACAGGCGGGCGCGCTGAGCGCGGACTTAGCCTTTCCTGACGACATGATGACCAGCACGGCGATAGTTATCAGATAGGGCGACATGGACAAGTACTCCACCGGTATCGCGACACCAGCTGCCTGCAGGTTGAGCTGCAAAACCGTAACCCCGCCGAATAAATAGGCTCCTAACAAAACCCTAAAGGGCCGCCATGCGCCGAAGACCACGATAGCGAGCGCAATCCAGCCCGCGCCGGCGGTCATGCCCTCGGTCCATTGTGGCACGCGTACGAGCGACAGGTATGCCCCGCCAAGCCCCGCGCAGGCCCCGCCGAAGGTGATCGCCATTAGCCGGACGCGCACCACTTTGTAGCCCAGCGCGTGGGCGGCGTCGTGGTTCTCGCCCACTGCACGCAAAATCAGGCCCGCGCGGGTGAATTTCAGTACTGCCCATGTGGCCACCACAAGGGCGAGCGCGAAATAGACCACCAGATCCTGGTTGAACAGGATCGGTCCAAGCACCGGTATGTCGGAAAGCAGCGGGATATCCAGCTTCTCCGTCGCGGGAGGGCGGATGCCGATATATCCTTGCCCCATGAGCGAGCTGAGCCCGAGGCCAAATAGCGTCAGCCCAAGCCCGGTGGCCACCTGATTGGACAGGAAGAACTGCGTCAGGATGCCGAAAAGCAGCGATAGCACCGCACCGCCCAGGGCTGCAGCGAGGAACCCCAGCGCGGGGGAGCCGCTTTCGACGGCTATCGCAAAGCCGCAGATTGCGCCGGTGATCATCATTCCCTCGACGCCGAGGTTCAGGACGCCGGATTTTTCGACGACCAGCTCGCCGATAGCGGCGAGGATGATGGGGGTGGATGCGACCATGAGGGAGGCTACCAGCAGAACGGGGTTGATTGAGGTTAGGTCCATGGCAAAATCCTTGGCAAAGCAGGGTTTGGGAATTCGCCACGTATGAAGAAAAAGAACGCTAAAACAGCGACCAAGGGGACCCAGAATGCCCAATGGTACTGAATAACATCATTATCTGGTGTTCTTAAGGAAGGTATCACCTTTTCTACCTTGCTTTGGAAAATGGCACCTACTGCAAGGATCAACAGAAGCGCCGGAAGCCATAACCACCCATATCGGCCGATGAAAATTGAAATCGATATTCCAAAACACAATCCAGCCAATAAATTCAGTGCGACTTTCTTCCATGTTGGCCATGGTTTGGCCGATGAATTTTCTGCCTCCATCACGCCGCCCCCCGCTTACCGAACCGCACCCGGAAATTGGTCAGAACGTCCACCGCCAGCAGGAAGAACAACAACATCCCCTGAAACGCCTGAATGGCTGCCGCAGGCAGGCCCAGCGACGACTGCGCGGCCTCGCCGCCGATATATGTCAGCGCCAGCAGCAGACCCGCCAGCAGGATACCTACCGGATGCAGACGGCCCAGAAAGGCCACGATGATTGCGGTGAAGCCGTAGCCTACGTTGAAATCGATGCTGACCTGACCGGCGGGGCCGGAGACCTCGAACAAGCCAGCCAGCCCCGCCAATGCGCCCGACATGCCGAGACAGAACAGGACCAGCCGCGCCGGGTTCACGCCCCCAAACCGTGCGGCGCGGGGTGCTTGGCCCGCCAGTTTGATCTGGAACCCCATCTGGTGGCGGGCGAACAGGACATAGGCAAAGATCACCGCAATCATGGCAGCCACGACGCCCCAGTGAAGCCCGGTACCGGCAATGATTTCTTCATTGTAAGCAGAGGGGTAGGAGCGGAAGTTGCGAGACCCCGGAAAGCCCGCGCCATCGGGGTTTTTCAACGCGCCCAGCGCCATGGAGGCGAGGATGAACTCCGCCACGTACACCAACAGAAGCGACACCAAAATCTCGTTGGTGTTGAATTTGACCCGCAGGATGCCGGGGATCATGGCCCACAAGAAACCACCTAAAGCGCCAGCCAGGATCATCAGCGGAAAGACGATGAAGCTGTCATAGGGATAGAACGCCAGTCCCACCGCCGCGCCGCAGACCGCGCCGATGATGTATTGCCCCTCGGCCCCGATGTTCCAGATGCCCGCGCGAAACCCCATCGACAGCCCGATGGCAATCAGGATGAGCGGGCCCGCTTTGATCAGCAATTGCCCGCGATAATAGAACGCAAACTCGCCGAAAATCGGGTCCCAAAAGATGGTGCGTATGGCCTCGACCGGGTCCTTGCCCAGAACGGCAAACATCACGCCGCCCGCGATCATGGTCAGAATGACTGCAAGGGGCGGGGTCAACCAGGACCACATCCGTGACGGCTCGGGGCGTTTTTCCAGCGCGATCACGTCAACACCATCACTGTTTCACAAATACCTAAATCCCGCAGGTTACGCATGCGCCGCCTCCAGATCATGGGCACCACCCATCATCAATCCAATCTGGTCGACGGTCAGCCCCACCGCAGGCACCGGCTTGGTCAGCCGCCCTTCATTGAGCGCCGCAAACCGGTCGGAGATTTCCATCAGCTCGTCCAGGTCCTGGCTGATCACAATGATCGCGGCCCCGTCGGCGGCCAGATCCAGCAAAGCCTGCCGGATCGCCGCGGCGGCGGAGGCGTCAACCCCCCATGTCGGTTGATTGACGACCAGTACCTCGGGGCGTTGCAGAATTTCGCGGCCGATGACGAATTTCTGCAAGTTGCCACCCGACAGCGCGCGGGCGGCGGTATGCGCGCCCGGCGTGCGCACGTCAAAATCGGCGATCACGTCTTCTGCAAATTTTCGGGCCTTGCCCCAATTCAGAAAACCCTTCCTGGCCAACGACTTGCGCACGGTTCCTGTCAGTACCGCATTTTCGGTCAGGCTCATATCGGGGGCCGCAGCGTGGCCCAGCCGTTCTTCGGGCGCGGCCAAAAGCCCGATGTCGCGCCGCGCATTTGGGCCCATTGCGCCCACATCACTGCCCTTGAACATCACTTGGCTGGGGCCTGCGGGCAGTTCGCCTGACAGCGCGGCCGTCAGTTCGTCCTGCCCGTTGCCCGCGACCCCGCCAATGCCCAGCACTTCGCCGCGATGCACGCTCAGACAGACCTCTTTCAGCGAGGTGCCAAACGCGGAGGGTGCGGCGATTGACAGGTCGCGCAATTCCAATGCGACCTCGGTGGCGCGATGCGCCGCGCGTTCGGGCACATGCAACACTTCGCCCACCATCATTTCCGCCATGGCGCGGGCCGTTTCCTGTCGCGGGTTGCACGTGGCCACGTTCTTGCCCAGCCGCAAGATGGTGGCGGTGTCGCAAAGCCTGCGGATCTCCTCCAGCTTATGCGAGATATAAAGGATCGAGGTCCCCTCAGAGCGCAGCTTTTCCAGTGTTTTGAACAGAATTTCGACCTCTTGCGGGGTCAGCACGCTGGTCGGCTCGTCCATGATCAGCAACTTGGGGTTTTGCAGCAGGCAGCGGATGATCTCGACGCGTTGCCGCTCCCCTGCGGACAGGTCGCCGACCAGCCGCGACGGGTCTAAGGGAAGCCCGTAAGCATTTGACACTTCGGTAATTTTCGCCGCGAGGTCGCGCATCTTGGGCGGGTTCTCCATGCCCAGCGCGATGTTTTCGGCCACATCCAGCGCTTCAAACAACGAAAAGTGCTGGAACACCATTGCCACGCCAGCGGCGCGCGCCGCGCGGGGCTCTGCAGGGGTGAAGGGGGCGCCGCGAAACTCCATCTGGCCCGCGTCAGGCTTGACCAGCCCGTAGATCATCTTGACCAAGGTGGATTTGCCGGCCCCGTTTTCGCCCAACAACGCGTGGACCTCGCCGGGTTTGATGGTCAGCGACACGTTGTCGTTGGCAACGACGCCGGGATAAGCCTTGGTCAGCCCCTTGAGGTTGAGTAACGTGGTCATGCTGTGGCTTGGCCCCCCGTAGCGCCCATATCTTCTTCCCCCGAGCGCAGCGACATCACTAGCGCGGAGGCGACGCCCAAAGCAATAGCCTGCGGATGTTTGCCCAAGGCAGGGTCCCCGATGGGGCAGGTGATGCGATTGATGGAGTGCGGCGCGTGGCCAAGTGCCGACAGCCGGGTCTGAAAGCGCGCCCATTTGGTATTGGACCCGATCAGCCCCACGCTTGTGAACCCGTGTTGCAGCAGCTGGTGACAGAGCTCTAGATCCAATGCATGCGAATAGGTCAGGATCAGGTGCCTTGCGTGTTGCGGTGCATGGATAGCGGCGGCGGCCGGGTTGGCTACAGGAAGGATTGTGACGGTGCTGGGGGTCTCCACGGGGAACCTGTCGGCGGCGGTGTCGACCCAAGTGATGTCGAAATCGGGCAGCGGCGTCAGCGTTTGAACCAGCGCCCGCCCCACATGGCCGGCACCGTAAATCCAAAGCGGATGGGCTTCGGTGGCGATTTGCTCCGCCAGCCAGCCGCTTTGCAGCAGTAGGCGCGTCGGTCTGCCACTGCGGGCTTTGGCGGCCGCGCGGGTCACGGCCAGCGGCGCGTCCGCTTCGCCGGTGATCCGTCTGACGTATACGGGCTGCTTGGTATCCACGGCATCGAGCCTGTCTTGGGTGAAGATTTCGCTGACAACCGTCACCGCCCCGCCGCAGCATTGCCCAAGCGCGGGACCAAGCGGGACCTTGTCCAACTGCGGCTGGCCTTTGCCCAACCGCGCGCGCACTGCTTTGACCGCCTCAAACTCCAGCGCGCCGCCGCCGATGGTGCCCGATTGCCCATCGCGCCAGACCAACATCGATGTCCCGGTTTCCCGCGGGGCGGAGCCCTTGTGATCAGCGATCACGATCCGGCCTACGACCCCGTAGGCGTTAACTGCGCGTCGCAAAGCTTTGAGATCAAAACTCATTTCTTCACCTGCTGAATGGCGGCCAGCACCCGTTCGGCCGTCGCAGGCGCATGAAGGTTGGGGTACGCTGCACCGCAACTGGCTACGGCATCCGACAGCGCCATCAGCGCGGAAATGCCCAGCATCAGCGGCGGCTCCCCCACGGCTTTGGAACGGTAAATGGTCTCGGACGAGTTCTCACCATCCCAAAGGGCCACGTTGAACACCTCCGGCGCGTCGCTGGCGCAGGGGATTTTGTAGGTGGCGGGCGCGTGGGTCTTCAGCGCGCCTGAGTCGTCCCAGACCAGTTCCTCCATGGTCAGCCAGCCCGCCCCTTGCACGTAGCCGCCCTCAATCTGGCCGATGTCCAAGGCGGGGTTCAGAGACGCACCACAGTCATGCAAGATGTCAGCGCGCAGGATGCGGTTTTCGCCGGTCAGCGTGTCTATGACGACCTCCGTCACAGCGGCACCATAAGCGAAGTAGAAGAACGGGCGACCCGCCCCCTTGATCCGATCCCAGGCCACTTCAGGTGTCGCGTAAAAGCCCGTAGCCGACAGGGACACGCGGTTTTCGTAGGCGTCTTTGACGGCTTCTTCGAAGCTAAGGTCCCGTTCGCCTGTGATGACTTTGCCATCCGTAAATGTCACTTCGCCGCCCAGATGCGCGGCAATGCGGTCGCAAATGGTCTCGCAGGCCGCTTTCACAGCCATGCCATTTAGATCAGTCCCGGAGGAGGCCGCCGTGGCGGACGTATTGGGCACTTTGCCGGTATCAGTGGCCGTGATCTGCACCTTGTCCGCGCTGACACCAAAGACCGAGGCCGCAACTTGTGCTACTTTGGTGAACAGGCCTTGCCCCATCTCTGTGCCGCCGTGGTTCAGATGGATCGACCCGTCCTGATAGACATGCACCAATGCACCGGCTTGATTTAAGTGGGTCAGCGTGAAGGAGATTCCGAACTTCACCGGCGTCAGGGCTATGCCACGCTTCAAGACCGGGTTTGCTGCATTCCAATCGGACACAGCCGCGCGGCGGGCTTGATAATCGGAAGATGCCTCCAACGCGTCCGTCATCTCATGCAGGATGCTGTCGGTGACCTCCATCCCGTATGGCGTCGTGGGTTTCGTTTTGGCAGAAATACTCACAGCGGATGGGTAGTAATTCGCGCGGCGCACCTTCAGCGGATCAAGGCCAAGGTGATGCGCTACCTCGTCCATCACCCGCTCAATCCCCACCATGCCTTGCGGCCCGCCAAATCCGCGAAACGCCGTGGCGCTTTGGGTGTTGGTCTTCAATCGGTGCGATGTGATGCGGGCATGGTCCAGCAGATAGGCGTTGTCCGCATGCAGCATGGCCCGGTCGGCAACGGGCAGGGACAGGTCCTGCGCCCAGCCACAGCGGGCGTATTGCGTGAAGTCCACGCCGCTGACGCGACCCTGATCGTCAAAGCCCACGTCATAGTCGATCCGGAAGTCATGTCGCTTGCCGGTGATCACCATGTCGTCGTCGCGGTCATAGCGCATCTTGCACGGCCAGCCGGTCAGCTTGGCGGCAACCGCGCAGGCGACGCACAGGGCGTTGCCCTGACTTTCCTTACCCCCAAAGCCGCCGCCCATGCGGCGCACCTCCACGCGCACCGCGTTCATCGGTTTGCCCAGCGCTTCAGCCACCTTGTGCTGAATTTCGGTCGGGTGTTGAGAAGATGCATGCACCACCATCTCGCCGCCGTCCTGCGGCACGGCGAGGGCGGCGTGGCCTTCAAGGTAGAAATGTTCCTGCCCACCGATATCGATGGAGCCCGTCAGCCTGTGCTTGGCGCGCTCCAAAGCCGCTTGAACGTCGCCCTTGGCATAGATGCGGGGACCCTCTTCAAATCGGCTTTCCGCCTCTAACGCCTGATCAATGGTAAGTATCGGGGTTTGCTCCTCATAGCTGATCTGGCCCAGCCGCGCCGCTTTGCGCGCTGCCAAATGCGAGGTGGCCACCACCAGAAAAATGGGCTGGCCGATGTAGTTCACGGGGCCAGGGCTCAGCAGCGGTTCGTCGTGAGCGGACGGGGAGACATCGTTGTCAAAGGGCAGATCGCGCGCCGTCTGCACCGCGACGACGCCATCAGCGGCCTCTACTGGCCCGAGAGCCATCTGCTTAATCGTGCCGCGCGCGATGGTGGATTGCCCGAAGGCCAGATGCAGCGTGTTGGCCGGGGTCGGGATATCGTCGGTGTAACGCGCGGCACCGGTGACGTGCAGCGGGCCGCTATCGTGTTTTTGAGAGAGGTGAACGCTCATGCACGGACCTCCAACACGTTTGTCGCCACGCCTTGTGGTTCTTCAAAGCAGCGCTGCATCAACCCTTGCGCGACAGCCAACCGATACTCGGCGGAGGCACGCATGTCGCTCATCGGGGTGAAATCCTGCGCGAATGCGGCTTTGGCGGCATCTATCGTTGCTTGCGCCCAAGGCTGGCCTTCCAAAGCTGCCTCGACATGCGAAGCGCGTTTGGGAGTGCCGGCCATGCCGCCGAATGCGATACGCGCTGAGGCGACTTTGCCCCCATCAACCACGATGTTGAAACAGCCGCAGACCGCGGAAATGTCCTGATCGAAACGTTTGGATATCTTGTAGCAGCGCAGCGTGTCGGGTTGGCGGGGGATGGTGACGGCCTCTACGAACTCGCCCGGCGCGCGGTCCTGTTGGCCGTATTCAATGAAGAAATCCTCGATTGGCATCGACCGCCGGTCACCACCTTTGCGCAGATGCAGCTCTGCGCCCAGTGCGATCAGGGCGGGTGGACTGTCCCCGATGGGCGAGCCATTTGCAATGTTGCCGCCGATGGTCGCCGCATTGCGCACTTGCACCGAGCCATAGCGGCGCAACATTTCGGCGAAAAACGGGTGGGGGTCACGCATCGCTTCCAGCACTTGGGTGATCGTGCAGGCGGCCCCGATACGGATGCCGCTTTCGCTGAGCTCGATCTGTTGCAGATCGGCGCAACGCCCCAGAAAAGCGACTTTATTTAGGTCTCGCAGCTGTTTGGTGACCCACAGACCCACATCTGTAGCGCCGCCGATCAGCGTAGCGTCGGGGTGCTCCCGGTACCATGCGGCCAGCTCATCTGCGCTTTCGGGCAACGTGAATTCGGACGGCAGCCCGTCGATTGCGCTGACATCCTCAGCCATCCAGGTGGGCGCCTTCGCGACCTCAGCCGCCTTAGCCGCACGCAAAATGGGAACGTAGCCCGTGCAGCGGCACAGGTTGCCCGCCAGCTGGTCTTTGTGATCCGTTTCCCCGTTTTTGTGCGCGGCGGCCAAAGATGTAATAATGCCGGGCGTACAAAAGCCGCATTGCGAGCCGTGATGATCCACCATGGCTTGCTGGACGGGGTGTAAATCGCCTGTGGGCCCGGCGATGCCTTCGACAGTGCGAACGGCGCGGCCCTGCAGTTGCGGCATGAACAGGATGCAGGCATTCATGGCCCGCGCAACGCCGTCTTCGCCGGTCACAATGACCGAGCAGGCCCCGCAATCGCCCTCGTTGCAGCCCTCTTTAGTGCCCGTCAGCCCCATCCGGTCGCGCAGAAAATCCAGCAACGTGTCTGTCGGCTCGACCCGGCTTTGAACGATTTCCCCATTCAGAAGAAACGTCACCATATATGAAGTATCCTGCCGCCTTACTCCGTTGGTTGGCTCTCGTGGATGCGGCGTCGATGCGGCGTAGACGGCGCGAAAAGCTTGGTAGCATGACGATGCTATGCTGGAGCAGACCGCATTGGCAAGCATAGCGCCGAAAAGAAAAGTGAGTTTGCACAGGCTGTGCACACAAACGCCCAGAAAATGACCCATTGATTAGCGATGTATGAACGACGAACAACCAATTTCGGTGCGAGTAAAGGGTGAAAGGACGTGGGGATGCTAAAGCGGCTTCTATCGCGAGACACCAAGGAAAAGGTGGCCCAACGGGCAAAGGACGCGCTGGACGCGGCCCCGGCCGTTGCACCCGCGAGTCCCGCACCAGAGCCTGCCCTTCAACTTGCGCCTGCCGCACCGCCGCCTGTGGCACGCCGGGCCAAAAGCATGCGCGACAGCGACATCAAGGACGAATTTGGCCGCTCGGCTGAGCAGCTTGCCGCAGAAGCTGCCAAAGATTTTGACATTATGGGCCTTGCTGCCCGCGTGGCTGATATGGACGAGCGTCCGGACCGCCCCCGCAAGTCGGAGACAGTTGCGACCAGTTCCAATGGCGAATTCGGTGTCATTGGCGCGACGCCCGCCAAACCGGCTGAACCTGCGCCGGTTGCTCCCGCTCCTGCTCCTGTAGCTGCCCCAACTTCCGCGCCGGCTTCCGACAGCAAAGCAAAGCGCCTGCGCGTCCGGGATGGCCATATCGCATTGCCCGGCTCCAAGCCAAAGGCGATTGATGCCACATTGGCTGCGCGTGATGCCTATTGGGACAAGGTGGGTCGCACAGACCCGGATTATTTCGGCTACCCTGTCTGCCCAGAGCTGAAAGGCGCCCCGGCTTGGCCCACTCAGACGCAGGCCTTCCGCATAGTACGGACCGAGAACAGCCTCATCATCGCCTCCGATGGGTTGAGCGACCCTTTTGCGCCGTTCCGCGGCGAGACCATCGCCAATGGCTACGGGATGGAGATGTATATCGAGATACCGGGCTGGCAGTCCATGGATGCCGATCTGGTGCGTGACAGCTGGGCCTTCAAGAGCATAGAGCAGCTGGCACGCGTCTGCGCTTTTCAGAAAGGGCTTGGCGATCTGCTGGACGAGCATGGCGTGATGTCCGTGGATCTGCCGACACCTTGTGTGCCCAATGGGTGGGTGGTTTCCGGCTACGCTGAACCTGCGGGCGCATTGATTGACCTTCCGATCCCGTCCGGCCTTGCCCAAATTGCTGACATGCCATTGTCGCGGGTGCGCGTTGTCCCCATCACTTTGATTTTTCCTGAAGAGCTGGAAGACTGCGTTGTCGGAGGCCCATCTGAGCGCAAAGCACTGGTCAACGACCTGATGACAACCGGTCAGGGCCACAAGACTGACCCGAAACGGTCCAGCCTGCGCTAGGCCCACAAAACCATCCACAACAAAGCCGGGACGCCCCACATTTTCCCGCTTCCCCTCAGCCCGCTGCGATATAATGTGGTGCCATGGCTGACCAACCCCGATTCATCCACCTGCGCGTGCACAGCGAATACTCGCTTTTGGAAGGCGCGATCCGCCTTAAAAAGCTGGCGGGCATGTGCCAGGACGCCCAAATGCCCGCCGTGGCGATCACAGACACCAACAACATGTTCGCGGCGCTGGAATTTTCTGAATACGCGTCTGGGGCCGGGGTGCAGCCGATTGTCGGCTGTCAGGTGGACCTGGCCTATGATCAAGCCGCGCCCGGCGAAAAGGTCCGCGAACCGGCCCCGATTGTGCTGCTGGCGCAGAATGAGGCCGGCTACGAGAACCTGATGAAGCTGAACTCCTGCCTCTATCTGGATGCCGAAGGGCAGTTGCCGCAGGTGACGATGGCAGAATTGAAGGAGCACGCGGAAGGCCTGATCTGCCTGACCGGCGGCCCGGACGGCCCAATCGGGCGGCATTTGCGCGGCGGCCAGCAGCCCAAAGCGGAGGCGATGATGCGCCAATTGGCGCAGACCTATCCGGACCGCCTCTATGTCGAGTTGCAGCGCCACCCGACCGAAGATGGGCTGCCAGATGCCGAACGGCAAAGCGAGCGCGGTCATGTCGAAATGGCCTATGCCATGGGGTTGCCGCTCGTCGCGACCAATGACGTGTATTTCCCGAAGGCCGATATGTACGAAGCGCATGACGCGCTGATCTGCATCGCGGACGGCGCCTATGTTGACCAGCAAAGCGAACGCCGCAAGCTGACGCCGCAGCACTATTTCAAGTCACCGCAGGAGATGGCGGCCCTGTTTGCCGACCTTCCGGAAGCGCTTGAAAACACAGTTGAAATCGCCAAACGCTGCGCGTTTAAGACCTACAAGCGGGACCCGATCCTGCCGAAATTTGCCGATAACGAGATCGAGGAGCTGCGCCGTCAGGCCAATGAGGGGCTGCAAGCGCGGCTGGCCGTGATCCCGCATGCCGCAGAGGTTGAAGAATACCAGAAGCGGCTGGATTTTGAGCTGGGCATCATCGAGGGCATGGGTTTCCCGGGATACTTCCTAATCGTGGCGGATTTCATCCATTGGGCCAAGGATCACGACATCCCGGTAGGACCGGGGCGCGGCTCGGGCGCGGGGTCGTTGGTGGCCTATGCGCTGACGATCACCGATTTGGACCCGTTGCGCTACTCGCTTCTGTTTGAGCGGTTTTTGAACCCCGAACGGGTGTCGATGCCCGATTTCGACATCGACTTCTGCATGGACCGCCGCGAAGAGGTGATCCGCTACGTCCAAGAGAAATACGGCCGCGACAAGGTGGGGCAGATCATCACCTTTGGTGCGTTGCTGTCCAAGGCCGCGGTGCGCGACATTGGGCGGGTGCTGCAAATGCCCTATGGGCAGGTGGACCGGTTGTCGAAGATGATCCCCGTAGAGGGGGTCAAGCCGGTGTCCATTGAGAAGGCTTTGGCGGATGAGCCGAAGCTGCGCGAAGAGGCCAAGAACGAAGAGGTCGTGGCCCGCCTGCTGGACTACGGGCAGCAGGTTGAGGGGTTGTTGCGCAATGCCTCCACCCACGCGGCTGGAGTGGTGATCGGCGACCGGCCTCTGGACGCGTTGGTGCCATTGTATCAGGACCCGCGTTCCGACATGCCCGCAACCCAATTCAACATGAAATGGGTGGAACAGGCCGGGCTGGTCAAATTCGACTTTCTGGGGCTGAAGACCCTGACCGTGATCCAGAACGCCATCGACCTCTTGGACCGGCCTCTTCATATCGCGGCGGACGGGTCGCAGATTTACGAACCGCCCGCAGGGGCAGAGAACGATATCGGGGCGATCCCGCTGGATGATAAGAAGTCGTACGACCTCTATTCGTCCGCCAAAACGGTGGCCGTATTCCAGGTGGAAAGCTCGGGCATGATGGACGCGCTGCGGCGCATGAAGCCCACTTGCATTGAGGATATCGTGGCGCTGGTGGCGTTATACCGGCCGGGCCCGATGGAGAATATCCCGACTTACTGCGAGGTGAAGAACGGGCTGAAAGAGCTTGAATCCATTCACCCTTTGATCGACCACATCTTGGCCGAAACCCAAGGCATCATCGTCTACCAGGAACAGGTGATGGAGATTGCGCAGGTCATGGCGGGCTACTCGCTTGGCGGTGCTGACCTGCTGCGCCGCGCCATGGGCAAGAAGATCAAGGAAGCGATGGACGCGGAGCGGCCCAAGTTTGAAGCGGGCGCGAAGGAGAATGGCGTCGACGCGAAGAAGGCGCGCGAAGTATTTGACCTGCTTGAGAAATTTGCCAATTACGGTTTCAACAAATCGCACGCCGCCGCCTATGCTGTGGTCAGCTACCAGACAGCGTGGCTGAAGGCCAACCACCCGGTTGAGTTCATGGCCGGCGTTATGAACTGCGACCTGCATCTTACTGATAAACTTGGGGTTTATAAGGAAGAGATCACCAAGGTTCTGGACATCGAGATCGTCCCGCCTTGCGTGAACCGGTCGGCGGCGACGTTCAGCGTGGCCGATGGCAAAGTAGTTTACGCGCTAGGCGGGTTGAAAAACGTGGGCGTCGAGGCGATGCGGCTGGTGACGGACGCCCGCGTGGTGGATGGCGTCGAGAAGCCTTTTGCCACGCTCTTTGACTTTGCCCGCCGGGTTGATCTGAAACGGGTCGGTAAACGGCCGTTGGAGATGCTCGCGCGGTCCGGCGCATTTGACCAACTGGACCCCAACCGGCACCGAGTGTTCGCATCTTTGGACGGGCTGGTCAGCTACTCCGCTGCGATCCACGAGCAGCGCAGTTCGAACCAAGTGTCGCTGTTCGGGGAGGCGGGCGACGACCTGCCGGAGCCGCGCCTATCCCCCGTAGATGACTGGTTGCCGTCGGAACGTCTGGCGCAGGAGTTTACAGCTGTCGGTTTCTATCTGTCGGGCCACCCGCTGGATGACTATGTTTTGGCGCTCAAGCGCAAGGGCGTGCTGACGCTTGCCGAGATCGAAGAACGCGTTCAAGGCGGGGCCATTGTGGCCAAGCTGGCGGCGACAATTTCGGGCCGTCAGGAACGCAAATCGGCGCGCGGCAACCGCTTTGCCTTTGTGCAAGGCTCCGACCCGTCGGGCATGTTCGAAGTGACGGTGTTCTCCGACACGCTGGAAAGCTCGGGCGAGCATTTGATGACCGGCAACAACGTGGTGCTGACGGTGGAGGCCACCTACGAATCCGAGCAGTTGAAACTGCTCTGTCGCGCCGCCCAGCCGATCGACGGCGCCGTTGAAGCGGGCGCGATGGGGTTGAAGATATTTGTTGAGGATGACGCGGTGATTGCGTCCATCGCCTCGGTGCTGGAGCGTTCGGGTCAGGACAAATCCATACGCGCACGCGGTCCGGTGTCCTTGTGCCTGATGAACCCCGACTTGCCGGGGGAGGTCGAGGTGGCGCTGGGTGACAAATTCGCCGTGAACCCCAAGGTCAAGGGCGCGATCAAGTCGCTGGGCGGCGTCGTGATGGTCGAAGAGATTTAGGCAACCAGATCGAACCTGGCGGGTAAATCGCCCGCGGCTTTTGCAGCAACAATTGCGGCCTCAATGTCTTGGTCCAGCGTGTCCACCAACTGCTCGAAACTATCGATCACAAAATAGACCGGCTGGACGATGTCTATGCGGTAGGGCGTGCGCAGCACCGTCATCAGGTCGAATTCGACCATCTCCGCTTCGCCGGATGTCGCGTATTCTGCCTCCGACGGGGAAGACATGATACCCGCGCCAAAGGCTTTCAACGCGCCGCTTTCTCGGATCATCCCGAATTCGATGGTGAACCAGAACAGGCGGAACAGGTGTTTGAGGTGCTCTTTCGGCAGGTTCAGCGCCAAGGCCCCGAAGCGTTCCATGAACTGGCAAAAGGGCTCGTTCGTCAGCATGGGGGAGTGGCCGAACACTTCGTGGAAGATGTCGGGTTCTTCCAGATACTCCATATCCTCGCGCGTTCTGATGAAGGTGGCGACCGGGAATTTGCGATTGGACAGCAGGGTCGAGAACTCGTCCTGTGGGATCAACGCCGCGACGCCTTTGACGCCTGCGCCGGTCAGTTCGGCAAGCTTTGCATCGAGTGATGTGACCTGCGGGATATGCAGTGCGGACAACCCAAGCCGCGCCACGCCGTCGAGATAGGCTTGGCAGGCGTGGTCCTGCAGGTAGGCGATTTGACGGGTGAACAGGTCTTTCCAGACACCATGTTCCTCGGGGCTGTAGCTGTAGATGCCGTTCTCGTCCGGTGCTTTCGAGGTATAGTTTGGGTTCAGCGGCATGGCGATCTCCTTGGGTTGCCCAAGTTTTGACCGGCAGAGCCGAGAAATTTGGCCAAATCTCATGCAGGGGGCATTTGATTTGAGCAATAAAATCCGAAATACTGTCTCATATGAAATTATCAGATCAAGAATTGTCCATATTGCGGGAGCTGCAACGCGATGCATCGCTGTCTTTGGCAGAATTGTCCGACCGCTGCAGCATGGCGCAAAGCACGTTGTGGCGCAAATTGCAGGATTTAGAGGCGAGCGGCGTCATCAAGGCCCGCGTCGCGGTGCTGGATCCGGCCATGGTTGATGCAAAGCTTTGCGTTTTGGCCAGCGTCAGCTTGCATGACCATACCGAAGAGGCGGTCAATGCCTTCACGTCACTGGTGCAACGGCTGCCGCAGATCATGGAATGCCAGAAAGTGTCGGGGGAGGCGGATTATATGCTGAAAATCCGCACCAACGATGTGGATGCCTACGAACAGTTCATGTCCCACAATTTGCTGCGCAATCCCTATATCAGGTCGGTCACGTCCAGTTTCGTGCTGAAGGACGTCAAATCGACCACGGCGTTACCACTTTAGTAATGGGGCGGGCGTTCGTCGCCCAGAACCACATGGCCGCCGGCGTCCTGCTGACGTTCAGCCTCCCGCTCCATCAAGGTGCGGACGCGGTGAGTGAGCAGGGAAATCTCTTTCTCTTGGCGCGCGACGATGTCGGACATCTCCTCTACCGTTTTGGTGAGATGGGCCAGCTGTTCTTCAAGTTCGGTGTTCTCAGACATGGACCCCATGTGGCAGGTTGCTTGTCTTGCGTCCAGCCCTTCGCTATTGCCACCCATAAGTTTCAGATCAGGACGCGCGCCCATGGCCAAAGTGAAAAAACAGTCCCGCCCCAAGGCCGAAACCCCGAAAGGGTTCCGCGACTATTTTGGCGCAGAAGTGGCGCAGCGCAAGGCGATGCTGGACGAGATTTCCGCTGTTTACGAGCTTTATGGCTTTGACGCGCTGGAAAGCTCTGCCGTGGAAACGGTCGAGGCGCTGGGCAAGTTTCTACCCGATGTGGACCGCCCCAACGAAGGCGTGTTCGCATGGCAAGAAGACGAGGCCGACTGGCTGGCGCTGCGCTATGATTTGACCGCACCGCTGGCCCGCGTGTTTGCTCAGCACCGCAATGATTTGCCTACCCCCTATCGCCGCTTCGCGATGGGGCCGGTTTGGCGCAACGAGAAGCCCGGGCCGGGGCGGTTCCGGCAGTTTTACCAATGTGATGCGGACACGGTAGGGTCTGGCTCGGTCGCGGCGGATGCAGAGATTTGCGCGATGCTGGCGGACGTGTTGGAGCGCGTCGGCATCCCGCGCGGGGACTATCTGGTGAGGGTGAACAACCGCAAGGTGCTGAACGGCGTGTTGGAGGTCATGGGCCTTGCCGACGATCCCCGCCGCGACGACGTTTTGCGCACCATCGACAAATTCGACAAGGTGGGCGAGCGCGGCGTGCGCGAATTGCTGACTGTTGGGCGCACCGACGCCTCGGGCGCGGAAATTGACGGTGTTGGCTTGTCCGAAAGCCAGGCCGCACCGGTGCTGGCGTTTCTGACGGCGAAGCAAGAGAATGTGGAAGACACATTGGCGCGGTTGCGTGACGCCGTTGGGGACTCGGCGATTGGTCAAGACGGCATCAGCGAGTTGCGCCAGATCGCCGGGCTGCTGGATGCGCAAGGCTACGGGTCAGATCGCATTGAAATTGACCCGTCCGTCGTGCGTGGACTGGGCTATTACACCGGCCCGGTTTATGAGGCCGAACTGACCTTCGAAATCAAGGACGAAAAGGGCCGCCCCCGCCAGTTTGGTTCTGTTGCGGGCGGTGGACGCTACGACGATCTGGTGAAGCGGTTCACGGGGCAGGAAGTTCCGGCGACGGGCGTCTCAATCGGTGTAGACCGGCTGTTGGCCGCGCTGCATGCAAAGGGTCGGATGACCAAAGACACGGTCGGGCCGGTAATCGTCACGGTCATGGATCGCGACCGCATGGCCGACTATCAGGCGATGGTGGGCGAGCTGCGTGCCGAAGGCATCCGCGCGGAGGTCTATCTGGGCAACCCCAAGAACTTCGGCAACCAGCTAAAATACGCGGATAAACGCAACGCGCCAGTAGCAGTAATCGCCGGGTCGGACGAATTTGACAAAGGCGTGCTGCAGATCAAGGACCTCGTCTTGGGGGCCAAGATCGCTGAAACCGCCACCCATGAAGAATGGAAAGAGCAGCCCGCGCAATTCGAGATCAAGCGCGGCGACCTTGTGGCTGAAATCCGAAAGATACTGGAGGCCTAAGTGCCCTCGAAATCCGACATCAAGGCGGAAGCCATGCGGTTGTACGCTCTGTTTCAGGAGGCAGGGGCGCAAATTGTCGAAGCTGACCTTCTGCAGCCGTCCGACCTATTGCTTGATCTATACGGTGAAGACATCCGCGCACGGGCATATGTGACATCCGACGCCGTATTGGGGGAACAGATGCTCCGTCCGGACTTCACGGTTCCCATCGTACAAGCCCACATGGAAGACGGCGCCGAGCCTGCGCGCTACACCTACATGGGCGAAGTTTTCCGTAAGCAGGAAGCCGGCACCGGCCGGGCCAGCGAGTATACGCAAGTGGGCTACGAGGTGTTTGATCGCACAGACCCCGCAAGTGCGGATGCGGAGGTCTTTTCGCTGTTTTCGGATGTGCTGAAAGATGCGTCGTTGCAGGCGTCCATCGGCGATATCGGTATTTTGATTGCTGCCGTTCAGGGCCTGACCACCTCGGAGCGCCGCCGCGCCGCGCTGATGCGCCATATCTGGCGTCCAAAGCGGTTCCGCGCCTTGTTGGACCGGTTTGCTGGGCAGGCCGATATGCCGGATGGGCGCGCGGAATTGATTGGCGCGCTTGAGGGTCTCGACGTTGACCAGATCGTGAAGGGCGCGGGGCCAGAGATCGGCTTGCGCAGTGCCGGCGAGGTCTCGGCAAGGCTGAATGCGTTGCGCGAGGACATGCAGGTTGCCCCCATACCGCAAGAAGAATTGAATGCGGTCAGCGCGTTGTTGGCAATCTCGGCGGATGCCGCGCAAGCGGCGGGGGAATTGGCGGATATCGCGAACCAATTCCCGGCGATCAAACCGGCAGCGCAGGGCTTTGCGAAGCGGTTGAACGCGTTGAAACAGCGTGGCGTAGACGTGGAGGCTGTGGCCTACGAGGGATCCTACGGGCGCACCTCGATGGAGTATTACGATGGGTTTGTCTTTGGCTTTGCGGTCAATGGCGCTGCACCCGTGGCTTCTGGGGGGCGTTATGATGCGCTGACCCACGTGCTGGGGCAGGGGCGCGAGATACCGGCGGTGGGTGGCGTGATCCGGCCCGAATTGTTGCTGAGGGTCTCGTCATGAGTTTGAAGCTGGGTGTGCCCTCCAAGGGCCGGTTGATGGAAGACACGTTTGCCTGGTTTGGTGCGCGGGGCGTGACGCTGGAACGCACAGGTTCCGACCGCGAATATGCGGGTGCTGTCTCGGGGGTTGAAGGCGTCGAACTGATCTTGATGAGCGCGGGGGAAATTCCGCGGGAGCTGGCGGCGGGGCGGATTGACCTGGGGGTGACCGGCACCGACTTGGTGCGCGAGAAGATACCGCTTTGGTCCGAGCAGATTGAAACGCTGGTGGAACTGGGGTTCGGGTTTGCAGACCTGATTATTGCGGTGCCACGGTTTTGGGCGGATGTGTCCACGCTGGATGATCTGGATGCGGTGGCGGCGAGCTTCAGGGCCAAGCATGGATTTAGGCTGCGGATCGCGACGAAGTATCACCGGTTGGTGCGCGAGCATCTGAAAGAGGCGGGTGTGGCCGACTACCAGCTGGTCGACAGCCAGGGCGCGACCGAGGGGACGATCAAGAACGGGACGGCGGAGGCTGTGGCGGATATTACGTCGACGGGCGCGACGCTGGAGGCCAATCATTTGAAGATTTTGACTGGTGATCCGGTGCTGAAATCGCAGGCGACTTTGTTTGCGTCCAAGACCTCGGAATTGAACGCTGAAGATGCGGGCTTTCTGGCGGCTTTGAAGGCCAAATTGGCGCTGAATTGAATGGTCCCGTCCTGGCGAGCGGGTGCTATTCGCAAGCCTTTGATAAGAGCGGTCCAGCGTTTTCTCTACCAGTCGCTAGCCGGTCGTCAACGAACCCCAATGTCGGCCAGAGCGGCGCTGAGCTGTGGAGGTAGTTGTTCCTCGCGGGATCGGTGTTCGGGCAGATCTCTGGGGGCGTCCTCGGGGCGCAGGTAACGCCAGCCTTGGAAGGGACGTTTGGTCATATTCTCGACGCGGATGAGCTTGTTCTCGAAGATCAGCCCGCAACGGCGGATGCCGTCGGAGCGGATGACCTCATCCAGCCGGATGATGCGTTGGCGGGCTTGAACCACGCCCTTTATCACCCAGTAAATCGAGCCGCCGTTCAGCAATTCGGCCTCCCGTTTGGGCCACATGCGGGTGACATGACGGGGCGTGCGATCTTCGCCCGCAGGGCGGGGACGATCATGCCAGTCTTGCAGCCCTTCGACCGATTCCGTGCCGACGGATAGTTTTATCAAGTTAATGAACTTGGCCACGACTCACCCCTGCTTCAAGATATACATGATATTGCGGTGGCTTAGGGTTTCAAGGGCTATGGGTTGTGGATAACTTGGCGCGTTTTGCCTGATTTTCATTGACCCGTGGACGTGCAATTAGTAGGGTTCTAACCCTTCTTCCTAGCTGCCAGGAATTGCGACATGAGCCGTTTTGCTGCCCCCATTGCCGACCAAATCTGGGACATGAAGTACCGCTTCAAGGAAGCGGATGGTACGCCGATTGATGTAACCGTGGAAGACAGTTGGAAACGGATTGCGGGGGCATTGGCAGCGCCAGAGAAAGACCCGTCCGCGTGGGAAGGCAAGTTCTACGAGGCATTGGAAGATTTCAAATATCTACCCGCAGGCCGGATCACGGCAGGCGCGGGGACCGAGCGGTCTGTGACCTTGTTCAATTGCTTCGTGATGGGGACGATCCCGGACAGCATGGGCGGCATTTTTGACATGTTGAAAGAGGCCGCGCTGACGATGCAGCAGGGCGGCGGGATTGGGTATGATTTTTCGACCATCCGGCCCAAGGGCGCCGGTGTGAAAGGGGTGGCGGCGGATGCCTCAGGGCCGCTCAGCTTCATGGATGTGTGGGACGCGATGTGCCGCACCATCATGTCGGCGGGTTCACGTCGCGGTGCGATGATGGCCACGATGCGCTGTGACCACCCCGACATTGAAGATTTCATCACAGCCAAGCAGGATTCGGCGCGGTTGCGGATGTTCAACCTGTCGGTGCTGGTCACAGATGACTTCATGGATGCGGTGAAGGCGGAAGGGTCGTGGGATCTGGTCTTTGGTGGCGAGGTCGTGCGCACCGTCAAGGCGCTGGACCTGTGGAACCTGATCATGCGCTCCACCTATGACTTTGCGGAACCCGGCGTGATTTTCATCGACCGGATCAACAAGGCCAACAACCTAAGCTATTGCGAAACGATTGCGGCAACCAACCCGTGCGGGGAACAGCCTCTGCCGCCTTACGGTGCGTGCCTATTGGGGTCCATCAACCTTGCGCGGCTGGTGGCAGAGCCGTTTGAGCCGCATGCGGAATTGGATGTTGAGGCGTTGGACGACTTGGTGCGCACCGCTGTGCGAATGATGGACAATGTGGTGGACGCATCGAAATTCCCGTTGGAGGCGCAACGGCAGGAGGCATTGGCCAAGCGCCGGATTGGCTTGGGCGTGACCGGGTTGGCGGATGCGCTGTTGATGGTTGGGTCGCGCTATGGATCAGAGGAGGCGGCGCGTCTGACGGATCGCTGGTTGCACGCGATTGCCCGCGCCGCGTATCTGGCGTCGGTCGATTTGGCCCGCGAAAAAGGGGCTTTTCCGCTGTTCGATGCTGACGCATTCCTCGCCTCTGGGGCTATGCAGGACATGGACGCGGACGTGCGTGACGCCATTCGCGAGCATGGTATTCGTAACGCGCTGTTGACCTCGATCGCGCCGACGGGGACGATTTCCTTGTATGCGGGCAATGTATCCTCGGGGATCGAGCCGGTGTTTGCTTATGCCTATACGCGCAAGGTGTTGCAGAAAGACGGGGCTCGGACCGAGGAAGAGGTGGTCGATTACGCGGTGCAGCTGTGGCGCGAAAAGTTTGGTGATGTGGACCTGCCGGACCATTTTGTGAATGCCCAGACATTGGCCCCGCTTGATCATGTGCGGATGCAGGCGGCGGCGCAGAAATGGGTGGATTCGTCCATTTCAAAGACGATCAACTGCCCCGAGGATATCAGCTTTGACGATTTCAAGGAGGTCTACATGGCCGCCTGGGATCAGGGTTGTAAGGGCTGCACAACCTACCGGCCCAATGATGTGACAGGGTCGGTTTTGAGTATTTCCAGCCAAAACGAAGCGGAAGATGACAAACCCGTCGCTGTGCCGGAGGGCGGCGAAGTGGTGTATATGTCCGAGCCGCTGGACCGGCCCGCGGAGCTGGAAGGGCAGACCTACAAGGTGAAATGGCCCGATAGCGAGCATGCGCTGTATATCACGGTGAACGACATTGTGCTGAACGGGCACCGGCGGCCGTTTGAAGTGTTTATCAACTCCAAGAACATGGAGCATTTTGCCTGGACTGTTGCGCTGACGCGCATGATTTCAGCCGTGTTCCGGCGGGGTGGTGACGTGTCTTTTGTGGTGGAAGAGCTGAAGGCGGTGTTTGATCCACGCGGCGGGGCCTGGGTGCAAGGGAAATATATCCCCTCGATCCTGGCGGCCATCGGCGGCGTGATCGAGCAGCACATGATTGCCACCGGTTTCATCGCCGGCGAGGGGCTGGGGCTGAAGCAAGACCCCTCCGCCCAAGTTGTGGCTGTGGGTGAGCGGCGGGGCAAGGCCTGCCCCAGCTGCGGCCAGTACGATCTGCGCATGGTCGAGGGGTGCATGACCTGCGCCTCCTGCGGCCATTCCAAATGCGGCTAGCCGATTGGCCGTAAAATCGGCTACCCCTAGGGCATGAAACGCTATCTCCCCCCGTCGGTTGGCATCTGGTATGACGCGTTGCGCGCCGTGTGGTTGCAGATTGACGAGCAAAACCTGAGCCTGATTTCCGCCGGAATCGCCTTTTTCGGGATGCTGGCGATCTTTCCTGGGCTGGCGGCGATTATTGCGATTTTCGGGCTGATGGCGGACCCGGTGGTCATTCAGGACCAGATCAACCTGCTGCGCGGCATCGTGCCGGATGATATCTACACGCTGATTGACGGGCAGATCGGGCGTATCACCTCGGCGCGGGGGGAGACTTTGGGGTGGGCGACATTTGTCTCCATCTTGTTGGCCTTGTGGTCAGCGCGGGCTGGCGTGGGGGCGATGATGCGGGGGCTGAATACCATTTACCGCTCCCCCAATCGCAGCTTTTTGATGGCGTATCTGTCGGCCTTCTTGCTGACAATCACTTTGGTCGTGGTGGCGTTGGTGGCCGGCGCTGCTGTGGTTGTGACCCCGATTGTGGTGGCACTGTTGCCGCTGACGGTCGAGACCAAAAGCTGGATCGACACGGTGCGCTGGAGTTCGGCCATCTTTGTCATCACGGTGGGGATCGCGCTGATCTACCGCTACGGTCCGCGCAAACGGGACAGCAGGCGCACGCCCTGGCTGACACCCGGCGCGGTATTTGCGGTGCTGATGTGGGCCGCGGCGTCCTACGGGTTTTCCGAATACCTGTCCAATTTTGGGCGCTACAACGAGGTGTACGGGTCCATCGGGGCGGTCGTGGCGCTGCTGATGTGGCTGTATTTCAGCGCGTTTCTGGTGCTGTTGGGGGGCGCGCTGAACGCGCAGATTGAGCGACGCAAGCTGGCAGCCGACGCGTTGGAAGAACTCAAACAGAAGAGCTGCGGGATCACGTGAACGCGGTCAATCTCAAGCTTCTGCAGACCTTTTTGCTTGTGGCCGAGCATGGCAGTTTCCGTCGTGCGGCGGAGATCGCCAACCGTGCGCCGTCGGCGATTTCTATGCAGATCAGGGACCTGGAGGCCCAAGTCGGCCTGCGCCTGTTTGTCCGCAAGGCGCAGCGGATCTCGCTGTCGCCAGAGGGACGGAGGCTTTTTGATCGCACCAAAGGTGCGATGGATAACGTGCAGTCCGAGTTGTCAGAATTGTCCAACATTGCGGCGCGACGGCGCGGGCAGGTGCAGATTGGCTGTGCGCCGACCTTGGCCGCGTCCTATATGGGCGACATCCTTTACAACTTCGCGCGGCGTTACCCTGACAGCGTGGTCAGCGTACGAGAGGTCCCGCCAACCGAAGGTCTGGAACTGCTGCAGCAGCAAAAAGTGGAGTTCTACATTGGGCCCGAAGTGGCAAGAATCAAGGATTTCGAATTCGAAGCTCTGATCACCGATCAGCTGTTGGCCTGCACACCGCCGCAATTTGATACCGGAGTGAACCAAATCAGCGTCACGGATCTGGACAAAACTCCGATGATATTGCTGGATTCCAAAACGGCGTTGCGTCTGCTTGTCGATCAGGTCACGAAACGCGCCGGCATCACATTGAATGTCCGCTACGAGTTGCAGAACGCGACGACGGCGATGAACCTTGTAGAGGCAGGTCTTGGCGTAGCTATTTTGCCGGAAATCGTCGCGGCCCATGGCGACAAAAATCGGTTCCGCGCCATTCCGCTTTCCGACCCCATGACCGAGCGGATGATCGGCATTGTGACGGCCCGAGGCTACGTGAAACACAACTACTCCGAGCGTCTTTTGGCCTTCATCCGGGCGGGCTTCGGCGGGCGGGGAACGACAAATTTGGGTGAATTGGATATTTAATCTTACCAATAAGCATCAGAAAATCTGATGAACTGTTCGATTTTTTCGCAAACTTATCAGGCCGGTGAGTCAAAAATACGCGGCGGGGCTTGAAGAAAATGCAGGTCGCCACAGTTGCTCTACCCATATTTGGGTAGAAAACGGATTTGGCCGGCGAGGTTGCCAGACGACCTCGGGCCAATCAGTCTACCCAAATCTGATTCTTCGGGCATAGGATCACCAAGCTGATCGCGCGCCCAAGACTAAGGAGTAACTGGCCGCATGCCGCGGCCCAGGGAGGAACCACATGAAGAACAAAGTAATCGCAACCGCGTTTGCCGCGTCTCTGGCCGCCACCGGCGCGCAGGCGCAGCAAACCATCGAAATGACTTCGTCATTCTCCGCCAACCTGCCAATTCTCGGCACAGCGGGCGTCGACTTCACCAACCGCATCAACTCGATCTCCACAGAGGTGGAATTTGAGCATTTTGATCCCGGCAAACTGGTCCCGACCTTGGAAGCGCTAGACGCAGTGTCCAATGGCTCGGTTGACGCGGCCTATGCCACATCCGGCTACTGGCAGGGCAAGATCCCGTCTGCATCGCTGTTTGCTGCTGTGCCATTCGGCCCGGAAGCGGGCGAGTTCATGGGCTGGATCCTGTATGATGACGGGCTTGAGCTGTGGCAGGAAATGTACGACCAGGCCGGTTACAACGTGAAGGTTATGCCCTGTGGCGTGATCGCGCCAGAAACATCCGGCTGGTTCAAGAACGAGATCAACTCGGTCGCTGACCTTGAAGGTCTGAACATGCGCTTCTTCGGCCTTGGCGCCGAGGTGATGCAGCGTCTGGGCGTGTCAACATCGCTGCTGGCTGCGGGCGATATCTTCCCGGCGCTGGAGCGCGGCGCGATTGACGCGACCGAATTCTCCATGCCGCTGATTGATGCGCGTCTGGGTTTCCACAAGATCGCGAAATACAACTACTTCCCCGGCTGGCACCAGCCCTCGACCCTGTTTGAGCTGATCGTCAACGTCGACGTCTGGGAAGACCTGTCCGAGATCGCGCAGAACCAGATCCAGACCGCATGTCTGGCCAACGTCACCACCAACCTTGCGGAAGGTGAGGCGAAAAACTTTGCGGCCATGGTTGAGAACACCGAGAAGAACGGCGTGACCATCAAGCAGTGGCCGCCGGAGATGCTCGACCAGTTTGAAGCTGCATGGAACGAGGTTGCAGCCGAGCTCGCTTCCGAGGATGCGCATTTCAAAAAGACCTGGGATGACCTGCAAGAGTACCGTGCTGGTTACAAAACCTGGGTTGAGAACATTTATCTGCCCCGCGACCGGTAAGCGGATATAAAGACGCGGATGGCGGCATTCCGACCTCGGAGTGCCGCCTTCTATTTGGCCCGGTAACGGGGGCTTGGGAGGGCGCACACGGCATGTCAGATCAATCCATTCCAGACGTCGAAGAGGTGCTTGCCATCTCGGACCCCGGCGAGGTGGACCGCCACACGCACGGGTTCGCGGACCGGCTGATGATCAATGTCGGCAATGTCGTGTCGTGGATGTTTCCGATCCTGATGATCGCTATTGTCAGCCAGGTGTTCCTGCGCGGCGCGGGCAACAACCAGGCGTGGCTCGATGATGCGCAGTGGTGGATGTACGGCTTCGCTATGCTGACGGCCTTCGGCTACGCCATCACCACCAACAGCCATGTGCGGGTCGACATCCTGCACCAGAATTATTCCGACGCGAAGAAAGCGCGGATCGAGGTCTTCGCCATTGGCTGGTTGCTGCTGCCGTTCATTGCGCTGATGACGGATGTGCTGGTCCATTACAGCTGGCAATCTATCATTTCGGGCGAGGGGTCGAGCAGCCCCAACGGGCTGCACCGCGTGTACTTGTTGAAGGCCACCTTGCCGGTGCTGTTCCTGTTGGCCGCCGCTGCCGGTTGGGCGCGGTTCAAACACAACCTGAAGACATTTACCGATACGGGATTGGCAACACAGCTGCTTTGGATGCTGCCCACGGCCATCTTCGTGGGCTGGCGGCTGGTGCATTACGCGGCCTATTGGGTGATCTACTTCACGAACGCCGAGATCCGCCCCCGCCGTATCACCCGAGAACCATTCTTTGACCACACATTGTGGGTGTCTGTGGCGCTGGTCGTGGCCTTGATTGCCGTCGGTCTTCTGCGCCGCCGCCGCGGGGACAACTAAGACATGCAACTGCTTTCGCTTATTTCGTTCATGGACCTGAACCAATGGATGGTTCTGTTGATGTTCATCGTCTTCATCGTGATGCTGTTTCGTGGCATTCCGGTGGCCTATGCGTTGGTCGGTGTGTCGCTGGTCTTCATCGTGCTGGCTCAGTTCGTCCTGGACCCCGCCGCCGACGCCATCCAGAACTACATCGAATACGACGAAACCCGCATCGAATACCGCAAGATGTTCGCCAATGCGGGCCGTTTCTTCGGAGGCGTGATCCAGAACCCGGTTTTGGTGGCGCTGCCCATGTTCATCTATATGGGCTTGATGCTGGACCAGTCTGGCGTGGCGCAGCGGATGATGCAATCCATGCAGGTGCTCTTTGGCGCGTTGCGCGGCGGGCTCGCCCTGTCGGTCATGCTGATTGGCATCATTCTGGCGGCCTCTACCGGCGTCGTCGGGGCGTCGGTCGTACTGCTGGGCGTCATGGGGCTACCCACGATGATGAAGCAGGATTATTCCAAAACCATCGCCACCGGTACCATCGCCGCCTCGGGCACGTTGGGCATCCTGATCCCGCCGTCGATCATGCTGGTGATCATGTCCGACCAGCTGGCGATCAGCTTGGGTGATTTGTTCATGGGCGCGCTGTTCCCCGGTTTGCTGTTGGGCGGGCTCTATATCGTGTTCATCGTTGTCTGGGGGCTGCTGAACCCAAAGGCGATGCCGCTGCCCGAAAACCGCGAGCCGGTAACGATGAAAATCGTCTTGGACGTGCTGATCTCGGTCATCCCACCGATGTTCCTGATCCTGTTGGTGCTGGGTTCGATTTTCTTTGGCTACGCCACGCCTACCGAGGCGTCGGGCCTTGGCGCGCTGGGCGCGTTGACGCTGGCGCTGACGAACCGCCGGCTGAACGGCAAAGTGTTCAAGGACGTGATGCGCCAGACGATGAACACCTCGGGCTACATCGTGGGTATTTTCATTGCGGCCAACTTTTTCGCCTATGTGCTGCGCCTCTATGGCGGCGACGAGATCATCAAGAACCTGGTGCTGGGCTCGTTTGACAACAAGAACATGGTGGTGGTGTTCATCCTGTTCATCATCTTCCTGCTGGGCTTCCTGCTGGACTGGATCGAGATCACGTTGATCATCATGCCGCTGATGCTGCCGGTGGTGATCGGCCTGGATATCCCGGTCGACGGATACGGCGTGGTGGACAACCCATCCGTGGTCTGGTTCGCAATTCTGGTCGCGGTGACGTTGCAGACGTCCTTCCTCACCCCGCCGGTGGGGTTCTCGCTGTTCTACCTGCGCGGCGTGTGCCCGCCGGGCGTCACACTGGGGCACATTTACAAAGGCGTGATCCCGTTCGTGCTGCTGCAGCTCTTTGGGTTGTTCATAGTCTTCGAGTTCCCGTGGCTGGTGACATGGCTGCCGGCAATCGCTTACGGTAACTAAAGCCGAGACCAACCGGAGCGCGCCCCATGTCCATCTCCCTAAACGGCCTGAACCCCGCGCAATGCTTCATTAGCGGGGTGTGGTGTGATCCGGTGGCGGGCGACACGCTGGAATTGATCAACCCCTCGGACGGCTCGCATTTGTGCAATATTGCGAAGGGCGGGGTGGAAGATGTCGACCGCGCGGTCGCGGCGGCCGAAACCGCGATGCGTGGCGATTGGGGCCGGTCCACAGCTGTAGAACGCAGCCGTATTCTATACAAAACGGGCCAGCTGGTGCTGGGCCATATTGACCAGCTGGCAGAGCTTGAGGCCAAAGACGTGGGCAAACCCCTGAAGCAGGCCCGCGCCGATGTGGTCGCCTTGGCGCGCTACATGGAATTCTATGCAGGCGCCGCTGACAAAATACACGGGGCCACCATTCCGTATCTCGACGGCTATACCGTCTACACCTTGCGTCAGCCGCATGGGGTGACGGGCCATATCGTGCCTTGGAACTACCCGATGCAGATCATCGGGCGATCCGTGGGTGCGGCCTTGGCGATGGGCAACGCCTGCGTTTTGAAACCGGCGGAGGAAGCCTGCCTGACCGCTTTGTATTTTGCCGAACTGATGGCGCAGGCAGGCCTGCCGGCCGGCGCGCTCAATGTTGTGCCTGGATTGGGGGCGGAAGCGGGGGCCGCCTTGAGCGGACATGAGGGTATCCACCACATGTCCTTCACCGGCTCGGTCGGCGTCGGCAAGCTGATCCAGCAATCGGCGGGTGCAAATGTCGTGCCGGTAACGCTGGAACTTGGCGGCAAGTCCCCGCAATTGGTCTTCGACGACGCTGATATCGACGCAGCCTTGCCGTTTTTGGTTAATGCCGGGATACAGAATGCGGGCCAGACCTGCTCGGCCTCGTCGCGCATTCTGGTGCAGCGCGGCGTGTACGATCAGGTGTTGACCAAGATGGTGCAGCGCTACAGCGCGCTGCGTGCAGGTCCCGCCATGGATGATTTTGACGTGGGTCCGCTGGTCTCCAACCGCCAGAAGGACATCGTGGAGAGCTTCCTGAAACGGGGCTCAGATTTGAAAGTGGCGGCACAAGGCGCCGTGGTGGATGGTGCGCCGGAAGGCGGCGCTTACGTCGCGCCAACCTTGTTTGAAGGCGTCAGCCCCGACCACACGCTCGCCCAGGACGAGATTTTCGGCCCGGTTCAGGTGATCATCCCATTCGAGACGGAAGAGGAGGCGCTCCAGATTGCCAATGGCACCCAATACGGTCTCGTGGCCTCGGTCTGGACGGGGAATGGCGCGCGGCAGATGCGGCTGGCCAAGGCTCTGCGGGCGGGGCAGGTCTTCCTCAACAATTATGGCGCGGGTGGCGGGGTGGAGCTGCCCTTTGGCGGCACCGGGCTGTCAGGCCATGGCCGCGAAAAGGGGTTCGAGGCGCTTTATGGGTTTTCAAGCTTGAAAACCGTCGCAGCGCTGCACGGATGAAGGAGGTCTGATGACGTACAAACCGGACGGATATAACGATTTATCGCCCTATCTGATCGTGTCAGATGCGCAGGCGGTTCTGGATTTTGCCATTGCTGCCTTTGGGGCGACAACGCTGCGGGTCTTTCACCGTAACGATGGCAGCATCATGCATGCGGAGACCCGGATCGGGGACAGTGTGCTGATGATCGGACAGGCCGATGGGCCGCCTGCGCATCTGCATTTGTACATGCCTGACCCGGACGCCACGTTGGATCGCGCTGTTGAACTGGGTGCGACGCTGGTGCAGCAGATGAAAAACGACGAACACGGGGACCGTCGCGGCGGTGTCCAAACCGATGACGGCACCACATGGTGGCTGTCCAAACAGGTGAACGCATGAGGCTTGACGGAAAAATAGCGATCGTGACCGGCGGGGCGTCGGGTTTCGGTGCGGGGATCACCCGCAAGTTTTTGGCTGAGGGCGCGCGTGTCATGGTCGCCGACCTCAACATCGAAGCGGCAGCTGATTTGGGAGCGGAGGCCGTGCAAACCAATGTGGCCAGCGACACAGATGTGCAAAACATGGTGCAGGCCACGCTGGACCGGTTCGGCCGCATCGATATCCTGATCAACAACGCCGGCACCACCCATTTGCCTGCCGCGATGGAAGAGATTGGCGAAGATGATTTCGACAAGGTCTTCGCGGTGAACTGCAAGTCGGTCTATTTGACCGCCAAACACGTGGTCCCGCTGATGAAGGCGCAAGGGTCGGGCGCGATCTTGAATGTCGCCTCCACGGCCGGGGTCAGCCCGCGTCCGCGGCTGAATTGGTACAACGCCTCCAAAGGGTGGATGATCACCGCGACCAAGGCCATGGCGGTGGAACTGGCGCCTGACGGCGTGCGGGTGAACGCGATCAACCCGGTGGCGGGAGAGACGCCGCTCTTGAAATCATTCATGGGCGAGGACACACCGGAGGTCCGCGCCAAGTTTATTTCCACCATCCCCATTGGTCGCTTCTCCACGCCTGAGGATATGGGCAACGCCGCGTGCTATTTGTGCTCGGACGAGGCGTCTATGGTCACCGGCGTTTGCATGGAGGTTGACGGCGGGCGCTGCATCTAGTCAGGTCTCTTTCGGACACGACGGAGGACGACATGCAGACACCATCAAAATCAAGCTACGACGTGGTGATCGTCGGTGGCGCAATGTACGGGTCTTCCGTCGCGTGGTGGCTGTCGCGCACCCCCGATTTTGACGGCTCCATTCTGGTCGTGGAGCGTGACCCGAGCTACGAATTTTCGTCCACGGGGCACACCAACAGCTGCATTCGGCAGCAGTTTTCGAACAAGGTGAATATCCAAATTTCGCAGTTTGGGGCCGAATTCATCAATAACTTTAAGGACTTCATGGCTGATGATGATGCCCCTCACATCTTGCTGCAGAACTATGGCTACATGTATTTGGCCGATACGCCCGAATTCGCAGAGACGCTTCAGGAGTTGCAACGCATCCAGCAAAGTCTCGGGGCAGGGACCAAATACATGACCCGCGACGAGATCGCGGCGGACTACCCGTTCTACCAGCTCGACGACATCATTGGCGGCAACCATAATCTGATCAACGAAGGTTATTTCGACGGCGGCACCATCTTCGATTGGTGGAAGCGCAAGGCGCGCGCGCAGGGGGTGGAATACATCCATAATGAAGTGGTCTCGATGACCCGCAACGCGGCTGGGACCCGTGTCGAAAACGTGACGCTCGCCTTGGGAGAGACCGTTGCCTGCGGCACGGTCGCCAACTGTTCGGGACCGCGGGCAGTGCTGACTTCGCGCATGGCCGGGATCGAAGTGCCGATTGAGCCGCGCCGCCGCTATACGTTCATCTTTGACGCCGAAACCCCGCTGGACCGCGACCTGCCGCTAACGATTGACCCCTCAGGCGTGCATATGCGCAGCGACGGCAAATACTATCTGGCTGGATGCCCTCCTGATGAGGATCCGGCGGTGGATTACGAGGATTTCTACGAGGATCACGCCATCTGGCAGGACAAGGTCTGGCCCATCGTGGCCACCCGGGTGCCTGCCTTTGAGACGGTGAAGGTGATCAACTCATGGGTGGGGCATTACGCGTTCAACACGTTCGACCAGAATGCGGTAATCGGGCCGCACACGCAGGTTGAAAACTTCGTTTTCGTCAACGGCTTCTCTGGCCACGGGCTGCAGCAGTCGCCTGCTATGGGCCGGGGCGTGGCAGAGTGGATCGCATATGGCGAATACCGCAGCATCGACCTGACACCGTTTGGCTTCCACCGGATCGAAAGCGGCACCAAATTCGTTGAAAAGGCCGTCATCTAGGCTGCACAAACCAAGCAGAGAGGCTGACGCGACAAGACGCCGTCCTGGCAACTTGGCGGCTGAGCCGCAGCAAGGGATGCGATGCGCGGCCGCGGCATGCTTGGTCTGTGCGGGTAGGGCGGGTTACCGCAGTTGATTTCTGCGCAAGCAGAACCACTTACACTTGAGGTTCAGCCAATTTTACCACAAAACGGGGAAACCCGTTTCAGACCATTGATCAGGAGTTCGCGTGTCCCTCTTCCTTATCGTTGCGTTGCCCTTCCTTGGTGCATTGCTTCCTGGTCTGATGAATTCCGCTGGCCGCGCGGCCTGCGCGGGCGTGACCTTCACCATCAGCCTTGCCGCTCTGATCGGGCTCCTGACCAATCTGCCAGCCGTTCTGGCGGGCGAGCTGGTCACGGCGCGGATCGATTGGATCCCGATGCTGGGCATGAATTTCACGCTGATGCTGGATGGCTTGGGCTTCTTCTTTGCCGCGTTGATCCTCGGGATCGGGCTGCTGATCATCACCTACGCCCGCTACTACCTCGCCCGCGAGGACAATATGGGCGAGTTCTTCACCTATCTGCTGCTGTTCCAAGGCGCGATGGTGGGGATTGTGCTGTCGGACAACATCCTGCTTTTGCTGGTGTTTTGGGAGCTGACCTCGCTGTCTTCCTTCCTGCTGATCGGCTATTGGAAGCACCTGCCCGAAGGCCGCCAAGGCGCGCGCATGGCGTTGACCGTAACCGGCATGGGCGGACTGGCCATGATTGGGGGCATGCTGATCTTGGGCCAGATCGCGGGCAGCTATGATCTGAGCGTCATCCTGCAAAATCGCGAATTGATCCAGGCCGACCCGCTTTACTTGCCCGCGTTGATCCTGATCCTGATGGGTTGCTTCACCAAATCGGCGCAGTTCCCGTTCCACTTCTGGTTGCCGCACGCCATGGCTGCACCGACACCTGTATCGGCCTATCTGCACTCCGCCACCATGGTCAAAGCCGGTATCTTCCTGATGGCCCGCATGTGGCCGGTGCTGTCCGGCACGCCGGAATGGTTTGTGATCGTGACCACCGCCGGTCTGGTGACCATGGTGCTGGGTGCGGTGATCGCGCTGTTCAAGCATGACCTGAAGGCGCTGCTGGCGTTCTCGACCGTCAGCCACCTGGGCCTGATCACGATGCTGCTGGGCACTGGCACCGCATTCGGGGCCATGGCCGCGATGTTCCACATCCTCAACCACGCAACCTTCAAGGCCGCGCTTTTTATGTCGGCTGGCATCATCGACCACGAGACCCATACCCGCGACATCCGCCGCTTGGGCGGGCTGCGCCACCTGATGCCGATCACCTTCACCATTGCGACGCTGGCGGCACTGTCGATGGCGGGTATCCCGCTGCTCAATGGCTTCCTGTCGAAAGAGATGATGCTGGAGGAGGCCAATCATACGGTCCTCTTCAACTCCCCTTATCTGGTGCCGGTGCTGGCCACCGTTGGCTCGCTGTTCTCGGCGGCCTACTGTTTCCGCCTGATCGGCCACACTTTCCTTGGTCCGGTCCGCGATGACTACCCCGCTAAGCCGCATGATCCTCCTGTAGGTCTATGGGGTCCGCCGTCGCTGCTGGTGATCCTTGTGGTCGTCATTGGCGTCGCACCGTTCTTTGCTGAGCCATTCGTCAAGCTGGTCACCGCCTCTGTACTCGGGGAGGCCGCAGAGGTTCCCAAAGCCTATTTCAAGATCTGGCATGGGTTGGTGCCCGCGTTGTTCATGTCCATTGCGGCGGTCGTTGGCGGCCTGCTGATGATGGCCGTGTTCAATCCCGCGTTGCGCTTGTGGGACGCGGCCCCGCGCCCCGAGGCCAAGACCATATTCGAGGCGATCATTGCCTTCGCAGTAGGCCTCGCCCGCCGCATCATCGCGCCGCTGCATGACGGGGCGTTCTCGCGCTACGCGGCGATCATGGCGATTACCGTGGTGGCCATGGGCTATCATGCGTGGGTCACCGGCACCGTCGGCGCGCCGACCCGCACACCGCAAACAGCCAATCCGGTGCAAATCGCAGGCTGGCTGATGCTGGTCGCGGCCACGGGCGGGCTGGTGTTCCTGCATCGCAACCGGCTGCTGTCGCTGATCCTGATCGGCATCGTTGGTCTGATGGTGTCGGTCGGCTTCGTGTTCTTCAGCGCGCCCGATCTGGCGATGACCCAGCTGACGGTTGAGGTGGTGACCATCATCTTGCTGCTGCTGGCGCTGAACTTCCTGCCCAACCGCACGCCTGTCGAAAGCACCGTGCTGCGCCGCACATCAGACACTGTCGTGGCGGTCGCGGGCGGTCTGGCGGCAACCGTCTTGTCCTATCACTACTTGCTGCGCGACACGGTCGCGCCCAGCATCTCTGAGTTCCACCTCGCTAATTCCTACAAAGGCGGGGGCGGGACCAATGTGGTCAACGTGATCCTCGTCGACTTCCGGGGCTTTGATACCTATGGCGAGATCATCGTGCTGGGCATCGCCGCGCTGCTGATCTACGCGCTGACCGAAACCCTGCTGTCGGGACCCGTGCGCGCCCGCCTGCTGAACCGCAAGCCCGACCAACCCCGTGCGGGCAACATGCACCCGATGATGATGGTGGTGATGACCCGCGTCATCATGCCGGTGGTGCTGATGGTGGCCTTCTACATCTTCCTGCGGGGCCATAACGAGCCGGGCGGCGGCTTCATCGCGGGCCTTGTGGCCTCGATCGCTGTGGTGATGCAGTACATGGCCTCTGGCTTTGCCTGGACCACCGCGCGGCTGCGCTACCCTTATCACGGCGTGATCGGGTCGGGTGTGCTGATCGCCGGTTTGACCGGCATCGGGTCGTGGTTTTTCACCAAACCGTTCCTGACGTCTGACTTCACCTATGTGCGCATCCCGCCGTTTGAGAAGTTCGAGCTGGCCACAGCCGCGCTGTTTGATCTTGGCGTGTTCCTTGCTGTGGTCGGCGCGGTGATGTTGTCGCTTGAAAGCTTCTCCCGCCTCGCGCGCCGCGCGCATGTACAAGATAGCGACCACCCTATGGATATCGACCCGTCCCGCGACGACCCCAAGAAAGAGGCGGAGGCGTAATATGGAATTTCTCGTCGCTTCCGCCATTGGCATTCTCACCGCCGGGGGCCTGTATCTGGTTCTGCGCCTGCGCACCTTCCCGGTGATTCTTGGCATCTCGTTGCTGACCTACGCAGTGAACGTGTTTCTGTTCGCGTCGGGTCGTCTGACGGTCGGTGCGCCGCCGATCCTGACGGATGCCACGACATACACCGATCCGTTGCCGCAGGCCCTGGTGCTGACGGCGATTGTGATCTCTTTCGGGATGACGGCTGTCATCGTGATGATCGCGCTGGGCGCTTATCTGGGGGCCGATGATGACCGTGTCGACGATCCCAAAGGCGAGCCGGAGTTTGACACCGAGGAGGACGCCCAATGACGCATTGGTTGATCCTTCTGGTCGTTCTGCCTGCCTTCATGGCTCCGTTCATCGTGCTGGCTGCGCGGTATCACATTGTTATCCAGCGGGTGATTTCCGTTGCGGGCGTCGTGGCGCTCATCGCGATTGCCGCGGGGCTGGCCGCGCAGGCCTCTGATGGAACGGTCACGCTCTATCAGCTGGGGGATTGGGCCGCGCCATTTGGTATTGTGTTGGTTGGCGATCGGCTGTCCACGCTGATGGCGCTGCTTACAGCGGTGCTGGCGCTGTTTGTTCTGCTCTATGCCATCGGGTCAAAATGGGACACTCGGGGTTGGCATTTCCATGCTTTGTTCCAATTCCAGTTGATGGGCATCATGGGCGCGTTCCTGACGGGGGATTTGTTCAACCTGTTCGTGTTCTTCGAGGTGCTTTTGATCGCGTCTTACGGGTTGATGATCCACGCAGGCGGTACGGTGCGGCTGCGGGCAGGGGTGCAATATGTGCTGTTCAACCTTCTGGGTTCAACGCTGTTCCTGTTCGCGCTGGGCGCGATCTACGCAGAGACGGGCACGCTCAATATGGCGGACCTCGCGCAGCGGGTGCAGCTGATCGACGCGTCCGATACCGTCGGCATTCGCATCGCCGCCGTGTTGCTGCTGATGGTCTTCGCCATCAAGGCCGCCGTGGTGCCGCTGCACTTTTGGCTGCCCTCCAGTTACGCCGAGGCACCGGGTCCGGTGGCCGCACTCTTTGCGATCATGACCAAGGTGGGCGCCTATGCGATCATCCGGGTATATACGCTGATCTTCTCGCCAGAATTGGAGGTCACCGCGGGCCTGCACGGTTGGTGGCTATTGCCTGCCGCGTTGGTGTCGCTGGCGATTGGTATGGTCGGCGTGTTGGCCGCGCGCAAGCTGGACCGTCTGGTGGCGTTCTCAGTCATTGGGTCAATGGGCATGGTGATGGTGGCAATCTCGCTTTTCACACCGACGGCCACGGCGGCGGCGCTATACTACATCGTGCATTCTACGTTGGCCGCGGGTGCGTTGTTCTTGATCTCGGACCTTGTCCGCACGGGACGCCGCAACAACCTGCACCTCACCGCACAGGCCCCTATGGAGGGCGCCGCGCTGACGGCGGGGCTGTTCTTTGTGGCGGCCATTGCCATGGCGGGCCTGCCGCCGCTGTCGGGCTTTGTCGGCAAGCTGCTGGTCCTCGATGCTGGCTTTGATACGCCCTACATGGCGTGGGTCTGGGCGGTGGTGCTGGGCTCCAGCCTGGTCAGCGTGGTTGGCTTCGCCCGCGCGGGCAGCGTGCTGTTCTGGAAGGCCGAAGGGCTTGCCAAAGAGGTTTCCGACGACGGTGAAGAGGAAGCCGGTCGCCCCGAAGCGCCATCCGTCTTGTCCTATGTTGCCGTTGGTGGTCTCATTGCATTGCTGGTTGCGCACACGGTGTTTGCAGGCCCTGTGACGCGCTACACCTCAGAAATCGCGGGCCAGCTATACGCGCCAGACGGCTACATCTCGACGGTTCTGGACACGCCTGGCAAGCTGTCGGGCGACAAGGCCGTGAAGGAGGAGCACTGACATGATCACCAAAGCTGTCCGCTGGCTCTTGCCGCACCCTGCGTTGACCGTGCTCCTGGCCATCACCTGGAGCCTGCTGCAAAACTCGCTCTCTGCCGGGATGGTGGTGTTCGGGATCATCCTTGGAATCGTCATTCCCATCGCTACTGCGCGCTGGTGGCCCGACCGCCCCAAGTCATTCCGCACCTGGCCGATGCTGCGCTACTGCGTGCTGGTAATCTGGGACATTCTGGTCGCCAATGTGCAAGTGGCTTGGATCGTCCTGACCAAGCCCAATTCCAAGATGCAACCGAAATGGGTGGTCATCCCGCTGGAGCTGCGCTCGCCGGAGGCGATCAGCATTTTGGCCAGCACCATCACGCTGACCCCGGGCACTGTGTCGGCTGACCTCTCTGACGCGGGTCATTGCCTGCTGGTGCACGCCCTTGATGCCGAGGACGCAAACGCCGTACGCGACGAGATCAAGGACCGCTACGAACGCCGCCTACTGGAGATTTTCCAATGACCCTAGCCACAGATCTGATGAATTGGGCGCTGTCTGCGTCGTTCATAATCGTCGCGGGGTCGCAGATCATGGCGATGATCCGATTGTGGATTGGGCCAAGCACCGGTGACCGCATTTTGTCGCTCGACACCATGGTCATCAACGCGATAGCGCTGATCGTGCTGTTGGGCATCCACCAGGGCACCCAGATTTACTTTGAGGCCGCGCTGATTATCGCCATGCTGGGGTTCGTCTCAACCGTGGCCTACGCCCGGTTCGTGCTGCGGGGGGACATCATCGAATGAGCTTGGAAACCGTTGGCATCTTCGCAATTGCGCTGTCACTGCTGATTGGCATCATCTTCACGTTGGTGGCCGCGATTGGCCTGTTGAAGCTGAACGATTCCATGACGCGGCTGCACGCACCAACCAAAGCGGGCACTGTCGGGGTGGGGGCGTTCCTGATGGCGTCGATAATCAATTCCTACACGTTTCAGGACGGCTCACTGCACGAGCTCTTGATCATGGCCTTCCTGTTTGTCACCGCGCCGGTCTCGGCCAATTTCATCGCCAAGGTGAACATCCACCGCCGCGCCTGCGACGCGCTGCCCGAGCCGCCGCAAGATGACACATGGTCTACCCTGAACGTGCCCGAGGCTGACCTCGAGATTGAGGAAATGACGTCGGAGCAGTCTAGCTAGCGGCGGCCAAGGCGGGTTTTCTTGCTCGCCAAGCCGGGTTTTGGTACGCTCGCCCGGCATTATTGCGACAAGATTTATTAAAACGTGTAGCGCCCGCGCGGTGTTGGGGTTCATTTCTAACCCGGTTCCAACCTCGCTCATGCTGCCCATTGCCTGATTTTACGGGCATCATTTTGACGAGGAGATATTACAGTGAGCATCACCATCAATGGCGAAGAAAAGCGGATCGGGTTGGCGTTGTCTGGCGGCGGGTTCCGCGCAGCAGCCTTCCACCTTGGCACCTTCCGCAAGCTTCAGGACCTGGGGCTGCTCGACAAGGTCGATCTCTTGTCCTGCGTCAGCGGCGGCAGCATCGCCGGGGCGTTTCTGGCCTCCCACTGGGGCAACCCGAATGTGTTGGATTCCTTGGAAACCTATGTGCGGACCCGCTCGATAGCGGTCTCTTCTTTCCTTGGCGGCGCGCTGAACCCGTTCATCACGCGGCTCGACGCATTGGCCGCATCTTACGATAAGCACCTGTTTCAAGGGGCCACCATGTCTAGCCTCGCCAACGGGCCGCGCATCTACCTCAATTCGACCAATCTCTCGACCGGCAACATGTTCTTCTACGTTGCGGGCGGCGGGCTGCCTGAGGAGATGGGAGAACACGAGCTGGGCCAATCCTCTGCGTCCAACCAGAAGATCAGCGATGCTGTGGCTGCGTCGTCATCCTTCCCGCCGGTCTTTCCGCCCCTTATGGTATCTGAAACCGATTTTCCGAATGAAGAGACCGAATTTGTCACGCTGACAGACGGCGGCGTCTACGACAATTTGGGGGTCAATCCGTTGATGCGGATGGACCGCAACCGGCTGGACTACGCTTTGGTCAGCGACGGTGGCAAACCGTTCGTGATCAATGATGCGCCCACGCAGTCCGGCTCAAAAGTGTTGATCGAGGCGATTGGCATCCTGATGGAACAGGTCCGCGGCCTGCAATTCCAACGCATGGCCCTGGCGCATGCCGCCGGTTCCGGCCCGCACCCGGTCTGGTTCTCCATCGACAGCAAGGAGGGGGAGCTTCACCCGGGCGATTCTGAATTCGCCTCCAGCATCGGCACCAACCTCAAAAAGCTCAGCGAGGCCGAGTTCACGGTGCTGACCCGCCACGCCGGAGCCCTCTGCGAGGCCCGTATCCGCAAATGGGCGCCGGAGCTTATTCAATAGGCAGCTTAGCAGGGCCCTGCAGTTGGATCGCACATCAGCGTTTCGGGGATGCCCTCACCAAAGATCGACCTCAAGTTGGGCATGGCCGTTGCTTGTTCGCTCCATCGAATGGCCCTTGGGGCCGACAACGCCGCTGATGCGCGACCGGAAGTTAGAGAAGCCGTCGGAGGTAACGACGTCAATTGCCTCTTCCAGCTGCAGCTCCAAGCGGAACCATTGCGGCTTGACGTTGGCCACAGACACAACATGCGCCGTGAACGGTTTGGATAGGAACCTGCCTTTCACCTTGCTGCCAACAGTCCACCCGTGGGGAGGACCATTGGCAATTGCGGCGGACATCGTGTTCCAATCGCGAAAGCCGTGCCGATGGGCAACGATCTCAAGGGACTTGGCATGACCCAAAGGCGCGCCGTCCCTGCCAGCCTTGGTGCGCAATTGTCGGGCTTGGTCTTTCGCTTGCGCTGCTGTCGGAAGTTGCGGGCTCATGACGCGGCTCCTTTCTGAGCATGAAACAGGCCCCAATGCAGGGTCGATTTTCGCGCCGTTTTCCAAAGCACCAATCCCGTCAGACCGGCCAACATTGCCTCGGCAACGGGGCCGGCAGCCCAAATTCCGATCTCCCCAAGCCAAACAGGCAGCAAAAACGTTAGTGGGATTGCAAAGGCATAGGGTTTGGTCAACCCCAACAGGGCCGCTTTGCCGGCAGCCCCAATCGCCTGAAAATAGGCGGCAATCATCATCAACGGCCCCATCAGGAAGAACACACAGGTCATCAGCGGCAAAATGCGTGCCACTTCGGCGATGACTGCCACATCGTTGACAAAGGTGCTGGCGATTTGGGCGGGAAGGCTCATCACAACGATCTGCACAATGCTGCAGTAGAGAAATGCCCCCCATATCGCCATGCGCAAGCTGGCATCCGACCTGCTCCAGAGCGAGGCGCCGTAATTGTTGCCCGCAATCGTTTGCATGGCAAAGGATAGCCCCAGCAGTGGCAGGTAGGCAAAGGTGATGACGCGGGTGATGATCCCATAGGCCGTGATGGTGTCGGCATAACCTGGCCGACCAACCCATTGCAAAGCTGTGATAATCGCCGCCGATCCAAGCGCCAACCCGATGAAGCCCAGGCTTTGAGGTGCGCCCAATGCAAGGATTGCCCCCCAATTCCGGCTCAATGAATGGGACAGCAGCGTCGCGGGTCGCAGGGAAGTCTCGCCGCGGAAGCGAAATGCGAGAATGATCAGGAAGGCGAGCGCCTGTGCCGCTGCGGTGCCATAGGCAGACCCGGCCACGCCCATGTCCAACATAGCGATTAAGACGAAGTTGAACGCGATGTTTGCTATTGAGACCAAAAGGCTCATCGCCGCCATGAAGCCGACGCGCCCCTCGTTGCGCAGGGCGTCAGAGTTGACGGATAGCATGAACAGCAGTGGTGAGAAAAAGACCGTGATCCGAAGATAGACGACGCCCAACTCTGCCAGTGATTCCGTCCCTCCCGCTGCCAACAGGGCAACCGGTTGCCCAATGAGGACAAACAACAGGATCAAAAGAGCGCCCAACGCAATGGCCAAACCGTGCGCGCCCGCAAATGTGGCGCGTGCTCCGTCCATATCGGCGGCACCGAGCGACCGCGCGAGAAGGCTCGACATGCCATTGGCCACCAATGTGGAAAGCGCCACGATCAGCATATAGATCGGGAACATCAAGGTAACGGCTGCCAATGCGTCGGGACCGACGTAAATGCCAAGAAACAGCGCGTCCGCGACGGACAACAGCCCGTTCATTCCCATCACCAGAATGATCGGCAATGCGGTTTTGAGGTAAATGGTCCCAAGGGGCCCGTTGGTAAACGTATTTCTGGGGGTAACAGCCATATCCCGTATCTCTCTAGCCTGATCGCGCAGAATAAGATGGGACCCGCATTACCATCCGCGCGATATGCGGAAAGAGGTAGGTAGATATGTGTTGCAGAACTTCACCATGACAAGTGTCAGCGAGAGGCAGGCGTCTACGGCCTGCGCTTGGGCTATTCCAATATGTATCGATGGTCAAGATGGGGGTTGCCGACCGGGCATCCTCATTTGAAAGCAGCTGACAGTCTGAAGTCAGGTCCCGCAGATGTTGGGCACCAATGAGTGGCAGATCCCCCATCCGGTGCGGATCCGAATTCGACCTCATTGACCGTTGAGGTCGGCGCGAATCTCAGGATACGACACATGTGGGCGTTGATCGCTGCTGGCCCCTCTGTGCCCCTGAACGTTTAGAATAAGCGTCCGCAGCCCCGCTGCGGGTGATCGACACACCGCCCCGGCTGATGCCGCCATCAGTCGCGAAACCCCACTAGGACAGATCACCTTGTCAAAATAAATTAGAAATCTGGAATGCAATGGGTTTTGGCCTGCCTGGGCAATCAGGCGCGTTCGCTCGGGTCGATGCGGTCAAGACGCCGGTAGAGTGGGCCGCAACAATGGCGCGCATCCGCAGCGTTGCGGGTGAATTTGTTCAACGAGATCAATGTGACTATTGATTTTTAGTGGAGGCGAGTACCGGAATCGAACCGGTGTACACGGATTTGCAATCCGCTGCGTCACCACTCCGCCAACTCGCCTCACATGGTGCCGGATGTCTCTAGCCTAGGCATAATTTCCGCGCAAGAGCGCAAAGCGGCTGATCGGTTGTTGTCGCCCCTTTCTTTATGTGGCAAACCGAGTATAACCGAAACTAGACTGATGAGTTTAGTATGACTGACTTTGCCGCAAACCGCACCATGATGGTGGACACTCAGGTCCGCCCGTCTGACGTGACCAAATTTCCTATCATCGACGCCATGTTGACGGTGAGGCGGGAGGCCTATGTACCGTCCGCGCGCCGCGAGGTGGCTTATGTGGACGCAAACATTGGGCTGCAACCCGGCCGTGTCATCTTGGAGCCGCGTACCTTGGCCAAGATGCTGGACGCGATGGAGGTGGAGCAATCCGACGTGGTGCTCAACATCGGGGCAGGGCTTGGCTACACGGCGGCGGTTCTGTCGCGCATGGCGGAGGCCGTGATAGCGGTTGAGCAGGACGAAACCCTCGCCAAAGACGCAGAGGCCGCGTTGATTGAGCAGGGCGCCGACAACGTCGTGGTGATCGAGGCACCGCTCGCTGAAGGCGCTGCCAAACACGGGCCGTACGACGCCATTTTGATTGAGGGCGCCGTCGAAATGGTACCGGCTGCTCTGACTGACCAGCTCAAAGATGGTGGCCGCATTGCGGCCGTTTTCGCGAAAGGCGCGTTGGGCGAGTGCCGCATTGGCTACAAAATTGATGGCAATGTCAGCTGGCGGCTGGCGTTTAACGCAGGGGCACCGGTTCTTCCCGGATTTGAAGCCGAAAAGGCATTTTCCCTTTAAAGCAGGATTGCGAGGCGTGATGAAAACCAAAGTTTGGCGTAAGGTGGTTGGTGCCGCCGCGACAGTTGCAACGCTTGCTATCACCCCGACCGCCGCTTCGTCCGAGACCCTGCAAGACGCGTTGGTGGCGGCCTATCTCAATTCCAACCTGCTCGAGCAGAACCGTGCCTTGCTGCGCGCCACCGATGAAGACGTGGCTGTCGCGCTGTCGGCCCTGCGGCCGCAAATCTCGGCCATCTCGACGTTTGGACATGCCGATCAGGCCACCGGCCCGGCCGGCGGCAATCTTTCGGCCACGGTCAGCGTCGGCCTTGATCTGCTGCTCTATGATGCCGGGCGCACCAAGCTGGGGGTTGAGGCCGCCAAGGAGACGGTGCTCGCCACCCGTGCGCAGCTGGTAAATGCCGAGCAGCAGGTGCTGCTGAATGCGGTCAACGCTTATGTGGGGGTGCTGCGCGACGCGCGCGTGGTGTCGCTGCGCCAGAACAACCTGCGCCTGATTACCCAGGAACTGCGCGCCGCGCGGGATCGGTTTGACGTGGGTGAGGTGACCCGCACGGATGTGGCACAGGCCGAGGCCCGGCTGGCTGAGGCCCGCGGCGCGCTTGCTCAGGCGCAAGGCAATTTGGCCATTTCGCAGGAACTCTATGTGGCCACAGTCGGCAAACGCCCGGGGAACCTGAGCGCGATCCCGTCATTGCCGCCGCTGCCGGGCTCTGTCGCCGATGCCCGCGCCCTGGGGGAGCGTAACAGCCCCTCCATCGACCAGGCCCAGCACGAGATACGGGCCAACGAACTGAACGCCGCGCGCGCCCGCGCCGCAATCCGGCCCACCATTGGGCTGACCGCCAATGCTGGGCACAGCCGCCGCAATGACAACAACTCGTCCATCGGGCTGCAAATGACGGTGCCGATCTACCAAGGCGGGCAGCTAAAGGCATTGGAACGCAAGGCGCTCGCGCAGGTGCATGCGTCGCGGTCCAACCTCAATCAGGCGGTGCTGATCGTGCGCCAGAATGTGTCGGACAGCTGGTCGACGCTGGCCGTCGCCAATGCGCAGCTGCAGGCGTCTGAGCGCCAAATCCGCGCCGCGCAGGTGGCATTCAACGGGGTGCGTGAGGAGGCTAAACTTGGGGCCCGGACCACCCTCGACGTGCTAGATGCAGAGCAATCCCTGTTTGACGCCCGCACCAACCGCGTGGTGTTCGAGACACAGGTCTACGCTGCCGCATACCAGCTCTTGTCGTCCATGGGGTTGTTGACGGTCTCGGACCTCAAACTGCCTGTAAAACAATACGATCCCAACGAATATTTCGATGCCGTCAAGGGCGCTCCGGTACGTCGCACCAAGCAGGGCGACAAGCTCGATCGTATCCTCGGTCGCTATCAAAAGTAGCGACAATTTGATCCGTGAGTTGTCAGGGCAGGGCCCAGACGTTATTCTTTGCCCAAAAGTGTGGAGGCACGAGCATGTCTGACCCTGTAGCCAATGTTGGAGATGTCGAAGACGTTTTGTCTTCGATCCGTCGCCTTGTGTCCGAAACATCCTCAGACGCGCGCGCGGACGGCCCCGCGGATGATGAAGCTGAGGCTACGCCGGCCGAGGGTGAATCTGAGATGCTTACCGATGACACGACGCAGGTCGAACCTGAGGCACAGGCGCAAGATGCGCTGATCCTGACCTCTGCCCTGCGCATCAAAGAGCCTGAGCCCCCGGTCCCCGCCAACACCGTGTCCGAGCTGGACAGCCTGCGCAAAGCCGTGTCCGGCGCGTTTGGCGATGCTGACGAAACGGATGACGCGCCTGAGGTGGCCGAGGACGATGCGGCTGAGGCGACTGCCGGTGATGTCACCAAGCTGGACCTGCCTGAAAGCCGCCTGCATTTGGCCAGTTTCAAGGACATTGAGAACGCCGCCGAGGAAGAGCAGCAGCCGACAAGCTGGTCGGGGAAGCCGCCGGAAGACTATTACGAAGATGAGGTGGAGGAAGACGCCTCTATCGCCGCCGCCGCTGATGATGATGAGACATGGGTTTTCAAAAAGCCCGACATTGCGCCGGAAGAGGTGGAGGCTGAGGAAGACACGCTCGACGCTGCGACCGACGAAGTCGAGGATGAAATCACCGAGGAAGAGAATGGCGAGGTAGACAGCGCCGAAATCCACCAATTTGCGGCGCCCGAGGACGCAACAGCCGAAGAGGCCGTGGACCAGTGGCACGAAGGCGAAGCCGAAGCCGAAGATGTGGCAGTCGATGTCGCCGCGGAGGAAGACGTCGCAGAACACGCGGGCGATGAGGCTAACGATACGCCGCAGATGGCCACATTTGTGCGCGCCGCGCCAGATGTTTCAGAAGTTGAGGCCGCCGAGATCGCGGAGGCAGTCAACACAGAGGAAGAGCCCGCAACCATGTTCGACAGCGACGAGGAAGACGATCTAAGCGACGACGGCCCAACGATTGACCTGTCAGAATTGGACGAGGGCGTGATTGACGAGGATATGTTGCGCGACATGGTCGCCGACATCGTGCGTCAAGAGCTTACCGGCGCCATGGGTGAACGTATCACCCGTAATGTGCGAAAGCTGGTTCGTCGCGAAATTCACCGCGCGATGGTTGCGCGGGAATTCGACTAACTGTCTGATCTAAAATCTAAACATTCGTCGCAAGCGCAAGTAGGCGAGGGAGGTCGACATGCGCCTCCATATGATCGGCTAGGGCGTTTAGGGCGTCTTCGACGGACGCGGTATAGTCGCCCACCTGCGCAGTACCGCCCAGCTCGGCGATGAAGCCCGCGCGAAACGCATCCGACCCAAAAAGCCCGTGCAAATAGCAGCCGCGCACCCGGCCATTTTCTGAAGCCGCGCCAGCGGCTTTGCCCGCAATCTCCAACCACGCGCGCGCGCAATCCGGCCCGGTGGTGTGCCCGATATGGATCTCGTAGCCCGTCACTTCTGTGCCGCCGGGCCGTGTTTCACCACGTACCTGCGCCAGCTGTTTTTCTGGCGACATCACGGTTTCAACGTCGAGCAGACCCAACCCCTCGACCGCGCCCGGCGCGCCCTCAATGCCCTCCGGGTCGTCAATCCGCCGCCCCAACATCTGATAGCCGCCGCAAATCCCCAACACATGCCCGCCGCGCCTGACATGCGCGGTCAGATCAATATCCCAGCCTTGCGCTCTGAAATGCGCCAGATCTCCGATGGTGGATTTCGATCCGGGGATCAGCACCAGATCGGCGTCGCCGGGCAGGGGACGTCCCGCTTCGATTATTTCGACAGACACACCGGGTTCCTGGCTCAACGGATCCAGATCGTCGAAATTGGCAATCCGCGACAGGCGTGGCACCGCGATTTTGATCCCCGCACCCTTCGAGGACGCAATATCCATGATGTCTTCCGCGGGCAGCTTCCACGCATCGGTAAACCACGGCAGCACGCCCAACGCGGCCCAGCCCGTGCGCTGGGCAATCGCCGCGTCGCCCTCATCAAACAAGGACACGTCACCGCGAAACTTGTTCACCAAGTAGCCCACGATCCGCTCGCAATCCTCCGCCGGCAGCACCGCATGCGTACCCACCAGCTGCGCAATTACGCCGCCTCGGTCGATGTCACCCACCAACACCACCGGCGCGCCGACCGCTTCGGCAAAGCCCATATTGGCGATATCACCAGCCCGCAGGTTGATCTCCGCCGGGCTGCCCGCGCCCTCGATAATTACCAAATCCGCATCAGCCGCCAAACGCTGAAAGCTTTCTACCGTCTTCGACAACAACTCCGGCTTCGCCTTCGCGTAATCCCGCGCCTTCAACGTGGCAAACCGTTTGCCCTGCACGATCACCTGCGCGCCTACATCGCTTTCAGGCTTAAGCAACACAGGGTTCATATCCACCACCGCGGGTACCCCGCAGGCCAAAGCCTGCAGGGCCTGCGCGCGGCCAATTTCCCCGCCGTCGCTCGTCACGGCAGCGTTATTCGACATGTTTTGCGGCTTAAACGGGCGCACGCGCAGGCCCCGCCGCGCAAACACCCGACACAGCCCCGCCACGATCACCGACTTGCCCACATTCGAGCCCGCCCCTTGGATCATAATCGCCTTGGCCATTTCACGCTCCTGCCGTTACGGTTTCGGGGTGACAAGAAGCGGCACCAAAGTAAAGACCACATGAACACCCCGACTCATCTGATTTTCGGCGCCGCCGCCTTCGCGAAGGAAGGCCAGCCCCGCGTCACAACCGCCGCATTGCTCGGCGCGCTTGCCCCCGATCTGTCGCTCTATCTTATGGCCAGCTGGCACCTGTTCTTGATGGGAACCGACGCAGAGATCGTCTTCCGCGTCCTCTATTATTCCGACACATGGCAGGCGATCTTCGCGGTCGATAACTCCTTCTTCGTCTGGGGCGGGCTCCTGGGCTTTGCGCTTTGGGCCAAAAGCCCGGCCTTCATCGCCTTCGCAGGCGCGGGGCTGTTGCATTTGGCGCTTGATTTTCCGCTGCACAACGATGACGCCCGCGCGCATTTCTGGCCCGCCACCGATTGGAAATTCATCAGCCCCGTCAGTTATTGGGATCGCAACCACTATGCAGGCGTCGTCGGACCTATCGAGATGGTCGCAAGCGTCACCTGCCTAGCTATCCTCTGGCGCAGGTTCCAAACCCTGATCCCGCGTCTCATCCTGACATTGGCCGCGCTGATGCAGCTGGCTCCGGTCTTCATCTGGGTCTTCGTCTTCGACCGCTAAATCAGCTCTTCCTTCACCGCCTCCATCACCACATGGGTCGAGGTGTTCGACACATGCGGCAGTGACGAGATTTGCTCCCCCAAGACTTGTCGATACGCCTTCATCGACGACGTGCGCACCTTCAATATGTAGTCAAACCGCGACGCCGTCATGTGGCATTCCTCCACCTCTGGCACCGCCATGACGGCAGCGTTAAACGCGCTCAAAGCCGCCTCCCGCGTGTCGTCCAGCTTCACCTCGACAAAGGCGATGTGGTCCAGCCCCAGTTTCACCGGGTCCAGCATCGCCTTGTAGCCCGTGATGATCCCGTCCTTCTCCAGCCGTTTCACCCGCGCCTGCGTCGGCGTGTTCGACAGGTTGATCCGCCCCGCCAAATCGGTGATCGAAATGCGCCCCTCCGCCGCCAGAACCCGCAGAATAGCTTGGTCATAGTCGTCTAAGGTCTTATCCATGCATCTGCCGTTCGTCAGAGAATTTCACCACGTTTCTATCAAAAATGGAGAGAGTAAATCAAGAAATATGCTAAACTGCATGTAATCTATGTCAAAAGGTGCTGCTATGAAATCCCTCGAAAGCCTTCGCAAAACCATCCGCACCCACACCATGCCTGACGAGGGCGCGGCCGTCGCCCGTCTGACCAAAATGGCCAACCTTACCGCCAAGGAACGCGCTCGCATCGTGGTCGACGGCGCCAAGCTGGTCTCCGACATCCGCACCTCCGCCAAGCCCGGTCTGATGGAGGTCTTCCTCGCTGAATACGGCCTCAACACCGATGAAGGCGTGGCGCTGATGTGTCTGGCCGAAGCCTTGCTCCGGGTGCCGGACGCCGACACGATGGACGCGCTGATCGAGGACAAGATCGCCCCGTCCGATTGGGGCACGCATCTGGGCCATTCCTCCTCCTCCCTCGTCAACGCCTCCACCTGGGGGCTGATGCTGACGGGCAAGGTGTTGACCGACGACGAACCCGGCATCGCAGGCCAGCTGCGCGGCATGGTCAAACGGCTGGGGGAGCCGGTGATCCGGGCCGCAACCGCCCGCGCCATGAAAGAAATGGGCCGCCAATTCGTGCTGGGGGAGACCATCGAAACCGCGATGCTACGCGCCAAAGATGAGGAAGACCAAGGCTTCACCTACAGCTACGATATGCTTGGGGAGGCCGCCAAAACCGACTCCGACGCGCTGGGCTACCTCAAGTCCTACCGCGACGCGATCACCGAGATTGCCAAGGGCGCGACCCACCAAGATATCCGCGAAAACCCCGGCATCTCGGTCAAGCTGTCCGCCCTCTATCCGCGCTACGAGACGCCCCACAAAGAAGACGTCATGGCGATCCTGCAACCCCGCCTGTTGGAGCTGTGCCAACAAGCAGCAAAAGCCCAAGTGGGCCTCAACATCGACGCCGAAGAGGCTGACCGCCTTGATATCTCCCTCGATATCATCGAAAAAACTCTGAGCGATGAAACACTTAAAGGCTGGGACGGTTTCGGCGTCGTGGTGCAGGCCTACGGACACCGCGCCAGCTTCGTGATCGACTGGCTGCACGCGCTTGCCACCACCCATGACCGCAAAATCATGGTCCGCCTCGTCAAGGGCGCCTATTGGGACACTGAGATTAAGCGCTCTCAAGTGCTGGGGCTGGACGGCTTTCCCGTCTTCACCCACAAGCCTGCGACAGATATCAGCTACATCGCCAATGCCCGCAAATTACTGGGCCTGACGGACCGCATCTACCCGCAATTCGCCACTCACAACGCCCACACCGTCGCCGCTATCCTGTTCATGGCCGAGGACACACAATCATTCGAATTCCAGCGCCTGCATGGCATGGGCGACCGCCTGCATGACCTCGTCATGGCCAAAGGCGAGACCCGCTGCCGCATCTACGCCCCCGTCGGCGCGCATCGCGACCTCTTGGCCTATCTCGTCCGCCGCCTGCTGGAAAACGGGGCGAACTCCTCTTTCGTCAACCAAATTGTCGACGAAGACGTGACCCCAACCGAGGTCGCCTCCGACCCGTTCACCGACATTGAAGACGCCACATATCCCGCGGTCACCCACCCGCGCGACCTTTTTGCGCCGCGTATCAATTCCAAAGGCTGGGACTGGAACGACCCCGTCCACATGTCCAACATCGCCAAGGCCCGCGCCAGGTTCGCGGACACCCCGCTGACCTTCAAACCCGCCGATACCGCCAAGGCGCTAAAAGCCGCCAAACCGTGGGACGCCGACGTCAAAACCCGCGCTGACGTGCTGCGCAAGGCCGCAGACCTTTATGAGGACAATTACGGCCAAATCTTCGCCGTGCTCGCCCGCGAGGCCGGAAAGACCACCATCGATGTGATCGGAGAACTCCGCGAGGCCGTCGATTTCCTGCGTTATTACGCCGATGAGGCAGCAAATCACAAAGGCGCGCCGCGTGGCGTCTTCACCTGCATCTCGCCATGGAACTTCCCGCTGGCCATTTTCACCGGCCAAATCGCCGCCGCCTTGGCGACCGGCAACGCGGTTCTGGCCAAACCGGCCGAACAAACGCCGGTCATCGCTGAACTGGCCACGAAACTCCTGCACAAAGCTGGTGTGCCCAAATCCGCCCTTCAATTACTGTCCGGCGGCGGCGCTGTCGGGGCCGAATTGACTGCCAGCCCCGCCATCGACGGTGTGTGCTTCACCGGATCGACGGCGACAGCGAAACGCATCCACGAGACCCTCGCCACCAAAGGCAATTGCCAAGCGCCGCTCATTGCGGAAACCGGCGGCCTGAACGCCATGATCGTCGACAGCACTGCGCTGCCGGAACAAGCGACGCGGGACATCATCGCGTCGGCTTTTCAGTCCGCAGGGCAACGGTGCTCTGCGCTGCGCTGCCTCTACGTACAGGAGGATATTGCCGAAGGATTAACCGAGATGCTGACCGGTGCCATGGCCGCTTTGAAGGTCGGCGACCCGTGGGACATGGAAACCGATATCGGCCCGATCATCGACGCCCCCGCCCGCGACAAGATCGCCGCCCATATCGAAACCGCGCGGGGCGAGGGCAGGGTGGTCTTTGAGACGCCGCACAAAGCGACCGGCAACTTCATCGCCCCAACCATGATCAAACTCGGCGGCATCGCCGATATGGGCGAAGAGATCTTTGGCCCTGTCCTCCACATCGCAACCTTCAGGTCGCACGAACTGGATCAGGTCATCGCCGACATCAACGCCACCGGCTACGGGCTGACCTTCGGCCTGCACTCGCGCATCGACGACCGGGTGCAGCAGGTGGTCGATCAGGTCCATGCGGGCAATATCTATGTCAATCGAAACCAGATCGGGGCGATTGTCGGCTCGCAGCCCTTTGGCGGGGAGGGGCTGTCGGGCACCGGCCCCAAGGCGGGCGGGCCGAACTACCTCGCAAAATTTGTTTATACGCAGTCCAAACGCAAAGTAGACGGAACAAAGACATTGCCCGGACCCACCGGAGAGAGCAATCAGCTGACCATCCTCCCCCGCGCGCCGATGCTGTGCATCGGGCCCGATATTGGCAAGCAGATGGCGGCCGTGGACAAGGCCGGTGGCCGCCCGATTGAGGGCGAGATGGATGACATTGCCAAGCTCGAAGACATTGGCGGCGTGCTTTACTGGGGCAAAGACGGCGCGGTGATGCGGCAAATCCGCAAACTGCTCTCTGCGCGTGACGGGCCGATTTTGTCAATGATAACAGGCACGCCCAGCCCTGCAGACGTCATCGCAGAGCGGCATACCTGCATCGACACCACAGCCTCGGGCGGCAACGCGCAATTGCTGGCGGAGGTCGGCCAGTAACGGGCGGCACCAAACTCTCCCCGAGAGTTTGGAGGCAGAGTTTCGGTGAAACTCTGCGCCCCCTTGCCTCTGGCGGCAGACTAGGCCAGCCTCGCGCCCATGTTTCCAATTCGCGACCACAACCCGTCCGAGCGCACGCCCTATGTGACCTACGCGCTCCTGGCCGCCAACATCCTGATTTTCCTCAGCTATTGGCCGTTGCAAACCAACAACCCGAACGACCTGGGGGCCTTCTGGGACGCCTGGGCCATGCGCCCCGTCGAGATCAGCAATGGCATCGACCTGCACACGTTGGTAACCTCCATGTTCCTGCATGGCGGCTGGATGCATTTGGCCGGTAACATGCTGTTTTTGTACATCTTTGGCGACAATCTGGAGGATCAGCTGGGCCATGTGCCGTTCCTGCTGTTCTATCTTGCCTGCGGGGTGCTGGCGGATTTCGGGCAAATCCTGGCCGATCCCAATAGCCCGATCCCCAATGTGGGCGCGTCGGGCGCGATTGCGGGCGTGATGGGGGGGTACCTTCTGCTCTTCCCCAAGGCCAAGGTGGACATCATCATCATTTTTATCGTCTTCTTCAAAATCTTCCCGATCCCGGCTTGGGTGATGCTGGGCCTGTGGATGGCGTTTCAGCTGTTTAACGGGATCACGGCGGATATTTCGGGTGGCGGCGTCGCCTACTGGGCGCATGCGGGCGGGTTCATTGCGGGTTTCGTGATCCTGATTCCGTTTTGGCTCAGACGTGGCGGCCAAGCATTTTGGCAGCAGACCGAGGGACACCCGCCACATCCTGACGCCAAGTATTCACCCTCCACCATTCCCGTTATCCCGAGGCGCAAATGACCGAACGTTCCATTGCCACCTGCCATTGCGGTGCGGTGAAGATCTCCTTCGAGATGGAGGGCGGATTAGACGGCCTGCGCCGCTGCGATTGCTCTATCTGCCGCCGCAAATACCCCGCAGCCGTGTCGGGGCGCAGAGATGATGTGGTGATCGAGCAGGGGGCGGAGAACCTGTCCACCTACCAATTCGGCACGATGACCGCGAAGCATCATTTCTGCAAAACCTGTGGCATCCATGTCTATCACAACCGGCGGTCCAACCCGTTGGAAATAGGGGTCAATGTTGCCTGTGTGGAGGGCCTGCCGCCACGCATTGCGGGGGATGCCAGATGGGTCGACGGGGTGGTGCACCCCAACGACGCCTAGCGCGTCATGTAGAGCGCCCATTTCTCAAGGCTGACCTGTTTGAACCCCATGGCTTCAAGCTGCCCGATCATCGTCTCCAGCGAGGTGCCGCGCTGTTCCAGGAACTGCGGGTGGACCTCCATGATGATCTTGTCGCAATGGGCGAAAGTCTCGGCGTCTTGGGCCACCAGGTCGCCCTCCATGCCCTCGATGTCGCAGATCAGGGTGAAGCGGCCACCGACCAGCTGATGCAGCTCTTTTAGCGACGTGGTCGGCACCGAAAAGCTGTTCGCACCGGCGGCGGCACCCTCCACCACGCGGTTGTCCAGCAAGGAGGCATCCTGCTGCAATACCACCTCATCCACGCCATAGCCAATCGCGGCGCGGCGCATATGGGTGCGTTCCCCGCTGCCGGCATTTTTGGTGCAAATGTCAAAGATGGCCGGGTTGGGTTCGACCACAACATGGGTCCCTTCCGGCCCAATCTGGTCGCGGATCACCTTGGAAATCACGCCCAGCGCGCCGCCAAGTTCAATCACCGTTTCGCCGGAGACGACATGTTGGCGGATCAAGGCGGCCTCGGTGTTTTCGTACCGGTTGCGGGCGATGAAAAACCGGATGCGTGTGTCCACATCCGCAGGAATGTCCACCGTCACGCCGTGAATGGGGAATCGCGTGCGGGAGGCCCCGCCCGTCAGGGCGAGATACACCAATTTGCCGAATGTCTTGATGCGCCGTTTCATAGGCGGCAGCCCTATCAGGCCCGCTCGCTATATTCCATGCTTTCCGTGTCGACGATGATCGCCTCATCTACGTTGATGAAGGGCGGCACCATGATGCGGAACCCGTTATCCAGCACCGCAGGCTTGAAAGACTTCGACGCCGTCTGGCCTTTGACCACCGGTTCCGTCTCGGTCACCGTGCAGGTGACTTTTTGCGGCAGCGACACGCTCAGCGCTTCGCTTTCGTAATATTCGATCTGCGCGTTCATGCCATCCTGCAGGAAGGGGCGGCGCTCGCCCAGAAGGTCGGCGGGCAGTTCGATCTGTTCGTAGGTTTCGGTGTCCATGAAGGTCAGCATGCCGTCTGTCTCAAACAGAAATTGCTGGTCTTTCTGCTCAAGGCGGACCTTTTCGACCTTGTCGGCGGACCGGAAGCGTTCGTTCAATTTCGACCCGTTGCGCAGGTTCTTCATCTCGACCTGTGCAAATGCGCCACCCTTGCCGGGTTTTACGTGGTCAACCTTAACGGCGATCCACAGGCCGTCATTATGTTCCAGGATATTGCCCCCACGAATCTCGTTTCCGTTGATCTTTGGCATTGTGGCATTTCCTTGACAAAAGGTTGATCGAACTTTGGCCGGACCTATATATTGGTAATGAATCCGGGGCAAGACAGCTAAATGCAGTGACAATTTGGTTTAAGTTATGCGTTGAGCGCATAGCTGCTATATAAGAATTGCAATGACGAATCGGTAGAGATGCGTCATAAAGAGCGCCACGCCCAAGATACAAGAGCAAAAACAAAAGGACGCGAAATGGCTGCTGATTTCGTAGACGGTACCGCTTTTAACTTCGAGCAAGGTCAACGCTCCCGCAAGCTGTTTGCGGCTGTTGTTCTGGCTGCGCTGGATGATGCGATTGCCGACGATAAGAAATATGGAAATGGACCAGAGCAAATTGCGCGCTGGGCACGCTCCCGCGATGGGCGCGAAGTGCTGAGCTGCGCCGGCATCGACCCAAACGAGCGGGTTGTGTCGGGCCTGATGGAATTTGTGGGCAATGGTGTGCGCACCTCCGTCGCGCTATCGCGCGAAGAGAGCGAACGCCGCTCGCAGGCCGAAGCCGCTTAATCCGCGCCTTATCGGTCGACCTGATAGCGCGTCCCCTTGGGGGCGCGCTTTTTCGTTGGGGTTATGTCTTCCCCTGATAAAGTGCCCGACATGATCTTCGACAGCCCCACCCCCATCCTGCAGTTTCTGGACCTTGCCGCCGCCGTGGCCTTTGCCATCACCGGCGCGCTGGTGGCGTCGCGCAAGCAATTGGATGTGCTGGGCTTCATCTGGCTGGCGGTGATCACCGGCGTGGGCGGCGGCACGGTTCGGGATCTGGTCTTGGGTGTGCCGGTGTTCTGGGTGGTGGACCCGACACCTGTGGTCGCCTGCATGGTGACGGCCGTGTTGGTGCATTTCGGCGCGCATCTTCTGGAATCACGTTATCGGTTCATACTGTTCTTTGACGCGTTCGGCATGGCCTTGGTGGCTGTGGCCGGGACGGCGAAGGGGCTGGATGCGGGCACCAGCGCCCTGGTGGCGGTGATGATGGGCGTGATGACCGCCGCCTTGGGCGGCATCATCCGCGACACGTTCGGGCAGGAGCCGTCGATTATTCTGCGGCGCGAGATCTATGTGGCGGCTGCCGTCGCGGGCGCCTGCGCCTATGTTGTGATGGTACAGTTCGGGGTGGACCGCGTTGTTGCCATGGGGGCCAGCTTTGTGCTGGCCTTTGTGATCCGGGTTCTGGCCGTGCGCTACAACTGGTCACTGCCTGCGTACCGGGGCCGTGAAGGGCGGGATATGTCTGGAGAATGAGGGTTTGCGCCGGGCGTTGCCCGTCGCGATGCATGGGGGCTCTGCCCCCAAACCCCCGAGGTATTTTTGAAACAATGATGGGTCAGAGGTAAGGGGCGAGCACTGCGCCCATATCGACGTGCGCTTTCAGACGCGTGGCGAGCAGGTAGATGCCGCCGACTTTGCGTTGCAGAAACAGCGTGTCGACAGGGGGGAGGGGCACGTAGGAGCGGTCGTCAGCCATGTCGAGGCCAGCCTCGCGCAGCTCGCCCAAGAGGTCAGTGTTGCCGAAATCATAGACGGCACCGGAGCGCAGCGGGGCCATGGCCATCTCGAAAACGTGCATCAGGACCGCCTCGATACCTTCGGGGATCTGGTCGTCATAGAGGCCGATATCGATGAAGGCCGCGCGCAACGCCTCGCTGTCGGCGGCCATGCCCGCGTGAAGAACCGCCTTGTATTGACCGCCCATCTCGGGTGCGAAGATGCGGGTGGCGCCGAAATCGAGCAGCACGATATTGCCCGTCTCCGCATTGTAGCGGTAGTTGGCGAAGTTGGGGTCGGTCTGCATCACGCCAAATTCGAACAGCTCGCGCAGCACCAGCTTGATCAGCTCGGTGGCGACATGGTCGCGGGTGAGTTGGTCCGCCGTGGCAAGCTCTTCAATTGCCACGCCTTTCTCGAAGGACATACCCAGGATATCGGGGGTGACGAAATCCTCTTGCAAGCTGGGCAGGGTGAACCCCTCGGCCCCTTGCATCAGGTTGCGGTATCTCAGCAGGAAATTTGCCTCCCGTTCATAGTCGGCCTCGTCATGCAGCTGCAGGCGGGCTTCTTCGAGCATCGGCGCAATATCGAGGCCCTTGGGCAGCATGCCCGACATGGCGATCAGCGAGGCCACATTGCGCAGGTCGCTGTCGATACTGTCGCGCACGCCCAGGTACTGCACCTTCAGCGCGATGTCGCGGCCATCCGTCGTTGTTGCGCGGTGAACCTGCCCGATGGAGGCAGCGGCGATGGGGTGTACGTCGAAACGTTTGAACCGCTTGATGAAGCCTGCGCCCAAGTTAGCGGTCAGCACCTGTTTCAGCTGCTTGGGCGGCATGAAATGCGCGTCTGAGCGGAGCGCGGACAGGATGTCGGCAAGTTCGGGCGGCATCAGGTCTGCGGCCTCCATCGACAGCATCTGGCCCATCTTCATAGCCGCCCCGCGCATTTGCGACAGCTGCTTGGTCAGCCGCGCGGCGTTGGAGGGCGTCATCACCAGATCGCGCAGCTCGGGCCTGCGGCCCGACACCAGTTCCCGCCCGCCTGCAAGGGCGACGTTGCCTGCCACCGAAGCCGCCAACCCGCCCATCCGCGCCAGCCGGGAAATACGACCAGAGGGAACGGCGAGGCCGCGTCTTGTGTCCGGCTTCGGGCTCACAAGATAGCGAGCTTGATCAGGTACGCCACAACGCTCAGCACCGCGACGCCAGCGAACCAAAGGCCCACGAACCACGCCACCTTTGACATCAGTGGTACCCCTCATTCGGGTCGATCTTGCCGCGGAACACCCAGTAGGAATAAGCGGTGTAGGCCAGAATGATCGGGATCAGGATCACCGCGCCCACCAGCGCGAAGGCAAGGCTGCTGTCGGGGGCTGCGGCTTCCGCGATGGTCATGCCGGGCGGCACGATATGCGGGTAGAAGCTGATGCCGATGCCGACGAAGCCCAGCACGAACATGCCCACGGCGCACAGGAACGGCGCGGTGTCGTGATGCCGCGACAGCCCGAAGAACAGCCGCCAGATGCAGAAGGCCAGCAGCAGCGGGATGAGGGCGGCAAATGCGATGCTGGGCCAAGCAAACCAGCGGTCGAAATAGACCGGATCAAGGAACGGGGTCGCGAAACTGACCGCCCCCATGAACACCACGGTGGCAATGGCGGCGGGCCATGCAAGATCGCGCATATGGGATTGAATGCGACCCTCCAGCTTCATATTCAGCCATGTGGCCCCCAGCATCATGTAGCCCACGGTGACGGCCACCCCGGTCAGGATCGAGAACGGCGTCAGCCAATCCCACCAGCCGCCCGCGTAGGCGCGGTCCGCGACCTCGATGCCCTGCACCAACGCGCCAAGCGCGATACCCTGCATGAAACCCGCCATGTAAGACCCGCCCGCAAAGGACATGTCCCAGACCCATTTCCAGCGCTCAGTACGCCAGCGGTATTCAAAGGCCACGCCCCTGAACACCAGCGCCAGCAGCATCAAGGTGATCGGCATATAAAGCGCGGGCAACACAACCGCGTAGGCCAGCGGGAACACCGCAAATAACCCGCCGCCGCCCATGACCAGCCACGTCTCATTGCCGTCCCAGACGGGGGCGACCGAGTTCATCATCATATCCCGCTCCTTCTCCTTCTTGGTGAAGGGGAAGAGCATGCCGACGCCAAGATCGAACCCGTCGAGGATCACATAGGTCAGCACCGCGAAGGCGATGATGCCGGCCCAGATGAAAGAAAGTTCCAGTCCAAAGATCATGTCACTTGCTCCGCCGGTTGGCTGGTGCGGGGGCCAGCCGGGTGCAATCCGGTGCCGCGCATCGGGCCCTCGCGCAGGCCGATTTTCTTTTGGTCGGTGGGTGGCACGCCCATCATGCGCAGCAGGTAGAAAGTGCCCGCGCCGAAGACGAAGAAATAGACCACGATGAAGGCAATCAGCGAGGCCGCCACGGCCGGGGCCGCCACCGGCGCAAGGCTCTCGGAAGTACGCATCAGCCCGTAGACAGTGAAGGGTTGACGGCCCACTTCCGTGGTGACCCAACCCGCCAGCACGGCGACAAACCCCATTGGCCCCATCGCGAAGGACGCCCTGTGCAGCCATTTGGATGTGTAGAGCGTGCCGCTCCAGCGGGACCAAAGCGACCACAGACCCAGCCCCAGCATCGCAAAGCCGATGCCGATCATGATGCGGAAGGAGAAGAAGACGATTGTTACGGGCGGCTCGTCCTCGTCGGCAATCGTGTCCAGCCCATCCAGCGGCGCGTTCAGGTCGTGCTTGAGGATCAGGGAGGACAGTTTGGGGAATTCGATGGCGTAGTCGATCCGCTTCTCCTCCTCATTGGGGATGCCAAACAGGATCAGCGGGGCGCCCTCGGGGTAGCTGTCGTAATGCCCCTCCATCGCCATGACCTTTTGCGGTTGGTGCTCGTAGGTGTTCAGCCCGTGCAGATCGCCGGCAAAGATTTGCAGCGGGGTCACGATGACCAGCATCCACATGCCCATGGAAAACATCTTGCGGCTGGGTTTGTCGGCGTCGCCCTTGAGGAAGTGATACGCCCCGGCCCCCGCCACCACCAGCGCAGTGGTCAGGTAGGCGGCCAGCACCATATGGGTCAGGCGGTAGGGGAAGGACGGGTTGAAGACGATCTCCCACCAGTCTTCCGGTACGAACTGGCCAACTTCGTTGATGGAATAGCCCGCGGGGGTCTGCATCCAAGAGTTTACCGACAAAATCCACGTGGCCGACATCAGCGTGCCGAAGGCCACCATGCCGGTGGCAAACATATGCAGCTTGTCGCCCACGCGGTTGCGGCCAAAGAGCATGATGCCCAGGAATCCGGCCTCCAGGAAGAAGGCCGACAGGATTTCGTAGGCCATGAGCGGTCCAAGGATCGGCCCCGTGCGGTCGGAGAAGACCGACCAATTGGTGCCGAACTGATACGACATCACGATGCCGGACACGACGCCCATGCCGAAGGCCACGGCGAAGATTTTCTTCCAGTAGTTGAACAGGGTCAGATAGGTCTCGTCGCGGGTTTTGAGCCAAAGCGCGTTCAAAACCGCCAGATAGGAGGCCAACCCGATCGAGAAGGACGGGAAAATGATATGGAACGACACGGTAAACGCGAATTGGAACCGGGCCAGTGTCTCTGCTGTAAATCCGTCAAGCATGGGAAAATGCCTTCATCCGAGTTTTCTTTGTCTAACACATAGGGTGGCATTTGGGGCGCGACAGGTTCCTAACTGTCGCAGTCAGCCCCATTGGGGGGCGCAAAGTGACGCAGGGGCTTGGCTATTGCGACGAGGCGCGGAAGGCGCGGGGCGATTGTCCGGTTTTTGCCTCAAATGACCGGGTAAAGGCGCTGCGCGACGCAAATCCGACCAGCTCGGCGACGCGTTTCACCGGCAAGTCCGTTTCACGCAGCAGCGACCCAGCGCGGAGCATGCGCAAATCGCGCAGCAGCTCCATCGGGCCGGACCCATAGGCGTCGGCAAAGCGTTTCGCAAAGGAAGCCCTGCTCATGCCGACGCTGTCGGCCAGGCTTTCGACCGTATGTTTGTCGCCGGGCGCATCCAGCATGGACCGCAGGGCGTTCCACACCGACGGGTCGGCCAGGGCGGCCATCCAATGCAGGGCGCGGTCATTTGTCGTCAGCCTGGTCCGCAACATCTCAATCATGCATTGCATCAGAAGGGCGCGGATCATCGCGCGGCTGCCCAGACCGGGGTTGGACACCTCGACCAACAAAGCCTGAAGCGCGGGTCGCAACTGGCTGGAAGAGGACACGTTTTCGATCAGCGGCTCGCGAATGAGGTCGATAACGTCCGTGATGCCGCGCAATCCAACGCTGACATGGGCGCAAAGGGCGGTGAGTTGGCCATTGTCGCTCTGTCGGCTGCCGGCCATCAAGCTGGCCAGCTTCAGCGCGGCAGGTTTGCAGCTCGGCACCGGGTCGCGGGTGGTTCCAAAGCTGTGCAGGGCGTGGCTTTGCAGCGCCGGGATAAGGACCAGAGTGCCGCGCGATACCTTAAGCGGGGGCTTGGACCGCAGCCTGATTTCCCCCTCACCTGACAAGACGTAGTGCAAGGTGGCGGATGCGTCGCGGCCCAGGCCAAGGTCACAGGTCCCCTTCAGTTCGCAAAGCGCAAACGGGTTGGTCTCAATTTCCAGCTCTTCGAAGATGTGCTCGTAGTTCATGGCTTCTGCGTAACGCGATTTTAGACGGAAAGGCACCTTTGAAATAGATTGGGCACAAGTATCGGACGGAAAGGCACATGCGAGGTTCTAGGCATATTTCGCATACCGCAAAGAAAAGGATCCAAGAAATGTGTAATTGCGACAATCCAGACCACAACCACAAAGGCCCCGAGTTGACCCGCCGCGCGGCGCTGCGGGGCGGCATCGCGGCCTCCGCCGCCGCTGCAGCTGTTGTTGCCGGTAGCCAATCGGCGCAGGCGCAGGCGGCCAGCCCCTATGCTGACCCCGCCGAACCCGCGTTGCCGCCATCCAACATGAAGCTGGACCTGTCCCGCGCCGCGTTGGTGGTGACCGACCCGCAGGTTGATTTTCTGCACCCCGAGGGCGTGACCTGGGGCGTCATCGGCGCCAGCGTGACCGAGCATAACACCGTCGAAAACATCGAAACGCTGTTCAAAGCAGCGAAGGCTGCTGACATCACCACCGCCGTCTCGCCGCATTACTACTACCCGACGGATCACGGCTGGAAATTCGAAGGCGCGCTGGAAAAGCTGATGCACAAGATCGGCATGTTTGACCGCAAAGGCGCTTTGAACCTCGACGGGTTTGAAGGGTCCGGCGCTGATTGGATGCCTCAGTACAAGCAATATATCGAGGACGGAAAAACCATCGTGACGTCGCCGCACAAGGTCTACGGCAATGACACGAACGACCTGTCGCTGCAGCTGCGCAAGCAAGGGGTGGATCAGGTCATTCTGGCGGGTATGTCGGCCAATCTTTGCACCGAAAGCCACATGCGCGAACTGCTTGAAGACGGGTTCGAGGTTGCCGTTGTGCGCGACGCAACCGCTGCTGCAATGCTGCCGGAAGGGGACGGCTACCTCGCCGCCTTGATCAATTTCCGCTACATGGCGAATGCCGTCTGGAGCACCGAAGAGGCGGTTGCACAAATCCAGGCCGCAACCTGATGTTACGAACGACCCCTTGCCCCACTGGAATGGGGCAGGGGGTCAGCCCCGGCGCATCGCGACCTAGTGCAGATCGAATTCCTTACGTATTTCTGTGGCATGGGCGTTCAGCAGCGGCGCGCCTACCGTGGCCGACGGTCTTTGGCCGTCCAACCGAATGGGGCTTCGCATCGTTTCAAGCTTGGATGACGACGCGTGGCCGATGACGGAATGAATGCCCAGACGGTCAAACGCCCCCATCGCGGTAAGCTCGTCCCACCCGACCACCTCGGCGCACCAGACCTGCTTTGCGGACAAGTCGGCTTCCCAGTCGCGCGCTGGTCGCGTGCGAAGGTGACGTTCAATGCGGCGGTATACTTCGTCGCGGGACTGGAACGCCGCATGCGGCTCCCGAAGATCAGCAAAGAGGTCCGCGTCACCAAGCGCTTTGGCCAAAGCGGGGAGCGGGGTCATGGCAATGGCCAGAAAACCGTCTGACGTCGGGTATACGCCATATGGCGCGGCAAGGTAGCCATGCGCCGATCCGCGCTGCAGCCGCTCCGGGGGGACCAACCCGTTATTGCGATAGGTCGTCAGGAACTCGAATTGCAGGTCGATCAGGGCCTCAAGCAAGCTGGTTTCGACATGCGCGCCGCGCCCGGTCCTTGCGTGCCGGAAAAGTGCGCCCAACAGCCCCTGTGCCAGTGCGGCCCCTGCGGCAATGTCGGCAATCGGAAGGCCGAGCGGGACGGGGCCGTCATCGGAGTTTCCGCTGAGCCACATGATGCCGGATCGCGCTTGGGCCAGAAGGTCCTGACCTGGCGCGTCGGCCCAGGCGTCAGCGGCTCCGTAGCCTGAAATTGAGCCGTAGATAATGTCGGGTTTTATGGCCGCCGCAGTGGCATATCCCACACCCAACCTGTCCATGACGCCGGGCCGAAAGTTCTGGATTACGATGTCGGCCTGCGCCATCAATTTCCGCGCGCTTTCAAGGCCTTCAGCGGTTTTCAGGTTCAGCGCGATGCTTTGTTTGCCGCGGTTTATCGCGTGAAAAAGGGTGGAATCGCCGTCAACCTCGGTTTCGCTCAGGTAATGGCTCCGGCACAGGTCGCCGCCATCCGGGTTTTCAACCTTGATAACCCGCGCGCCCATGTCCAGCAGCCGCAATGATGCGTATGGGCCGGCAAGGAACTGGCTGAAATCGACGACAAGAACGCCGTCCAGAGGCAACTCCATGCGCTAGACCCTTTCTGCAAATATGTCCGCGGTATCTGCGCCAAGCCTCGGCGCGCCTTGCTCTGATCTCAGCTGCTTGCCGTCAATCCGGATCGGGCTGGTCGTGGTGCGCGCCTCTGCACCAGAGGTCGACCGAATGGTCTGAACCGCGTCAAGTGCCTTGAAGCCGTCCGTTTTGACAAAGTCCGGCCAATTCAGCACCGGCGCGCACCAGACGCCGGCGGGCTCCAACAGGTCAAGCCAATGCTGGGTGGGTTGGGTCAAAAACACGTCGGCGATAATCGCCTTGATCTCGTTGAGGTGGGAAAAGGACTGGTCTTGCGAAAAGGTTGCGACCTCGGGCGAGCCCAACAGATCCGCAACTTTTTCAAGCGGGGTCATCGCGAAGGCCAGATAGCCGTCCGCCGTTTTGTACACGCCGTAAGGGGCCGGTTGGTAAGGGTTGGCGTTGCCCAGCGCGTGGCGCTTTGGTTGGGTCAGATGGTCGTTCAGAAAGCAGGTGAATTGCTCAAATGTCATGTCGAGCGCGGCAGATAGCAGGTCCACCTCGACCAGACCGCCCTCGTTGGTGATCCCGCGGCGGACCAGACAGGCCAGTATGCCCTGCACCAGGTTGCCTGCGGTCGCCACGTCAAGCATCGCATAGCCCGTCGGCACCGGCCCGTCCTGCGCGTTGCCGTTCAGCCAGGCAATGCCTGACAGGGATTGGGCCAGCAAATCTTGCCCCGGTTTGTTGCTCCAGGGGCCCACGGTGCCGTAGCCTGACACTGCGCCATAGACGATACGCGGGTTGAGGCTACGCACCGTCTCATATCCGAGCCCGACACGGTCCATAACACCGGGGCGAAAGTTGTGGATCATCACGTCGGCGGTTTTGATCAGGCGTTTGACGGCGGCAAGGTCGCCGGGGTCCTTCAGATCCGCGGTGACGCTCTTCTTGCCGCGGTTGAATGTATGAAAAACAAGGCTGTCCTCGTCCAGCCTCTGATCGTTGACGACCATGGACCGGCACAGGTCGCCGCCTTGCGGTCGTTCGATTTTGATAACCTCAGCGCCCAGATCGCAAAGCCTCAGCGCAGCCACCGGTCCAGCAAGGAATTGAGCGAAGTCCAATACGCGCAGCCCTTGCAAGGGCAACTCAACGGCGGTCTGGGTCATCTTCACAGGGGGTCCTTATTGGGTGAGCGGGGTCTCAAACGGGCTGGTCTCCAGCAAGAAGCCCAATGACTGCGACAGCTCCAGCGCCGTCATCCGGATTGTTGCGAGCGCGGCGTCGGCATCGGTATTGGCGTCGCGTTGCTCGATAAAGCCGGACGTGATCGCCGCGGCGACGCCGCGCGTGTCAAAGACCGGGACGCAGAGGTTTCGAACGCCGTGGATCATGGTGCTGGGCGTGTCCTCAAACCCGTTCAGGCGGATGCGCTCAAGACGGGCCTTCACGGCGGATTGCTCCTTCTTGGGCAGCCGCCCGATATACCGCTCTTGGATGTCTGCCGTTGAAAACGCCAGGATGACATGGCCAGAACTGGTCTGATCGACCGGAAACAACGCGCCCGTGCGCACGGAATACCCGGCGGGCAGGGGGCTTGGCACGGATGCCAGCACAAGCACATTGGTGCGGTTGAGAACGCCCAGATGACAAGATTGCCGCGTCGCCGCCGCGATGCGTTCCAGCAAGGGGACCCCGGCGGCGATCAGCCGTTCGGTCGGGTCGTGGGTATGGGCCAGCTCAAACAGTTTGAGGGTCAGCGCGTAGCGGCTGGTGTCGCTGCTTTGCTGCAAAAAGCCGCGCTCCGCCAGGTAAACGACAACGCGGTACAGCTCGCCCATCGTCCGCCCCAGCGCGTCAACGATTTCGTTCATCGTCAAACCGTCCGGGGATCTGGCCAGCAGCTCCAGGACGTCCAGCGCCTTTTCAACGGCGGGAACCGCCACTTTGGACTTCCTGTCCGTGGCGGAAATGCTTTTGCCCTGTCGCGTCATGAGTGTTCTCCGTTTTTCTCAGCGCGCAGCTTAGCGTGTTCGGCCTTGGCAAAGCAAAGTGACATCAGATCATTCTCATGCCGCAGCCCCTGTTCGGTGGATAAATCCATCGCGCCACGCACGGCGGCCTTCACCGATTGAGTCGCAACGCTGGAATATTCGGCGATTTGCGCGGCTATCTCGCGCGCCTTGGCAAGCTCCGCCTCAGGCTCGTCCTGAACAAGCCATTCCACCATGCCCATTGCGTCCGCCTCCTCGGCGCTGAACCGGTCGCCTGTCAGCAGCAGCTTCATGGCCTGCCCGTAGCCGCACATTTGGGTCAGGTGCTGGGCCGCCCCGCCGGCTCCGTTCCATCCCAGCCGAACCTCTGGGGCCGAAAACACCGCAGACCGCGCCACCACCCTCATGTCGCAGGCAAGCGCGATTTCAAGCCCGCCGCCAAGCGCCCAGCCTTTGATCGCGGCGATGGACGGTTTGCGCAGGCCTAGGATTGGCGGGATGTAGTCGAACCTGTTGCGCCAGGCCCAGAAGTCTTCGTACCCCTCCAGCGCCTTGATGTCGGAGCCGGCGCAAAACGCGCGTTCACCGGCGCCGCGGATGATCACCACATGGACGGCGGATGTTTCATTGGCGTCGGCGCAGCAGGTCGCAATCTTGCGGTACATGTCCGGCGTCAACGCATTGTGTTTTGAGGGGCGGTCAAGGATGATTTCGCCGATGTGATTGTCGACGTCTAGCCGCACGTCGCCGTCCGTTTTGTCCGCCATATGCTCCTCGGGTCGCCCGGATGTCTGTCGTCGCGGGGAAGTCCGCAAATGTTAGTGACCACATTTTCCGCTCATCGTAATACCACGTCACTTGCAAATATCAAAATCATTTTGACACTTGCAAGTGATTGCCGCGCCGCGCCATAATCGATGGCAGGATTTGCAAGGCGGCAACGATGACACTCAAAGGAATGACCTGGGACCACCCGCGTGGCTACGATCCCGTTCTGGCGGCGTCTGAGCGGTTCGCGCTGCAGACCGGTGTGCGCATTGAGTGGGACAAGCGGTCGCTTCAGGCCTTTGCGGACGCGCCGATTCTGGGCTTGGCCGAAACCTACGACCTTATCGTGCTGGATCACCCGCATGTCGGACAAATCGCCGAGTCGGGGGCGTTGTTGCCGCTTGAGCCCCCAGATGATCCGGATGCTTCCTTAGGTGGGTCCGCCGAAAGCTACAATTGGAACGGGCAGTGCTGGGCCTACGCCTTGGATGCGGCCTGCCAGATGGCGGCCTATCGGCCTGATCTGGCCCCGCCGCTGCCAAAGAGGTGGGAAGACTTTTTGAGCGAAGAGGCCGCGCAGTACCGGCCGCTGACCCCGCTCTTGCCGGTTGATGCGTTTGATATGTTCATGACGCTGGTTGCCGGTCGGGGCGGCGCCGACATGCCGGTGGATGCTGACAGGTTCGTCAGTGACGACAATGGGATATACGCGCTGCAGGTCCTGCGCGCGCTCTATCGCCTCGGGCCGGGCGACCAGATCAAGATGAACCCCATAGCCGTGTTGGACACGCTTTGCGAGACGGACGAGTTCTCCTGCGCGCCCTGCCTGTTTGGCTACGTGAACTACGCAAGGCCGGGGTTTCGCCGAAACCGGGTCGCCTATTTTGATTTGCCGCTCTGCGCCGGGCAGTCCCTGCCACGTGCGATCCTGGGGGGCGCGGGGATTGGGGTCTCTGCCAAAACGACGCATCCGGACACCGCCACCCGGTTTGCGCGCTGGATCACATCGCGCGAGGTGCAGTCGGGCGTTTACCTGTCCAACAACGGCCAGCCCGCCAACCGGCACACGTGGCTCGACCATCAGGAAGACGCGGATGTTGCGGGATTTTTCAAAGGCGGCCTGCGCACCATTGACGCGGCATGGACCAGGCCCCGCGCGCCTTGGTTTCTGGGTTTCGTCGACGCCGCTTGCGAGATTATGCCCGGTTTCTTCACCACCGGCGTCGCGTCTGAGACCTTTCTCGCCACCATTAACACGCTTTATCGCCATCACGCAGGGAGGTACTGACCCATGCCCGTCGCCGTCATCACAGGTGGAAACAAGGGCCTCGGCCTCAGCCAGACCAAACGCTTTCTAGGGGCGGGGTTCGACGTGCATGTCGTGGCGCGCAGCCAAGGCGGCACAGATGCGCTTGGCGCGCACTGCGTCTTTCATGAATACGACATCGCCCAAGACCGCGACGCGACTTGGCTGGACGACATTTATCAGACCGCGGGCCCGATCGACGCGTTGATCAACAATGCTGGCGTGCATCTGAAAAAGCCGGTGTGGGACGTCAGCGCTGACGAGCTGGACATGGTGCTCGATATCAATGTGCGCGCGATGTTTGCGGCCTGTGGGCGGTATGTGAAGCTGCATCGCACGACAGGCGGGGCGATCGTCAACGTGGCGTCGATGGGCGGCATCATGGCGCTGCCATCGGCGGCTGCTTATGTCACCGCGAAAACGGCCGTGGTTGGGCTGACCCGCTCCGTCGCGGTGGACGCGGCGCTGTTTGGCATCCGCTGCAATGCGGTCAGCCCCGGCTTCATCGACACGGACATGACCAGAGCCGTGCTCGCCAAAGATCCGGCGCGCCGGGACAAGATAGAGGGGCGCATTCCGAGCCACCGTTTCGGCACCCCCGAGGATGTGGCCAACACCATCTATTATTTGGCGTCCGATCAGGCCGGATATGTCAACGGGGTCAATCTGCCCGTCGACGGCGGCTACGCCATTGGTTTTTGAGGGGCGAATGACATGTCGATGATTGAAACGAAATTGGTCGCGGCCCGCGAGGTGACGACCGCCACGCAGGCCAGCAACGTCTTGCCGGTGGGCCATGTGCGGGTGCAGCTTGCAGCGGCCAGCCTGTGCGGCACCGATCTGCATTACTATTCGCAATTCTCCAACGCCGGGTTCGTTCTGCAAAACCCGGTCACGCTGGGGCACGAGGCCTGCGGATACGTGGTGGACGCCAATGGGTCCGGGCTTGAGACTGGTCAGTTGGTGGCGCTGAACCCCATCATGAATTGCCAGATCTGCGACCCGTGCAAACGCGGCGAGATGAACCTGTGCACGGCAAAGAAATTCCCGGGGTCGGCGACCACGGTGCCGCATCTGGACGGTTTCTTTCGCGACGTCATTGATCACCCCGCACGGTGTTGCCGCCCGGTGGCCGGTAGCGTCAGCCCGCGTCACCTGACATTCGCGGAGCCGATGGCCTGCGCACTACACGCGCTCAACAAGGGCGAGGTGCAGGCGGGTCAAAAGGTACTGGTGACGGGCTGCGGCCCGATGGGGCTTTTGGCGGTTGCCGGTGCGGTCGCACGGGGCGCCGATGTCACGGCACTTGATCTGCGCGCCCCGGCTGTCGAGGTCGCAAAACGGGCAGGCGCGTCGACCGGGCTTGTCCCTGGCACGTTCAAGGACGCCGAGATCGAGAAACGATTTGATGTCGTGATCGAGGCCAGCGGCGCAATTGCCGCCTTCAACACGGCCCTGAAGGCGGTTCGGCAAAAGGGCCGCATTTCTATCCTCAGCAACATTCAATTGCGCTCCGCCGAAGTGGCGCTGCACCTGATCATGCTCAAGGAGATCGAACTTGTCGGCTCCTTCCAATTCAACCGCGAATTTGAAGAGGCGGTTCAGCTGATCGAATCCGGTGCGGTCGATTTTGACGCCCTGACGGCGCAGGCCTTCCCGCTGGGGCAAATAGATCAGGCTTTGCAACTCATGGCCTCGGGCGGGGCCTTCGGGAAAATCATTCTATTGGGGCAGGGGAGCTAGACGAATGTTCTATAAATGCATGATCGATAATGAATGGATCGGCGCGTCTAACGGTGCCCGCATGCCTGTGTTCAACCCCTCAACCGGCAAGCAATGGGCCGAGGTGCCTTCATGCACGCCAGATGACGTGGCGCGCGCGCTGGACAGCTCGCAAAAGGCGCAGCGCCGCTGGCAATTGCTGCCCCCGGTTGAACGCGCGCAGCACATCTACGCAATCGCCAAAGGCGTCGAAAACGAGCGCGAGCTGTTTGAGGAATTGCTGGTACAAGAACAGGGCAAGACCCGCACCGAGGCCGCGGGTGAGGTCACAGACACAATCCGGTACCTCACTTATTCGGCCGAGGCCGCAAGGCGGTTGCGCGGCGACATATTGCCCTCCGACAACCCGCGCGAGCAGCTGTTCATCTACAAAGTGCCCTATGGCGTCACGCTTGCGCTTTGCGCATACAATTATCCGTTGGCGCTAATCGGGCGCAAAGTCGGACCGGCGCTAGTCACCGGCAACACAATGATCATCAAGCCGCATGAGGCGACGCCGGTCACCGCGTCAGTCTTTTGCCGCATCGTGCAAGAGGCAGGGGTCCCGCCCGGCGTGATCAACATGGTTACGGGCACCGGCGTGGATGTCGGCGCGCCGCTGACCACCAGCCCCATCGTGCGCATGATCACGCTGACCGGCTCAATCCGCGCGGGTCAGATGGTGGCCGAAGCCTCGTCGAAAAACATCACCGCCCTGTCGCTGGAGCTCGGCGGCAGTGCGCCGTTCATCGTTCTCAAGGACGCCGATATCGATGCCGCCGTCGAGGCCGCAGTTGTCGCGCGATTTGCCAATGCCGGGCAGGTCTGCATCTGCAATGAAACCGTGCTGGTCGAGGACAGCATCGCCGACGAATTCACCGAAAAACTGCTGAAGCGTGCGGCCAAGGTCAAACTCTGCGACCCCACGTCAAATGGCGGGATGGGCCCAATAACCACGCCGGAGGCGCTTGAGCGCGTGGAAAGGATCGTCGCGGACACCGTGGCGCAGGGCGCCAAAATTGCGCTTGGCGGCAAACGGCCCAATGAGCCTGCGTTTCAGTCCGGGAATTGGTATGAGCCTACGGTTTTGGTCGGCGCGACGCCCGCCTCGGCGGCTGTTCAGGAAGAGATTTTCGGCCCCGTGCTGCCCATCGTGCGGGTCGCCGATTACGAAGAGGCGCTGTCTGTCGCAAATGCCAGGCCGGATGGGCTGTCTGCCTATTTGTGGACCCAAAACCCGTCAATCTACATGGACGCAATTCAGCGCCTTGAAACGGGCACGATTTTTCTGAACTCGGGAATTGTTGGCTATATTCAAGGCTATCACAACGGCCACAAGCTGAGCGGTGTGGGTGGCGAGGACGGTATGCACGGGATCGAAGGATACCTGCAAAAGCGCACGGTTTATCAAAAATTCTAGGACATGGCCCTTGCGATTCCGGGGCGCTCCGAGATCGGTTTATAGTTGTTGCAAATATAAAAGCGACTTGCTTAAATGAAAGTGGAGTAACTGAACGCCTTTCGTGACTGCGCTTCGCGGTCCGGCATTCAGTCGGGAAATTTGAGGAGGAAATCAGAAATGAAGATGCTATTTGGAGCGATTGCTGCGGCCGCGATGTCGATGGCCAACGCCGTGTTTGCGCAAGACATCACCATCGGGCTGTCGGTTGATCAGCTGTTTGAAAGCCGTGTTGCGGTGAATAACGGGATCAAGGCAGGCGCGGCCGACAAGGGCTACGCGGTTGTCGAAGTTGTCGCGGACGGCGACGCCCAGCAGCAAAACGCGCAGATCCAATCTCTGATTGCCCAAGGGGTGGACGCGATCCTCGTCTGCGCCGTGGACCAAAACACGATCGAGCGGGCGCTGATCGCCGCGAAACGGGCCGGTATTCCTGTTGTGGCCTATGATCGCGACCTGCCAGACAGCCAGGTTGTGCAGGCATTTGTCGGGCCGGACTCGCTGATTGATGGCCGTTTGGCAGGTGACTACACCGCGCAGGCGCTTGCGGGCCGCGAGGGCGAGATTGTGATCGTCGAGCTGATCGGCGCATTGAATGACCAGAATGGGATCGACCGCTCTGCGGGCTTCCGCGAAGGCATTGCCGCGCTCAAAAACGTCAAGCTGATCGAGGTTCCGACCGATTGGGACTCGGCGCGCGCCTTGTCCGGTACCCAGAACGCCATTCAGGCGAACCCCGACGTGGCGGCGGTCTTTGCGGCCACCGATACCCATATTCCGGCGGTTGAAACCGTTCTGGCCGATACCGGCAAGCTGGTGCCAATGGGCGAAGACGGCCATGTGGTCATCACCGGTGTGAACGGGTCGCGCGACGGCTATGACGCGGTCATGTCTGGCACCGCGGATGCGTTTGTGGTGATGGGAACAGACGCGACGGGCCGCAAGGCGGTTGATCTGGTGAGCAGCATTCTGGCAGGCGAAACCGTTGAGCGGCTGAACTATGTCGGTGGCAATCTCTACACCGCCGAAAACACCGAGGCGAACGCTGCCAAAATCTGGGGCGCGCCGAAGTAAAGGGCCCGAAGTAAGCCGCGATGTGCCGCTATGGTGGCACATCGCATATAGAATTCCGGGGCCCAGCGCGTGACATCCGCACTAAAATTTCTGAAATTCTACCCGGCACTTGCAATCATTGCTGTGCTGTTGACGGGGTTTTCGTTGCTGTCGCCCTTCTTCCTCACCGCAGGGAATGTCGAGGCGATGCTCGGCGCCAATGCGGTGGTTTTGATCGCCGCCGTGGGCATGACGGTTGTGTTTCTGACAGGCGGCATCGATTTGTCGATCTCGACGGTGATCAGCGTCAGCGCGGTCGTCTCCGGGCTGGCAATGGCCGCGACGGGAAACGTGGCGCTGGGGGCGGTCACGGCCGTCGCCGTCGGATTTGCGTTCGGGGTCCTGAATGGGGTGTTGATCGGCTATTTCCAGATGACGCCGTTTATCACGACCATGGCCACCGGGCTGATCGCGCGGGGGCTGGCCTTTGTGTTCAGCTCCGGCATCGCGGTGCGGGGAACGCCCTATTGGATGCTCGATTTCGGCTTCGTGCTCTGGCTCGGCATTCCCGCCGTTATGGTGATCGCCTTGGCCGTGGTGCTGGTGTCCGGCTTGGCCATGGCGCACACGACGTGGGGGCGGCACATCATGCTTGTCGGGTCCAACGCCGAGGCGGCGCGGTTTTCGGGCATAAATGTGCGCTTCACGACATTCAGCGCCTATCTCTTTGCCGGAACGCTGGGGGGCGTTGCGGGCTTTATCTCCATCGCCAATCTGGGCAACGCGATCCCGGGGGTGGGGGACACGTTGCTGCTGATCATCATTGGCGCGGTTGTGCTGGGCGGCACCGGCATGACCGGCGGCGAAGGTTCGGTGGAGCGCACCATATTGGGCGTCGCGATCCTGGCCATGCTGACGAACGGGCTGAACCTGCTGGGCATCCCGTTCTATGACCAACTGATCATTCAAGGGGTGCTGATCTTTCTGGGCACATGGATGGCGATGAAGCTTGGCGCGCGGAGGCAGCAATGACCGGCGCGCCGACCTTGTCCGTGCGCGGGCTGACGAAAACCTTCGGGGACAAAACGGTCGTCGCCGACGTCGCCTTTGACCTCAGGCCGGGCGAGGTTCTGGCGCTGGTGGGCGAAAACGGCGCTGGGAAGTCCACGACCAAGAACATGCTATGCGGATTGCTGCAACCGACCGGCGGCCAGATCACCATCGCCGGGCAGCAGGTGGCGAAAGTCACCGCGTCTGAACACGGCATTTCTGCGGTTCACCAGGAGCTGTCCTTGTTCGGATCGCTCAGCGTCGCTGAAAATATCTGCGTCTCCGATCTGCCGGGCTCCGCCGCGCGGGTGGACTGGTCACAGGCGGGACGTATTGCCCAGGAACAGATCAATTTTCTAGGGATCGACATCGACCCGCGGGCCCTGGTCGAAACGCTGGGCGCGGGCAAGCAGCAGGTGGTGGAAATCGCCAAGGCGCTGCTGCATGCCGATAACGTGCTGATCCTCGATGAACCGACGACCTCCCTGACGGCGGTCGAACGCGAAAAGCTGTTCGCGATCATCGATAAGTTGAAGGAGCGCGGGCTGTCGATCATCTTCATCTCGCATTTCATGGAGGAGATCTACCGCGTCTGCGACAGCTTCGTCGTGTTGCGCGATGGCCAGCAGGTGGGCCACGGCAGGTTGGAAGATGTCACCCAACGGGCGTTGGAAGAAATGATGGTGGGCCGCACCATCGAGGACGCGCAGGTCGCATTGGCCGCGCCCACGCAAACACCGGCGCTGGAGGTGCGGGGGCTGTCCTCGCCGGATTTCCGCGATGTCAGTTTCACCGTGAACCGCGGCGAAATTCTGGGCATCGCGGGGCTGATGGGGGCAGGGCGCACCGAGATCGCCGAGGCCATTTTTGGCCTGCGGCAGGCAACGGGCGACGTGCTGATCGACGGGGAAGTTGTGCCACGCACTGTGGCGGGGATGAAGGCGCAGGGCCTGTGCTATGTCACTGAGGACCGCCGCACCAACGGATTGTTCCTCAACCGCCCCGTGCGCGAAAACCTGTCGGCCTCCGCGATTGCAAATTACGTCAAGCGCGCCATGCGCGGCATCGGTTTCCGGGGCGAAAAGGCCAAGGCGGCCGGCATGGTCGAGGACATGAACATCTCGGTCCCGCATATCGAAAACCACGTCAGTGACCTATCGGGGGGCAACCAGCAGAAGGTGTTGCTGGGCCGCTGGCTGTCGATGAACCCGGACATCCTGATCTTTGACGAGCCGACAAAGGGCGTCGATATCGGCGCCAAGTTCGACATTCACGAAGCAATTGCCGATCTGGCCCGGTCGGGAAAAGCCATCCTGATCGTGTCCTCGGATTTGCCTGAGCTGCTGCATATCACGCACCGGTTGCTTGTCATGCGCAAGGGGTGGATCGTGGGGGAGGTGCAGCGCGAGAACTACGACAGCGTGGCCATTATCTCGATGGCGGCAAGTTCGCGCGAAGGAAGCAGCCATGACGCTTGATGCCCTGAAATCCCTGATGTCGCGCCAAAAATGGGTCGCGGTTGCGTTGGCCACCATTGTGCTGGCGGGCGTCTTGTCGGTGGCCTCGCCGGTGTTTCTGACCTTGTCGAATTTTCAGGCCATCCTCATGCAGTCAAGCGTCACCGCCATCATGGCTGTGGGCATGACCTTCATCATCTTGACCGCGGGCATCGACATTTCGGTCGGGGCGATCCTCTTTTTGACGTCGGCCTTGTTTGCACAACTGATGCTCGACACCGAAAACTACTTTCTGTCGTTCTTCGTGACCATCCTATGCGCGACGGGGCTTGGCGCGCTGAACGGGTGGCTCATCATAAGGTTCCGGGTGTCGCCCTTGATCACAACGCTGGCCACCTACTCGATTTATCGCGGCGCGGCGATCCACCTGACGGGGGCGCAAAACATCCCCGTCCCGCGCGAGATGGGTTTCCTGGGCAATGGGCGCATTCTGAACATTCCTGTGCCTATTCTGATCCTGGCGGTTGTGGTGATCGTGGGCGTCTATGTGCTGAGCCGTACGCGGCTTGGCGTCTACGCCCGCGCAATCGGAAACTCGGAACGCTCAGCCATGGAAACCAACCTGCCGGTGGGCCGCGTGACCGTTGCGGTCTACGCGTTCAGCGGGTTGGTGACGGGCATTGCGGCGCTGATCTTGCTGGCGCGCGTCGGCGGGCTGCAATCGGGCATCGGCATCGGGATAGAGTTCACGGTCATTGCGGCGGTGATCCTTGGCGGCACGAAGCTTACGGGCGGGTCGGGCACGGTGATCGGATCAGTGATCGGCGCGGTGTTTCTGGTGCTGATCGACAACGGCCTGAACCTGATGAACGCGTCGCCCTATATCTACGACGTGGTGCGCGGCTCAGTCCTGTTGGCGGCGGTTGCCATTGACCGCTATTCAGCGGTGCGAAGCCATGCCGCCCTGCAGGCGCGGAAAGCTGCGCGGCTGTAGCGGTCGCGCCTTGGTGGGGCACCCTTAGGTGAATTTGCGGAACAGTTTTGTCTGGTCGAACATGTCCTCCAGCGCCTCCATCCGGTCTTTGGTGTCGCCCCAGGTCAGGTTTTGCACCGCTGAAATCATCGCCTCCACCAGCAGCAGCGGCGTGGCGGCGGAATCCCAGGCGGAGGGGGCCACGATGCGGCTGCTGAGGCTGATATCGGCCAATTGATGCACCGGGGATCGCCATTGGTCCGTGAACAGGATCAGTTTCGCGCCTTTGGCATGGGCCATCTCGGCCAGCTTCAGGGTGTTGTTCTCGTAGCGGCGCATGTCGAAAATGATGAACACGTCGCCCTCCTTGACGTCCAGCAGATAATGCGGCCACGCGTTCGAGGTCGACTGGATATGGGTGATCTGCGGCCGGATGACCTGCATATGCAGAAACAGATACTCCGCCAGCGTGTGGGTGATGCGGCCCCCCACGATGTAGAGATGGCGGTCGGGGTCGGCGCACATCGCGCAGGCGGCGTCGAAATCGTCGGGGTCGATTTGTCCCAGCGTATGCCGGATGTTGTCGATCACGGCGTCGGTAAAGCGGTTCAGGATATGCTCGGACGGGGCGCCGCCCGCCCAGGTGTCATGCTTGGCGATCGGGCCTTTGGCCTTGGCTTTCAGCTCTTCGCGCAGCTCGGTCTGGAATTCGGGGTAGCCGTTGAAGCCCAGTTTCTGCACCATCCGCGCGACCGTGGGCACCGAGACTTTGGCGTCTTTGGCCAATGCGCTCAGCGGCCCCAGGCCGGAGGCGGGGTAATTTTCCAGAATGGAATGCGCCAGCTGCCGCTCCGCCCGGGTGAGGTCGTCAAACTGGTTCTGGATGCGATCCGAGATCGTCAGACTGGCTTCGCTCATCAAAGATGCCTCGCTTTTGATCGAAAAAATAACAACACGGCAGATTATGTGATAAATTTTTCACAAATATGTTGACAGATACGCCATTTGGCAAGACGTTTACCGGCACGGGGGACGCATGTCACTGAACCACATCGATGCATTGCAGGGCTATGTTGTGCCGATAAACCCGGACGGGTCGTCCTGCGTTGTGCTTGTGTGCGAACATGCCTCCAACCATATTCCGGCGTCCTTTGATGCGCTGGGGCTGTCGCCCGAGCAACGCCAAAGCCATGCCGCATGGGATCCCGGCGCGATGGGGGTGGCCAGCCGCCTTGCAGACCGGCTGGATGCGGCGTTGATCGCCGGTGGCGTGTCGCGGCTGGTCTATGATTGCAACCGCCCGCCCAGCGCGCCCGACGCGATGCCCGCCCGCAGCGAGGTGGTCGATGTGCCCGGCAATGCGGACCTGACCCAGTCCCAGCGCGCCGCGCGCGCGGCAGATTTTTACCACCCGTTCCATTCCGCCCTGCGGGCGCAGATCGCGCGGGTCACGGACCCGATCCTGATCACCATCCACAGCTTTACGCCGGTCTACCACGGCGCGCGCAGGGCGGTTGAAATTGGCGTCCTGCATGACAGCGACACCCGGTTGGCGGATGCGATGCTGCACACCGCCGCCGCCTACACGCAAGCCAATGTGCAGCGCAACGCGCCCTACGGGCCGGAGCATGGCGTGACCCACACGCTCAAGGAACACGCGATAGGGCAGGGGCATCTCAACGTCATGTTGGAGATGCGCAATGACCTGATCGAGACCGCCGCGCAGCAGGACGCCATGGCTGACATGTTGGCGTCATGGATTGCAGCGGCATGCGCCCATGTCGGGGCCGCGGGGGGTGTGCAATGTCGGGCGTGATGCGGGGCTATATCCGGGCCGTTGACGCCGCAAACTACCGCGTCGGGCGGCTGATGATGTATTTCATCTTTGTGCTGATGGGGATTTTGCTGTGGTCGTCGATCAGCAAGACCTTCTTCCTGCCGTCGCTCTGGACGTTGGAAATGGCGCAATTTGTGATGGTGGCCTACTACATCCTTGGGGGCCCGTACTCGTTGCAGCTTGGCTCCAACGTGCGCATGGACCTGCTCTACGGGGAGTGGTCGCCGCGCAAGAAGGCGTGGTTCGATCTGGTCACCGTGCTGTTCCTGATCTTCTACCTCGCGGTGCTGCTCTACGGGGCGATCAGCTCAACCGCCTATTCGCTGGGTTATTGGGGGACCGAGCCGTTCTCTTACTTCGGCGGGCTGTTGACCGGCTCAGAAGAACTCGGCCGGATGGAGCGTTCGTCAACGGCGTGGCGGCCATATCTGTGGCCGGTCAAGTCGATCATGATCCTGGGGATGTTTCTGATGCTGCTGCAATGCATCTCGGAGCTGTTGAAGGACGTGCTGCGGTTGCGGGGCGAGGCGATCTGATGAGCTACGAATTGATCGCCACCTTGATGTTTTCGTCCATGATGCTGATGCTGCTGACCGGGCAGCGGGTCTTTGGGGCCATTGGCTTCGTCGCCGTTGTGGCGGCGCTTTTGCTGTGGGGCGATCGGGGCGGGTTTGACATTGGCTTCGCCGCCGCCATGAAGCTGATGAAGTGGTACCCGCTGCTGACGCTGCCGATGTTCATTTTCATGGGCTACGTGTTGTCCGAGAGCAAGATCGCCGATGATCTCTACCGGATGTTTCATGTCTGGATGGGCGGCCTGCGGGGCGGGTTGGCCATCGGCACGATTGGCCTGATGGTTCTGATCTCGGCGATGAACGGGCTGAGCGTGGCGGGCATGGCCATTGGGGCCACCATTGCGCTGCCTGAGCTGTTGAAGCGCGGGTATGACAAGCGGATGGTGACGGGGGTGATCCAGGCGGGGTCCAGCCTGGGCATCCTGGTGCCGCCCTCGGTGGTGCTGGTGCTATACGCAATGATCGCGCGCCAGCCGGTGGGGCAGCTGTGGCTGGCCGGGGTTGTCCCGGGGCTGATGATGGCCGCGCTCTTTGTCATCTACATTGCGGTGCGCTGCCGGGTGAACCCGGTGTTGGGGCCGGTGCTGGACGAGGAGGAGCGCTCCATACCCCGCGCCGAGAAGCTGCGCCTGCTGCGCGCGGGGCTGCTGCCGGTGGTCATCTTCGCAACCATGATGGTGCCTTTCGTGAACGGCTGGACGTCGCTGGTGGAAAGCTCCGCCATCGGGGCGCTCGCGGCGTTCACTGCGGCGGTGCTGAAGGGCCGGATGACCAGAGAGGTATTCGAGAACTCGGTGCGCAACACCCTTGGGATCACCTGCATGTTCATGTGGATCATCCTGGCGGCGCTCGCCTTTGGGGCGGTGTTTGACGGGCTGGGCGCGGTCAAGGCGATTGAAAGCGTCTTCACCGAGCGGTTGAATCTCAGCCCGTGGATGATCCTGATCCTGATGCAGCTGAGCTTCATCCTGATGGGCACGTTCCTGGACGACACGGCGATGCTGGTGATTGTGGCGCCGCTCTATGTGCCGCTGGTCGGCGCGCTTGGGTTCGACCTGATCTGGTACGGCATCCTGTACACCATCACCACGCAGATCGCGTATATGACGCCGCCCTTTGGCTACAACCTGTTCCTGATGCGCGCCATGGCCCCGCCCGAAATTTCGCTGCGCGACATATACGCGTCAATCACGCCCTTTGTTCTGATCATGGTGGCGGCCCTGGCGCTGGTCATGGCCTTCCCCGGCATCGCGCTGTGGTTGCCTGAATATGTGTACGGGAGATGACCGCCATGGGGGCTAACTCCGCCGACCGGAACTGCCACGTTTTTCGAATGACCGAGGCCAAAAGATGGAGCCGTAATTCCAATTCAATTTAACCAGAGCCGCAACCAAAGCGGACGCCAATTTCAACGAAGGAGAAAAGCTATGACTTCAAGACGTAAGTTTATCCAAGGGGCGGCGATTGCGCCCGCAGCGGCGCTCGCGACACCGGCGCTTGCGCAAAGCACGATCAAATGGCGGATGCAGACCTATGCGGGGGCCTCACTGGCCGCCGAAGTGATCGTTCCGGCAGTTGAGATGTTCAACAAGATCGCGGGCGACCGCATGCAGATCGAGCTGTTCTTTGCCGACCAGCTGGTGCCGACGGGCGAGCTGTTTCAGGCCATGCAGCGCGGCACGATTGACGCGGTTCAATCCGATGACGACTCGATGGCCTCGCCCACCGACGTGACCGTGTTCGGCGGGTATTTCCCGTTCGGGTCGCGCTACTCGCTCGACGTGCCAGTGCTGTTCAACCAATACGGCCTGAACGAGATCTGGGACGAGGAATACTCCAAGGTCGGGGTCAAACATATCTCTGCCGGCGCGTGGGACCCGTGCCACTTTGCCACCAAGGACCCGATCCGCTCGCTCGAAGATCTCAAAGGCAAACGCATCTTCACCTTCCCGACCGCCGGCCGTTTCATGAGCCAGTTTGGCGTCGTGCCGGTGAACCTGCCATGGGAAGACATCGAGGTGGCGGTGCAAACCGGTGAGCTTGACGGCATCGCGTGGTCGGGCATCACCGAGGATTACACCGTCGGCTGGGCCGACGTGACCAACTACTTCCTGACCAACAACATCTCGGGCGCCTGGGCGGGGTCATTCTTTGCCAATATGGACCGCTGGAACGAGCTGCCGGAGAACCTGCAAACCCTGTTCCGCGTCTGCTGCGACCAGTCGCATTACTACCGCCAGTGGTGGTACTGGGGCGGCGAGGCCAACCTGCGCGTGAACGGCACCAAGATGGAGCTGACCACCATCCCCGACGAGGAATGGGCGACGGTTGAAGCCGCGGCTCAGGAGTTCTGGGAGGAAATCGCGGCAGAATCCGACGTGAAGCGCCGCGTGGTTGATATCTTCAAGAAGTATAATGCAGATATGATCAAAGCGGGCCGCCCGTATCGCTACGGCTGATCCTGACTGCGCATCATGGGGGCGACCGACCCGTCGCCCCTATCCCCCGATAGAAAGTTGAACAGACATGCCCGGATTGATGACATTTGACGAGCTGAAGGCCAGCGTTGCGGACGGGGCCATCGACACCGTTCTCGCCTGTTTCGTGGATATGCAGGGCCGCCTGATGGGCAAACGCTTTCACGGCGCGAATTTTGTGGAGACCTCGTTTGAGGAAACCCATTGCTGCAACTACCTGCTGGCCACCGATCTCGAGATGGCGACGCCCGACGGCTACGCCTCGACCAGCTGGCAATCTGGGTATGGCGACTATGTCATGAAGCCCGATCTGGCGACCATTCGCCCCGTGCCGTGGCTGGAGGGCACCGCGATGGTGCTGTGCGACATACTTGATCACCACACGCATGCGGACGTGCCACACGCGCCCCGCGCGATCCTCAAACGCCAGATTGCCCGGTTGGAGGCGCTGGGCTTTGAGGCCATGATGGCGACCGAACTTGAATTCTTCCTGTTCGAGCAGAGCTTTGACGACATCCGCAAGGGCGGTTACCGAGTTCTTGAGCCGATCAGCGGCTATAACGAAGATTACCACATTCTGCAGACCACCAAGGAAGAGGGCGTGATGCGGCCGGTGCGCAACCACCTCTACGCCGCGGGGCTGCCCATCGAGAATTCCAAGGGGGAGGCCGAGGCCGGGCAGGAAGAGCTGAACATCCGCTACGCCCCCGCGCTCGATTGCGCCGACCACCATTCCATCGCGAAACACGCGATCAAGGAAATTGCATGGCAGCAGGGGCGCGCCGCGACCTTCCTGCCCAAATGGCACAAGGACCGCGTCGGGTCCTCCAGCCACGTGCACCAGTCGCTCTGGACGGACGGCAAGCCCGCGTTTTTTGAGGCCTCCGCCAAGCACGGCATGTCGGATGTGATGGGCCACTACATGGCGGGGCTGATCAAATACGCGCCTGATTACACCTATTTTCTGGCCCCCTATGTCAACAGCTACAAACGTTTCGCGAAGGGCACTTTTGCGCCCACGAAAACCGTCTGGTCGGTTGACAACCGCACCGCCGGCTTCCGCCTGTGCGGCGAGGGCACCAAAGGGGTGCGGGTGGAATGCCGTATCGGCGGCTCGGACCTGAACCCCTATCTGGCGCAGGCCGTCATGCTGGCCGCCGGCATCAAAGGCATCGAGGACAAGCTGGACCTGGCGCCCGCCACGACCGGCGACGTCTACGAGGACCAAAAGGCGGCGGACATTCCGCAGACGCTGCGTGCGGCCACGCAAACGCTGCGCGGCTCGGGCTTTTTGCGCGAGGCGCTGGGCGATGACGTGGTGGACCACTACACCCGCGCCGCCGAATGGGAGCAGGAAGAATTTGACCGCGTCGTCACCGATTGGGAAATCGCGCGCGGCTTTGAAAGGGCTTAGGCTGATGAGTTTGGAATGTATCTCGCCGATTGACGGGTCGGTTTATGCGACACGCGAAACGCTGGGGCAGGCAGATGCCGAACGCGCCGTCGCGCGGGCCAAAGCGGCGCAAACCGCATGGGCGGCGCGCCCTCTGGCCGAGCGCATCGCATTGGTTCAGGCGGGCGTCGCCGCCGTGGGCGAGATGAATGACGAGATCGTGCCCGAGCTGGCATGGCAAATGGGCCGCCCGATCCGCTATGGCGGCGAATTCGGCGGCTTTGACGAGCGGGCAAGCTACATGGCGCAAATTGCGCAAGACGCGCTCGCCCCGATCGAGGTCGAAGACAGCGACGCCTTCCGCCGGGTGATCAAACGGGTGCCGCATGGGCTGGTTCTGGTCGTCGCACCTTGGAACTACCCCTACATGACGGCGATCAACACCGTCGCGCCCGCGTTGATCGCGGGCAATGCGGTGATGCTGAAACACGCGTCGCAGACCCCGCTGGTGGGGGAACGCATGGCGCGGGCCTTTCACGCGGCAGGCATCCCCGAAGACGTCTTTCAAAACGTGTTTCTTGACCACCAGACCACCTCGGCGCTGATTGCGGGGCGCGCGTTCGGCTTCGTGAATTTCACCGGCTCAGTCGGGGGCGGCAAAGCGATGGAGGCCGCGGCCAGCGGCACGTTTACCGGCCTCGGGCTTGAGCTTGGCGGCAAGGACCCCGGCTACGTGATGGAGGACGCAAACCTTGACGCGGCGGTCGACACGCTGATTGACGGGGCGATGTTCAACTCGGGCCAATGCTGCTGCGGGATCGAACGCATCTACGTGCAAGACAGCCTGTTTGCGGAGTTCGTCGACAAGGCCGTGGCCATTGTGAACGGCTATACGCTTGGCAATCCGCTGGACCCGGCCACAACGCTGGGGCCGATGGCGCATGTCCGCTTCGCCGATGCGGTGCGCGGGCAGGTAGCCGACGCGGTAGCAGACGGGGCGACGGTGCATGTCGACCCGGCGACCTTCCCGCAGGATGGCGGCGCGTATCTGATGCCGCAAATCCTGACCGGCGTGACCCACGATATGCGCGTGATGCACGAAGAAAGCTTCGGCCCCGTTGTGGGCATCATGCCCGTCAAGGACGATGCCGAGGCGATCGCGCTGATGAATGACAGCGACTTCGGGCTGACGGCGTCGCTGTGGACGCAGGACGCGGCGCGGGCGGAGGCCATTGCCGATCAGATCGATACCGGCACCGTGTTCATGAACCGCGCCGACTACCTTGATCCCGGGCTGTGCTGGACCGGCTGCAAGGATACCGGCCGCGGCGGCGGGCTGTCCGTCATCGGCTATCACAACCTGACCCGCCCAAAATCATACCACCTGAAGAGAGCCTGAAAGACATGAGCATCACCGCCAACTGGTCATACCCCACCGCCATCCGCTTTGGCGCAGGCCGTATCAGCGAAATTGCCGATGCCTGCGCGGCCGCCGGGATCACAAGGCCGCTGCTGGTCACGGATCGCGGGCTTGCCAACATGGACATCACCACCCGGACGCTGGACCTGCTGGAGGCCGCCGGGCTGAGCCGCGCGATCTTTGCCGATGTGGACCCGAACCCCAATGAAAAGAACGCCGCCGCCGGTGTGGAGGCCTTCAAAGCTGGCGGCCATGACGGGGTGGTTGCCTTTGGCGGCGGCTCCGGACTGGACCTTGGCAAGCTGGTGGCGTTTCTGGCGGGCCAGACCCGCCCGCTTTGGGATTTCGAGGATATCGGCGACTGGTGGACCCGCGCCGACGCCGATGCCATTGCCCCGATTGTGGCCGTGCCAACGACGGCGGGAACCGGGTCAGAGGTGGGGCGCGCCTCGGTCATCACCAACTCGGTGACCGAGGAGAAGAAGATCATCTTCCACCCGAAATTTCTGCCCAGCGTGGTGATTTGCGACCCCGAACTGACCGTCGGCATGCCCGCATTCATCACCGCCGGGACCGGCCTTGACGCGTTCGCCCATTGCGTGGAGGCGTTCTGCTCGCCCCATTACCACCCCATGTCGCAAGGCATGGCGCTTGAGGGCATGCGGCTGGTCAAGGAATATCTGCCCCGCGCCTATGCGGACGGCGCCGATATCGAGGCCCGCGCCCATATGATGTCCGCCGCCGCGATGGGGGCCACGGCGTTCCAAAAGGGGCTGGGCGCCATTCACGCGCTGTCCCACCCGATCGGGGCGATGTATCACACCCATCACGGCACCACGAATGCGGTGTGCATGCCGGCGGTGCTGCAGTTCAACAAACCCGAGATTGCGGACCGTCTAGGGCAGGCGGCAAACTACCTCGGGATCGCGGGCGGATTTGACGGGTTTTGCGCCTATGTTGACGCGCTGAATGCCTCGCTTGGCATTCCAAAGACGTTGGCCGGTCTTGGCGTGGAAAACCCTGATATCGACCGCATCGTCGCGGGCGCATTGGCCGACCCCAGCACCGGCGGCAACCCGGTTGAAATGACCAGGGAAAACACGACCAAGCTGCTGCTGGCCTGCCTGTGACGGGGGTGCCCTATTGGGCAGGTTGGTGCAGGTGAGAGGACAAACCTCGAACCAAACCAGTGCTCAAGTGGCGCTCCGCGCGGTAGCACAATAAAAGGTGGTGCGGGCGGGGGGACTTGAACCCCCACGGGCTATGCCCCACAGATTTTAAGTCTGCTATGTCTACCATTCCATCACGCCCGCGATGGTTTGCGGATGGAGTATCATGCCCTGTCGGATTGGCAAGAGCGCCCGTGACTTGGAGCGGCCTCACAGGTCGGTGTCGGAACCCGCGCCCCGCACGTCTTCCATGGCCTTGAGCTGAAACCGCTCCGGCAGCCAGGGGTTCATGGTCAGCGCGTGGCGCAGCGCCAGCTGGCCTTCCACGTCGCGGCCCATCCTGAGCAACGTCAGCGCCTTGCCGGAGGCCGCTCCGATATGGTCGGGCGTGATCTCCAGCGTTTTGTCCAGATCAACCAGCGCGGCGGGGTAATCCTCCCGCAGGAAGCTGACAAAGGCGCGTTGGTTGTAGCCCTCGGCGTAATGCGGGCAATAAGCGATCAGCGCGTCGAACGACGCCTTGGCGCCGAGAAAGTCAAAGGAGGCGCGGCGTGACATGCCGCTGTCCAGCATCTCCTGCGCCGCAGCGTCGGGCGCGGTGGTCCAAATCTCCCAGAGCCTGGTGTTCAGCTCTTGCGCCAGCGTCTCGGTGCCGGCGGCGCGGACCTGTTCCATCAGCTGGTCCTGCGCGGCGCTGCGCGCGGGAAGGGGCGGGCAAGTGGCCGCGGCCAATGACGGAGCGCAGATCAGGGCGAGGGCGAGCAGTCTCATACCGCCACCAAATGTCGCGGGCGCGCCGGGGTCAAGTCACGTTGCCGCCAGTGTAGCGCTGGACTTCGGGCCAGCTTCGTCGTTTGCTGCACGGGCATTGAGAGGTGGGCGCAGCATTTTATGAGACGGTTCGGGACATGGATTGCGTCGGTGTTTTTCGCGCTGGTTCTCCTTTGGGTTGCCACCGGGCCGGAACAGGCCGACCTGACGCTATATGACGCGGACGCGGTTTTGGAACGGGTGGGGGACGGCCATCTAAGCCCCAAGGCAGGCCGCGTCTTCAACGGTAACTTTCAGCGCCAGACATTTTTCGGGGCGTTTTACGTGGGCAAATCGGGCCATTTCGGCTGGGCCGCTGGCCGCCATTCCCTGGCGGAGGCCCATACCGAGGCCCGCGCGTATTGCGAGCAGGAGGGGCCGGGGGACTGCACCGCCTACGCCATCGTCGTGCCCGCCAATTATGACCCCGACCGGCCCGGTCTGACCGGGCGGCAGTCGATGAGCGATGTGCGCCACGCGAAATGGTTCGACCGTGGCCGTCCGGTGGTGTTTGCGATGTGCAACAGCGGCGCATGGGCGCTTGCGGGGTCAAAGGACGGGCCGGCGCTGCGCCACATCTTCGTGCGCCAGCGGGCGCAAGGGTTGGCGGGGGACAAGGGGCGTCCGGCCAAGCTTGGAGAGCCGGTTTGCCGCGCCTATCGCGGCACCGTCACCCGCCTGAAAGGCTGAGGCACACCTTGCGCCGCGCCAGCCTTGGGGCTGGGCGGTGGGGTCGTTGTCTCGTGCAGTGAAGGAAGAAAGGTGGCGCCACCCTGATCGACATGGGGGGGCGCGGTTCCCGCCGGGGTTTTGGCCCCGACCGGCCTTGCCTGTCTCCGGAGGGTGCAAGGCAGCCCAAACGAACTGCCGCAGTCCCGTTCTGTCTTTGCGCGGCGTGAGAGGCCCCGCTGGATCCGAGAGCGGGTTTAGCGCGTTGGAATGAGCGGATGGTTAACCATGCGGGCGCAGCGCCTGGGGTTGGCGCAACGCTTTTGCATATTTAGAGCAGAAAGAAGCGATCAGTCCCGCGTGCCTGCGAAACGTTGGGCCCATTCCTCGCGCTCATCGTCGGTGATTTTGGCAAACAGCACCTCGGGCACGGTGAATGCATGTCCAGCGGGCAGCGCCGTTAGCGCGACGTTCACGTCGTCAGGCCAGCTGGTGTCGAGCGTGTTCATCCCCGACAGCATTTTGGCGGCGGCGTCCGGGATGAAGGGCGCGGACAGCACGGCGTAGACGCGGATCAGGTTGAGGGCGAGGCGGATTTGCATCGCGGCGCGCTCGGGGTCGGTTTTGAAGACGGTCCACGGCGCCTCGGCCTGCAGGTATTCGTTGCCCGCCACCCAGATGCCGCGCAGCTCGTTTGCCGCCTTGCGCACGTCCATGTCGGCCATATGGGTCTCGTAGGCGCGGATTTTGGTGGTGAGATCGGCGATGAGCCTGGTTTCGGCCTCGCCATACGCGCCGCCCTCGGGCAGGGCCTCTGAGAATTTGGAGCGGCAGAACTTGGTAACGCGCGAGACGAAATTGCCCAGCACGTCGGCGAGGTCCTTGTTGGCATCCGTCTGGAACGCCTCCCAGGTGAATTCGGCGTCGGAGTTTTCCGGCGCGTGGCTGAGCAGCCACCAGCGCCAATAATCCGCGGGCAAAATCTCAAGCGCCTGATCCTGGAAGATGCCGCGCCCTTGGGAGGTGGAGAACTGCCCGCCATCATAATTGAGGTAGTTGAACGATTTGATGTAATCGACCAGCTTCCATGGCTGATTCGACCCCATGATCGTGGCGGGGAAGCTGAGCGTGTGGAATGGCACGTTGTCCTTGCCCATGAATTGCACGTATTTCACGTCATCCGCGCCCTTGTCGGTGCGCCACCAGCGTTCCCAGTCGCCGCCGGTTTTGTCGGCCCATTCATGGGTGGCCGCGATGTATTCGATGGGCGCGTCGAACCAGACGTAGAAAACCTTGCCTTCCATGCCGGGCCAGTCCTCGGTGCCGCGTTTGACCGGCACGCCCCAGTCCAGATCGCGGGTGATGCCGCGGTCTTGCAGCCCGTCGCCGTCATGCAGCCACTTCTTGGCGATCGACGTGGTGAGAACGGGCCAATCCGTCTTGCTGTCGATCCATGCCGACAGCTTGTCCTTCAGCTGGGACTGCTTGAGATACAGGTGCTTGGTGTCGCGCACCTCCAGATCGGTGGAGCCGGAGATGGCGGAGCGTGGCTCGATCAGATCAGTGGGGTCCAGCTGCTTGGTGCAGTTCTCGCATTGGTCGCCGCGGGCTTTGTCGTAGCCGCAATTGGGGCAGGTGCCTTCAATGTAGCGATCCGGCAGGAAACGGCCGTCGGCGTTGGAGTAGACCTGTTGTTCGGACACTTCCTCGATCAATCCCTCATCCGCCAACTGCCCAGCAAAGGCTTGGGTCAGCGCATGGTTTTGCGGCGAGGACGAGCGGCCGAAATGGTCAAAGGACAGCCCGAAGCCCGCGCCGATTTTGGCCTGCACCTCATGCATCTCGGCGCAGAATTCGGCCACCGGTTTGCCGGCCTTCTTGGCGGCAAGCTCGGCTGGGGTGCCATGCTCGTCCGTGGCGCAGATGAACATCACCTCATGGCCGCGCGCGCGCATGTAGCGGGCATAGAGATCGGCGGGCAGCTGCGAGCCCACCAGGTTGCCCAGATGCTTGATCCCGTTGATATAGGGGATCGCCGAGGTGATGAGGATACGAGCCATGAGACGCGCCTTCTTGGTTCAGGTCCGGCCCATGTACCGCAAGGCCGCGCGGCTTTCCAGCGGGGCCCTTGCATATTTTTGCCAAGATGAAACTAGGCGCCGTCGCGGTGACGCCTGAGCAAGCGGCCAATGGTGAAGGAGGTGCGCGGGGTGTAGGCGTAGGGGGTGCGGTCATCGACGGTCCGGCGCACCTTCATGCGGCTGAGGCCGAAGACGATCAACAGCCCGTGGCCCGCGGAGATCAGAATGAACAGCGCCTCCGGGCCGAACGCGTCGATCAGGCTGGAGGCGACCAGCGGCGAGGCAATCGCGCCGATGGCGTAGAAGAACATCAGCGCGGCGGAGAGTTCTACCCGTTGCTCGGAGGTCGCGAAGTCATGCGCGTGCGCCGCGGCCACCGAGAAGATGGGGAAGGTCGTGAAACCGAACAGGAACGCGGAAAACATCACGGCCTGCGTGCCGCCGCCCGCAAGGCCCACCGTTGCCCCGCATGCCAGCATCGACACCCCCGACAACCAGATCAGCACCCAGCGGCGGTCATATTTATCGGCCGCCCAGCCGGCCGGGTATTGCGCCATGGCCCCGCCCAGCACGAAGGCGGCCAGGAAATAGCCGATTTGTTCGGCGCCAAGGCCCACCTCCTGGCCATAGATCGGCCCGACCATCCGGAACGCCGCCGAAGTCAGGCCCGCGACCATCACCCCCGCCACGGCCAGCGGCGACATTGCCCAGGCCAGTTTCGGGCGCAAACGCGGGGCCTCGGGCGTGTCGGGCTGGCTGGCCTTGGTCAGCGTCAGGGGCAGGATCGCGGCGCAGCACAAGAGCGCCAGCAGGTTGTAGGACACGTAGGAGGCGGGCTCCAGCACCCCGATCATCAGCTGCGCCACCAGCGACCCACCCATGTCAACGATGCGGTAGGTGCCCATGGCCCGGCCGCGTGTCGTGTTGGTGACCTTTGCGTTCAGCCAGGCCTCGATCACCGTGTAGCACCCCGCCACGCAAATGCCCGACGCGACGCGCATCAGGGCCCAGGCATAGGGGTCGATGACCAGCATATGCGCCAAAAGGCCGATAGCCCCCGCGGCGGTGAAGGCCGCAAATGCGCGGGAATGGCCGACCGACCCCATCAGGCGCGGCGCCCACCAGCAGCCGACGAAAAAGCCCACAAAATGCGCCGAGCCCAGAAGCCCCACCTGCTGCGTGGAAAAGTCGAGCGAGAGGCCGGACAACGCGTCCAGCGGGCCTACCGCGCCGGAGCTGAGCTGCAGCAAGATCACGGACACAAACAGCGCGGCGAAGGAGATGAGCAAGCGCATGGGGGTGCTGGATCCGGTTGTGATGCGGGTTTGGTTCGCCCCAGCTAGATCACGGCCCGCACGGGGCCGCTAGCGGTTTTTCGACGGCGGGCGTCGTTTCTGGCTTTTGACCCGCTCAGCTTTTGACCCGGGCCACGATATCGAGCCGGATCGTGTCATCAACCAGGTCGCCGTAGCCCGTCGCCCCGAAGGCGCTGCGGCTGACGGTGCCGTTCAGCCGGAAGCTGAGTTTGGACAGGTCGCCCGCCTCGGTGCCGCGTTGCCGGAAGAGGGCGGCGTTCAGCGTCACCGGCCGGGTGACGCCGCGGATGGTCAGGTTGCCGTCAATCTTGGCTCCATCGGCCAGGTTGCCCGCCCCGTTCAGCCGGATGCGGGTCGACACAAACCGGATGGTGCCGAATTTCCGGGCGTTGAGCACGCTGGCCCCTTTCAGGGCCTCGGTGGCGAAGATGAAGCCGGTGCGCGCGCGGCGCACATCCACCGTGACATCCACCGATGAGCGCTGCAGCGCCGCGGTGTCGATGGTGATGTTGGACGATTTGATCGGCATGCTGCCTTTGGCGTCCGCATTGTTGAGCTTGAACACGAAGCCCACCTGCGACTTGGCGGCCTCCAGCGCGTAGGCCACGGGGGCGGCGATGACCGTGGCGGGCAGGGTCAGGGCGAGGGCGGTCAGAAGTGCTTTGATCATGGGGAATATCCTTCGGGGTTGTGGGCATCGTAGCTTGAAAACACGCGAGCGGGCCGAAATATGCGATCACGGCGTTTCACCTCCCTGTGTGTGATTGCCCCAGTGTGTGCTTGCCCCCGTCGGTCAACGCGTTAGCTTACGGGCAACAGTTTCCCCCGAATTGAGAGGCATTTTCAGATGAAAACCATCCCCCTTGGCGCGACCGACATTTCCGTTTCCCAGCTGTGCCTGGGCTCCATGACATGGGGCACCCAAACCTCGGAGGCGGGCGGGCACGCGCAGATCGACGCGGCGCTGGACGCAGGCATCAACTTCATCGACACCGCCGAGGCCTACCCGGTCAACCCGATGAACAAGGAAAACGCGGGCAAGACCGAAGCGATCATCGGCACCTGGCTGGCCGCGCGCGGGCGGCGCGACGCGGTGGTGATCGCCACCAAATGCGCGGGCGCGGGCAACTACATTCGGGACGGGGAGGCGATTTCGTCGAAAACCATCCGGGAAGCCGTTGAAGGCTCGCTCAAGCGGATGCAGACCGACTATATCGACCTTTACCAGCTGCACTGGCCCAACCGGGGCAGCTACATGTTCCGCCAGAACTGGACATATGACCCCTCCGGGCAGGACAAATCCGCCACGATTGCGCATATGGAAGACGTGCTGGGCGCGCTGAAGGCGTTGGTCGCCGAGGGCAAGATCCGGCACTTTGGCCTGTCGAATGAAAGCGCCTGGGGCACCGCGCAATGGCTAAAGGTTGCCGAGCGCATGGACGCGCCCCGCGTTGAGACCATGCAGAACGAATATTCGCTGCTGTGCCGCCTCTACGACACTGACATGGCAGAGCTGAGCCATAACGAGCAGGTCACGTTGCTGGCCTTCTCCCCTTTGGCCGCGGGATTTTTGACCGGCAAATATCAAGGGGGCGCGGTACCCGATGCGTCGCGCATGTCGATCAACGCCGGCATGGGCGGGCGCATGTCGGACCGCGTGCTGGGTGTGACCCAGGCCTATCTGGACATCGCCGCCAAACACGGGTTGCACCCGGTGCATATGGCGTTGGCGTGGTGCTGCCAGCGGCCATTCCCGGTGTCGCCAATCTTTGGCGCCACCGATATGGAGCAGCTGCAGATCATCCTGGACGGCAAGGATCTGGTGCTGGACGCCGAGATCATGACCGAGCTCGACGCCGCGCACCGCGCAAACCCGATGCCCTACTGAGCCCCGCGTGATCCAAATGGGCTGACGCGCGTGACAGACGCGGCCCCCACCCTGGCCCTCCCCCCGGGGGAGGGGAGCGGGAGTGCCGGCCGACCCCGTTTGAACGGCGATGTGCCTCTGAGCCCGCCCGGTATTTTGCATATTTGGGGCAGAAAGAAGCTTGGGACAATATTGGCTTCTTTCTGCTAAAAATATGCTTGCCTGACGGGTGCAAAAAGCGTCACCTCCGACAAAAGGGAGGAACGCGATGCCACTTGAGATGAACCGTGAGGTCTTTATCACCTGCGCCGTAACCGGAAGCGGCGGGACGCAGGATCGCAGCCCGCATGTGCCGCGCTCGCCCAAACAGATTGCCGACAGCGCGATTGCCGCCGCCAAGGCCGGGGCCGCCGTGGTGCATTGCCATGTGCGCGACCCTGAGACAGGCACGCCCGCGCGCGATCTGGCCTTGTACCGCGAGGTGACCGACCGCATTCGCGACGCCGAGGTTGACGTGGTGTTGAACCTGACCGCCGGCATGGGCGGGGATATTATGTTTGGCGGGGTCGAGACACCGCTGCCACCCATCGCTGGCACTGACATGGTGGGCGCGAGTGAGCGGGTGGCGCATATCGCCGAATGCCTGCCCGAGATTTGCACGCTGGATTGCGGCACGATGAATTTTGCCGAGGCCGATTACGTGATGACCAACACGCCCGGCATGTTGACCGCCATGGGCCGCATGATGACCGAGCTGGGCGTGAAGCCCGAGATCGAGGCCTTTGACACTGGCCATCTGTGGTATGCCAAGCAATTGGTCAAAGACGGCGTGCTGGACAGCCCCGCCTTGGTGCAGTTCTGCATGGGCGTGCCGTGGGGCGCGCCCGATGATCTGAACACCTTCATGGCGATGGTCAACAACGTGCCGGATGACTGGGCCTTCTCGGCCTTCGGGCTGGGGCGTCATCAGATGCCGTATGTGGCGGCCTCGGTGCTGGCAGGTGGCAATGTGCGGGTCGGGTTGGAGGACAACCTGATGCTGGACCGGGGCGTGCTGGCCACCAACGAGGCCCTGGTGGGCCGGGCGGTCGAGATTATTGAACGGCTTGGTGCATCGGTGATCGGGCCTGGCGAGGTGCGCGAGAAGCTGGGGCTGGTCAAGCGGGCAAGGCCGTGAAACGGGTTGCCGCCGCCTTATTGCTGGCGATAGCGGCCTGCGCACCGAGCGGCGAGGTGTCCTCAACCTTGCGGGACGTATCGGTTCCGATCACCTCCAGCACGCGCTTTGATGCGGCGCGATTTGCCGGGGATTGGCATCTGGTCGCGGCGATTTCCCCGTTTGCGGTGCCTGCTGGCGTGACCCGTTTCAGCTTTGACGGCATGGAGCGCATTTCAGTGCAAACTCTGCCTGCAGAAGGGGATACTGCCGATCTTGACGGGCGGCCCGTCCCCTATCGCCTTTCGGGACCGGGACAGATGACCGCGCTTGGCGCGGCGCTGCCCATTTGGGTCTTGTGGGTGGATGAGGATCATCGCACGGCCGTGATCGGCAACCCGCAGGGTAGCTTTGGGCAGATCATCAACCGCACCCCGGCGCTGCGCGCCGACCGGTTTCGCGCGGCGGCGGAAGTGCTGAAGTTCAACGGCTACGACCTGCGCGAGCTGAAGGCGGTGACCCCGTGATCTTCATTCTGGCCATTCTTGCCGTTGTCATGGCCGGCGCGATTGCCGCGTTCAAGCCGCGCTTTGGGTTGAAACGGCCTGCAATTGCGTTTTTCCTGCTTGGGCTATGCGGCGCGATCAGCAGCATGGTCGGCATGTCGCAAACCTCGATAGAGGACGTGGAGGCGGGGTTGGTGCCGATCTACGCCACGTTGGGCGTGCTGATGACGCTGATCGCGGTGCTTGGCCTTTTGGTGCTGGCGGTGCTGTTCGCGCATCGCAAATGGACCGGATTTTACAAGGAGCATAGCCCATGAAGACAGCGGCGATCATTGGCGGCGGGGTGATCGGCGGCGGCTGGGCCGCGCGGTTCCTGCTGATGGGGTGGAACGTGCGGGTGTTTGACCCCGACCCCGAGGCGGAGCGCAAGATTGACGAGGTGCTGGCCAATGCGCGGCGGTCCTTGCCGGGGCTGTCGGATCGCGCCATGCCCGCAGAGGGCGCGCTCAGCTTTCATGTGGAGATGGCCGACGCCGTGGCAGGCGCGTCCTGGATACAAGAGAGCGTGCCGGAGCGGTTGGAGCTGAAGCACAAAGTCTATGCCGCGCTGCAGGAGGCCTGCGATGAAGGTGCGGTGATCGGGTCCTCGACCTCCGGGTTCAAGCCGTCCGAGTTGCAGGAGGGGGCCGCGACCCCGGGGCAGATCGTCGTGGCGCATCCTTTCAACCCGGTCTACCTGCTGCCTTTGGTGGAGCTGGTGCCGTCAGAGGCGAATTCCTCTGCGGTGATAGACGCCGCCAAGGAGATACTGGCCGGGATCGGGATGTTCCCGCTGCATGTCCGCAAAGAGATTGACGCCCATATTGCCGACCGCTTTCTGGAAGCTGTCTGGCGGGAGGCGTTGTGGCTGATCAAGGACGGGGTGGCCACGACGGAGGAGATCGACAACGCGATCCGCTACGGCTTTGGCCTGCGCTGGGGGCAGATGGGGCTGTTCGAGACCTACCGCATCGCGGGTGGCGAGGCCGGGATGGCGCATTTCATCGAGCAGTTCGGGCCGTGCCTCGCCTGGCCCTGGACCAAGCTGATGGACGTGCCGGAGCTGACAGACGAGCTGGTGCAGACGATTGCGGACCAGTCGGATGCGCAATCTGGCATGCATTCGATCCGCGATCTGGAACGCCTGCGCGACAATAATCTGGTCGCAATGATGCGCGCGCTGAAGGCGCAGGATTTTGGGGCGGGGGCGTTGCTGAACGCCGCCGAGCCGGCGCCCGTGGAGCCGGAAGATATCAGCGGGCCGATTGTCACCGTGGCCCGCGCCGTGCCGCTCGATTGGACGGATTACAACGGCCATATGAACGAGGCGCGGTATTTGCAGGCCTTTGGCGACGCGACCGACCGGTTCATGGAGATTGTGGGTTGCGACGCTGAGTATATCGCCTCGGGCGGCAGCTATTTCACGGCGGAGACGCATATCCGGCATCTTGACGAGGTCCATGCCGGCGCGCGGATTTCGGTGGAGACGCAAGTGCTGCTGGGCGAAGGCAAGAAGATGCACCTGTTCCACCGGATGTTTGAGGGCGACCGGTTGTCGGCGACCGGGGAGCATATGCTGATCCATGTGTCTTTGGAGACCCGCAAAGCGTCGGTGCCTGCAGATCATATTGCGGCGCGTCTGGGGGAGATTGCGGCGGCACATGCCGCGTTGAGCCTGCCTGAGGGCGCGGGTGCCGCCGTGGGTAAACGATGAGGGTTTTGATCACGGCAGGGGCCTCCGGCATAGGGCGCGCGATGGGGCAGGCATTTGAGCAGGCCGGTGCGCAGGTCTGGGTGACGGATGTGGACGGCGCCGCACTGGACGCGTTGCCGGAGGGCTGGACGGGGCGCGAGGTGGATGCCAGCGACGAGGCGGGGATGGCCGCGCTTTTTGCCGAGATTGACGCCGAATGGGGCGGGCTGGATGTGCTGTGCGCCAATGCAGGCATTGCGGGTCCCACAGCATTGGTCGAAGACATCGCATTGGCGGACTTCCGGCGCTGCCTGCAGGTCAATCTTGAGGGCGCGTTTCTGGCCGCGAAATATGCGGCCCCGATGATGAAAAAGGCCGGGGCGGGCAGCATCATCGTGACCTCGTCAACCGCAGGGCAGCACGGCTTTCCCAACCGCGCGCCCTATGCCGCGGCCAAATGGGCGGTGATCGGGTTGATGAAAACGCTGGCGATGGAGCTGGGGCCCTTTGGCATCCGGGCCAATGCAATCTGCCCGGGCGCCGTTGAGGGCCCGCGCATGACCGGCGTCATGGAGCGCGAGGCGGCGGCCAAGGGGATGAGCTACGACCAGGTCTATCAGGGCTACGCGTCCGGGACGTCATTGGGATCGCTGGTGGAGGCGTCAGACATTGCCGATATGGCCGTGTTTCTGGCCTCAAAACAGGCGCGGATGGTGTCGGGGCAGGTGATGGCCGTGGATGGCCATACGGTGAACCCTGACCCGAAGCTGTGAGCTGCCCAAAGCTGTGACCTGATTGTGCGCCTGCGGCGCGCGTGATGTTTCGCGTTCTTTCGGGGCTTTGCCCCGGGCCACGCGGGCTAAAACCCCAAGGTATTTTTGAAACAATGATAGGATCAGGTGATCTCGTCATGCAGGGCGCGCAGGAAGGCGGGCACGTCACGGGATGACAGTTCGGCCTCCCGGATCAACCCGTCGAAATGCAGGGTGATGGCCTGCACCCGTTCAGTGTCGCGGAAGGCCAGATAGTTGCGCCCCAGATAAATCACCGCCAGCAAAGGCCCGAAAATTGTCACCGGCGCGGAGTAGAGCTTGCGGGCGTCAAAGGGATGCAGCCGCAGGCTGGGGTAAAGCTGGGTGTGCAGCTCGATCATATGGCGGAGCTGGTCGCGGCGCAGATCGGCGGACAGGCCGTCATAGTAGCCTTCCGCGCGCGCGAAGGCGCGCAGGTCATGGATCGGCAGGGCTATTTCATAGTCCGAACCTGAGGCCCGCATCCAGTCCAGCCGGTCCTCCGAGGCGCCGATGGCCTGATCGGTGGTGCGGCCGAGATGCGGCTCGTATTCCCATTGCAGAATGGCGCGGGTTTTCATCATGTCGGGCAGGCCTGCGGGGACGTGGCGGACCTTGTAGCCCGCAGCCTCCTGGTGCCATGCGAAGATTTGTTCGTCGACCAAGGCGCGCGGCGCCTCGGTCATGCTGAGGGCGGAGGCCAGCAGCTCTGCCGCCTGTTCCGGACGCTCGGTCAGGCCCAGCAGCCAATCGGCGGAGACCCCCAGCGCAGCGGCGCATTCCGCCACCAGCTGGGCGTTGGGCAGCCGCGCCGTATCCCCTTTGAGCAGCTGGGAGATCGTGGACCGGTCGACATTTGCCGCGCGGGCCAGCCCGCTTTGCGTAGCACCTGCCAGGTCCATCGCCTGCGCCAGCCGGGCCCGAAACAGGGTGGAGCGGTCGCGTTTGTCCGTATTTGTCACCATATGTCGCATAAAATCACATATGCTGGAAAATGTGAACTATTCGCGGAATTGTGGCACCACGCTGTCAGCAGGCACAGTCATTGCATGAACAGCAATCCCCGCAGCATCTTGAAAGCCACGCGTCAGACCGCCCTTCGGTACGGCGCGATGCGCCGTCGCGGGATCGAATGGCCGACCGTGGCCCTGATCGGGCTGTGCTACGGGGTCTGGCTGCTGGGCACCGGCCTGATGGCGCAATGGCATGTGGGGTTGGGCATTGTGGCGACGGCCCTGGCGATTGCGTTATATTCGTCATTGCAGCATGAGGTGATCCACGGCCACCCGTTCAGATGGCGTTGGGTGAACGAGGCGCTGGTGTTTCCGGCGCTCAACCTTGTCATTCCCTACACGCGTTTCCGCGACACCCATCTGGCGCATCACAAAGACGCCGATCTGACCGACCCCTATGACGACCCGGAAAGCAATTTTTGGGCCCTGTCGGATTTGCGGGCCCTGCCGCGATGGGTGCGCGCGGCCCTGCGGTTCAACAACACGCTGCTGGGGCGGCTGACCATCGGCCCGGTTGTGGCGCAGGTGGTGTTCACGCAGCAGGAATGGCGCCGCGCCCGGGCGGGTGAGCGGGCGGTGATCCGGGGTTGGGTGCTGCATGCCGCAGGGGCGGGTATGGTGCTGGTGTGGCTTTTGGTGTTTGCCTCGTTGCCCCTGTGGGCCTACGCGGCGGCGGCCTATGTGTCGCTGTCCATCGTCAAGATACGCACCTTTCTGGAACATCAGGCCCATGAGAAGGCGCGCGGGCGCACCGTTATCATTGAAGACCGCGGTCCGCTGGCGTTCCTGTTTCTCAACAACAACTTCCACGCGGTGCATCACATGTATCCCGGTGTGGCGTGGTACCGGCTGCCCGCGCTGTATGCCCGCGGCCGCGAGCGGTTCCTGCGGTGCAATGACGGTTATGTTTTCAAGTCATACCGCGACATCTTCCGCAGCTATTTCCTGACCGCCAAGGACGAGGTGGCGCATCCGCTCTGGCATCGCGACTGACACCGTGCCACAGAAGGCGGCATGAGCCTTTGGATACCCGTCACATTGCTGGCCGCTTTCATGCAGAACCTGCGGTTCATGCTGCAAAGGCATCTCAAAACCACCTCTTTGTCGACGGCGGGGGCCACCTATTCGCGGTTCCTGTTCTCGCTGCCGCTGATTGCGGCGGTGGTTGCGGGCTACCTTATGGTGACGGGCCACGGCTTCCCCGACCTGACGGGCCGGTTTTGGACGTTCATCGTGATTGGCTCTGTCTGCCAAATTCTGGCGACCTCCTTCGTGGTCGCGCTTTTTGCCGAGCGCAACTTTACGGTGGGCATCGCGCTGAAGAAATCGGAAGTCATCCTGACGGCCATTGTCGGCCTGCTGGTGCTGGGCGAGGCGGTCACGGCGATGGGGCTGGTGGCCATTGCCATCGGCTTTGCCGGGGTGATCCTACTGTCGGACCCGCCCAAGACGGATGTTAAACTGCGCTGGGCCGACCGGCTTTTCAACAAGGCCTCCGGCTACGGTTTGGGGTCAGGGTTGTTGTTTGGCTTTTCCGCCGTGGGCTATCGCGGCGCGACATTGGAGATCGCCTCGGACGATCCGTTCCTGCGGGCGATGTCGACATTGGCCGTGGCGATTGCGGTGCAGGTGCTGGTGATGACCGCCTACATGGCATGGCGCGAGCGCGACGAGATTGGCCGGGTGCTCGCCAGCTGGCGGGTGTCATCCCTGATCGGGGTGACGTCGATGCTGGGCTCGTTGGGGTGGTTCATCGCCTTCACCCTGCAAAATGCGGCCTATGTGAAAGCGTTGGGTCAGGTGGAGCTGATCTTCACCTTCATCGGCTCCTACTTCGTCTTCAAGGAGAGGTCTTCAACACGCGAAGTTTTGGGCGTTCTTCTGATCGTTGCGTCGATCTTGTGTTTGGTCGTCGCACTTTAGGTTTTTGGGCGGCTTGCCGCGCGCGGCTGATCCGGGCCCGTTCCTGCAACGCCTGGAGGCCCAACGGGTTGACCGGCTCGGCCTTGGGTCCGGGCAAATGCAGGGTCGGGAAGGTTTCCCTCAGGTAGCCGATGATCAGCTCCTGGCGGGTTTCGGTGAACTCCACAAGGAAGGGCTTTTCGGTCGTGCCTTGCCCGATTTGGGTGGGTGTCTTCTCGCGCGTTTCGCGCGACTGCACCGTATAGGACAACGCCAACAGCATCATGGTGATGCTGAAGGTGGCAATGGCGCATTTGAACAAAATTCGGATCACTTGGTACATTTCCCGCATTTGCAGTCGCGAAAAACTACACCGCAAATGTGGCCGAGATTGGACGGCTGTGCGGCCCCGATTTGGAGTTAAACCTGAAAAATGTCCGTTGCTTCAGGGTGTTTGCGCCGCCACATGTTCAAAAACGGGCACAGCGGAACCACCTGAAACCCGCCTGCGCGGGCGTCTTCGACAAGGAACCGCGCCAGCTGGCCCGCATGGCCCTGACCTTCGGCCCCAATTGGAACCTCGGTGTGGTCGACAATGACGAGTGTGGGAGAGGTGATCGAAAAAGTCATCACGGCCTCCCCCTTGTCGGTGGGAAGAGAATAGCGGCCGTGGCCGCCATCCAGTGTCTTGGTGACCTCAGACAATCGTGGCCTCGGTTGCGGCGCGCAGCTCGTCTTCCGTCACGCCGTCGGCGGTTTCGACGATGCTGAGGCCGCCTTCGACCACATCGAGCACGCCCAGATTGGTGATGATGCGGTCCACGACCTTCTGGCCTGTCAGCGGCAGGGTGCATTCGGTCAGCACCTTGCTGTCGCCGTGCTTGTTGGTGTGGTCCATGACCACCACCACGCGGCCGACGCCCGCGACCAGATCCATCGCGCCGCCCATGCCTTTGACCAGCTTGCCGGGGATCATCCAGTTGGCGAGATCACCGTTTTCGGCGACTTCCATGGCGCCCAGGATCGCCATGGCGATCTTGCCGCCGCGGATCATGCCGAAGCTTTGGGCGCTGTCGAAATAGGCGGTTTGCGGCAGCTCGGTGATGGTCTGCTTGCCCGCATTGATCAGGTCGGCGTCTATTTCGTCCTCGGTCGGGAACGGGCCCATGCCCAGCATCCCGTTTTCCGATTGCAGCGTCACCTCGACGCCGTCGGGGATGTAGTTGGACACCAGCGTCGGGATGCCGATGCCGAGGTTGACGTACCAGCCGTCTTGCAGTTCCTGCGCGGCGCGTGCGGCCATTTGGTTGCGATCCCACATTATGCTGCCCTCGTCGTGCGTTGTTCGATGCGTTTTTCGTGCTCGCCCTGGATGATGCGGTGCACGTAGATGCCGGGCAGGTGGATGCTGTCAGGGTCGAGCGATCCGGTTTCCACGATTTCCTCCACCTCGACCACGCAGGTTTTGCCGCACATCGCGGCGGGCGGGTTGAAATTGCGGGCGGTTTTGCGGAACACGAGGTTGCCGGTGGCATCCGCTTTCCACGCCTTCACGATGGACAGGTCGGCGAAGATGCCTTCCTCCATGATGTAGGTTTCGCCGTTGAAGTCCTTGTGCTCCTTGCCCTCGGCAATCACGGTGCCGACGCCGGTCTTGGTGTAGAAGCCCGGGATGCCGCAACCGCCTGCGCGCATGCGTTCGGCCAAGGTGCCCTGCGGGTTGAATTCCAGCTCCAGCTCGCCCGAGAGGTACTGGCGCATGAATTCCGCGTTTTCACCGACGTAAGAAGAGATCATCTTCTTCACTTGCCGCGTTTGCAGCAGGATGCCGATGCCGAAGTCATCCACGCCTGCGTTGTTGGAGGCAAAGGTCAGATCCTTGGTGCCCGCGTCCTTGATGGCGTCGAGCAGCAGCTCGGGAATGCCGCAAAGGCCAAAGCCGCCAGCAGCGATAAACATCCCGTCATGCAGCAGGCCGTCCAGGGCCTCGGCTGCGGAGTTGTAGACTTTTTTCATGTGACGTCGCGTCTCCCGAATGTCTGATGAATTTCGCGGCATTGTGACGTTGCTTTCAGCAGAGTCAACGAGATTGCTGCGATGCGGAAAAAATTGCAACCGGTTGCAAAAAACGGTAGCGCTAACCCCCGCATTTCCATGTCAGGTCAAGGCGTGTAACCCTGCAGCGGTCAACAAAGGGTGGACCCATGGCTAAACTGAAAACATCGGCTGCCGAGATGGTGGCGGCGGCAAGGGCGCGGATCGAAGAAGTCGAGACGGCGGACGCGATCAAAATGGTGGGCGACCCGGAGGTGGTTATCGTCGACATCCGCGACGTGCGCGAACGGGAGCGGGGCGGTTTCATCCCCGGCAGCTTTCACTGCCCGCGCGGGATGGTGGAGTTTTGGGTGGACCCCGACAGCCCCTATTTCAAAGAGGTGTTCGGGCAAGACAAGAAATTCGTCTTCCACTGCGCGTCAGGTTGGCGGTCCGCGCTAAGCGTGGCGACATTGCAGGATATGGGGTTTGAGGCCGCGCATATCCGGGAAGGGTTTTCCACCTGGGAAGAGCAGGGCGGGCCGGTGGAGCGGGTGGCCAAGTCAGAAAAATAGACCCTCCAGATCGTCTATGAAGCCGCTGTGCAAGCGTTGTAGCCGTTGGGAGGGTTGGCGGGCCTCAAACGTTTCGGCCAGCGGGTCGGGGGCGGCAATGCCGCTGCCCGACATTTGTTGCAGCACGGCGTGGCCGCAGAAGGGGACGTAGACCTCGGAATAGCCGCCCTCGTGCACCTGCACGAGACGCCCGTCGCACAGGTTGTCCGCGGCCTCCATCACCTGTTCGGTCATGGCGCGGAAGGTCTCTGCCGTGGCCAGCATGCGTGACAACGGGTCGATGGCCGCCGCGTCATAGCCGCAGGCGATGATGATGACATCGGGCTGATATTGGGCGAGCGCCGGCAGCACCAAGCGGTCCATGGCGTCGAGGTACAGCGCATGCCCGCCGCCCGGCGGCAGCGGGATGTTCATGTTGTAGCCTTCGCCTGCGCCAACCCCACGATCTTCCGCGTCGCCGGTATCTACAGGATAGTTATGTTCCTGATGCAGCGAGATCGTCAGCACGTCGTCCCGGTCGTAGAATATCGCCTCCGTCCCGTTGCCATGGTGCACGTCCCAATCGATGACGGCGACGCGTTCGGTCAGGCCCTCGGCCAAAGCGGCCTCGACCGCGATTGCGATATTGGCGAGCAGGCAGAAACCGTTGGGGAAGTCCGGCAGGCAGTGATGGCCGGGCGGGCGGGACAGGGCGTAGGCGTTGTCGACGCGGCCCTTCAGGACATCAAACAACGCGCCTTTGGCCAAACCTGCCGAAAGGGTTGCGGCCTCGAACCCGCCCTGGGCGAAGGGGGTGCGCAGGCCAACTTCGCCGCCGCCATTGTCTGACAGGTCCTTGAACTTGCGCAGGAAGGCGTCGGGGTGGACGCGGGCGAGATCGTCCCACGTGGCCTCGGGCGCGGATTTCGGTTTGAGGTCGTGGATCAGGCCGGTGACGTCGAGCAGGTTTTTCAGGCGGCGCTTGGTCTCTGGGCTTTCGGGCAGCCCGCCTGCGGCCAGTGGCTGGACCAACCCGCCCAAGGGCAGCGTAAACGCGTAATTGCCGCCGCCATGCCAGAAGCAGCGTTCATCCCAGAAGAAGGCGGTGCTCATGTCACTTCCCGCTTTTCAATCCGGTAGCTTCCCTCGGGCAGGTTCAGCGCGGCGGCAAGGTCGCTGGCCTGCCGCAAGGAAAAGGTGATGCGTTGCAGCCGGTCGGTCACCGTGTCGTGTTGTTCCAGCGTGACACAATCCTCGAACACGTTGACGGCGACATCATCTGTCAGATGCGGGCCGCCCTCATCGACCAAGGTGATGACGGTTGAATCAAATTCGTGCTCGATGGTGAACATGGGCGCGGGCCTCCTTTGCGTCGGGTTGATGAAAGCAGCGAACGCGGAAAAGTGCAAACGCCGCCTGTCGTGATCGGCTGGGGACTTGGCGCGGCCCGCCGGGGGCGTTAGGTGTGGGGCAACACATGAGGTCAAAATGAGAATAGCAGTCATCTTCGCCGCTGTGCTGGCACTTGCCGCGTGCGAACCGATCCCCACCGAGACCAGCAGCCCGTCCGGCAGCGAGGCAACCCCAGTCGCAACGCAAACCCCAGCGCCGCCAAAGGTGTCAACGCGTCAGGCACAGGCAAACTTCGCCGCCGTCGTGCGCCAGGTCGAGCCGGTCGCGGAGCGCGAATGCCGCCGCCGCGCGCCTGATCTGAATTGCGATTTCAAGATCGTCGTGCAAAGCGACCCTCGCCTGCCGCCGAACGCGTTCCAGACGCTGGACCGCACGGGGCGGCCGATTATCGGCTTCACCCTTGCCCTGATCAAAGACGCGCGCAACCGCGACGAGATCGCCTTCGTCATGGGGCATGAAACGGCGCACCACATCGCGCGCCACCTTGAAAAACAACGCCAGTCGGCCGTGGGCGGCGCCATTCTGGGGGGGCTGGTCGCCGCTGGGCTTGGCCTTGACGTCGATGCCGGTCAGCAGCTGGGCGGCACCGTGGGCGCCCGGGCCTATTCCAAGGACAACGAGCTGGAGGCTGACGCGCTAGGCACCGTGATCGCCAAACGTGCCGGGTTTGACCCGGTCAAAGGCGCGCAGTTCTTCACACGGATCCCCGACCCGGGCGACAGGTTCCTGGGCACCCATCCGCCCAACCGCCAGCGTATTGAGACGGTACGCCGCGTGAATTCGCAGCTTTGAGATGAAGCTTGTCCTGCTGGAATGGGCGCGGTTCGTGAACCGCTGCATCTGGTCCTGGCAGGGCGTCGCCGAAATTTGGCGCACCGAGGCGAGTTTTAGGACCTGGGTGCTGATCAACCTGATCTCGGCGATCTTTGCGGTGATGGTCGATCTCACCGGCGCGGAGCGGGCGTTGATCCTGTCGTTGGGCGTGCTCATTCTGGCGATGGAGTTGATGAATTCCGCCATTGAGCGCGCCATCGACTACATCAGCGAGGACATCCATCCCTTGGCCAAAGCCGCCAAGGATGCGGGCAGCGCGGCCGTGGCTGTCACGGCCGTTGGAGGCGGCATCGCGTGGCTGGTGATTTTGATCGGCTGAGTCGCCCCGGAGCAGTGGATAGATCCCGACATTGTTCGAAATTCGTGTTTAATCACAGGCTGCTAGCGGACACTGGCCCTGTTTCGGCGACAATATTCGTAATAAAGTAAGTGTTCCCGTAATTTCGGGAAGACGCATTCGTCCGTATTTTTGTCCTCAGTGCGTTCCTGCGAGCCCGATCTCCTCTGTTGTTTCATTCCGGCCCGCGTCCAACCACGAACCCGAGGCAAACCATGACACATATGACCACACTGCCAATCCCTCCCTCCGACGCGCAAGCGCCGGTCACTTTCAGTTTCCACCCGCGCCTTACCCTGCCGGCCCATGCGCGTTGGGCCAAGACCCCGGTGCATGCGCCCGTCGCAGGCGACGCGGGCGTTGAACTTGAGACGCACCTTTGCTTTGTCGCGGGCACCCGCCTGATCACCCGCGAAGGCCGGTTGCCGGTTGAGCGTCTGAGCGCGGGCAAAATGGTCTGGACCCTGCAAAACGGCTTCCAGCCGCTGCGCGCCATGGGCCGGTCCACCATCCGGCTGAGCAAGAGGTGCTTTGCCCGCCGTCCGGTATTGCTGCGCAAGGACGCGTTGCGGCCAGGCGCACCGTTGCGCGACATCCGCATCCCGCCGCGCCTGAACCTGCTGGTGGATGACTGGATCAACGAACCCGATATGAACGAGGCGGGTTGTTTCGTGTCCGCCGCCAAACTGATCGAGCAAGACCGCGCAGAGCGCGATCTGCACTGCAAGTCGGTGACCTATTTCTACCTTGTGTTCGACAAGCCCGAGATCGTCGAAACCGAAGGCCTGCTGAGCCAGATTCCTGCCAGCGAGAAGGTCAACGAATGCGCGTGATATCCGTGCCGTAAAGGCAGCGCGGGTAGAACGGGTAGGCGTCAGTCGCGAAATAGACGTATTCGCCGTCCAGCATGGCGCCGTTGCATTGGTCCAGGTTTCCATAGCCGCGCACGTATTCGAAATCCTCGTTGTAGGACCCGTCATACGCCCCGCCCGGCGCGGTGGGGCGTGTGCCGTTTTTGAGCATGTAGGACGGTTTGGCTGAGCCGCCGACATAGTGAATCTCAAACCCGTCAGCGGCCCAGCCGATCAACGTGTCATCGGACGTCTTGGCCAAAGCCTCCGGCACGCCGTGGTAATGGTAAATGCCGCGGTTATCGACATGCGCGTTATTGGCATCCAGCCCAAGCGTGTTGCCCGGCCCCATGCCATCGAGGTTCCACCCGCTGGAGCGGTCCCGCGAATGCCCCCGCGGGCTGGAGGCATCGTAGTAATCCGCCGTGCCAGGGCGGATGATGATACCGTTCTTGGCAATGCCAACCGTTTCCACCTCTTGTGCGCGGTTTCCCTTTTGCGGGTTGGAGGTCACGCAGACCTTGATGTTCTGGCTCTTGATGCTGTGCGGATTGCCGCGGTTGGGGAACTGCCCGACGGCATGGTCGGGGATCCCGTTGGAGGTGATGCATATCTCGTTGGCGGATTTGGCCAGGGCCACACGGTTGGTCAGCGCGTAAACAGCTGTCGTGAGGGTGGCAACCGCGACGGCGGCGAGCAGGAGTGCTTTGGAGTTCATGTCCCTGGGTCCTTTGTCGTTATCTTCCGTTCTAACGGCTGGCCTTCCGGGTTCCGTCGCGCTTATGTGGCGATATGCAGATTTTCGAAGGATTTTTGACCGACCGTGGCTCAAAATATGCGGTTTCGGGTGGCCCCGCAGTGACCAAGGCCGCGGCTGTGGATTTTGTTAAGTCTCTATGCCGAAACAAGAAATTTTCCAAGGCCACGCATAACACCTGGGCGGTTATCCTGCCCGACGGCACGCCTGTCAAAAACGATGACGGGGAAAGCGGGGCGGGGATGGTGATCCTCAGGATGCTGGAGCGCGAGGAGATAAGGGGCGAAATTGTCGTGGTCACCCGCTGGTTTGGCGGCACCAAGCTGGGCGGGGACCGGTTCCGCCGGGTGCAGGACTGCGTGCGCCATTACGTCGAGCATCGCGACTAATTCCCCGCGACGCGGGCGTCTGGACATCGTATTCAGCCCTTGTGCAAACCGCATAGACATATCAGGGGGTGGCGATGAAAGTTCTGATCAGCGTAGGGGTGCTCTGCTTGGCGCAAGGCGCGGCGGCGCAAGATGTGGGCCTTCAATTTGACGAGATGCCCGTTGGCACCCAATGGACCATTGAATATCTCGATGATCAGGCGCGCCGCGAGGAAACCTATCTTGGCCGGGAGGGCGACTTCCACATCACCGAATATGTCGGCATCAAGCCGACCGGCGAACGGCGGGTCATTTTCAAGCGTTCGTATGACGCGGAGGGGCGACTGGTCAAAGGGGAGCGCGACGGGGCGGCGAACACGACCTTGCCCTTCTCGTGCCGTTACGCCGTGGGTGAATGCACCCATGAGAGCAAGATCCCCAACGTCTACTCACCAAGTAATGACGGCTTTCTTGAGAGCACCCGGCGGCATGTGAACCGGCTGGAGGGCGGCGTGTTCTATTTCGGCATGGTGCTGTCGGACGGGACAGTGCGCGAGTTTCCGTTTGAGCTGGGCAAATACAACATCCGGGTGGCGCAGGAATATGAGAACAACCTCGGTCAGAAACGCGGCTTCAAGCTGATCTCGATCGTCGAGCCCTAGCGATTTGGTGCGCCAATGCCGCCCGCCGGCGCTGCGATGTTGAATTCCCGTAACAAAGCAAGCATGGTCGCGCGCAAGCGCGCCGCTTTCCCGTAACCGGGGGCGGTGCCGGGGCGACAAAAGAGGGGCCGTAAGGTGCGACACAGAATATGGTCTCTGCTGAGACGTTTGCGAGGATTTAGAATGGACCCAGAGGCCCTTCAGACAACCGAATTCGAGGTGGACGGCGTCCAGTACCGCTTTGTGTGCTCGACCCCCACCGACGCCATTCAGGCCACGCTGCTGGACGGCCGCCTGTTTGACCAAAACGAGCTGATGACGGTTGCGAAATACATCTCCGACGGGGACCGCATCGCCGATATCGGGGCCAATATCGGCAATCACGCGGTGTTCTTCTCCAAGCGCTTCCCGGCCTCCGAGATTGTGTGCTTTGAACCGAATGAGGAGGCCATGTTCCTGCTGCAACGCAATCTTGAGGAAAACAACTGCACCAATGTGGTTCAGGACTTTATCGGCTACGGCCTGTCCGACGAGCCCGGCGACGCCATCAGCTGGCGGGGCGGCGACAACAATCTTGGCGGCTCCCGCGTGGTGGACCTGAGCCATGCTGACATGGTCAAGGCGCATCCCGACAAATTCCATTACACAAAGCTGACCACCGGCGACGAGGTCTTCCTCGAGAGCGGGGTCGACTTCCTCAAGATCGACGTGGAGGGGCATGAAATCCCTTGTCTGAACGGCTTACGCCAGACCATCACCCGGCACCGCCCGGTCATTTTTGTCGAAATCTCGAACGAAAATATGGACGAGGTCATGGGGATGTTTGACGCGTTTGGGTACCGCGAGGAATGGGTGGACACCCATTATGCCAAGGTGACCAACAAGATCATGCTGCCAAACTGACGGGGGCCTGGGTGTCTCAGGCCTCGTCATCTGGCAGGTAGCGGATCACCAACTCTACCAGAAAGGCCGTTGAAAGTCCGAAGTTCAGCAGCCCTGTGACCGCCCCCATGGCGGCAAAGATGCGGATGTCCTCGCCCACGATAATGTCGCCGTAGCCCAGCGTGGTGTAGGTGGTGAGCGAGAAATAGAGCGCTTGATCAAGCGTGGCAAACGCCTCGAGCATTACGAAACAGATGGCCCAAATCCAGACCTGAATGGTGTGCCCCAGCACCACCGCTGTGAAGGCGCCTGCGATGAACCACCCCCAATGAAGGCGGCTGTGGTGTTTGTGGAACCTGCCCAGCACATTGACCGACCGGATCAGCAGGATCAGATGCACGGCGGAGCAAAGGCCAAGAACGGCGGAGCCTGCGGCGATTTGGGCGAATGTCGTCATGGCAATGAAACTTGCACAGCCAGGCGGCGGGGTGAACCCCGTCCTACCGATTGGTCTGAGACCGTCGCAGACGGGCTGGCTGGCGGATTGCCCGCAGGCCTACCAGAGGGCCTGCTGGGTCAAAAAGAAAGGTTTGCGAAGGGGGTTACGTGTCGATGCCATCTACATGTTCCCATTGCGCGGTGATCATGCCGGAATAGCTGAGATACCCGCCTTTGACCGCCGCGCCCGCCTGTTGCGGGGACCAGACAACGCCGAAATTACCGCCAATGGCGGTGACCACGGCCCAGTGGTATTCCGGCCCGTTGAACGCAGACGGCGCAGTGCCGCAGTCCTGGACTGGCCCCGTGCCGAAGCCGTAAGGCGCGGTTTGACCGTCTTCGTTCGGAAACATCCCCGACGGCATGAAGGAGGTAGAGCCGTAGCTGATTTGTTCCTCGCCCTCGAGGGTGGATGTGGTGTCGGCGTAGAACGCCTCGTCAGTCGGGTAGAGGGCGACCTCATGGGCGAAAACGGCGATGCGGGCCTGCACGGTTTTGCCGGTGAACATCTCGAAAGGAGCGGACACCTGTTTGGTGCGGCCGAACCAGCCCTTTTGGTCTTCCAATGCGCGTGACGACAGGTTCACCATCAGCGCCTGCGTACGGGTCGCGACCTCGCCGTCCTCAAGGATGGAAAGGTGCACGTCGGCCTCAAGGAACGCGTAAGTTTCCTGCCCCTCCAGCACCGCGTCCACCGTGGCGGCAAAAAGGCTGCCCTTGGAGAACATCGGGTTCGCGGTCAGCATATTGCCATTGCCGTCATCGCCGACCCAGACGGCCTCCGAGTTGGGGCCGGTGAAGACATTGTACCATTTGACGGGGCCCATGACTTCGCTGTGCGCGAGCCGCGGGTTGGCCTCCGGGTCGATACCGTTTTCAAGGTCCTCGTAGCGGAGGCCAATGCGGTCGAAATTGGAGAGTTCGGTCATGTGGGGGGCCTTGCTGCGCGTTTTGGGGAGCGTAGCCAGCGGGTGGGGGCGGTTCAATCGGGGTGGGTTCGTTCATCTTTGCGCCATTGAGGGGAATGCCCAGCGATGATGATAGTGTCGTTCCAATGAACCTTGAAGAAAGGGGATTGTGATGCCCGTTCTGCGGGACGAAGCTGCTGTTTGGTGAGGGCATAGCCGGACCGCGGGGTGGCGGCCCAACAGCCATTCGGCAGCACTTTATGGCAGCAAGGTCATCTTCCACACATTCGACGCGCCAAGATCAACAAAATCGCCAGCCCTGTCGGGCGGTCTGGCGATGCCCGGGGCCTACGGCCTGTTAACCGGGCTGGTGCAAAGAACTCAAGTCGGCAGGCAGGGGCTCAAACCAGACCTAAATTCATTGCGCTGACGAGCCCGGAACAAGGCGAAGCCGCCGGGCCAAAACCTGACCATTACCGGCAGGGTATCGCTTAGTGATGCCCGAGAGGCGTCCGGCGGGCTGGTGTTTTGGTTGCCGTGCCGTTCCGAAATTTTGTGGAGTGTGTTTGGCTGCCATTAAGCGCTGTCGAAGGGGGTGGGAACACCAGCCCCCGGTCAGGTGGTGGCCCGGCTTGGGGTGGTGTTGGATCGCGAGATGGGATCAAGAAGGGGGCTGGCCCTCGGGGCTCCGCCCGTCGAATGACCGAAACGATCCCCCGGATCGGTTCCTAGGAGGTCATTCGACCCCACAAATCATACTCCCCAGCTTCATCCACCTCGACCGTCACAAAATCCCCCGGCTTCAGCCCTTCGAACCCTTCGTCGATAAACAGGTTTCCGTCGATCTCGGGGGCGTCTGACATGGTGCGGCAGGTGGCGGCGTCGGCGTCAACCTCATCGACGATCACTTGGATCGTGCGGCCGACTTTGGCGGCGAGCTTGGTCTCGGATATGGCTTGTGCCTTCTTCATGAAACGGTCCCAGCGGTCTTGTTTGACCTCCGGGGCGACGTGGTCCGGCAGGGCGTTGGAGCGGGCGCCGTCGACATTTTCGTATTGGAAGCAGCCGACGCGGTCGAGCTGGGCCTCGTCAAGCCAATCCAGGAGGGTTTGGAACTCGGCCTCCGTCTCGCCGGGGTAGCCCACGATGAAGGTGCTCCGCAGCGTGATGTCGGGGCAATCCGCGCGCCATGCGGCGATTTCATCGAGGGTTTTGGCCCCATGCGCGGGGCGGGCCATGCGTTTGAGCGTGTCGGGATGGGCGTGTTGGAACGGGATATCGAGATAGGGCAGCACTGCGTTCGCGGGGTCGGCCATCAGCGGGATCAGCTCGCGGACATGGGGGTAGGGGTAGACGTAGTGCAGCCGCACCCAGAGGTCGTTTTGATGCGCCAACTGGCCCAGCTCGCGCGACAGATCGGTGATGTGGGAGCGGACCTCGCGGTCCTTCCACGGGTTCAGGTCATAGCGGCGGTCGAGGCCGTAGGCGGAGGTGTCCTGCGAGATGACCAGCAGTTCCTTGACGCCGTTGTCCACCAGCTTTTCGGCCTCGCGCAGGATGGCGTGGGCGGGGCGGGAGGCGAGCTTGCCGCGCATGTCGGGGATGATGCAGAACTTGCACTTGTGGTTACAGCCCTCGGAGATCTTGAGGTAGCTGTAGTGGCGCGGGGTCAGGCTGACGCCGGTGGCGGGCAGCAGGTCGATGAACGGGTCTGGGCTGGGCGGCACAGCTTGGTGGACGGCGTCGAGGACCTGTTCGTATTGGTGCGGGCCGGTGACGGCCAGCACGGAGGGGTGGGTGCCGCGGATGTAGTCCTCCTCCGCGCCCAGGCAGCCGGTGACGATGACGCGGCCGTTTTCTGTCAGCGCCTCCCCGATGGCATCGAGGGATTCCGCCTTGGCGCTGTCCAGGAAGCCGCATGTGTTCACGATGACGGCCTCGGCCCCTTGGTAGTCGGGGGAGATCGCGTAGCCCTCCGCGCGCAGGCGGGTGAGGATGCGTTCGCTGTCGACCAGCGCCTTGGGGCAGCCGAGGGAGACCATGCCGATTTTGGGCTGGTTATTGCGGGTCTCTGGGACCTGAGCGCGGGCGAGGTCGGGGCGGAGGTTTGGGGGGTTCTGAGCCATGCACGGCTTCTACGCGGGGACTGGGGGGAAGGAAAGTGCTCCTGCTTGCAGTGGGGCGCTCAGTCCAACACCGCGAAACGGGCCTTTAGCAGCGCCTCGTTGTATTCGTCTTCCAGCGTGCTGTCATGCACGATGCCGCCGCCGACGTTGAGGCGTACCTGGTCGGTGGCGTCGCAGATCAGGGTGCGGATAGCGACGTTGAAGGACATCGCCCCCGACGGCGCGATCCAGCCGATGGCGCCGCAATAGGCGTCGCGGGGTGCGGGTTCCAGATCGCGCAGGATTTGCATGGCGCGGATTTTTGGCGCACCCGTGATCGAGCCGCAGGGGAAAAGCGCCCTGAAGATCTCCGCAAGGGTGGTGCCCGCGTTCAACCGCGCGGTGATGGTAGAGGTCATCTGGTGGAGCGTGGCATAGGTTTCGATCTCGAACAGGCGCGGCACCTTCACAGTCCCGATGCGGGCCACGCGCGAGATGTCGTTGCGCAGCAGGTCGGTGATCATCAGGTTCTCGGCACGGTTTTTCTCGGACCTGCGCAGCCAGTCCACGTTTTGCGCATCCTGCGCGGGCGTGCCGCCGCGCCGGGCGGTGCCTTTCATCGGGCGAGCGGTGAGGCCCCCATGCTCATCGATGCGGAAGAACAGCTCGGGCGAGCGCGACAAAAGCGTTCCGTCCCCCAGATCGACCAGCGCCCCGTGCGGGGCGGGCTGCTTGGCACGCAGCCTTGCATACAGCGCGTCAATCGAACCGCTGCGCCGTGCCGTCAGCGGGAAGGTGAGGTTGGCCTGATAGATGTCGCCCGCGGCAATGAAGTCCTGCAACGCCGCGAAGGCGGGCGCGTAGTCGTCCAGCCCCCATTGGGCGCGGGGCGGGGTCAGGGTGGCGTCCTCATCGGTGTCACGAGGCGTAGGTTCGGGCGCGTCGAACACGCCAAACTGCAGCAGCGGCGCGCCACGGGTTTGGGGCAGCAGATCATGCAGCTTGCGCGAAAACAGGTAGCCAAGCTCGTAGCTGGCGAACCCCGCCAGCCATTTGCCGTCGGACTGAGCCTCTTGCAGCGCGGACAGGGCAGCGGGCACGTCCTGCGCGGCGTCTGCTCGGATCACTGCTCCAGGGGCGCGGAACGCGGTCCCGCCCGCAAGTGGGCCGTGGTCAAAAAGGACGCGCGGGGACATGGGTCAGATATCGGCGGCGATGCGCAATTCGCGCAGCGGGCGCACGACGGTGATGGCCTCGGCGTAGATCGGGTGCGCCTTGTAGGCGGCCATGTCGGCGGCACTGGCAAATTCGGCGTATACCACCACGTCGACCTCTCCCGACAAGGCGTCGGATTGGGTGTTTTCACGCACTTCAAAAACCTGAGAATGCGGGATATTTCCGAGCTCCGACAGCCCGGCCACGATTGCGGGGACGTCGGATTTGTCCTTTGCGGAGAAGAACACGATGTGGCGGATGGCGGGGCGGTTGGGCATGGCGGTTTCCTGTGTTGCGCAGATGCGGCCAGTGACCACGCCGCCCTACCACGCGCAAGGCAAACCCAAGCCCGCGATTGCGACATTTTTTCCGGCCTTCAGCGCGGTACGCTTGAGCGAAGGCGGGGTTCGGCCTAGCATTGACAAAAATACAAGGCGGAGCAGGCCATGCGGTGGATCATTCGGATTTTTCTGACCCTTTTGACGTTTGTGGTCGTGGCCATAGCCGCGGTGTTCCTGATCCCGGCAGAAAAGATTGCACGCATTGCCGAGACCCAATTCGAAAAGAACACCGGTCGCAGTTTGTCGATCACTGGCGGTGTGTCCCCGACCCTATGGCCCCGACTGGGGGTGACGCTTGAGGGCGTGACCATTTCCAACGCGGATTGGGCGGGGGACGCGCCGATGGTGCAGACCGCCAAGCTGGACGTGGGCGTGGGGCTCGCCGCGCTGCTGGGCGGCGATATCGAGGTGCAGGGTTTTTCTATCGAGAACCCGGTGATCTTGCTGGAAAAACGCGCCGACGGCGTCGCAAATTGGGAATTTCTGAGCGAATTGGGCGGGAGTGAGGACGCGGGCGACGGAAGCGGGATCAACTCGCTGTCTTTGCCCAAGGGCGTGATCACCGGCGCGATTGTGCGCTACCGCGACGCGGTGACCGGCGTGTCGGAAACCTTGGAAAACCTGGATGCCGAGGTCTCGCTGACCGGGTTGGGCGGGGAGGCGACGGTGACGATGTCGGCGCTGCGCAACGGGCAGGCCTTTGCGCTGGACGCCCGCGTTGACGGGGTTCAGCAACTCCTTGACGGCGAGGTGCGGGGCGTTGTGGGCGCAGCCTCCTCAGGCCCCAACACGGTGAAGTTCGACGGGGCGGCCGGGTTGACCCCGTTGCAGGCCAAGGGCGCGCTGGACGTCGCCATCAAGGATCAAACGGCGCTTTTTGGGCTGCTGGGACAAAGCGCGCCTCGTATCCCGGAGGGGCTGGGCCAGCAGGTCGAGCTGCGCGGCGACCTGACCTTGACGCCGGATCTGGAGGTGTTTCTTCGCCAAGCCACCATCGCCTTGGATCAAAACATCCTGAAGGGAGACGTGGACGTCGCGCTGGGCGGATCGGTGCCGCAGGTGACTGCGCGGCTGGCGGGCGACCAATTGGATTTCTCCGCGATGAGCACAGACACCACGGAAGGTGACGGCGCGGCGAATGCCGGCGCGGGCGGTTGGTCGGACGCCCGGATTGACGTCAGCGGGCTGTCGGCGGCGGAAGGGTCCTTCACATTCAAGGCCAATGCCGTTGATCTGGGGTCGATCCAGCTTGGCCAAAGCGAAATTGCGGGGACGTTGGACCGCTCCCGGCTGGTTCTGGATTTCAAACAGCTGAGCGCGTTTGACGGATCGGTGACCGGCCAATTCGTGGTCAACAACCGCAGCGGGCTGTCGGTGGGCGGCGACATGACCGCCTCGGGCGTGGCGATGCAGCAGGTTCTGAACGATTTCGCGGGGTTTGACCGGCTGGTGGGTGACGCGGCGCTATCGCTTCAATTTCTGGGCGTGGGGCAGACGTTGGACCAGATCATGAAATCGCTCAGCGGGTCGGGGCGCATGGATGTGGGCGCGGGCGAGCTGCTGGGGCTCGACATCGCCGGGATGATCCGCAATCTTGATGCGTCCTATCAGGGCGAGGGGTCGAAAACGGTGTTTGACGACATCACGGCCAGCTTCAACATCAACGACGGTATTTTGCGCAATGATGACTTGCGGTTTGAGGCCTCGCTGCTGACCGCAGACGGGGCGGGGGCGCTTGATCTTGGCGGGCAGACGATTGACTACCGCGTGGTGCCTGTGGCCTTGGCCACGCAGATCGACAACGGGATCTCGGTACCGGTGCTGATCACGGGCCCATGGAGCAACATCAAATTCCGCCCAGACCTGAAGTCCCTGATCGACCGCGAGCTGGAAGAAGAGAAAGAGAAGCTGAAGGCGGCCGCAAAGGCCAAGGAGGCAGAGCTGCGCGCCGCCGCAAAGGCCCGCGAAGCTGAACTGAAAGCCCAGGCCGCGGCCAAGTTGGAAGATGAATTGGGCGTGACCCGCGAGACCGGCCAAAGCGCAGAGGATGCGCTAAAGCAGGGGTTGGAGGACAAAGCCAAGGACGCGTTGCGCAAGCTGTTCGACTGACATGGCGGCCATATCTGGCGCCTTTCTGCATACTGCCAGCTATGCCTCTGCTTCAAAAATCTCTTCTACCGTCTTTCCGAACAGCCCGGCGATGCGAAGCGCCAGAGGCAAGGACGGGTCGTATTTTCCGTTCTCGATGGCGTTGACCGAATTTCTCGAAACCCCCAATTCCTTTGCAAGGTCGGCTTGGGTCCATCGACGTTCGGCACGCAGGACCCTGATACTATTCTTCATCGCTTTGAGGCCCACCAGATGGTCGAGCCGACACAAAGAGAGGTGCACAGGGCGAATACGGCAAAGGCCACCCCCAAACCAAACCCTGCAGCAGCGGGGCTTAGATTGTTTTCTGCAGAACTCGCCATGAATGTGATCGCGTCTTGGATAGCCGGGACGGCGCTCATTACCATGACAAATGTTATCGAAAGGGGGGCACCAAGACCGCTTGCGAATGCGAGAGCATATCTCACACTTGCGGATTCAACCTCGTCCGGCCCCCGAAAAATTTCCATAAAGTACCACGCCGCCCAAGAGAAACAGACAAGCACAAAGATGATCTGAACGATGAAAGGTGGATTGAAGAAGAGCAAACAGGCTGTGCCAAGAAAGATGGCAAAGAGTGCAGCGACTTGGGCGCGTCCGGTGCGAATCATATCAAGCTTCCTTTTCATTATGCAAAGCAAACTTGTCACCAATTGATGCCGGAGTAAAGCCGTATTGTGCGTTGCAGAACCTGCCGGGTTGGTTCTGATCTGCTTCGATCCCGTGAATCGCGGCATCACATTCGCTCTGTACTTCAGAGTAACTCTGCGTTACAGAGTAGTTGAGAGCTGCGAGGAAAAATGAAGATACTCAACATCACAAACGGAGATGGTGCGGCGAACATCATCAAACAAAGCGCCATTGTTGGGGACGTGTTGCCGTGGCGAGATCCGATGCATCACGGGCCATTTCCTGCAAACCTGCCCCTTTCCGAACTGAGCAATCTGCGGGCCCGCTATCTGGTGGGGCCTGATGCAGATCCGACAGAGGCCGAAAGAGACTTTCAAATCAGAGATCAACATCTCACGACGTCGTCCGGCTACGACACCGTCATCCTGTGGTTCGAGCATGACCTGTTGGATCAACTTCAGGTTCTGCAAATTCTCGACTGGTTCCATCATGCGAAGGCGACGGGACCCAAGCTTGAAATGATTTGCATTGACCGATTTCCCGGAGAGCCAAACTTCCGCGGTATCGGCCAACTTAGTGCCGATCAAATGGCCACCCTTACCAGCCTTAAACGTCCCATCACGAAGCAGATGCTGAGATTGGCGGCGTCCGGATGGGCGGCATTCCGATCAAGCGACCCAAATGATCTGCTGGCCTATATCAATGGGGACCTGAGCGCATTGCCCTTTTTGGGTGCCGCCCTGCGTCGTCATGTTGAGGAATTCCCCAATGCGAAAACAGGGCTGAGCAGGACGGAGGCCCAATTGCTCAGCCTCATTGGCGCAGGCGTTCAAACGCCGGGGCAGCTCTTCTTGCAGAATATGGATTTGGAAACAGCTCTCTATATCGGCGACTGGCCGACCTTCAGGACAATCGACGCCCTTTGTAGGGGGGGCCTTGTCACGTGCGACCCAAACCCATTTCGTTTTCCTTCCTTCACAACGACGGAACATGCGGCATTCAAAACCCAAGTTCTGAGCCTGACGGAGGTTGGCCGCCGCGTCCTGGACGGTGCGCAAGACGCGACGGGTTTGATGAGACGTGATGGCTGGCTGGGCGGGGTCGAGCTGCAGCAGTCCGGCACCATCTGGACATGGCACAAGGACGCCGCGCATTTCTTGCGGCGGGGCATCTGATGGCGCCGGTACCGCCTGTCCCCGATGCAATGTTCCATCAGCCGGTAAGGACGCGGCTTGGGCTGTTGCTTTATGTCGGCGAGCCAAGTTTTTCCCAGCTGAAGGCGTCCCTTTCAATCACAGATGGAAATCTGGACGCCCATCTCAAGAAGCTTGGCGCTGCGGGCTATCTGCACAGCCGGATGGTTTTGGAGGGACGGCCGCATACGGTCTATTGCCTCTCCGATAGCGGCTCGGTCGCATTCCGGGCGTACCTGGATGTCCTCAAAGCCATCTGCGCAACAGCAGAAGCGCTGACTTGGGACACTGACTAGAACGCAGGCATTCGGGCGGTCTGCTGCATCGGACGAAGGGCCTACATATTACGGAAACGCCAAAAACGGCCAGACACGAAAAAGCCCGCGCAGATACCTTTGCGCGGGCCTGATAACTGTCAGGGTCGGTTCCCTACCGGCGGCGGTCGCGGCGGGCGGACATGGGTTGGAAGGCGACGCCAACATGGGCCTCGCAATAGGGTTTGCCCTGTTGCACGGTCAGCCCGCAGAACCAGAAGTCATCCGTGGCGGGATCACCAACAGGCCATTTGCAGGTCCGTTCGGTCAACTGCATCACCGTAAGCTTCTTGGCCTTCTTTTCGACCTCGCGCACCGAAGCGAGCGCTTCGGGGCTAATTTCATTTGCAGAGGGCTGCGGCGGCAGCGGTTTGCCCGCAGTCACAACCAGTTTGGGGCGCGGGATGATTTTCGCCGGCTCCAAAGTGGTGGGTTTGGGGTCGGGGGTCGAGGCCGCGACCTTGGGCTTTTCGGGCGCCTTGGGCTTGGCCGGTGCCTTTTCCTTGGCGGTTTTTGCGGGCGACGCGCCGCCGGAGCGATTGGACAGGCCCAGGCGATGCACTTTGCCGATCACGGCGTTGCGGGTCACGCCGCCAAGCTCCTTGGCGATTTGGGACGCGGATTTGCCCTCGCCCCACATTTTTTTCAGAACGTCTACGCGGTCTTCTGTCCAGGACATGTGTGTGCCTTCTGCTTGAATCGAGAAGCCGCCCCGTGACGGAGCGGCGTGTTGCTCTATATTTTAAGGGTGGTGGGCGGCGGATACAAGGCTCTTGCGTTCGCCGGAGGTTTGCGGCTAAGTCGCGGCCATGATCAAGACCGCACATATCACCGTATTGCGACGCCGACGCTAAGACCGTCCGCGATTGATCCCGCCTGGGCTTTGCCAGGCACCCGTTTTCTGAAATTGACACCACCTTCGAATATCCTGACAGTCAGGACTTCGTTTTATGCGTAAAGGAACACGCTCATGATCCCGTCCATTATGCCGACCTACGGCCGCGCCAAGATGACTTTTGAAAAAGGCGAAGGCAGCTGGCTGATCGAGCGAGACGGGACGCGCTACCTTGATTTCGGCGGCGGGATTGCCGTGACGGGATTGGGCCACGCGCATCCTGATCTGGTTCGGGTCGTGCAAGATCAGGCGGCGTCTTTGTGGCATACGTCGAACTTGTACAACATTCCCGCGCAGCAAGAGCTGGCCGACAAGTTGGTGGCGGAGACCTTTGCCGATACCTGTTTCTTCACCAACTCAGGCGCGGAAGCCATGGAATGCGCGTTGAAAACGGCGCGGAAATATTGGTCCAGCAAGGGCCAGCCGGAGCGGGTGAATATCATCACCTTTACCGGCTCGTTTCACGGGCGGACGCTGGCCACGATCTCGGCCGCGGCGTCTGAGAAGTTGACCGACGGGTTTGGTCCGTTATTGCCCGGGATTATCAACCTTGAGACGGGTGATCATGACGCTTTGACAGCCGCGATGGACGACACTATTGCCGCTGTCGTTGTGGAGCCGGTACAGGGCGAGGGCGGGATCATCCCGCTGCCCGACGCCTGCCTGAAGGGGCTGCGTGACCTGTGCGACCTGACTGGCGCGCTGATGATTTGTGATGAAATTCAATGCGGTATGGGGCGGACGGGCAAACTGTTTGCCCATGAATGGGCGGGCGTGACGCCTGACATTATGGCCGTGGCCAAGGGCATCGGGAACGGGTTTCCGTTGGGCGCTTGCTTGGCGACGGAAGACGCCGCAAGCGGCATGACGGCGGGCTCGCACGGCTCGACCTATGGCGGCAACCCGTTGGCCTGTTCCGTGGGATCGGCGGTGATGGACCATATCGCGGATGAGGAATTTTTGGCGGAGGTGAGCCGCAAGGCCGGTCTGATGCGGCAGAAACTGGAAGGGCTGGTGGCCTCCCACCCTGACATCTTCGAGCTGGTGCGTGGGGCAGGCTTGATGATTGGCTTGAAATGCAAGGTGCCCAATATGGACGTGATCGCGGCGGGGTATGAGCAAGAGATTTTGTCCATCCCCGGTGGTGACAATGTGATCAGGATTTTGCCTGCTCTCAACATCGGCGATGACGAGATTGCGGAAGGTGTGGCGCGGTTGGACCGGGCGGCGACTGCGTTGGAGGCGGCGTTGTGAAGCATTTTCTGGACATTCACACGACCTCTCCCGCTGATCTGCGCAAGATCATCGACACGGGCAGGATCATCAAAGAGGCGCGGGCGGGCAAGCCCAAAGGCGCGCTGGATCAGGACACGCCGCTGAAGGACCATGTGGTGGCGCTGATCTTTGAAAAGCCCTCCACCCGGACGCGCGTATCATTTGACGTGGGCGTGCGGCAAATGGGCGGCTCCACCATGGTTTTGTCGGGCGCCGATATGCAACTGGGGCATGGCGAGACGATTGCCGACACCGCGCAGGTGCTGTCGCGCTACGTGGATCTGATCATGATGCGGACCTTTGAAGAAGACACCCTGCTGGAGATGGCGGAACACGCCACGGTGCCGGTGATCAACGGGCTGACCAACCGCACGCATCCCTGCCAGATCATGGCCGATATCCTGACATTTGAGGAACATAACGGCCCGATCAAAGGCAAGAAGGTGGTGTGGTCCGGCGACGGCAACAACGTCTTTGCCAGCTTCGCCCATGCCGCCAAACAGTTCGAGTTTGATCTGGTGTTCACGGGGCCTCCGCCGTTGGACCCTGAGGCGTCATTGGACGGGCTTTATACGACAGTGCGCGATCCGCATGAGGCCGTGGACGGCGCGGATTTGGTGGTGACGGACACCTGGGTGTCGATGCATGACCCGCAATCGGCGCGGGAACGTCGGCACAACCAATTGCGCGGCTATCAGGTGAACCGGGCGCTGATGGACAGCGCCAAGCCGGACGCGTTGTTTATGCATTGCCTGCCCGCGCACCGCGATGACGAGGCGACGTCCGAGGTGATGGACGGGCCGAATTCCGTGATCTTTGACGAGGCGGAAAACCGGCTGCACGCGCAAAAGGCGGTGATGAAGTGGTGCTTGGAGAGTTGAACTCCGCATGACGATCTATTTTTACGCGCAAACCGACGCCTATTCCGAATTTTCCAACTTTGCGCCCTATGGTGTGGCCATGGATGGGGTCTGGTGGCCCACCGTGGAGCATTACTTCCAGGCGCAGAAATTCGGGGATTCCGGATATGCCGAGAAAATTCGCAAGGCCAATAAGCCCAAGGATGCCAAGGCCTTGGGCATGACCCGTGCCCTGCCGGTGCGCCCGGATTGGGAAGACATCAAGGACGCGATTATGCTGGACGCCGTGGAAGTGAAGTTTCGCACGCATGAAGTGCCGCGGGACTTGCTGCTGGGCACTGGCAATCAGCAGATCGTCGAAAATGCCCCAATGGACGCCTATTGGGGCTGCGGGCCGGACGGGCAGGGGCTTAACAAGCTGGGAAAAATCCTCATGGTGGTCAGAGACCGGCTGAGGGAGAAAATGCCATGATCGAAGAACCGCCACGGCTGACAGTTAATTCCAATCGGAAGAGACCCACGGCGGCGCAGATTGCGGCGTTTCAGGGGGTGCCCACGGGATTTGTTGTGGACGCGATGCATGGCAAGGGCGCGTTGTCGGGGACAATTGCGCCGATTGGCTTTGGGCGTGACATTGACTGCGTGGCGGCTGGGCCTGCGTTTACGGCAGACAACCGGCCCTCGGACATTATGGGGACTTTGGCGGCGCTGAATTTTTTGCAAGATGGCGACGTGATGGTCGCCGGGTTTGCCGGGTTTCAGGGCTGCGCCTCGGCTGGCGATCGGGTGTCGCAGATGATCAAGAATAGGGGCGGCGCAGGCTATGTGACCGACGGGCCGATGCGCGATTACGCGGGGGTCGTCGAGGTGGGGCTGCCGTGCTGGTGCACAGGGCTGACGCCGAACTCGCCCTATGCCTCTGGGCCCGCAACTGTGGGGCTGCCGGTCGATATTGGCGGCGTGCGGGTGGAGACTGGCGACATGATCGTGGCGGATCGCGACGGCGTCGTTGTCGTGCCATTTGCCCGGATTGATGCGGTGATTGCGGCGCTCGGCTCGGTCCGTGCCGCCGAGGAAGCGTTGGATGCCGAGCTGTCCGCTGACCTGACCCTTCCGTCTGGCATTATGCAGATCATCGAGGGCGACGACGTGTCTTACGTGTAAAGACGTATGAAACAGTTCGCGCGGCGCGTACGGCGTCACCGTGCCATTGGATCAAATATTTCACGTAAAAACAGCTGTGTAACAGGTTTGTTAGATGAGTGATCCTTTCGCGCATTGCCGCGTATCCCTTATCACATGCCGATTGGGCATGGGGACATTTAGGGAGACAAACTCATGAAAACTCTGATCAAGGCCGCCGCCATTGCCGCCGCAACCGCTGGCGCCGCGCAGGCGGCCACCATCGCCGAAATCGCCTCGGGCGATGAGCGGTTCACGACGCTTGTGGCCGCCGTCAGCGCCGCCGGGCTTGTTGATACGCTGAACAGCGAAGGCCCGTTCACCGTGTTTGCGCCTGTAAACGACGCGTTTGCCGCGTTGCCGGAGGGGACTGTGGAAACGCTGCTGAAACCTGAGAACAAAGGCCAGCTGACCGACGTGCTGCTGTACCATGTGGACGACCGCAACCTGACCGCTGAAAAAATCCCGGGCGGGTCGAACTATTTCAAGCCGGTTCTGGCCTCTGAGCGTCTGTGCATTACCAAGGATGCCTCCGGCGTGTCGATCGCAGATGGCACCGGCGAGTCGGCCAATGTGGTGATTGCCAACATCCAGGCCAGCAACGGCGTGATTCATGTGATCGACAAAGTGCTGCTGCCCGGCACGCGTCCAGCGTGCCATTGATAAAAGCGGCTACCCGCCCGGCCTAGCCACTAAAGCGCCACTGAAGCATTGGGCGGCGGGGGGCCGCGCATGATGCGTGTGCCCCCCTCCTGGGCCTCCCCCTTAGGGGGAGGAAAGCCTTGGCTGGCCGACCCAGCCAGATGGACCGCCGCGCCTTCGGGTTTGCGGCGGTTTTCGCATATTTTTGCCAAGATGAAACGGCTTACGGCGTCATGATGATGCAGGTGGTGGAGCCTGTGGCGTAGAGTTTTTGGTCGCTGACACCCACGACTTGGCCCGTTGAGACACCGGTGGAGCGGCCAGCGTGCTCGGTGGTACCGATGCAGTCGACCTGCATGCCTTCGGGGATCGGACGGATGATGTTGAGTTTGAGCTCCAGCGTTGTGTAGAGCGATCCCTTGGGCACCTTCGTCATGATCGCGCAGGCCATGGCACTGTCGAGGATGGTGGCGTACCAGCCGCCATGAATTGTGCCGACGGGGTTCATGTGGTCGAACGCAGGCGTGCCGCGGAAGGTGACCGATCCGTCCTCGACGGCGTGCAGCTGGAAGCCCAGCGTTTGCGCGATGGGGGCGGAGGGGATTTTGCCCTCCAGAATGGCGCGCATGAAGTCGAAGCCGGACAAGGACAGTACAGTGTCGCGGTCGGGCAGCTCTGCGGCATTGTTTGCAAAGAAAATATCGGTCAATTTGTGCCTGCCTCCTATGGTCGGGGAGACGTTAGGAGGCAGGCACATGCTGCGCAAGCAGCATATCTCAGGCGATGGGCCACGTGTGGGTCACGCGACTTGAGCAAGCTCCACCTGAGGGGATAGGCCAAGCGCGACGCAGACGTCGCGGGTCAGTTCGGGGCGGTTGAGAGTGTAGAAGTGCAAGTGATCCACGCCGCCTTCCATCAGATCGGTGCACAGCTCGGTCGCGATTGCCGTTGAGAGCAGGTCAGCGCGGCCGTCACGGATGGCAGCAGCATAGGCTTCCTCCAGCCAGGTAGGGATTTGCGCGCCGCAGCGGGCGGCGAATTTGCGGGTGCCGGCCCAGTTTTCAATGGGCAGGATGCCTGGCAGGATTGGCTTGTCGATCCCGGCTTTGACGCAGGCATCGCGGAACCGGAAAAAGGTGTCGGCCTCGAAGAAGAACTGCGTGATGGCGGCGTCGGCGCCTGCATCAAATTTGGCCTTGAGGTAGTCGATATCTTGCGCGGTGTTGATCGCCTCAGGGTGCGGGTCCGGGTAGGCACCCACCCGTAGCGTGAAATTGCCGGTGTTTTTCAGGGCGGAGATCAGTTCCACCGAGGATTTGAACCCGTCTTTGGTGGGTTGGAACAGCCCGCCGCCCGGCGCATCGCCGCGCAGGGCAACGATATCGGTGACGCCTGCATCGGCGTAGCGCTGCGCGATCTGCAGCGTCTCGGCCTTGGTGGCATCGACGCAAGTCAGATGCGCGGCAACCTTCAGGCCGGTGGATTTTCGGATGGTGGTCACCGCCTCATGGGTCAGCTGCCGCGTGGTGCCGCCTGCGCCGTAGGTTACCGAGACAAATTCCGGCGCGTAAGGGGCCAGCACATTGAGCGTGTCCCAGAGCCGGAAGGAGCCTGCGAGGTCCTTTGGCGGGAAGAATTCGTAGGAAACGGTGGGGGCGGGCATTGCGGAGATTCCTTTCAAAGGTCTGTCAGGGTTGTCCCACAGGCCGCTTTGTGAAACAAATTCATAACATTCAAGATAAACATGAGGTTCATGTGCATATCGAATTTCGCCACCTGCGCACCGTCAAAGCCATCCATGAATGCGGCGGGTTGGCCAAGGCGGCAGACCAGCTCAACATCACCCAGTCGGCGTTGAGCCATCAGATCAAAGGGCTGGAGGACCAGGCGGGGGTTGAGCTGTTTATCCGCCGCTCAAAGCCGATGAAGCTGTCGCCTGCCGGGATGAAGCTGCTGCGCGCCGCGGAACGCATATTGCCGGAAGTCGCGGCGCTGCAGGAGGAGTTCCTGTCGCTCAGGATGGGCAAAACTGGGCGGCTGCATATCGCGATTGAGTGTCACGCCTGCTTTGAATGGCTGTTTCCGGTGCTCGAAGGGTTCCGCCAAAGCTGGCCCGATATTGATGTCGATATCCGGCCCGGCTTGTCGTTTGACGGGCTGCCTGCGCTGATGCGCGAAGAGGTGGATTTGGTTGTCTCGTCCGACCCTGAGGATCTGCCGGGCGTCGATTTTACGCCGCTGTTTGACTATGAGCCGGTTTTTGTGGCCTCAAGCGCCAACCCTTTGGCACAGAAAGACTTTATTGAGGCGGAGGACCTGAAGGACCAGATGCTGATCACCTACCCGGTGGACCGCACGCGGCTGGATGTGTTTACCGAATTGCTGATCCCCGCAGGCGTCGAGCCGCGCGCGATGCGGCAGGTGGAGTTGACGGCTGTGATCTTGCTGTTGGTGGCCTCCAACAGGGGCGTTGCGGTTCTGCCCGACTGGGTTGTGCGGGAGGTGCGGTATAACTCGGACTATGTGACGCGGCCCTTGACCAAAGGGGGCAAGACCAAGCGGCTTTACGCGGCCACCCGCAGCGAGGACACGCATAAGCCGTTCATGTCCAACGTGATCCGGCTGGCGCGGACCGAGCCCGTGAAGCTGCAGCGCACAGGCTAAGCCGCGCGCGCTGTCCGGTTCTCGCGGAAGATGATGTAGAGGCCAGCGGCGATGGTGATGGCGATGCCCAATTGGGCCAACCCGTTGGGCCAGTCGCGGAAGATCAGGTAGCCGATCACCGTGGCGACGGGAATTTCAAGATATTGCATGGGTGCCAGCGTTGCTGAGGGCGCGAAGCGCAGCGACCATGTCATTAAGAGATGCGCGAACGTGCCCAGTGAGCCGATCAGCAAAAGCAGCATCAGTTCACTTTGCGACGGGGTGACGATGGCCAAGGCCCCGCCCATCATGCCGCCAAAGAGCGGGTAGAGTGCGCCGAGGATCACGCAGGCCATGACGCCGGACACCGCTTGCATCGAAATCGGGTCAACATCCTTGGCCACCTGCCGTGTGACCAGCATGAACAGCGCAAAGACTACCGCGACCAGCAGGGGCAAAAGCGCAGGCGCGCCCACGGCGGCGAAGCTGGGCTGGATCACAAAAAGTGTGCCGATGAAGCCCACGATGCAGGCGATGAGGCGGCGGGGGCCGACCTCCTCGCCCAGCACGTATTTGCCCAAGAGCAGCATGATGAAGGGCATAACGAAGGCAATGGCCACCGTGTCGGCCAGCGGCATGTAGCGCAGCGCGGTGAACATCGCGCCAATGCCCACAATGTGCAGCACCGTGCGCAGCGCGGTCAGCTTGAGCACGCGGGCAGACATGGCGAAGCTGCGCGCCGTGAAGAGGACTAACGGGATCAGCAGGAGTGCCTGCACGCCGAAGCGTGTCAGCAGCAATTGGCCAAGCGGGATGGTTTCGCCCAAGAGCTTGGCCAAAGCATCGCCCATGGGCGCGAGCACGCAAAAGCCCAGCATCAAAAGAATGCCGAGCGACGGGCGGTCTGCTGTTGTGGTTTGCGTCATAGGTAAGAGGTTATGCCCTAAATTGGCGACCCGCAATGGGTGCTCTCCCGGCCTGCTTTGACGTCGGGGGCGTGGGTTGACCAGCATGCACCGAGGCTGTTGGCCCCGGAAATTTTTGGCGGGGGTTCACATTCCCCGCCGCACCGCCTATGGGTCGCGCTGATCTTTTCACGGAGTCTCTGACATGCAAGGCAGCGCCAATCTCAACATCATGGTGAAAGCCGCCCGGGCGGCGGGCCGGTCCCTGGTGAAGGACTTCCGCGAGGTGGAAAACCTGCAGGTCTCGATGAAGGGCGCGGGGGATTTCGTCTCGAAGGCCGACATTGCCGCCGAGGCGATCCTGAAAGAAGAGCTGATGGGCGCGCGTCCGACTTATGGCTGGCTGGGCGAGGAAAGCGCGGAGGAAGAGGGCAAGGACCCGACGCGCCGCTGGATCGTCGACCCGCTGGATGGCACCACCAACTTTCTGCACGGCATGCCGCATTGGGCGGTTTCGATTGCGTTGGAGCATAAGGGCGAGATCGTTTCTGCGGTGGTCTACGACCCCGCCAAGGACGAGATGTTTTTTGCCGAAAAGGGGCAGGGCTGCTGGCTAAACGACAAGACGCGTTTGCGCGTCTCGGGCCGGTCGCGGATGATTGAAAGCGTGTTTGCCACGGGCGTGCCATTTGGCGGCGGCAAATATTTGCCCGCCACCTTGCAGGACCTTGCGGGGCTGATGCCCGAATGCGCCGGCGTACGCCGCTGGGGTGCTGCGGCGCTGGATTTGGCCTATGTCGCGGCCGGCCGTTATGACGGTTATTGGGAACGCGGGCTGCATATCTGGGACATTGCGGGCGGCGTGTTGCTGGTTAAGGAAGCTGGCGGCTTTGTGGAGCCGATCCGCGAGGGGCAGAACCTTTTGGAGGACGGCCACCTGATCTGCGCCAACCCCGATATTTTCCCGGCGTTTTCCAAAGTGATCCGCGCGCGCGACTAAATTGTGCGGCTGCGCCGCGCATGATGTTTTTGCGCTGTCGCGCAGACTTGGGGCGCTGCCCCAAACCCCGGAGTATTTTCAACCAGTTGGAGGGGTCAGGGTGAGCGTGGCCGCCCCGGCTTGCATTGTGCCCTTGGCGCGGTCAAAACGCAGATAGGCGAGGGCCTGGTTGCCCGCAACCGTGTGCAGCGTGCCGACGGGTTTGCCATCTGCCGTGATCTCGGTGCCTTGCGCCGCGGAGCCGTCAAGGGTGACTTTTGCAAGACCTTTGCGCAGCTCTGTCTTGTGTTTCATGCGGGCGGTGACCTCCTGGCCGACATAGCAGCCCTTTTTGAAATCGACGCCATTCAGCCGCTCGAACCCCATTTCAAGGATGTAGCTGGCATCCGGGATCAGTTCCGCGCCTGAGGCGGGGATTTGGTGGGTGACATAGAGGGATGCCCAATCGGTCTGCGGGGTGTCGCCTGATGGGCCATAGGCGCGCCAACCCAGCGCGGGATGTCTGGGATCAGCGAAACCGCCGTCCGGGGCGGGGCCAGTGCCGCCGGTCACGGCAATATCGGCGGGGGTGACGTCCACCTTGGCGCGCAGGCGGTACATGGTCAGGCGTTTCAGAAGCGCGGGCGCGAGCGTGTCGGCCACGTCGATCAAGATCGCCTCGGGCTGGGGGGCCAGAAAGAAATCGGCCAGATATTTGCCCTGCGGCGACAAAAGGGCGGCGTAGACCAGCCCGTCTGAGAGCTTGTCCACATCATTGGTCACCAGCCCTTGCAGGAAGGGGATACGGTCCTCGCCCGTGACGGTGAGGATTTGGCGGTGCTCGATCAGTTCGCCGGTCAAAATTTGCTCTCCCGCTTTGGGTGTGGGTGACATATAGGAGGTCGGGACCGCCGCCAACAGGGGCAACATGGCCGCAAGACTATCCATCATCATCCCAACCTTGAACGCCGAGGCCGATTTGCCCGCGACACTGGACGCTCTGTTGCCGGGCGTGGCGCAGGGGGTGATCCGGGAGCTGATCGTCACGGATGGGGGCAGTCAGGACGCCACGGTTATCCTGGCTGATGATGCAGGGGCCGAGATTGTGACCGGCCGCGCAGGCCGGGGCGGGCAGCTTGCGCGCGGCGCGGCCACGGCGCGCGGGGACTGGCTGTTGTTTGTCCATGCTGACACGCATTTGCCGCCGGGTTGGGTCGGCGCGGTCTGCACCCATATGGACCGCTGTGAGGGCGCGGCAGTGTTTCGGCTGTCTTTCCGCGCAAGCGGGATCATGGCACGGGTCACGGCGGGCTGGGCAAATCTGCGCACAAGGCTGTTCGGTCTGCCATATGGCGATCAGGGGCTGCTGATCTCGCGCGGGCTTTATGACGCGGTTGGCGGGTTTGCCGACCTCGCGTTGATGGAGGATGTGGCCATGGCCCGGGCCCTGAAGGGGCGCATCACGGTGCTGGATGAAACCGTCACCACCGACGCAGGCCGCTACGTTGCAGGGGGCTGGCTGCGGCGCGGTACCCGCAATTTGTGGACACTGACACGCTATCTTGCAGGGGCTGACCCAAAGCAGCTGGCCGCGCGTTATCACAAACGGTGATTGTACCTGTCACATGTCTGCGATTGACCCCGGCCAGGGGCCAGCCTACCTCTGGTCGCATTGTTGGAAAGGACCTCTGCGATGACGTTGAACCATGGCCGCCATACCCTCGCCATTCCGGGCCCCTCGATCATGCCGGACCGGGTGCTGCAGGCCATGCACCGCGCCGCGCCCAACATCTATACTGGCGAGTTGATTGATCTGGCGGCCACGTTGGTGCCAGACCTCAAGACGATTGCCCGCACCAAGCACAAGGTCGCAATGTATATCGGCAATGGCCACGCCGCTTGGGAGGCATCGCTGGTCAATGTGCTGGCCCCCGGTGATACGGCCTTGGTGCCTGCCACGGGCAATTTTTCGCATGGCTGGGCCGGTATGGCTGAGCGGCTGGGGATCACTACTCAGGTCATTGAGTTCGGACGGCGGTCGGCCTTGGAACCGGCTTTGGTGGCCGAGGCGTTGGACGCTGACAAAGGCCATAAGATCAAAGCGGTGCTGTGCGTGCAGACGGACACTGCGACCTCGGCCAAATCGGATGTGGCGGCCTTGCGCGCTGCGATGGATGCCACCGGCCACCCGGCGCTGCTGATGGTCGATTGCATCGCCTGCCTTGGCTGCGACGAGATGCAGATGGACGATTGGGGCGTCGACGTGATGGTGGCGGGCTGCCAGAAGGGGCTGATGACCCCGCCGGGCATGTCTTTCGTGTTCTTCAACGACAAAGCTGCCGAGATCCGCGCCAAAATGGAACGCGTGTCGAGCTATTGGGACTGGACCCCACGCGCCGACCCAGAGCAGTTCTACCAATATTGGTGTGGCACTGCGCCGACCCATCACTTGTATGGCTTGCGCGTGGCGCTGGACATGATTGTGCATGAGGAAGGGCTGGAGGCCGTTTGGGCGCGCCACGCGACGCTGGCCCGCGCGGTTTGGGCCGCGTTTGAGGCCTGGGAAGTGGGCGGTCCTTTGGAGCTGAACTTGGCGAACCGGGCCATCCGGTCAAACGCCGTGACGTCAGTCCGCATTGGGGCGCCGACGGGCACGCAGCTGCGCAATTGGCTGACGGAGCAGGCGGGCGTCACGCTGGGCATCGGTTTGGGCATGGCCACAGAGGAGGACCCGCAATCAGACGGGTTCTTCCGCGTGGGCCATATGGGGCATCTCAATTCCCACATGCTGCTTGGCACGCTGGGCAGCATTCAGGCCGGGCTCAATGCCCTCCAGATCCCGCATGGCGGCGGCGCATTGGAGGCGGCGGCGCAGGTCTGTGCAGCCGGTGCCGACGACACTGCTGATTTGACCGTTGGCGCGTCAGGAAGTTGCTGCGGCTAGTCCGCGCGTGGCAGCAGCCCGATCGCAAGGCGGATCACGCCCGCCCCGAGCAGGGCCGCAAGATACCCGAAGCTGGCCCAAAGCGCGACCAGCCCCATGAACAGCACCAGCCCGGCCGACCACAGAAAGGCTGTGGTGTAATTCTCGACGCGGCCCGCCGGGCGTCTGGGTTGGTACTCTCTCATAGCGTCGATGTTAGCGGGATTTTCGGGTTAGGGAAGGGCGCTCAGGGCCTTGGGAAGGGCGGCTGCGAATATGTCCAGATCGGCCTCTGGCCCGCAGCTGATGCGGATGCAGCGGTCTTGCGGGGCCACGAAGGGCATGCGCACGAAGACGCCTTGCTGGATCAGCGCGGCCAGCACCGCGCGGGCATGGTCTCCGTCTTTGCCGCAATCAATCGCGACAAAGTTGGTGGCGGAGGGCAGCGGGGTCAGCCCGTTTTCTTGCGCAATCAATGAGATACGGTCGCGCGCGGCGGCGACTTTGGCCTGCACATCCGCCAGATAGCCTTGGTCTTGCAGCGCGGCCAAGGCCCCGGCCTGGCTGATGCGGCACATGCCGAAATGGTTGCGGATCTTGTTGAAGGCGTCGATCAGCCCGGCCTCGCCAATCGAGTACCCCACCCGCGCGCCGGCCATGCCGTAGCCCTTGGAAAACGTGCGCATGCGGATCACATTTGCGTTCGAGGTGTCAATCGGCGGCGAGACGCTGCCCGGTGCCAGCTCTACATAGGCCTCGTCCAGTACCAGCAGGCAGCCCTCGGGCACCGCGTCGATCATGTGCTGCACGGCGGCGGGGTCATGCCAGCTGCCCATCGGGTTGTCGGGGTTGGCGAAGTAGATCAGCTTGGCGTTGGTTTCGCGCGCCATGGCGAGCAGGCTGTCCGGGTCCTCTTTGTCGTCCACGTAAGGCACTTTGTGCAGCGCGCCGCCAAAACCTGCGACATGGTAGTTGAACGTCGGGTAGGCCCCGTCGCTTGTGACGACGGCGTCGCCCGGACCGATAAGCAAGCGGACCAGGTACCCCAGCAGGCAGTCGATGCCTTCGCCAATCATCACGTTGGCAGGGTCCACGTCGTGATGGGCCGCCACTGCGTGGCGCAGGTCATGGCTTTCCGGATCGCCATACATCCAAACCTCGCTGGCGGCCTTTTGCATCGCGGCGATCGCCTTGGGGGAGGGGCCGAAGATGCTCTCATTGGCGCCAAGTCTTGCGTCGAATGCCGCGCCTCGGGCGCGTTCGTGAGCCTCGGGGCCGACAAAAGGGACTGAGGCGGGCAAAGATTGGGCGAGCGGGGTGTATCTGGAGCCTGTCATGGCCGCGATCAAACCAGAAGCGCTGGGCAACGCAAGCTTGAAATGAGCCCGGGTAACGCCCACATGCAAATCACTCGCAACTAAGGGGGCCAACATCATGCCCAACCTCACCCGTCGCGGCTTTATCGCGGCCACCGTCGCCGCAGGCTCGGTCCGAGCGCTGCCGCAGATCGCCAAAGCCCCGCCTGCGCGGCGCATCCTGACGTTGGTCTATGATAAGTCCGTTGGCGCAGTGCGCGCCGTGGAGCGGGTCGTAAGGTAACGCTGGCCTCACGGCCCGCGCGCTTCTACGCTGCAAGGCATGAGCCTTGTAACTACCGAGATTGCCGACCGCATCGCCGTGGTCACCTTGAACCGACCTGATAAGTTGAACGCTATCAGCCTCGATATGCTGGACGCGGTGATCGACGCCGCCCATGCGTTGAAAGGCGCAGATATTGGTTGTGTGGTGCTGGCTGGCGCGGGGCGCGCGTTTTGCGCGGGCATCGACATCATGTCGCTCTCCAGCCTGCTGGGGCAGGACATGGAGGAGGTGTTGGTCAAACGCACCCATGGCGACACCAACCGGTTTCAGGAATTCGCGCTTGCCTGGCGGGACCTCGACGTTCCGGTCATTGCAGCGTTGCACGGCGCGTGTTTCGGGGCGGGGCTGCAGCTGGCCTTGGGGGCCGATATTCGGGTGGCTGCGCCCGACGCGAAACTGTCCGTGATGGAGATGAAATGGGGGCTGGTCCCCGATATGGGCGGCATGGTGTTGCTGCCGCCGCTGGTGCGCGGCGACATCCTGCGCCGCCTGACCTACACGGCCGAGATCATCGACGCGGCCCAAGCGCTGGACTGGGGGTTGGTGACCGAAATAGCGGATGATCCACTGGCGCAGGCCATGGAGCTGGCCATCCGGATTGCAGGTCAAAGTCCCAGCGCCATCCGCGCGGCGAAGCGGTTGATCGGGGAGGCGGAAACCGAGGGACGCGCCGATGTGCTGATGTCGGAATCGGTAGAACAAGCCGCCTTGATCGGAACACCCGACCAAATGGCCGCAATCGCGCGCGGCATTGCAAAGAAATAGGCGACCAGAGTTGCCCCCGGCCGCCTTGGTAAAGATCGCATTCAATGCGGTCTCCATCCGGTCCGGTCATCGGCTCTCCAGCCTGTACCGGATCTTCTGATTAACGCCATCTCGTTTCCATTTGGTTAAAAATACTCATATCGAAGCGCTTACCGCAGGCGTGAGAATTGAGTATTTGAAAACCAAATGGAAACAGGGGTTTATCCCAGTTCAGCCAACCGCGCGAGGGCGGCTTTCAACTTGCCTTCTTCCTCTTCGCGGGCGGCGAGGTTTTCTTTGGCTTCGGCCACCACCTCGTCAGGCGCGGAGGCCACGAATTTGGGGTTGTTCAACCGGCCACGCAAACCGCCGAGCTCTTTGGCGAGTTTTGCTAAGCTCTTCTCCAACCTCGCTTTTTCGGCGCTGACGTCGACAATGCCGGCCAGCGGCAGGGCGAAGTTGCCGCCCGCCACTGGGATGGAAACGGAGCCCTTCGGAGCCTCGCCGGTGCTGACCTCACCCAACCGCGCGAGCTTCTTGATCAGCGCTTCGTTATTGGCGAAAGCGGTTTGGCCCGCGTCGTCCAGATCAACCTGCACCAGCGGCACTTCCAGCGAGGCAGGCACGTTCATTTCGCCGCGGGCGGAGCGGACGGATTCGATCAACGTGATGACCCAGTTCATTTCGCGGTCGGCGTTTTCGTCAACCAAATCAGAGGCTTGGTAGGTGGGCCAGTCGGTGACGGCCAGCAGCTCGTCGCGCTTGTAGGTCTCTCCCCACAGCTCTTCGGTGATGAAGGGCATGGTGGGGTGCAGCATGATCATGCATTGGTCCAGAACCCAGCTCATGACCTCCCGCGTCTCGGCCTTTTGCGCGTCAGTGCCGTCGTAAAACAAGGGCTTGGACAGTTCGACATACCAGTCGCAGACCTTGCCCCAGACGAACTTGTACAACGCGTCGGCGGCGTCGTTGAAGCGGTAGGCCTCAAGCGCCGCATCCACCGTTTCGCGGACCTTGGCGGTCTCCCCGATGATCCATTTGTTAACGGTCTGAGTGATGTGCACATCGCGTACACCATCCGTACACACCCCGTACTGACGCGCGCCATCAGCGAAGCATTCGTTAAGCTCTGCAAAACGCACGGCGTTCCACAGTTTGGTGCCGAAATTGCGGTAGCCCGCGATGCGCTGGGTGTCGAGTTTCAGCACGCCCCCAAGCGAGGCCATGGCCGCGTTTGTGAAGCGCAGCGCGTCGGCGCCGAACTCGTCGATGATGTCGAGCGGGTCCACCACGTTGCCGGTGGATTTCGACATCTTCTTGCCCTTGGCGTCGCGGACGAGACCGTGGAGGTAGACGGTGTCGAATGGGACCTGATCGACGACGGCCAGCTGCATCATCATCATGCGGGCGACCCAGAAGAACAGGATGTCCTGGCCGGTGATCAGCGTCGAGGTCGGGAAGTATTTTTTGTATTCGTCGGTTTCCTCGGGCCAGCCGAGCGTGCCGATGGGCCAAAGGCCGGAGGAAAACCATGTGTCGAGGACGTCGGGGTCGCGCAAAAGAGTATATATCCATCGACCGTTGGCTAGTTTTTGCGGCGCAATTAGCGTTCTAAGCAGTATGTCAGGCGTCACGCGTAACCCGGACTTTTCATCAATTGGAAGTGTTTCACCCGAAATTTCTTCGTATTGCTTCGCGTTGTCGGGACTGAAAAAGTCAAAGAAGTAGATATTTTCTGGTTCTTCGCCCAACCTTGATGCGACGGTTTTGCGTGCCAAGTTTTCCGCTTCGCAGCGCGACACTGCGCAGAATTTCATTTTCTGATTGTCACGGTATACAAATCCTTCGTTCTGATTTGCTTTTGGCACGACTTCGCCGTTGATGTATTCGAAATCTCCAGCATACCAAACCGGGATCTGATGACCCCACCACAGCTGCCGTGAAATACACCAAGGCTCGATGTTTTCCAGCCAGTGGAAATACACCTTCTTGTCGCCCTCGGGCATGATCCGGGTGCGGCCATCATTGACCGCGTCCAGCGCGGGCTGGACGATTTGGGACGTGTCGACGAACCATTGATCCGTCAGCATCGGCTCGATCACCACCTTCGAGCGATCGCCGAAGGGCTGCATGATCGGTTTGCTCTCGACATAGGGCTCAAGGCGGGAGCTTTCTTGGCCGTCTTCCTCGTCAATGACAGGTACGGAGTGCATGACGGCGAGGCCTTCGTCGGTGATGTCTTGAACGACAGCCTTACGCGCCTCGAACCGATCCAAGCCGCGATAGGCCTCAGGCACCAAGTTCATCGCGGCGATCACGGACTCGTCCGGCATTGGCACGTCGCCATTGGCGATTTTCTGTGCGGCTTCGGCTTCCTCCGCATAGGGTTTGCCGTCGGCGCGCATCGCGCCTTTGGTGTCCATCAGCGAATACATCGGGATGCCGCCGCGCTTGGCGACCTCATAGTCGTTGAAGTCATGCGCGCCGGTGATTTTGACGGCACCCGAGCCGAACGTCATATCGGGATATTCATCCGTGATGATCGGGATCAGGCGGCGATGCTCTTTCGGGCCGACGGGGATTTCGCAGAGCTTGCCGACAATAGGCGCGTAGCGCGCGTCTTCGGGATGGACGGCAACCGCGCCGTCGCCGAGCATGGTTTCGGGGCGGGTCGTGGCGATGGAGATGTAGTCGCGGGTCTCGCGCAGGGTGACGTTCCCATCCTCATCCTTCTCGACATATTCATAGGTTTCGCCGCCCGCCAACGGGTATTTGAAGTGCCACATATGGCCCGGCGTCTCGATGTTCTCGACCTCCAGATCGGAGATCGCCGTCTCGAAATGCGGGTCCCAATTGACCAGCCGCTTGCCGCGGTAGATCAAGCCCTTGTTGTACATCTCGACAAAGACCTTGATGACGGCGTCGTGGAAATTGCCTTCGTTTCCGTCAGGCGCACCCGGGGCGCCGGACATGGTGAAGGCCTCGCGGGAATAGTCGCAGGACGCGCCCAGCCGCTTGAGCTGGTTGATGATGGTGCCGCCGCTTTCGGCCTTCCAGTCCCAGACCTTTTCAAGGAACTTTTCGCGCCCCATCTCGGTGCGCTTGGGCTGCTGGGTTTCCATCAGCTGGCGCTCCACCACCATCTGGGTGGCGATGCCCGCGTGGTCGGTGCCCGGCTGCCACAGCGTGTCGAAGCCGCGCATCCGGTGCCAGCGGATCAGAATGTCCTGCAACGTGTTGTTGAAGGCGTGGCCCATGTGCAAAACGCCCGTCACATTGGGGGGTGGGATCATGATGCAGAAGGTCTCGGACCGGCTCGCATTTGCGCCGGCCTTGAAGCAGCCCGCTTTTTCCCAAGCCGCCGACAGCCGCGCCTCGGCCTCGGCCGCATTGAATGTCTTTTCCATCGCCATGTCAGAATATCCCAATCCGCTTTGCGCACGGTCTACCCAATGGGCTGGCGGAGGGGAAGGCGGTTGGGACCGGGATTTTGAGTATTTGGGCCAAAACGAAACCCGTATACCCAATTGTAACGTTTCGCAGGGTAATGAGGCGGCGCGGTACAGGCGGGAGCGCCGATGGCCGTCCAAGACGAAGCCGCCCTGGTCAGAAGGCCTCGATGTTTCATCGCCCGGCTGATCAGGGCGTCTTCACTTGGGCTTCGTTTTGGCAAAAATACTCATGCGACGGCTGACGTCAGCGGCACCCTTTCCCCCGGACGGATCACGGCCGGGTCATACGGGTCCCGCGCGAAGACGGCGCGCACCATGTCGCGGAAGAACGCGACGTCCTCGTGGGGGTAGTCGGGGTCGAATGACGACTGGTCCCACCGCTCGCAAAACGTCGCGCAATCGTCGAAGTAGATATGACCCTTATAGGCGTCGCGCTTGTGCTGGTTCCCGCCCACATGGTGGCCGTAATACAGCATCTGGAAATCCCCGTGCTTTTCGACCACCCAGGTGCATTGCTCCCGCACGAAGGGTTTCAGGATCGAGGCCGCGTATTCGTCGTGGTTGTAGGGCGCGAAGATGTCGCCGATGTCGTGCAGCAGGGCGGAGACCACCCAGTCGATGTCGGCCCCGTCGCGATGCGCCCGCGTCGCCGATTGCAGCGAATGGCCCAGCCGGGTGACCTGATACCCCGACAGCGTTTCATCCAACGACACCAAGGCCGTCAGCAGCCGGTCGGCGGTGCCCGAGGCATATTCGACCTCTAGCGGGTGCAGCAGGTCGTAATCGGCTTTGTCGCCATCCTTCATGGCGGTGAATTTGACGGTGTCCATCGCGGCGTCCTCCCCGGTTTGCCAAGCCCACCTTGGCGCAAACCCGGGGCTGTGGGTAGCATTTTTCTGCGCCGTTCGATCGGGTGGTTGACGTCACTATAATCGCGGATAAGGTTAGTCCATGATTCGAGCAGAGGGCCATATATGAAACTTGGCGACGGTGTAGAGCAGGCTATTCATGCCGTGGCCATGCTGGCGGCGCTGCCGGATGGCGGGCTGCTGTCGGCGGCCGCCCTGGCGGAGTTTCACGGCGTCTCTGCCAGCTATCTGTTGAAGCACCTGCAATCGTTGTCGCGCGCCGGCATTATCGCCAGCGAGCCGGGGCCAACCGGCGGGTACAAGATCGCCAAGTCGCCCGACGCCATATCCCTGCTGGATATTGTGCTGGCGGTCGAGGGGCCGGAGCCCGCCTTCAGGTGCCGCGAAATCCGGCGCAACGGGCCGAACCCCATGCCGGATGGCAGCTTCACCGCCCCCTGCCAGATCAACGCCGCGATGTTGCGGGCCGAACGCGCCTACCGCCGGGAGCTTGGACGCGTCACCATCGCCCAGCTCGCCCGGGAGGTTGAGGCCAGCGACGACGGGTCCATCGCCGCGCGCGGCTGCGCCTTCGTGGAGCTGCACATGCGCCCCTCAAACCGACAAACCTAACCCTTGAAAGGACACCCCATGCACCCTCGTCTGGATTACACCAAAGCCGCCCCTGATGCGTTTCAGGCGGTCTACGCGTTGGAACGCTATGTGTCCGAGCAATCCGGGATCGAGCCGCGGCTGATCCATCTGCTGAAGCTGCGGGCGTCGCAGATCAACCACTGCGCCTACTGCGTTGATTTGCATACCAAAGAGGCGCGGCGCGACGGGTTGAGCGAACAATGGATCGCGCTGGTCTGCGTCTGGCGGGAATCGCCCCTTTTCGACGCCCGCGAACGCGCTTTGCTGGCTTGGGTAGAGGCCGTGACCCTGGTTGCCGATGAGGCGGTGCCGGACGAGATTTTTGACGGCATGCGGGCCCATTTCACCGATGAAGAGATCACCAAACTGACGGTCGCGATCGGCACGATCAACATCTGGAACCGGCTGTCGGTTGGCTTTCAGGTGACCCACCCGATTGATCAGGCGTAGATGCCCTTATTAGTGGCAGCGCCGTCCATCATCACCTTTGCCTGCGCCTGGCGGACGTCCTCGTAAAGCGCCAGGGCCGCGGGCTCAAAATTGGCTTGTGGGGCGGGTAGCAAAGTGGCCCGCCCGGATGTGTCGGACCCGCGCGCCAGCATCGCCTCGGTCCGGCCCTCGGCGGGGACAATGTCGGGGCGCATATAGCGGATGACGGCGGCGATGCGGCGGTCATCCGACACATTCGGGCCGGATCCGTGGATCGTCAGGCCGTGATGCAGGCTCATCTGGCCGGGGTGAATTTCAATGTTGACCTTGTCGGCCTCGTCCACATCCACCGCCACCTCCTGCCCGCGCGACAGCAGGTTGTTGGCGTCAAACGTGTCCTCATGCGGCAAGATCGCGTCTTTGTGGGAGCCGCGCACAAAATCCATGCATCCCGAGGCGGGCGTGGCGGGCGACAGCGCGACCCAGGCCGTGACCAGCCCGTCCACCGCGCCAAGGCCCCAATAGGTCAGATCCTGATGCATCGACACAATCTGCGTGGTGCGCGGCTCCTTGATGAAAAATTCGGCGGAAAACACCAGGATGTCCGGCCCCAAAACGCCCTCGACCACGTCGAGCACGCCGGGGTGCATGGCAATGCGGTGGGCCAGCGGCATCACGATGTTGGCGTTGACGCGTTTGTAAGTGTTGAGCGGCAGCGGAAGGTCTGCGTCCAGCCAGTCGCGTTCGATCTGTTGCAGCTCCGCGCGCATCTCTGCGGCCTCGGCCGGGTCCATGACGGGAACCGGGAACAAGAACCCGTCCTGCCAGTATTGTGTGCGAAGGGCGGCCGGCAGCGTGCCGTGATCCAGGGGCAGGGATGCAAGCATGGTTAGGTACCTCCTGCATCAAGACAACCCGTTTGAAGCGCGCAGGTCTTTTCAAAATGCGACACGGGGCCATGTCGCGATCCATCCTCGTTTCATCTTGGCAAAAATATGCACATCCGGCCGCTGGCCTACCCGCGCAGCCTTTTCATATCCGGGTGGCGTACCCAGGGCAGGCGCCGCGCCATGCCGCGTTTGCGCTCGAACACGCTTTCATGGGCCGTCTCGGATGGGTCGCGGCCAACCACCCGCGCCCGGCGTTGCAAAAACAGCTTGCCCCAGCCGCGAAACGTGCCGACCGACGGCGCGTTGACGTCGCGCGGGTAGCGGTCCTGCCAGCCCTCAGGCAGCGGCAGGCCACATCTGGACGCGTTTTCCAGCATCCAGACCAGCGGGATGTTGGACAGACCGCGCGCCGGCTCAAACCCCGTCAGATGCCCGCCCACATCGCCATGGCTGCCGGGGAACCAGACCTGCTTCAGCGTGCCGGTAAAGTCAGGGCGGCAGTTCCACAGCACCGGCGAGAACGCCTTGCGCGTCTCGTTCAGCGCGAGCGCGTGGAAGCCGTTGCGCACCGTGTTGCCCAGCGCGTGGGAATGAAATTCATGCTCCACCGGCGAAAAGCGCCACAAAACCGGTGCGCGAAACCCCAGCGCGCGCACCGTATCCCAGACGCCGACCATTTCGACCGGCGCGCTGTCATAGCAATGGGCGGCGCGGAAGGAAGTGGCGATCAGGCTGTCAGGGTCGATGCGGTAATGGCGAAAGGCCTGGCGAACGTTCCGCTCGGTCGCGTCCTCGGCGCGCAGCAGGCCCACGCGGTCGATGACACCCGCCAGTGACCGCACCGCATAGGCCCCGCGCGAATAGCCAAACAGAAAGATTTTGTCGCCAGGCCGGTAGCGCGAGGCGATGAACCCGTAGGCGCGCCTGATCTGGCGGTTGATGCCAACCCCCGCCAGCACGTCGACCGCCCGCGACAGGCCCTGCCACTGAATGCCCGCCTCGTATTTCAACGACACCGCTTTGTTTGGCCCCATCTCGGAAAGCAGCCGGAACGTGCGTCCCGCATTTGTTTCAAACCCTTCCTCCAGCGAGGACATGGTGCCGTCGAGAATAATGACATGGGTGACCGGACCGCGCGCGGCGGCGGCGGACGGGTGGACCGTCTGCTCTCCGGGCCCAAAGCCCGCCAGATGTTTGAGACGCCCCGACATGGACAACCCATGCCCCAAAAGTCTTTTCATCACGTTAGGCAGGCGCACGGTCGTCTGGTCCTTTCGGCAACATCAAGTCGCGTCACGTTAGGGCAGGTCGCGGGGCGGGGGAAGCGCCGCGCGCGGGATCAGGTGATGATCGTTGCAAACATGACCGAGGCCAGGCCGTAGCCAATCAGCAGCTCCAACACCATGACGTTGAGCATCATCTGCCGGAAACGATGGGCAAGTGCCACAATGGCCAGCGCACATAACAGCAGGTGGAACCCGGCGGCAAAAGCCGCCGCGGAGAAGTAGTAATAGGCGTCCGGCCCGAAACCGGGCTCCAGCACGACCTCGGTCACCACGCGGGCGCTGAAGGCAAGTGGCACAAGCAGCAAACCCAGCGCCATACCCAGCAAGATCATCCACTTTGACACCGTCTTGCGCGGTGGTTGCGCGACGCGGTCGTTGAAATCGGTATTCGCCATCGGGGCCTCGTTGAACGTCAGTGGCCCCCAATATTTTTGCAAATTTTGGCCGAATTATGGTGGCCGCGCGAATAACTGCCGCTGATTTGCGCCGCAACTCGCCCGAAATTCGGGGCGGCCCGGCCGCCTGAAGGTCAAAACCCGATGATCTTGCCGGCCGAGCGGTCTTCGGACAGCCGCATCTCGGACAGGGCCTCCGAAAAGTCGGTCTGCTGCAGCGCGACGGTTCCGTTCTCACCGCTCAGCCGTTCGCAGCCGATCTGGACGGCGCGGAATACCCATTCCTTGATAAAGGCCTGGCTGGCACCGTCCGTTTCCGCGCTCAGGGTGCCGATATCAAGATGGCCGCTGTCATAGTCGCGCAGCTGATGGCGGATGAACCGCGCCCGCAGGTCCGCATCCGGGGCGCCCATGTAGATGCACTGGCTGATACGCCCGGGCCGGTCCTTCAGCGCGTCTTCCATGCGGTCGATGGCGTTGGTGGTCATCACCACGCTGATGGCTTCATGCACCCGCAGCCCGTCCATCTGGTCCATCAGCTCGCCCAATATGCCGGTGTTCATGTTTACGTCGCGGTTGTTGAACATCAGGTCCGCGTCTTCGACAAAGACCACCGATGGCTGGAACAGCCGCGCCAGCGAGAACACGGCCCCCACATTGGCCAAAGACGAGCCGGTGACAAAGATATGGGTGACCTCGGGCATCTCGTTGCACAGATGGCGGCAGGCATAGGTTTTGCCGGTGCCGGGCGGGCCGTGCAGCAACACGCCTCGTTTTGGAGGGACGCCGTTGGCCTTCAGCAGCTCCCGCCGAGTCGCCAAATCGATGACATTGCGTTTCAGCAGGGCGCGGTGCTGCTCGCTCAGCACAATGTCCGCGCTGCCCACCGGGGTGATCGGAGAGAAGAGAACCCGCAGCATTTCCTGCTTCTCCACGTCGCCATATTCGTCACGCCGTTCGCTGCTATAGGACAGATGCAGGATCTTGCCACGATAGACGGAGTTTCGGCTGCTCGCCTCAACGATGTCGTTGATGATCCCTTCGGCCAGCTCCGGGCTGGGGGCGGCGGCCTCCAGATGCGCTTTGCCGGTCACCCGGTTGCGCAGCAGCCGGATCACAAATGCGCTGCTATTGTCGCCGCTGCGATACACCCAAAAGCAGCCGTTGGGCAGGAACTCCTCGCTGCCGGGGCCGTTTGCGAAAGGCACCCGGTTGGCCTTGCCGATGGCACGCACGGTCCATTGGTTGCGGCCGGTATGCAGCAGCTGCGTCAGCTCTTCCATCAGCTCGGATTCGATGACTTTGGCGTGGTCGCCCGCACGGGCCGCCGCTGCGTGGTAGAGGTCGAGATAGCGGTATTCCGGCAGCTCCAGCGCGCTGCAGACCAACAGAGACTTCAACGGGCCGATCAGCTCTTCCAGCCGGTCGTCCATCTGCGGTTCGGAATTGAAAAGGTTAGACAAAAATCCCATTAAATCAGTCTACTCCGCCGCATCATTCATCCAGCCCCACACGCGGTGCGGGGTGAAGGGCATGTCGACATGGCGCACGCCTTCCTCCCAAAGCGCGTCAAGTGCGGCATTGGCCACGGCGGCAAGCGCGCCCACGGTTCCGGCTTCCCCGCAGCCTTTCATGCCCAGATCATTGGCTGTTGAGGGCACGGGTTCGGAATAAAACGCAATCATCGGCACGTCGCCCGCGCGCGGCAGGCCGTAATCCATGAAGGTCGCGGTCAAAAGCTGGCCGTCCTCGTCAAACACCACATGCTCGCTGATCGCCTGGCCGATGCCTTGCACCACGCCGCCATGCACCTGTCCTTCGGCCAGCATCGGGTTCATCAGCACCCCGAAATCATCCACCACCGTGTATTTTGCCACCTGCGTGACGCCGGTGTCGCGGTCGATCTCCACCTCGGCGATGTGGCAGCCATTGGGGAAGGAGCGGCCGGGCAGGGTGGTGGTCTCGGACGTCACCAGCAGGTCATCATTGCCCGCCTCGCGCGCCAGATCCGCCGCCTCGATCAGCGTCATCACCGTGTTGGAGCCTTCGGCGCGGAAGGCACCATCCTCAAACGCCACGTCTGGGACGCCCAGCTGATCGGCCACGAAAGGCTTGAATTTCTCGACAATCGCCTCGCCGGTGGCCTTGATCGCGGTTCCTTGGGTGGTAACCGACCGAGACCCCCCGGTGCCGCCGCCCTTGGCAATCAGGTCGCTGTCGCCCTGCACAATGGTGATCTTGTCCAGCGGGATGCCGGTATAGTCGTGGGTCAGCTGGCGGTAGACGGTTTCATGCCCCTGACCGTTGGACTGGGTGCCGACATACAGCGTCGCGCCCCCTTCGGTGAAGGCGATCTTGGCGGTCTCGGACGGGTCGCCCAAAATGCTCTCGATATAGTAGCAGGTGCCGATGCCGCGCAGCTTGCCCGCCTTGGCCGACGCCGCCCTGCGCGCCGCGAACCCCGCCATATCGGCTTCCTGTTCGGCGCGGGTCAGCACCTTGTTGAAATCGCCCACATCGTAAATCTCGCCCGTCACGGTGGTGTAGGGGAAGTTGCCAGCCGGGATGAAGTTGCGCCGCCGCAGTTCATGTCCGTCCACGCCCAATTGGCGGGCGGCATGATCAATGGCGCGTTCCAGCTTGTAGATCGCCTCTGGCCGCCCCGCGCCGCGGTATGCGTCGACTTGGGTGGTGTTGGTGTAGATGCCCACATTGCGGAACCACGCGGCCTGTACGTCATAGACCCCCATCAGCACGCGGCTGGCCAGATCGGACTGGATGAACTGCGCAAAGCCCGAGTTGTAGGCCCCCATATTTGACGTGGTATCAACGCGGTAGCCGGTCATCTTCAGGTTCTCGTCAAACGCCATTTCCACGGTGGAAACCAGATCACGCCCCGCATTGTCGCTGAGCATGGATTCAGTGCGTTCCGCCTGCCAACGGACGGGTTTACCCAACGCATGAGCCGCATGACCAACCATGAAATATTCAGGGTAATCAAAGGCTTTCATGCCGAAGCCGCCACCCACATCGGGCGTCGTGACATGTACGCTTTCCTTGTCGATCCCCAGCGTGGACGACAGGGAGCCCTTCAGCCCCCACACCCCTTGGCCCGAATAGGCCATGTGCAGCCGGTCGCCGTTCATTTCGGCAAAGCAGCCGCGAGGCTCCATCGAATTGGCAATCACCCGGTTGTCGGCAATCACCACGCTGGTGGTATGGGCCGCCGCCGCAAAGGCGGCCTCCGTCGCGTCCTTGTCGCCTACGGCCCAGTCATAGGCCACATTGTCCGGCGCTTCAGGGTGGATCGCGGGTCCGCCCGGCTCGACCACCATGGAGGCCTCCAGATCGTCATAGTCGAACATGATCAGGTCAGCGGCGTCTTTCGCCTGCGCCATGGTATCGGCCACGATGAAGGCCAGCGGCTCGCCCACAAAGCGCACCCGGCCTTTGGCCAGAATGGGGCGCCCCGGGGCCGCGCCTTTCGTGCCGTCCTGATTGTTGATGATCGACGCGCCCATGTTGTTGGTCACGCCCGCCGCCTCAAATTCGGCCGCCGTCATCACCATATGCACGCCGTCCGCGTCCTGCGCGTCGCTGATATCAAGCACGGTGATCTCGCCATGTGCCACAGAGGACCGCAAAACATACAGATACAGCGCGCCCGCTGGCACGATGTCGTCAAGGTAGCCGCCGGTGCCGGTCAGGAAACGGTCATCCTCAAACCGGCGCACGGGTTGGGATGTGCCGAACTTGCTGCTTTGCTGGTTCATGGGGGCGCTCTCCTTGCTGAATTGATCTGACACTAGCGGGCGGGGGGCCGCTGTCCAGAGATGGCTGTTTCGTTTTGGCAAAAATAGTCAGGACACACGCTCACGTCCCGCGCGGTTTGGCCCGAACAGTGGGCTCCGCCTGTGTCGGGTCCTCCGGCCAGGGGTGGCGCGGGTAGCGCCCACGCATGTCCTTGCGCACATCGGCGTAGGAGTTGGTCCAAAACCCAGGCAGGTCCTGCGTCACCTGCACCGGCTTCTGGCCGGGCGAGAGCAGGGTGATTTTCACCGGCAGGCGGTCTGGCCCCACTGTGGGGTGCACGGTGCAACCAAACATTTCCTGCAGCCGCACCTCGATCCCCGGCACGTCGCCTGCGTAATCCACCTGTGCCTTGCGGCCCAGCGGCGTGGTGATCGCGGCGGGGGCCAGCCGGTCGATGTCCTGCAGCGCCTCCCAGCTCAGCGAGTTGCGCAAGGCCTCGGCCAGATTGACCGATTTCAGGTCCGCAGCCGTCTTCTTGCCCGCCAGATAAGGCAGCAGCCAATCCTCCAGCGAGGCCAGAAGCCCCGCATCCGACCAATCCACCGCGTCGCCCAAATACCGCCCCCGCGCCCGCAGCAAGGAGGCAGGCTTTGACCAGTTCAACGCGCCCAAACCCAGATCGCGCACACCCTCCAGCAAGGCCCGTGCCACGGCGTCGGGGTCGGGGTCCTGCCAGATGCGGTCATCCAGCACCAAGGCGCCCAGCATCTCCTGCTTGCGCGTCAAAACGCGCCCCTCGCGGCGAGACCATGCGCAGACGTCGCGCCAAGCGATCTGGTCTGCAAAAAGCCCGCGCAGCTCTGCCTCGCTGACCACGGCGGCTGCGCGCACCCGCGCCTCCCGCGCGTCGCCGTCCAGATCGGCCACGGCCAGCAGCCGCTGGCTGGCCAATGCGTCCTCGGCCGGCACCACCGCGCCCTTGCCGCCTGATAGATGATACCGCGCATCCGCGCCCTTGCGGCGCAAGGCCACGCGGTCGGGGTAGGCCAGTGCCACCATCTCGCCCAAGGACCGCCTTTCGCCCTTGGCAAACCGCGCCAGCCGCTTGGCCTCCGCGTTCACTTCGCGGCTCTGCGCGTCCCGCATCCGCGCCGCCAGATCAAGCGTGCGCGCCGCCCCTGGCCGGGCCGCCAACACAGCCGCGACCGAGGCCGCCTCAGCCCCCGACAAGGCCAGCATATGCGCCAGCCTCGGATGCAGCGGCACCCGTGCCAGGGCGCGCCCATGCTCAGTGATCCTGCCTTGGGTATCCAACGCGCCCAGCATCGCCAACACGCGGCGCGCGGCGGCAAATGCGCCCTCGGGCGGCATGCTCAAAAAGCTCAAATCAGCAGGCTCCGCGCCCCATGCCGCCAGATCCAGCGCCAGCCCCGCCAAATCCGCCGTCTCGATCTCGGGCGGGGCAAACGCGCCCATCACGCCTTCCTCGGCTTTGGTCCACAGCCGGTAGCACACCCCCTCCGCCACGCGCCCCGCGCGGCCCTGCCGCTGCGTGGCCTCCGCTTTTGACGCCCGCTCCGTCACCAGCCGTGACATGCCGGACCCGGCATCGTAGCGCGCGCGGCGCGCCAGCCCGGCATCGACCACCACCCGCACGTCCTCAATGGTCAGCGAGGTCTCGGCAATGGACGTTGCCAGCACCACTTTGCGCGCGCCGCCTTCAGCAGGCGCAATCGCCGCGCGTTGGGCGGCAAAGGGCAGGGCGCCATAAAGCGGGCGCACCACAACGCCCGCAGGCAGGCTCAACGCGCCCGCCACCCGCTCAATCTCCCGCGCGCCGGGCAGGAAGGCCAGCACGCCGCCCTCCGTCTCCGCCACGGCCAGCGCGATCAGCGCGGCCATATCTGCGTCCAGCCGCGCGCCGGCGCGGCGGGGTGTGTCCAGCCAACGGGTTTCCACCGGAAAACTGCGCCCTTCCGAGGTCACCACCCGCGCGCCGCCCAGCAACGCGGCCACGGGGGCTGCATCCAAGGTCGCCGACATCACCAGCACCTTCAGGTCCTCGCGCAGCGCCCCGCGCGTCTCCCACACCAGCGCCAGCCCCAGATCGCCATTGAGGGACCGCTCGTGAAACTCGTCAAACACCACGCAGCCCACGCCCGGCAATTCGGGGTCAGCCTGCACCATGCGGGTCAAAACGCCTTCGGTCACGACCTCGATGCGCGTGGCTTTGGAAGTCTTGCTCTCGCCGCGCATCCGGTAGCCGACGGTTTCGCCCACGCGCTCCCCCAAGACCTGCGCCATCCGCTCCGCCGCCGCCCGCGCCGCCAGGCGGCGCGGCTCCAGCATGATCAACCGGCCCGAAAAGGCCCCGGCCTCCAGCAAAGCCAACGGCACCCGCGTTGTCTTGCCCGCCCCCGGTGGGGCTTGCAAAACACAAACGCCCCCGCCGGTCATCTGACGGGCAAGGGCGTCTATCACATCTTCTATCGGCAAGCGGCTCATGGCCCCTGTCTAGCGCCCACGTCTCCAAGGCACAGCTTCTTTTTGCCAAAAATATGCCGGGGGAGGAGCGTCAGCGACGGGGGCAGAGCCCCCTAAATGAAAACCGGGGCAGAGCCCCTCCTTACCGCCGCGTCATCGTCGCATTGCCATAAAGCGTTTGCGTGACCACCTTCTCCACCCGGTACCGCCCGTCAGCCGTCTTGGCGTAATACAGGTTGAACGGGAACCGCGTCTTCTCGGCCATGTCCTCGGCGGAAAAGCCCTTCAGCCGCCGGTACTCGCCGTCGCATTTGATCATGTTGCCATCCGCGCGCGGGCTGGCCAGCTTCACCTGGGACCGGCGCTTGCCGTCAAACATCTGCACATTCAGCTTGCACACATCCGCCTGATCGACGTCGCGAAACGCCGCATAAATCGCTGTCTGCGGGTCCACCGTGCCCTTTTGCGAGGCGGGGTTCAGGTCGCCGGTTGATCCCGCCACCACCTTTGGCACGCCGCCCGAATAGGTCATGGTGGTCTTGGATTTGCGCTTGCCGGTATCGGCGTTCTCGTCATAGCGCCAGGGCCGGAACGACGACCCCTTCACCGCACCTTTGGCCGATGCGGTGTATTTCAGCGATTTCACCAGCCCAACCAGCCCGCCCGATTGCAAAACGCCGGTGGTGGAATAGCTGCCCCCCTGTTCCGACCCTTTGACCGTCAGGGTGCCGGCGGTGATCCCACGAATGGCCACGCTGAACACCGCGTTGGTAGACCCGTCAGACAGGGCAGGGGTGCCGCTCAGGCAGGCAACAGAGGCCAAACCAAACAAAATACGCTTCATTACTCTTACCTCGCAGATGCAATTCTTGCTTGCTCCTTCATATTGGGGCTTCCACAAAGGGGAACCACCCCCTTCACGGTGAATGGGGCGAAAAAACAAGCGAAAGACCGCGCAGCGTTGAAACATATTGAAGAATTGGCCGCCAAAGTCACCAGCGGGGAGCGCCGTGCGCTCGCGCGCGCCATCACGCTTGTCGAAAGCGGCCGCGCCGATCATCAACAGGACGCGCAGGCCCTGCTGCAATTGGCAGGCCAAAAGGGCAGGCAGGCCCTGCGCATTGGCCTCTCTGGCACCCCCGGCGTCGGCAAATCCACCTTTATCGAGGCCTTTGGCACGCATCTGACGGCTCAAGACCTGAAAGTTGCCGTGCTGGCGGTCGATCCCAGCTCAACCCGCTCCGGCGGCTCGATCCTGGGCGACAAAACCCGCATGGACCGGCTGTCGCGCGACAAAAACGCTTTCATCCGGCCCTCACCGTCGCAATCGCATCTGGGCGGGGTCGGGCGGCGTACCCGCGCGGTCGTGGCGCTGTGCGAAGCGGCAGGTTTCGACGTGATCCTGATCGAGACGGTGGGCGTCGGCCAATCGGAAACCATGGTGGCCGAGATGTCGGACATCTTCACCCTGCTGCTGGCCCCCGCAGGCGGGGATGAGCTGCAAGGCGTCAAACGCGGCATCATGGAGATTGCCGACCTTATTCTGGTGAACAAGGCCGATGGGGAGTTGAAACCGCAAGCCATCCGCACCACGGCAGATTACGCCGGTGCGCTGAGGTTGCTCAGAAAGCGTGCGCAAGACCCCGAAGGCTTCCCCAAGGCGCAACCTGTCTCCGCGCTGGAGGAAGACGGGCTGACGCAGGTCTGGCAGGACATGACCACGCTGGCCGATTGGCGCAAGGCCCAAGGACACTGGGACAAAAACCGCGCCCGGCAGGCCGTGCATTGGTTCGAAGAAGAGGTCCGCACAAGGCTGCTGTCGCGGCTGACGACCGACCCAGCGATCAAAGCGCAGATGGAAACCCTGTCAGCGCAGGTTCAATCACGCGCCACAACGCCGGCAAGCGCCGCAGAAACGCTGCTGAGCACCCTGCGCCAAAGCGATCCGTGACCCCATCACTGTTTCAAAAATACCTCGGGGGAGGAGCGTAGCGACGGGGGCAGAGCCCCCATAAAGCATGATGCGCCGCGCAGCGGCCCATTTTGATCCGCCCACGCCCCATTCCCCGCTTGACGCCCACAGACTCACTGGCTAAACCGCGCGGACAGAATTCAGAGGGTCGTGACCGGCCCTTTTACGTTATGAAAAGGAAACGTCATGTCTCGCGTTTGCGAACTTACTGGTAAAGGCCCGATGACTGGCAACAATGTCAGCCACGCCAACAACAGAACCCGTCGTCGTTTTCTGCCGAACCTCAATGATGTGACGCTGACCTCCGACACGCTGGGTCAGTCCTTCAAATTCCGCATCTCGGCAGCGGCGCTGCGCACCGTGGATCACCGCGGCGGCCTCGACGGCTTCATGGCGAAAGCCAAAGACGCCGAGCTGTCCACCAAGGCGCTGAAAGTCAAAAAGGACATCGCAAAGGCGCAGGCAGCCGCCTAAGCCCCGCGCGACGACCGGATTTGAAAACGGCCTCGGCCCACTCGGGCGGGGCCGTTTTCTGTTGCGCACCCCACATCTGCGTGAGCCTGCCGGGCTGCGACGCCATTGCCCCTTCACAATCCCCACAACGCCCCGTATCCCGAACCGGATATGAGCATGCTGCGCACCTTCCTGATGGGCTTTCTGGCCGCCGCGATGATCCTCACCTCCGGGGGGATGGCGGTTGCCCGCACCGCCCCTGACGGGCAGACCATGGTGATCTGCACCGGCATGGGCGTGGAAACGGTCACGCTTGACGCCAATGGCGAACCGATGGACGCCCCGCCAATCTGTCCCGATTGCGTCATCCACGCCGTAGCGGTGCTGGAAAATGGGCCGCGCGTCTCGGGCCCTACAAGTAAGCTGACGCTGCTGCACCCGACCCCGGCGGCGCAGCTCACCTTCTCCTTTGAAGCGGTGCAGGCCGCGGCCCGCGGGCCGCCTGCTGGTGCGTAACTCGCACCCGGCCCACCAAATACAACTTTTCAAAGGACGACACAGATGTCTTTCAAATCCACCCTCTTTGCTGCCGCGCTGACGCTGGCGCCTTTCGCGGCCTTGGCCGAAGACGCCAAGATCATGGTCATGGACCCCTACGCGCGCAGCTCCACGCCCAGCTCCAAATCGGGGGCGATCTTCTTCGAGCTGATGAACCACGGCCCCGCCGACCGGCTGATCGCCGCCTCCACCCCCGCCGCCAATGAGGCGCAGCTGCACACCCATCAGGAAGACGCCAATGGCGTTATGAAAATGCTCCATATCGAAGAGGGCTTCGAGGTCCCTGCAGAAGACTCCGTCACCTTCGCGCGTGGCGGCAAGCATGTGATGTTGATGGGGCTGACCGGCCCGCTGGAAGATGGCGCGACGGTGCCGTTGACCCTGACGTTTGAGAACGCGGGCGAGGTGACGGTTGACGTTCCGGTCGATCTGAAACGCAAACCGGCGCATGGCGACAGCGGTCACGGTGATCACGGTGATCACGGAAATCACGGGGCCGGCCACGGGCACACGCAAAAGGCGGATGACAGCTAAGGCTTGGGTTAACGTATACGGCCACGCCGGCGCTATTGGCTTGCGTGGCCCGACCACAACACAACTACGGTAATTAAGTACCACTTTAACCTTAGCGTAAGATTTGCTCTTCCCAAGCGGTCATTCCAAAAGGTAAGGAATTCCTTACCTTTTGGAATGACCCATGACCGACCGCATCCTCTTCGTATGTCTCGGCAATATCTGCCGCTCCCCCCTCGCGGAGGGGGTGTTGCGCCGACGCGCGGAAGAGGCCGGGCTTGATCTGTTCGTTGACAGTGCAGGCATCGGCGATTGGCATGTGGGCGACCCGCCGGATGCCCGCGCCATGGTGGCGGCCCGCAAACATGGTTTCGAGATTTCTGCACAACGCGCGCGGCAGTTCAGCTCGGAAGATTTCTCGCGCTTTTGCTACATCCTGGTGATGGATCACGACAACATGACCGAGGTCGAAGCCCGCCGGCTTCCCGACGACGAGGCCAAGGTCGACATGCTCACCAAATTTGGCAGCGGTACGCAGGGCGAGGACATCGCTGATCCGTATTATTCAGGCAAGTTCGACCCGGTGATTGCCAAGATCGAGGATTGCGTGGCGGGGCTGATCGCCTATCTCAAGGACGAGCAGGACCGCTCCGCGTCCGACGCAAACACTTTGTAGCGCTTCCAGAAGGCCTCGTTGCGGGGGTTGTCCGACTGGCGGACATCCTGCGCCTTTTGCGGGTTCGGGAAGAAGCTGGCCGCCAAAGACTGGTCGCTGGAAGACAGCTGGGTGTTGGCCACGGCCTGGATACAGCCGCAGAGCTGGCGGTTTGACGCCTTGCGGTCGGACCTGTTGCAGGCGTTTGAAATGGGGCCGGTGGCAAAGCTGGCCTGATAGCCGCTGCCGCCCGTTGGCGTCGCCAGCCGCCCGCCGCCGCAGCCTGCCAGCACAAGCGACAGCGCGCAGGCCGCCGCGAATTTCATTTGTTGGGTCATGCGTACCGCCCCTCAATTGCAAACCCTGCTGCCGGTGCCGGCTCGGGTCCGCGTTACCTCACATCGCCCGCTTATTGGTCTGCGGGTCGTATTGGGCGCAGCATACAAAAAAACCACGGCGAAACGCAATCGCCGCGGTTTTCACTTTTTGGCGCAGAGGCGGGCGCAAGCGGGGGCTCGCCGTCTCTGCTCCGGGTTAATAGTTGGCGTTGGCCTCGACCTGAAGGAACTGGCCGTTGGTGGGGCCGGTGACGCCTTGGGGCGGGGAAACGGTTTTGCCGGTTGTCACACCCACGCGGTCGCGTCGCACGAACAGCGTGTTGGCCTCGCTGTAGCCCGCATCGCGCACAATGCCGGTGCCGCGGTTCGGGCGGTAGTTGATCGGGTTGGAATAGCTGCCCGTGTAGCCCGTCACATGCGTGTGGACATAGCTAACCAATTGGTCGGCAGAGGCGGCAGAGGCAGACAGGCAGAGAGCGGCAGCGGCGATACGGAACATCAAAATCATCCTATTACAGAGGGCGGCAGAACAGATTTGCTTACCATCCGTTAACCCTTTGATGCCGTCAAGTTATTGCCATATTTCAAAGGGTTAAGACGGTTATTTGGTGTGTCGCATGATGTAAACCGCTATCCCTGCCATGATTGTTTCCGCACCGGAAACGCCGCTCGCCGCAATAGCGCCACATTTCAGACCTTGGGGGCGTAGGTGATTCACCCGCCCGGCGGCGCAAGGACCGCGGGATGCGGATGAGGCACGACCACCTCGCATCCCCCATTGACCAACCCCGCAAAGCCCTACATATCAACGCCATGACAGACCTCGCACATATCCGCAATTTCTCCATCGTGGCCCATATCGACCACGGCAAATCCACGCTGGCCGACCGGTTGATCCAAGAGACCAACACCGTGGCCGAGCGGGACATGAAAGAGCAGATGCTCGACAGCATGGATATCGAGCGGGAGCGCGGCATCACCATCAAGGCCAACACGGTCCGGATCGACTACACCGCCGATGACGGGGAGCAATATGTGCTCAACCTGATCGACACCCCCGGCCACGTGGACTTTGCCTATGAGGTCAGCCGGAGCATGCGCGCCGTCGAAGGCTCGCTGCTGGTCGTGGACTCCTCGCAAGGTGTCGAGGCGCAGACGCTGGCCAATGTCTACCACGCCATCGACGCCGACCACGACATCGTGCCGGTGCTCAACAAGATCGACCTGCCTGCCTCCGACTGCGACCGCGTGGCGGAGCAGATCGAGGACGTGATCGGCATCGACGCCACCGGCGCCATTCAGGTTTCCGCCAAAACGGGGCAGGGCATCCACGAGACGCTGGAGGCCATCGTCAAGGAACTGCCTGCCCCCAAGGGCAACCGGGACGCGCCCCTGAAGGCCATGCTGGTGGATTCGTGGTACGACAGTTACCTCGGCGTCATCGTGCTGGTCCGCATCATCGACGGCGTGCTGAAAAAGGGCGAGCGCATCAAGATGATGTCGAACAACTCGACCCACCACGTGGACCGCATCGGCGTATTCAAGCCGGAGCGCGAGGATATCGCGGAGCTTGGCCCGGGCGAGATCGGCTTCCTGACGGCGTCGATCAAACAGGTGCGCGACACCCGCGTCGGCGACACGATTACGCATGAGAAAAAGGGCTGCGAAACCCCGCTTCCGGGCTTCAAGCCGTCCCAGCCGGTGGTGTTCTGCGGCCTCTTCCCGGTGGACTCAGCCCAGTTCGAGGACCTGCGCGACGCCATCGAGAAACTGGCCCTGAACGACGCGTCCTTCAGCTACGAGATGGAAACCTCCGCCGCCCTCGGCTTCGGCTTCCGCTGCGGCTTTCTGGGCCTCTTGCACCTCGAAGTGATCCGCGACCGGATCGAGCGCGAATATGACATCGACCTGATCACCACCGCGCCGTCGGTGATCTACCACATCCACATGCGCGACGGCGAAATGATGGAGCTGCATAACCCCGCCGACATGCCGGACCTGACCCATGTCGACCATCTGGAGGAGCCGCGCATCAAGGCCACCATTCTGGTGCCTGACGAATATCTTGGCGACGTGCTGAAGCTCTGCCAGGACCGCCGCGGAATTCAGGAGGACCTGACCTATGCCGGCTCCCGCGCGATGGTGGTCTACGACCTGCCGCTGAACGAGGTGGTGTTCGACTTCTACGACCGCCTGAAATCGGTGACCAAGGGCTACGCGTCGTTTGATTATCAAATGACCGGCTACCGCGAGGACCGCTTGGTCAAGATGCAGATTTTGGTGAATGACGAGCCGGTAGACGCGCTGTCCACCATGGTCCATTTCGACCGCGCCGAGTCCCGTGGCCGCGCGATGGTCGAAAAGCTCAAAGACCTCATCCCCCGCCACATGTTCAAGATCCCGATCCAAGCCAGCATCGGCGGCCGCATCATCGCCCGCGAGACCCTCTCTGCCATGCGCAAGGACGTGACGGCGAAGTGTTATGGCGGGGACGCGTCAAGGAAGCGCAAGCTGCTGGACAAGCAGAAGGCGGGTAAAAAGAAGATGCGGCAGTTTGGGAAGGTGGATATTCCTCAAGAGGCGTTTATTTCGGCGTTGAAGATGGATGGGTAAGAATGAGAATTTACGAACCAGATTTCTCTAAAGATGGCGTTGACTTTTTTCAAGAGATGAAGAAATGGCAAAACTCTGTAACGCTAGATCGCATTGAACGACTTCAAGCAATTAAAACACAACTTGAAGTCGATGACATTTTTAATCCCCGTGACTTCCAGTCTGTTCGTTATGAGACTGGTTCACAGGGAGAATGGGCCGAGCACATCGGTGTATCTTCTGCAACGGTAGGCAATTATGAGAGAAATCTCACTACGCCAAACGCGAGCCGACGACGAGAAATCGCAAAGGCAATATCATTCTTTATTGACCAACAAAAGCGAACCATTGATCTTGCCGAGGAAAGAGTTGGAACAAACATCGATGTCCTTGCAGCAAAAGACAAGTTGCGTGACACCGTTCTAGAGGCTTCCCTTACAGATTTTTCATTTGACCCTTCCGTACAACAGATTGTTCCAGTTCCATTTGCTGAAGATGAAGATAATCGGTCGAGCAAACTGTTGGAACAGAATCGAAACGACCTCGCATCCGCACTCCGAGAACACGCTGCAGACATCTCAAACTCTCTAAGTAACTCCAATATTGGCGGTCTTAGACGGCTCGTCTCGTCACTCAAGAGTTATGAATTGGAGTGTGCAAAGGTTCGTGCAAATCCAAGAAGGCTCTATCGCCTCGGATTGACTATTTCTAGAGCCAGTACAAATAGGCAAGTTGTCGAAATTGTCTCGGAAGAAGATTTGTCGGAGTTAAATGGTTTTCGGCAAGACCACCAAGAACTAATGCGTCTCTACTACCGAGAAGCGTTGCTGAAGCTACAATCAATTGATGAGTTGGAAATAGTCGAGCAATTTGATTTACCTTCAGGGCAGGACTTCCGGAACTTTGCAGAGGAAATTGAAAAGGCCAAAGATAAAGACGGAAATAAGATATTTGACCCCGAAATTTCAAACCTTTTGATTGATATCTCATCTGAGGTTCAAGAGCTGGAATCAGATGAGATCCTAGCTGATACGGCGGCAACGAAAGAAATCGTGCGGAAAAGAAAGGGGCAGGCCGTGAAAAATGGTGCTATCCTCGTTGGACGGTTTGTCATCTTTGCGGGTTTTTTAGTTGCAGTAGACCCGCTTGTCGCAATCGGGGTCGCGGGGTCGATTGCGTCAATACTTGGCTTCATTGAACAAGGAAAGCCGGGTCTTATTCAAAAATACTATGAACAAATGCGTCAGGCTCTTCCTTTCCTTCCACCTTATCCGTTCCAAAGGCAGTAAATTGATCTTGATGACCCTTCCATAGGAGCTGCTTTCATCTAAAACGGCTTTCGGCGTGACATCTTACCCCCTCGTTTCCCCCTGACCCCCTCCCTACATTGAGGTATCCACAACACACCGCAATTCTTGAGGGGACGCCGCCCATGTTCAAATTCCTGTTTGGCAAGAAATCCGTTGAAGCCGTCAAAGAGACCCAGCGGGAGACCGTGACCCGCGCGATGGGGGAGGTGAACGACATCCTCGCCCTGATGGCCGAGAAGCCGAATGTGTCAGTGGATCTCAACACCGGGTTGGTCCACATCGTGCTGCCGGAGCAGATGCCGGACGAGGCGCTTGCGCTGCCCGCGCCCGAGGACACGCCGGAGCCTGAGGTCGACACCACCGAGCCAGAGCCGGACACCGAGGCCAAAGACGACGCAGAAGAAGAAAAGGCCGCCGCCTGATCCTGCGGGCGGGGCTGCTAAGCCTTGCAGTCCTGACGGGCTGCGCAGGACCGAACCATCTGGGCAACCCGCTGACGTTGCCGGTCAGAGGCCTGGCCTCAGCCTTGGAGAATGCCAGCTACAACAGCCAACGGCGCGCGGTCAAAAGCTGGATCGCCACCAACGCCGCCGCGATGCGCGCGGAAGGCTTCCAAGGGCCAGTGACCGATGAATTGCTGGCGACACTACCGGTGGACCACCGCGAGAAGGTCCGCCGCGAGATCGAAGAGGTAGCCTCCTTCCCCGATTTCACCGAGCGGGCGACGGTGATTGTGATGGTGCATCGCGACTGAGTCGCCACCACACCCGCGAAAATTCCGTGAAAATCTGAAACATCCGCGCCAACCGACGCCGCGCTGCCGCGCCCAAATTTGCTCTTGCGGCAACCGGGCCGGGGCGCAGGGAAATCCGGGACCATCCCCAATTCATCCACAGGCCTGTCCCCCGCCCGTGCAGGTTTTCATCCCCAAGAAATGCGCCGCCGCGGACAGATTTCATTTGCCCGAACGCCTCACCAAGCCCAATCTGACCCTACCGCAGCAGAGTTCTTTGAACGACGCGGTGGACGCAAAGACCCTCTGGGGGAACTGGCGCAAGGGGATAGGAGCTTCGGTTTCAGGCCCCAAGCGTAAAGACCACAGAGACGCAGGTCGGACTGTATGGGGGCGAAAGTCTCGAAACGGAAGGGCGGTGTCAGCAGGGGCGGCGCGGGGGATCGCAGGTTTTCGGATCGGTGGTTTCGGCTGAAAGGGGTGACCCTTGAAGGCAAGCTGGGCCGGCAATCGCCCTCTGGGGGGATGATAGGTTCAAGGAAGGCGTCAGGGTGTGCCGCAAGGCACGAACGCGAAGGTTTCGGCCGGAGCACCTGGCGCTTTTTCTTGTTTTACCCCCAAATTTCGTGAAATTACCCTGCGTCACGTCATTTCCGCGACGGTTTTCCCCCTTATTTTTCGATCCAAATCAGCCGAGACAGGGCGCATCACATTTGGGAGGATACGCAATGCTTGTTTCGACCTCATATCTTGTTGCCGGCATTATTGCCCTCGCGGCCTTGGTTTTGGTTGTTTGACCCGTGCGGGGCCCGGTTTGCGCCCTCGATTTGCCCAAGGCCTCATCGCTTGAGTGTTATTGATTTGCCGCGATGCCTGCGCTGGGGCAGAGTTGCGGCCATGCGGCTTTTCGTGATCCTTCTCTTGCTGTGCCAACCCGCTGTCGCGCAGTCGCGATACGAGTTGGACAACTCGCTGCGCGACCGCGCCAAGTGGAAGAGCTTTGGCGTTGAGGACTGGGTGACGGGCGACCCGATTGAACGCGCGCGGGCGGGGCGGGGCCGCGTGCAGACCTTTGAGCTGAACAGTATCGGCGGCGACACCCCCGTGGCGCGGCTGAAATCGCTGATTGCGGTCGCGGAGGCGGGCCCCAAGGGCTATGACGCGGTGCATGTGGGCGGGCCGAAGAAGCCGCCGAAACGCCCGACGCAGATGACCCTGCGCGAGATCGCCGCCTGGGTGAAGGCCACCCCCGGCCAGCCACATGCAATTGGGCGATACCAGATCATCCCGTCGACGATGAAAGAGCTGATCCGGCGGTCCGGCTTCTCCCCTCAGACGCGGTACTCGCCGCAGGTGCAGGACGCCTTTGCCGACATTTTGTTGGCCGATGCGGGGTTGCAGAAATTCCAGAAGGGGCGCATCTCGCGCAAGCGGTTCATGAACAACCTTGCCCGCATTTGGGCGGGGCTGCCGACGTCCAACGGCAAGAGCTACTATGACGGATATGCCGGGAACCGGGCTACGATCAGTCTGGCCTTCTATCGCCAGCAGATGGCGAAGTTCTTCCCACGCTCAAGCTGACAGGAAGACGCGCACCGTCGCCTCAAACTCGCGCGGCTTTTCGGCGTGCAGCCAGTGGCCCGTGCCAGGTAGCTTGGCGAAGCGCGCCGATGGGAAGAGCGGCTTGATGATAGGTCGATGTTCCCGCAGGACGTAGTCAGAGCTGCCACCCGACAGAAACAGCACCGGCTTGTCAAAGCTGCCGGAAACCTCGGGGAAGCCGATGATTTTGGGCATCTCCGCCTCCAAAACATCGAAGTTCAGCCGCCATTCCTTGGCCTTCACGTCGAGGGATTGCAGCAGGAAGGCGCGGATACCGTCTTCTTCGACGAACTGCGCCAATTGGCGGTCGGCGTCGCCCCGGGTTGCAACCTGCGACAGGTCGATCTTGCGCATCGCCTCGATCAGATGCGCCTGCGTGTGGCCGTAGCCCACAGGTGCAATGTCGGCAATCACCAGCTTTTCAACCAGCTCCGGGTGAGCAAGGGCCAGCACCATCGCGGATTTGCCGCCCATGGAGTGGCCCAAAACGTGCGACGGGCCGATGTCGCGCAACACCTCCGCCAGATCGCCCGCCATATCCGCGTAGCTTTGCGTCTGCCCGCGCGGGCTTTCGCCGTGGTTGCGCATGTCGACCGCGGTGACGTGGAACTGGTCGGACAGGCGTTTGGCGATCACCCCCCAATTGCGGGCGGAGCCGAACAGCCCGTGGGCGATCAGGAGGCGGGGCAGGGCGGGGTCGCCATATGTGACGGTTTTCAGCATCACGAGCGGCGTAACACGGGCGCGGGGGGCTTGGAAAGCGCAGGGGTGGGGTTGTAAGGAGGGGCGTCTTCTTAGGTGAGAGAGTCGTGGAACCCATCGTCATTCAGCAACTGACCAAGCGCGTGTTTGAGCTGCTTGAGGAAACGATGGGCGCCAAGGGGCGGACATTGGAAAAGCGGCTTACCTATGTGCAGCGCAAGCTGCCTGGGCGGGTCAAGCGCGCCGGCGCGGTGTTGGTCAGTGCCCAGGGTATGGCGGACAGCCCCCGGCTGGCGATGCAGCTGGACAGCGAAACGGTCAGCGCCGCCTATGACGAGATTGAACGTTACCTGAAAGAGCTGGATGTGGCGGCGGAGAAATCCCGCAAGCGCTACAACGTCATGGCGGCGGTTGCGGCGCAGTTTCTGCTGGTTGTGGGGGCTTTGGTCGCGCTGCTGGTCTGGCTTGGATACATTTGACTAAGGTCGGATCTGAGTATTTTTGCCAAAACGAAACATGAGTGTTCCGTATGAGGCCGCCCCCCGCTTGAGAGGCGGCCGTTCTCTATTTAGTGCGCCGGTTTGATGAACGTGTCGTTGCGCAGGTCGGCCATGGCCTGGCGCAATTCCTCTTGCGTGTTCATCACGATGGGGCCGTGCCAAGCGACAGGTTCCTCAATCGGCGCGCCTGAGATCAGCAGGAAGCGGACCCCTTGTTCACCTGCTTGCACGGTGACCTCGTCGCCCGTGCCGAATTGGATCAGCGTGCGGTCGCCGGAGAGGTCGCGGATGTTGACTTCTTCGCCGCGCACCTCTTTCTCCAACAAGATGCCTGCGGGTTGGGAGGCGTCGCGGAAATTGCCCGCGCCCTCGAACACATAGGCAAACGCGCGGCGGTAGGTGTCGACCTTGAAGGTCTTGCGCACGCCGGCCGGCACCGTGATGTCGAGGAATTGCGGATCGGCGGCGATGCCGTCCACAGGGCCTTTCTTGCCCCAGAACTCGCCGATAACCACCCGCACCTTGGTGCCGTCATCGTCGATGATCTCCGGAATTTCGCCTCCTTCGACGTCCTGATAGCGGGGCGCGGTCATTTTGAGCGAGCCCGGCAGGTTGGCCCAGAGCTGGAAGCCGTGCATCTGGCCTTGCGCGTTCCCCTTCGGCATCTCCTGATGGAGAATGCCGGAGCCCGCCGTCATCCACTGCACCGCGCCGTCCCGCAGCTTGCCGGTGTTACCCAGGCTGTCGCTATGTTCAACCTCGCCCTTCAGCACATAGGTGATGGTCTCGATGCCGCGATGGGGATGCCACGGGAAGCCGCGTTCGTAATGCGCAGGGATATCGTTGCGGAAATCATCCATCATCAGGAACGGGTCCAGCATGGTGGGATCAGTAAAGCCGAAGGCGCGGTGCAGATGCACGCCGGCGCCCTCCATTGTGGGCATCGCTTGCGAGGTTTCTTTGACGGGTCTGATGGACATGATTGCGTCCTCCTTTGCCCCCTAGGTAGGGCCTTGCGCGACGCGGAACAATCGCATGGGCGCACGGGGGCAGTTCTGCGACGCACAGAGGGTCGGTTTCGGGCAAGACGGGTGCGCCATAGCGGGCAGGGTGGGCTGAACGGGCGAGGGAGGAATGGCCATGAAGATCGGGTTTATCGGGTTGGGCAATGTGGGCGGCAAGCTGTCGGGGTCATTGATCCGCAACGGCTTGGACGTGACGGTGCGGGATTTGGACGACGGACTGGTGGCGGACGCGGTGGCGCGCGGGGCCAAATCGGCGGCGTCACCGCGCGAGATGATGGAGATCTGCGACGTGGTGATCACCTGCCTGCCGCATCCCACGATTTCGGCGGCGGTGGTTGAAGGCCAAGACGGGCTACTGGAGGCCAGCGGGCCGGGCAAGATCTGGTTGGAGATGTCCACAACAGACGAGGCGGAGATCAAGCGGCTGGGCGCGAAGGTGATCGCCACTGGCGCCGCAGCGGTGGATTGCCCGGTGTCGGGGGGCTGCCATAGGGCGGATACCGGCAATATCTCGATCTTCGCGGGCTGTGACCGCGCGACCTTTGAGCGGGTGTTGCCACTTCTGACCACAATGGGGCGGCGGGTGCTGCATACCGGCGATCTGGGCACGGCGTCCATGTTGAAGGTGATGACCAACTATCTGGCGACGGCGAACCTGCTGAGCGTGTGCGAGGCTTTGGTGGTGTCAAAAGCGGCGGGCATGGATTTGGCGACGACCTATGAGGCGATCAAGATTTCCAGTGGCACCTCCTTTGCGCATGAGACGGAGAGCCAAGTGATCCTGAACGGGTCGCGCTGCGTCGATTTCACCATGGATCTGGTGCTGAAGGATATCGGGCTGTTCCAGGAAATTGCCGACCGCAATGGGGTGCCGCTGGAGCTGTCGCCCAAGCTGATCGACATTTTCAAGGACGGGCAGGCGCGCTACGGCGAGCGGGCGCAATCGGATGACATCATCCGCCGATTGGAGGAAGCCACGGGGCTGGATATCCGTGCGCCGGGCTTCCCGGCGGAGCTGGTGGATGACGAGCCGGAGGAGCCGGGCTACGAGGTTGTGCCCAATCGCGGTTGAGACCGGCCCGCACAGGCGCTATGGCGTGGGCTGACGTTTTTGGAGGCGGCGCATATGTCTGAGGTTATCACCGGGATCATCCCCTCCGCCCCGCGGCGCGCGTTCGGCACGGGCGTTTTGTACGCGCTTGGCGCGACGTTGCTCTTCGTGTCGGTGACCAACCCGCCATCCCCCGCCTTGGCGCTGTTTCTGGTAGGCATGGGCGCGCTGTCGGTTTTTGGGGGCTACAAGATGTGGCAGGTGACGGGGCGCGTGATCGAGCTGACCGAGGACGAGCTGCGGCTGTCGGACGGCACGCTGATTTGCAAAACCGAGGATATCCAGAAAGTGGACCGCTCGTTTTTCGCGTTCAAGCCGTCGAACGGGTTTCTGGTGACCACCAATGTCAGCTACCCGACCGCATGGGCCCCGGGCTTGTGGTGGCGGTTTGGCAAGCGGATCGGCGTTGGCGGCGTGACGCCGGGATCGCAGAGCAAGGTCATGGCCGACACGTTAGCGGCGATGGTCGCGACGCGAAGCTGAGAGGTGCCGACCCGTAGCGCAAAAACTCTTCTCCGAAGAGTTTTGACGGAAGAATTTTCGATCGAAAATTCTTGCACCTGCGCCCGTCACAGCCGTTGGGCCGCGCGGGCTAAGGTGTCTCGGTATTCTGAATAAAGAAAGGTGGCGCCACCCTATTTGGCATCACGGGTTTTGCGGTTCCCCCAGCGGTATTGCCCGCCAGCGGCCTTGCCTTGTCACCGGTGATCGCAAGGCAGCCCAATGCGAATTGCCGCAATCCCTCTGTGCCGTTGTGCGACGGGTGTTCGCCGTCGCTGGATCCGGGGACGGGTTTAGCCCGTGAAATTTAGCGGGTGGTTAACCATGCGGGCGCAGCACCTGTGAATGGCGCAACGCATTTGCATATTTTTGGCAGAAAGAAGCCTAGAGACCCTTCGCGCGGTAGCTGCTGGCGATGCGTTCGATCGAGACCAGATAGGCTGCCATGCGCAAGTCTTCGACTTCGTCGCGTTCGTGCCAGACCTTGCGCATCGCCTGATAGGCCGTGCGCATCGTGTCGTCGAGGCCGGAACGGACCAGTTCCAGCTCCCCCGCGCCCTTCATGAACTTGGCCTTGAAATCGGGGCTGAGCTCCCAACCGAGACCCTTGTCGGAAGACAGCCGCTCCAGCTCTTCGATCAGCAAGCGGTGTTGCGCCTCTTCCTGGCGTTTTTCCATCCGGCCGAAGCGGATGTGGCTGAGGTTTTTGACCCATTCGAAGTAGGACACGGTCACACCGCCGGCATTGGCATAGAGGTCGGGGATGATGACGCAGCCCTTCTTACGCAGGATTTCGTCTGCGCCAGCGGTGACGGGACCGTTCGCGGCCTCGATAATCAGGGGGGCTTTGATATTTTTTGCGTTGCCCATGTGGATCACGCCTTCCAGCGCCGCCGGGATCAGGATGTCGCATTCCTTCTCCAGCACCGCGCTGCCGTCCTCCGTGTAGGTGCCGCCTGCAAAGCCCTTCACCCCGCCATTGGCACGGATATGGGCCGACAGTGCCTCAACGTCGAGGCCTTCGTCATTGATGATCGCGCCGTCGCGTTCGATCACGGCAGTGATCAGGGAGCCGTCCTCCTCGCTGAGGAACTTGGCCGCGTGAAAGCCCACATTGCCCAGGCCTTGTACCACCACGCGTTTGCCCGCCAACGTGCCGCTGAGCCCGGCCTTTTCCATATCTTCGGGGTAGCGGAAGAATTCCTGCAGCGCGTATTCGACGCCGCGGCCAGTGGCCTCCGTCCTGCCCTGGATGCCGCCCGCATTGATTGGCTTGCCTGTTACGCAGGCGCGCGCGTTGATGTCGGTGGTGTTCATCCGCGCATATTGATCGGCCATCCACGCCATTTCGCGCTCCCCCGTGCCCATGTCTGGCGCAGGTACGTTTTGCGAAGGGTGGATCAGGTCGCGCTTGGCCAGCTCATAGGCGAAGCGGCGGGTGATCTGTTCCAGCTCGTGCTCCTCCCATTCGTTGGGGTCGATGCGCAGCCCGCCCTTGGAGCCGCCAAAGGGCGTCTCCACCAGCGCGCATTTGAATGTCATGAGCGCAGCGAGCGCTTCGACCTCGTCCTGATGCACAGCCATGGCGAAGCGGATGCCACCTTTGACGGGCTCCATATGTTCCGAATGCACGGCGCGGTAGCCGGTGAATGTGTGCAGGTCGCCGCGCAGCCGGACCCCGAAGCGCACCGTGTAGGTCGCGTTGCAGACCCGAATTTTTTCCTCAAGACCAGGGGACAGGTCCATGAGCTTGACGGCCCGGCTGTACATGAGTTCGACTGAATCGCGGAAGGATGGCTCTTGAGTTGTGGACATGACGTCTCCCTGACGTGTCAAAGGCTATTCGATGATCTGTAGGATCAAATATATAGCAAAATATAAACACGGGCCGGTTGCAAACGTAACCAAAATAGTGTGCTGCCAGAAGATTGCGCCCGTTTGCCCCTGGATTCTGCCCATTTGCAGGCTATTGGACACGGTTGGGAAACAACCCCCGATATTCCGATTAATTGTATATTAACAAAGGGTTAATTTGCCCTTTTTTGAACATTTTTCGCCCAATTCTAGCCACACTGCTCAGGTCAATTGAGCGACGGACGAATCTCGTTCGTTGTATGTATTTGCGCGTGCTGGCGCAGGGAAGGGCAGTCATGAGTGGCTTGAAAAATTCAACTGCAGATTGCAGCGGCTTACGCCGCATCTGGCAGCGTGTGGCGGGGTTCCGTCGCAACGAAGGCGGCGGGATGATCATATTCGGCCTCTATATCTTCGTGATCATGCTCTGGATGGGCGGCATGGCGGTTGACTTCATGCGGTTCGAACATGAACGGGCCAAAGTGCAATACACGCTGGACCGCGCAGCACTTGCCGCGGCCTCCCTCAATCAGCCGCTGCCATGTGAAGACGTGGCGCGCGACTATTTCGAAAAATCTGGCATCGACAGCAATCAGGTAACCGTGACCGGCACATGCACGGACCTGTCTTCTATCGTGACCGTCAGCGCCGAAACCACGGTGAAGAGCTTCTTCATCAACCTGATGGGTATCGAGTCGATGACCGCCGCCGGCACAAGTACTGCCGAAGAAAGCATCAAGGACGTCGAAATCAGCATGGTGCTGGACGTCTCCGGCTCGATGGGCTGGGACGACGCCACCGGGACACAGACCAAATTGGCCGCGCTGCAGACCGCAGCGGGTGAGTTCCTGGACGAATTGCTGACCAATGACAACCTGGACCGTATCTCGGTCAACGTCATTCCCTACAACATGCAGGTGAATGCGGGCGAGGATATCCTCAACGAATTGAACGTCTCCAACGAGCACGATTATTCGCATTGCATCGACTTCAAATCTGAAGACTTCGCAACTGTGGAAATCAGTGCGGATGTTGCCGAAGGCGCGTCGCTGGGCGACCTGAGCCTGGACGGCACAACCGTGATGGGGACCCGCGACGAGCTGCAACGCTCGGGCCATTTTGATCCGTTCTACACGACCAAGGATCTGGACCACATCTCGTCCGATGACGGGGCCACACGGTTGTTCAACTGCCCGACGTCCGAGGAATCCGAAATCACATTGATGTCGCAAAACAAGTCCGAGCTGAAGACCATGATCAACAGCCTGACCGCTGGCGGCAACACATCCATCGACCTTGGCGTAAAATGGGGCTCGTTCTTCCTGAACCCCAATGCAGAGCCGCTGGTGGACGCGCTAGCCGACGACTCGACCAACCTGACATCTGGCGGCGTTCCCGTGGCCTTTCAAGATCGCCCATACGAGTATGACCGCGAGAACACGATCAAGATCATGGTTGTGATGACCGACGGCGTGAACACGACGCAATACATGCTTGACGAGGATTACGACTCCGGGGACTCCGACATCTGGCTGGACCCGAATTCGTCCTGGTTGTCGCACTACAAATGGCGCGCCGGCCCCGACAACAACTACTTCATGTCTTATGGCTCAACCAGCTATGACTATTTCAGCGGCAACCGGTACAATCAGGGCGGCGACGAGCGGCTGACATATCCTGAGCTGTGGAAGCAGGTCGGCGTGAAATACTTCGCCTACTACTACAACTACGTCCGCGACTGGGATGCCAACGAGTATTACGACACCCGCGACGACATCCTCGACTACGTCTATGCGTCGGAGAAGAACACGCGTTTGAACAACGCCTGTACCGCCGCCAAGGACGAAGGCGTGATCATCTACTCGATCGGGTTCGAGGTGTCTGATGCCTCCGCCGTCGTGATGGAGAACTGCGCGAGTACGCCGAGTGACTTCTTCCGAGTTGAAGGTACTGAAATTTCTGAAGCGTTTGGCAAGATTGCCCAGACCATTCAGCGCTTGAAGCTGACTCAATAGGGTCGCGGAGGTAGTAATGAGAAAATTGTGTAAATTGATACGCCGGAGCAAAAGCGAGGACGGCAACGCGTCGGTCGAATTCGCGCTGATGTCGCCGCTGTTCTTCTTCCTGTTCATCTCGATCTTCGAGCTGGGGATGGCAACAGTCCGCATCACGATGTTGGAGCACGGCATGGACATGACCATGCGTGACATCCGCCTGAGCACCGGCAGCGCCAACATCACGCAGGAGAAAATCCGCGACCGGATTTGTGAACGTGCGGGCCTATTGAAGGATTGCAACAATTCGCTGCTTGTTGAGATGGTGGTCATCGACCGCAACACATTCAGTCTGCCTGCTGTTCGCGCGACCTGCATCGACAAAAGTGAAACAGCCCTGCCGGTGACATCAGTCATCAGTGGCGGCGACAGCGACCTGATGTTCCTGCGCGCCTGTTTCGTGGTGCGCCCGCTGCTGCCGACCCTTGGTCTTGGCAAGCTGCTGAAGAAAGACCCGGCAGGGAACATGCAACTGGTGGCTAGCTCAATCTTTGCGCAGGAGCCGAAGTAATGTTGAAATTCCGCAAAACACTCGCCCGCGCCTGGGACACCGTTTCGGACCCATTGCGCAAGGAAGACGGATCGTTGACGGTTGAGGCCGTCATCATCCTGCCATTGCTGGCCGGCTTCTACTGCGCGTCCTTCGTGTGGTTTGACGCGTTCCGCCAAAAGACATTGGTGATGAAGGCCAGCTACGCTGTCAGTGACGTTTTGTCCCGCCAGTCCGAGGTAGATGAGCCGTTTCTCGACAACATGCACATGATGCTGGACTACATGATCCCAAGCTATGCGCGCCCGCGCATGCGGATTACCCACATCACCTACAACCCAAGCTCTTCCGACACCACAAGCGGTTACGAGATCAACTGGTCCTACGGCCCCAACGGCATGACCGACCTTACTCAGGCTGAAGTGGACAGCGACACCAGCTGGATCCCGATCATGGGCGAGTATGAAACGGTTGTTGTGACGGAGACTTTTGTGTCCTACCAGCCGATCTTCCGCGTCGGTATTCCGGACCAAATCTTCAAGAATGTCATCGTGACGCGCCCGCGCTTCCATCCGCAACTCAAAAAGGAGGGGGAATGGGACGGTTCGACCGATTATGATGACGAGGATGATGATGGTGATGGCGATCCAGTCGGATCATAATCCCTGACAAAGCATTGCGAAATGGCGGCCCCCGTGGCCGCCATTTTTCATTTTGGCGCTGGGAGGCCTGAATTTGTCTCATATGCGCATTGATCTCGCAGGGGCAGGGTGGTTGTCTGCAATGGATCCACATCCCGGGGGACATCGGCACATGGGCTACAACGCCTTTCGCATTCTCAAAGAGGGCCTGACCGGCAACAAGGGGTGGGGCCCCGTCTGGCGGTCGCCCGAACCCAAATCCGAGTATGACGTGATCATCATCGGCGGCGGCGGGCATGGGCTGTCGACCGCCTACTACCTGGCGAAGAACCACGGGATCACCAACATCGCGGTGCTGGAAAAGGGTTATATCGGCTCCGGCAATATTGGCCGCAACACCACGATCGTGCGGGCCAATTATCACATGCCCGGCAACTCGGAATTCTATTCCCATTCGCTCAAACTCTGGGAGGGGTTGGAACAAGAGCTGAATTACAACGTGATGATGTCGCAGCGCGGGGTGATCATGCTGTGCCATTCCGACGGTCAGCGCGACGCGTTTGCGCGGCGCGGCAACATGATGCGCAACCAAGGCGACGACGCCGAACTGTGGAGCCCCGAACAGGTGCGCGCGGAGATCCCCTTTCTCGATTTCGACAACACCCGCTTCCCGATTTATGGCGGGTTGATGCATTCGCGCGGCGGCTCTGCCCGCCATGACGCGGTGGCGTGGGGCTACGCGCGCGGGGCGGACCGGATGGGGGTCGACCTGATCCAGAACTGCGAGGTCACCGGCATCGATGTGGTGGGCGGCGTGGTTCAGGGGGTGCAGACCTCGCGCGGGCCGATCCGGGCCAAGCGGGTCGGCATTCTGGCCGCTGGCCGGTCGTCGCAAGTCGCGGCCATGGCGGGGCTTGAGGTCCCGATTGAAAGCCATGTGCTGCAGGCCTTTGTGTCGGAAGGGCTGAAGCCCGCGATCGACCACGTCATCAGCTACGGCATGGGGCATTTCTATGTCAGCCAGTCCGACAAGGGCGGGCTGGTCTTTGGCGGCGATCTGGATTTCTACGCAAGCTACGCCGCACGCGGCAACCTGCCGATGGTCGAACATGTGATGGAGGCGGGCATGACGCTGATGCCCGCCATTGGCAAAGCCAAGGTGCTGCGCAGCTGGGGCGGGATCATGGACATGACGCCCGACGGCTCCTTCATCATCGACCGCACGGAGGTGGAGGGCCTCTATATGGATTGCGGCTGGTGCTATGGCGGCTTCAAGGCGGTGCCCGCATCGGGCTGGTGCATGGCGCATCTGATGGCCGAGGACGCGCCCCACGAGGTCGCCAAGCGCCACACGTTTGATCGGTTCAAAACGGGCGAAGGCCTGATGGATGAGGAGGCCACCGGTGCGCAACATAATCTTCACTAGCCTTTTGGCCTTTGCACTGCCCGCGCAAGCGCAAGACATGCAGTCCTGCTACGCGCGGACCTATTCCGATGCGCATCTGGCCAAACATCCCGCGCAAGTGGTCAAGGCCATGGTGATGGCCTTCGAACTGGGTGATGCAGGGGACAGCTACATCCGGATGTCCGCGCTGATTGCCGATGGGGGCCACGCCAAAGGTGGGCCTTTGGTGGGCCAATGGGTTGATCAAGGGCTCTACTGCTTTGAGGGGAGTGCGGATCAGGTGGGTACGCGTTGCGGCATTGATTGCGACGGCGGTGTGCTGGAGGTCACCAAAGTCTCCACCCAAAGTCTGACCTTCCGCACCACTTACCTGACAGTGGGTGAGCGGGAGGAATGCGGCGGCTCCATCGATCTGGCAGAGGAAATCGGCAAGCCCGTCTCTTACAGGCTGGACCGCGTGGACCCGGCCATTTGCACGGAGCGATTGAGATGAGGATCACCTGTCCCATTTGCGGCGACCGCGACCGGCGCGAGTACTACTACATGGGCGCCGATGTGTTTCTGGACCGTCCGGAGGAGGGCGACCAGGACGCGATGCACCGCTATCTGCACCTCCGCGAAAACCCCGCAGGCGTGACCAAGGACCTGTGGCATCACGAGGCGGGCTGCGGCGCGTGGCTGGTGATCGAACGCAATGTGTCGACGCATGAGATTTTTGGGGTCGAACTGGCCTCGAAGGTGGCGTCATGAGGATTGAGGGCAAGGGGCTGGTGGACCGCTCCAAAAGCGTGACGTTTTCATTCGACGGCAATCGCTACACCGGGTTTGAGGGCGACACGATGGCGTCCGCACTTATGGCCAACGACATCAAGCTGGTGGGGCGGTCGTTTAAATATCACCGCCCGCGCGGGATCATGTCGGATGGGAGCCAGGAACCCAACGGTTTGGTCGAACTGCATCGCGGCAACCAGATCACCCCCAATGTGCGCATGACCCAGCAAGAGCTGCACTCCGCGCTGGACGCGCGGTCGCAGAACCACTGGGGCAGCCTCGAATGGGATGTGTTGGAACTGAACGACCTCTTGTCGCCATTTCTCAGCGCCGGGTTCTACTACAAGACCTTCATGTGGCCGAAAGCCTTCTGGGAAAAGCTGTACGAGCCAATCATTCGCCGCGCGGCGGGGTTGGGCAAGCTGTCGATGCAGGCCAATGACGACTACTACGAGAAGGCCTTCGCCTTCTGCGACGTGCTGGTCATAGGCTCCGGCCCGGCGGGCATCATGGCGGCACTGACGGCGGCTGGCGCGGGCGCGGATGTGATCCTTTGCGAAGAAGATTTCCGCCTTGGCGGCCGGCTGAACTTTGAAACCATCGAGGTCGGCGGGCAACCCGGGGCTGATTGGGCCGCTGCTCAAATTGCCAAGCTGCGCAAGATGCCCAACGTGCGGGTGATGGCGCGCACCACGGTGACGGGGGCCTATGACGGCGGTACCTATGGCGCGGTTGAACGGGTGTCCCACCATTTGGCCAAGGCGGGTGACGCCCCGGTGGAGACGTTCTGGCGCATCGTGGCCAAGGGCTGCGTCTATGCCGCCGGCGCGATGGAGCGGCCCGTGGCCTTTCGCAACAATGACCGGCCGGGTGTGATGATGGCGTCGGCCCTGCGCGGCTATCTCAACCGCTACGGCGTGGCGGCGGGCAAACGCGCGGTGATCTTCGGCAATAATGACGACGCGTTCCGCACAGCGCAGGATCTGGCGGCGGCGGGCGTGCATATCGCGGCCTATGTCGACAGCCGCACCGATGCGCAGATCAAGGGCGATTTCCCGATCCATTTGGGCTGCCAGGTCTCCAACGTCAAAGGCCGCATGGGGGTCGAGGGCGTGACAATCACGGGGCCGTCCGGCTCGGATGACGTGATGGCCGATTGTCTGGGCGTCTCCGGCGGGTGGAACCCGACGGTGCATCTGACGTGCCACATGAACGGACGCCCGCAATGGAATGAAAACATTGCCGGATTTATTCCCAAGCCCGGTATGATACCCGGCATGGAAGTGGCTGGCTCCGCTGGCGGCACCTTCTCCACCCATGGCTGTTTGAAGTCGGGCATCTTCCGCGCCAAGGAGGTGTTGAAGGCCCTCGGCATTACTGCGCGCGCCCCACGTATGCCGGAGGCGGAGGACGCGCCCTACAACATCAAACCGCTCTGGGCGGTGGAGGGCAAAGGCCGCGCCTGGTTGGATTTCCAGAACGACGTGACCGTGAAGGACGTGAAGCTGGCGGCGCAGGAGAACATGCAATCCGTCGAGCATATGAAGCGCTACACGACGCAAGGCATGGCGCCGGATCAGGGCAAGAATTCCAATGTCGGGGCCTTGGCTGTGCTGGCGGATGCAACCGGTCGGGGCATCCCGGAGACCGGAACAACGACCTTCCGCCCGCCCTATATGCCTGTGTCCATCGCGGCGATGGGGGCTTACGCGCAGGGTGACGGGTTCGCGCCGCAACGCCGGACCACCTCGGACGCGGCATCCCGCGCAATGAAGGCCCCGATGATCGAGGCCGGGCTGTGGTATCGCCCGTCCTACTTCCCCAAATCGGCGGAGACGCATTGGCGACAATCCTGCGACCGGGAGGTGGGCATGGTGCGCAGCGCCGTGGGGGTCTGCGATGTGTCCACCCTTGGCAAGATCGACCTGCAAGGCCCTGATGTCGGGGCATTTTTGGATTTCGTCTATACCAACACCTTCTCAACCTTGAAGATTGGCAAGGTGCGGTATGGGCTGATGCTGCGCGAGGATGGGCATGTGCTGGATGACGGCACCTGCGCGCGGATGGGGGAACATCACTACGTGATGACCACCACCACGGCAGCGGCCGGGCTGGTGATGCGGCATCTTGAGTTCGTGCATCAATGCCTGCGTCCCGATCTGGATGTGCAGTTCATCTCCACCACCGAGCAATGGGCGCAATTTGCCGTTGCCGGGCCGAAGTCGCGGGAGTTGCTGAATGCGGTTTTGGACAAAGAGATCGACAATGACAGCTTCCCCTTCATGGGCTGCGGCGAGGTGTCGGTTGGCAAGGTGAAGGGGCGGCTCTTCCGCATCTCCTTCTCGGGGGAGCATGCCTATGAGGTTGCGGTGCCTGCCAGATACGGTGCCGCGCTCTTTGACGCGCTGCTTGAAGCCGCCAAGCCGCTGGGTGGCGGGGCATACGGGATGGAGGCGCTCAATGTCATGCGGATCGAGAAAGGCTTCATCACGCATGCCGAAATTCATGGCCGGGTGACGGCGTTTGATATTGGCATGGGGCGGATGATCTCCGCCAAGAAGGACTGCATTGGCAAAACCGCCGCCGAACGCCCCGGATTGCTTGGCGACGGGCGCGAACAGCTGGTGGGGATCAAGCCCGTCGGTGCGGTGAAAGAGCTGAACGCGGGCGCGTTTTTCTTTGAGCCAGATGATGCCCCGGATGCCAAAAACCAGCAGGGCTACACCACCTCTGTCGGCTTCTCGCCTGAAATGGGCATGCTGGGCATGGGCTTCCTGCGCAACGGGCGCAACCGGCATGGCGAGACGGTCAAACTGGTGGATCATATCCGGCAGGTGGAAACGCTGGTGGAGGTTTGTGACCCGGTCTTTCTGGACCCAGAGGGAGGGAAAGCACGTGGTTAAACTTGATCCCGTAACCCCTTGTGATGGTTTGCTTCCTGTGGCGCATGGCGAGGTCTCGCTGCGGGAGCTGACGCCCGCCAGCATCACCTCCGTCGCGCCGTTGAGTGGCGCGGAAAAAGCTGTCTCGACCGCTTTGAAGAAAGCAATCGGCGCTGGTCTGCCGGATGTGGGGCGCGCCGTCACAGGCAAAACGGGCGAGGTCCTGTGGACCGGCCAAGGCCAGTATTTCGTGCTGGACGGCAAGGTGCCGAAATTGAAAGCCGCCGTCACGGATCAGTCCGACGCTTGGGCCTGCGTGGCGCTGGAGGGCGGCGGGGCTACGGATGTGATGGCGCGGCTCTGCCCGCTGGATTTTGGGGCCATGGATGAGGGCGACGTTGCGCGGTCCATGGTTGGGCATATGATGGCGGTGATTGTGCGGCGCTCGGACGGGTATGACCTGATGGTGTTCCGCTCGATGGCGGGGACGTTGGTGCACGAGATGTCCACCATCATGCGGTCGGTGGCCGCGCAGGCGGCGTTGAAGGGGTAAGCGATGAGCGAGACGGGCGGCAACATCAAGAAACGCTACCTTTTGTTGGGGCTTTTGGGGCTGGTCGTGTGCGTGGCGGCCTTCGGGTTGATCACCGTGATAACCCCAATGGTCGGCGATCCGGTGCTGGTGGCCTCGACGCTGGGGGTCATCGCCGGTTTGGGCGGCGCGGCGGGGTGCTGTTTTCTGCTGTTGGCGATCTTCAAGAAGAACCCGGAACCCTAGCCGAGGCCCTAGACTCTGCCCGCCCGCGCCCCGATATATGATCCATGAGCCTGCCACCCGGATTTCTTGACGAGCTGAAGACCCGCACCTCGATCGCGCAGGTGGTGGGGCGCAAGGTCGTGTGGGACGCGCGCAAGTCGCAGCCCGGCAAGGGCGACATGTGGGCGCCATGCCCGTTTCATCAGGAAAAATCAGCCTCCTTCCACGTGGATGACAAGAAGGGCTATTACTATTGCTTCGGCTGCCACGCCAAAGGCGACGCGCTGGGGTTCATCAAGGAAACCGAAAACGTCTCCTTCATGGAAGCGGTTGAGATCATGGCCCGCGAATGCGGCATGACCATGCCGGCCCGCGACCCCAAAGCGCAGGAAAAGCAGGACCGCCGCGCCGAGCTGGCGGATGTGATGGAAAAAGCCGTGCAGTTCTTCAAGCTGCAGCTGAAGACCAGCCAAGGCACCGCAGCCCGCGAATATCTGACGGGCCGTCAGCTGAACGAGCAGGCGCTGGACCGCTGGGAAATCGGCTTCGCGCCGGAGGGCTGGCAAAATCTGTGGGACCATCTGACTGGCAAAGGCGTCAAGGAAGACCAGATTTTGGCTGCGGGTCTCGCCAAGGCGTCCAACAAGGGAAAGAAGCCCTACGACACGTTCCGCAACCGTATCATGTACCCGATCCGCGACGCGCGGGGGCGCTGCATCGCGTTTGGTGGCCGTGCGATGGACCCCGCGGATAACGCCAAATACCTGAACTCGCCTGAGACGGAACTGTTCGACAAAGGCCGCTCGCTTTACAACCACGGCCCCGCGCGGGAGGCGTCCGGCAAGGGCGCGCCGCTGATCGTGGCCGAGGGATACATGGACGTGATCGCGCTCAGCGAGGCGGGTTTTGGCGCGACCGTGGCGCCGTTGGGGACGGCGGTGACCGAGATGCAGCTGCAAATGCTCTGGCGCATCGCGCCGGAACCCATCATCACGCTCGATGGCGACACGGCGGGTCAACGCGCGGCGCTCAGGCTCATCGACCTCGCGTTGCCACTCATTGGCCCCGGCCAGTCGCTGCGCTTTTGCATCCTGCCCGAAGGGTTGGACCCGGACGACCTGCTGAGAGACAAAGGGGCAGGGGCCATGCGCGCGTTGGTGGAGAACGCCAAACCGCTGGTGCATCTGCTATGGCAGCGCGAAACCGACGGCATCGTCCTGGACAGCCCCGAACGGCGCGCGGCGCTGGATCAGTCGCTAAGGGCGGCGCTGGGCAAGATCACCGATGCAGGCCTGCGCAACCACTACGCGGCCGAGATCAAGTACCTGCGGTCCGAATTGTTCGCCGCCCAACGCCCACAGCGCGAAAAGGGCGGGTGGCAGAAGGGCAACAGTGGCAACTGGTCCAAATCCGGCAAGGGCCGGTTTGAAAGCAAGGGCGTCGCGGTCCCGTCGACCAAGAATTCCCTGCTGGCGCAAAGCACCGATGTTGAAGAGCGGGTGCGCGAGGCGGTGATCTTGGCGATCCTTGTGAATCACCCCAAGCTGATCGGGGAGTTTCTGTCGGACCTCGAAGTGCTGGACCTGCATGGCCCCGACCACCGGGCGCTGATTGCCGGCCTCTTGCGTCATGTCGAGGAAACCGACCGCGAGGTGTTGCGTAAAATTTTAGAGGCCGAACTGGGCCCCGCGCCCCTTGAAAAGCTGTATTCGCTGCGCCATGTGCAGACTGTCCCCGCCACCAGAAGCGGGGCGGATGACGACCTTACCCGAATGACCCTGGCAGAGGAGCTGGCCAAATTGGAAGCGCGGCGCGGCGTGCAGCGTGAAGTGGCAGATGCCGTCGAAGACCTTGCAGGCGTGGCCGATGAAGGGCTGACCTGGCGGGTCGGGCAGGCGGCGGAAGCAAGCGAAGCGGCCAACCGCAAGTCCATGTCGGACGATGAGGGTGACGGCGAGGATCGGGGCGCTATGTCCCAGTATCTGCAAAGTCTCATCGACGGTGAGATTTGGGTAAAGAAACGAAAGTAAACCAGTTCGAGAAACCGGCGTGCGAATCACTCTGATTCGCGATATTGATTCGAATAACGAATCAGTGCGAATCACTTTAGCGATCCGTAGCCACACATCGCGTTAGCAGGAGCATCCCATGGCCCCCAAAGACACAGACGACCAGAAGCAGGAACGCGAAGATACCGCCGCTGGCCTCGATATGAGCCAGGCCGCGGTGAAGAAGATGATCGCCGAGGCGCGTCAGCGTGGCTACATCACCTATGACCAGCTGAACCAGGTTCTGCCGCCAGAGCAGGTCGCGTCCGAGCAGATCGAAGACGTGATGTCGATGCTGTCGGAAATGGGCATCAACATCATTGAAGACGAAGAAGCCGAAGATGACAGCTCGAAAGAGCTGGTGACCAAAGAGGGCGCGAAGGAAATCGTGCTGGCTGGCTCCAACACGGAAGCCTTGGACCGCACCGATGACCCTGTCCGCATGTACCTGCGCGAAATGGGCTCGGTCGAGCTGCTGAGCCGTGAAGGCGAGATCGCGATTGCCAAACGCATCGAAGCGGGCCGCAAAACCATGATCGAAGGGCTGTGCGAAAGCCCGCTGACCTTCCAGGCGATCACCATCTGGCGCGACGAGCTTTTGTCCGAGGACATTCTGCTGCGCGACGTGATTGATCTGGAAACCACCTTTGGCGACCAAATGGAGGAGGAAGGCGAAGACGAAAACGTCGTGGCCGCCCCCGGCGCCGAGAAAGCGGACAGCGCCAAGGAAGAAAAGCAAGAGTTGGATGCCGACGGCAACCCGATTGCCAGCGACGACGACGATGATGACGAGGACGAACAGGCCAACCTGTCGCTCGCCGCAATGGAAGCCGCGCTGAAACCGCGTGTGCTGGAAACGCTGGACGTCATCGCCGGTGACTACGAAAAACTGGCGGAGATGCAGGATTTGCGGATCTCGGCCGCCATCAACCATGACGACACCTTCTCCAAGAAGGAAGAGGGCGCGTATCAGAAGCTGCGTCAGGAAATCGTCGATCTGGTGAACTCGCTCCACCTGCATAACAACCGGATTGAAGCGCTGATTGACCAGCTTTACGGCATCAACCGCCGCATCATGTCGATTGACTCGTCCATGGTGAAACTGGCCGACCAGGCCCGCATCAACCGCCGCGAGTTCATCGACGAGTATCGCGGCTACGAGCTGGATCCGGGCTGGGTCGACCGCATCGCCGAAAAGACCGGCCGTGGCTGGGTCGCGCTGATCGAAAAGTCCCGCGAAAAGGTCGAAGACCTGCGCGCCGAGATGGCGCAAGTGGGTCAGTATGTGGGCGTTGATATTACAGAATTCCGCCGCATCGTGGCGCAAGTGCAAAAGGGCGAGAAAGAAGCCCGTCAGGCCAAGAAAGAAATGGTCGAAGCCAACCTGCGCCTCGTCATTTCGATTGCCAAGAAATACACGAACCGCGGCCTGCAATTCCTTGATCTTATTCAGGAAGGCAACATTGGCCTGATGAAGGCCGTGGACAAGTTCGAGTATCGCCGCGGCTACAAATTCTCCACCTACGCGACATGGTGGATCCGTCAGGCGATCACGCGTTCGATTGCGGACCAAGCCCGCACCATCCGTATCCCGGTCCACATGATCGAGACGATCAACAAGCTGGTCCGCACCGGCCGCCAGATGCTGCACGAAATTGGCCGCGAGCCGACGCCGGAGGAATTGGCAGAGAAGCTGCAAATGCCTTTGGAGAAGGTCCGCAAGGTCATGAAGATCGCGAAAGAGCCGATCTCCCTTGAGACGCCCATCGGCGACGAGGAAGACAGCCAGCTTGGCGATTTCATCGAGGACAAGAACGCGGTGCTGCCGCTGGACTCGGCCATTCAGGAGAACCTGAAAGAGACCACCACCCGTGTGCTGGCCTCGCTGACGCCGCGCGAAGAACGCGTGCTGCGCATGCGCTTCGGCATCGGCATGAACACCGATCATACGCTTGAAGAAGTGGGGCAGCAGTTCTCGGTCACCCGCGAACGTATCCGCCAGATCGAAGCGAAAGCGCTGCGTAAGCTCAAACACCCAAGCCGGTCACGCAAGCTGCGCAGCTTCCTCGACCAGTAGGCAAGCACCACAATCAGGAGGGGCCGATGTCACTCTTTTCTAAGCTGTTCGGCGGTTCCTCGGGATCAAAGCCCGAGGTGCAGAGCGTCGACTATAACGGCTTCAAGATCACGCCAACCCCGATGCCCGAGGGCGCGCGCTTCCGGTTGTCCGCCCAGATCGAGAAGGGCGAGCAAAGCCATACGCTGGTGCGCGCCGATGTGCTTGACAGCCACGACGCCGCCGCCGAGGCCGCGGTGAACAAAGCCAAGCAGGTGATTGACGAGCAGGGCGAGCGGCTCTTTTCCTGACAGACCCTGCCTGCCCAGCTGAGACTTTGGAATTCCCACAAGCTCTGCTAGCCTCCCACCAAGACCATGCGGTCAAGGTTATGGAAGGAGATGAATTTCATGCGCATTCTCAAATGGATATTGGGCATCGTTGCGGTGCTGGCCGTGGCCTTTGTGGCCGTTGGCATGTTGCTGCCGCGCGAGGTGACGGTGGAACGCTCAGCGGAAATTAACGCGACCGCCGACAAGGTGTTCCCGCATGTCAACAACCCCAAAGCGACGGAGGCATGGTCGCCATGGCTCGGCCTCGACCCGGATGTGCAGACCACCTATGGCGACATTGCCGAAGGCGTGGGCGCCAAGATGGAATGGGCGTCCGACAACCCGCAGGTCGGCAGCGGCAAGATGGAAATCATCGAAAGCGTGCCCAATGAGCGTGTCGCCTCAGCGCTGGATTTCGGCGATATGGGGACCGCCACGGCCACCTATCAGCTGACAGAGGCAGGTGGAAAAACCACCGTGACCTGGGGGCTGACGGCGGATATGGGCGCAGGGCCGGTGGGCCGCTGGTTCGGGTTGAAGATGGATGATTGGGTCGGCGCGGATTACGAAAAGGGCCTCGCCAACCTCAAGGCGCTGGTGGAAGGATAATCATGCGATCTTACGTTTTGGCGGCAGTGCTTCTGCCGCTGACAGCGCCTATGGGCTGGGCGGCCTGCGCGCCCGGCCAAGACGCCCGCTTTCACTGCAGCGTCAAAGGTGGGGCCAAGCTGGTCGAGGTTTGCCACGGCGGCGGCGTCACGCAATACAGCTTCGGCGCGGCGGGCAAACCGGCGGAACTGGCGCTTAATGACCCGATCGAGACATTGGATTACACCCCATGGAACGGCATCGGGCGCAGCATCTATGAAGAGGTCGCCTTCGCCAATGGCGACTACCTCTACACCGTCTATGCCGCCTATGACCGGTTGGTGGAAGGCGATGACGCCGATCGGCTGTCCGGCGGCGTCGTGGTGACCAAGGCGGATCAGACATTGGCGCAGCTGGAGTGCGACGCGGGCAGCATCAGCCACCAGCTGGACGCGTATTACGACGACAAACTGAACGCCGGCCAATGCTGGAATTTTGAAACCTTCAGCTGGTCCTCGGACTGCCCGTCCAACTGAGCCCAGGCAAACCACCGGTTTCACCATCCAGACCTCGGGGCAGGGGTTGTACGAATTTACGCGACAGGTCACCGGCTGGGTTGCCGGGCAGGCCGTTGAGGACGGGCTGCTGACGCTCTTTGTCCGCCACACCTCCTGCTCTCTGCTCATTCAGGAAAACGCGGACCCCGAGGTGCAGACCGATTTGCGCAACTTCTTCGCGCGGCTGGTGCCGCCAACGACGGACCCGTCCATGTCCTACCTCACCCATACCTATGAGGGCCCCGACGACATGCCGGCCCATATCAAGGCCGCGATGATGCCGGTGTCGCTGTCCATTCCGGTGCAATCGGGCGCGCCGGTCCTGGGGACATGGCAGGGCATTTACCTGTTCGAGCATCGCGACCGGCCGCATCAGCGGCAGGTTGTGGCCCATCTAGGGGGGTAAATTCCCCTCTACCCAAACTCTAGCTGGTCCCCTATAGTCACTGTGGATAACTGGGGATGAACACCCAGACGGGCTTTGAGAGGGAATTTCGGGATGCGCTGTCCTTTTTGCGGAAATGTAGACACTCAGGTGAAGGACTCACGTCCTGCCGAGGATCATGTGGCCATCAGGCGGCGTCGGTTCTGTCCGGCCTGCGGCGGGCGGTTCACCACCTATGAGCGCGTGCAGCTGCGCGATTTGGTGGTCATCAAGACCTCTGGCAAGCGCGAGGACTTTGACCGTGACAAGCTGGAGCGCTCGATCCGCATTTCCATGCAGAAACGCCCCATCGAGCCGGAGCGCATCGACCAGATGATTTCGGGCATTGTGCGGCGGCTGGAAAGCATGGGGGAAACGGATATCCCGTCTACCTCCATTGGTGAGATCGTGATGGAAGCGCTCGCGCGGATCGACACGGTCGCCTATGTGCGCTTTGCCTCCGTTTACAAAAACTTCCAGGCGGCAGACGATTTCGAAGAATTCGTCTCGGAACTGCGCCCGCCTGTCCCGTCTGACGATTAAACCATGAGTTCGGGTGCGGCGGTGCACGCCGACGCACAGGATGACGCGCGCTGGATGGCGCTTGCCCTGTCGCTGGGCAGGCGCGGCATGGGGCGCGTCTGGCCAAATCCGGCCGTCGGTTGCGTTATCGTGAAAGACGGCCGCGTCCTTGGGCGCGGTTGGACGCAAGATGGCGGCAGGCCGCATGCCGAAACGGTGGCGCTTGCGCAAGCAGGCGGTGCCGCGCGCGGCGCGGATGTGTTCGTGACGCTTGAGCCCTGCGCCCATACCGGAAAGACCCCGCCCTGTTGTGACGCGCTGATTGCCGCGGGGGTGGCGCGTGTGGTGGTGGCGATCTCTGATCCGGACGAGCGTGTGGCCGGGCAAGGTCTTGCGCGGCTGCGTGCGGCGGGTATTGACGTGGTGACCGGCGTCCTGGCGCAGGACGCCACGCAAGATCACGCGGGCTTTTTGTTGCGGATCGAACAGCACCGTCCTTTTGTCACCCTGAAACTTGCCATGTCGCTGGACGGGCGGATTGCGACCGCGTCTGGCGAAAGCCAATGGATCACTGGCCCCGAGGCGCGTCGCGCCGTGCACGCCATGCGCGCGCGCCATGACGCGGTGATGGTGGGCGCGGGCACGGCGCGGGCGGATGCGCCATCTCTGACGGTGCGCGGCCTTGGGGTCGCGAGACAGCCGGTGCGGGTGGTGCTCAGCCGGACGCTGGACGTGCCGCGGAGCGGGCCGCTCTTTGACACCGCGCAAACCGTGCCTGTGTGGCTGGTGCATTGCCGCGAAGCGCCACCTGAGGCGCGCAAAGCGTGGGCCGATGCCGGAGCGCGGCTTTTGGAGGGGGCGGATGGCACTGTCGCCTCCGCGCTGCAGGCTTTGGCGGCGCAAGGGCTGACCCGCGTCTTTTGCGAAGGCGGCGGCGCGGTCGCGGCCTCTTTGCTGGAGGCGGGGCTTGTTGATGAACTTGTGGTCTTCCATGCCGGGTTGGTGCTGGGGGCGGGCGGGGTCGCGGGCGTCGCGGCGCTGCCGGACGGCGCGCTTGGCGCGGCACCGCGCTGGAGCTTGCAGCGCACGCAACAGATTGGCGCGGATACGCTTCAGGTCTGGCGGCTCAGCGCGCGGCCAAACCTGACCTGATTGAAAAACCCCGAACCTGCGGTCCGGACTTTTGCACGATTCTGCCCTGCGGGCCGCATGTGGGTACGCGACGCGCCGAGACGGCCCATGCGCGCATTGAGGGCGTCGGCCGGGTACGGAATTCCGCCGCTCATCGCCACCCGGTGATGGTTTTGCTTGCATTGTGGCGGCGCTTGGCCGTCACTACATACACAGCAGGCACTAAAAACCGACAAGGCAGACGTTATGAGCTTACTCGGCTCGCTTCTTGGCCGCAGCAAGGGCCAGACCCAAACAGAACCCAAAGCGCCGGCCACGTTGCCCGCGCCGGATCAGCCGGTTTTCGCGATTGGCGATGTGCATGGGCGGCTGGAACTGCTGGAGCAGATATTGGAGCTGATCGACCACGAGATTGGCAGCAAGACGCTGAAAAACCCCAAGCTGGTCTTTGTCGGCAATCTGCTGGATCACGGGCCGGACAGTGCCCGGGTGCTGACGCGGATGCGCGAGCTGACGCGGGAATTTCCGCACAACGTGCTGTGTCTGATGGGCAATCACGAACAGATGTGCCTCGACTTCATCGACGCGCCCGCGGCCCGCCACGCCAGGTGGTTCAAGGACGGCGCCGGCGCCACCTTTGCCAGCTTTGGGGTGGCGGTGCCTGACGAGGGGTTGGACGGCGATGCGGCGCCACAGATGGCGGCGGCGCTAGGGCAGGCGATGGGCGAGGACATGGTCGCCTGGTTGCGCGACCGGCCGCTGATGACGTCGAGCGGCACGCTGCATGTGGTTCACGCGGCTGCCGACCCGCGCCGGGCCATGGATGATCAGGCCGCCCGGGTGCTGACCTGGGGCCACCCGGAATTTCTGTCGGTGACCCGCGGCGACGGGCAATGGGTGGCGCATGGGCACACAGTGTTCGAACGGCCTGTGCTCAAGGACAGCCGGATTTCGGTTGATACCGGGGCGTGGCAAAGCGGCATCCTGTCGGCGGCAATGATTCTGCCGAACGGGCAGGTCGAATTTGTGCAGGCGACGGCCTGACCGCCGGGCAGGCTGGTCCAACATTAGATACGTAACAACCGGCCAAATAGTTTCACAAAAAATCAAAATGTGAGCCGTTCTCGCGCGGTCGTTATGGGCTGCTCGGTGCTGCACTAAATTGGTGCGTGATTGCACAGACATTTCAAAATTCTCACGCTTACGTTCATTGATTGTGAGTTACCCGCCTCCTAAATTCAATTCATCGAAACGGCGCAACGCCAAATACTAGAACCACATACTGGAGAAACACATCATGAAAACCATCATCGCAACAGCCGCCCTCGCACTGTCCTTCGCTGCACCTGCCGCCGCGGACATCTCGACCCAGCAGTTCTTCGCATTGTCCAACGACTCCGCCGCTGAGCGTATCGTCAGCGAAACATCGACCGGTGACGTTGTCGCCGCTGCAAAGAAATTCGCGCTGACAAATGACAGCGTTGCTGAGACGACCGTCAACTTTGACCGCGCACGCAGCGTCGACGTTGATGCGCTGAAGAAATTCTTCGCCATGGGCAACGACTCTGCCGCAGAAATCTAAGCTTTGATGCCTTTGGTCTGACCCCTCATCTTCAGACTGGCAGCTGGCCCTCGCTTTTCAGGCGGGGGCCTTTTTCATGTCAGCGCCGCCAAAGCGGGGCAAAACCCGCAAACAGGCCCTGCAGCTTGGCCAATATCCGGTTTGACGCGCTTGGGCGTGGCAGATCGCCCTCTGCCAACCGCTCGACCACAATCATGGGCGGGCAGGGCAGGTTGGTCTTAGGGTCGTGATAGCGCGGGTAGTCGATCAGCGCGGCATGGATTAGTTGCAACAGATCGGGCTCAATCCCCCTCCTGCGTGCGGGCTGTGCCATACGGTCATCGCTCAGCCCCCAGCCTGCGTAAAACGGCATGCCGTAGCAGGTGACGGGAACGCCGCGCAACAAAGCTTCGAACCCCATGAGCGACGTCATCGTGGCGACCCGGTCGGCCTGCGCAAGCAGCGCATGCGGGTCCGCGTCATGCGCCACGAGATCGGCGTCAGGCTCTGACACAGCACCGGGGCGCAGCCCGGCCTCGATATCGGGATGCGGTTTGTAGACCACGAAACTATCGGGGAAATCCCGCCTGACGGCGGCCAGAAGCGCCGCATTGGTTGCCACCTTGTCAGTGCCCAGCCGGATCGAGGCGTCATCCTCGACCTGCCCCGGCACAAGGATGATCTTCTTGTCGCCCGCGTCAATCTGTGGCGTCTGCCCGTCCAGATTGTACTTGGTCACCCCTTGCTCGACGATCTTGCGCCGCAGCCGGTCGGCCCGCATCAGGGCCTGTTCCGGCAATTGCCGTGCGGCGCTGATTTTGGCCTCTATGTCCGATGGCCCGGTGGGGTCGTAATAGATGCCCTTCCAATCGGTCACCAAGGACACAGGCGCGATCAGGTCCGCGCCAAGCCCGCGCGAGCGCAGGAAACCGTCCTCGACTTTGGCGTAGGGGCGAGGCATATCGGGCGGCGTTTTGCTGGCCCATGTCAGGATCGGCTTGTTTGTGGCGCGCGCTTCGCTTTCGGTCTTTGCAAAGACCAGCGGCGTCGTCTGCCCGAAGAAGTCCTGCAGCGGTTTGCGCTTCCACAGGCTCATGCCCAATGCCACATGGCCGTTCTTGTCCTGACGATGCGCGCGGGTCATCGCCTCCAGCGTATCCAGTACCATTTCCAAGTCGCACAGCCGGTCGCGATAGGGATCATACCAGCGCGGGTACAGCATCATCGCGCCCGCAAACAATTGCGCGCGGGTCAGGTTGCGCTGCCGCCGGTCGATAGGCTGCATGTCTTGGGTCAGCCCCCAGCCCGCGTAAAACGGCTGGCCGAACACGATGGGTTTGTGGCCCGCCAGCACCGCCTCGAACCCCATGCCGGAACTGACGGTGTAGACGGCAATTGCCCCCTCCATCAGCGCGTGGGGGGAAACGGGGTCGGTCATCAGCGTCATGCGATCGGTCAGATGTTCGGGGCCGAAATGCCCGTCACGATGCCCGCCCACGGTTTCGGGGTGGGATTTGATGATGATGCGCGCGGTGGGGTGGTCTTGTTGCGCGTAGACCAGCATTTCGCGGAACGCGGCGACCGAGCCGCCGCCATATTCAATCGAGGCATCGCCCCGCGTCTGGTCGATGACCAGCACATAGCCCGGCTCAGGCATCGGGGTTGCAGGGTCGAAATCATTGTATTTCGACAGGTGCAGCGCCCTGATGCGTTCAATATTGGCCCGCGCACGGGTCATCATCGCGGCATCGTCCAGCGGCTCCTCGCTGAGGAGCGTTTCGAGATCAGACGGCCCGGAGCTGTCGAAATAGGGGCGTTTGTGGTCGATGGTCAGCCCCAAAGGCGGCTCCCCGTCGCGGCCCGGTTTGATGGAGCGTAAAAACGTGTCTTCGATATGGACCAACTGCGCGCCGGTATAGTCGCCGACAGCCTCCCCGCGCCCGGAGGTGGGGCTTTTGCCCCAGACGGCGATCTTGTCGCCCGCGCCGGGCTTGCCAAGGCTCAGGTCATAGCCTGCCAAATCAAGGATGCGCCGCACGCGGGATTGGGTGAAAAAGCCGCCATTGAAATAGAAAAGCCGCGAGCGGTGGGAGGATCCGCTCGCGGCCTTTGATGGGACTTGCGCCCCGGTTGTCACGTCAGTTGCCGCCAGCCGCGTTCGACAGCGCGTTGACCGAGCTGAGCGAGCCGGTCAGGGCGGAAATGGTCTTGTTCCAGGTCACAAACGGGGCTTCGGTCACATAAACCGTGTCGTCGTCGCGGACCACAAAATCACGCGCCTCAAACATGCCGGTGGGTTCGGTCAGGTCCAAAACGTAAACCACGCGCTGCGTGCCTTGCAGGTCGGTGCGGCCCAGCACTTGGTTGGCAATTTCGGCCGGCTCATTGCGGAACACAAACACGCCGGTGGGATCAGCCAGGTTGGAATTTAGACCGCCGACTTGGGCAATCGCCTCAATGGCCGACAGGGTTTGCGTTTCAAACTCCAGCCGGTTCTGCTGGCCGGTGGCGCCCAACACGGTGAAGGCGCGCTTGTCTTCCTCGATCAGGATGCGGTCGCCGCCGCGCAGGGCGATGTCGAATTCGGGGTTGGTGTAGAGGTCCTCAAACCAGATGGTGCAGCGATGCGAGCCGCGAAGAACGGTGATCTGCGCAATTTCCGGCGGGATGGAGATGCCGCCCGCGCGCGCGATCATCGCGGACAAGGTGCGGGTCGGGCGTTCAATGGCGAAGAGGCCCTGCTGGCCCACGCCGCCCACAAGCGACACGGTCGAGCCGTCGCCCGCGACGCGGCGCACGATGACCTGCGGGTCAGGAGTCTGGGTGTCCAGCTTGCCGGTGATGATGCGGCGCAAAGCTTCCGGCGTGTTACCGGCGGCTTTGATGCGGCCTGCGTAAGGAACGAAGATGAAGCCCTGCCCGTCCACCTGAACCTCGTCCAGCGGGGTGGCGTTTGCGCCGTCGGCGGCCAGAAGCCCGTCATCGACGTTCTCGTAGATCAGCAGGCCAAGGGTGTCGCCGGGGTTGATGGTGTCGGACCCCAAAATGCCTGCGTTCAGGAACGCGTTGGAAAAGCCCAGCACGGGTTGCACGGCCGTGGCGCGGGTGACGCGGCTGTTGACGGCCACGATGAACGCGTCGCCTTGCTTCTGGACGGAGCCTGCGAAGATTTCGCGTTTGCCCGGGCCGGAGCGCGGCAAACCGCATGATGCGACGAAGGACGCAATCAAAAGCGAGGACACAATTGTTGTGCCCTTTTTGGATAGAATAGTCACTGCGTGGGCTCCTCGTTGGGAAACTGCCTCAAGTTTTTCTTTTAAACCTATAGAAACGCGGTAAAAAAGAAAGGCCCTGTGTCAGTTGACCACGTGTAACTGTTGCCGTGGCGTCGCAGTGCCGGAGGTCAGGGCGTCATAGGGGTCTTCGGCCACCAACATCATGTCCACAACCTGGCGCAGCAATTGCCGCCGCCCGCGGGCCGAATAGAAGCCGCCCGGTATTTGCGATGTCTCAAGCAAATAATGCCTGTAGTCGCGATAGGCCTTGCTGTCGGGGCGGGTCGGGTTGACGAAAAATTCGGGCAATGACTGCGTCGAAACGAATTCCGGCTTGTTGTACACCGCCTCGCCGAAAACCTTCAGCGGGAAGCCGCGCCACAGCACCTGTTGGGCGGCTGTTGAATTTACCGTGACCGCGCTGCGGGCGGTGTTGAGAAGGGAGGCCAATTTGCCGCCCCGCACGTAATGCACGCGGGCCTCGACGCCCTTTTCGCGCGCCAGCCGCCTGATTTCACGCCGAACGGGCACGCGGCCGTCCTCCAAAGGGTGGGCTTTCAGAACCAAATGGTGATGCGCCGGCGCGCCCTTGGCGAAGCCGTCAATCGTCAGGTCCAGAAAGTCGGTCATCGTCTCGAAGGGGGAATGCATCTGGAAGCTCGAGTCATGTTCCAGCTGCAGCAGGCACAGATGGTAGGGGAAGCCGCCATGCTTGATGCGGTAGGTCGCGGCCGCGCGGCCCAACGCGGTGAAGGGCATTGTCATTAGGCGCTTGATATACAAGCGGAATTCCTTGGTGACCGGCACTGCGCGATGTGGGCGGAAGTTGCGGTATTTCCAGTTCCGCAGGAACACGAAGTAATGGTAAACGGCGCCGTAAAACACGTGCTGGCGCATGTCGCCCCAGCGGGCAGGCGCGTCTGGTAGGTCCAGGTCCAGCCCCTCCAATGCTTTGCGCATCTGGTCCACATCCATGTCCATCAGGCGGGAGTTGCCGTTGGTGCCGCCGCGCTCATACGTCACCCAATAGGGGCGCAAATAGCCCTCTTCGAAGACATGGACCTGCAGGCCCAGCTCATTGGCGATCTCGACCGCTTGCGCGTGGATCGGGCGGGTGTCGCCGTAAAGCACGATATCGGTGACGGATTTCTCGGCCACTATCTCGCGAAAGCGGTCGGGCCAGGTGTCTTGCGGGTCGGTGAAGGGCAGGTAGGTTTTGTTGGAGAACCAGAACGCGTCATCGCCCTTGTTGAAGCCCACACGCCACACGTCACAGCCCGCCGCCGTCAGCATTTTGCCAAGCCGGTAGAAAAACGGACCGTGCGGCCCTTGCAGAAACAAGAATGTGCGGCGTTCGCCGGACATGGCACTCTTTCCTTCGTCGAGCTGAGACAGCGTTCAACATACACGTGTGACCGCGATTTGCGATCCACAAGGCAGACCTATTACAGGATTTCGGCACCATTGTGGCGTCAGACCCGTCTTGCGGCAGATTTTTGGGCGGGGTAGGTCAGGGGGCAACCACCCGGAGCGACGCCCATGTTCACAGGTATTATCACCGATATCGGCCAGATCACCGAGCTAGAGCAGCGCGGCGACCTGCGCGCCCGCATCGCCTGCAGCTACGATACGTCCGGCATTGATCTGGGCGCGTCCATCGCCTGCGACGGCTGCTGTCTGACGGTGATCAATCTGGGCGCGGATTGGTTCGACGTCGAGATTTCCGCCGAAAGCGTGTCAAAGACCAACATTGGCGATTGGGCCGAGGGCAGCCGCATCAACCTGGAACGCGCCTTGAAGGTGGGGGACGAGCTGGGCGGCCACATTGTGTCCGGCCATGTCGATGGCGTGGCGGTGATCACGGCAATGGAAGACGAAGGCGACAGCACCCGCGTGACGCTTGAAGCCCCGGATGCTTTGGCGCGGTTCATCGCGCCGAAAGGCTCTGTTGCATTGAACGGCACGTCCCTGACGGTCAACGCGGTTGACGGCGCCAGCTTCGGCATCAACTTCATCCCACACACCAAACAGGTGACCAACTGGGGCGACGCCAAGACAGGCGACCGCATCAATTTGGAAATCGACACGCTCGCCCGCTATGTCGCACGTTTGCAGGATTGGGCATGAGTTTGCTTGGCCATAATAACGGCCCCTCGATGGAGGCCGGTTACGGCTGGCGCAAACACAGCTGGGCCAAGGCCCGGCGCGACTTGTTGCCGACCCTGCCCATCGAAGTTCTGCGCCGCCGGGTAAATCGCGCCAAAGAACTGGGTCTGCCATACAAAACCTACGCCTCCGTCCGCGCGGCATCGGGGCATGATGTGGTGGCGTTTCTTTTTTCCAGCAACGCGCTGCGTGTGTTTCGCGACGGCGCGCCGATGCCGGCGCATCGCGCTGAAAAACTGCTTTCGGTGGAAAGGGCGAGCCTCACGACGCTGGCCCAACCTCCCCTTGATCCGGCGCGGCTAATCGCGACGCTGATGTCGGAGCACGGCATCGCCCTGAAAGCCGCCGGACCTGCCCCGCATTTCGCGGCGTCATGGTCTGATATCGGGGCCGCCGTCATCGCCCCGCTGCGGGCGGCTGGCCTGCCGAGAGACGGCGTGTTGGTGGTGGGCGACACCGATGCGGAACGCGATTGGTGCGCGGCAGGACGGCTCGCAGGTTTTGTCCCAAGCGATGTACATTTTGGGGAAACGGCCTGAAAGTTTTGCCCCAAAATGTCGCAAAACTCCGCGAGGCGGGCTCTAACCCTTTAAATCGGCTTAAGCCCGCGCTATCTCGCGAGGGGAGTGAGGAAGGCTGCCCATGACCGATTATTCCGACGCGATTTCCCCGATTGAGGAGATTTTGGATGATGCCCGCAACGGCCGCATGTTCATTCTGGTGGACCATGAGGACCGCGAAAATGAGGGCGATCTGGTCATCCCAGCGCAGATGGCAACCCCGGAAGCCATTAATTTCATGGCAAAATATGGCCGCGGCCTGATTTGCCTGACTTTGACGGGTGAGCGCATCGACGCGTTGGGTCTGCCGTTGATGGCCTCCTACAACTCGTCGCGCCACGAGACCGCTTTTACCATCTCCATCGAGGCCCGCGAGGGCGTGACCACCGGTATCTCCGCCCACGATCGCGCCCGCACCGTCGCCGTTGCAATCGACCATTCCAAGACCGCCGCCGACATCGCCACCCCGGGTCACATATTCCCGCTAAGGGCCCGTAACGGCGGGGTTTTAGTGCGCGCAGGCCATACCGAGGCGGCTGTTGATGTGTCTCGTTTGGCAGGCCTAAATCCGTCCGGTGTGATCTGCGAAATCATGAATGAGGACGGGTCCATGTCCCGCTTGCCGGACCTTGTGGGCTTCGCGCAGTTGCATAACCTCAAGATCGGCACGATCAGCGACCTGATTGCCTATCGCCGCCGCCACGATAACCTTGTGAAAGAGTCGTCAATTCAAAAGGTTACGTCTGAGTTTGGCGGCGAGTGGGACATGCGGATTTTCACCGATGAGACACACGGATCGGAACATATTGCGCTGACCATGGGGAACCTTGAAAGCCCTGCGCCCGTTCTGACGCGTATGCACGCACTGAACCCGATCGAGGACGTGTTGGGCCTTGGTCCGTCACCCGCAGGTGAGCTGCGAAATGCAATGAAAACAATCGCCTCTGAAGGGCGCGGCGCGGTTGTTCTGCTGCGCGATACCACGATGAAGTTGGTCACAGATGGCGAAGTGTCGCCTCAAACATTGCGGCAGTACGGTCTCGGTGCGCAGATATTGGCAGCTCTTGGGCTACACAAGCTGGAGCTTTTGACCAACAGCCCCGCCCCAAATGTGGTCGGCCTCGACGCCTACGGGCTGGAGATCACCGGTACCCGCAACATCCCAACGGAGGGTTAGAAAATGGCCGGATCAGAGGCCCATCACGTGATGGACACGCCCAAGTTTGACGAGCCCACCAAGCTGCTGATTGTGGTGTCGCCCTACTATAAAGATATTGCAAACAATCTGTTAGAGGGCGCCAAGGCCGAGATCGAGGCTGCGGGTGCAACCTATGAGATTGAAGAAATGCCCGGCGCGTTGGAAGTGCCCTCTGCCATCCGCATTGCGGACAGACAGGGTGATTTTGACGGCTACGTGGCGCTGGGCTGCATCATTCGCGGGGAGACGACACATTACGAGACAGTCTGCAATGACAGTTCGCGCGGGCTGATGTTGCTGGGACTTCAGGGCTGCAATATCGGCAACGGTATCCTGACGGTGGAGAACCGAAAGCAGGCCGAGGTGCGCGCTGATCCGAAAGATCAGAATAAAGGCGGCGGTGCCGCCGCTGCGGCCTTGCATCTGATCGCGATGCAGCGCAGATACGGGCCGAAATCGCGCGGGCTGGGGTTCCGGCCGGGCGGCAATGATGAAGACGACGGAAGTTTCCAGATCGCATGACCACCTCGAACAACCAGAAACGGGCGATGAAATCGGCCTCCCGCCTCTACGCGGTGCAGGCCCTGTTCCAGATGGAGCATTCAAGCCAGTCGATTGACGCCGTCAGGGCGGAATTCGAGGACCACCGTTTTGGCGCGGTCTATGAGGGCGAGGAGATGATCGAGGGGGATATCGACACGTTCCGGGGGCTTTTGGAAGGGGCCGTGTCGGAGCAATCGCAGATTGATCAGCTGGCGGATCGGGCGATTGTAGAGACCTGGAAAATCGACCGAATTGATCCGACGTTGCGCGCCCTTTTCCGGGCGGCAGGTGCGGAATTGGTGGCGAAAAAGACGCCACCCAAGGTGGTAATCGTGGAATTTGTCGACGTCGCCAAGGCGTTTTTCCCTGATGGGCGCGAGCCGAAATTTGTGAACGCCGTTCTGGATCACATGGCCCGCGAGGCGCAGCCAGACGCATTCTAAGCGGATTTGCTTCTTCGGGAAAACGTGCAAGGGGCTTGGGTCGGCGGGTTACTCGGACGGGTCAGTCGCCATATTGTAGTCGGTCAATTGCTCGGGCAGCAGAACGTAAATCTCATCTGGTGGCGTGACCAAGGCGTGCCTCATGATCAAGGGGTCAACGCCCATATCGTCGAGATAGGCCATGACCTCGCCCTGACCGCGCTGAATGTCTTCTACCGCCAAAAAGGCAGGCAGGGCGGAATTGGTGCCGAAGTAATGTTGGTGCACACCGACCTGGGCGTCGTCATGAATGGTGCGTTCTGCGCCAGAGGCGAGGATGTAGGGGCAGGCGGAGAGGCAAATGTCGCCCGCGCCGAGAAGTGTGTTGTAGTCCTTTTCCCTCAGCTGGCGGCCGATTGTCAGCGCGTCGCGAACCGACCCACCTGGGGAGTTCAGGCGAATATGGGTGATGCTTTGCGGGTTGGCGTTGAGGTATTCGGCGAAACGGTCCGCGTCCCCTTCAGCAATTTGGCCGGTCAGAGTGAGCGTTTCTCCCTTGATTTCAAAGGATATGCGCGACGGCATATCGCCGGTGGAGCGATACGGACGCGCGGGGTTGCCCTCGTCCGCTGGCCGGAGCGGGGTATCGCCAGGATTGTAGCGGCGGGTTTGGTCGCCCGGGATAATGGGCGTGTCGAACCGAGGCTGGCTGGACGGCCAGGCGATATGCGGGATAGCCGCAAACAGGTCGCGTCCCATCAAGAACAGTGCGATCCCGAGCTGAACGGCCAGGACGAGCTTGATCACGCCCTTCGCGGTGATCTGGCCTTTGGGCTGGTCCGGCTTCAGGGCTTGCTTCGCCGCCTTGCGGGCCGCGCGCCTTTCAGCGCGGGTGGGCGGTAGAACCGGTATGTCCGTGCTGGCAGTCATGCCTGCTTGTCTGCCTTCACGCCGGACGGCACCGGTTTGATTTCGGGCTTTGTCTCAGGCTTTGGCGCGGGTGCAGGCGTCCAGGTTTCGCTACCTCTGAGCGAGTGCTCGACGTCTTGCACGGCATTCAGCGCAGCGCGCAACTCGGCCAATGTCAGGGTGTCTTCGACACCGACACGGGATTTTCCGGACCGGATCGCGGCCTGCGTGATCGCGAGAATGAACACCAAAACGGCGGGCAGCAGGTCGATGGCAATTGCACCAGCCCAACTTGGCACGAAATTTTCGGCATAGCGGATCACCGCGTCAGCAGTGCTGATGGGGGTATAGATCGTGTCTTGGGGGGGCTCCATCGCGATGACCCCGTCGGCGGCGATGCGCAAAGTGTCGGCACGTTGGCCCAGAAGCTGCAGGACGGAAGAGATAGTTGATTGCTGGCCCGCGCGGTTTTCGGCGGTGCGGCCGTCGAGTTCTGGCAGGATAACGGAGGCCGAGAGATCTTGGGCCGCGCGTGAGACAAGCGGAGCGACGGAAAGCTGCCTGAGCTGCGTGATCACGCCCGCAAGGCGCACGGCCTCTTCGGAAAATTGAACGGACCGGGCTTCGATGGGGCCGGGTTCCACAGTGAGGGATCGCATCCGGCTAAGAATGGCGTTTCCTTCCGTGAAGGCGGCATTTACCAGCGGTTGTTGCGACGCAATTTGACGTTCCAGCCCGGCGAGTTCGTCGGACTTTTGTCTCAGCACGCGGAACACCGCACCGCGACCGGCGAGGCCGGACAGATCACCGGTGGCTTCTTGTTCGGACAGGTCCTCGAACGACTGGCGGACGCGGGCGACATCGCGGCCGAGGCCCTGGGCGGAGACGGCGATTTCGTTGCTGCGTTCTAGGGCAGTTTGGTAGTCTTGCACCGTGCGGGCCAGGTGCTGTTCGACGGCGGCCGCGCCTGCGAGGGCAGCTGCATTGAGCCAGCTGGACATGGCGATGATGGCCAACGAGCCGAGCAACATCGATACGAAAAGCCCGATCCTAGCGCCCATTGTGCGGACCGCCGGCAGCAGGCGCATCAAGTAAGACCAGAAGACGAATATGCCGACCGAGACGGCGATGGAGTAGCTGACGGCGGCAAAGAAGCTGAGCGCACCGTTGTCATCAAGCAGGGAGGAGACACCGAGATAGGTGTAGATGCCTGAGGCCACGGCCAGCACACCGAGGGCGGCGGCGGTGAAACTGTCGAGCCAGGAAACATGGCCTTCCAGCTCTTTGGCGTAGCGCAACCCTTGCGCCTCAGCCCGGGTCAATCTGTCGTCATCCATGCGGCGTGCTCCCATAACCAGTGGCTAATATGGGGCGCTTACGGGGATTTGGCCAGTTACGAGTGCGTTAGAGCGGGCTGTTCAAGCGGCGTCACGCTGCGGCGGCTTGCCTGACAGGAGGTTGTTAAGTTCCTGCTCGGGCATGGGTTTGTGATAGAAGAAACCTTGCGCGAAGTGGCAGCCGAGATCGCGCAGGGTTTCGACATCTTCCACAGTTTCCAGCCCTTCCGCGATGATATCAACGCCAAGCTCCTTACCCAGAGCAAGCAAAAGCCGAACGATACCACGAGAGACGGGGTTTGCGTGTGCGTCGCCCGCGAAGGCGCGGTCAATCTTCAATGTCGTCAGGGGCAGCGACTTGAGATAGGCCAGATTGGAATAGCCCGTGCCGAAGTCATCCACCGAGATGCCGCAACCCAACCCGCGCAACCGATTGAGGTTCTTATCCGCGGTTTCAAAATCGTCAATCAACGCGGTCTCGGTTACCTCAAGTTTGATGTCGGACGGTTCAAGGTCGTTCAGGTCAAGAACATGCGTCAGAAAATCTGTGAAATTCGGGCGGGTGATATCCTCACCTGAGATGTTGATTGACGCATACAACCCCTCGGGTGCACCGCTTTGTTGCTTCATACGGGCGAGTGCCGCGCAAGCTTCCATGAGGGCAAGGTTGGTGAGATCGCCAATCGAGCCCATCGCCTCGGCACTGGCGATAAAGCGGTCTGGAGGCACAAAGCCGCGTGTTGGGTGAATCCAGCGCATCAGGGCCTCGAAGCCAACAATTCCTCCACCGGCAATTTCTACGATAGGTTGGTAGACGAGGAAAAACTCTTTGTTTTCAATGGCCTTTATCAAATCCGTTTCAAATTTGAATTCTTCAATGAGGTTGTCGGCGTCACGTAACGTGCTCGGCGCGAACGGGACTGTTGATCCCTTGTTGTTGGCCTGTTCGCTGAATGTCCCTGTAAAGCTGATTGAGGTTTCGACACAGGCGCGCAGCACCGGGTCGAGTTTTTCGAACCGGTTCAAAATCTGGTCGGCGGATACACGAAAGACCTGACAATCAGTGACCGCTTCCACGGTAACCGTGCGTGGCTGGCCGGTGAGAATTGACAACTCCCCCACGATGGACCCTGCGCCACGCCGTTCGATATCAACCCGCTGTCCGGCCAGGTCCGTGTGCAGGATGATCTCACCCGACGCAACAATGAAGCCGCAATCATTCGGATCGCCTTGTTGATACAAGATCTCCCCCGGGGAGAGCAGAATTTCGGTCACTGAAGACATGGCGACGGGTCTCGGCCAGTTGTGGTTTTAACTGGTGAAACGGATAATGGTCTTGATTGCCGAAACCGTTAATGGCCAGATTCAAACTGCGTGCAATTTGCCTTAACTCGTTCAGCGCCTGATAACATCTGTTACTCAGACGGATTGCATTCAGGGCAATTTGCGCTTTGCTTGCGCGTCTAGCTGGGCGACGAACGCGTCTTCAGACATCCCCTCAGACAATGCGCGGGACATGAATTCCGCCTGACTTTCCGGGATCAGGCCGCCGATTGGCGGATCGCGGTCGAGATTGGTGGGAAAGGCATACCCTTCCGCTGACGCCGCAATGACGCGGCGCGGATCGGCATGTGAGCGCAGCACCGGGTAAAGAGCCTTGCACATCGCGGCGCGGTCTACGCCCTCGATGCTGCGGCCAAAGGGTGAGCCGATTTGCAGCAGGTTTGCCAAGCGGAATTTATCCGTAGTCGTGTTGGTCCCCGCGCCGTGCATGACGGCCGGATTGAAGAAGACGGCGTCACCTTTCTCTAGCGGAAGCTGGGTGCGGTTGGCTTCGAAGTATCGCTGGAAGTCGTCGCGCTGGAAAGCCACGTAGCCTTCGAGCATTTGGTGGGAGTAGGGCAAGTATAGCGTGGGGCCGGTTTCCAGCGGCATGTCACAATGCGCGATTGCACCTTGCAGGGTCAGCAAGGGCGACAAGGCGTGCACCTGTGCGGGGTAGGTGGCCACGCGGGCAGAGGGCATGAAGCCGAGGTGGTAGTCGCGGTGCGCTGTTTGCGCGGCCCCGCCAGGGTTCACCCGGTTCACCTGCGCCGTCAACTGATAGCCTTCGCCCAGCCAGGCGCGGCAGGGCAGGTCAATGGCGGGGGTGTCGAAGTATTTGGCAAAATTGGCGGGGTCTTTGAGACAGTGCTTTTGGGCCGCGTTCCAGACCCGGTCATTGGCGCCGGGCTTTGCGAAATGGTCGCCGCCGCCTGTGCCGCGTTCATCCTCGATGAACTGCTCAAAGATTTGGGTGGCCGCGTCCAGCGTCGCCCGGTCAGAGATCGCGCCTTTGATGGCGACGATGCCGGGGCCCAGGTCGAAGACGCGGTTCAGCTCGGTCATGAGCGCGGTTCGGTCTGCGGTGCGGAACGTGTCGCCCGCATAAATCACGGTGTTTTGTTCGATGGCTGATGCCAGCGGATAGTCGGCCTTGTCGGTGTCCTGCTCTACCAGCCGTTTCAGATCATCCAGCGAGCCGGATGTGTCAGTGAGCCAGACGGGCGGTTTGGTGGATTTGAGCATGGCGGCCTCCCTATGGGGAGTTAGCCACGGATTTGCGCTCGGGGGAAGTGGTGACGGAACCGCCGCAGGGGTCGAAGAACTTATTCCCGCAGACCTGTATATACAGGTGGGCGCCAGGTAACTGGACCAGGGTCCAGACAGAGCCAGCTCCCGAGGAATTGCTTAAGGCCACCAGAATGTAGTCTTCATGTGTGACACAGAGGGCAGAACCGTCACCCTTGCAGATAAGGTGCGGCTGTCGGTCTGGCAAGGTGTGCTATGGTGCACGCGGAGGATTTGACCATGGTGACTGAGAACAAGACCAGGCCCGAGTCTGCGGATGTGACCGCCTTTGTGGCGGGTGTGGCCCATGACGTGCGGCGCGCGGATGCGGAGGTGCTGTTAGAGCTGTTTGGCCGCGTCACCGGCTGGGAGCCGCAGATGTGGGGCCCGAGCATCGTGGGCTATGGACGGTACCATTACCGCTATGACAGTGGCCGCGAGGGGGAGTCGCTTGTGACAGGGTTCAGCCCGCGCAAATCCTACACCAGCCTATACATCATGCCCGGATACCAGGACCTTTCAGACGAGCTGGGGCGGCTGGGCAAGCACAAGGCGGGCAAAGCCTGCATCAACATCAACAAGCTGGCGGATGTGGATCTGGGTGTGGTGGAAGAGATCGTGCGCAAAGGACTGGACATGATGTTGGTCCGCTACGAGACCTTCGACCGCTAAGGCCGAAGGCCCGTTGTTTTAGTCCGCGTGAGCATCAGCCCGCATGCGGGCGAGGTGATCGTCCCAGCCCTTGTCGAGCGCGAGGGTGAGGCCGAATGCGTCGGCCCCTTGGGGCAGGCCGACATGTTCCAGGGACAGGCGGGTGCCGCCGGGGACGTCTTCCAGCCGCCATTTGACGGTGCTGACGGCCTCACCCATCGGTTTGATGGTAAAGGTGTATTCCAACACATCATGCGGCTCGCAGGCGGTGACCTTGCCCCACATCAGCTTGTCGCCGCTTTCGGTGCCATACATCGCGTAGTCGGCGTCCTTTGCCAGCGTCTCTTTGGGTTTATGGAACCAGATGCCCAGCTTGTCAGGGTCTGTCAGATAGGCCCAGACGGTTCTCTTGTCGGCTTTGAGGAAGATGTTCTTTTGGATGATCGTGTCAGTCATTGGAATGATCCTTTTCAATGGCGGATATCAGGTCAGCAAGTTTGTCGTCCCAGAACTGGTCGAAATAGGAGAGCCAGTCGAAAACCGGGGCGAAGCCTTCCTTGTTGATGGCGTTGATCTTCTCGCGGCCTTGGGCGCGGACCGTGATGAGGCCGCCGTCACTGAGCACCGTGAGATGCTTTTTGACCGCAGCGCGGGTCATGTCGAAATTTTGCGCGACCTCGGCGATGGTCATGTCCTGACCGGCCAGATGACGCAGGATGTCCCGCCGTGTGGGGTCGGCGAGGGCGCGGAAGGTAGGTTGGCTGCTTGGCATCATTGCGTCACCGGCAGGAAGTCGAACTTCCCGTCTTGATAGAGGAAGGTGACGCAGGGCGTATCCGAGATGCAGGACGACACATGGGGCAAGTCCTTGGGGATTTTGTAGAACGCGCCGGTGGGCAGGGGCGTTGCCTGGGTTGTCGCTCCGTGCGGCGCGTGTGTCATGACGCCCTCGATGACGACCCCGAACATGTTGGCAGATTTGACATGGGGCGGGCTGACAAGGCCTGCGGGCAGACGGACCATGGCCATGTAGTCTTCGGTAAATCGGTCGCCTTGCAGGGGGGCGAAAGCGACGCCCTCGGGCGTGGTGGCCCAATCCAGCGCGGGCATGGGCTGGGTGATGATGTCTGTATCGGCGGCGAGGGCGGGGGCCGCGAGGCAGGTAAGTAGGAGGGTGAGGCTGCGCATGACGCGCTCCTTTCGAAAATATGAAACCATTTGGTATTGCTTATATATGAAACCATTTGGTATCGCGTCAAGCGATTCCTTGGGCTTGATTTTTGTTTACGTTTTGTTCACTAATTGCGGATGCCAGACGATTTGACGCCCTCCGTCCATATTCAACCCGGCCAGTTGCTTGCGCGCGGGGTATGCAGGCATCTTGCCAGCCATGATTTCGCGTGCATCGAGGAGTTCACGCCTGAGCGCGGCAAGCGCGTGGATGTTATCGGGCTTGGGCCAAAGGGCGAGATTTGGGTGATCGAATGCAAATCATCGCGCGCCGATTTTCAGACCGACAAGAAATGGGAAGGCTATCTGGAATGGTGCGACCGCTATTTTTGGGCCGTGGATGAGACGTTTCCCGCGGAACTGCTGCCTGACGGCACCGGGTTGATCATTGCTGACGCCTATGACGCCGAGATTATCCGCATGGGTCCGGAAGATAAGCTGGCTGCAGCAAGGCGGAAGGTGCTGATCACCAAATTCGCCCGTCACGCAGCACGACGGCTGCATGGGATGCGAGATCCGGATTTTGTTCTGCCTTTTGGGTGAGGTAATCCGATTGTGCGCCTGCGGCGCGCATGATGTTTTGCGTTCGCCACGCAGGCTTTGGGGCTCTGCCCCGCTCGCGTTGCTCGCCCCCCGGGATATTTATGAACGAAGGAAAGGGACAGGCGCTAGCCGATGGCGCGGGCGCGCTGCGCGGCAGCCTTGATTTCCGCGGCAATTTCTTCGGCCTCTTCCGGGTCGAAATCGAAGGGCAGGTCTATTCCCTCACCTTGGACATAGAGGCGCACCATGCCCTGATCGGTCGGGCCGATTTGCAGGTTTGCGGCGATATCGTTCTCTGTGTTGATGCCCATGGCGATGTCTCCTGACCGGTTCCGAATTAGCTACCGGCATCCTTGAGGGGAGGCAAGACATGCCAATCGTGCAGTGCCGCCGCTATCTTCATATTTGGCCGATGTTGGCCCGTTGCTCCGCTGAGTTGACACTCAGGCGGTGTCACAGCCACTGCGCGCTCCTTGAGGTGCAATTTAGTGGCGCAAACCTGAGCCGGAGCGCGTTAGAGGGTCTTGCATTCGCGCAAGGTCGCCGCTAAATCACCCCTCGTGTGTGCCGCCTTAGCTCAGTAGGTTAGAGCGCTTGATTGTGGATCAAGAGGTCCCTGGTTCGAGACCAGGAGGTGGTACCACACTTATCACTCAACGATGATGGTCTGGATCAGCTCTGACGTGATGCGATCGAAGATCAGGATTTGATTGTTCTGGGTGACCACGGCATACCAGTCGGGCGTGGTGGTGAACGCAGTTGCCACGGTGCCACCAGGCAGATTGATCTGCTGTGGGATCGCCAATGTCGCGGCGGGTTGCTGCACCCTGATGACAATCAATGCGATCAGGACTAGAAGGCCCCCAATCATCACCGCCGTCAGCGTCGTGACGAGGCGGCGCAGAAATTTCAGGTTGGCAGGTTCAGGCTGACCGCCTTCAGGATCGTTTATGTCTGACACTGTCATCTCCGTTGAAATCTCGGAAAACCCCGACAAGCGGCTTGATAAGGCATTGGCGCGCGACGTGCCAGTGGAGGCGAACCTGTCGCGGTCGCGGTTGGCCAAATTGCTGGCTGAGGGCGCGGTGTCGCGGAACGGCGTGGTGGTGACGGATCAAAAAGCGAAGGTGGCTGAGGGCGAGGTCTACGAAATCCGCGTGGCGGAGGCCGTGGATCTGGAGGCGTCGCCGGAAAACATACCGCTGGATGTCGTTTATGACGATGATGCGCTGATTGTGGTGAACAAGCCTGCGGGGATGGTGGTGCATCCGGCGCCGGGCTCGCCGTCCGGGACGTTGGTGAACGCGCTGCTGCATCACTCGGCGGACAGCCTGTCGGGGATTGGTGGGGCGAAACGACCGGGGATTGTCCACCGAATCGACAAGGACACGTCGGGGCTGCTGGTAGTCGCCAAATCGGACGCGGCGCATCAGGGGCTGGCCAAGCAGTTCGAGAAACATAGCGTGGAGCGGCATTACCGGGCGCTGTGTTACGGGCGGCCCGACGCGGCGGACCCGCGGCTGCGTGGCATGCCGGGCGTGGATTTTGAGGCGTCGAACTTGCTGCGGGTGAATGCCAATTTGGCGCGGCACAAGACGGATCGTCAAAGGCAGGCGGTGGTCAAGAACGCCGGGCGGCATGCGATCACCCGGGCGCGGGTGGTCGATAGCTACGGGACGCCGCCGACAGTGTCGTTGCTCGATTGTTGGCTGGAAACGGGCCGCACGCATCAGATCAGGGTGCATATGGCCTATTGCGGGCACTCCCTGATTGGGGACCCTGTGTATGGGGGCAAGCGCAAATTGGCGAAGAAATCGCTGCCCGATGCGGCGATTGCGGCGATCGGGGGCTTCCCGAGGCAGGCTTTGCATGCCGCCACTTTGGGGTTCATCCACCCTGTTTCTGGCGAAAAATTGAGCTTTGAAGCCCCATTGCCGCAAGATTTTGCCGAATTAATCACGGAATTGTCCCGCTGAGCGCACAAGTATGTGAAGCCTTATTACATTGGGTTTCGACGGATTATCTTTGACCGTACGTTTAACGAGAACTTAACGCGCACGGTTTATGTGCGCACGGTGATCTTGAAATTGAACCGACCTGTTCATATTTCTAAATCAACCAAGAAACTGAACCTCAAAGGGGGGCACATAATGGCTAATTACGCTAATCTTCCCGCACCAAGCCCGGAGCAGGGCCTGAACCGCTACATGCAGGAAATCCGCAAGTTCCCAATGTTGGAGCCTGAGGAAGAGTACATGCTGGCCAAGCGTTGGGTCGAGGAGGAAGACACCGAAGCCGCGCATAAGATGGTGACATCTCACCTGCGGCTCGCTGCCAAAATTGCAATGGGCTATCGCGGCTACGGCCTGCCGACGGCTGAGGTGATTTCCGAGGCCAATGTCGGCCTCATGCAGGCGGTCAAGAAATTCGACCCCGAAAAAGGCTTCCGCCTTGCAACATATGCGATGTGGTGGATCCGCGCCTCCATTCAGGAATATGTGCTGCGGTCGTGGTCTATGGTCAAACTTGGCACGACCTCCGCGCAGAAGAAGCTGTTTTTCAATCTGCGCAAAGCCAAGAACCGTATTGGCGCGTTGGAGGAGGGCGATTTGCGCCCTGAAAACGTGGCCCGTATCGCCAACGATCTGAATGTGACCGAGGACGAGGTGATCTCGATGAACCGGCGCATGTCGGGCGGGGACGCGTCGTTGAATGCTGTGATCTCGGCGGATGGCGAAGGGGCCACGCAGTGGCAGGACTGGCTGGAAGACGAGGATGCCGACCAAGCAGGCGATTACGAGGCCAAGGACGAGCTGGATGCCCGTCGTGAAATGATGGCAGAGGCCATGGACGTGCTGAATGATCGGGAAAAAGACATCCTGATGCAGCGCCGCCTGATGGAGAAGGCCGTGACGCTTGAAGAGCTGTCGGGCCAATACGACGTCAGCCGCGAACGTATCCGCCAAATCGAAGTGCGCGCGTTTGAAAAGCTGCAGAAGAAGATGCGCGAGTTGGCCGCCGAGAAGGGCATGCTTGCCACAGCCTAATTTCCGTCTCAATGACGCCATGAACGATTGCGATGCGTAGCGGGAAACCGCTGCGCATTTTATTTTGGCGGTTTGATGGAAGGACATTTTTTGACGGATAAGCACCCAGCGGATCAGGTTCGTGACGCAATTTTGGATTTTGCAGCCGCAGACAAGGCACAAGAGATTTCAGCACTGGCCAACATGTTGGGCGAGATAGGCGCAGTTGGGTCAAACCCCGATCTTGTTGTCGCGTTGGACGACCTGCCAACAGATCAGGCAGACGGGTTGCGCACCATGTTGGCTCAGGCGCAAGCGCTCGAAGCGCTGAGCGCAAGGCTGGTCACGGCAGAGGCCGCGGGCGACACACAAGCCATGCAGGCATTGACCGCCGAATTTCAGTCGGTCATGCCAATGCCGGAATTAGAACCAGATCCGCTGGACCCGCCATATGACCTGATCGAAGTCGCCATTCAGGACGACGATGTTGCCGCACTGGAATCGGCCTTGGCCGGCGACCCGGCACTGAACGTGCATCTCGGCAGGTATGGCAGCTTCCCACTTGCCAGCGTGATGCGCAGCCATGGCAGCAATAGGCTGTCAATGGCCAAGCTGATGCTGACCCGCGGCGCGGATGCAGCTTTCGCCACGCCAGAAGGCTACACGGCACTGCATGTTTTGATGGATTGTGGCGACCGCGCGGACACTGTTGCACTTATTGACGTGCTGATTGCCAATGGTGCGCCGACGGAGGCGGTCAATCACTATGGTTGGACACCTCTTCTGCAGGGCATCATGGAGGGTTCCGCCGTGATGATTGAGGCGTTGCTGGAGCGTGGTGCCAACGTGCATGCCCGTTTCCCCGACCAATCCATGCCCCCATTTACGCGGGGTTGCACGGCGATGATGGCCGCCTGCTACGAACCCGACAAAATCGGGGTCTTGCTGGCATATGGCGCGGATCCCGCCGGGGCGCATGACAACGGGCGTGGGTTCAACCGCTACGCGGATGCGGTGATCAAGGAAGGCAATGACGCAAGACTTGCGGCCTTGGTCGAAGACAGCCGCGCGTTGATCAATGCCGCAAAGCTCGCTTAGCCCTGTTGCTTCTTCCGGATTGCCTCTAGCCTGATTTGAGACAGGCAAAGGAGACAGCCATGCAAACTGTCAATTGGGGCATTCTGGGTGCTGCAAAATTTGCGCGCCAGCACATGGGGCCGGCCATTCATGCCGCTGCGGGGGCACGGCTTTACGGGGTTGCGTCGCGCTCGGGCGACATATCGGGGTTTACCGCATTTGCGCCGGATTGCGTGGGCTTTGACAGCTACGACGCGCTGCTGGCCTCCCCGGAAATTGACGCGGTTTACATCCCGCTGCCCAACCATCTGCACGTGGAATGGGCCGAAAAGGCGTTGCGGGCGGGCAAGCATGTGCTGTGCGAGAAACCGATTGCGATGAAGGCGGATGAGATCGACGCCCTGATCGCGCTGCGTGACGAGACGGGGCTGCTATGCGCGGAGGCCTACATGATCGTGCACCACCCGCAATGGCAGCGCGCCCGCGAGATTGTTCAATCGGGCGGCATAGGCGATCTGGTGCTGGTGGACGCGGTGTTCTCCTATGACAACTCCGCCGAGACGGACAACATCCGCAACAAGCCTGACACGGGCGGCGGCGGCATTCCCGACATTGGGGTCTACACCTTTGGGTCCGTGCGGTTTGTAACCGGCGAGGAGCCTTCGGAGGTGGATGCGCAGATCACATGGGAAAACGGAGTGGACGTATTCGCCCATGTCACGGCGGATTTTCCGTCTTTTCGCTATTCGTCCGTCACCTCCATGCGGATGCATCCACGGCAAGAGGTGACGTTTCAAGGGCGCGACGGGGTCTTGAAGCTGACCGCGCCGTTCAACCCCAACGTCTTTGGCGAGGCGCGGCTGCATTGGCACCGCAACACCCATGGCGGCGGAGCGCCGTCTGTCACGGTCGAACGCTGGCCCGGCGTGAACCATTACGTGCTGCAGGTAGAGGCGTTTTGCCGGACGGTGCGGGAGGGGGCTGATTATCCGACCACATTGGAATTCGCCAAGGGCACCCAGGCGATGATTGACCGCGTGTTTGAAGCGGCGGGCTGAGGATTTCGCCGCGCGTGCGCGCGTCGACCGGCTGGGGGCTCTGCCCCCAAACCCCCGGAATATTTGCGACCAAATGGAAAGGCGGGAAACCGCTATTTGGCTTAGAGGCGCTTCAGCTTCTCGTGGTTGTTTCGAATGTATTGGGCAATCGCGTCTGCTATAGAGCCAGCCTCGTCGAATATGTAGGCCTCTGCCGACTTTGCCTCATCTAAGAAATGACCAAATTTGTTGTCCGATAATGATGCGATTGCGTCGTCTATTTGTCTGGAGGTTGCCACCTTGTCGAGGCCGAGCAGGTTCAGTGCACGGGCTATGATTTCGGCAAACTGGGGAAGTCCGAGGTCCTTAAAGGCTTCATATCCGGAGGCAGCGTGTCGAGATTGCAACTCAAAGTAGCTGAACAACCCGCTTGACTGCGTGCACAGATAGAATTGATCTGCGGCGCAAATCAGGCGCTCTTCATGACACAGAAAGAGGCCGGATTGACAGAGCGCAAAAGAGTAGCGCCCCCAATCATCTTCTTGTCCGTCCAAAAACCTTGCCAGTTCTCGATTGGTATTCTCATTGTTGGAAATGGTCATGCTTGGTGGTGAAGACCGGCTGCGGTGCGACCTTTCACCCCTCCATCGCCTCCAGTTCGTCGATCATGCCGGAGATCATCGACAGGCCCTTGTCCCAGAATTTCGGGTCCGACGCGTCCAAACCAAAGGGCGCCAGAAGCTCCTTATGGTGTTTGGACCCGCCCGCCTTGAGCATCTCGAAATACTTGTCCTGGAAGTCGTCGCCGCCTTCCTCATACACCGCGTAAAGCGCGTTCACCAAGCCGTCGCCGAAGGCGTAGGCGTAGACGTAGAAGGGCGAATGCACGAAGTGGGGGATGTAGGCCCAGAAGGTTTCATACCCGTCCATGTATTCAAACGCAGGCCCGAGGCTTTCGGCTTGCACCGACATCCACAAAGCGTTGATGTCGTCCGGGGTCAGCTCGCCCTTGCCGCGGGCGTCGTGGAGCTTGCACTCAAAGTCGTAAAACGCAATTTGGCGCACGACTGTGTTGATCATGTCTTCGACCTTGCCCGCCAGCATGACCTTGCGCTGCTCCTGCGTATCGGCCCCATCGAGCATCTTGCGGAAGGTGAGCATCTCGCCGAAGACCGAGGCGGTTTCGGCCAAGGTCAGCGGGGTTGAGGACAGCATCTCGCCTTGGCCTGCGGCTAGAACCTGGTGCACGCCGTGGCCCAATTCATGCGCCAAGGTCATCACATCGCGCGGTTTGCCCAAGTAGTTCAGCATGACGTATGGGTGCACGTCAGTGACGGTGGGATGCGCGAAAGCGCCGGGAGCCTTGCCGGGTTTGACGGCTGCGTCGATCCAGCCATCCGTGAAGAACGGTTTGGCAATCTCGGCCATCTCGGGCGCGAAGTCGGCATAGGCTTCCATCACTGTGGATTGCGCCTTGTCCCAATGGACCAGCGTTGGATCTTCCATTGGCAAGGGCGCGTTGCGGTCCCAGACCTGCATCACGTCGAGACCCAGCCATTTGCGCTTCAGCTCGTAGTAGCGGTGGGAGAGCTTCGGGTAGGCGGCGACGACTGCATTGCGCAGGGCTTCGACCACCTCGGGCTCCACATGGTTGGACAGGTGGCGGCCGGTCTGGGGTGTGGGCATGCCGCGCCAGCGGTCCTCGATCTCTTTCTCCTTGGCCAGCGTGTTGTGCACGCGGGCAAACAGCTTGACGTTGTCGCCAAACACGCGGGCCAATTCCCGCGCGCCGGCCTCGCGGCGATCACGATCGGGGTCGGTCAGCAGGTTCAGTGTGCCTTCGATGTTCAGCTCTTCGTCGTCGACGGTGAAGGTCAGCCCGGCGATGGTTTCGTCAAACAACCTGTTCCACGCGGCGGAGCCGACGGTGGATTGATCATGCAGGAATTTCTCCAGCTCGTCAGACAGCTGATAGGGCTTCATCGCGCGCAGGCGCTCGAACACTGGCTTGTAGCGGCCAAGGTCGGCATTTTGGTCCAGCCAGCCGTCAAGTTCGGCATCGTCGATGCGGTTCAGCTCCAGCGAGAAAAACACCAGCGGCGTGGTGAAAGCGGTGATCTTGTCCTGCGCATTCGCCATGAATTGCGCGCGTTCCGCGTCGGTGGTGTTTTGGTAGTAGCGCAGGCCCGCGAAGGACATGATGCGGCCGGTGATGCTTTCGATTTTTTCGTATCGTAGAACGCATTCCAGCATCCCCGTCGCGCCCAGATTGGCCATTTTGCCTTCGTAGTCGACCGCGAAGTCGGCGCAGGCTTTTTCCAGCCAATCCATGTCGCGCTTCAGTTCTTTGGCGTCCTCGCCGGCGTAGAGATCGCTCAAGTCCCATTCCGGCAGCTCGCCAAGGCCCCCGCCGGCGTCGTGCGCATCACGCAAAAGGGTAGGGGCGGTCGGGCGGAATGGGCTTTGCATGCGGGGAGTCCTTTGAGCAATTGTTGCCACGAACCTATGGCCCCCAGCAGCCACTCTCAAGGCAATGCGCTAAAAAATCGCGTGACCCAGCAGTCCAAGCGCCATCACGCCGAGCAGCGCGAAGGTGGTGGTCATGGTGAGGGTGCGCATTTTGATCGATTCCGGCGTTTGCGATATGAAATAGGCGTGCCCCGTCCTGCTGACCAAGATAAGCGCACCAAAGAGATGCAGGACGTAGCCAGGGCTGCCCTGAAGCTCCATCACCACCAGCATTAGCAGCAGCATCGGCGCATATTCCGACAAATTGCCATGCGCGCGGATGCGTTTGCGCAGCTCCTTGTCGCCACCATCCCCATGTGTTGTGCGCGCGGTGTAGCGCTGCCGGACCACCCTGACGGCCAGGCACATGTAAAGCAGCGCGCACAGCGCGATGTAGATCGGCGAAATGGTGATCATGGAAGCCTCCAGCCAGAGATTAAGTTACTGATATTCATCCGGAAAATGGGTCGCGCAGAGGGGTTGCGGCCTCGGCGATTGCGAAGTCCTCGGTATGGACGACGAAGCCCGCGGGGCCGGCCAGAACGATGCCGTATGCACCCGGCTCATCAACGGAATGATCGGTATCGGCGGCGCCCAGCATCATCGGTTGCTGATGGCAGGGGCTTTTGAAGATGGTGAAGGACAGCCCGTTGGCATGGCCCGATATCGTGCGATGCAAGTGGCCGCAGATCACATGGACGAGCCCAGGGTAGTCGTTGAGGATCACGCGCAGTGCTGTCGGGTCGCGCAGTGCGATCCCGTCCATGCCGGGAAAGCCCGTTTCAACCGGCGGGTGATGCATGGCGATCAGAACTGGCCGCCCCTGGGCCCAGGCGAGGCAGTCTTGTAGCCATGTCAGTTGCGCCGCGGTTAATGCGCCGGAATGCGCAGGGTCCGCGTTAGGGTCCAGCGTGTCGAGGGTGATCAGGCAGGTTTCCCCCAAATCCACCATCTCCTGCACATCGCCGGAAGGGGTGGTTTCGGCGTGTGGGAAGAGCTTGCGGAACACATCGCGGTTGTCGTGGTTGCCCATCAGATAGCTGACGGGGACCGGCACATCGGCCAGAAGCGTTTTCAACCTCTCATACTGGGCTGTACGGCCCTGATGGGTCAGGTCGCCCATCAGCACCAGCCGCTTTGCATCAGGATGTTGGGACAGCGCGTGGTGCAGCCCTTGCGCAAACCGCGCGGCGGGGTCGAGGCCAATGATGTCCTCACCTTGGTTGACGAGATGCAGGTCGGTGAAGACAAGAAGCTTGGTGGGGAGGTCTGCCATGATGCGCTCGCGTTTGGTGCTGCGCCTAGTGTTAGGCTGGGTCTTGCCGCCGCGCAATACGGGCCGCGTCAGGATTGGGCCCCATTGCGGCGAAGCCATTCGTCGGCCACATCGCCCATGGTTTTGCCGGCTCCGTCCTTGATCCAGGCCATGAAAGGCCGATCAAATTTGAAGCCGTCCCCGCATTCAGCAGTCAGGAACCGGCGTACGTTCTGGGTGTTTTTGTAAGTGTTGGTCACCGGAGTGTCGCGGGTGATCGGGTTGGAGTGCCAGTCGAATGTCATGCGGGTCTCCTATTCAGGTGGTGCCGCATGACATTAGAGGTGTTGTCCAGTTACTCCAACTCCACCAGCAGGTCCTTGGCGTCGATCTGCCCACCGGGCGTGACGTGCACCGCGCTGATCACCGCGTCGCGTTCGGCGTGGATGCCGGTTTCCATCTTCATGGCTTCGATGGTCAACAGCAAATCACCTTCCTTGACTTCTGCGCCGGGTTTGACGGCGACCGTGGCCACCACGCCGGGCATTGGCGCGCCGATGTGGTTGGGGTTGCCAACCTCGGCCTTGGGCATCTTGGCGACCACGGCGGCTGCTTTGCGGTCCTGGATGCGCACCACGCGGGGTTGGCCGTTCAGCTCGAAGAAAACTTTGGCCTCGCCGTCATCATTTGTGGCAGATCGCGCCTGCATGCGGACCTCCAGCGTTTTGCCGGGGTCGATTTCCACGCTGATTTCTTCGCCGGGTTTCATGCCGTAGAAGAATGTGTGCGTGGGCAGGGTGCGGACCGGGCCGTAGGTGCGGTGACGGCCCATGTAATCAAGGTAGACCTTGGGGTACATAAGGTAGCCGTTGAGGTCCTCGTTATCGATCTCCTTGCCGTCCAAAAGGTCGGAGACCTCTTGACGCACCGCCTCAAGATCAACGGGTTTCAGCTCTTCGCCGGGCCGTTTGGTAGAGGGTTTTTCGCCCTTGAGGATCTTCTTCTGGATGCCTTTCGGCCAGCCGCCGGGTGGTTGGCCAAGCGAGCCGCGCATCATGTCGACGACGCTGTCAGGGAAGGCCACGTCCGTCTTGGGGTCCTCGACCTCTGCCTGCGACAGTCCTTGGGAGACCATCATCAAGGCCATGTCACCTACCACTTTCGACGACGGGGTCACCTTCACGATGTCGCCAAACATCTGGTTCACATCAGCATAGGTCTGCGCCACTTCATGCCAGCGTTCTTCAAGGCCGACTGATCTTGCCTGTGCCTTGAGGTTGGTGAACTGCCCACCGGGCATTTCGTGCAAGTAGACCTCGGAGGCCGGGGCCTGCATGCCGCTCTCGAACGCGGCATACTGTCCTCGCACCGCTTCCCAGTAGTCGGAGATTTGGCGCACAGTTTTGATGTCGAGGCCGGTGTCGCGCTCGGTATGGGCGAGGACCTCGACCACCGAGCCGAGCGTCGCTTGCGACGTGTTGCCCGACAGCGCGTCCATGGCGCAATCTACCGCGTCCACGCCCGCGTCTGAGGCCGCGAGGATCGTGGCCACGGCGGTGCCGGCGGTATCATGGGTGTGGAAGTGGATCGGCAGGCCGACCTCTTCTTTCAGCGCTTTTACCAGCAGGGTGGCAGAGGCGGGTTTCAGCAAACCGGCCATGTCTTTGAGGCCCAGCACATGTGCGCCAGCGGCTTTCAATTCCTTGCCCATGGCGACGTAATATTTCAGGTCGTACTTGGCTCGCTCTGGGTTCAGGATGTCGCCGGTGTAGCAGATCGAGCCCTCGCAGACCTTGCCGCTTTCCACGACCGCATCCATGGCGACGCGCATGTTTTCGACCCAGTTGAGGCTGTCAAAAACGCGGAACACGTCGACGCCGGTCTCAGCCGCCTGGCGGACAAATTCCTGCACCACGTTGTCGGGGTAGTTGGTGTAGCCCACGCCATTGGAGGCGCGCAAAAGCATCTGTGTCATCAGGTTGGGCATCGCTTTGCGCAGGTCGCGCAAGCGCTGCCATGGGCATTCCTGCAGGAAGCGATACGCCACATCGAACGTGGCGCCGCCCCAGCATTCCATTGAGAACAGCTGCGGCATGTTGGCGGCATAGGTCGGGGCCACGCGGATCATGTCTATGGATCGCATGCGGGTGGCCAGCAAGGACTGGTGCCCGTCGCGCATGGTGGTGTCGGTGATCAGCAGTTGTTTCTGTTCGCTCATCCAATCGGCCACGGCCTGCGGCCCATGATCTTCGAGGATATTGCGCGTGCCGTAGGCGGGCTCGCCCTGAGGTTCCGGCGCTTTCGGGGTGCGCATCTCGGCGGGTAGAGGCCGGCCTTCGGTTTCGGGGTGGCCGTTGACGGTGATGTCGGCGATGTAGGTCAGGATTTTCGTGGCCCGGTCGCGGCGCTTTTTGAAGTCAAACAGCTCCGGCGTCTCGTCGATGAATTTGGTGTGGTACTCGTAATTCAGGAAGGTCGGGTGCTTCAGCAGGTTTTCCACGAACGCGATATTGGTAGAGACGCCACGAATGCGGAATTCGCGCAGGGCGCGATCCATGCGGGCAATCGCGGCCTCGGGCGTAGGGGCCCATGCGGTGACTTTTTCCAGCAGCGAGTCGTAATAGCGGGTGATCACAGCACCGGAATAGGCGGTGCCGCCATCCAGCCGGATGCCCATGCCGGTGGCCCCGCGATAGGCGGTGATGCGGCCGTAATCGGGGATGAAATTGTTTTGTGGGTCTTCCGTGGTGACGCGGCACTGCAGCGCGTGGCCGTCGAGTTTGACGTCATATTGCGAGGCGGTGCCGGTGGCCTCGACCAGGCTCTTGCCCTCCGCAATCAGGATTTGTGCGCGGACGATGTCGATGCCGGTGACTTCTTCAGTGACGGTGTGTTCAACTTGGACGCGCGGGTTTACCTCGATGAAGTAAAACTCGCCCGAGTCCATATCCATCAGGAATTCGACCGTGCCCGCGCATTCGTAATTCACGTGCTCGCAAATCTTCTTGCCCAAGGCGCAAATCTGTTCGCGCTGGGTGCCGCTGAGATAGGGGGCAGGTGCGCGTTCGACGACCTTTTGGTTGCGGCGTTGCACGGAGCAGTCGCGTTCCCACAAGTGGTAGATTTGGCCGTGCGTATCGCCCAGGATTTGAACTTCCACGTGGCGCGCACGCAGGATCATTTTTTCCAGATAGCCTTCGCCATTGCCGAACGCGGCCTCCGCCTCGCGGCGGCCCTCGAGGACTTTTTCTTCCAGCTCATCCTCGGACATGATCGGACGCATGCCGCGTCCGCCGCCGCCCCAGCTTGCTTTGAGCATCAGCGGATATCCGACGTCTTTGGCGTCCTTCTTAATGGCTGTCATGTCGTCGCCCAGCACGTCTGTCGCAGGGATGACGGGGACGCCGGCTTCAATAGCCACTTTGCGCGCGGAGGCCTTGTCGCCGAGTTTACGCATGGTGGCGGCCTTAGGGCCGATAAAGGTGATGCCGTTTGCTTCGCAGGCATCTACGAATTCCGGGTTTTCCGACAGCAGGCCGTAGCCGGGGTGGATCGCGTCCGCGCCGGACATTTTGGCGACGCGGATGATTTCGTCGATAGACAGATAAGCGGCGACGGGGCCGAGGCCCTCACCGATGCGGTACGCCTCGTCGGCCTTGAAGCGGTGCAGGCCAAGCTTGTCTTCCTCGGCAAAGACCGCGACCGTTTTCTTGCCCATCTCATTGGCGGCACGCATCACGCGGATCGCAATTTCGCCCCGGTTGGCGATGAGAATTTTTTTGAAATCGGCCATGTCAGCTGTCCCCGCTAGGTCGTTCATTGTGCAGTTGCAGCATGCATAAGCAGGAATTGGCGTGACGTAAACTAGTTACAATTGGGTATGTCTGGTTTGCGGTGCGCTGCGCGCGCGTGAGGTTTTGCGTTCTTGAAGGGGCTTTGCCCCTTCGCCACGCAGGCAAATTCCCAGCATATTTCCGGCAGAAAGAAGCTAAAGCAGGCGGTGTGGCAGATCCTGCAGGGTTTTGGTGCCAAGTTGGCCCATATTGGCTTCCATATCCTTGCGCAGCATGTCAGCCAGATGGGCGGGGCCGTGCTTGCCAACGGCACCCAGCGCATAATGCCACGCACGTCCGAGCATGACGAAATCGGCGCCCAATGCGAGGGCGCGGATGATGTCGAGGCCTGACTCTATGCCGCTGTCGAAGATGACGGGGAGCGTGGTGGCGGCGCGCACATGCGGCAGCGCGGTGATGGCGCCTTGGGCGCCGTCAAACTGGCGGCCCGCATGGTTGGAGATCCAGATCGCGTCGACGCCTTCATCCTGCAGCCGGGCAGCGTCGTCGGCTTGCGTGACACCTTTGACAATGAGTGGGCCGTCCCATGCGTCGCGCAGGCGCTTGAGGTAATCCCAGTCGGGCGAAGTTCTGAGCAGATAGCCGATATGTTCCGTCGAGGGCAGTTGACCCTTGAAGTCCGAATATTTGTCGAGCGTTTTCATGCGCGGCATGCCGGTCTGGCGGATGCCGTTGAGCCAGATGGGACAGTTTGCGGCCTGCATGGCCAGGCGCGGGGTCAGCTGGGGCGGTTGCGTGAGGCCGCCGCGGGTTTGGCGCTCTCTTCTGCTGGCGACGGGGACGTCGACGGTCAGGATAAGGGTGCTGAAACCGGCTGCTTTGGCTCGGGATATCATGTCGTCGCGGATCGCTTCGTCCCGTGGCGGGTACATCTGGAACCATGCGTGGTCGCCCAAATGCGGCGCGATGTCTTCAGGGGTTTGGGTGGCGACGGTGGACATGGCATAGGGGATGCCGATGTCTTTGGCCGTGTCCGCCAACATCCGTTCTGCGCCGGGCCAGATCAGGCCGGACATGCCCACGGGCGCGATGCCAAAAGGCAGCGGGAAGCCACGACCCAAAAGTGTGGTGGTCAGGTCGGGTGCGAACTCGCCGTGCAGGATCGAGGCTTTGAACAGGATCTCGTCCAACGCAGTGCGGTTGCGTTTGGCGGTCATTTCATCACCGGTGGCGCTGTCCAGGTATTCCCACACGAAATGCGGGATGCGTTTGCGGGCGGCGCGGCGCAGGTCAGCGATGCCGGGATATTTGCTGTGCAGGTCCATATCACGCGTTGTCGGGCGGATGGCGGCGCTTGTCCACAGAAAGCTGCGGAACGAAAGCAGAACACCTCTTTCCCTGAAGGTCGGTTCGCGCTATCTTGAAACCCATGAGCAGCTCTGACGATTTTGACGCCTTCGAGGCGGCCGCGAGCGCGCCTGCGGGCGTGCCTTTGTCTCAACGTGCGTTCGGGGCGGCGGTCGCGTCGCGGGCCACGCCCTATCTGGACGGGTTGAACGACGCGCAGCGCGAGGCGGTCGAGGCCCTCGGCGGCCCGGTGCTGATGCTGGCGGGCGCGGGCACCGGCAAGACGCGGGCGCTGACGGCGCGGATTGCGCATTTGCTGACAACAGGCTCGGCGCGGCCCAATGAGATACTGGCGGTGACCTTCACCAACAAAGCGGCGCGCGAGATGAAGGACCGCGTGGGCAAGCTGTTGGGCGAGCAGGTGGAGGGGGTGCCCTGGCTGGGCACGTTTCATTCGATCTGCGTGAAGCTGTTGCGCCGCCATGCAGAGCTGGTCGGGTTGAAGTCGAATTTCACCATCCTGGACACGGATGACCAGCTGCGGCTTTTGAAGCAATTGATCGCCGCGGAGAATGTTGACGACAAACGCTGGCCCGCGCGGATGCTGGCGGGGCTGATCGACACCTGGAAGAACCGCGCCTGGACGCCGGAGGCTTTGCCTGCCTCCGAGGCGGGGGCCTATGACAACCGGGGGGGCGAATTCTATGCTGCCTACCAGCAACGGCTAAAGACGCTGAACGCGGTCGATTTCGGCGACCTGCTGCTGCACATGGTGACGATCTTTCAGAGCCACGAAGACGTGCTCGCGCAGTATCAACGTTGGTTCCGCTACATCCTTGTGGACGAGTATCAGGATACCAACGTGGCACAGTATCTGTGGCTGCGGCTCTTGGCGGCCGGGCACAAGAATATCTGCTGCGTCGGCGATGACGACCAGTCGATCTATGGCTGGCGAGGTGCGGAAGTCGGCAACATTTTGCGGTTCGAGAAGGATTTCGTAGGCGCCAAAATTGTTAAACTGGAACAAAACTACCGATCGACGGAACATATTCTGGCGGCCGCCTCAGGGGTTATTGCGGGCAACAAAGGCCGGTTGGGCAAAACGCTATATACCGAGGCCAAGGGCGGCGAAAAGGTCCGCCTGATCGGCCATTGGGACGGCGAGGAAGAGGCGCGCTGGGTTGGCGATGAACTTGAAGCCATGCAGCGCGGTACACGTGGAATGGACCCGATGTCGCTCGACGACATGGCAATCTTGGTGCGCGCGTCGCACCAGATGCGGGCGTTTGAAGATCGGTTCCTGACGATTGGGCTGCCATACCGGGTGATCGGCGGGCCGCGGTTTTACGAGCGGATGGAGATCCGCGACGCCATGGCCTATTTCCGGCTGGCGGTCAGTCCTGAGGATGATCTGGCGTTTGAGCGGATCGTGAACACGCCCAAGCGCGGACTTGGCGACAAGGCGCAGCAGAAAATTCAGATGACGGCGCGCAGCAACGGCGTGTCGCTGCATGAAGGTGCGCGGATTTTGCTGATGGCCAAGGGGCTGGGCGGCAAGGGTGCGGTTGAGTTGCAAAAGCTGGTGGATGGGATCGACCGCTGGTCGGCCCAAATCAGGGGCGAGGCGGATACGCATATTGAGACCTCTGAGATGATATTGGAGGAATCCGGCTACACCGAGATGTGGCAGAACGACAAAACGCCCGAGGCGCCTGGACGGCTGGAGAACCTCAAGGAGCTGATCAAGGCGTTGGAGGGGTTCGAGAATCTTCAGGGGTTCCTGGAACATATCTCGCTCGTGATGGACAACGATACGGAAAACGCCGGTGAGCAGGTCTCGATCATGACGCTGCACGGGGCCAAGGGGCTGGAGTTTCCCGCCGTATTCCTGCCGGGCTGGGAGGATGGGTTGTTCCCCTCGCAGCGGTCTATGGATGAGAGCGGGTTGAAAGGTTTGGAAGAAGAACGCCGGCTGGCCTATGTGGGCATTACGCGGGCGGAGCAGTTTTGCACGATTTCTTTTGCGGGCAACCGCAGGGTTTACGGGCAGTGGCAGTCGCAGCTGCCGTCGCGGTTCATTGATGAGCTTCCCGAGGATCATGTAGAGGTGCTGACCCCGCCGGGGCTTTATGGCCATCAGGGCGGCGGGCGGGATCACATGATGGGCTCGCTGGCGGGCAGTGATCTGCATGACAAGGCGGCGAATGCCAATGTTTACAATTCGCCGGGCTGGCGCCGGCTGCAGGAGCGGCAGGGGCAGCGGGGGATGAGCCAGCCTCGGGAGAGCAAGAATATGGTGATCGACGCGCAGGCGGTGTCGGCTTTCACGACGGGGGACCGGGTGTTTCACCAGAAATTCGGCTACGGCTCGGTAGAGGCGATTGAGGGCGACAAGCTGGACATCGCTTTTGATAAGGCCGGCTCAAAGAAGGTGGTTGGCAAGTTTCTTGTGGCGGCTGAGTCCGCCGGAGATGTGCCGTTCTAGGCATGGCCCCCGGCGTCCCAGTTCGCCAAATGCCATCTTCCGAGCGACCACCTGCCAATTTGCCGCGACTCTGCCAGTGACGGCTTTGCGGACAGAGCGCCATTTTGCTGCCAACTCACGAATGTCTGGATTGAAGAACGGACGGGACGGGTCGAGGAGCAGTCAAAGGTGTTCAATCATTTTGGTTGCGACTTCTAGTAACGACGCTTTGGCAATCGAACGGCGGTTGCCAAACGGACGAGATGCTCGTAGTATCAATTATTGACATAATGATCCACAATATGGACCAATTAAGATGACGAACACGCTATCTGGAATTCTGCCAGTGGTCCCTACGCCATACCAGGATGGCGGCGGCGTGGATGAAGGCGCCATGGCGCGGCTGGTGGAATACGCGATTGGCTCTGGTGTTGACGGGCTCGTCTTTCCCGGGTTCGCCAGCGAGGTTGAGCATTTGACAGCGCAGGAACGGCGCGACCTGTTGGGCAAAGTTGTGCACGAGACGGCGGGCAAGGTGCCCATCATTGCCGGAGCCAGCGCCGAGACGGCGGAGGACGTCATCGACCATGGGAAAGTGGCGAGCGAACTGGGCGTTCGATGGTTGATGATCCAGCCGCCCAAAAGCATAGGGTCGGACGCAGAAGCGGTGATAGCGTTTCTTGGCCAAGTCGCCGCCGCCCTTCCCGACGCCCGGATCATTTTGCAGAACGCGCCAGCACCACGGGGGTCTGATCTGTCGCCCGCCACCATTCTCGACGTGGCGCGCGCTGTGCCGCAGGTTGCCTATGTGAAGGAAGAAACGCTGCCCGCTGGTCCGGCGATCTCCGAGATCATGGCCCATAGACCCGACACGCTTTTGGGTGCCATCGGCGGTGGAGGCGCGCGCTATGTTCTGGACGAATACGCCCGCGGTGCCTGCGCCGCCATGCCCGCGATTGAGATTTCCGGCGAACATGTCGAACTTGACCGGGCCTGGCGGTCCGGCAATCAGGCGAAAGCCCGCGAAATTTACGTCAAGACGCTGCCGCTTCTGGCACTTCAGGCGGTTTACCGGATGCGATTGACCAAACACGTCATGATCCGGCGTGGCGTCCTGGAAAACACGATTGTTCGCGCGCCAACGCCTGAGCTTGATGAATTGGCCACCGCAGATATTGACGCGAACCTGCTGGAATTGGGGATAATAAGCCGTCAGGAGGATCTGATTGCCTGATGTCGTCGCATCCGTAGAGGTCTTCACCCTCACACAAACGCGGGAAACGCCCTATCTGGGCGAGCGCTTGCCCGGTGAGGAGGTAAACGCCAAAGGATATCTGGTGCGCAAAGACAATCGCACTGTCTATCCGACCTTTGACCGCTCGGTTCTTGTAAGGATCGAAACAAGGCAGGGCGTTATCGGATGGGGCGAGACCTATGGGATCGTGGCGCCCGGCGCGGTCGCGGCCATCATCAACGATTTGCTGGTTGATTTCACAATCGGACGAGACCCGACTGACCCATCCGCGATTTATGACGACCTTTACGATCTGATGCGCGTGCGCGGCTATACGGGCGGTTTCTACGTGGATGCGCTTGCGGCCATCGACATCGCCTTATGGGACATTGCGGGCAAACAGGCGTCCAAGCCGGTTGCCGAGATGCTTGGCGGCGTGGTTCATGGCCAAATCCCGGCCTATGTGTCGGGCCTGCCGGAAGTCACACTGGATGCGCGCTGCGCGCTGGCGGTAAGCTGGCAGGCAAAGGGGTATTCCGATTTCAAGTTCGCTTCGCCGATGGCAAATCAGGGCGTAGAGGCCGAATTGCGCGCTCTTCGCGCGGCCTTGGGGTCAGACGCGCGGATAGCGGCCGATTTGCACTGGAACCATACCGCCGACGAGGCAATATCGCTGATCACCGCCATGGAGCCGCATGGGCTCTGGTTCGCGGAAGCACCGGTCAGGACCGAGGGGATCGGGGCATTGGAACAGGTGAGCAAATCAGTGGAAACACCCGTCGCCGTGGGCGAGGAATGGCGCACCGATCATGACATGCGCCAACGGGTCGAGCGGTGCAGGATCGCGATTGTTCAGCCCGAGATGGGCCACAAGGGTATCACCAATTTCATGCGTATAGGAAAAATGGCGGCAGCGCATGGCATCGATGTTCTGCCCCATGCAACCATCGGGGCGGGCATTTTCTTGGCCGCAAGCCTTCAGGCCAGTTCTGCGCTTGAAGCCGTCATTGGTCACGAGTTTCAGCACTCGATCTTCGAGCCGAACCGCTGGTTGCTGACTGGCGACATGGACTGCGCGGCAGGCGCCTATTCACCACCGACAGGGCCCGGACTGGGCGTCGAACCGACAAGGAAGGCGCTAGATCTTCTGCAACAAATTTAACCAATCAATCTGATCCAACGGGAGGAGACTCAAACCATGAAATCCTTACTCAAGACAGTCGTTTGCACCGCTGCAACGGCAGCGCTGCTGTCGACAACGGCGCTGACAGCGGCACAGGCCGAGACCTTGCGCTTCATCTCGTGGCAAAACGACGATGGCGGAATGGGCGACTGGTGGCGCGCGGCCATCGCCAAGTTCGAGGCCGAAAACCCCGGAACTTCGGTAGACTTCACCAAGGTCGACCGGGGCAGCTATGCCGACACCATGACCACGCTCTTCGCAGGCGGCCAGCCGCCGCATATTGTTCACCTGGCTTCGTTCGAATATCAAAACTTCGCCGAGAACGGCTGGATGGAGAATCTCGACCCCTGGTTCGAGAAAGACGGCATCGACATGACGGGCTGGGCTGGTCAAAGCACCTGCGTCTGGAAAGGTGAAACGGCCTGCGTGATGCTGCTCTATTTTGGCTTCGTCATGGGCTACAACGAAAAAATCCTGGCCGAGGCGGGGCTCGAGGTTCCGACCACTTGGGACGAATACTTGAACGTCGTGCGTGCCACGACAAAGGACCTCAATGGCGACGGCATCACCGATCAGTTCGGCACCGGTCATGAAACCGTTGGCGGCGCTGGCCAGTATCTGACCGAACTTCTGAACTATGTCCTCAGCGCGGGCGCTTACTGGACCGACAAGGAGGGCAACGTCACGATGGACACGCCCGAGATGATCGAGGGTCTGACCCGCTACAAGACGATCATTGACGAAGGCTTGTCGCCTCGCGACATGAAGTCGGGCGATGTTCGCAACCTTTTTGCCGATGGCAAGATGGCGATCCGTCTGGATGGCCCTTGGATTTATCCGATCATGCAAAAGGGTGCCGCGGCGAGTGATCTGAAGATCGCGGTTCCGGCGATGAGCCCTCCGGTCGGTGGCTCGTCCAACGTCTTGGGCATGGCAAGCGAGATTTCGGATGACGAAAAAGAGCTTGTCTGGAAGTTCATGAAGATCGTCATGTCGCCTGAATTCCAGCGCACTTACGCAACGGAAGCAGGCAACACGCCGCCAAGCCCGGCCGCTGATTTGTCTGGTGTCGAGGAGAGCGTGCCGCACTTCCCGCTTCTGGTGGAAACGCAACAGGCCGCTGCTGCGGCTGGCGTCGACCGAATTCCGACCGGCCTGGAAATCCAGTACGGCGAGTTTGGCAAGATGGTGCAGGAAGAAGTCCTGCGCATGATCATCGAAGACCTTGATCCCGCCGACGTCGTGAAAGTGTTGCAGGAAAAAGCCGTCGCGATCCAGAACGGCTAAGCGTCCAAACAACGCACTGCCCCGTTGCTCTGGGGCAGTGCACCGATCCGGGATCACCCATTGCCAACCGACGGAGCCACGTCATGAGACTTGTACCAAAGCTCGATCTCGCCCGACCAAGCCGCCGGTATATCTTGGGGTATCTGTTGCTGGCACCGGCCCTGATCATGGTCGCGGCGATCATCATCTATCCGCTGCTAATTTCGTTGGATCTGTCCTTTCAAAACGTGAAACTGGCGCGCATCGGTGCGGCGCGCAAGCCGTTCACCCTCGGGAATTACGAAAAACTTCTCTTTTCGCCAGACTTCTGGATGGCCTGTTGGGTCACGCTGAAACTGGTTCTGGTGGTGGCCTCCGCCTGCCTCGTGATCGGGCTGGGCTCGGCACTATTGGTCAACAACCGTTTCAAGGGCCGCACAATGGCACGCCTTTTGATGGCTTTGCCCTGGGCGGTGCCAGAAGTGATCGCCGTGGTGATATTCGCCTGGATCTTTGACAGTTCGTTCGGGTTTCTCAGTTGGCTGTTCATCCAGATCGGGCTGGCCGACGAAATGATCACCTGGGTCTCAGATCCGTCCGCCGCCTTCTGGGCGGTGGCCCTGACGATGATCTGGAAGGGCTTTCCCTTCGTGTCAATCATGACGCTGGCCGGGCTGCAATCGATCCCCGAGGACTACTACGCCGCCGCAAAGGTGGACGGTGCCAGCGTCTTTCAACGGTTTCGCTGGATCACACTGCCGTCGCTTGTTCCGGTGCTTGGCGTCACGCTGGTCTTGGTGGTGCTTTGGGTCTTCCGCGACTTCTCGATCATCAAGGTCCTGACCGATGGCGGACCGCTGAAGGCGACGACAACGTTGTCGATCATGACCTACGATCAGGCGTTCGGGTTCTTCAAGTTCGGCTACGCCTCGGCCATCGGGGTTGTGACCCTGGTCATCTGCATCGTTGCATCGCTTTTGATGCTGCGCCGCGAAGACAAGTCGTTGATGTAGGGGGCCAAGATATGCGACGCACGCCTTTTCAAACCATCCTGCTCTACGCAACTGTATTTGCGGCAGCGATCATCATTTTGTTCCCGGTCTACTGGCTTTTGATCACGGCACTGTCCAGCACCGACGAGCTTTCCGGGCTACCGCCAACCTTCTGGCCCGCCGCGCCCGATTGGGGCGTGTTCGCGCGCGTGCTCGACGAAAAGCCGATCCCGGCATGGATGCTTAATTCCACACTGGCCGCCCTTGGAGCGGTCAGCCTGTCGATGGTCGTTTCTGTTCTGGCGGGTTACAGCCTGTCGCGATTTGACGTCAAAGGCAGCCACGAGTTGGGCTTGTTCATACTGACGGCCAAGATGCTGCCGGCTACATTAATGGTGATCCCTCTTTTCGCGGTGTTTCGCAGCTTTGGCATGATCGGCAGCCTTTGGACCGTCATCATCGCGCAGGCCACGCTGATCATTCCCTTCACCACCTGGATGCTGAAGGGCTATTTCGACACGATTCCGAAAGAACTGGAGCAGGCCGCAATGGTCGACGGGTGCACGCCAATCAGTGCAATGGTGCGCGTGGTGCTGCCAATCTCGGCGCCCGGGCTGGCTGCGACTGCGCTTTATGCCTTTGTCCTTAGCTGGTCGGAATACGCCTATGCGCGGACGTTTCTGGTGTCGGACAAGAATAATTGGACCGCGAACCTGGGCGTCGCCACGATGCGCGGGGAATATACATCGGAATGGAACGAGATTGCTGCGGCCTCGGTCTTTGTCGCGATACCGATCATCATCATCTACCTCTTCCTTGAACGCTACCTTGTCGGTGGGTTGACCGCCGGGTCGGAGAAATAACATGGCCAGCATTTCGATCCAGAACCTGCACAAAAGCTATGGCACTTTGAATGTGCTGAAGGAATTCTCGCTGGATATCGAGGACGGCGAATTTGTAGTGCTGGTAGGGCCGTCGGGGTGCGGCAAGTCCACGATCCTGAAACTGCTGGCTGGGTTGGAGCCTGCTTCGGGCGGCAAGATCATGCTGGGCGACCGCGATGTAACCGACGTGGCTCCCGGCGAACGTGACATCGCGATGGTGTTCCAAAACTACGCGCTTTACCCGCATCTGACGGTGGCCCAGAACATCGGCTTTGGCCTGAAGATGCGGAAGATGTCGCAAGCCGAAATCGACCGGCGCGTGATGGAGGCCGCCAAGACGTTGGCGGTTGATCCCTATCTCAACCGGCGACCCAAGGATCTGTCGGGAGGTCAGCGCCAGAGAGTTGCCCTGGGGCGCGCGATTGTGCGCGAACCACTGGCCTTCATGATGGACGAGCCGTTGTCGAACCTCGACGCAAAACTGAGGGTACACATGCGCGCCGAAATCGGTGCTCTGCACAAACGCGTCGGCGTCACCACGGTCTATGTCACCCACGATCAGGTCGAAGCGATGACCATGGCCGACCGCGTGGTGTTGATGCGCAACGGCGAAATTCAGCAGATCGCCGATCCTGACACTTTGTTCCAGAAACCCGACAACCTCTTTGTCGCCAGTTTTATCGGCTCGCCGGGGATGAACTTTGTCTCTTCGCCTGTGGAACGCGCCTCTGGTGCCGCGATGGTCGAGGTCCTTGGTACGAAAGTGGATGTGTCCGATCACAATGTTGACGGCGTCTCTGACGTCATCGTTGGTTTCCGCCCCGAGCACATCAACCTTGGCGACGGCCTCGTCAATTTCAATGTGCGCCCAAGTCTTGTCGAAAGCCTTGGCTCAGAAAAATACGTCTATTTCGATGGCGGATCGACACAGGTCAGATTGAGTGCGGGGACCGAGGATGAAAACTCCAAGGGCCTGATCGCCCGCGTGGCCCATACCGGTGCTTTCGACGAAACTGCGGAGCAGAGGATGTCGCTCGACCCCGCCAATCTTTACCTCTTTGATCCCAAAACGGAATTGGCGCTTTAGGATGAGAATTTTGGTCACCGGTGCCGCCGGACGGATCGGGTCGCGGGCTGTTTCAGCGCTTCTCGGCCGCGGCCATGAGGTGCGCGGATTTGATCTCCGCGCGGGCAACCAGCTTGACGAGTGTTATCAGGACATCGTTGGATCATTGGTAGACGATGCGCTGGTTCGAGAGGCCATGGCGGGCGTCGATGCCGTGCTGCACCTCGGCGCGTACATGTCCTGGGATCCGGCGGAACAGGGGCTGATGTTTCAATCAAACGTCGAAGGCACGTCCATCTTGCTCGAGGCCGCCAAAGCAGCCTCGGTCAACCGGTTCGTCTTTGCCAGCTCGGGCGAAGTTTATCCCGAGAACGCACCACAGACCTTGCCGGTCACCGAAGATCATCCGCTGCACGCGAACTCGCCCTATGGGCTAACCAAACTTCTGGGCGAGGAACTCGTGCGGTTCCACCAACGCACCGGCGACATGGATACGGTGATCCTGAGGTTCTCCCACACGCAAGACGCATCGGAACTGCTGGACGAAGAAAGCTTTTTTTCGGGCCCGCGTTTCTTTCTGCACCCCCGCATCCGGCAGCAAGAGAAATTCGGCAATCACGCGATTGCTGAGATCCTTCGGGCAGCTGATCCAGGAACGCCAGCCCATGTTTTGGCCCGCAATGAACACGGTCGGCCGTTTCAGATGCACATCACCGACACGCGCGACATAGTGCAAGGGCTGATCCTGGCGCTGGAACACAAGGACGCGGTCGGCGAAGTGTTCAATCTTGGTGCAACGGAGCCTGTCGATTTTGAACGCCTTCTGTCCAAAATGTCCGCCATAACGCAGCTGCCGGTGGTCACGGTCGACCTGCCCGGCGAAGGTGCCTATTATCAAAACTCAAACGCGAAGATGCGCAGTCAGTTGGGATTTGCACCGGAATGGACGATCGATCAGATGCTCATCGAAGCGCAGGCGGCGCGAAAGGCTCGGATGATGGGGTGATCGAAGCCAAAACCGATGTGCCCGCCGGGGCGGCGGCGCTGGCCAAGGGCTTGACGCTCTTGGACTTGATCGCGGACGCCGAAACGCCGCTTCGCTTCGCCGAGTTGCAACGGCGCTCCAAACTTCCAAAGCCTACGTTTGCGCGCATCATCAGGACGTTGATTGCCTTCGGTCTGGTGCATCAGAACGGCATCAAGGGAACCTACACACTTGGATCGCGGTTCATGGAATTGTCGCACCGGGTTTGGGATACCTTCGATCTTGTGTCCTTCGCTTCGCCGGAATTGGCAAGATTGTCCGAAGAACTGGGCGAAACCATCGCGCTTTGTCGTCTGGACGGGACCGAGGTTCAATATATTGGCGAACGGTCCGGATCCGGGCTGGGGGTACGTGTAGATACGGGACGACGCGCGCCGTTGCATTCCACTGCAGCGGGCAAGGTTCTTTTAGCATTTCTGGAGCCTTCAGTCAGCAGGCCGCTGATCGACCAATTGGACCTTGAGACTTTCACAAAGAACACTCTATCTACCAAGCAGACCCTTGCCGCCGACCTCGCCGTGATCCGGGCGCGTGGTTATTCGGTTTCATTTGAAGAACATCTGCAAGGCGTGAACTCGGTTGCCGTTGCAATCGTCGGGCAAGACGGTTCGCCGATTGGGGCTTTGGTGGTGCTCGGCCCGGCATCGCGATTGGATGCCGCCCAAATCCACCCGGTCGGCCGAGAACTCATCGCGGCGGCGCGTCGCATCACCGGCACTGCTGGTGCGGTCGCCATCAGCTCGCGTCCCCGTCCGCGCGTGACGGCCGATGCCGAGGTGACGAGCCTGGAATGCGTGCTGCCCTGGGGCGCTCAATTGGGCGAAGCGCCGGTGTGGCACCCGGGCGAAGACAGGCTCTATTGGGTCGACATCCTGCAACCCGCCGTCTATCGGTTTGATCCGAAATCCGAGCGCAACGAAACCTGCGCTTTGGGCAAACTGGTAAGCGCCGTGCTGCCGGTCGCCGGAGGAGGCGTTATGGTCGCGACCCAGGACGGGATCGAGGCCCTGGACTTCGATACCGGCGCCTTGACCGTCTTCGCCGATCCCGAAAGCGAGGTCGTCGACAACCGTTTGAACGACGCTAAGGTCGGGCCGGGCGGCGCGATTTGGGTTGGGTCCATGCGGTTGGATGCCAGCAAGCCGACCGGCGGGCTGTTCCGCGTCACGACAGGTGGCAGAACTGAGCGTAAGGAAAGCGGGATCACCGTTTCAAACGGTCTTGGCTGGAGCCCAGATGGCCGGACGTTCTACTTCGTCGATACGATCCCCGGCATCATCTATGCCTATGACAGCGAACCAGGCACGGGCGCCCTCAGCAACCGCCGGGTCTTTGCCCGGATCCCACAGGAAGAAGGACGCCCGGACGGGCTGACCATCGATCAAGCCGGCGGCGTCTGGTGTGCGATCTGGGACGGATGGTGCGTGCGCAGATACACGAGCGAAGGCGAGTTGGACCGGGTGATCGAACTGCCTGTGCCACGACCAACCAGCGTCAGTTTCGGCGGGCCGGACAACGCCACGCTTTACATCACCAGCGCACGCACGCGATTGCCTGCAACCACGCTAGCAGAGGCACCTCTTTCGGGCGGCATCTTCGCATGTACACCGGGCGAAACCGGGATCGCGTCAAGCCTGTTCGACTTGAAGCCATGAGCTTTGCCCTCGACGATATCTTCGGACTTACAGGACGCACCGCTTTGGTCACCGGCTCCAGCCGCGGAATTGGTGCCGCCATTGCTCAAGGACTGGCTGGCGCGGGCGCCCATGTCTTTGTGCATGGTCAGTCGGCAGCATCGGCGACGGCCACCCGCGATGCGATACGCGCAGCGGGCGGGCGTGCCGTTGCGGTCGGTGGCAATCTGGCTGAAGCCGGCGCTGGTAAAGACCTGATCGACCATTGCGTGAAACAGGCGGATCGTCTCGATATATTGGTGATCAACGCCTCGGCCCAGATCAACGCGCCCCTCGCTGATTTGACGCCAGACGATCTGTCGTTTCAGATTGACGTGAACCTACGCGCGACGATTGAAATGCTGCAAACCTGCCTGCCGCAGATGGCAGAGCACGGCTGGGGTCGCGTTATCAGCATCGGCTCCATCAACCAATCCGGGCCGAAACCCATCGTCACCGCCTATGCCGCGACCAAGGCCGCACAGCACAACCTAATCCAAAGCCAAGCCCGCGAATATGCCCAAACTGGCGTAGTCCTGAACACCCTGTCACCGGGCTTGATCGACACAGATCGCAACGCTCACCGAAAAGCCGAGGATCCAGACGCGTGGGATGCCTACACAAAGGAAGCCAACTGGATGGGACGTGCGGGCACTCCGCAAGACGTGGTTGGGGCTGCGATCTTTCTGGCTTCAGACGCGAGCACCTTCATGACCGGAGAGGTCGTCACCCTGTCGGGCGGTTGCTGAAACCGGACTGAAAACCTAGGCTTGCCGCGCCATGAATTCCAAGTATCTAGCGACATCCATGTCGGCAAAAAAAGCAACGACCGCAGCCCGAACAGGCCCGGCCATGCCCGAAAGGATGGCCCCTTCCCGCGATGCTGCGTCGTAGGTGCGCCAGGAGTGCGTGAACGCAAATGAGATCTTTGGGCTGTGTTGTAACGATCAGCGGGCATCATCGGGTTGAGGTCCAGCGTCGTCAATCCATCCTATAGAAAATCCGCGCAAGCAGACTTTTGCCACTCAGCGACCAACTAATGTAGGACCGATGGAGCCTCCTCGCCTACCAAACATATCGCGAACGTCCTCATAGGAAAGTAGGTATCAACAGTTCCAGCGCATCGCCAAAAGAATGACTTCTGTGGTAAGAGATATCAGTGGAATGAGTTCTCTTGCAAATTAGCTCATTCGCCTTTTTGGCTCACTTGAATGTTCACCGAAAGCAATCATCGCAACGGTCGCGATCAAGCCACATCGTTCGAGCCAACGTATCTCGTGCGTTCCTGTGTTCCACGCTCTTTTGGATGCGAAATTGGAACAGCTGACAAAAGCGCTTGTGTGTAGCTGTGTTGGGGGCTTGTGCACACGGCCTCGGTATCTCCGGCCTCGACAATTCTTCCCTTGTACATAACGATGACTCTGTCACAAAAGAAACGGACAAGCCCTACATCGTGGCTGATGAAGATGAAGCTAATATTGAGTTTTTCTTGTAAGTCCAGCAACAGCTCCATGATTTGGACACGTATACTGACATCAAGCGCCGATGTCGCTTCGTCCGCGATAACGATACGCGGGTTCGGTGCAATTGCGCGGGCGATGGAAATACGCTGACGTTGGCCGCCTGAGAACGCATGCGGGAAACGCTCCATCGCTGCAAGCGGCAATCCAACAAGCTCGAGCAATTCCGCGATGCGATCTCGCCGTTCCACTTTGTCGTGCATCCCGCTTAGGTAAAGGCTTTCGCCGATGATCTCAGAGACCGTCATTCTTGGATTGAGGGACGCAAACGGATCTTGAAACACCGTCCTGATATCCTGCCAAGCGGGCTTGAGCTCCTTGTCGCTGAGATATGCCAACTCCGTCGTCGAGCCTTGAGCGTCACGATAGCTGAGTTCGCCGCTGTCGATGGAATGAATGCGTTGGATGCAACGAGCAAGCGTCGTCTTACCTGACCCGCTTTCGCCAACTATACCCAGCGTTTCACCTTCCCGGAGATCAAAGACTGCATCGTCAAGGGCAAGAAACGTGTTTTTCTTTAATCCCAGAAAGCCGCCGCTGGACCGAAACTCTTTCCTAAGGCCCCTGGCCGACAAGACAACATCACCCAGAGGTCTTGCCTTTCGCATTTCAAGCCGCCTCTCCGACGGCCTTTGCGTCTCTTTCGCCGCGGAAAGGAGTGCTTGAGTGTATTCGTGTTTTGGAGCTTCGAAAATCTGATCGACCGGGCCGGCCTCTAACAGCTTTCCATGGCGCATAACCGCGACCTGATCTGCTGTCTCTGCAACAACACCCATGTCATGGGTTATGAAAAGGGTTGCCATATTGTGCTTTTCTTTCAAAGCTCCGAGCAAATCTAGGATTTCTGCCTGAATTGTAACATCGAGAGCTGTCGTCGGCTCATCTGCAATCAATACTTTTGGATTGCAGATGAGCGCCATCGCGATCATCGCGCGTTGACGCATGCCACCGGAAAATTCGAAAGGATACTTTTTCACGGCATTTTCAGGATCTGGAATCTCCACATCCCGCAGCATTTCGATTACACGCTCCATAGCAGCCTTCTTGGCAAGGCCTTCATGAAGCTTCACGCTTTCGGCAATCTGGTCACCAATTCTGTGAACAGGGGACAAGGAACTCATGGGTTCCTGGAAGATCATCCCAATGTCGCGCCCTCGGATATTTCGCATAATGCTACCGCGCGGATTGAGTTTAGCGAGGTTGAGGGTGCCGACGGCATGCTCGGACTTGGATGGGTTAGCCTGGTGCAAAAGGATGTCGCCTGAGACAACGCGACCAGGTTTGTCGACCAGTTGCAAAATCGATCGCGACAAAACACTTTTTCCGCTGCCGCTTTCCCCGACAAGGCAGAGTGTCTGCCCCGGACGCAGCGATAGCGAGACGTCGTCGACGGCATTGAACACGCCGTGACGTGTCTGGAAGGCTGTGACGAGATTTTTGATTTCTAGGATGGGTTCGACATCCGCCATTTGCATTCCCTCTCAGGTTGGATCTTGCGAGTAGGGATCAGCCGCGTCTCTCAGCCCGTCACCAAGGAAATTCAATGCAAGCACAGCAAACATGACGAAGAAGCCAGGCACAAACAGCCAAGGAGCCTGTGCAATCGAGCGAATATTCTGGGATTCCTGGAGCAGAACGCCCCACGAGATCGTGGGAGGCAAAAGACCCAAGCCGAGAAACGACAGTGACGTTTCCGCCAGGATCATTGCCGGGATCGCCAAGGACACAGACGCGATGATATGGCTCATGAGCGAAGGCATCATGTGACGGAACACCACCCGGCGTGGCGAGGCGCCATCCAGGCGGGCGGCAGTTACGAAATCCTCGGTGCGCAGGGCAAGAAATCGCCCGCGAACGACACGGGCAAGTTCTGTCCATCCGATAAGCGACAGTATCACTGTTATACCAAAGTACCGTAGAAGCGGGTCAATTGTCGGTGGGATCGTGGCGCTTAGCCCTAGCCAGATGGGAATCGTCGGCATGGACAAGATGAGTTCGATTGCGCGAGTCGAAATTGCGTCGAACCACCCGCCCAGATATCCAGCCAGTCCACCAATAAGCGTGCCAAGCACCAAACTTAGCGCGACGCCGACCAGACCAATTGACATCGAAATCCGAGTGCCCGCGATGGTCCGGCTGAACATATCACGCCCGAGACGATCAGCGCCGAATAGATAAAATCGTTCGCCCTCATTCACTGCCGCAATCAGCCGGGTCTGCATCGGAATGAACCCCATTAGTTCATAGGGCTCCGACTTTCCAAGAAGGCGGATATAGATCTTCTCATCCGGGTTCACTGCGTAAGACGTCGCAAGCGTCTCTGGATCACGTGTAAGCGTCATGCCCAGAAAATGCGGACGAAACTTGCGCTGTCCGTCCTTGCTCAGATCAAAAAACTGAATGGCTTGCGGAGGATGGAATACGTCCCGTCTGGAGGTTTCTTCCGGATCAAAGGTTTGGAAGAACTCCGAGAAAGCGGCAACCACATAAAACAACAGAACGATATAGAGGCTGATCAAGGCGACCTTGTGCTTCTTGAATCGCAGCCACATCAGTCGCCACTGTGAAGCCTCTGCGATGTCGGTTGGTTGGCGGGGATCAGACGTATCAGTCATGTCAGCGGAACCGAATTCTTGGGTCGATAAAGGCGAGAACGATGTCCGAAACGATCATGCCTACGATGGACATGACGCTTAGTAACAGGATGAACGCACCAGCTAGGTACATGTCTTGCGTAAGCAGCGCTCCGAGCATCAAAGGGTCAACCGTCGGGAGGGATAGCACCACGGCAACGATGGTTGATCCGGAAATGATTTGCGGAAAGATCCAGGCGATTGTCGATGCAAATGGATTGAGTGCTATGCGCACTGGGTACTTCATGATTGCCTTGAATTCGGTCAATCCCTTGGCTCTAGCGGTCGTCACATAGGGCTTGTAGAGCTCGTCTAACAAATTGGCTCGCATGATGCGGATAAGGCTGGCCGTTGCCGAGGTCCCAATGATGACGACCGGAATTATTAGGTGCTTGAGGAGGTCGACAAATTTTCCCCAAGACCAGGGCGCGTTCGCATACTCTGCTGAGAAAAGTCCGGTTACGTTCGTCCCAAACACTACGACACCCACATACATCAGGATCAGCGCGACAAGGAAATTGGGCGTCGCAAGGCCAATGAAGCCGATGACACTGAATATGTAGTCGCCCACACTATATTGCTTGACGGCTGAGTAGATCCCTATTGGCAACGCGATCGACCAAGTAAACAAGAGCGTCGATGTCGCCAATATCACCGATAATAACATGCGGTCACCGATCAGTTCGGATACCGGTTGCTGCCATTGGAACGAAAGTCCGAAGTCGCCCTTGGATATTCCACTAATCCATTTCCAATATTGGACGAGGAACGGTTCGTCCAAGCCGAAGCGATCCCGAAGCGATCGGATTCTGATTTCATCAACCTGTTGACCATCGGCCTCCAGCTTGGCCGCATAGCTCTCGACGTAGTCGCCGGGCGGCAATTGAATGATGACAAACGCCAGAAAGGATGCTGCGAAGAGAAACGGCACCGACCAAAGTAAACGGCGCAATATATACGCGAACATCGATCCTCCCCTACGACCAAAACCTGTCAGAACGCTCAATTACGAATCAGCACTTTTAGCCTTTAAAAGCCAATCATACGGCAATGACTGCTCCCTCAATTTAGTGTAAATAAGCTTATTTTTTCAAAATGTCGAGACTCATGTTGATTTTTTGGGTATAAAAAACCACATTTATGCTATGGAAACCATACGCCTGGATTTTGCGAAGCCAAAGAAGCTTCGGAAGCCGGCGACGGTTGAGCCGGTCCGGAAGGCGCACCTGCGCCCACGGCTTTTTTTCAAAAGGAGGAGAAAAATGAGACATAAATATTGGCCGGGGCTGCCTGCCACGTTGCTCACGTTATTGCTTGCAGGCGGAGCGCACGCCCAAGCGACCGGCGAAGCGCCGGAACTGGCTGAGCTTGTCGCAGCAGGGAAAATTCCACCAGTTTCTGAACGCGCCTCGATGGAACCGGAAGTCATCAACTACGGCTCCGTCGGCGAATATGGGGGCAAGATCCGCTTTGGGATGCGCGGCGTGTCAGATGAGGGCACTCTGCGACAGGCAGTTGGCACCAATGGGCTGGTGCGATGGCATCACAATTTATCCGACCTGATCCCCAATATCATCCGCGAGTACGAGGTCTCGGATGATGCAAGAGAGTTCACCTTTCACATGCGCCGCGGAATGAAGTGGTCGGACGGTGCGCCGTTTACGTCGGAAGATATCGACTTCAGCATCAACGATCTTTTGCTGAACCCCGATTGGGACGAACTGTCGACACGCTATAAGTCCGGTGGCGAACCGCTGATGCTTGAAGTCGTCGACGAGTACACGTTCAAGATCAAATTCGAACACCCAAATGGCGGTTTCCTGGGCCAAATGGCGCGCGAAGAAGGCGCGCGCCTCAATCATTATGCAAAGCACTACTGCAGCCAATTCCATCCCAACTACAACGACAACATTGACTCGGTGATCGCCGAGGAGAACGTCGCAGACTGGAAGGAGCTGATGTACAAGAAATGCGGCGACGTCAGAGACGAGGTCCGCTGGATCAATCCGGAACGTCCCGCGCTGGACCCATGGATTCTCGAAAGGCCCCTGCGTGGCGGCACAACCAGCGTTACCTTTGTGAGGAACCCCTATTTCTGGCAGGTCGATACTGAGGGCAATCAGCTTCCCTACATCGGTGAGATGGAGTCGACGATCTACCAGGATGCGGAAGCGATGCTGATCGCCGCGATCGCAGGCGATTTTGACTTCCAGTATCGGCGCATCGATGCGCCAGGCAACCGCCCCGTACTGGCAGAGAACCGCGAGGCGGGCGACTATCGCTTGTATGAAGTGACGGCTGCTGGCGGCAATTACAACTGGATCCAGCCCAACCTGAACCACAAGGATCCTGTCGTGAACACCCTTTTCAATGAAAAGGACTTCCGCATTGCTCTTTCAATTGGCACCGACAGACAGGAAGTCATCGACACAGCCTTGCTGGGCGTCGGTACGCCCTGGCAAACCGGGCCGTTCGAGGAAAGCCCTCTGCATCACGAGCGGATTGCCACACAATACTTGGACTACGATCCCGACGAGGCCAACCGGCTTCTCGACGAGCTTGGTCTGACTGAACGCGATCAGAACGGAATTCGGCTTTTGTCCGACGGTCGTCCGGCGCGGTTCCTTGTCGACATTCGAAATGGGCATCCGCACATCATCGACATGATGACCATCGTCAAGCCGCAGTGGGAAGAGATGCTGGGCATTCAAATTGACCTGAACGTTGTCGACCGCTCGGTGCATCGCCAACGGTCCCGTCAAGGAGACCATGACATGACGGCCGACAGCGGAAACGCGACTTGGCTCCCCGGCCAGCTGCCATCTGCGTTGCTCCCGATCGACAGCAGCTCGCGCCATGCGCCCCTTTGGACGGCCTGGTATCAAACGGATGGCGCAGATGGGCTTGTCCCACCTGATCACGTCATGGAGCGCTATAAGATCTGGGAAACGATCTATGCTACAGCCGACCCGGCCGAGCAAATCCGACGCTATCACCAGCTCGCCGACATTGCGGCTGATCAGTTTGAAGCTTTTGGGATCACCAAGAATGCTTCGACCTTTGGTGTGGTTAAGAACGGTCTCATGAATGTGCTCGAAGGCATGAAAAGCACGGGCCAATTCCCAAGCCCGGCCAATGTCTTCATGCCCCAGGCGTGGTACTGGAACCGGTGACGCCGGGCAGCTGAAGACAATTTCGGTCGGCGAATGGTGACCGAGTTTAACTTGAGTGAGGCGGCGTTCTTTAGGGCGCCGCCTCACGCATTGGTCAAGGAGGGACTGTCAGATTAAATCGGCTTGAGCCGAGCAGGGGACGCGCCTAGCCTTTTGGATGACCAAACCCAGCCCATTTCGTTACTTCAAAACCAGCTCTGAGATCATTCGCCTGGCAGTGATGCTTTACATCCGGTTCCCACTTTCACTTCGAAACGTTGAGGACCTGTTGCATGAACGTGAAATCGAAATCAGCCACGAAACAGTTCGCCTCTGGTGGAACCGCTAAGGTCCGATGTTCGCCAGCGAGATAAAGAAGCGCCGAATTCAAGGTATGAAATCCAGCAAGTGGAAGTGGAAGTGGCATTGAAATCCCTCAGGAAATTGATGCGCAAACATGGAAAATCTGATGATCTTGTTACCGACAGGCTCAAATCTTACGGCGCAGCCCTTCGCGATCTGAATGCGCCCTAAAAGCAAACGTGTGGCCGTTGGAAGAACAATCGGGCCGAAAATTCACATCTCCCTTTTCGACGACGAGAACGTGCAATGCTGCGGTTCAGGCGAATGCGATCTCTGCAGAAATTTGTGTCCGTCCACGCCTCAGTTTACAACCACTTCAATCAAGAAAGACTTCTTTCAAGCCGAGACATCTTCAAGCTGAAACGCACTGCTGCCCCTCGCGAGTGGCGCGGTCTTTGCGCGGGATATAGGACAGTCATCCTGTCCTAGCAGAGACTGGCTCGCATTAGTCTGACAGCACAACTTATGGACATGACCGACCCATGCGCACGAATTCCGCGCAATTGGTATTTGAAGACAGTCGTACTGTTTCCCCGTATTGCGGACATTTGTTCAAGGCGCAGCATGGGTCAATTTGGGCTCGAAGCGGCTATTTCTCTCAATTCCCCGGGCCCTAAATCAAGGCCGCTGGCTGCCAGAATGGCCCTCAGTTGGCGATTTCGAAAATTCCGGCGCGGGACAAGAATAGATAGAGGATCCGGCAACCATAAGGTTTTGCGGACCTGGCATCAGATCGCCATCCGCCGGTCTCGCGTTGCCCGGCTCGGGCTTTCTGCCCCACCGCATCACCTGTTCAGGATCGCGGCCATTTGCTGTTGCAGATCTGGCTCCCATTCGTCGGCCATGGCGCGGACCTGGGCCATGTAGGTCTCGTTTTCTGTGGCGGGGATGGCCGGGTCGTAATGCTGGGCGAGCGCCAGCATGGCTTTGCGGTCCATCTGGTTGAAGGCTTCCTTCATCTCTTCGGCCTTGTCTTGCGGGATGCCGAGGGACTCCAGCGCTGACCGACCCAGACGCAGAGAACTGTCATAGGTGTCGCGGATGATCTCACGACAGCCTGCCTGATAGAGGTCGTAAACATGTTGGCGGTCCACCGCGCGGGCCACAACCTTGAGGTTCGGGTAGGTCTTGATGGCGTAGGTCACCAGCTGGGTGATCTGTTCCTTGTTGTCGATGGCCACAACCAGCAGCTTGGCCTCGGCAATGCCTGCGGAGTTCAGCAGATCGGCGCGCGTGGCGTCGCCGTAATAGGCCTTGAAGCCGAATTTCGCGAGCATTTCGAGCTGTTTGGAGCTGTAGTCAATGACCGTGGGCGCATGGCCCGCGCCTTTCATCATCCGGTTGACAATGCCGCCGACGCGGCCATGGCCCGCAATGATGATGTGGCTGTCATGTTCGATCTCGTCGGCCTCACGGTCCTGGTCACTGTCGTATTTCGGCGCGATAACCTTGTCGTAGAGGATGAAGAGCGCAGGGGTTAAGAGCATTGAAAGAGCCACGACGAGGAGGAGCTGGTCGGCAACTGTGGGCGGGATCACCTGGTTTGCGACCGTGAAGGACAGCAGCACAAAGCCGAACTCGCCCGCCTGGGCAAGGCCGAGGGCGAAGAGCCATTTATCCGCACCCTTCAGTTTGAAGATGATCCCGAGGGCGTAAAGCACGCCTGCCTTCAGCACCATCAGCCCGATGGTCATGGTGAGGATCGCGCCGAGATTATCAAAGAGCAGCCCAAAGTTGATGCCCGCACCGACGGTCATGAAGAACAGGCCCAGAAGGAGACCCTTGAAGGGGTCGATGTCGGATTCAAGCTCGTGGCGGTACTCGCTATTGGCCAGCACCACGCCTGCGAGGAAGGTGCCAAGCGCGGGCGACAGACCAACGAGCGACATCAGAAGCGCAATGCCGATGACCATCATTAGCGCCGTGGCGGTGAACAGCTCGCGCAGCTGGGCGGCGGCGATGAAGCGGAAGATGGGGCCGGTCAGGAAGTTGCCGCCGAGGATGACAACGGCAATGGCGAGGATGTTGACGATGGCGGTTTCCCAAGGGCCGAGGCTCGCAACGAGGCTTATTTGTGACCCATGGCCGTCACCGTGATCATCGCCATGTGCATCACCATGGCTATCCGCGCCGTGGGCCAATTCGGCCTCCAGCCCCATCAATTCGGGCATGGCCAGCAAGGGGATCAGCGCCAGCATAGGGATGACAGCGATGTCCTGGAACAGCAGGACCGAGAAGCTGGACTGCCCGCCGTCGCTTTTCATCAGGCCCTTTTCGCCCAATGTTTGCAGGACGATGGCGGTAGAAGACAGGGCCAGAACAAGGCCGATGGCGAGCGCGATGGTCCAGGGCTGGCCAAAGATCATGGCTATGGCCATCACGGCGAGGGTGGTCAGGCCGACCTGACCTCCGCCAAGGCCCATGAGTTTGGTGCGCATTTGCCAGAGCATTTTGGGCTCAAGCTCCAGCCCCACGAGGAACAGCATCATCACCACGCCGAATTCAGCGAAATGCTGGATGGACACCACGTCGACATTGAGGATGGCGAGCACGGGGCTGATGACGATGCCCGCGATCAGGTAGCCCAGCACCGACCCGAGGCCGAAGCGCGACGCAATTGGCACCGCGATCACGCCGGCGATCAGGAAGATGAAGGCGAGCAGCAGGAAGTCGGTCATCGGTGGGTCCCCCAGTTGTTGCGGCCCAGCCTATGATCAGATGCGGAGAGCGAAAAGCCCTAAGCGCGCATGGCGCGATTTGCTAGGTGATCAGCACCGGATAGAGCGACGCGATCAGCAGCACCGCCATCCCCCAGTTGAATACCCGCAACCGGGTCGGGTTGGTCAGGATGCGGCGAAGTTGCTGGCCGATGATGGTCCACGTGCTGACCGCCGGGCCATTGACGATGCCGAAGGTTGCGGCCACTGCGGCGACGGCCAAGGGCGTGGTGCCCAGCGAATAGACGGTGACCGCCGTCAGCGCCATGGCCCAGGCCTTCGGGTTCACCCATTGGAAGGCCGCTGCCTGCAGGAAGGTCATGGGGGTGCCTGCTGTCTCGCCCTCCCGCGGGGGCGCCGCATTGGCGATTTTCCATGCCAGCCAGCACATGTAGAGCACGCTCAACACCTTCAGGACGTCATGCAGAACGGGGTAGGCGTCGAAAACCTGCGCCAAGCCCATGCCGACGAGAAACACCATCACGGTGAAGCCCAAAGCGATGCCCAGCATATGCGGCATGGTGCGCACGAACCCGAAATTTGCGCCTGACGCCATCAGCATCAGGTTGTTGGGGCCGGGGGTGATCGACGATACGAAGGCAAAGACCACGAGGCCGTAGAGGATGTCTATATTCATAGGCGCAACATTATGTCGGGGCTTGCGCAGTTTGATTGCGTTGTTACCCTGCGTGGCAATATTTTTGGCAACATGGCGGCGCGATGGATCAGATCAACGAAAAAATATTGCGGTTGCTCTCTGTGGATGGGCGGCTGAGCAATATCGAGCTGGCCGACCGCGTCGGCCTGTCGGCCTCGGCTTGCTTGCGGCGTGTGCAGGATTTGGAGCGGCGTGGGGTCATCAAAGGATACCGGGCTGTCTTGGACCGGGACCAGATGGGCGCCGGGTTCGTGGCCTACATTGCGGTGGGGTTGTCGGACCATTCCAAGGCCAGTCAGGAGGCGTTTGAGCGCTCCATCGGGCGGGCCAACGAGGTGCGGGAGTGTCACAACATCACCGGCACCGTTGAATACTTGCTGCGCATCGAATGCGCGGATCTGCCCAGCTACAAACATTTCCATACTGAAATTCTGGGTGTGCTGCCGCAGGTGAATTCGATCACCAGCTATATTGTGATGGGCTCGCCAAAAGACGAACGGGCATAGGTGACGCATTCGCCATTGGTGCGGCCCGTTTCAGTGGACCGAGCAAGCCAAGTAAACCACCCCTAGGAACCCTGGACAATTTCCCTGTCTACGCGGTCAATTTCTGCTTCATACCAAGCGATGGTTCCCTTGGGGTCTGCGCGAAACGCCTCTGCAAATGTGGCCGGGGCCTCTGTTTTGTCGTCATATTGTGTGGACCATACCATCAGGCCAATCAGGGCGGGCAAAATATCACGGGCCTTTCGCGTCGGGAAATAGCAGACGCGGCTCGCCTTGCGTGGGTCGATCTTCCGGTCAAGCAACGCCGCAGATTCCAGCCGGGACAAACGATCCGCCAGAATGTTGGTCGAGATGCCCTCAGGCGAGTTCAGAAAGTCGCTATAGGTCCGCTTTCCGTGCAGCAAGACGTCCCGCAAAATCAAAAAACACCATTTGTCACCGAAGATACCGGCGGCGTAGCGGGTTGGGCAGCCGTGCCACTCAAGAGGTTGGGGTCTGGTCATGCGTGGAACATAGGTGTGTGGAATAACTCTTGCAATATGCAAGTGCCTTGGGTAGCTAGAAATAACTTGCAAATTAAAAGAGGAATTCTGCTATGCCTTCACCCTTCGTCTGGTTCGACAATGTCGGGGGCAACCGCGCTGCCACCACCGACTTCATGACCAATGCTTTTGGTTGGGCCCCCAAGGATATTGGCCCGATGACCTTCCTGACCGCCGAGGGGGAGAGCATGCCGTTTGCTGCAACCACTGACGCGATGGAGGGGGTCACCGGTTGGGTTCCTTACCTCGAGGTCGATGATCTAGCTGCGGCCGTCGAAAACGCGCGCGCTCATGGGGCAGAAATTATTGCCGAAAATCTGAAGGGTCCGGCAGGCAATGCCAGCTTTATCCGAGATCCGGGCGGCGCGCCGCTGGCGCTTTGGAAACGCGCAGCCGGGATGTGAGGGACCTGTAATGACAAAGATACTTTTGGCGGCAACCGGCTACGTAGTCGTTGTCTTCCCGTTGGCGTATGTCTGGCACCTTGGCTTGTTCAAGGAAAAATACGAAGCGTTCGGCTACTTTGAAGGCGAGCCGAACATTCCGCTGGGCCTCGCGACAATTGTCATTCAGGGGGCGGCTCTGTCCCTGTTGTACATGTTCTTTCACACCGGTAGCGCCGGCCTTGCACGGGCGTTTCAGTTTGCGGGCCTTGTGGGGCTGTTCTTCTGGACGTCTCATGTTCTCGCCCTCGTTGCCAAGCAGGATGTGCCAAATGCTGGCAGCTTCATCGCCATGGAAACCGGGTATCTGGTGATGCAATTCGGGCTCTTTGCGTTGGTACTGGGGTTGGTCCATCGGGGGGCAGAATGACGCAACCAGACGTTGATGTTTCCGAAAAGGTCGATGCGCCGCTTGACGCTGTTTGGGAAAGCTGGGCCGACTTCGGCGGCATTTACAAGTTTCATAGCGACGTTCTGAGAACCACAATCTTGACCGGTTCGAATTCGCGTGGGGTCGGGGCTGTGCGCCGTTGCGAGCTTTCGGATCACCGCAATGATATCGAGGAACGCATTGTCGCTTGGGAACCCAAACGGTTGATCGGGTTTGAATTCAAACGGACCAGCCTGCCGATCGCTACGGCTTGGGGGGACTTTTCGTTTGAATCTTGTTCCGCTTCGCAAACACAGGTCCGTATGCGCTTTTGGTTTACGCCGCTGGGTCTGGTGCCACGGCTCATGAAGCCGGTGATGACCTGGAAAATGCGATCAGGATTCGAAAAGCTGCTGGCGAACAACAAGAAATTTGTTGAGCAGGGCACGCATTGGTCGGAATACGAAACAGGACGAGAAAGCGCCTAGATACAAAAAAACGGTGGTGCCGGGAGGAGGTGGCACCACCGTTCTTATTGTCACGATCTAACCTCAGGGAGGAGGTTGGGTTAGACCGTTAAGTGCGGCGCGTTCCCTCGGGAGGAGGTGAGGGGGTGGCGTCGCAGGTCTTGCGGTGGGGCATCAATCGGGAGGACATCGGACCCAGCGCAAATTCGGTTAGTTCTTGTAAGCGGCCTCGTAAGCGAGGCGCTTGATCTCGGAGCGGTGGATACCCAGGTCTGCCAATTCGCGACCCGACAGAGCGTTCAGCTCAGCCGCAGTGGTGCGATAGACGCGTGCGTTTGCCGCGCGCTCGGAGAAGTCTGCGATTGCCGCACGGACACGATCCATGAAGCGGACGCTCGATGTAGAGATATAAGCCATGTTATATTCCTTTTGCGGTTGTGGCGGCGGTGCGGACGTTTCCGCGTTGCCGATGTTTGTTGTTCTGTTGTGACCCATATTTAGGGATATGCTGCGCCGCCGCAATACCCATGAACTCAATGCTGCTATGCAGCAATTGCATAGCTTATAGGATTGATTTTATTGGTTAACTTCACGTCAACGTGAGGCCCGGAGTGGCGAAATTTTGCCCGTTTTGTCGCCCAACTGCCGTCAATATGTGCCATTTTGCAAAACTGTCGCGGCTGCACGGGGTTGTTCTTTACCGCTGCGCCGTACAAGTAGGCAGTACGGTCACAATTGAGGCGTTCCGATGTCTGCCACCAACGAGCAAATTCTCGCTGCTTTGCGCAGCCTAGGTCTTCCCGATGGCGGCGATCTGGTCTCACGCGACATGATCCGCGCTTTGAGCATCGACGGCGGTGCCGTTCGATTCGTCATTGAGGTGTCTCCGGACCAGGCCCCGAAATTCGCAGGCGTGCGCGACGCGGCGCAAGCGATTGTCTCGCGCGTCGACGGTGTAGAGAGTGTCTCCGCGGTTCTGACCGCGCATGGCCCCGCGCCGACATCTGCCGCGTCAGCCGCGCCCGCGGGCGCACCACCTTCGCTGAAAATTGGCGGCCACCCCAAACCGCAGGCGGAAGCCACCAAACCGTCCGGCGTTGACCGCATCGTGGCGATTGCGTCCGGCAAGGGCGGGGTGGGCAAATCCACATTGTCGTCAAATCTCGCTGTCGCGCTTGCCAAACAAGGCCGCAAGGTCGGGCTTTTGGACGCTGATATATACGGGCCGTCTCAGCCGCGCATGATGGGCGTATCGGAGCGGCCAAAGTCGCCGGACGGCAAATCCATAATTCCGCTGCAATCGCATGGTGTCACGATGATGAGCATCGGGCTGATGATGGACCCGGACAAGGCCGTGGTCTGGCGGGGTCCGATGTTGATGGGCGCGCTGCAACAGATGATGGGGCAGGTAGAATGGGGCGAGCTGGACATTCTGCTGGTCGATCTGCCGCCGGGCACTGGCGACGTGCAGCTGACGCTCTGCACCAAAACGCAGATGACCGGAGCCATTGTGGTCTCCACTCCGCAAGACGTGGCGCTGCTGGATGCGCGCAAGGCGCTCGATATGTTCAAGACGCTGCACACGCCTGTCTTGGGGTTGGTTGAGAACATGTCACATTACATTTGTCCCACCTGCGGGACAGAAGCGCATATCTTCGGGCATGGTGGCGTCAGGGACGAGGCCGAGAAGCTGGGGCTGCCCTTCCTTGGTGAGATCCCGCTTGATTTGGATATCCGTCTTGCGGGTGACAGCGGCACACCGATCTCAGCAGGCGAGGGGGCATTGGCTGCCGCCTACACCACGTTGGCGCGCCGTTTGATCGATGGCGGCATGGCCTGACGGGCTGACCAAACGCAATTCAGTTGGTTTAGGGGGGGGCGCTCCGGCGCAATCCCGCCGGCGTGCCTGTGGATAACCTTGAATCGCGAATCAAAATGACTCACATACGGGTGATTCGGTGGGGTTGGCATGGGAATTGATCCCCAAATTGGTCGCGAAACCGAAAATTCGTGGGAAATTATGGGAAAACTCACCAAAAAATTGACCCACTATATCTAGTAGCTATCGGACCGCGTTCCGCTAGTGGTGCCGATTTTGGGGTCAAAATGGGATGTGTCGCCAAGCTGTGTGACCACATGTGACCATCATTACCCATAATTTTCCATTGCTTCCCATGATCTCCCATGGCACAACAGTTCCACGATGAGGACGGGCCATAACAAGGGGCGCTCAAGAACCCCAAAGGCGACCAAAAGGTTTCATACAGGCACCCTTTCACATCGAAAGACGTCGGACCCTGCGCGAGCAGACATCCCCCCAGGTGGCGCGGGTCCGACACCTCCCCAAGTGGGAACACGCGGCGAGTTGATCAGTGGCAGCAGATCAACTCGCCGTTTCCATTTCTAAAGACGGCTGGGCGGGAATACGGGACAAGGGGTCACTTGAGTGGCGCAAAGGTTCAGAGGCGAAAGCGTCCACAAGGTGGACAGCAAGGGCAGGGTGTCTATCCCGGCCCTCTTTCGCCGTGTGCTGGAGGCCTCGGACGCTGATTGGACCGAAGGGCTGCAGCCCAACGTTGTAATCGTCTATGGCGGCGCGTCCCAAAACTACCTTGAATGCTATACACAAGAGGCGATCACCGAAGTTGACGCCAAAATCAGCGCTTTGCCGCGCGGCTCAAAAGGCCGCCGCGCGCTGGAACATATCTTTAACGGACAGTCGCTGCCAACGCAGACCGATGACACCGGTCGTCTGGTTCTGCCCGCCAAGTTACGTGAAAAAATTGGCATCACCAGCGAGGCATATTTCAAAGCGGCTGGCGACACATTCCAGATATGGGCACCTGACGCCTATGAGGCCCGCAACGCGGATATCGAGGATTGGCTGTCCGAGCAGGGGGATGATTTCGATCCTTTGACCCTGCTGGATGATGACCCAGTCGCGTCGGCGGGAGAGTAAGACATGGCCTCTTCCGTGCGCGAGCCTCAAAGTGATGCACCGCACCTGCCGGTTCTTATCGACGCTATTTTAGAACATGTGGACGCCTCGGGCGTCTGGTTGGACGGCACATTTGGCGCGGGCGGCTACAGCCGCGCGTTTCTGGACGCTGGGTCTTCCAAAGTCATCGGCGTCGACCGCGACCCGATGGTGTTCGACATGGCCGAGCCTTGGTTGGGCGACTACGGCGACCGGCTGATGCTGGTCGAGGGCACATTTTCCGATTTGGACAGTCTTGCGGGCGATTTGCTGCCATTAGACGGCGTGGTCTTGGATCTGGGTGTATCGTCAATGCAGCTGGACCAGCCGGAACGCGGCTTTTCCTTCTTGCGCGACGGGCCGCTGGACATGCGGATGGGGCAAGACGGGGTCTCTGCAGCCGATCTGGTGAATGGCGCGGACGAGGCGTTGCTTGCTGACATCCTGTTTCAATACGGTGAAGAGCGCGCCTCGCGTCGCATCGCCCGGGCCATATTGTCGGCGCGGCCAATGACGACAACAGGAGAGCTGGCGGCGGCGATTGAAAGCGTCTTGCCGAAATCAAAGCCGGGGCAAAGCCATCCCGCGACCCGCAGCTTTCAGGCGATCCGGATTGCGGTGAATGACGAATTTGGTCAATTGATCAAAGGCTTGGAGGCCGCGGAACGTGCGTTGAAACCCGGCGGGCAGCTGGCGGTTGTCAGCTTCCATTCGCTCGAAGACCGCGTGGTGAAGAAGTTCCTCGCCTCCCGCGCCGGCGCCACAGGCGGCGGGTCGCGCTACGCCCCGGCGGTCGAGACCGAGGCCCCCACATTCGATTTAACACCCCGCCGCGCGATCGCGGCGGATAATGACGAGCTAGCGCGCAACCCGCGCTCCCGCTCTGCAAAATTGCGGGTGGCGACCCGCACTGAGACCCCGCCACGCGACAGCGACCGCGCGGGGCTTGGACTGCCGAAACTTGTTGGGAAGGACCTATTGTAATGCGTGGTTTGTTGTTCGGGTTGTTTGCGGTGATCGTCATGGGCCTGGCCTATTGGTCTTACTCGGAAAACTACAAAACCCGCGACAGCCTACGCACAGCCAGCGGCTTGCAGCGCGAAATCGGCTCGTCGCGCGAAACCTTGAGCGTTTTGCAGGCGGAATGGGCCTATCTGAACCGCCCAGAACGTCTGGCCGATCTTGCCGATCTGAACTTCGAACGGCTGCAATTGCTGCCAATCACCAGCGCGCAATTTGGCAGCGTGACGCAAGTGGGCTTCCCGCCTGCGACCTTTGATATCAACGAGTTGACGGGTTCTGTTGACGTGCGTGGGCAGATTGATCCTGCCAACCAGACGTCGCCCGATGAGGACTATCCATGATCCGCACACCGCTGCGCCCGTTGGCGCGTATCCTTCCGGCCCGGCTGCGCGGCGAAAACACCGACCGTATCGAGGCCGACAACATCCGGCAGCGCCATGAGGAAATGCGCGACCGCGCGCGCGCGCGCGCTGAATCGCGTCTGCTCTTTGTCGCCGTGCTGTTCCTTGCGGGCTTCTCGGTTATCGGCGCGCGCATGACGGTTCTGGCCTCATCCGAGGCGGTCGAGCCGCAGGCCTCCGCCTCCTCCGCCAGCATCGTGGCGCAGCGCGCCAATATCGTGGACCGCAACGGGCGGGTGTTGGCGACCAATCTGATTACCAACTCGCTCTATGCTCAACCCAAGTTGATGGTAGAACCCGAACGCGCGGCCGAGGAATTGGCGGCGATCTTTCCTGACCTGAAAGAGGAACGCCTGCTGAAAGACTTCACGGGCGCGCGTAAGTTCCTGTGGGTGAAGAAGAAAATCAGCCCCGAGCAGATGCAAGCCGTGCATGACATTGGCGAACCGGGGCTGTTGTTTGGCCCCCGCGAGATGCGTCTTTATCCCAATGGCCGTCTGGCCGCCCACGTCCTCGGCGGCGCCTCCTTTGGGCGGGAAGGCGTTCATTCGGCCGAGGTGATCGGCACGGCGGGCGTCGAAAAGGCGTTTGACGACTTCCTGCGCGACCCGGCTCTGGAGGGCGCACCACTGCGCCTGTCCATCGACATGACCATCCAGTCGGCCATGCGCCGCGTGCTGGATGGCGGCATGAAGCTGATGAACGCCAAGGGAGCGACCGCCGTTTTGATGAAGGTCGACACCGGCGAGGTCGTGTCCATGGTGTCGCTGCCGGACTTTGATCCCAACACCCGCCCACGCGATCTGATCGAAGGCGATCCGTCGGACAGCCCGCTGTTCAACCGCGCCGTTCAGGGCGTCTATGAACTCGGCTCCACCTTCAAGATTTTCGCCGCCGCTCAGGCGTTGGAGCTGAAGTTGGTCAACCCTACTACGATGCTCGACACCAAAGGCCCGATGCGCTGGGGTCGCTACAAAATCCGCGATTTTTCCAACTATGGCGACACGCTCAGCGTCACGGATGTGATCGTTAAATCCTCCAACATCGGCACGGCGCGGATGGCGCTGAATATCGGCGCGAAGCGGCAGAAGGAATTTCTTGGCAGCTTGGGCTTCTTTGAGCCGTCCCCTGTGGAATTGGTCGAGGCACCCGGCGCCAAGCCGCTTTTGCCCAAGAAGTGGTCCGACATCTCCACGATGACGGTCAGCTACGGCCACGGCATGGCTGCCAGCCCGCTGCACTTGGCCTCGGCCTACGCAACCGTGGTTGGTGGCGGCACATTGGTGAAACCGACCTTGCTGAAGGTCGACAGCGTCAAACCCGGGCCTCGCGTGATGTCGGAACAAACCTCCCGTCAGGCGCGCGAGATGCTGCATCAGGTGGTCGAACGCGGCACCGCATCCTTCATGAAGGGCACGGGCTACATGGTGGGCGGCAAGACCGGCACCGCCGACAAGCCGAAACCACGCGGCGGCTACCACAAGGACAAAGTGATCGCGACGTTTGCCTCTGCCTTTCCGATGAATGACCCGCAATACGTGTTGATCGTGACGTTGGACGAGCCGTCCGAAAACTCTGGCAAGAAGCCACGTCGCACGGCAGGTTGGACGGCTGTCCCGGTCGCCGCCGAGATCGTAAAACGCACAGCGCCGCTCTTGGGCCTAAGACCGATTGAATCTGGTCCTGCAACCGGGGTAACAACGGTCAAATATTAAGGCGCAAACGCATTCGGGGGCTGCATGGGGCAAAGATCGGCAAAGCTAAGTGCCCTTGGGCTGACCGCCTCGGGCGGGGCCGACGCGGACATAACCGGCCTTTCCGTTGACAGCCGGTTCGTAAAGCCGGGGCATCTGTTTGCAGCCCTTCCCGGATCAGCGGCGCATGGCGCCGACTTCATCAAATATGCGTTGCGGATGGACTGCGCCGCCGTTCTGACCGATCCCGCCGGCGCCGAGATTGCGTCCGAGGAATTGGCCGCTACGGACGTCGCCGTTGTCGTCACCGAAGACCCGAGACAGGCGCTCGCATATGCCTCCGCCTTGTGGTTCGGTGCGCAGCCCGGCTCGATGGTGGCGGTGACGGGAACCAATGGCAAAACCTCCGTGGCCAGTTTCGTGCGTCAGATTTGGATGGAACTTGGGCTGGAAGGGGCAAACCTTGGCACCACCGGCGTCGAAGGCGCGTACAGCGCGCCGATGACCCACACGACGCCAGAGCCGATCACCTTGCACGGGCTGTTGGCAGACATGGCGAAAGCTGGGGTGACCCACGCCGCGATGGAGGCATCCTCCCACGGGTTGGAACAACGTCGCCTTGACGGCGTGCATCTGATGGCCGCGGCATTTACGAATTTCACGCAAGATCACCTCGATTACCACGCGACGTTTCAGGACTATTTTGACGCCAAAGCGGGCCTGTTCCGCCGAGTGCTGGCGCAAGACGGCGTGGCGGTGATCAACATGGACGACCCGCGTGGACGCGATATGGCATCGGTCGCCAAGGCGCGCGGGCATCATTTGCTGCGGGTTGGTTCTGCTGACGGGAATGAGCTGCAGCAGCTGGGCCAGCGGTTTGACGCCACGGGTCAGGAGCTGCGGTTTGCCTATGGCGGCGACGTGCATCAGGCGCGGCTGAACCTGATTGGCGGCTTCCAGGCCTCCAACGTGTTGGTGGCCGCCGGATTGGCGATTGGCTGCGGCGCGAAACCTTCAGACGTGTTCGAGACCCTGCCCATGCTGACAACTGTGCGCGGACGCATGGAAAAGGCGGCGACGCGTGAAAATGGTGCGGCGGTTTTCGTGGATTACGCCCATACCCCCGCCGCTTTGGAAACCGCACTGCAAGCCATGCGCCCCCATGTGATGGGCCGGCTGATTGTCGTCTTTGGCGCAGGCGGCGACCGCGATACCGGCAAGCGGCCTTTGATGGGCAAGGCCGCCGCAGACAATGCGGATGTAATCTTCGTGACGGACGACAACCCGCGATCCGAGAGTCCTGCCGACATTCGTGCGGCGATCATGGACGCTGTGCCCGATGCCACGGAGGTGGGCGACCGGGCGGAGGCGATCCTGCGCGGCGTCGACGCGCTTGGGCCGGGCGATACGCTGCTGATTGCCGGGAAGGGCCATGAAACCGGGCAAACCGTGGGTGATGACGTGCTGCCATTCGACGATGTAGAGCAGGCCAGCGTTGCCGTCGCCGCGCTGGATGGGAGGCTCTGACAATGGCGTTATGGACATCCTCAGAGGCTGCGAAAGCCACCGGGGGCCGCACTGTTGGTGACTGGTCAGTTGACGGCGTCTCCATCGACACGCGCACCATTGAGGCCGGCGACTTGTTTGTCGCCCTGAAGGATGTGCGTGATGGGCATGATTTTGTGGCCCAAGCATTGGAGGCCGGGGCCGGTGCTGCGCTGGTGTCACGTATTCCGGACGACGTGGCAAACGACGCGCCGCTTTTGGTTGTTGACGATGTGCTGCAGGGGCTGGAAGCCCTCGGTCGCGCCGCGCGGGCCCGCACGCAGGCCAAGGTCATCGGGGTGACTGGCTCGGTCGGCAAAACCTCGACCAAAGAGATGTTGCGCAGCTGCCTCGAAGGGCAGGGTGCGGTTCATGCGGCCGAAAAGAGCTACAACAACCATTGGGGCGTGCCGCTGACGTTGGCGCGGATGCCGCGAGAGACGGATTACGCGGTGATTGAGATCGGGATGAACCATCCCGGAGAAATCTCGCCCTTGGCGCAGATGGCGGATCTGGACGTGGCGCTGATCACAATTGTGGCGCCCGCGCATTTGGAAGCATTTGAGGACATCTCCGGCATCGCGCGCGAGAAAGCGGCCATTTTTGACGGGTTGCGCGACGGAGGCGTTGCGATTGTGAACGGGGATCTGGATGTCTCCGATCTGTTGATCTCTGCCGCGCCAGGCGCGTGCCAGACATTCGGCACGCAGGACGGCGCGACATGGCACATGCAACAGCCGCAGCAGGGGGCAGATTGTACAGTGTGCCGGGCGCGCCATGGGGATGAGACGGTGCTCTTCAAGATCAACGCCCCCGGAGCCCATTTCGCCATGAACGGCCTCGCCGCATTGGCAGGCTGCGTGGCTGCAGGGGCCGATCTGGGCCAGTCAGTGATTGCGCTGGGCCAATGGCAGCCGCCCAAGGGGCGCGGCCGCAGGCATTTCGTCCGGCTCGACGTGGTTGACGAGCGTGTCGGCATCGACTTGTTCGATGACGCCTACAATGCCAACCCGGCCTCAGTTGGGGCCGCGCTGAATGTGTTGTCTGTCATCCCGCCGCCGCATCCGCGCGGCAGACGAGTGGCCATCCTGGGCGACATGAAAGAATTGGGACCGACCGAGGCGCAGCTGCACGCCGAATTGGCGCAGCTGAAGGCCACAGGCGAGATCGGGATTTTCCATTGCGTCGGCCCCCTTATGAAACATTTCTACGACGCGCTGCCCTCAGAACAGCGCGGGCTTTGGGCGGAAACCTCCTCAGAGCTGGCCGCCAAACCGTCCCGGCTGGTGCATGCAGGTGACGTGGTGATGGCCAAGGGGTCGTTGAGCATGAAAATGGCACAGATCGTTGACGCCATCAAAAATTTGGGTCAAGCGGTAGACAACAAAGACGAGGGACACCGCTAGATGTTGTATTGGCTGACGCTTTTTTCGGATGGCGGGGATTTCTTCAACCTGTTTCGCTACATCACCTTCCGGGCAGGCGGCGCGTTCTTTACGGCGCTGATCTTTGGTTTCATCTTCGGACGCCCGCTGATCAATCTGCTCAAACGCAAGCAACGCAACGGCCAGCCGATCCGCGACGACGGGCCGGAAAGCCATTTGCTGACCAAGCAGGGCACACCCACCATGGGCGGCGTGCTGATTTTGGGGGCGTTGATCCTGTCGACATTGCTGTGGGCGCGGCTAGACAATGGCTTTGTCTGGGTGGTGTTGCTGGTCACGATGGGCTTCGGGCTGATCGGTTTTGTGGATGACTACGCCAAAGTCACGCAGAACTCCCATGGCGGGATTTCGGCGCGGTCGCGGTTGATTGTGGGCTTCGCTATTGCCGCCGTTGCGGGCTACGTCACCACGTTGTTGCACCCTGATGCGCTGACCAATCAACTGGCCTTGCCGGTGTTCAAAGACACGTTGGTGAATTTGGGCTTCATGTTTATCCCGTTTGCGATGTTTGTGATCGTGGGGGCGGCGAACTCGGTCAACTTGACGGATGGGTTGGACGGGCTGGCGATCATGCCGGTGATGATTGCGGCGGGCGCTTTGGGCGTGATTGCATACGCCGTGGGCCGGGTCGATTTCACCGACTATCTGGGTCTGCATTATGTGCCAGGCACCGGCGAGCTGTTGATTTTTGTCGCTGGCATCATCGGCGGGGGCCTTGGGTTTTTGTGGTACAACGCCCCGCCGGCGGCGGTGTTCATGGGCGACACCGGGTCGCTGGCTTTGGGCGGCGCGCTGGGCGCTATTGCGGTGCTGACCAAGCACGAGCTTGTCATGGGCATCATCGGCGGGCTGTTCGTGGTGGAAACGCTGAGCGTCATCATTCAGGTGCTCTATTTCAAGAAGACCGGCAAACGCGTTTTCCTGATGGCGCCGATCCACCACCATTTCGAAAAGAAGGGCTGGGCCGAGCCGCAGATCGTGATCCGGTTCTGGATCATCTCGCTGATCCTCGCGATGATCGGGCTGGCCACGCTTAAGATCAGATGATCCCAGTTCAGGGATATTCCGGCGCACACGTTGCCGTGCTCGGACTTGGCCGGACCGGGCTTTCGGCGGCCAAAGCTTTGCGTGAAGGCGGGGCAACGCCAATCCTTTGGGATGATAACGCCGAGGCGCGGGAGCGGGCGGAGGGCGAGAGGTTTGAGCTGCGCGATCTGACCAAGCAAGGCGCCTTTGAAGACATCGCGGCCCTGATCGTATCGCCTGGCATCCCGCATCTTTATCCAGCGCCAAACAAGACCATTGCGGCAGCGTGGGCTGCGGGGGTGCCGGTAGACAATGATATCTCGCTCTTCTTCCAGTCCTTTGCCACGCGGGACTGGGAAAGCTTCGACCAGATGCCCAAGGTCATCGCGGTCACAGGCTCTAACGGCAAATCCACGACATCGGCCCTGATCCACCACATCCTCGAAGAGGTGAACCGGCCGACGCAGCTGGCCGGCAATATCGGGCGCGGTGTGTTGGACATCGAACCCGCGATTGACGGCGAGGTGGTGGTGCTGGAACTGTCGTCCTACCAGACCGATCTGGCCCGCAACCTGACGCCGGATGTGGCGGTCTTCACCAATCTCAGCCCCGATCATCTGGACCGTCACGGCGGGTTTGGCGGGTATTTCGCGGCCAAGCGACGCCTGTTCGCCGAAGGCGGCCCCGACCGCGCGGTGATTGGCGTGGACGAGCCGGAGGGGCAATATCTAGCCAACCAATTGTCAGGCGGCAATGGTGATGACCGGGTGACCCAAATCTCCTCGGGTACCAAGCTCAGCGGTCCGGGGTGGAACGTCTTTGCCAAGAAGGGCTTTCTGGCGGAGTGGCGAAAGGGGCGGCAGGTCGCCAACATTGATCTGCGCGCGGTGCCCGGCCTACCCGGCGCGCATAACCATCAAAACGCTTGCGCGGCCTACGCCGCCTGCCGCACCTTGGGGTTGGCGCCTCGGGTGATTGAGAAGGCGTTTCACAGCTTTGGCGGCTTGCCGCACCGGTCCCAGCGGCTAGCTGAAATTGGCGGCGTGTCTTACGTCAACGACAGCAAGGCGACGAACGTGGACAGCGCCGCAAAGGCGCTGCAGGCCTTCAAGAACGTCCGCTGGATCTGTGGGGGGCTTGAAAAGGAAGGCGGGCTGGACGGGCTGCTGCCCCATCTGGGCGACGTCAGGAAAGCCTACGTCATTGGCCGCGAAGCGCAGGCCTTCGCGCTGCAGCTGGGCGATTTGCCTTGCGAGATTTGCACCTCGATGGATGTGGCGGTTGCCAAAGCGGCGGAGGAAGCGGAAAGCGGGGACACGGTGCTGTTGGCTCCGGCGGCGGCAAGCTTTGATCAGTATGATAGTTTCGAGAAACGCGGCGAGGATTTCGCAGCGCAGGTCGCGCGGATATCAGCGGGCTGACCAGCAATTGCGTGTAGGCTGCCTTCTTTTTGGTAGGCATAAACTTGTAACGCTCAAGACTTGGCGGCTCCTTCGCGCGGGATATGAACAGATTACCGCCGATTTCGTGGGGAGAACAGCCAAACTGAGGCTGGATTCGCATGGCAAATAAGGCTACTCTGGCCGGATAGACCCGAAAAATCGGGCGTTGAGGCAGTAATGGCGGTATTCTCATGACTGAGATGGTGTATGGCACCGTGACGGCACGCGTGGGCGAGCCGATCCTTCCCAAATGGTGGCGGACTGTGGATCGTTGGTCGATGGCCTGCGTGTTTGCTCTGTTCGGCATGGGGCTGTTGCTGGGGCTCGCCGCATCGCCGCCCCTGGCTGCGAAAAACGGGTTGGACCCGTTCCACTACGTCTCCCGGCAGGCGGTGTTTGGCTGCATGGCAATGACCACGATGGTGATCATCTCGATGATGTCGACCAATCTGGTGCGCCGTTTGGCCATTCTGATGTTCTTCGCGACATTTGCCGCCCTCGCATTGCTGCCAGTCTTCGGGACCGACTTTGGCAAGGGAGCGACCCGGTGGTACTCGTTGGGTTTTGCATCCTTGCAACCGTCTGAATTTCTCAAACCGGTTTTCATCGTGTTTTCAGCGTGGCTGATCGCCGCAAGCCAGGAAATCAACGGGCCTCCGGGCAAGGTGTTCTCCTTTTTGTTGACCTGTGTGGTGGTGGGGTTTTTGGCCCTGCAGCCCGACTTCGGGCAGGCCTGTCTGGTCCTCTTTGGCTGGGGCGTGGTGTATTTTGTTGCCGGCGCGCCGCTGACCTTGCTTGTAGGTATGGCAGGGGGCGTCGTCGCTGCCGGTGTCAGCGCCTACAACATGTCAGAACATTTCGCGCGCCGTATTGACGGATTTCTGGCGGCGGAAGTCGACCCGACCACGCAGCTCGGCTACGCCACAAACGCAATCCGCGAAGGCGGGTATTTCGGCGTCGGTGTGGGCGAGGGGTCTGTCAAATGGTCCCTGCCGGACGCGCATACCGATTTTATCATTGCCGTCGCGGCTGAGGAATACGGGTTGGTTATGGTGATCGCGATCATTGCGCTTTACGCCGTGTTCACGATCCGCGCGTTGCACCGCTTGATGAAGGAGCGCGACCCGTTCATCCGCCTGGCGGGCACCGGTCTTGCGGCCATGTTTGCGATGCAGGCCATTATCAACATGGGCGTGGCGGTCCGGTTGCTGCCTGCCAAGGGCATGACACTTCCGTTTGTGTCCAACGGCGGCTCCTCGTTGATCGCGGGCGGCATCGCGCTTGGCATGCTGTTGGCCTTTACCCGCAAACGCCCACAGGGCGATATGCGCGACATCATGATCCAACGGGGCCGGGGGTGAGCGCCCCGCTGCTTGTCATCGCGGCGGGCGGTACCGGCGGGCATATGTTTCCCGCGCAGGCCTTGGCTGAGGCCATGTTGGTCAAAGGTTGGCGGGTGAAGGTGACCACGGACGCGCGCGGCGCGCGGTACGTGGGTGGGTTCCCACACATTGTCGAGATAGAGCAGCTGAAGTCTGCGACGTTTTCGCGTGGTGGGGTGCTCGGAAAGCTGACGGCCCCGTTCAAGCTGGGCGCGGGCGTATTGTCGGCGATGTTGAAGTTTCGGCGCGACCCGCCATCTGTAGTGGTCGGCTTTGGCGGCTACCCTTCTTTCCCCGCAACTGCTGCAGCATGGGTCATGAAGCTGCCACGCATGATCCACGAGCAAAACGGTGTTTTGGGGAAGGTGAACACGTTTTTCGCCCGAAGGGTCGACAAGGTGGCTTGCGGTACCTGGCCGACAGATTTGCCCGAAGGCGTCGAGGGCGTATACACCGGCAACCCGGTGCGCGGCGCGATCCTGGAACGCGCGGCCGCGGGCTACATACCCCCAGGCGATTACCCAATGAGCCTCGTTGTGATCGGTGGAAGCCAAGGTGCGCGGATTCTGTCTGAGGTGGTTCCTGCGGCGGTCGCACTGCTGCCCGAGGCGCTGCGGGTCAATGTGCGGGTCGCCCATCAAGCGCGGGACGAGGACGCCGAAAATGCTGAAAGGGTCTACGCCGAGAATGGCATAACGGCAGAGATCTTGCCGTTCTTCAATGACATCCCGCGCCGGTTTTCCGAGGCGCAGCTGGTTGTCTCGCGCTCCGGTGCATCGTCCGTGGCAGACATATCTATCATTGGCAGGCCGTCTATCTTGATCCCATTTGCGGCCGCAATGGCAGATCATCAAACCGCAAATGCACGTGGGTTGGTTGAGGCGGGTGCCGCGATCATGATCCCGGAAAGCCAACTGACGGCGGACGCCCTGGCGGAGCAAATCAATACCATCCTGACGCAAGATCAAGCTGCCATTCAGATGGCGAATGCGGCATTGAGCGTGGGCAAACCCGATGCAACCGAGGCGCTTGTCGCCTTGACCGAAGAACTCAACGAGAAGAACAGCCAATGAATGCTGCAGCAACAAAGCTCCCCCTAGAACTCGGCGCGATCCACTTTGTGGGCATCGGTGGCATCGGAATGTCCGGTATCGCCGAGGTGCTGCTGAACCATGGATACAAGGTTCAGGGGTCGGACCTGAAGTCCTCGCCAATTACAAAACGTCTGGAGAAGCTCGGCGCGACGGTATTCGAAGGTCAGAGGGCCGAAAATCTGGAACATGCAGATGTCGTTGTGATTTCTTCGGCCATCAAGCCGGGAAATGCGGAGCTGGATGCGGCACGCTTGGCGGGCTTGCCCGTCGTAAGGCGGGCAGAGATGCTTGCGGAGCTGATGCGGTTGAAATCAAACATTGCGGTCGGTGGCACCCATGGCAAAACGACGACAACCACGATGGTCGCAGCGCTTTTGGATGCGGGCGGGATCGACCCGACGGTGATCAATGGAGGCATTATCCACGCCTATGGTTCCAACGCGCGCGTGGGGCAGGGCGAGTGGATGGTCGTCGAAGCGGATGAGAGCGACGGCACCTTCAACCGACTGCCCGCGACAATAGCAATTGTGACCAATATCGACCCTGAGCACATGGAGCATTGGGGCGATTTTGACAAGTTGCGCCAAGGGTTTATGGATTTTGTGTCCAACATTCCGTTCTACGGTTTGGCGGTGTGTTGCACGGACCATCCAGAGGTGCAGGCATTGGTCGGCAAAATTAGCGATCGGCGCGTGGTGACATTTGGGTTCAATGCCCAGGCCGATGTCCGGGCGGTGAATCTCAGCTACAAGGCAGGCGTCGCGCATTTTGACATCGCGCTGCAAAACGACGGAATGGTCATTGAGGGCTGCGAGCTGCCGATGCCCGGCGATCACAATGTTTCCAACGCCTTATCCGCCGTCGCCGTGGCGCGACATTTGGGGATGAAGGCAGAAGAGATTAAGGAAGCGTTAAAGAGTTTCGGTGGCGTTAACCGGCGATTTACCAAGGTGGGTGAGGTTGGTGGCGTGACGATCATTGATGATTACGGCCACCACCCGGTCGAGATTGCAGCCGTTCTGAAGGCCGCGCGGCAGGCCACCGAGGGGCGCGTCATTGCGGTGCATCAGCCGCACCGGTTTACCCGGTTGCATGACCTGTTTGACGACTTTTGCAGCTGCTTCAACGACGCCGATGTTGTTGGAATCACTGACATTTTCTCCGCCGGTGAGGATCCAATTGCTGGGGCGGGGCGCGATGATCTGGTGGCCGGTCTGATCCGGCACGGGCACCGTCATGCGCGTGTGGTGGAGGATGAAAACGGGCTCGAAAAGCTGGTGCGCGAGCAAGCCAAGCCGGGCGACATGGTGGTCTGCCTGGGCGCAGGAACCATCAGCGCCTGGGCAAATGCTTTGCCCGAGAAGCTGTCAACATGAGCGTGTATTCTCAGTACATTTTCCCCGCATGCAGCGTGTACCCGTCTGCGCGGAAACCCGTCCAAAGGTATGAAAAGCCTGACTTTCCTCTGAAACTCTCTCAAGGCAGACTGAACCCATCCGATGTGCTGGAGCATGTGTCGTGAGTCCATCGTTGATCCTCGCAGCCCTTTGGGCCGTTGCCGCCACGCTCGTGGCGCTTCTCCCTATGCGGTATCAATATGTGCCAGGCGTCACGCTGCTGATCGCAGCTCCCTTTTTGATTGGGTTCATCGGCTATGAGCACGGCATCTGGTTCGCGGCCCTCGGGTTGGCCGCGTTCGCGTCGATGTTCCGCAACCCGCTGATCTATTTCTACCGCCGCGCGCGGGGCGAGAAACCGGAGATCCCGCGATGAGCTGGTCTTTGCTGTGCGCCTTCCTCTGGCTGATCTCGGCCAATGTCGTGGCGATGTTCCCGTCGCGCGACCACCATTGGCGGTTTGCTTATGGCATGATCGCTTTAGGCATTCCGCTGCTGGGCTGGGTGACGTGGGAGAACGGGCCATGGATTGGACTTATCGCCATGGCTGCTGGGGTGTCGATCCTGCGCTGGCCGGTGCGCTACTTGGGTCGCTGGGTGCGGCGCAGGTTGGGGATGGGCAACCCCGTCCCTCCAGCGGAGTAGGTTGCGATACGACCCTGCGGGGCGGATATTTTTGAACATGGAAAGTTCTGGGTGCGGTGATGAGTGATAGGTTCCCCGAAGTGCGTGGCACGATAACGCCGGATCGGGGTTTGGCGGATTTGACATGGTTGCGCGTGGGCGGGCCTGCGACGGCCTTGTTTCAGCCAGCGGACCGGGATGACCTGTCGGATTTTCTAAAGAGTTATGACGGCGACGTGTTCCCGATGGGCGTGGGGTCCAACCTGATCGTGCGCGACGGCGGGGTTGAGGCCGTGGTGATCCGGCTGGGGCGTGGGTTCAATGGGTTCTCAGTCGACGGCAATCGCGTGACCGTGGGGCCTGCTCTATTGGACGCGCATTGCGCCCGGAAGGCGGCCGATGCGGCGTTGGATTTGACCTTCCTGAGAACTATCCCGGGCGCGATTGGCGGCGCGGTAGCGATGAATGCCGGGTGTTACGGCAGCTACATGGCAGATGTGTTTGTGCAGGCCACGGCGGTGCTGCGTTCGGGCGAGGTGGTTGTGTTGGGGCGCGACGATGTCTCTTTCGCCTACCGGCAGTCGGACCTGCCGGACGGCGCGGTGCTGGTCGAGGTGGTGATGGAGGCGCCGAGTGGTGATCCGGCGGAGCTGCATGCCCGGATGGAAGACCAACTGGCCAAGCGCGACGCGACACAGCCCACCAAGGACCGCACGGCGGGCAGCACGTTTCGCAATCCGGTCGGGTATTCCTCCACGGGCAAGGCCGATGACACGCATGATCTGAAAGCGTGGAAGGTGATTGACGACGCGGGACTGCGGGGCGCGCGGCTGGGCGGGGCGCAGATGAGCGAGAAACACCCCAACTTTCTGATCAACACCGGCGACGCCACGGCGGCGGATTTGGAAGATTTGGGCGAACTGGTGCGGAAAAAGGTTTTCGAGAACAGTGGAATAGAGTTACAATGGGAGGTGCTTCGGGTCGGTACACGTACTGGCTGAGGGGGCTCACAACATGTAGCGGTCAGCAAGGTCGCACATACAAAATAAGCTCTCACTAAGAGAGCGGCGGTAAAATGAGGCGGATATGTCGAGCAGGGCATTCCGCAAAGTAGTGGTTTTGATGGGCGGCCCCTCGGCTGAGCGCGAGGTATCGTTGTCCACTGGGCGTGAATGCGCCGCTGCATTGCGGGACGAAGGGTATGAGGTGATTGAGCTGGACGCGGGTCCGGATCTTGCCGCGCGCCTGAGCGGTATTTCCCCCGATTGCGTCTTCAACGCGCTGCATGGTCGCTGGGGCGAAGATGGCTGCGTGCAAGGCATGCTGGAGTGGATGAAGATCCCCTATACACATTCGGGCGTGCTGGCCTCGTCACTGGCGATGGATAAGGAACGCACCAAGGACGTCTACCGCGCGCACGGCCTACCGGTGTGTGACAGTGTACTGGCGTCGAAAGCGGATGTGATGGCGCGCCATGTGATGGCCGCGCCTTACGTGGTGAAGCCCTATAACGAAGGGTCCTCGGTCGGGGTTTATCTGGTGGCCGAGGGGGCGAACAGCCCGCCCAAATTGTCCGACGACATGCCGGAGACCGTCATGGTCGAGGCCTTTGCGCCGGGGCGCGAACTGACCACCACCGTGCTGGGCGACCGCGCCTTGGAGGTGACCGACATCATCACCGACGGGTGGTACGATTATGAGGCGAAATACGCTGATGGCGGATCGCGGCACGAGGTGCCTGCGGATATCCCATCCGACATTCGCGAATTGTGTTTTGACTATGCGCTGACGGCGCACCGCGCGCTGGGATGCCGCGGTGTGTCGCGCACCGACTTCCGGTGGGACGAGGCCAAGGCCCAAGCCGGCCTCGTTCTGCTGGAAACGAACACGCAGCCGGGCATGACCCGGACCTCGCTGACGCCGGAGCAGGCGGGCAAGGTTGGCATGAGCATGGGCGAATTGTGCTCCTGGATCGTGGAGGACGCCTCATGCGATCGTTGAGAGGGCAGAAGAAGATCAGCCTGAAGCGCGACCCCGCACCCAGCCGCTGGGCCTACCGGATGGAGCGGCTGTGGCTGACCCCAAATTTCCGCCGTGCCGTGCGCGTGGGCGCGCCCTTGGCTTTGGTGATCGCATCAGGCGTTTGGTATTTCGGCAACGAGGCGCGCCAGCAGGCGATTGTGGAATGGGTGGCCGAGGCGCGGGCATCGATAGAAGAACGCCCCGAATTCATGGTCAAGGTCATGGCTATCGACGGCGCATCCGACACCTTGGCGGGCCATATCCGCGAAGTGATGCCGGTGAGCCTGCCGATCTCCTCCTTTGATCTGGACCTCGAAGCGATGCGCAAGCAGGTCGAGAGCCTTGATGCTGTCAAGCGCGTCGACGTGCGCGTGCGCTCTGGCGGGTTGCTGGCAGTAAATGTGGTGGAACGCGTGCCTGCCGTGATCTGGCGCGGGCCGGACGGGTTGGAACTCTTGGACGAGGGCGGCCACCGGGTCGCAGCCATCGGGTCTCGGTTAGAGCGCTCGGACTTGCCGCTGATTGCTGGCGAGGGCGCAAACGTCTCGGTACCTGAAGCCCTGGCCTTGATTGAAACAGCGGCCCCGCTGAAAAGCCGCGTCGTGGGTCTGGTGCGGATGAGCGAGCTGCGTTGGGATGTCGTGATGGACCGCGGGCAGCGGATCATGCTGCCCCAAAACGGGGCGGGACCGGCCTTGGACCGCGTGATTGCACTGAATGAAGCACAGGATTTGCTGGCGCGAGACATTGCGCGGGTCGACGTGCGCAATGGGCAACGGCCGATTTTACGACTGACAGAAGGCGCGTTGGACGAATTGCGCGCGCTGAAGAGCATTGAGATCAAAGGGACCACAGAATGACCGATCTTTACCAAACCCAGCGAGCAATGCGGAACCGCAGGCAGGCGGCGATCCAACGTGGGGTGATTGCGGTGCTGGATGTGGGCTCTGCCAAGATCGCGTGTTTTGTGCTGCGCTTCGACGGGCCGGAGCGGTTCAAGGACAGCGACGGCATCGGCACGATGGCCGGGCAGTCGGCATTTCGGGTGATCGGGGCCGCGACGACCCGGTCGCGGGGCGTGCGCTTTGGCGAAATTGAAACCATGCACGAGACGGAGCGGGCCATTCGGACCGCCGTTCAGGCCGCGCAGAAGATGGCGAATGTGCGGGTGGACCATGTGATTGCGTGTTTCGCTGGCGCGAAGCCACGGTCTTACGGGCTGGCGGGGACGGTGGAGTTGCATGACGGGCAGGTGACCGACAATTGCGTGGCGCGGGTGCTATCGAGCTGTGACTTGCCGGAATATGGCCAGGACCGCGAGGTGTTGCACGCGCAGCCGGTAAACTTTGCGGTGGACCACCGGTCTGGCCTTGGTGACCCGCGCGGGCAGGCGGGCAATTCGCTGTCGACGGATTTGCATATGCTGACGGTGGACCGCTCGCCGATTGAGAACCTTCTTTACTGCATCAAGCGCTGCGATCTGGATGTCGCGGGGATTGCGTCGTCGTCCTATGCCGCCGGTATCTCGTCGCTGGTGGAAGACGAGCAAGAGCTCGGCGCGGCTTGTATTGATCTGGGCGGCGGGTCCACGGGGATTTCCATCTTTATCAAGAAGCACATGATTTATGCCGACACCGTGCGGATGGGCGGGGATCACGTGACCTCGGACATCAGTCAGGGGTTGCAGGTGCCGATGCCAACGGCGGAGCGGATCAAGACGTTTTACGGCGGCGTGGTGGCCACGGGTATGGATGATCGGGAGATGATTGATCTGTCGTCTGACACCGGTGACTGGGAGCATGACAGGCGTACCGTCAGCCGCGCCGAGGTGATTGGCGTGATGCGGCCACGGATGGAAGAGATCTTGGAGGAGGTGCGCTCCCGGCTGGATGCGGCCGGGTTCGAGCACCTTCCGAGCCAGCGGATCGTGTTGACCGGTGGGGCCTCGCAACTGCCGGGGCTGGATGGGCTGGCCACGAAGATTTTAGGACAACAGGTCCGGCTTGGAAGGCCTTTGCGGGTGCAGGGCTTGCCGCAGTCGGTGACCGGGCCTTCTTTCGCCGCGGCGGTGGGGACCTGCCTGTTTGCGGCGCATCCTCAGGACGAATGGTGGGACTTTGATGTGCCGGTCGACAGCTATCCGGCGCGGTCGCTGAAGCGGGCGATGAAGTGGTTTAAGGACAATTGGTGATCTGGCATATGTCGAATTGCTCGTAAGCCTTTGAGATAAAGCGGTAAACAACATCCATGTTTGCCCAGACGCTGCCCCGTCCATGGGGGAGAACAGAGAATCGGTGCGACGCTCAGTCGGCCCGGGCTGGAAATTTTTGCCTAAGTGTTGTGGTTGAGAAGGTTTTCGAGGCGAGATTTGCCGTGTTTGGCAAGATACCGCCGAAATTCCTAAAGTTTTCCCCAGATTTTGTGGCAAAAATGCCTTTTTCGCGTGACGCGGCCGCAGACTCGAGATACAGTTTTGCGTTAAGAGGCAAAATAATAAGGGCCGAATGGCTCATTTATACCCGGTACACGTACAGACAGGCGGACAACCCATGGCACTAAATCTTCGGATTCCCGAGCAACCAGAATTGAAACCACGCATCACCGTCTTCGGTGTGGGTGGCGCAGGCGGCAACGCGGTCAATAACATGATCGAAAAGGAACTCGACGGCGTCGAGTTTGTCACTGCCAACACGGATGCGCAGGCGCTGCAGCATTCCAAGGCAGCCGCAAAAATTCAGATGGGTGTCAAGGCCACTGAAGGTCTGGGCGCGGGCGCACGTCCGTCAGTTGGCTCCGCCGCCGCTGAAGAGACCATCGAAGAAATCGTCGACCATCTGGCCGGCGCGCATATGTGCTTCATCACCGCCGGCATGGGTGGCGGGACTGGCACAGGCGCTGCCCCAATCATCGCGCAAGCCGCGCGGGAGCTGGGTGTTCTGACCGTGGGTGTTGTCACCAAGCCGTTCCAGTTTGAGGGCGGCAAGCGCATGAAGCAAGCCGATGAAGGCATTGAAGCGCTTCAAAAAGTTGTCGACACGCTGATCATCATTCCAAACCAGAACCTTTTCCGTCTTGCCAACGAGAAAACCACCTTTACCGAGGCGTTTTCGATGGCTGACGACGTGCTCTACCAAGGTGTCAAAGGCGTCACCGACCTGATGGTGCGCCCGGGCCTGATCAACCTCGACTTTGCGGATGTTCGCGCCGTGATGGACGAGATGGGCAAAGCCATGATGGGCACCGGCGAGGCAGACGGCGAAGATCGCGCAATCCAAGCGGCTGAGAAGGCGATTGCCAACCCACTACTGGACGAGATTTCGCTGCGCGGCGCGAAGGGCGTGCTGATCAACATCACCGGCAGCCACGACCTGACCCTGTTCGAACTGGACGAGGCGGCCAACCGCATTCGTGAAGAAGTCGACCCGGATGCCAACATCATCGTGGGCTCCACTTTGGATACGTCGATGGACGGTCAGATGCGGGTCTCCGTAGTGGCCACCGGCATCGAGGCATCAGAAGAATTGCTGGCGCAGCCCGTGCCGCGCCGTTCACTGGCCGCGCCTCTAACACAAGATCGCCCCGGCGAGACCGGCGCGCCGGCTTCTGTCGCGGTCGAGATGACACCAATCGAGACGCCCGCTGTGACCGAACCGTCGCTGTTCGAAGGCGTTGCTGAAACGGCACCCGCTGCGCCTGCGGCCGAGGCCCCTGTATTCGCGGCTGCCGCAGCGCCAGAGCCGCAGATGGAAGATGGTCTGCCAGCTCCGGTTTACCAGCCCGCTCCTGAGCCAGCCCCGACACAAGCCGCGGAAGCGCCAGCGGCATATGCCGCACCAACGCCGCAAGCGCCGCCTGTCGCCGGAACACCAACTCCTGAAGCTATGGACCGGCTACGCGCCGCGGTCGGCAAATCACCCACCGCGGAACCTATGCGTGCGGAACCGGCTGCACCGTCAGCTGCGGATAAACCACGCTTCGGCATCAACTCCCTGATTGGTCGCATGACCGGCGGGGCAGGGGAAGAGGGCCAACAGGCGGTCCGTCAACAGCCGCAGCCCAGCACGTTGGAGCCATCAGCTGAAGTGGACCCAGAGCAGGAAAAGATCGAGATTCCGGCCTTCCTGCGGCGCCAGGCCAACTGACAAACCATACTGTGACGTAACGTCTAAGGCCGGGCAATGCCCGGCCTTTTTCTTTTGAAAACAGAGGCTTGCTGCGCCTGCAAAATCTTTTTGTTACAATACGACAGATATGTTGCAGACGGTCACAAAGAGTGAGTTGAGACCTTGGGACCCAAACCCTATTTTTCAGGCATCAGGAACTGGGGGGTTCTTGGGACGTTAAGTACAACTAGAAATCTGCCGCTTCTTAGGAGGCTCTACGGTGCAAGCAACTCTGATCTCTGATGTCACCTTTCACGGTGTCGGATTGCATTCCGGCGTCGCGACAAAGATGACTGTGCGCCCGGCTGGTATCGGCCACGGCGTCTGGTTCAAGCGCGTGGACGTGGCAGAGGACGGCTCTGGTCGCGACCCGCATGTGCCAGCCAGCTACGACGCCGTCGAGATGAAGCCGCTTTGCACCCGCATCGTGAATGCCGACGGCGTAGAAGTGCAAACGATCGAGCATATCACCGCGGCGCTTGCGGGGTGCGGCGTGCGCAACGCACTGATCGAGCTGGACGGACCGGAAGTGCCTATCATGGACGGCGCGTCGGGCGACTTTGTGCGCGCCTTTGTCGAGGCTGGCGTGAAGGCACAGGACGCGGCGATGTACGCGATCGAGATTTTGGACCCTGTCACGGTCGAGCAGGACGGCGCGGTTGCGACCCTGTCGCCCGCTCGATCACTGGAAATCGACTTCCGTATCGAGTTTGACGACGCCGCCATTGGAGCGCAGTCGAAGACACTGAACATGGCCAACGGCACTTTCGTGCGGGAGCTGTCGGACAGCCGCACCTTCTGCCGCAAATCCGACATCGACACGATGCATGCAAATGGGCTGGCCCTTGGCGGCACCTATGAGAACGCCGTTGTTGTTGACGGCGACGACGTGCTGAGCCCAGGTGGCCTGCGCCACGCGGATGAAGCGGTGCGCCACAAGATGCTGGACGCGTTGGGTGATTTGTCACTGGCCGGGGCGCCAATTCTGGGTCGCTACACGGGTGTCCGCGCCGGGCACGCGTTGACCAACAAGTTGCTGCACAAGCTTTTTGCGACACCCGGTTCCTATCGTTTGGTGCCATGCACCCCGGCTCAGCTAAGCCGCCTTCCCGGTGTGGGTGTGAAACGCGCCGACCTGGCCTTGGTTTCCTAAAGCTGACGGCGGTTTGACCGGCGGGGTGTTTTTACTTTGCAAAAACCGCACCAAAGACGTTTTGCATGCCCAATACATGTGCTAGAGCTTGTCGAAAGCGCCGCAACCCCGCAAAACGGGGGCGGTAACAGTGCAGGGTTGGCGGTCTTCTAATATGCCGAACAGGTCAGTCATCAAAACCGCGATCATGGTCTCGCTTGTGGCGAGCCTGTCTGCATGCGGCGGCGCGCGTGACGGTGAACGGGGTGGATTTCTGGGCGGGTTCTTCGCCTCGAAGCAAGAAGCGCCGCTTGAAAGTTTCCCTGCCGAAGAAATCTTCCGCCGCGGCGAAGCTGCTTTGGAAGGTGGCGATCCAAACGAAGCCGTCCGGCTTTTTGGCGAGGTGGAGCGGCTCTATCCTTATTCCGAATGGGCCAAACGCGCGCTGATCATGTCGGCCTTCGCCTACCATTCCGACCGCGAATACGAACAATCGCGCGCCTCCGCGCAGCGGTTCCTGGACTTCTACCCCGCCGATGAGGACGCGGCCTACGCGCAATATCTGCTGGCGATCAGCTATTACGACCAGATCGACCAGGTGGGGCGTGACCAGGGCCTGACTTTCCAGGCGCTGCAAGCGTTGCGCACCGTGATCGAGCGTTACCCAGATACGGAATATGCGCGCTCTTCGATCCTGAAATTTGACCTCGCTTTTGACCACCTTGCGGGGAAGGAAATGGAAATCGGGCGCTACTACCTGAAACGCGGGCATTATCCGGCGGCGATCAATCGCTTCCGCGTGGTTGTCGAAGAATTTCAAACCACATCCCACACTGCCGAAGCACTGCACCGGCTGGTGGAAAGCTACCTGTCCCTGGGCCTGACCGACGAGGCGCAGACGGCGGCAGCGATTTTGGGCTACAACTACCAGTCCAACGACTTCTACCAGGACAGCTTTGACCTGCTGGCGGGGCGCGGGCTGAAACCGGCGCCGCGCGGTACCGGCTGGTTGGTCGACATTTACCGGCAGGTTATCCGCGGCAAGTGGCTGTGAGGAAGGCGGGGTGAACCCCGCCCTACGGGCCGCATCATGCTTCGATCTTTAGACATTCGCGACATGCTGATCATCGATCAGCTGCTGCTTGAGTTTCAACCTGGCCTGAATGTGCTGACCGGTGAGACCGGCGCAGGTAAGTCTATCTTGCTGGATTCCTTGGGCTTTGTGCTGGGTTGGCGTGGTCGTGCTGAGCTGGTGCGCGCAGGTGCCGAGAAGGGCGAGGTCGTGGCGGAGTTTGATCTGCCTGCGGGCCATGCGGCCCACGCGGTTCTGGAAGAGGCGGGGTTTGACGCCGCTGATGAGTTGATCCTGCGGCGTGTGAATTATCCCGATGGGCGCAAGCAGGCCTGGGTGAATGACCGCCGCGCCTCGGGTGAGGTTTTGCGGGCGCTGTCAGACGTTTTGGTGGAATTGCATGGGCAGCATGACGACCGCGGGCTTTTGAACGCGCGGGAACACCGCGCGTTGCTGGATCAGTTTGCAGGGGTCGATCTGAGGCCGGTGCGTGCGACCTGGTCCGCCATGTCGAAGGCGCGCAAGGCGTTGCGCGAGGCCGAGGAAGCCCTGGCCCGAATGAGCGCGGAGGAAGATTTCCTGCGCCATTCTGTGGAGGAGCTGGAAGCGCTTGACCCGCAGCCCAGTGAAGAGCCTGCGTTGGACACACAACGCCGGACCATGCAGGCAGGTGAGCGGATCAAGGGCGATATTTCCAAAGCTTTACAGGCGCTTGGTGGGGCCGGGGCAGAAGGGCAGATGGCTGACGCCATTCGCTGGTTGGACGGTGTTGCCGACAAGGCAGACGGGCATCTGGAAGTGCCTTTGGCGGCGTTGGAACGGGCCTTGACCGAGCTGGGGGAGGCGCATCAAGGTGTAGAGAGCGCACTGGATGCAGTCTCATTCGATCCGTTTGAGTTGGAGCGCGTGGAAGAACGGCTGTTTGCGATCCGCGGGTTGGCGCGCAAGCATGATGTGTTGCCAGACGAGCTGACGGAATTGACCGCGTCCTACCGCGCGCGTCTTGACGCGCTGGATGGCGGTGCGGCGGAGATTGACGGGTTGGAGCGTGCCGTGACGGATGCCGAGGACGCATACGGCGTTGAGGCCGACAAGCTGCGCGACATACGTGTCGCGGCGGCCCTGAAGCTGGACGCGGCGATGATGACGGAATTGGCTCCGTTGAAGATGGAACGCGCCGTTTTCAAAACAGAAATCACTGATGAAGCCTACGGGCCGGAGGGGCATGACAACGTGGCCTTCACTGTGGCAACGAACCCCGGCACCCCCGCAGGGCCGCTGAACAAGATTGCCTCCGGCGGTGAATTGTCGCGATTCCTGCTGGCGTTGAAAGTGTGCCTGACCGGAACCACAGGCGACGTGACGATGATCTTTGACGAGATTGATCGCGGCGTGGGCGGAGCCACGGCGGACGCTGTCGGGCGGCGGCTGGCCTCGCTTGCGGATGGGTCGCAGGTTTTGGTGGTGACGCATTCGCCGCAAGTCGCGGCGTTGGGGGGGCATCACTGGCGGGTGCAGAAATCGGTGAATGATGAGGTGACGCTATCAACCGTTGTGGCGTTGGACATTGACGCGCGGGTCGATGAAATCGCGCGGATGGTGTCAGGGGATACCGTGACCGATGCAGCGCGCGACGCGGCAAGGGCTTTGCTGGACGGGGTGCATTGAGCCTCGTTTAGGAGAGTTTTGGGTTCTGTGGTACGGTTTGATCATCAGATCAGCCCGACGAGTGCCCGATGCCGCCAAATGATTCCGAAAATCAAGCCCCGTCCGAAAAGGACATTGATGCTGAATTGGCGGAGGCAACTCCACCAGATCAATGGTCGGATCGCTTCATTGAGGAGATATATTCCGAACGAAGCGATGAATGCCATATCTCCATTTCAGTGACCAAACCAACGTTTGGGCTTCCTGTGCTGGGCGATATTCGCGGGTTGTCGCAGGCAGAGGCGACCTTGGCAGATGTGGCTGGATTGGCAGGTGACATCACCAATCTGATCCGCGACGAATTGCCAGGTTTTGTGAATGATTTCCTCGACCCGTTTTTTGGTAGATTTACCCCGCCACCTAACACATTCCCATTTCCGATCCCGCGGCCGTTGCGGCTGCAAATGCGCGTCGGTGCTCTGGTGGCCCAGATAGCCGCCCAGCTTGACGCCTTCCCCCCGCGCTTTTCGGTGGTGCCGCCAACCCCGGCTGCGCCGCATTTCTCACCCGTTGATGGCAATGTTCACATTCGCTCGCGTGATGACACCGAGGTGGCTCTGTTCATGTGGTCCAAAATGACCTCAAGCTATACGTTTGGGCGGACGCTCGGCACGTCCCACACCCCCTCAGCCGCGCCCCTAGATCGCGGCACCGATCGCCCGTGGTTTGGCAAGGCGATCCTGCCCAAGGCGGTTTTTGACCCGCTGGTCGGTGACCAGTTTGTGGGCACCGGTCGGTCCTACGTCACCCAGCTTGGCATAGGCGGGGAGGAAACACGGCGGGTTGAGGGCACGCTCAAACTGCGAGCCATCAGCCATGGCGCGAGCTTTCCTGTGCGCTATTGCGGCAATTACGGGAAGCTGCGGGTGCTCGTGGTCCCAGAGGCGCCCTGCAAGGTGGTTTGGGTCGATATTGATGTCGCAGGCCCGTACGAGGAAGACATCGCCCGCCAGGAAGACCGCCGCTTCACCGCGATTGAGGTCCGGCGCGACGCTGCACGCAAGGCGATGGTCGATATTCAGAACACGCTGGTGATGTTGGGAATTGCGGCCTCTACCCTGCCAGTCGCCGGGCCTGTCATCAATCTGGCGCTGCGCCGAATCGTGCTTATGCTGGAGGACCGCAAGGAGACATTCTCGGAGAAACTAAACCGGATGAACCGCCAGCAGCGGGCGCTTAACTACAGCGCTGCAGAGTTCTACCCCGAATACGGGCCGATAGGCGGCACAGAAGATACGCCGCTGCCTTGACCGGATGGCAGACGCGGCAGGGGCGTCGCTAGACGGGTGATGCTGGGCGCAAATTCCTTCTGCGAAGGAATTCGAATTTTCTTCGATGAAGAAAATTGCCTTCGGCGGGGATATTTTTGGAACAATGATGGGGGTGGGTTGCGCCTAGTTTATCTGCACCATTTTGCCGGGGTTCAGGATGTTTTGCGGATCAAAGCTGCGTTTGATGTCTGACATGACGGACCAGGCGTCGCCGTGCTCGCGGGTCATGTACTTCATTTTGCCCATGCCGACGCCGTGCTCGCCCGTCACCGTACCGCCCATATCGAGGGCGCGGTCGACCATGCGGTCGGCGAGGCGTTTGGCTTCCTTGAGCTCCTCGGGGTTGTCGGGGTCCATCATCAGGATGGCGTGAAAATTGCCGTCGCCGACATGGCCTAGAATGGGGCCGGGCAGGGGGCTGTCTGCGATGTCGTCTTGGGTTTCGGTGACGGCCTCCGCGAGCCGTGAGATCGGCACGCAGATATCGGTAGACATGGCGGTGCAGCCCTTTCTTGACGCAAGGATCGCGTAATAGCCGTCATGGCGCAGCTTCCAGAGCGCGTTGCGGTCCTCAGGCCTTGTGGCCCATTCGAAGTCGGACCCGTCATGGTCCTTGACGATCTCGCCGAAGCGTTCGGATTGTTCTTTGACGGACGCGTCGGAGCCGTTGAATTCCACCAGCAGATGCGGTTTTTCGGGCATATCGCGTCCGGAATAGGCGTTGAAGGCCATGGTTGTGGCGGCGTCGACAAACTCGATCCGGGCCATTGGGATGCCCATTTGGATGGTGCTCATCACGCATTGCACGGCGTCCTCAATGCTGTTGAAGGCGCAGATACCGGCAGAGATGGCCTCGGGCTGGCCTCGCAGTTTGAGGGTCAGCTCGGTAATCAGGCCCAGCGTGCCCTCCGAGCCCACGAAGAGGTGCGTGAGGTCATAGCCCGCCGAGGTTTTGCGGGCGCGGGAGCCTGTGCGGATGATGCGACCATCGGCGAGCACCACTTCGAGCCCCATCACATTGTCGGCCATGGTGCCGTACATCACCGTCGTCGTACCCGACGCGCGGGTGGAGGCCATGCCACCGATGGACGCGTTTGCGCCAGGATCGACGGGAAAGAATAGCCCCGTAGCGCGCAAGTCCTCGTTGAGCGCGATGCGGGTGATGCCGGGTTGCACGCGGCAATCCATGTCTTCGGCGTTGACCTCGAGGACCTTGTTCATGCGCTGGAAGTCGACGGTGACGCCGCCTTTCAGAGCGAGCGCGTGTCCCTCCAGCGACGTGCCGGTGCCCCATGGGATGACAGGGCAGTCATGACGCGCGCAGGTTTTGACGATCTCGCTGACCTCTTGCGTCGTCTCGGGGTAGGCCACGGCGTCGGGGGGCATGGGTTGGTAATATACCTCGGACCGGCCGTGAATGTCGCGATCGGACTTGGAGACGTTGAGCCTTTCGCCTAAGAGGGATTGGAGTTCCGAGATCGCTGCGGCAACGGTCATGTCATTGGCCTTGCTGTGGTTTTGCCAGATGTTAGGCCAGTGCGGCCGCAAGGGAAAGCGTGAGGCTGTGTGATGGCCGACCCCAAGCCGTCCTTCGTGCGAGGACAGATCAACGACGTCGTGGAAGCCTGCCAAAAGGGCTGGACGGTGATGCGCCACCGGGGGCCGTCGCAGCTGCAGTTTTGGTTCATCGCATTGCTGATCGGGATTGCCGCCGGTCTAGCGGCGGCTGGGTTCCGGATCAGTATCGAGTGGCTGCAGGGCGTGCTGTACGACGCCAAAGACGTGCGGTCTTTGCAGGAATTTGTGACCGACCTTGAATGGTATTTCATCCTGCTGATCCCCGTCGCGGGCGGGCTGATCACCGGGGTGGTGCTGCATCTGTTCACCCCAGACGGGCGGGCGCGGTCGGTGGCTGAAGTGATTGAGGGCGCGGCCATGCACAATGGGCGCGTGGAGAAACGCGCCGGGCTGGCTTCGGCCTTTGCGTCGATGATCACGTTGTCCTCTGGTGGCTCAACCGGGCGGGAGGGGCCAGTGGTGCACCTGGCGGGCGTAATATCCAGCTGGGTGTCTGGGCTGATCAAGGCAGATGGTATCACCGGGCGCGACCTGTTGGGCTGCGCCGTGGCCGCCGCCGTGTCGGCCAGCTTTAATGCCCCGATTGCGGGTGCGCTATTTGCTTTGGAGGTCGTACTACGCCATTTTGCGGTGCACGCCTTTGCCCCGATTGTGATCGCCAGTGCGGCAGGCACCATCATCAGCAGACTGACTTTTGGGGACGTGACGGAATTCATGCTGCCGGTCGAGTCGGCATTGGGCTTCTACCGCGAACTGCCCGCCTTCCTGATGCTGGGGTTGCTCTGCGGATTGGCCGCCGTGGTGATGATGCGCGCCATCTTTTGGGCGGACACGATTGGGACCAAATTTCAGGCGGCGACAGGCATGCCGCGTTGGTTGCGCCCGGCCATGGCAGGATTGCTGCTGGGCGGGCTGGCCATCTGGTTCCCGCATATCATAGGGGTCGGATACGGAACCACCTCGGCGGCCTTGACAGGCGAGCTGTTCCTCTATGAGGCGGTGATCTTCACTGTGCTGAAGGTCATCGCGGTTGCCATCACGATGGCGGGGCGCATGGGGGGTGGGGTGTTTTCGCCGTCCCTCATGGTTGGCGCGCTGACCGGGCTGTCTTTCGGCTTGATTGCAACGGGGGTGTTCCCCGATGTGTCCGGGTCAGAGACGCTATATGCGCTTGCGGGAATGGGTGCGGTTGCGGCAGCTGTGCTGGGCGCGCCCATATCCACCACGTTGATTGTCTTTGAGCTGACTGGGGACTGGCAGACCGGTTTGGCAGTGATGGTGGCGGTGTCGCTATCCAGCGCGCTGTCCAGCAAGCTAGTCGACCGGTCCTTCTTTCTGACGCAGCTGGAGCGGCGCGGGGTGCATCTGGCGGCCGGGCCGCAGGCCTATCTGCTGTCGATGTTCCGCGTCAACAACGTGATGCGCGGGCCCGACCATCCGCAAGCGGCCGATGACGACCTGGTCTGGCAAGTGATCGAAGAGGGCGTGTTCATCGGTCCCAACGCGACGTTGGAAGACGCGATGCCCATTTTTGAGGACACCAACCGCGCCTTCCTGCCGGTTGTGACGCTGGGTGCGGAAGGTGAACCGCCCACCATCTTGGGGGCGCTCTTTCAGGTGGACGCCCTGAAGCAGTATAACCGCGCCTTAGCCGCCACGGCGGCCGAGGAGCATTCCTAGGTCTCTTCGACGGTGACTTTGTCGTTGTAAAACGCCAGATGTCCCGCGATGGATTCCAGGCCCGGTGTCGGGGTTTCATAGGACCATGCCGCATTGGCAATCGGGCCGCTTTTGGCCTGGATTGTGTAGTAGCTGGCATCGCCCTTGTGCGGGCAATGTGTGCTTTGATCGGTTTTGTCAAAGAATGCCATAGCGAGATCGGCACGTGGGACATAAAGCACGGGCGCGTAATCGCCCTCGCGCAATTCAATCACATTTGAGCTTTCCCCCAACACGGCCCCCGCCGCGCGGATGGAATATGTGCCACTGGCACCCTGCAACTTGATATGATCGGACATCCGACGAACCCTCCCTCGAAGAAATTTGCGCGTGAATGAATAGAGGCGCCACATGACAGGATTACGCCCAGCGGCACAAGGTCATGAATCGATCCATGGTGTCGCACCACGAATGCGGCTAAAGCGGCGCCGTGGCGGCCTCCAGCCAATCCTTTGCGGCCCCCTCAACGCTAATTTTGTTAGCGATTTCTGCGTGATAGGCATTGATCCAGTCGCGCTCATGCGGGGCAAGCATGTCGGTGGCAATCAGGCGGCGGTCAATCGGGACCCATGTGATGGTTTCAAAACTCAACTGGTCGCGGTTGTCGCCTAGTTTGGCCGCTTGCTGCACCACGATCAGGTTTTCTATGCGGATGCCGAACGCGCCTTCGCGGTAGTAGCCGGGCTCATTAGACAGGATCATGCCTTCCTTCAGCGGCACCTCGGACATCCGGCTGAGGCGTTGCGGACCCTCATGGACCGACAGGTAGGTGCCGACACCGTGGCCGGTGCCGTGATCGTAATCCAGACCATGCCGCCAAAGCGGCGCGCGGGCGAGCGCATCCAGATCACGGCCCGCCACGCCGCGCGGGAAGCGGGCTTGACTGATGGCGATCATGCCTTGCAGCACCAGCGTGAAGCACTTCTTTTGCTCCTCCGTCGGCTGGCCGATGGGGATGGTGCGGGTGATGTCGGTGGTGCCGTCGACATATTGCCCACCTGAATCCACCAGCATCAGGTCGCCGTCTTTGACGGTGCGGTTGGTGTCGTCGGTCACGCGGTAATGCACAATGGCCCCGTTGGGTCCCGCGCCAGAGATGGTTTCAAAGCTGACGTCGCGCAGCGCGTTGGTTTGCGCGCGGAAGCCTTCCAGGCTTGTGGCCACGTCGATTTCCGTGAAGGTGCCGGGGGTTTGGGCGTCAAGCCAGGCGAGGAAGCGCACCATCGCCTGCGCGTCGCGGATATGGGCCTGTTTGGTGCCCGAGATTTCAGTCTCGTTCTTGCAGGCCTTGCGGAGGATGCAAGGATCCATCGCATAGGCAATTTCTACCTCTGCCTGTTGCAAGATTTGCGAAACCGCCAAGGGTGCGCTGCCCGCGCCCACACGCACAGGGCCATCGAGCTGCGCGATTGCGTCCGCAAAGCTGTCTGGCGGTTTCACGGTGATGGCTGGGTCAGGTCCCAAATGATCGACGCGGGTCTGGTCGATGAACAGATCGACGCGGGCGTCAGCATGGATCACCGCGAAGCACTGCACGATGGGGATGCGCGGAATGTCTGTGCCGCGGATGTTCAACAGCCAGCAAATTGAATCCGGCAATGTCAGGATGGCGGCCGTGTGGCCCTTGTCGCGCAGTTTCTCCGCGATCTCTTGTCGCTTGTCAGGCGACCGCTTGCCGCTGAGCTCAATCGGGTAGGCCTCAACCTTTCCCGCGGGGGCGGCGGGCTGGTCTTCCCAAATCGCGTCGACGAAGTTGGCTGAGGGGACCAGCGTGATATCGGTGCCTTTCAGGCCTTCCGTGATTTCGTCAATTTGCAGCTTGGTAAATAGCCAAGGATCGAACGCGACCTTGCCGGATGTGAGCTTCTCCTTCAGCCAGTCTTCAGGCTTGGTTTCGGGCCAGTGCACGGGGGTGAAGTACGACGTGTCGACTTGTTCCTTCACCTGCACGCGGTATCGGCCGTCTACGAAAACGCCTGCAATATCTTGAAGAACAATGCAGAAACCGGCTGAACCCGTAAATCCCGTTAGCCAGCTCAAACGCGCGTCCCGGTCGGCGACATATTCGCCTTGATGGGCGTCGGCGCGCGGGACGATGAAGGCGTCAAATCCTTCCTTTTCAAGCGCTTCTCGCAAGGCTTTCAAACGGGGTGGGCCTTGCTCGGGGGAGGTCGTGGCTTGGAAGGTCTGGAACATCAGCTGGCCCGTTTCATGCCCATCACCCGCGCGCGGGCCCTTGGGTCGCTGTCAAAGAGCGCGGCCAGCTGTTCAGTCATCGCGCCGGCCAATTGTTCGACATCTGTAATTGTCACCGCACGGTCATAATAGCGGGTCACGTCATGCCCGATGCCCACCGCGATCAATTCGACCGCTTTGCGTTTCTCAACCATCGCGATCACATCGCGCAGGTGTTTTTCCAGATAATTTGCGGGGTTAACGGACAAAGTTGAATCGTCCACAGGTGCACCGTCAGAGATCACCATCAGGATCTTGCGGCTCTCGGGACGGCCCACCATGCGGCGATGGGCCCATTCCAGCGCCTCGCCGTCAATGTTCTCTTTTAACAAGCCCTCTTTCATCATCAGACCCAGATTTGGGCGCGCGCGACGCCACGGGGCGTCGGCGGATTTGTAGATGATGTGGCGCAGGTCATTCAGACGGCCCGGTGCCTGCGGGCGGCCGTCGTTCAGCCAGTTTTCCCGGCTTTGGCCACCTTTCCACGCGCGGGTGGTGAAGCCCAAAATTTCGGTTTTGACTTGGCACCGCTCTAACGTGCGCGCCAGAACGTCGGCGCAGATCGCGGCAATAGAGATCGGGCGCCCCCGCATGGAGCCGGAATTGTCCAAAAGCAGCGTCACGCAGGTGTCGCGGAATTCGGTGTCTTTCTCGACCTTGAACGACAGCGGCGTGGTTGGGCTGACGATCACACGGGCGAGGCGGCCTGCATCCAGAATGCCTTCCTCAAGGTCGAATTCCCAGGATCGGTTCTGCTGGGCCTGAAGGCGGCGTTGCAATTTGTTGGCCAGACGCGATACCGCGCCCTTGAGCGGTTCCAGCTGCTGGTCAAGGTAGGCGCGCAGGCGTTCCAACTCTGCCGGTTCGGCAAGGTCTTCGGCTTTGATTTCTTCATCAAACTCGGTCGAGTAGACGATGTAATTCTCATCCGCCTCCGAATGCGGCGCAGGCGGGGGCGGGTCCATTGGGGCCTCGCCCTCGGGCATCTCGGCCTCGTCGCCCATTTCGGCGTCGGCCATGTCATCCAGCTGCACCGTTGCTTGGGAAGCGTCTTTCTGTTCCTCCTGCGACTGCTCGCCAGACGCATCTGCATCTTCGGAATTGTCTTCCTTGTCAGGGTTGGCCTCGTCGTCTTGGTCGGCCTGATCTTCGTCCTGGCTGGCCTCGTCTTCCTGATCTTCGTTGATGTCGTCAGGGTCGTCGCCCAGCTGGTCGCCATAACCAAGATCATCAATGATCTGGCGCGCGAATTTCGCGAATTGAGCCTGATCGGACAGCACATCCTGCAGGTTGTCCAGCGTGCCACCGGCCGCGCCTTCGATAAAATCCTTCCAAAGATTCATCACGTTAGAGGCCGCAGGCGGCAGGTCGCGCCCTGTGGCGAGATGGCGGATCAGGTAGCCCGCCGCGACGGATAGCGGCGCTTGCCCGGCCTCGGTGATCTGGCCGTAGCCCTTGCGATCCGCCTCGTTGCCAATCTTGGCGTCGATATTGCCAGCGGTGCCCGGCATTGTGCGCGCGCCCATCGCCTCGCACCGGGCGGTTTCCATCGCGTCGTAGAGATCGCGGGCCATGTTGCCTTGTGGCTCATACCGGTTCGATGTTTGCGTGTTGTGAAATCTGCGGCGCAACGCGTAGGCATCAGCCGTGCCACGGGCCAAAAGAACCTCGTCCTTGGTCATCCGGCGCGTCACTTGCGGCAGCCGCACCTGATCATTGGTCATGCCCGGAGGGTCGACCGAATAGCTGACGCCAAGATCGGGGTCATTGGCCAGCGTTTTCGTGGCCTCGGCGAGGGCCTTCTTGAACGGGTCAGCAGGGTTATCGTTTTGGGCCATGTCGCACGCGATATAGATGATTTCCGCTGCAACTTAGTGCGAATTGCGGAGGATGACCATGCGAAAGAGGGGCGACTTATTGCCCAGTCGTGACACGTGTCTACAGCGCAGAACGCCTAGATTTGAGCGGCCAGATTGCGGCAAATTTGTAGGTCGGCGGCCCATAGCTCATCGGAGGAATAGGCGTCCGAACCAGCCGCCACGTTTTTTTCGTAGCGGCGGAAATACAGTGTAGATGCGGCAAAGGCTTCTGCCACAGCAAGCTGGCTGACATCCGCTTGTGCGCCGCCTGTTTCCGTCATGCGCAGCTGGGTGCCGGCTTCCAAGAACAGTGCCGCATTGTCCTTGGCCTGTTGGCTGGCTTCGACGCCTAAAAGCGCCTCGCCTGCGTAGTCCCAGACGGAATGGAACAGGCCGGCGCAACGCAAGGCGACGACACTCAGCTCAGCACCGCCCTCTACGATCTGACCGAGAGGAACAAAGGGGTTCGGCTCATGTTCTGCGGCAAAAAGCGGGGCGGCGATGAGCGCCCCCAAAAAGGTCCCGATATGCAGGACTTTCTTCACCCGAGGCTAACGGAAGCGGCGCTTTCGGGCAGCTCTTCGTCAAAGCAGCGCTGGTAGAACTCGGCCACTGTCTCGCGCTCCAGCTCGTCGCATTTGTTCAGGAAGGAGGTGCGGAACGCGTAGCCTACATCCTTGAAAATCATGGTGTTTTGCGCCCATGCGATAACGGTACGTGGCGACATAAGCGTAGACAGATCTCCGTTCATGAAGGCCGTGCGGGTCAGGTCCGCGACGGTCACCATCTGGCCCACGGTTTTGCGCCCTTTTTCGGTGTTGTAGGTTGGGTTCTTGGCCAACACGATCGCGGCTTCCGCGTCATGGCTGAGGTAATTCAGCGTGGTCACAAGCGACCAGCGGTCCATCTGGCCTTGGTTGATCTGCTGCGTGCCGTGATACAGACCCGTCGTGTCGCCCAAGCCAACCGTGTTGGCGGTCGCGAAGATGCGGAAATGGGGGTGCGGGTTGATCACTTTGTTCTGGTCGAGCAGCGTCAGCTTGCCGTCCACTTCCAGCACCCGCTGGATCACGAACATCACATCCGCGCGGCCTGCATCGTATTCGTCGAACACAATCGCGGTCGGATTGCGCAGCGCCCAAGGCAGGATGCCTTCCTGAAACTCGGTGACTTGCACGCCGTCTTTCAGCTTGATGGCGTCCTTGCCGATCAGGTCGATCCGCGAGATGTGGCTGTCGAGGTTCACCCGCACGCACGGCCAGTTCAACCGCGAGGCCACCTGTTCGATGTGGGTGGACTTCCCTGTGCCGTGATAGCCCTGGATCATCACCCGGCGATTATGGCTGAAGCCTGCGAGAATAGCCAAAGTGGTGTCGGGGTCGAACTTGTAGGTCGTGTCCAGATCAGGCACCCGTTCGGTGCGGTCGGCAAATCCTTTGACCGTAATGTCGCTGTCGATTCCAAACACTTCGCGCACCGAGACATCTTCGGTTGGTTTCGCGTTCAAATCGATGCTGCCGTCGGCCATGGTCTTGTCCCTTTCGCTATCTCTCGCGGCATGCCTCAATTCGGGGGGGAGAGCAAGGGGAAGCCCCCCAAATCATCCCGCGCCGGAGCGTCGCAGGCATATAGTAAGTCTCATTTCTTGAACTGGACGGCCCTAGTCCGCGAAATTGCGGCTTTCCTTGATCTGGTCCCAGGCCCAGACCACCTGCTGCAGCTGGTCCTCATCGGCGCGGTTGCCACCGTTCATGTCTGGGTGAAGTACCTTGATGAGCGCCTTGTAGAGCTTGCGCAGCTCCTTCTTTCCCATGTCGGGCTTGCCGTCGAGAATCTCCAGCGCCTGCCGCTCGGTCGGTGGCAGCTTGCGCCCGGCATTGCCGCCGTTGCGGCCCGGGTTGCGGGTGGCGTTCTCGCCCAGTACGGCCATCGGATCGTCCACGCCTAGGCGGGACCAGGCGCGCTGCTCCTCACCCTTTTTCATCGGCTTGGTGGGGCGTTCCCATACCTTGTCCGACGACATCTGGCGTTCCATCTCTTCCTGAGTATGGGTCTCGAAGAAGTTCCATTTCAGGTTGTATTCGCGGGCATGCGCTTTGCAGAACCAGTAGAAATCATCCAGCACGTCAGGGCTTTTGGGCGCGCGATACTGGCCGGGCTCTTCGCAGCCGGGAGCTTCGCATTGGCGCTGAGAGGTTTCGACCGCACCCGACATGCCGCGGCGGCCGCGGGCGCGTTTTTTCTTGTCGGTGGAAACGGAAATATCGAATTCAAACGGGTCGAACGGGGCGCGCGCCATCACTGAGCCTTTCGTAATTGGAGGGGAGAGTTTAGGGTTTTTTGGAGCAAGGTGAAGAGGCAAAGGGCAGAATTATGGGGATAGTTTCGGAAATTGAGCAAAAGCTCGCTGCGGCGTTTCAGCCCAGCGTATTGGAGGTGGTCGATGACAGCGAAAGCCATCGGGGCCATGCCGGGTTTCAGGAAGGCGGCGAAAGCCATTTCAACGTGAAAATCGTGTCAGACAAGTTTGGCGGCATGTCCCGAATTGCCCGCCATCGGGCCGTTCACGGAGCAATCGGGTCGGAGATTATCGGCCGGATTCACGCGCTTGCGCTGGACATTTCAGACTGAAGCTAACGCCTTACTCGGCGGCGACGTGGTCGCGTTTTTCCGCGTCGTCATTGGCAGGTTCGGGCATGTCTTCTTCAGGAGCGGCATCAACCGTTTCTTCAACGATTTCAGGCTCTTCCACCGGCTCAGGTTCGTCCACGGGTGCTGCGAGCGCGAGCGTTTCCTCCGCTTCTTCCACCTCGGTCGCCACCTCTTCGACGGGGCGACGGAAGACCAGCATGGAATGGTATTTCACCGTCTTGCCAGTCAGGCCCTGACGTTCTTCGCAGGGCAGGGTGTCGGCGCGCAGGTATTCCCAGCCATCGGTGCCCATCTCGTTCATCAGGCCGGTGACGGCATTAGCGAATTTCGCCGGTGCGCCGCGCGTGCCTTTGCCGGATTTGCCTTTGCGAGGGGCCGGAACGGCGCGGTACTCAAAAGCGGACATGATGGCGGTCTCCCCTAGAAAACAGGAGGTTTGGGTAGCATCCGGGGGGCGCGTGATCAAGGGGAAGCGGCACGGGTTGAGGCAGGGTGGTGCAAAGGGGAGACGTCCGCAATTCAGGCCCAAACCGGGTGTCTAGAAAGCGTCTTCGTTCCAAATAGATCGCGTATCGACGTTTGCCGGCCCATCGCGCAGCAGGTCCTTCTAAGACCGGCGGGCGAATTTGCGACGCAACCCCAGCATCGTCGTCCGGTTGAGATACCAAACAAAATATCCGATTGCGTTGTTGCGCGCGTCAGTCTGAGGCATCAGCCCACGCGACATGCGGTTCATCTGCCAGGCGTAATATTCGACCTGCGACACCGTGTTGATCAGCTTAATCAACCAATTTTGCGCATTCGCACCGAACCGGCCCTGACCGATCATCAGCCCATCTTCATTGATGCCAATGCGTTCGGCGGTGCCTTCAAGAATGGTGTTAACCGCATGTGGCTGAACGCATAAGGGGCGGGCCAGACCGATCATGTCGATGCCATCTTCTACAAGTCCCTGCTCCATGGCGGCCACGCTGCGAAATCCGCCTGTCACCGCCAGCGGAACGGAGACGGCCTTTCGCACCTCGCGGGCATATTCCAGAAAATAGGCCTCGCGTTTGACTGTGCTTTCGCGTTGTTGTTCTTCGGTTCCGTTCACGAAGCTCATCTGTTCATATGTGCCGCCTGACAGCTCGATCAGGTCAATGCCGTCCTGTTCCAGCCATTGGGCGACCTGGCAGCTGTCTTCGATGGTAAATCCGCCCTTCTGGAAATCGGCAGAGTTCAGCTTGACTGCTACCGGGAAGTCCTTGCCAACGGCAAGTCGCGTGGCGGCATAGACTTGCCGCAAAAACTTGGCACGGTTCTCAAGTGATCCGCCCCATTCATCGGTGCGCTGGTTAGTGATCGGCGACAGGAACTGGCTAATCAGGTAGCCGTGTGCGGCATGTATCTGCACGCCGTCAAACCCCGCCTTTTGCGCAATTTCCGCGGTCATGGCATAGCGCCGGATGGCGTCTTGGATATCATCAGAGGTCATGGCCTTCGGTTTGCCGAACAGGCCAAGAATGCGCAGCTTTTCTGCTGACGGTGACAAGGGCCGGGTGTTCACCACGATAGGGCACTGACGTCCGGGGTGGCTGATTTGCATAAAGATCTTGCTGCCACCTGACTTCGCGGCCTCTGCCCAGGCGCGTAGCGCGTAGAGGTTGGTGTCATCTTCGACAACCACGTTGCCGGGCCGTTCAAGATAGCGTCGGTCGACCATGACATTACCGGTCATCTGAAGGGCAACGCCGCCCTTGGACCATTCTGTATAGAGCTTTTGGTGCCCGTCATTCGGCGCGTCATTCGCCCCGGCAAGCGCTTCGGTCATAGCGCTGCGGGCAAAGCGGTTTTTCAGACGTATGCCGCAAGGCAGGTCGAGCGGTTCGGAAAATCTATGCGCGGTCATCGCCTGTCCTGCCAATCAGTAGCTGAATTCGGTTTTTGCTGGGGTGTGTCGGGGGCTTAGTCAATCGTCGGGCAGCCGGTGCCGCCTATACCGTCGCCGGTGATTTCTTCCTGAGCGCAGTCGATGGGGGACTTGGCGACAGGGGCCGGTTCTTCAATGACTATCGCCTCTTCGATGATCGGGTCTGACAGGCCGGCGTCCTCTTCAAGGGCGGGCGCGCAAGCGGCTGTCGCAAACAGAAAGGCAATGGCGGCGGTGCGGAGGGTCATTCTTGCGCGTCCTGCTGGGCTGCATCTGTGGGGTAAAAATAGGCCCCGGCCCTGAACCTATGGGTGGCCTCGCCAGAGGGCAATACCTTCATTGCGGCGGCCTTGGCGGAGAGCCGTTCGAACACCTGCATCTGGGCCTCGCGGTGATCGGCCTGCAGCAGCGCGATCTGCGCGGCGGTCAGGCCCTCGTAATGCACCGCGCGTTCAAAATGTGGGGGCGTGTGGCCGGTGACGTTATCTGTTGCGGCCGCCATGTGATCCCCGAGGTTATGGGCGAGATAGGCAATCTGATCCTCGCTGCCCGCCAGCGGTTGGTAGGAGGTCTGCGCCAGCGTGATGTGGTCTTGCTCAACGGTAACAGTTCCCGCGGCTTCCAAGGTGTCGAGCATGGTGCGCGGGTGGATGTCGCGGCGGATATCATTGGCGAGCGCTTCAAAGGACGGGGCGGGGCCGGATTTTGGGATCGGCTGGCCCACATAGGCCCGGTCGGTCTGCCATCGTGCAATGAGCGTGGCGAGGTGGTTGGGGCGTTCCTCACGTGGCGGCTCGGCCCGAAGACGCGCGATGTCGCGGCGTTGCAACCCGGTGATCACGGAGATGCGGCTGTCCGTCTTTGCGCCGGAGCGGGCGGCGGCGGCCACGTAATGCACCTTCAGCCGTTCGGCCAAGTCAGGGAACGCCACGCCGCGGGCCACCATGAGGCGGGCGAGGGGGGCGAGCAGGGAATCCAGTACCTGAAGCATGATGTGCAATTTACACATTTTTCTTGACGAGGCCAGCAGATTCGTGACATGTGCAATTTACACATTTTATTTGGAGAGGCGTGATGATGCTGACAATGCCAGAAATATTGAACCGCAGAGTATGGGCTGGATTGGCCTTGGTAGGGGCGTTGTCCGCCTGTGACACCACCGGCGTCCGGGACGGGGCAGTGCTGGTTGATCCTGTGATTGAGGACCCCATTGTTGTCGAAGAGGCCCCGGTCGCGTTGGAAAGCCCGGCAGAATCCGCAGTCATTGCCAAACGGGTTCCGTCGCGCAGCCCGCGCGCGCCAAGGCGGGGCGTTTTGACCGCAGGCGACATTGACGACGCGCTGAACCTCGCGGCGTTTGCCCGCTATCAAGCCGGAGCGGCGAAGCGCCTCAAACTGGCGCGCACCAACCTGTCCAAGCCGGTGCTGGCGCGGATCACCACATTTGACGGCAAGCCCGCACCCGGCGTACGGGTCACCTTGCGCAAACCAGGGGCGGCGGATGCGTTCTACACCGGCTATTCCGGCGTTGACGGCTTGGTCAGCGTGTTCCCGGCGGCCTATGGCCACGGGCGACCCGGCGCAGTGGAATTGCGCGCGTTCCCAGAGGGGCAGGGCGTGGCAGTCACGCAAAAAATTGCGACCAATGGCACCCGCGCCAATGTATCCATCGCGGATGCTGAGGGCTGGAAGCCCGATTTCCTTGACCTGGCCTTTGTCGTGGACACCACCGGCAGCATGGGCGACGAGCTGGCCTGGCTGACCAAGGAGCTAAAATCCATCGTGCGGCAAGCCCGCCGGGCCGCGCCGGGGGTCGATATCCGCTACGGATTGGTCGTCTACCGCGACCGGGGCGACCAATATGTGGTGCGCAACTACGGGTTCACCAAGTCGCAAGGACAGATGCAGAAATGGCTGCGCGCGCAAAACGCGGGCGGCGGCGGGGACTACCCGGAGGCTGCGGCAGAGGCGTTGATGGCGGGTGCCAACCTGAACTGGAGGCGCGGCAAAGGGGAACGGCTGATGTTTCACATCGCCGACGCGCCGCCGCATGACCGTGACGCCAAAACCTACCTGAAAGCGGCGCGGCGCGCGGCGGCCAAGGATGTGCAGGTCTTTGGGCTGGGTGCCAGCGGCGTGGGCGCGGAATCGGAGTTTCTGATGCGTCAGGCCTCGGTGCTGTCCAACGGGCGCTACCTGTTTCTGACCGATGACAGCGGCGTGGGCTACGGCCACGCGGAACCGACGATCAGCTGCTACCAGGTGTCCCGGCTGAACGACCTGATGGTGCGGGTGCTGAAATCAGAGCTGTCGGGCACACGCGTCGAGGCGAAACCGGGCTCTGTCATCCGGCAGGTCGGCAGCTATCGGCGCGGGGTTTGCTTGAATTGAGCAAGGTTTGGCTGGTCATGCTGCAGTGCCGCACAGGGGGTCTGCATAGGCACACAAAACTGAACTGAATGGTTCAAAAACTTGCGGCGGAGATACAAGTTTCCGCCGCGTCAGGTCCTTATCTGCTGTTCTATGAAAGCGGGGTTGCCTCCCAAATCCCGCTCCTCCCAACAGAAGATGAGGACCAGACCTATGAAAACTCTATTGATCCCCGCATTTGTAACCTTGATGGCCGCCCCTGCATTTGCCGATGCCGAAGATTTCGGTGAGAAGATGCTGGCACAGAACGGCTCCAACGCTACGGCACAGACGTTGGTCGTGGCGGTAAGCAAGCTCAGCGAGGACAAAACCACAGATCGCATCATGCTTGGCGACAACGAAATCGTCTCCCGGTCCAGCGATCAGATGACCATTGGTCATCTGCAACTGGCGCGCAACATGGGCGTGAACCCTGCCGATTTCACCGTGGCCGAACTGTCCGCGATGTATATCGGCAAATACGACTGATTGGCGTCCCCCCAATCTCAGTCGCAGGCCAGCGGGTTCCCACCCGCTGGCCTTTTTTGCTTGTGGGGGATCAGGCGCGCAAAGCGGCGCGGTATTTGCCAGGGCTGCGGCCATGTTCTGTTCGGAACACGCGCGAGAAATGAGCTTGATCGGCAAAGCCGCAGCGGATGGCGATCTCTCCCAATGATAGCTGCCCTTCATGCAAGTGCACCAAAGCGGCGCGCAGCCGGGCTTCTTTCACGAAAGCCATCGGTGATTGGCCGGTGCGTTGCTTGAATTTGCGCCCGAAGGTGGCCTCGCTCATGCCGACGAGCTGTGCCAGCCGCGCGGGGGTGATCTTGGCGTCTAGACGTGCCTCGATATGGTCGAGAATCAAAACGTAGTCGTCCAGCCCGAACCCCGCGGGGCCATGCGTGTCGTAGGTGCCGTAGCGGCGCACCAAAGTGACCAGAAACACCCGCGCCAATGCGTCGAGCAGGATGTCCCCCCCGACGCCGTTTTGGCGGGAGGCCGCGTGCAGCTGGAACGCCGCAGCAGACAAGTCGGGGTCGGTAACGACCACTTCGTTCTCCAGCGTATTGCCGGTCAGCATAAGCCGCATCTCATGTTCGATGAATCGCAGCAGCGCGGCGGGGTCGAGCTTGATCAGGATTACCTTGGCGTGGTCGAGCCATTCCCACAACGTGTGCGAGCCCTGCGTCGCCAGGGCAATATCACCCCGGTTCAGCGTGTATTGCTGCGCGATGCCATCACGGGTTGCAATCACCCGCATCGGCGTGTCTTGCGCCGGGACCACCAGACAATGGTGATGCTCAGTCTCGGCCGTCTTCCGGCCAGGTCCCCCTTCGCAATAGGCAAGGGTCAGGGTCCCGCCCGCAGCTACAAACGGGGCGATTGGTGTGTCAGACGTTGAAAGCCGTCCCATGTTGATCGTGTCCTCGTTTGAACCTGAATATGGTCACTCGGAACATCCCGTCCTCCAGAGCCTTAAACGGCTGGGAAGCGGTTTTCTGTCGCGAAAAAATGTGAACTGGTTCGTTCACCAGATATGGTTGAGATGGGGCGTTTCGGCCGGAGCTTCAAGGGCAAGATTTTGAAATAGGCGGATTATTTCCGCACCACTACTCGTCGATTGGTGCGCCGCCCTGTTCCGTGCGTTTCGCGATGAAAGCGTCAATCGCTTCCATCCGGTCTTGCGGGAAAGCCGGTGGTTGGAAGTCTTTCAGCTTTTGCTGCCAGATCTCGTGGGCCCGTTGGGTGGCGGTCTTGCTGCCGGCTTCGGTCCATTGGCCAAAGTTTGACAGATCCGACAGGAAGGGGCTGTAGAACGCGTCCTGATAGCGCTCCATCGTTTGGGCGGTCTCGAAGAAATGCCCGCCGGGTTGCACCTGCGCAATGGCGTCAAGCCCGATATGGGCGTCGTCCACGGGGACCTGTTGCATCGCCTCGGCCAGCCCTTGCAGAATTTCGCAGTCGATGACCCATTTTTCGTATGACACCGTCAGGCCACCTTCCAGCCACCCCGCGGCGTGGTAGATCACGTGCGAATGGCCCATCAACGCCCCCATCAGCCCCATCATGTTTTCATAAGTGGCCTGGACGTCTGGGGCGTTGGAGGCGCTGCCCGCGCCGGAGCGCCACGGGATGTTGATGAGCCGCGCCAGCTGCCCCGCGCCGATATTGGTTTTGAAATGCTCTGGCGTGCCAAAGGCGGGCGCGCCGGATTTCATGTCTACATTGGAGGAGAAGGCACCGTAGATAACCGGCACCCCGGGTTTGACGATTTGGGCGAGGGTAATGCCTGCAAGCGCCTCGGCGTGGCTGAGGGTCAGCGCGCCCGCGATGGTGATCGGGGCCATGGCCCCGGACAGGCAGAACGGCGTCATCACTATGGGCTGGCCGTAGGACGCGAAGTCGATGATGCCGCGGGTCATGGGGATGTCGAGCTGGCGCGGGGAGTTGGAGTTGATGACGGTCTGGGTCAGCAGGTGGTTGGGCAGGTCCTCGATATCCAGGCCACGGGCAAGGGCCAGCATCTCGAACCCATCGACGACTTGTCGGTGGCCGCGCGCGTAAATGAAGGGCAGCTTGTCGCTGAGTTCCAACTGCGCCCGCATGGTGGCGTAGTGGCGGAGGTGGACGGGGACGTCCTGGGGTTCGATGGACGAGGACAGCTTGGCGATGACGTCCCATTCCTGGCTTAGCTTCATCAGGTCGCGGAAGCTGGCCATGTCGCCGGGGCGGCGGCCTCGGGTCATGTCGGTGACATTTGGACAGCCGCCAGCCGGAGAGAAATTCACATGGGTTCCCCCCATATGGATGGCGCGTTTGGGGTTGTCGGTTCTGAGCGAGAACTCAAACGGGGCCTTGGCGATGTGGTCTGCCACCATATCCGCGTCGAGAAAGACCATCATCGTGTCTTCATCGACCTTTGCACCGGCCCGCTTGAACAGCGCGCGGCCCTCGGGGAGGAGGACCTTGATGCCAAGCTCTGACAGCACGCGCAGGGCGGAGGCGTGGATATGGGCCAGCTCGTCAGCGCTGAAGACCTCCGCCTGCGGGAAGCGGTTGCGCAGCTGCGTGTAGTGAGTGGCGCGGGGTGTGCTGGGTTTCGAGCGGGCGCGGCGTGCCATGGGCGTGATCCTTTGGTCAGGGGATCACGGTAGCTGGATTTGGGCGGAATGCTAGGGAGATTGAAGGGGATGGGGGACGACGCGCGGCTGCGCCGACGCCCCGCCCGCCATCCCGGGATCTTGGGTAATGTGGAGAGGTGGTGCCGCTCTCGGCGCGTTTTCGGACAGGGAAAACACGCCTGCCGCGCACTGAACCAAAAAGCGGCTTACGAGTTTAGTTTCTTTGAAACTAATTCGTTGACCGCTTTTGGGTTCGCCTTCCCTCCAGTTGCCTTCATCACCTGCCCGACAAACCAACCCGCAAGCTTCGGGTTCTCTTTCGCCTTGGCCACTTGATCGGGGTTGTCGGCGATGATCTGGTCGACGGCGGCCTCGATCGCGCCGGTATCCGTGACCTGTTTCATGCCGCGTGCTTCGACGATTTCGGCGGGGTCGCCGCCCTCCGTGTAGACGATCTCGAACAGGTCCTTGGCGATTTTGCCTGAGATGGCATCAGAGGTGATCAGGTCGATGATGCCGCCCAATTGCGCGGGCATGACGGGGCTATCGGTGATCGATTTGTCGTCGTCTTTCTTCAGGCGGCCGAACAGCTCGTTAATCACCCAGTTCGCGGCGAGCTTGCCGTCGCGACCATCCGCCACCTGTTCAAAATAGGCGGCGTTGGTGGTGTCGGCGGTCAGGACGCTTGCGTCATATTCCGACAGGCCGAAATCAGCCATGAAGCGGGCGCGTTTCTCGTCCGGCAGCTCGGGCAGGCCCTTGGCGATGTCGTCGACCCAGTCCTGTTCGATTTCCAACGGCAGCAGGTCGGGGCAGGGGAAGTAGCGGTAGTCATGCGCTTCCTCTTTCGACCGCATGGAGCGGGTTTCGCCCTTGTCGGGGTCATAGAGGCGCGTTTCCTGATCGACCGTGCCGCCAGCTTCAACAATGGCGATCTGGCGCTTGGCCTCGACCTCAATCGCTTGCTGGATGAAGCGCAAGGAGTTCATGTTCTTGATCTCGCACCGCGTGCCGAGATGGGAGAAGTCTTGCGTCTCTTGGTATTTGTCATAGGCGCCGGGTAGGCAGATGGAGACGTTTACATCGGCCCGCAGGTTGCCGTTTTGCATGTTGCCGTCGCAGGTGCCGAGATAGCGCATGATCTGGCGCAGTTTGGACACGTAGGCGGCGGCCTCTTCAGGGCCGCGGATGTCGGGGCGGGAGACGATCTCCATCAGTGCCACGCCGGTGCGGTTCAGGTCGACAAAGGACATGGTCGGGTCCATGTCGTGGATCGATTTGCCGGCGTCCTGTTCAAGGTGGATACGCTCGATCCGCACGGTGCGCGCGACGCCGGGTTCCATGTCCACATGCACCTCACCCTCACCCACGATTGGGTGGTAGAGCTGGCTGATTTGGTAGCCCTGCGGCAGGTCGGGGTAGAAGTAGTTTTTGCGGTCAAAGGCGGAATAGAGGTTGATGTCGGCCTTCAGGCCCAGGCCTGTGCGCACGGCTTGCGCCACACATTCCTCGTTGATGACGGGCAGCATGCCGGGCATGCCTGCGTCCACGAACGCCACGTTGGAATTGGGTTCGGCCCCGAATTGGGTGGAGGCGCCGGAGAACAGCTTGGCATTGGTGGCGACCTGCGCGTGGACCTCAAGGCCAATGACCAGTTCCCAGTCATGTTTCGCGCCTGCGATGACTTTCGGTTTTGGGGTCTCGTAGGTGAGGTCCAGCATGGGGGTGCTCCGTCGCGTGTGTAACGCGTTGCTTTTATGGGAGGCCCGCTGGGCGGGCAAGCGCTATCCGGTCAGTTTGTAGAGGTCATAGCCGATGTCTCCGGTCCAACGCCAAGCGGCCAGCAGGGGTTGGTCATGGGTAACGCTGGCATGCGGGGCCATGGATGGGTGGAAGATGATGTCGCCCGTTTTGCGTGTGGTGGTGGTGTCATAGCAGCGCCAGTCGGCGGCGCCCGCGACCATGATGAAGGTTTCCTCCGCCGCGTGGACGCGGGTGACATAGTCGAGGCCCGCCTGTTGGAAGAAGAACCCGACGCGCAGGTGGTCACAAGGTAGCATGGCGTTGCGGCCGATGATTTCGGTGGTGAGCATGTGGCGGGCGATGTCTTCGCGGATGCGACCATCGGCGAGGCCGGAATAGTGCCAATCGAGACTGAGGATTGTGTCCTTGAGCGCGACGGCTTGCGGGTTTGGGGCGTAATCAAAGACCCGTGCCAGCGCAGAGGTATCAACGGGCGGCTCAAGGTTCACTAGGGGCGGGTTGGTTGCCGCGATTTCTGTCAGCGCTTTGGCGGCGGCGTCGCCGCCGGGGCGGTTTTCGACGGCAAAGAGTGTGGATAAAAAGGTCAGTAACGCGGACATATCAGCCATGGGCACTCCCTCGATTGACGCCTGATGTGAGATGAAACAACGCCAAAACGGCGGGTTGTTGCGCGTCTGGAAACGACACCGCCGCAATTTCGACAAATTTGTTGTCATGGGCAGGCTGATCTGCTCTCTATCCCGGCCATGCGCTGCCACGCACTTATAATCGCTGCCGCTTTAGCGGCCTTCCCAGCATTTGGGACGCCCTTGCCGGAGGCCGGCTCGACGGCCCCCAAGGTCGTTGTGTTGACGCCGGGATCAGACGCGGTGCGCCCGGTGCAGCGCCCGTCATATCTGCCGCGCGCCCGCTGGGATTTCCGCAGCGACGGGCATTTATGGACCCGCGCCACGATGTCGGCGCTCAACGGGCATGGGCGGCCCTTGTTAGACCTGGTCCCCGCCGATATCGCAGATTGGTGCCCCGCTTACCCCGAGAACGGCCCTGAGAAACGCGCGGCGTTTTGGAACGGGTTCATCTCGGCCTTGGTCAAGCATGAAAGCACCTACAAGCCCCGCGCCGTGGGGGGAGGTGGCAAATGGTATGGGTTGACCCAGATCCTGCCGGCCACGGCGCGGGGCTACAAATGTCGGGTTGGCACCGGGGCCGCGTTGAAGCACGGCCCGTCCAATCTGAGCTGCGCGGTCCGCATCATGGCCTTCACCGTGAACCGTGACGGGGTGGTGGCCAAGAAGAACGGGCGGCTGGCGGGTGTGTCTGCCGACTGGGGCCCGATGCATAGCCGCAAGAAGCGCAGCGATATGGCGGCCTATACGAAGCGGCAGAAATACTGCCGGTTGCTGTCCTCGGTGAAGCCGGTGCCGCGGCCCGCATCCATTGAGGCAAAACGGCCACTGGCGGACCGGTTGTCTGGCATCAGGCCTGCACAACGTCCTGCGCCCGCGGCAATCCCCGCGCTGTATTCCACGTCCAACGAGTGATCCAAATGTGCCTTCGGCGCATGATGCTTTTGCGCTGTCGCGCAGACTTGGGGCGCTGCCCCAAACCCCGAGGTACTTCTGAAACAGTGATGGGGATTAGCGACCGCCCGAGACATCGACCGAAGTGCCGGTGATGTAACTTGCGCCTTCGCCGAGCAGAAAGAGGATTGCGTGAGCGCATTCCTCCGCGTCACCGGCGCGCTTCATTGGAACCAGATGGGCGAGGTCATCGCAGCGGTCGGGCAAGCCGCCCTTGGCGTGGATGGCCGTTTCGATCAGGCCGGGGCGGATGGCCACCACGCGGATGCCTTCGGCTGCGACCTCATCGCTGAGGCCCTTAGTGAAGATGTCGATGCCGGCCTTGGTGGCTGCGTAATCCACATATTGGCCACCTGAGCCCAGCCGCGCCGCAGCGGAGCCGGTGTTGACGATCACGCCACCATCGCCGCCATAGGCGGTGGACATGCGCAAGACCGCCTCTTTGGCGACGAGCATGGGGGCGATGAGGTTCACATCGACCATGCGGCGCAATCGGTCATAGGACATCTCATCCACGCGTTGCGGCTTGTCGACGATGCCCGCATTGTTGACCAGCGCATCAAGCTGCGCGAAGGCCGCGTCAAATTCGGAAAAGACCCGTGTGACGTCAACCGGGTTGGACAGATCGCCCTGCAGCATATGGGTGATTGCGCCTTCCTGCTCGCACATCTGGGCGACGAGCTGCGCGCCTTTCAGGTCGGAATTGTAGTGGATGCCGACATCATAGCCATGTTTTGACGCAAGAACGGCCGTGGCCGCGCCGATGCCGGAAGACGCCCCGGTGATGAGGATCGATTTCTTGCGTGCCATTTTGCGGTGCCTCAGCTGATTTTGAACGCGGCTTGGATGTCTTCCAGCGCGGATTGTTGTTTGGAATTCATCGGGCCTTCGGCCTCGTTCAGGATGGTTTTGAGCACGGACATCAGCGGCGTGAAGGACGCGGCCTTGTCGAGCTTGTAAAGCTTGCGCGCCATACGGTCGATGCCCTCCTGCGCGCCGTTGCATTGGGTCATCATCCAACGGCCCAGCACGGCGATTTCGCCTGCGTCTTTGACATTGAGGCCAAGCTCGGCCTGAAGGCCGCGGATCATGGCGTCTTTCTCTTCCTGGGTGGGGTAGTCATCCAGCTCAAGGAAACAGACCGCGATGCCAGCTATAGCGATATTCGGGTCTTCGATGTCTTCGACCGGGTGGCGGTTATGGTTGCGTCGGAACCCGAAGCGGCGGGCGGCAGCGCGGATGTCGTTGGCGACGTCGAGGATTTCATGGGCGGTATCGGCGGCGTTGCGCGCGCGCCAGATCCAAAAGCCGATGGCCGAAATTGCGCCGAGGATAGTCAGTAAAAGGGGCATCGTGTGAACTCGTTGCTGTTGAATTGGCTGTAAACAAGGCGAGTTTGGCGGATTTGTGGCAGGGTGAGCAAGTTTTTTGGTGATGCGGCGCGTTCCTAAACAGGCGGCACCTGTCGGATGCCCTGGGGACAGGCCAGGAGCGGCCTAGCAATGGCGCGCTGGGTCATCAGGCGTAGTGCGGGATTTCAAAGAGGTGGGGCGGCAAATCACGCCCCGTCATCGTGGTGTGTGACGACGTTGAACCCCTCTTCCTGATCTGGCCAGGTAAAGTGTTTTGACAGCTGCCAGTATTGCTCTTCAGTTGCGGCGAACGGGTGGTCGCCGGCCGCATTGCGCGCCTGTAGCCTGGTGATGCAAGTCGCGTCGGGGATGTCGAGGACGTGCAGCATGTGGTCCGCGCCAGAGGTCTCTATCAGCCCGCGCATCCAGTCGCGGGACTGCGTCGTGTTGGCCTGAAAGTCCAGCACCACCGACACACCGGCCTGCAGCAGCGCGATGACATGCGGCGCGATCACCTCGCGCAGCTTTGCGGCGCAGCGGACATAGTCCTGGATCGAAGACATCTGGTCGGAGAAGAGCGCGTTCAGCCAGTCATCTTCAGCGATGACGACAGTGTGGTCGTTGCGACTAAGCCTTGCGGACAGCGTCGACTTGCCGGAGGCGATCTTACCACACATCAGGTGCAAGGTTGGCGGGTTGTATGGCACAGGGTTGGTCCTTGTTTGGCGAGTTCGCCGCGACGTCTTTTGTTAAACGGTACCCTGTTTGAATCGTCGGGTGAATGGCTGTTTGAGCCCAATTTAGCAGCTGCTGCATCGTGGCCGAGCGGCAGCTATGAATGTGTGAGTCCTTGGTGACTATGACAATCGGTATCCCGACCGTAACGCCTTGGACCGGTTCAGCCACGGCAACCCTGTCGTCGCGGGAGGGGCCATGGCGACGCTGCTAAGACAGCGCCTTGTCGCTATGCCCCTGTCAGGTCTTGGGCGAGCATCAGGGCGTTGTCATCAGGATCATAGAAAGTCGCAGTTTTCACCATGCCTTCGATCACATCAGTCTCGCCATCAAACTTCACGTTGGCCTGCTCTAACTTCTGCCGGGCGGTGTCTAGGTCAGCGATCCCAAACACAGGAACGCAGTTGCCGGGGACGGGTTTGGTATGTTCGCCAAGGCCAATCGTCACGCCAACGGTTTTGGTTTGTAGCTCCGACCAGCCTGCGTCATCTGCATGGTAGATCGTCTCAAAGCCCAACATGCTTTCGTACCACTTGGCGCTCACGTGACGGTCTTTGACCGACATCGCGATAGTGATAGTTTCGTCCAATGTAACAAGTGCCATGGGCTTTCCTTTTGATGAAAAATGTAGTAACTATATTTTATGTACATTGAGTCTTTTGTCAACATCACTTCCAGGGCTTGGGCAATCCCCATATTGTCGAGCTTGCATGAGGGTGTTGCCGGGCGACAGGCGGCGTTGCTGACAGCGACAGGAGCAAGCAGAACCGCCTTCGCTCAAAGCATGGACCACCTCATCAAAATGGGGCTTTTGGAGCGAAACCCCGGGCACGGCCACCCATTGCGGCCCGAGTTTCGTCTCACCCAGTTTGGAAAAGAGGCCGCTGCACTTGCGCATAAAATTCAGCGTGTATCTACCGAGGATGATCAGCCTTTGTTGCGCAAGTCATGGACGTTGCCGGTGCTGACCTCCCTGCATACACCGTGCCATTTCGGCGATATCAAGCGAAACCTTCATACGATCACCGACCGCGCTTTGTCACAGTCATTGAAATCTATGGAGGTGAAGGATTGGGTACACCGCAGCGTTGACGAAACGGCGCGTCCCCCACGATCAATCTACCGGACCGTGAACACCGGAAGTGTTATCAGTAGCATCACCGGGCAGGAAATCAGTTTGAGCCGGCAATGATCATGGCCCCGTGGGAGCGGCCATTGGCGCAGCCGTAGCGCCCGCGGAAAAGCCCTGGCCTTGCCCTATCGAAGGTTGATCTGCGCCTCCGTCATCCCCCCAGCAGCCGCGTCACCATTTCGGTGGTGTCGCCGCTCAGGCCTTCGGTGGCTTTGATGCGCTCCAATGCCTCGCGCATCATGGCTTGGCGGTCGGCGTCGTAGCGCCGCCACGTGTCAAATACTGTGGTCATGCGGGCAGTGGTTTGCGGGTTGATTTTGTCCAAGGTGATCAGGGCATCGGCCATGACGCGATAACCCTCGCCTGAACGGTCGTGGAAGCCGGCCACGTTGCCGCCCAGCGCGCCAAAAACCGCGCGGAAGCGGTTGGGGTTGGTCATGGTGAAGTCCGGGTGCTGGGTCATCGCCTGCGCTTTCGGCGCGGCTTTGTCCAGCTTGGCATGCATCACCTGCATCGCGAACCATTTGTCCATCACCAGCCGGTCGTCCTTCCACTGGTCGTAGAAGGCCTGGTTCTGGTTTTCGCCGACCTCTGCCCGCAGCAAACAGCCCAGGGCGGCAAGCTGTTGGGTCATATTGTCTGCGGTCTCGTATTGCTTGGCCGCCTGCGCGCCGCCATCAATGCGCGACAACATGGCGAGCGCGGCGTTGCCCCAGGCGCGGCGATCGGAATCCTCGACTTTTGGGCTGTAGGGGCCGGTCACCTGCATCTCGGCATAGATGCGCGGCAGCAGGTCCTGCATGGCCTGGCTGATTGAAAGGTTCAGGGTCTGGCCCGTAAGGAAGATTTTGGTGGGGTCGGGGGTGACGCCGCTGTCGACCAGCGCCTGCTGGATGTCGTCGTTGGACGGCCCCGAGAAGCAGAACGCCTTGAAGCCGGGGTCCAGCGTGTCGTCGCGGGCCACGGCGACAAGGCCGTCGAGATAGGCCTGATCGGGCGTCGCATCCTCTGTCACCATGCGCACCATGACGTCGCGGGCGAGGGCGCGCCCGGCTTCCCATTTGTTGAACGGGTCGGTGTCGTGGGCCAGCAGGAACGCGCGTTCGGCGTTGCTCTGGTCGCGCTCCAGGATGATGGGGGCGGAGAAGCCGCGGTTGATCGACGGGATGGGCTTAGCGTCCAGCGAGGTGAAGCGGAACTTGTGGACCTCGTCGGTGACCTCGCAGATTTTGGTTGGGTGGATTTCTTCGCCCGCGTCATTCAGCAGGCCCACGGCAACGGGGATGACGCGCGGGTCTTTCGTGTCTTGGCCGGGCGTGGGGGGCGTGGATTGCGTGAAGGTCAGGGTGTAGGTGCCATCCTGGAACGCCTCGTCCACCTTGACGCGAGGGGTGCCCGCCTGTTGGTACCACAGCTTGAATTGGGTCAGGTCGCGGCCCGTCGTGTCCTCGAAGCATTTCAGCCAATCCTCGATGGTACACGCTTGCCCGTCATGACGGGTGAAATACAGATCGCAGCCTTCGTAATATGCCTCGTCCCCGATCAGCGTTTTCAGCATGCCGATCACCTCGGCACCTTTCTCGTAGACGGTGGCGGTGTAGAAATTGTTGATCTCGACGAAGGACTCCGGGCGCACCGGATGCGCCAAAGGCCCGTTATCTTCCCGGAACTGGCGGGCGCGCAGTTGCAGGACGTCGTTGATGCGTTCCACCGCATGACCGCGCGTATCGCCGGAGAATTGCTGGTCGCGGAAGACGGTCAGGCCTTCCTTCAGGCACAGCTGGAACCAGTCGCGGCAGGTGATGCGATTGCCTGTCCAATTGTGGAAATACTCATGCGCGATGATCGTCTCGATCCGGTGAAAGTTGCCGTCGGTGGAGGTGTCGGGCGACGCCAGCACGGCCGACGAGTTGAAGATGTTCAACCCCTTGTTTTCCATCGCGCCCATATTGAAATCGTCGACGGCCACGATGTTGAACAAGTCGAGGTCATACTCGCGTCCATAGACATCCTCGTCCCATTTCATGGACCGTTTGAGGGCGTCCATGCCAAAGGGGGTTTTGTGCAGGTCGCCGTCGCGCACATAGATGTTCAGATCGACCTCGCGGCCCGACTTGGTGGTGAACGTGTCGTGCAAGTTGACCAGATCGCCTGCGACCAGCGCGAAAAGGTAGGCGGGCTTTGGATGTGGGTCGTGCCACTTGCCATCCCCAAGGTCGTTGCCGTTTGACAGTTTGACCTTCTCATCGCCTTCGATGGTGACGGTGAACACCGCCATCACATCAGGACGGTCGGGGTAGTAGGAGATCTTGCGAAAGCCCTCTGCCTCGCATTGGGTGCAATACATGCCGTTCGACATGTAAAGCCCTTCCAATGCGGTGTTGGTGGAGGGGGAGATTTCGACCTCCGCCTCCCAGATGAACGGCGCGTCGGGAACCCGGGCGGTCAGGCCATGCTCGGTCGCGTATGGTTTCCAATCCTGCCCGTCGATAGAGGCGCGAATCAGGGTCAGGTCCTCCCCGTGCAGGTAGAACGTCTTGTCCGTCGCCTCAGGGTTGGGGCGGAATGCGATCTTCGAGATCACCCTTGTTTTCGTGGGATGCAGCTTGAAGGTCAGCTCTACCGTGTCGACCAGATAGGCGGGCGGTGTGTAGTCGCTCAGAAAGATTTCAAGCGGGGCGGCGGCGGGGCTGGCGTCTTTCATGGCGGCTCTCCTGCGGGCAAATGGGTCGGGTGTAGATAGGCATGGGCGTCAGGGCGGCGCAACTGCGATTGCCTTTGCGCGATGCGCGGCTAGGTCCGATTGCATGACGACGAAGTTCCATCGGCCGAAACGCGACGTGCGGGTCAGCGACCATACTGCGCTGCGCTTGGCGGCAGAGGGACGGGTTTGTATGCCAGTCGCCGCTGGTGCCCCGAGCTGGCCGAGGTGCCGGACAGGTTTCTGCAGGTGCCGTGTTGATGGGACGGGGCGGGGCGATATGTGATGGCAAAGATGCGCAAGAAGCCCGACCTGTCTTCCAAGACTTGCGCCACGTGCGGGTTGCCGTTCTCGTGGCGCAAGAAATGGGCGAAGGTCTGGAAGGAGGTGAAATATTGCTCCGAGCGATGCAGGCGGTCAAAATCCCCCTGATCGGATGGATTGGTAATTTTTTCTTACCAGTTTGTTGCGTTCAGGAAGTTTGTTTCGTAAAGGAAACATGTACGATTGCATACAAGGATTCTCTCCATGACTGACCGCGTCACACGCTCCGAGCTGGCTGTCGACAAAATCCTCGCGGATTTCATTGAAAATCAGGCGCTTGAGGGCACTGGCGTCTCGGCAGATACGTTTTGGGACGCGCTGTCGAAGCTGGCTCACGAAATGGGGCCGCGCAACGCCGCATTGCTGGAGAAACGCGAAACCATTCAGGGGCAGATTGACGCCTGGCATGTCGAAAATCGCGGCAAGACCCATGACCACGCCGCCTATAAGGCGTTTCTGCAAGAAATAGGGTATCTGGTACCCGAAGGGGGCGATTTTCAGATCGACACCGCCAATGTGGACGAAGAAATCGCGACAATCGCGGGCCCGCAGCTGGTGGTGCCCATCACCAATGCGCGCTACGCGCTGAACGCGGCAAACGCCCGCTGGGGCTCGCTCTATGATGGGTTCTACGGCACCGATGCTATGGGCACGCCCCCATCCAAGGGTGGCTATGATAAGGGGCGCGGTGCCCGGGTTGTGGCGCGCGCACGGGTGTTTCTGGACGAGGCCTTCCCGTTGGAAGGGACAAGCCACGCCGACGCCCGGCGCTATTCGGTGCGCGACGGCGCGCTGATGGTGGACGACATGCCGCTGGCCTCGCCTGAGAAATTTGTGGGCTACCGGGGTCATCCTAAAGCGCCTGACGCCATATTGTTGAAAAACAATGGCTTGCATGTCGAACTTGTCTTCGACCGCACCCATATGATCGGTTCTCGCGACCAGGCGGGGCTGGCCGATGTGGTGATGGAAAGCGCGATGTCGGCGATCATGGACTGCGAGGATTCGGTGGCTTGCGTGGATGCCGAAGACAAGGTGCTGGCCTATGGCAACTGGCTGGGCCTGATGCGCGGCGATCTGGAGGAGACGCTGGAAAAGGGCGGCAAGACCATCACCCGCGTGCTGAATGGGGACCGCACCTACACCGGGCCGGATGGCGGCAAAGTGGTTGTAAAGGGCCGCGCGCTGATGCTGGTGCGCAATGTCGGGCATTTGATGACCAACCCCGCCGTGCTGGACCGAGACGGCGGCGAAATTTACGAAGGGCTGATGGACGCGCTGGTCACCACGCTGATTGCGATGCATGACCTGCAGCGCGAGGGCGGCAACTCGGTGACGGGCTCCGTCTATGTGGTGAAGCCCAAAATGCATGGGCCGGAAGAGGTCGCCTTCACCGACGAGATTTTTACCATGGTGGAACAGGCGTTGGGCCTGCCCGCCAATACGGTGAAGATCGGCATCATGGACGAGGAACGCCGCACCACGGTGAATTTGAAGGAGTGCATCCGGGCCGCTAAGTCTCGGGTGGCGTTCATCAACACCGGGTTCCTGGACCGCACCGGCGACGAAATCCACACCTCGATGGAGGCGGGGCCGTTCTCGCGCAAGGATTTCATCAAGCGCAAGGCGTGGATTGGCGGCTACGAGAACCAGAATGTCGATATCGGGCTGGAATGCGGGCTGTCGGGCAAGGCGCAGATCGGCAAGGGGATGTGGGCCATGCCGGACATGATGGCGGCGATGCTGGAGCAGAAGATCGAGCATCCCAAATCGGGCGCCAACTGCGCCTGGGTGCCGTCGCCCACGGCGGCGACGCTGCATGCGCTGCATTACCACAAGGTTGACGTCTTCGCGGTCCAGGAGAAGCTTTTGAAAGGTGGCCGGCGCGGCCATGTGGAGACCATCTTGGAAATCCCGCTGGCAACTTACGGCATGTGGACCGAGGGTCAGATCATGCGGGAGGTGGAGAACAATGCGCAAGGCATTCTCGGTTATGTGGTGCGCTGGATCGATCAGGGGGTCGGCTGCTCAAAAGTGCCGGATATCAACAATGTGGGCCTCATGGAGGACCGCGCGACCTGCCGCATATCCAGCCAAGCCTTGGCCAACTGGCTGCACCACGACGTGGTCAACGGCCAGCAGGTGATGGCCGCGATGCAGAAGATGGCGGCTGTTGTGGATGAGCAGAACGCGGGCGACGCCAGCTACACCCCGATGGCGCCGGACTATAACGGCATCGCCTTTCAGGCGGCCTGCGATCTGGTCTTCAAGGGGCGGGTTCAGCCGTCGGGCTACACCGAACCGGTGCTGCATGCGCGGCGGCTGGAGCTGAAAGCAAGCTGATTTCGCCGCGCTTGCGCGCGTCGATCCGCGGGGGCCCGCCCCCGCACCCCCGGGATATTTCTAACCAAATGGAGACGGTATGGCTGAGATTTCGTTGAACAAGGCGCGCACCATTGTGCGGAAGGCGATTGCAAAGGGCCAGGAGCTGGAGCTTAAACCGCTCTCGGTGGTGGTGCTGGATGCGGGGGGCAACGTCAAAGCGTTTGAACGCGAGGACGGCGCCGCGCCGGGCCGCTTTGCGATTGCGCATGGCAAGGCCTACGGGTCGGTCATGCTGGGCATGGCGGGCACCGCGCAGATGGCACGCGCCGAGCAGCAGCACTACTTCATGACAGCCGTCAACGGGCTCTTTGGCGGGCAGGTCGTGCCTGTGCCTGGCGGCGTTCTGGTCCGCGACAAACGCGGGGCGGTGATCGGGGCCGTTGGGGTCACCGGCGACACCTCCGACAATGACGCGATTGCGGCCATGGCGGGCATCGACGCGGCCGTGCTCACGGGAGAGGCCTAAGCCTTTCTTAAACTGCACATGCTATGTGCGGCGGGACGGCTCGACACCGGGCCGTCCTTTTGCGTATGTTGCCTAAAATTAGGGAAGGTGACCACATGTCTCGGCCTGTCATTGGCATCATTGGCAACTCGTATCTGATCAACGACGAATACCCCGCCTATGCCTGCGGCAAGATGAATTGCGACGCCGTGGCTGACGCCACGGGCGCGCTGCCTGTGATCATTCCCACCAACCCCGATTATGCGACCACGTCTGAGCTGATGGACATGTGCGACGGCTTCCTGTTCACCGGTGGGCGGCCCAATGTGCACCCCGAGGAATACGGCGAACCCGCAACCGAGGCGCATGGCGCCTTTGACAGGGAACGCGACGGGGTTGCCTTGCCGCTGATCCGCGCCTGCGTGGCCTCAGGGTTGCCATTCTTTGGCGTCTGCCGGGGCTTTCAAGAGGTCAATGTGGCAATGGGCGGCACGCTCTACCCGGAAATCCGCGACCTGCCGGGCCGCATGAACCACCGGATGCCGCCCGATGGCACTTTGGAGGAAAAGTTCGAGTTGCGCCACACGGTCAAATTCACCGCAGGCGGCCCCTTCCACCAAATCCTCGGCGATGCGGAGGTGATGACCAATACGCTGCACGGGCAGGGTATCAAGGATGCGGGCGAGAGGGTGATCATCGACGGCTATGCACCCGATGGCACGCCCGAGGCAATCTACATCAAGGACGCGCCGGGATTTTGCCTGTCGGTGCAATGGCATCCCGAATATTGCGCGGTGCAGGACCCGGTGTCCAAACCGCTATTCGAGGCGTTTGGGGACGCGGCGCGGCAATGGAAGTCCGGCAACCGCCCAAAGGTTCTGAAAACGGCCTGAACGTCTTCTTTCTGCTCAAAATATGCCGGGTGAAGGCGCGTATGCGCCGAGGGCGGAGCCCTCAATATCGCTGATATCAGCGAGGGGCATAGGGTGCGGCGCAGCCGCTCAATTTGGTCACGCTGTGAGTATGTCGCTGACCTTCAGGGCGCGCATCTGGTTACCGTCGACCTTCAGCTTGCCCGACATCACCGCCATGATGGGATTTTGTGACCCGTCCAGAATGGCGCGGAAGGTTTTCTCGGACGCTTTCAGCGTCACGTCAGCGTCTCCATCTGTGGCCGTGGCCCCGTCTTCCGACAACATGACCGCACCGTGATCCTTGATCACCAGCTTGGCAGTGCCTTTGATGGTGCCTCGCACTTTTGGGGCGAGCGTCGTGACAAAGTCTTCTAGGACGGTTTGCATAGGGTCTCCTGACATTGGCGCCACTTTGGCACGCTCACCCGGCTTCGCAATGAAAACGTGGCGTCAGTCGAACCCGTAAAGCGCGACCGGCGCGTCAACGAGGATGGTCCGGCGCGCCGAGGCGCTGGAAACCACGCGGTGGAACGCGTCAAGCGCAAGGCCGGCATCGGGCATCTCGGCATCCGCAAGCATGATATAGGGGAAGTCGGACCCCCAGAGGCAACGTTCTGGGTTGGCCTGTGCCAGCGCTTCGACCAGCGGGTCAGTATCGTGCCACGGGGAGGTTGAGACGCGGTAGAGGCCCGAAAGTTTGACATAGGCGGCGCCGTCCTTGACGAGGGCCACCATAGCTTGAAAGCCAGGCTCGGTGGGGCCCGCGGCGACGTCGGGCCAGCCAATATGGTCGAAGACGACCGGGCATGGCAGCGCGCGGATATCGCCCGCGATTTCGGCCATATGTTTGTCAGAGTTGACCAGCATCTGCAGATGCATGCCGCGATCTGCGAGCGCGGGGGCAAGGGCCTTCGCGCCGTCCCAGCTGAGCACGCCGCCATGCACATAGTTCAGGCGGATGCCTTTGATGTTGGCCTCTGCCAAGGCGTCGAGCTGCGCTTCTGTGGCGTTGTCGGTCAGCAGGCCGATGCCGCGTGCGTCGTCGCCAAGGCGGCGGACGGCCTCGATGGTAACGGCGTTGTCCGCGCCGTACAGGATTGAATGCACCACCACAGTGCGGCGGATGCCGAGCGTGGCACATTGGCTTTTGTAGGCGTTGAGGAAGCCGTCCATCGTAAGGCCGGCTGGATCCTCGACCCGGGATGGGGACAGGGGGAACTCATCCGGCGCGCCCAGCACGTGAATATGGGTGTCTACCGCGCCCTCGGGGGCCTGTTGCTGCGGTGTGCTCGCCGGACGCGGGGCGGCGCTGATGGGGATATCGGGATTTTGCATATTTTTGCCAAGATGAAACTTAGCCGTATTGTTCCAGCATTTCGTTGAGGTCGTCCAGCGTGTTTGCCTCGTCTATCGGCTTATCATGCCGCCAGCGGGACATGCGCGGAAAGCGCAGGGCCACGCCGGATTTGTGTCGGGGGGATTTCTGGATGCCCTCGAATGCGATCTCGAACACATGTTGTGGGGTGACCTGCCGCACGGGGCCAAATTTTTGCACCGTGTTGCGTTTGACCCAAGCGGTGATCTGGCGGAATTCGGCATCCGTCAGGCCGGAATAGGCCTTTGTGAACGGGACCAGCTCGTTGCCGTTGCGCACGGCGAAGGTGAAGTCGGTGAACAGGTTGGCGCGCCGGCCCGATCCTGCTTGCGCATAGATCATCACCGCATCGATCATCAGCGGGTCGACCTTCCATTTCCACCAATCGCCCTTTTTGCGGCCCGACCGGTAGGGGCTGTCGCCGCGTTTCAGCATGAAGCCTTCTGCCAACCGGTCGCGGGAGATCTCGCGCAGCTGGCCAAGTGCGGCCCAATCCGCAAATGGCTCGTTGGCCGACAGGCAGATCGGGGCGTCGGGCGGCAGGGCGGCGATAGTTTCGGCGAGGTGTTTGCGTCTGACGTCATAGGGCTGGCCGCGGATGTCGGTGCCTTGATGCTCAAGCAGGTCATAGGCGTAAAGCACTGCCGGCGCTTCTTTGAGCAGCTTTTTGGGCACGGTTTTGCGGCCGATACGTGGTTGCAGCGCGTTGAAGGATTGCGGCGCGTCGGCCGTGTGGTCCCAGGCCAGTATTTCGCCGTCAAAGACGGTGCCGTCAGGGACGAAGTCGCGCAGCATGGCGAATTCGGGGAAGCGGTCGGTGATCAGCTCCTCCCCGCGCGACCACAGGTGATGGGCGCCGCGCCGGATCACCAATTGCCCGCGAATGCCGTCCCATTTCCATTCGGCGCGCCAGTCCTCGGGCGGGCCGAGTGCTTCAAGGTCTTCCAACTGATAAGCCAGATAGAACGGGTAGGGCTTGGAGGCGTCAGCCTCCGGGTTTTCCGACAGGATCAGGTCTTCGAAAGTGGTGGTGTCGGGTGTCCAGTCGCCCATCAGGCGGTGGGCAAGGGTGGCCTCCTCGATCTCGGTGGCCTGTGCCAGCGCGCGGGTCATCAGCTTTTGGCTAACCCCGATGCGCAGCCCGCCGGTGATGAGCTTGTTGAACAGGAAGCGTTCGATGGGGGGCAGGCTGTCCCATGCGTTGAGGATGATCTCTTTCTTGGTCGCGACCTCGTGTTTGCCGATGTCGCGCACCACCTCGATCCAAGCGGTCAGCGTGCGGTCCGAGGTGCCAGTGGCCGGCGGCAGCACCAGCGCGATGGTCTCCGACAGGTCGCCCACGATGGGGTAGCATTCCTCGAATAGCCAGAGCGGGATTCCCGCTTTCCCCGCCGCCCATTCGCGCAGCAATGTGGTGGTCACCCCGCGTTTGGGGCGGCGGCCCGACAACAGCGCGATGGTCCACAGCTTGTCGGTATCGGATGCGTCCCTGAAATAGGACGCGAGCGCGGCCACCTTGGCGTTGGTCTTGGTGGTCTGGTCCAGCGCCGTGAAGAGTTGGGCGAAGCGTTTCACGGCAGATGGGACCTCAGGAAAGCTGCCATGCGCGTCACGGCCTCGTCTGCTTCGGGGCTGCGGCCCGCGGCCAGTTGCCATCCATGCGGAACGTCCTGCCAAATGTCGACCGAGGCGTCGGGAATGGTGTCCCCCAAGGCCACGGCCTCGTCGAAGAACATCTCTCCTTCGGCGATCTGCACCAGCGTCGGAGGCAACGTAGACAGATCGGCAAAGGCGGGCGAGGCCTGCGAATCTGTGGCGTCATGCCCGGCCAAATAGCGTGCGGTGGAGCTGGTCACCCAGGAATGGGGCAGCACCATATCGGTGTCGCGGAATGCCTGCCTGCTGGCGCTGGACCCCGTCAGGTCGGTCAACGGTGACAGCAGCCCCAAGGCGGCTGGCATGGGCAGGCCCTGTTCTGCCGCTCGGGTCAGGGTGTTCAGCGCGAGGCACCCTCCCGCGCTGTCGCCTGCGATCACGATCCGCTTGGCGTCGGTCTGCTGCAACAACGCGCGGTAGGCGGCGAGGCAATCCTCGGGCGCGGCGGGGTAGGCGTGGCGGTCGCCAAGCCGGTAATCAGGCAGGTAGGCCGTGGCCCCGATCTGATCGGCAATGCGCGCGGCCAGCCAGCGGTAGGTGAAGGACGACCCGATGGTGAAGCCGCCGCCATGCAGGTAGAGCAGCGTGTTTCCTGCGGCCTGTGGCGGCGTCATCTGCCGTGTGGGCACGCCACCCAGCGCGGTCATGTTGTCTTGGGTGCCGGGCAGCGGCTTCATGGAATAGGCCATCAGGCCGAAGATCCGGTTCAACAACCGTTGGTTGCCGACATGGGCCAGCATCGGCTTTTGCAGGTAGCGCGACAGGGCGTTGAAACCCTTTTGTTGCTTTGAAATCATTCGACGACCTCCGGTTCCGGTTGGTCGAGGCTTTCGCCTTCAAACTCGGTCTCCACCACGGCGGCGTCATAGCCTTGATCGCTGAGCCAGCGGGAAAATTGAGCGGTGTAGCCATGTGTGACAAAGACCCGTTCCGCGCCGGTGGCCTTGATGGCGCTGTTCAGCCCCTCCCAATCGGCGTGATCCGACATCACGAACCCTCGGTCGGCGGAGCGGCGGCGGCGCACGCCGCGCATCGCCATCCAGCCGGACGCGAACGCGGTGGATGCTTGGCCGAATTTGCGCGCCCAGGGGCCATTCATGGCCGACGGCGTCGCGATGACCAGCGCGCCGGCGTGGTCTTTGACATGGGTGTCAGCCGTGACATGGACCGTGTCGGGCAGGGGCACGCCTTGCGCGCGCAAGACACGGTTGGTGTTCTCGATCGCGCCATGGGTCAGGATCGGCCCGATGGAGGTGTCGACATTGGCCAAAATGCGCTGCGCCTTGCCCAACGCATAGGCGCCGATGATCGAGAATTTGCCGGCGTCTTTGTTGGCCTGCCACCATGCGTTGATGGCGGCGATGACATCATCCTGGGCGTCCCATTTGAACACGGGCAGCCCGAATGTGCTTTCCGTGATGAACGCGTGGCATTGCACCGGCTCGAAGGGTTCCGACAGCCCGTCATCGGTGGTTTTGTAGTCGCCGGAGGCCACCCAGACCTCCCCGTCGACCTCAACGCGGACTTGCGCCGAGCCGGGCACGTGTCCCGCTGGGTGGAACGAGACCTTTGCGCCGCCGATCTGGCGGGTCTCGGCATATTTTGTGGTCTCGATCTTGATGTCGCCAAGGCGGTGCTTGATCACGGGCGTCGCGGCCTCGGTCGCGAGGTAGCGCTTCATGCCCCAATGCGAATGGTCGGCATGGCCATGGGTGATCAACGCGCGGTCCACCGGCTTCCACGGATCGATGTAGAAATCTCCGGCGGGGCAATAAATGCCTTGGGGGCGGAATTCGAGAACCATGTGCATATCCTAGCAGCGTTTCGCGGGGTTGCGAGGGCGGGGTTTTGGTATTTTTGAAACAATGATGGGAGAGGGGTTTCGCTTTGATCCTGCGGGCGTACTGTGTCCCCAAGCAATTGGGAGAAAGCATATGAGCATCGCGGATCTGAAAGCGCGGATGACAGGAGGGGACCGGCTGGTCGGCACGTTTTTGAAGACGCCGTCGGTGGATTTGATCGAGATACTGTCCGGGTCGGGCCTGGATTTCATTGTTTTGGACGCGGAACACGCGCCATTTGACCGGATGCGGCTGGATGCCTGCCTGGCCGTGGGCCGCGCCTTGGACTTTCCGCTGCTCGTGCGGGTGCCTGCGGGGACGCCTGATGAGCTGCTGAAAGTGCTGGATGCAGGTGCCGTGGGGGTTGTGGTGCCGCATGTCGACAGCGCCGAGAAGGCCGAGATAGTGGCGCGGTCCTCGCGCTTTGGGCCGGGTGGGCGCGGCTATGCCGGGTCGACCCGCTGGGCCGGGTTTGCGACGCGAAGCATGGCGGAGGTGCTTCAACAGGCGAAAGACGAGACGATTGTCATCGCGCAAATCGAAGAGGTCGAGGGCGTTGAGGCCATCGATGCCATTGCCGGATGCGACGGCATTGACGGCGTGTTTATTGGCCCGGCCGACCTCAGCGTGTCTCTGGGCAAATCGGATATCAATTCGCCGGAGCTGGGCGAGGCGATGCAGCGCGTGGGAGAGGCGGCCAAAGCCCATGGCGTGGCCTACATCACTTGGGTGCCGGGGCCGGAAAAGGCGGCGGAATGGGACAAGTATGGCTTCACCACCTATGTTGCGGCGTCCGAGCATAGCTGGATGTTGGCTGGCGCAAGGGCCGCGGCGGCGGGCATAAAAAGGTGACTTAAAGGAAGGTTACCTCCGGGCTATGCGTTTTATGCATAGCGGTTTTTCGCAATTGGGGGATGTTGCTGCGCCGCAGCATGCCTATCTTTGTCTCAACAGAAACAAAGACCCGAACCGGAGCAAACCCATGAGCGATACCTACCAGTCCATCAACCGTAACGACATCGAAGCCCGCGCTCGCCAACTGCGCGCAGAAGCGGCGCGCGAAGGCCTGCTGGCCCTGCGCAAAGCCGTCGCAAACGCCTTTTCGACAGTGTTCGCTGGGAAAGTCAAAGCGGCCTGAGCCTTCTCCTTCCGAGAGCAGTGGTCGCTTTAAGGCCCCGGAATCGCCCGTTGCGGCTGGTCCGGGGCCTTTTGTTTGAGGTGCCTTTGCCGCGAATGCGCCTTTCGCGCAGGGCCCAATGGGGGTAGGGGGAGGCCATGACAGATACTCAGCCCCCCGCCCAAATCGCCACCACCAGACCGGTGGTCCGCCTGAAACCCAAAGCCGACGCCCTGCGCATCCGGCGCGGCGCGCCTTGGGTCTATGCCGATGACATCGTGACCGACCGGCGCACCAAGAACATCGCGCCCGGTGCAATTGCCGTCCTGCAGGACGCGGAGCGGCAGGAGATCGGGCTGGTGGCCGTCAACGGGCTGTCCAAGATCATGGTGCGGATGCTGGATGACGACATAGAGGCGGAGATTGATCAGGCGTGGTTTAAGGCACGGTTTTCCCGTGCCTTGGCACTGCGCGAACGGCTCTATGACGCGCCGTTCTACCGCCTTGTCCACGCGGAAGGCGACGGGTTGCCCGGCGTGGTCGTGGACCGGTTCGGCGAGATTTGCGTGGTTCAGGCCAATGCGGCCTGGGCCGACACACGGTTCGACATGCTGGTGGACGCGCTTGTCGCGGCGACCGGCGTCGCGACCGTCTACAAAAGCGCCAGCGGACGCACGCGGGAATTGGAAGGCCTCGACACTGAAAGCAAACTGGTGCGCGGTGCGCTGGACGGCCTGGTGCCGGTGGTGATGAACGGGGCCACCTATTTGGCTGACATCGCGGGCGGGCAGAAGACAGGGCTCTTTTACGATCAACGGCCAAACCACGCCTTCGCGGCATCGCTGGCGGAGGGCGCGCGGGTGTTGGATGTGTTTTCCCATGTGGGCGGCTTCGGGCTGGCGGCCTTGGCGGGCGGCGCAGTGTCCGCTTTGGCCGTGGACGGATCGCAGCCCGCATTGGACCTCGCGGTGCAGGGCGCGGCGGCGTCAGGCTTCGCGGACCGCTTTGACACCCGCAAGGGCGACGCTTTCAAAACCATGGAGGCGTTGCTGGAAGAGGGGGCCAGTTTCGATCTGGTTATCGCCGACCCGCCTGCCTTTGCGCCCTCAAAGAAGGCGCTGCAAAACGGGCTGACGGCGTATAGCCGCGTGGCCTCGATGTCGGCCAAGCTGGTGGCTCCGGGGGGGTATCTGGTGCTGTGTTCCTGCTCCCATGCGGCGGAGCTATCGAAGTTTCGGCAAGCCTCGCTGCGCGGGGTGGCGCGCGCGGGACGCAGTGCGCAGTTGATCGGCACGGGTGGCGCGGGGCCGGACCATCCCGTGCATGCGGCTTTGGCCGAAAGCAGCTACCTCAAGGCGCTGTTTTTGCGGCTGGACTGATGCGCGTCTGTCTGGACGCTTGCGTGCTGTTTCCGACAGTGCTCAGGGAGGTGCTGACCGGTGTCGCGGCGCTGGGATTGTACCAGCCGATCTGGTCCGAGCGCATCTTGGAGGAATGGGCGCGCGCAACAGTGAAGCTTGGGCCGGGCGCGGAAACTCAGGCGCGGGGGGAGATCGCGGTGCTGAAGGCGCATTTCCCGAATGCGTCTGCGCAGCCCCGGGCGGGGGACATGGCGCGGCTGCATCTGCCCGATGAAGATGACATCCATGTGCTGGCCTCGGCCATTGCGGGCTCGGCGGATGTGATCGTGACGCTGAACGCGAAGGACTTCCCGCGCCAGACATTGGCGTTTGAAGGGGTCAAACGCCTCAGCCCCGACGAATTTCTGATGGACCGGTGGATGGAAGCGCCTGCGGCGGTCGAACAAGTGGTGAAGGACGTGCATGGTGTGGCGGTGCAGATGATGGGCGAAGACATCGCCCTGCGCGCGCTGATGAAACGGGCGCGGCTGCCGCGTTTGGGCAAGGCGCTCGCCTAGGGCGCCCATTTTTTCAACGAAAAAATGGAGCCAGAGTTTCGGGGAAACTCTGTCAGGTCACGCCCCACTTCGCCTCGTTTTCTTCAATGGCGGCGATACGCTCCGCTGTTTTGGGATGGCTTAGCAGCCAGGCAGGGGTTGCCCCGCCCATCCCCGCCGACAACATGTCCAGCTTTTCAAACAATGTTTTCTGCGGCCCGGTCCCGATGCCTGCTTTGGTCAGCAGGGCGGAGGCATAGGCGTCCGCCTCATACTCGTCACGGCGCGACAGCTTGGCGGCCAGCATTGTGGTCAGCATATTGGCCAACCAGACACCCGCAAAAGGGATCAGGCGGCCCAGCAACGAGGCCAGCACGACGCGTATCGCATTCTGGCCGGAGAAGTCGATCATCCGGCGGCGGCTATGGCCCAGCGCCACGTGCCCCAGCTCATGGGCGATGACGGAGGCCAGTTCCTCTGCGCTGACATCGCCAGCTTTGTACTTGTTGTAAAACCCCCGCGTGATGAAGATGCGCCCATCCGGCGCGGCCAGCCCGTTGACGGGCTCAACCTCGAAAATATGAACGTTGATCTGCGGCACATCCAACGCGCGGGCCATGTCCTTGTTCATCTGCTCCAGTGTCGGGTCGGCCAACCGGGTGGATTTGGCATTCAGCATCCGCCGCGTGTTCCACGCCGAGAAGCGGTAGGACACATATGCATAGAGGATGGCCAGCAGGATGGGGGTGAGCTTGATCATGTGTTGGATATGGGGCGCGGGGCGGTTGTTATCAAATTGAATCAGGGCGCATCGCGGTTTGCGGACGTGGGATTCGCATATTTTTGGCAGAAAGAAGCGGGGGGGGTTGCGCGCTTGTTTCAGCGTTCTCGCGTTTTGTGAGCGGGTTCTCACGGCGGCGTGAGCCTGTGGTCCGTGGTGTTTAGGTATATGTGCGTGAGCGCACTAAAATCACGTATGTTTCGTGTTTTGGTGCATTGAAAGAGGCGGCGGGAAGGCGCATATTCAACTCATCAAACGGCAAACACGCCGAACACACACAACGCCGGAAACGGCACCACATACTGGAGAAACTGAAATGAAAACTGTAATCGCATCCGCTCTCGTCGCCCTGTCCCTTGCTGCTCCTGCTGCGGCAGACGTGTCCGACGCAAAAGCCTTCTTCGCGCTGAGCAACGACTCTGCTGCCGAGCGCATCGTTGGCGACACATCCACCGGCAACCCCGTTGGTGCCGCCGAAGTTCTAGCGCTGACCAACGACTCGCCTGCCGAGAACATCGTGAACTTCGACCGTGCTCGCAACGTTGACGTGTCGGCGATCCAAGCGATGTTCGCGCTGACCAACGACTCGCCTGCAGAGAACTAAGTTCCCCCCCGATCTTTCCTCCCAGAAGATCACCAAGCGGCCTTCCCCAAACCGGGGGAGGCCGTTTCTTGTTATCTGGTGAGCAGTTTCATGCCGCGCTCGATGCCGTCCAACGTCATCGGGACCATGCGGTCCGCGCCAAAAATCTGTTGGATCATCTGCGTCGATTGGGTGTGGCGCCAGTAGCGTTCGTCCAGCGGGTTGATCCAGAGGTTGGACTGCCACTGGTCGCGGGCGCGGCCCAGCCAGACCTCGCCGGTTTCCGCGTTCCAATGCTCATTCGCGCCGCCGGGATAGGCGATCTCATAGGGTGACATCGACGCGTCGCCCACGAAAATGCATTTGTAATCCGGCCCATAGGTGCGCAGCAGTTCATGTGTTTCCGTTTGCTCAGACCAGCGGCGTTTGTTGTCCGTCCACACGCCTTCGTAAAGGCAATTGTGGAAGTAGTAATGTTTGAGATGTTTGAACTCGGTCTTGGCGGCCGAGAACAGCTCTTCCACCACTTTGACATGCGGGTCCATCGAGCCGCCCACATCCAGAAACAGCAGCACTTTGACGGCGTTGCGCCGTTCAGGCCGCGTTTTGACGTCCAGATAGCCGTTTTCCGCCGTGGCGCGGATGGTGCCGCTGAGGTCCAGCTCGTCTGCCGCGCCGTCACGGGCCCATTTGCGCAGGCGTTTCAGGGCCACCTTGATGTTGCGGGTGCCAAGCTCGGTGGTGCCATCCAAATCGCGGAATTCGCGCTTGTCCCAAACCTTGACCGCCCGCTGGTGGCGCGATTCATGCTGGCCGATGCGCACGCCTTCGGGGTTGTATCCATAGGCACCGAACGGGCTCGTACCGGCGGTGCCGATCCATTTGGAACCGCCTTGATGGCGCTTTTCCTGTTCTTTCAGGCGTTCTTTCAGCGTCTCCATCAGCTTGTCGAAGCCGCCCAGCGCTTCAATTTCGGCGCGCTCCTCCTCGCTGAGGTGCTTCTCGGCCAATTTGCGGATCCATTCCTCGGGGATGTCGACGGCTTCCAGCATTTCGGCGGTGTCGATATGTTCCAGCCCCTCGAAGGTGGCGGCGAAGGCGCGGTCGAACCGGTCGAGGTGGCGTTCATCCTTCACCATCACGGCGCGGGCGAAGTAGTAGAACCCGTCCATGTCGTAGGTCACCAATCCGGCGCGCAGCCCTTCCAGAAAGGACAGGTATTCGCGCAAGGAAACGGGGACTTTGGCGGATCGCAGATTTTCGAAAAACCGCAGAAACATAAGGGGTTACGCCGCCATGCGCAGCGCGAAAATCCAGATGAACATCGCCACAAAGCCGAAAGACACGCCGTAGCCGGCCGCGTATTGTGCGATGTCTTTCTTGTTGCCGCCGCGCCGACCGACAATGGTGCCGCCGGTGAGTGCGCCCACACAGGCGCCAATCAGGAAGGCTGTCATCTCAGCGGTTACCCTCGTCTGGGTGTCAGCGCCCGAATTTCGTTCAGCCGGGCGCGCACGTTGCGGTCAGAGCCGAACCCATACCGCCCCCAGGCCAGCGCGTCCAGCCGGGTGGCCTGCGCCTCTGCGTCGCGGTTGGTCTTTTCCAGGGCTTGCGCCTTGATCATCAATAGCGTCGCCAAAAGCGCGGCGTTTTCGCCGGCTTGGGCGGCGGGAATGGCCTCATTCGCGATTTGGATGGCTGTGCCATATTGCGCCGATGACAGCGCGAAAGCGGCCAATTGGGTGGAGACATGCGCGGCCTGAACCGACGCGCCGTACAGGCTTTTGTAAATCTCACCCGATTGCACGAAGCTTTCGATGGCCAGTTGCGGCTTTTGGCCCAAGGTGACCCGGCCCTGCACGAAGAGGGAGAACGCCAGCCGGTTGTCGCGCCACCCTTGGTTTTTGGCGATGTTGACGGCCTGGGCTGCCAGATTTGCACGTTTGGACGGGGTCGCGCGCGGTGCCAGTGAGGCGGCGATGATGCGGTTCCATTCCTGCGGCGTCGCAGATGCTGCGCGCATGCCGGTCCGGGCGCCGCGCGGGTTCAGCCGGGCCAAAAGACCGGGCAGAGCGGCGCGCGCTTGGGCGCGGTTCATGCCGTTGCGCATCTCGGGCGAATAGTAGGCGCGCAGGATCAGCATGTCGAAGCCGGTCAGGACGGTGTGAAAATTGTCGTCATTGAAGATCGAATCCGGCAAACGGTAGAGGTCATTGAGAGGCCCGAGCGCCTGGGCCACTTCCTCATGCAGGCAGTCGCGCACTTCTTGCGGGGAGACGTCGGACGGGATGATCACCGTGGCGCGCTTGCGCGTGGTCAGCTTGGTCCAGTCTGTGACCCCGCGGGCACGGTTCTTCTTGAATTCGGCCCAGCCCGACACGTTTGGCACCACGAAACAGGCCGCTTGCGGGACCGCTTTTTGTAGCTTTTTGCGCGGGATCGCTTCGATGATGATCTGCGCGCTTTCACCGCTGCGGGCGCGGGAGATGTCGATCCCCGCCTCGTTGCGCAGCCGCGACATCAGCTGTGCGAGGTCGTTTTCCAGGTTTGCCGGCGCCCCGCTGGAGACCGCTACTTTGATCGGTCCCTGAAATTTTGTGAGGAAGGGAAGCTGCCGCCCGCTTTCCATCTGGAAGGACAAGTCTATGAAATCACGCGCAATTTCTGCGTTTGACTTTAGGACAGGCTTGCCGCGCCTGGCGGCAAAGCTCTTCATGGGCGGCAGGTTGGACGTGGTCGCCGCGCGTTGCGCGACCTCCGTGACGGAGGTCGGGGCGCAGGCTGCAAGGAGGAAGCTCAGTCCCAGCGCTGCTGTCGGCAGAATCGGTTTCATATAGGCAAGCATCAGGCGGTTATACTCGTTTGTATTTGATAAAGGGGGTTTTTTCGCCAATGCGATCGTAGAGTTTTCGGGCCGTTTCGTTGAAGTCCTGCGTCAGCCAGTACACGCCCGGGGCGCCTGCTTCATCGGCGGCGGCGTAGACCGCCTCCATCAATGCACGTCCCGCGCCGGTGCCGCGAACGCCTGGATCGACATAGAGATCCTGTAGATAGCAGACATTTTCGACGGACCAGCCGTGGCGGTGAAACAGGTAATGGGTAAGCCCGACCGGTTGGCCGTCATAGAGCGCGATCAACCCGTGGTAGTCCTGCGGATCGTCGCCAAGAAGGCGGCCGAAATAGGTGTCGTAAACGGTTTGCGGGACCGTGGAGTCGTAGAAATCGAGATAGGCCGTCCACAGAACGCCCCACGCGTCCCTGTCCGCCGCCTCGAGCAGTCTGATCGTCAATTCACCCACAGGTATCGTCCCTCATTCGTATTCAATAGCCGTGATCCACCGAGATTGGGGCGGTGTCATGCAACGAATGCGGCATTTTATGGATCAATGCAGGATTTCGGTGGAGATTGTTTCGTTGACGTGGCGTTAAGCGATGCAGGCAGAAGACTGGGAGCTGGCGGTTATGCGCCGGCGGCTCGATGGTTGGCTTGCTGGAAGACGCCTCGACTTCGGCTTGCGCCTCAGCGACCCGCCCACCAGCCGCGCCTACCTCTGGGCCCGCGCCATGAAGGCAAGCCGTTCGAACAGATGCACGTCCTGCTCGTTCTTCAGCAATGCCCCATGCAGCTTGGGCAGCGCATTCGCGCCGTCACGTTTCAGGTCTGAGGGATCAAGGTCCTCTGCCAGCAGAAGTTTCAACCAGTCCAGCACCTCGGATGTTGAAGGCTTCTTCTTCAATCCCGGCGTCTCGCGTATCTCAAAAAACTCGGTCAGCGCGGCGTTCAGAAGCGCCGGTTTGATGCCCGGATGATGCACCTCGACAATCTTCTTCAGGGTCTCGGCATCCGGGAATTTGATGTAATGGAAGAAGCAGCGGCGCAGAAACGCGTCCGGCAGCTCTTTTTCATTGTTGGAGGTGATGATCACGATGGGTCGCTGTTTGGCCGTGATCGTCTCGCCGGTCTCGTAGACATGGAACTCCATCCGGTCGAGCTCCTGCAGCAGGTCGTTGGGGAATTCGATATCGGCCTTGTCGACCTCGTCAATCAGCAAGACCTTGCGCTCGGAGGCCTCAAAGGCCTGCCACAGCTTGCCTTTGCGGATGTAGTTCTTGACGTCATGCACCTTCTCGTCGCCCAGCTGGCTGTCGCGCAGCCGCGATACCGCGTCGTACTCATACAGACCCTGCTGCGCTTTCGTGGTGGATTTGACATGCCATTCGATCATCTCCAGCCCCAGCGCGGCCGAGACCTGGAGCGCCAGCTCGGTCTTTCCGGTGCCGGGCTCACCCTTGACCAAAAGCGGGCGCTGCAGCGCGACAGATGCGTTTACGGCCACCGTCAGGTCATCCGTGGCCACGTATGTGTCAGTTCCAGTAAATTTCATCGCGCGATCAAGCCCCTGCAGGTCGGTGTTGGCGAGGCTCACCTCGCGTTCAATTTCCCTTCATAACGTCCCTTATCTGCGTGACAAGGGCGGGCGGTTTCGGTAGACGATGCGCAGAGACAGCCAGCTGCGGGCCTTGAGTCGAGGGTGTTAACCATGTCTGGCCCAGTTTAGGGAGTTTAGGGGATGAAAGCTGAAGTGTTTTTGCCGGATGATTACCGTCCTGCCGAGGATGAGCCGTTCATGAACGAGCGCCAGACCGAATATTTTCGTCGCAAGCTGACCGATTGGCGGCAGTCCATCCTGGATGAGACCAACTCCACCATCGAAGGCATGCAGGAAGGCACCCGTAACATTCCCGACATTGCAGACCGTGCCTCGGAAGAAACCGACCGCGCGCTGGAATTGCGCACCCGGGACCGTCAACGCAAGGTGATCTCCAAGATTGATGCCGCGCTGCGCCGCATTGACGAAGGCGAATACGGCTATTGCGACGATACTGGGGAGCCGATTTCGCTGAAGCGTCTGGATGCCCGCCCCATTGCCACCCTGAGCCTTGAGGCGCAGGAACGCCACGAACGCCGCGAGAAAGTCCACCGCGACGACTAAGCCGCGACACAGATATTCGACGATGCCGGGCCTAGCGCCCGGCATTTTCTTTTGTAGGGTAGGGGTATGCTGAGTTTCGCCGCTGCCGTCTTCTTGTTGATCATCACCCCTGGTCCGGGCGTGCTGTCGCTGGCGGGCGTCGGCGCGGCCTACGGGTTTCGCGCGGGGCTGCGCTACTTCATGGGGCTGTTCATCGGCACCAATCTGGTGGGGTTGGCGGTGGTCACCGGGCTTGCGGCGTTGATCCTGGCCAATCCGGTGATCCGCACGGTGCTGATGGCGGCCTCGACCGGGTATCTGCTGTACATGGCCTTCAAGATTGCCACGGCGGGCAGCAAGATCGGCTTCACCGCCGCAACCCGACAGCCGGGCATTCGCGACGGGCTGATGCTGCAGGCGATCAATCCGAAGGCCTATGTGGTCAACACCACGCTGTTTTCGGGCTTTGCCTTCCTGCCGGGCGCCTATGCTTTGGAAGTCACGCTGAAATTCATCATCATGAATGTCATCTGGTGCGCGCTGCATTTCCTGTGGCTGTGGGTCGGTGCTCGCATCAAGGCGATGAACCTTGCCCATCGCACCCAACGCGCCATCAACATCTTCATGGCCTGCGCGATGCTCGCGGTCGTGGGGCTGGCCCTGTGGACGTCGCTGAACGCGTAGTCTTCATCTTGGAAGAAATATGCCGGGGGTTTGGGGGCAGAGCCCCCATGGAACGGGGGTGTGGGGGCTGGCCCCCACCATCGCGACGCGCGCAAGCGCGGCGCAAAACCTTACAAGTCGAGCTCCACCCAGACCGGCACGTGGTCTGATGGTTTCTCCCGCCCGCGTATCTCGAAATCAATCTTGCACTCGGTTAGACAATCCGCCGCCTGCGGCGATAGCAGCAGGTGGTCGATCCGGATACCGTCATTGCGGTTCCACGCACCGGCTTGGTAATCCCAAAAGGAGAACTGCTCCGGCAGCTGGTTGCGCGCGCGGAAGGCGTCGGTGAAGCCCAAATTCAGGATCTTGCGAAAGGCGGCGCGGCTCTCTGGCCGGAACAAGGCGTCGTCTTGCCAGGCGTCGGGCCGCTTGGCGTCCTCGGGCTGGGGGATAATGTTGTAATCGCCCGCCATCATGGCAGGGATTTCTTCAGCCAAAAGCTCTTGCGCGCGGACGTACATCCGCTCCATCCAGGCTAGCTTGTAGTCGTATTTCGGCCCCGGTGCCGGGTTGCCGTTGGGCAAATACAGCCCGCAAATGCGTATCGGACGGGTCTCGCCCATCACCAGCGCTTCGATCCAGCGGGCCTGTTCGTCCTCGTCGTCGCCTGGCAGGCCGCGCCGCACGTCTTCCAGCGGCAATTTGGACAGAATGGCCACGCCGTTGAACGACTTTTGCCCATGGGTTTCGACGTTGTAGCCGCGCTCTTCAAAAACCTCGCGGGGGAAGGCCTCATCCACCGATTTGATCTCTTGCAGCACCGCCACGTCAGGTCGCGCCTCGTCCAGCCAGACGGGCAGGGCGTTGATGCGGGCCTTGATGCCGTTGATGTTGAATGTGGCGATTTTCATGTGGCGGCCCCCAGATGCGTCATGGGTCACGTATCGCGCGAAGACCCCGCCGCCGCAAGCCAAAGCGCGTCCAGATCCGCCAGTGCGGCGGCGTCAAAGCGTTCCAGCTCCTCCCAATACCGACCGGAGGCGGCCATATAGCCCAGCGCGTCTTCGCGGTGCAGCGCGTCATCAACCAAATTCTCGACAAAGCCGCGCGGGGACACGTCCTGCAGATCAAACGGCGTCCGGCGCGGGAAGAGAAGGCGGCTGTCGGCTTGTGACAGGTTCACCACGGCGCAGCCTTGCCGCGCGGCAATTATTTCCAACCGCGCTGATTTCGCCTCCAGCGATTGCAGGGTGATGTCGTCACGCAGCGGGTCAGCTTCGCCTGTCCCGTAAAAATGTGTCTCCCCACGGGGGGCATAGGTCATGTCGCAGCCCAAATACGCCAGACAGCTGGGGCGGTGGTGACAAAGCGCCCAGTAGCCCGCCGTGAAGGCCATGGTGCCGCCCGCATAGACAAAGCCGCCATAAGCGTTTTGGGCGGGCACATAGTCATCAGCGGTCACAATGGATTGGGCGGGCTCCAGATGCCGGGGCAACCTGTCCGGGTCGAAATCTTCGGGGTGGATCAGGCTGTCCCAGTCGGGGCGCACTGCAAAGGCATTGTTAATCGCCAGAATGTGGTCAAACGGCGCGCGCGGCCAAACCCGCGCGTCCAGCACGTTTGGGCCGCTGCCCAGGATCAATACAGTCGTCATCTTCGATTCCGCTTCGCCCGTCTTGAGGCTTGACCTAAGGCGCAATCCGCGTTTGACGAGGGGGGAGGGACGCATTCTCGTGGCATTGTCTTCCTTTTTTGGACAATCCGGCTGGAATTGGAAGATTTTGCAAAAATTTTCGATATTGCCACATTTGCGCCCCAATCCCCGACGATAAGGGGAACAATAAAAAAGACGACCGAGCAAATTTACTGTGGGGCAGTGATGAAAAACGTAATGATTATAGGCGCTTTAGCTATGCTCGCCGCATGTGGTGTGCCGGCGAATGAGGACATTTCCTCCAAGTCCGACTTCAAACCTCTGGGACAGGCTTTCTTCGTGCCCGTCAACCCGGCTGAGCTTGCTCAGTCGCAGGCGTGGGCCGAGGTTGTGGAAAGCTATCAGTAAGCATGAAAAAGGGGCGATAAGACCCTATGCTTTCTGAATAAATTGAATTTCTGACCAATCGGCTGCGGCCGATATCACCTACATCGAAAAAGACGTCCCGCAGCCGCAGGACGAGGTGGCGTTCGGGTTGTCGATGACAAACCGGGCGCCTATCAGCTCTTCGGTGAAGTCGATCACCGCATTTTCCAAAAACGGCAGCGACACGCTGTCGACCACGACTTTCTGGCCTTTTTGTTCCAGCACCAGATCGTCATCGGCCGGCGCGTCGAGCTTGATTTCATACTGAAACCCCGAACATCCGCCGCCTTCGACAGCGACGCGCAGCGCTTGGCCTTCGTCACCTGCACCAATCTCGGCAAGGCGCGCGAAGGCGCGGTCGGTCACTTTTGGGGGCAGGGCGAGGTCCATGTCATGTCTCGTATCTGTTGCCAGCTCAATGTAGGATGCCTGCGGGACAAGAACAAGAAGAGGCAGCCACATGACGCGGGCAAACTACGCGTGCCACCCCGAAGACAGCCGGGGCAGGCTTTATCCTGAGCAGGAAAGCACCTTCCGCAGCTGCTTTCAGCGCGACCGGGACCGCATCATTCACGCCTCCGCCTTCCGGCGCTTGAAGCACAAGACACAAGTGTTCATCGAACATGAGGGCGATTATTTCCGCACCCGGCTGACCCATTCCATCGAGGTGGCGCAGGTGGCGCGCACCATCGCGGGCGTTTTGGGCCTGAACGAAGAACTGACCGAGGCTGTCGCCCTGGCCCATGATCTGGGCCATACCCCCTTTGGCCACACGGGCGAAGAGGCGCTGGACGCGTTGATGACCCCTTATGGCGGGTTTGACCACAACGCGCAGGCGCTGAAAATCGTGACCTCGCTGGAACGCCACTACGCGGAATGGGACGGGTTGAACCTCACCTGGGAAGCCCTTGAAGGCATTGCGAAACATAACGGGCCGGTTACGGGCGATTTGCCCTACGCATTGTCCGAATATTCTGCGCGTCACGATCTGGAATTGGGCACCTATGCCAGTGCCGAGGCGCAGGTCGCGGCCCTTGCCGACGACATCGCCTATAACAACCACGACCTGCATGACGGGCTGCGGGCCGAGCTGTTTTCCACCGACGAGCTGGCCGAGTTGCCGTTGGTGGGTCCGTGCTTTGCCCGGGTAGATGAGCTTTACCCCGGGCTGAACTACTACCGCCGCCGCCATGAGGCGCTGCGCCGGTTCTTCGGCATTCTGGTGGAAGATGTGATCGCCGTGGCAAAAGCGCGTTTGAACGCGCTTGGCCCGTCATCGGTGGTCGACATTCGTGCAGCAGGCAAGCCGATGGTGCAATTCTCGCCCGAGATATGGGAGCAATTGAAAGTGATCCGCCGCTTCCTGTTTGAACGCATGTACCGCGCGCCTGCCGTGGTGGAGATGCGGGTGCAGGTCACTCAGGTGGTGGATGAGTTGTTTCCGTTGTTCATGTCGCAGCCTGACCTGCTGCCCAAGCAGTGGCGCAAGGATGTTGAGGACGCTGCGGGCGAGGTGGAACTGGCGCGCATCGTGGCCGATTACATTGCGGGCATGACCGACCGGTTTGCCTTGCAGGAACATGCCCGCCTGATCGGCGGGATCGAGGCCGACAGCTACGTGATGGGGCAGCCTTGATCCAATTGTGCCTGCGGCGCGTCTTTGTTTATTGGGGGCTAGCCCCCAAACCCCCAAGGTATTTTTGAAACAATGATGGGGTGGACCGCAGGGCCTGTCGTGATAAACCGCGCGTAACTTTTTGAGGTGATGAGATGAACCTGTTTTCAGATATCCGCGCGCTGGTGATTGCCGCGCTCGACACCATGGTGGCCGAGGGCGTTTTGCCCGAGGGGTTGGACTTTGCCAATGTGGCGGTCGAGCCGCCGCGCGACGCGGCGCATGGCGATATGGCGACCAATGCGGCCATGGTTCTGGCCAAGCCCGCCAAGCTGAAGCCCCGCGATATCGCGGAGGCCCTGGCGGCGCATTTGCAGGCCGACCCTCGGGTGGATTTGGCCGAGGTCGCGGGGCCGGGCTTTTTGAATCTGCGGTTGGCAACATCCGTGTGGGACGGCGTGGTGCAGACGGCGTTGACGGATGGCGCCGCGTTTGGCCAGTCCTCCATGGGCGCGGGCCGGAAGGTGAATGTGGAATATGTCTCCGCCAACCCGACGGGGCCGCTGCATGTGGGCCACACCCGCGGGGCGGTGTTTGGCGACGCTTTGGCCTCCTTGCTGGCCTATGCGGGCCACGAGGTGACGCGGGAATATTACATCAACGACGGCGGCGCGCAGGTCGATGTTTTGGCGCGGTCGGTCTATTTGCGTTATCTGGAGGCACATGGTCAGGAGGTGGCGTTCCCCGATGGCACCTATCCCGGCGACTATCTGGTCGCCGTCGGTGAGGCGTTGAAGGCTAAGGTCGGCGACGCCTTTGTGGACAAGGGCGAGCAGTTTTGGCTGGATGACGTGCGCGACTTCTCAACAGAAGCCATGATGGATTTGATCCGGTCCGATCTTGCCGCTTTGGGCATCGAAATGGACGTGTTTTATTCGGAAAAGTCGCTCTACGGCACCGGCCGGATTGAGGCCGCCATTGCCGAGCTGGACGACAAGGGCCTGATCTACGAGGGCGTGCTGGAGCCGCCCAAAGGCAAGAAGCCGGAGGACTGGGAGCCGCGCGAACAGACGCTGTTCAAGTCAACCGAACACGGCGACGATGTGGACCGGCCTGTCAAGAAATCGGACGGGGCGTGGACCTATTTCGCGCCCGACATTGCTTATCATTATGATAAGGTTTCCAGAGGGTTCGACGCCCTTATTGATGTGTTTGGCGCCGATCACGGCGGCTACGTCAAACGCATGAAAGCGGCGGTGTCGGCGCTGTCTGACGGCAAGGTGCCGGTCGACATTAAGCTGACCCAGCTGGTGAAGCTGACCAAGAACGGCGAGCCCTTCAAGATGTCGAAACGCGCCGGCACCTTCATCACGTTGCGCGACGTGGTCGATCAGGTAGGCCCCGATGTGACCCGCTTCGTCATGCTGACCCGCAAGCAGGACGCGCCGCTGGATTTCGATCTGGACAAGGTGCTGGAGCAGTCCAAAGACAACCCGGTTTTCTACGTGCAATACGCCCATGCGCGGGTGTGCTCGGTCTTGCGCAAGGCGCAGGACGCGGGCTGGGACATGTCCGACGCGGTGCTGGCCAAGGCCGATCTGTCTGGCAACACGCATGAGGCCGAGCTGACGTTGGCCGCAAAGCTGGCCGAATGGCCGCGGTTGGTCGAAATTGCCGCCCGCACGAACGAGCCGCACCGCATCGCGTTCTACCTCTATGAGCTGGCCGGAGAACTGCACGCGCTGTGGAACCGGGGCAACGACGTGCCCGAATTGCGGTTCTTGCAGGACTCTGAGGCCGCATCCTTGCCAAAAATTGCGCTCGCACGTGCCACGGCGATTGTTATTTCCGCAGGTCTTGGTATTCTGGGCGTAACTCCGGCTACCGAGATGCGCTGACGCCAAACGATCAGCCTCCTGCCGCGAGTGACGAGCAGAGTTAAAGACAGACCATCCGGGCTTGAACCCGGGGGCGGAGAGGCTGACATGGCACATCACGACTACGACGCATATGGTGCGCAAAACGAGCCCTATGGCGGGCAGGAATTTCAAGTCCCGGCCCATCCCGGCATCCTGTCAAAAATGATGAGCTATGTGGGTGCGGCCAGTTCCGTGGCCCTCGTGATTGGCCTTGGCATTTGGGGCTACCAGCTGACGATCCGCGACGTGACCGAGGTGCCGGTGATCCGCGCCCTTGAGGGACCGGCTCGCGTGAAACCTGACAATGCAGGCGGCCAATTGGCCCAGCATCAGGGGCTGGCCGTCAACACAGTGCAAGCCGAGGGGGAGGCCGAGGGGCCGGTGCCCCAAGTGATCCTTGCGCCCGAACCGATTGACCTGACCAATGACGACATCATCCTCGCCGCGCCCTCCGAGACGGAGGTGGTCGCAGAGGACGAGGTGGCCGAGGCCATCGGCACCGTCGTGTCACTGTCGCTTGAAGAGCAAAACCTGACGGTCGAGCAGCAAGCCGAACTTTTGGCGTCGCGCCTGGCCGATGGGGTGGAGCCGCTGGAACCCCTGACAGGTGAGATTGGCGAGGTTCAAACCACTCTGGCGCGGCCGGAGGTGCCTGCCGTGGATCCGTCCGTGCCGGGGGTCAAACGATCACCGCGCCCTGCGCTTCGCCCGAAGGTGGATTTGCAGAACTTGCAGCAGACCGCGGCGATCGCTGCGGCCGTCGGCTCTGTACAGGCGATCACAGAGGTGGACCCTGCCAGCATCGCGTCCGGCACTCGGTTGGTGCAGCTGGGCGCCTATGATGACCGCGAAACCGCCATTTCCGAATGGAACAAGATCGCGGGCAAGTTTGAGGATTACATCGAGGGCAAGCAACGCCTGATCCAGGAAGCCAAAAGCGGCGGGCGCACATTCTACCGGCTGCGGGCGGTCGGGTTTGACGATCTAAACGCCTCTCGCCGGTTCTGCGCGGTGCTGGTGGCCGAAAACGCCGCCTGCATCCCCGTTTTGGCCCGCTAAAGTTGCACAATCACAAGCCGCTTGGCCCGACATGGCCAGAGGAAATTTGTAATGCCTTGTAATTCCGTCATTTTCGGCTGTGAAAGCGAGGTGCTCAGCCCCCAGGAATCTCGGTTTTTTGCAAGCGCAAACCCGTGGGGATTCATTCTATTTGCCCGAAATATCGCTGATCGAACGCAGCTGAAGCGGCTCACAGATGATCTGCGGGCCTCTGTTGGCTGGGATGCGCCGATCCTGATTGATCAGGAAGGCGGCAGGGTGCAGCGCATGCGCGCCCCTGAGTGGCGGGAGTATCTTCCGGCCTTGGACCAGATGCAGGCGGCAGGCGACAACGCCGCGCGCGCCATGTATCTGCGCAACCGGCTGATTGCCGAGGAGTTGCACGAAGTCGGCATCGACGTGAACTGCGCGCCCTTGGCCGATGTGATCTGGCCGGAAAGCCACCCCGTGTTGCGCAACCGTTGCTACGGCGACGACGTGGACACGGTGGTGGCCATGTGCCGCGAAACGGTCAGGGGTTTCCTCGATGGCGGGGTGCTGCCGGTGCTCAAACATATCCCCGGATATGGCCGCGCAGTGGTGGACGGGCACAAGGACCTGCCCACCGTCGATGTGTCCCGCGACGAACTGGAGAAATTGGATTTCGCGCCGTTCAAGCAGCTCAACGACATCAAGATGGGCATGACCGCGCATATTGTGTTTCCGGTGATCGACGACAAGCCCGCCACCACCAGCGCAAAGGCGATGGAAATGATCCGCAAAGATATCGGCTTTGACGGGTTGATCATGACCGACGACATCTCGATGGAGGCGCTGTCGGGCACGATTGCGGACCGATCAAAAGCCTCGCTCGACGCAGGCTGTGATCTGGTGCTGCATTGCAATGGCGAGATGGCGGATATGGTCGCCGTGGCCGAAATGTGCGGACCCATGCCACCCAAGGCGCAGGCCCGCGCGGATGCGGCGCTTGCGCAGCGCAAAACCCCAACAGAGATTGACATTTCAGCCGCCACCCGCGAACTTGAGCGCCTTATTTCTGGGTAGGGCGTAGCCTGTAAAAATGTCGGATGCTCCGGGCAGTGAAACGGTAGACACCTCGTGGGAAACCGAGGGGGTCGAGGCGCGTCTGGCCGCCGAGGCACTGATCGTCGATGTGGACGGTTTCGAAGGCCCGCTGGACCTGCTGCTGACCCTGTCGCGCACCCAAAAGGTCGACCTGCGGAAGGTCTCCGTCCTGCAACTGGCAGAGCAATACCTGCTATTCATCGAAAAGGCGAAAGAGCTGCGGCTGGAATTGGCCGCCGACTATCTGGTGATGGCCGCATGGCTCGCCTTCCTCAAATCCCGCCTGCTTTTGCCGCCGGACCCCACCGAAGAAGGTCCCTCAGGCGAAGAACTGGCCGCGCATCTGGCGTTCCAGTTGGAACGGCTGGCCGCAATGCGTGAGGCGTCGGCCAAATTGATGGCCCGCGACCAGCTGGGCCGCGATTTCTTTGCCCGTGGTATCCCCGAGGATGTGACCCGCATCCGCAAGGTGACCTACACCGCCACGCTGCTGGATTTGATGCAGGCCTATGCGCGGATCAAAACCAAGGACGAGTTTCGCCCCTTTGTGATGGACCGCGAAAAGGTCTTCACGATGGAGCAGGCGCTGGACCGTATGCGCGGCCTGATCGGCTTCGCGGGCGAATGGTCGGACCTGACAAGCTGGCTGCCCGAGGGGTGGGAAACCGACCCCGTCAAACGCCGCTCCGCCACGGCAGCCACTTTTGCGGCCTCGCTGGAACTGGCCAAGGCAGGTCAGATCGAATTGAGGCAGGGCGACGTGTTCGCCCCCATCCAAATCCGCAAACGAGACGAAAATGACCGAAGAAACTGAGACCAAAGAGGCCGAGGGCCCCGAAAATGACAGCCTGTTCGAGGCCCCGCCCATGGGCGAGCAGGAGCGCATGGTTGAGGCCATCCTCTTTGCCTCGGCAGAACCGATCTCGGTGCGCGAACTGACCGCGCGCATGCCGCATGGGTCGGACCCGGCGGAGGCGTTGGTGCATCTGCGCAAACGCTATGATGGGCGCGGCGTCAATCTGGTCAAGGTCGATGACGCATGGGCGATGCGCACGGCGGGCGATCTTGGATTTCTCATGCAAAAAGAGACAGTTGAGACCCGCAAACTGTCCCGCGCGGCGATCGAGACGCTGGCCATTTGCGCCTATCATCAGCCTGTCACCCGCGCTGAGATCGAAGAAATTCGCGGCGTGTCCGTGTCGCGCGGCACCGTCGATCAGCTGATCGAGATGGAATGGATCCGTTTTGGCCGGCGTCGCATGACCCCGGGCCGGCCCGTCACTTACGTGGTCACCCAGCATTTCCTCGACCATTTCGGGCTGGAAAACGCCCGCGACCTGCCGGGCCTCAAGGAATTGCGCGCTGCGGGCCTTCTGGACAACCGCCCGCCGCCCGGCGCGGATGCCTTGCCCGATGATGACGAGGACGAGGATGAAAGCCCCGAGGGTCAGAACGAGCTGTTCGAGGATTGAGCTGGTTTCGCGACCTCACAGGGCTGTCCTCTGACGGGCATGCCGAGGTCTGGGACGTGTTTGATGTCGATGGGCCGGAACTGGTCAGCCGCCATGACGGGCGGCGCCTGCATTTCGGGACACTCACCACCCCCAGCCTGTCAGACCTGCGCGCCCGCACGGCGGGGCTGCTGGATCGGGGGAAACCCATAGGAGCGTCGCAAATCGTGGCCGACGCCGCCGCGCTGCACCGCGACGCGGCGCATGCGGGGGCGCTGTTTCAGGTGGCCTCCCAGTTCAACCTGTTGGAGATGATCAGCCCAGAGGCGACGCCTGAGGACGGCATCACCGGCTACGCCCATGACCACACCCAGGGCCCGGTTTGCGCCATAGCCTGCGGGGCCGGAACGCTGTTTCGCAACTACTTCTTGCCGTTCGGCCCGCATCGCGGCCAGCTGATCTATCGTCAGCTCGACATGGCATCGGACTTGGAGGCGGCTTTGGGCGATGTGGGCAGCTATTGGCGGATGGAGAACGGCTACCTTCTGCCCCATAGCGAGGCTGCGTTGCATGAAGTGAATACCAAGTTAATGCCCGACATGGACGGGCTGCTGCGCATCGGATTGCAAGGCGACACCAGCGTCACCGGCACTGACATAAGGGTGACCCAAGCCTATTGCAGCGCCGTGCCTGTCAGTTATTCCGGCCTGTCGCCAACCCTGTGGAAGCCTCTGGGCTGCATGGTGCTGAACGCCGCCTACGAGGCGACACTTCACGCCGCCATTCTGAACGCAGAGGCCACCGGCAATGACCGCGTGTTCCTGACGCTGCTCGGCGGCGGGGCCTTCGGCAATCCCAAAGAGTGGATCACGGATGCCATTGAGGCAGCGCTGCGCTGCTTCTCGCGCTCTGGGCTGGACGTGCGCGTCGTCAGCTACGGCGCGCCCGACAGCGCGTTGGACGCGATGATCCAACGCGCGCTTTGAGCGGTTCCGTTCCCGTGCTATGCCAGCGTCATGAACCAGATTATCAACATGGCCGTCCGTATCCTGTTGCGTCAGCTGATGCGCTTGGGGATCAAGAAGGGCATTGGCATGATGTCGAAGCGGCAGGCCAAAACCGCCCATGCGCAAGAGATGACGCCGGAGCAGCAACGGATCGCTGCGGAGCAAAGCAAACGCGCCAAGCAAGCGATGCGCATGGCGCGCCGGGGTGGCAGATGAGTTTTGAAGAGGCCATTGCCCTTCAGCCCGCATGGGTCGGGATTTGGCTCAATGTGCTGTTTCTCGGGGCCTTCGTCCTGCCAGTGGCGCTGCTTTTCTGGAAACCGTCCCGCATGGTGGCCGTCTGGACACTGATCGCGTCGCTTTTGGCCGGGGTCAGCGTGGTCTGGATGTTCGGGCAGATGGGCTATGTCAAATTGCTGGGCCTGCCACATCTGATCCTCTGGACCCCGCTGGCGATTTACCTCTGGAGGCAGATCGGGCGTATCGACATGCCCATCTGGCCGCGCCGGATTATGTGGGTCATTCTGGGCATCATCGTGATTTCGCTGGCCTTCGATTACGTCGATGTCGCGCGATACATCCTGGGCGAGCGCGGCTCTTTCGTAGTGCAGGGGTAGGGCAGGGCAATCGCGCTTCCGCCAATCTCTCCGCTGACGTCAGCCTCCGCCCCTTTGCGCAGCGAAAGCCTGAAAGGCATCGCCTGCATGGCGTTTGGCATGTTCCTGTTCTCAGGCGCTGACACGTTGGCCAAACTGCTGACCAGCGACCTGCACCCGGTCCAGATCGTCTGGTCCCGGCAATTGGGGCTCTTGGTGGGGGTGTTGGTCCTGTTGGCGATCAAGGGGCGGGGCATATTGCGTTCCGCCAATCCCAAGCTGCAGATCGCGCGCGGGGTGTTGGCCGTCGGGTCCGGCACGTTCTTCATCTTTGCGATTGCCTATGTGCCGCTAGCCGATGCCGTGGCGGTCAGCTTTGTGGCCCCGTTCGTGGTCACCGTGCTGGGCGCGCTTGTGTTGAAAGAGCGGGTCGGCCGCCGCCGCTGGATGGCGGTCGGCGTGGGGTTTCTTGGCATGTTGATGGTGATCCGCCCCGGGTTGGGCGTGGTGCATCCCGCGATGTTGCTGGTGGTGGTGGCCGCCACATTCTTTGCGCTGCGCCAGATCCTCAGCCGGGTGCTGAGCGGCGCAGACAGCACCCTGACCACCGTGGCCTATACGGCGATCACTTCGAGCCTGATCCTGACCGTGCCGCTGCCCTTCGTGTGGCAAATGCCGGATTTGAGCACCGAGCTGCCCCTGCTGCTGGGGCTGGCCGCGCTTGCAGCCTGCGGCGAGACATTGGTGATCAAGTCGCTGGAGCTGGCGCAAGCCGTGGTGCTGGCCCCGGTGCATTATTCGCTGATCATTTGGGGGACGGGTTACGGGTATTTCGTCTTTGGCCAGCTGCCAGATATGTGGACCTGGGCCGGGGCGGCGGTGATCATGGCGACGGGGCTTTACGTGATCCACCGGGAGCGTTTGGCCAAAACCTAGTTTCGCCGCGCTTCGCGCGCCGATCCGTGGGGGCTCTGCCCCCACACCCCCGAGGTATTTTTGAAACAATGATGGGTCAGGGCGCTTTGAAATGCTTGGAGAGTTTCAAGCCCTGACCCTGGTAGTTTGACTTGATGTCGATGCCGTAAAGCTGGGCCGGGACCTCGGACATGTGTTCATAGACGAGCCGGCCAACCACCTGGCCGTGTTCCAGCACGAAAGGGGCCTCGTGGCAGCGCACTTCCAGCACCCCGCGTGAGCCGGTGCCTTCCGTGGAATGGCCAAAACCGGGGTCGAAGAACCCTGCGTAATGCACCCGGAATTCGCCGACCATGGCGAGGTAGGGCGCCATTTCGGCGGCGCAATTGGGCGGGATGGTGATCGCCTCACGGCTGACGAGGATATAGAACGCGCCGGGATCGAGGATGATGCGGCCATCGGTGGTGCGGATTTCTTCCCAATACTCCGCCGGGTTGTAATGGGCCAGATTGTCGAGATCGATAACGCCAGTATGCGGCTTGGCGCGGTAGCCTACGAGGTCGCCTTGTTCAGGCTTCAGATCGACCGAAAAGCCCAGCCCGTCTGAGATGACCGCGTCACCGGAGACAATCGGGGTCTCGGCGTGCAGCGCTTTCAGCGCGTCGTCGGTGATGATGGTTTTGCCGACGCGGAAGATGATCTGGTTCAGCATCTGCCCCTGCCTCGCCACGACGGAGAAGGAGCGGGGGCAAATTTCCACATAGAGCGGGCCTTGGTAGCCATCGGGCACACGGTCGAATTCCACGCCATTGTCAGTGATGACCCGGGTCAACAGGTCCAGCCGCCCGATGGAGGATTTGGCCGAGGCCGCACCCGTCATGCCCTTGGGCAGGGCGAGGCCTTCTTGCAGAGGGACCACATAGACGCAGCCCTTTTCCAGCACCGCGCCTTGGGTCAGGTCGATCTTGTGCATCTCGAACAGTTTCAGGCGGTCCGCAACAGTATTCCCTTTGCCGGCCAGAAACGAGGCGCGGACACGGTAGGCGGTTGATCCCAAGCGCAGGTCAAGGGACGCGGGCTGGATCTGGCCGTCGGTGATTGTCGTCTCAGACGTGATCTGGCCCGACGCGATCATCGCGGTCATTTGCCGGTCCGACAGGACCCCGTTTGCCATCTGCGTTGTCACGTTTCACACCCCTGATACACGAAACGCCCGCACCCCAAGGGGACGAGCGTTTGGTGATTGGTCGGGCTAGCAGGACTCGAACCTGCGACCTTCCGTCCCCCAGACGGACGCGCTACCAGGCTGCGCCATAGCCCGACGAATGGCCCTTCATACGAGTTTTGCGCGGGCGCGCAAGGGCCGGTTTTGGATTTAGGCGTCATTCGGTTGGATGCCGGTTCAATCGCCGCGCCTAGGGGGCGGCTGCGTCGTTGGCCATACGCTCACGCAGGGTCTTGAGGCGTTCGGCAGCGCGGGACGCGGCCTTGACCCGTTCCGGCGACAGATTGCCCACGGTCGAGGCATGACGCAGCGCTTTGCGGTTTGCTACGGCGTTGGCCTGATCCGCGTCCAGCATGATGCTGGCAGGATCGGGTGCGGGGGGTGCGTCGACTGGCGCCGCGGGGGTCGGTTCGGGGTCCGGTTCGGGCGTGACATCGGGTGCGGCCTCGGCGATTTCTGGCTCTGGCTCTGGCTCTGGCTCTGGCTCTGGCTCTGGCTCCGGCTCCGGCTCTGGCGCAGGGGTTGGTTCTGGCGCGGGGGCTGGCTCTGATGCGGTTTCAGGTTCGCTCTCAAGGTCGAATGTGGGTTCAGTGTCGGGCTCGGGGTCGGAGTCCTCTGCAGGCGCGACCTTGGGTGGGGCGGTGTCGCGGCCCATCATGGGGACCACGTTGTCGCCCCCAACGGGGGCGTCCTCGACATGGGTGAAGGGGGCCTCGGGGGCGTCTTGTTCTGTTGCGGCTTCTTCCGGGTGTGATGCTTCAGGTGCGGGTGCTGCGGGGGTAGGCGCGGGCGCTGCGTCGGTCTTTTCCGACTGGCGGGCGGCGCGGCGGGCGCGGCGGGCCTTGCGACGGGCGGCACCTTCTTCTTCCGATGGCATGTCCAATGGCGGGGCGAGGGCGGAGATGGCCTTCACCCCATCTTCTTTCAGCATCTTCTGAACGCCGCGAATGGTCAGCCCGTCATCGTGCAACAGCTTTTTGATGCCGCCGATCAGCCGCATGTCGGCGGGGCGGTAATACCGGCGTCCGCCTGCGCGTTTGACCGGCTTGATCTGGCTAAATTTGCTTTCCCAAAAGCGCAGCACATGGGCCGGGATGTCCAGCCAGTTGGCCACCTCGGAAATTGTACGAAACGCGTCGCGCGCCTTGTCAGCCATTACTGCTCCCCCGCTGGTGTCGCGATCAGGACTTGTTGCCGTCTGCGACGCGGTCTTTCATCAGGTGGGACGGGCGGAAGGTCAAAACGCGGCGCGGGTGGATTGGCACCTCTTCGCCTGTTTTGGGGTTGCGGCCCACGCGGGCCGACTTTTCGCGGACGCTGAACGTGCCGAAAGAGGAGATTTTCACCTGCTCCCCGCGCACAAGGGCGTCGGACATGTGTTGCAAAACGCTTTCGACCAGATCAGCCGATTCATTGCGGGACAGGCCTACTTCGCGAAACACCGCCTCGCTTAGATCCATCCGTGTTAGTGTCTTTGCACTCATTATGTCCCCCGACGTTGAATTCACTTATTTTTCAGCCACGATAGGGGACGCGCAAATTCAGAGTCAATATCAAGGGCTTGCAACACACCGTTTAAGCGCAAAAACGACGCTTACAGGCGCAAAACCACGGCGCCCCAGGCCAAACCGCCGCCGATTGCCTCCATCACCAGCACCTGGCCGGGGGCAAATTTGCCCTCTGACTTGGCCACGGACAGCGCCAATGGAATCGATGCGGCCGAGGTGTTGCCGTGGTCCTGCACGGTCATGACGACCCGGTCCATCGACACGCCCATCTTCTGCGCGGTGCGGGTGATGATGCGCGAATTGGCCTGATGCGGCACAATCCAGTCGACGTCGTCAGGGGTCAAACCGGCCTTTTCCAGCGCCGTTTCCGCCGTCTGTGCCAGCTTTTCGACCGCGTGGCGGAACACCTCCTTGCCCTGCATCACCAGCACGCCGGTGGTCTGAGTGGAGGACACGCCGCCATCAACGTAAAGCAGGTCGCGGAACCGCCCGTCGGAATTCAGATCTGTGGCCAGAATGCCCGCGTCACCGTCGCCCGCCTCCAGAACGACCGCGCCCGCGCCGTCGCCGAACAGCACGCAGGTGGTGCGGTCTTCCCAGTTCATGATGCGCGAAAAGGTTTCGGCCCCGATGACCAACACCCGGTTGGCCTGCCCGGAGGTGATGAACGCATTGGCGGTCGACATGGCGTAGACGAACCCCGCGCAGACGGCCTGCACGTCGAAGGCAAAGCCATTGGTGCCCAGCGCGCCCTGCACCACGGTCGCCACAGATGGGAAGGTCTGGTCAGGCGTCGAGGTGGCCACGACCAGCGCGTCGATGTCTTCTGCCCCTATCCCGGCATCGGCAAGGGCTGCCTTGGCGGCATGGATGGCCAGATCGGAGGTCAGCTCCCCCTCGGCGGCAAAATGGCGGCGTTCGATGCCGGAGCGGGTCTTGATCCACTCGTCGGTCGTGTCGACCATGCTCTCCATTTCGGCGTTCTCTACGACCCTTGCGGGCAGGTAATGCCCAACCCCGCGCAAGATGGCTTTGCGTGTCATTTGCTATCCGTTTGGTCGTTATGATCCCCAGCATCACCGCTGGTCTCAGCGGCGTCGCGTTCGTCACCTTGGCCCGAGGTGACATTGGATGCAACCCGTGCGGCCAGCTTCTCGGTGAATCCTGTTTGAGCGAGCGTGAAGCCCAGCTTGATCGCCGCCGAAACGCCGGTGGCGTCCGCCGATCCGTGGCTTTTGACCACGCTGCCGTTCAGCCCCAGAAACACCCCGCCATTGACCTGGCGCGGGTCGATCCGTTTCGAAAGGCGTTTCAGCGAGGGGTAGGCCAGCAGCGAGGCGATGCGCGACAGCGGCGTGTATTTGAACGCGGCGCGCAACAGTTCCGAGATCAGGGAAGCTGTGCCTTCGGCGGTCTTTAGCGCCACATTGCCGGTGAACCCGTCAGTGACGATGACGTCGACGCGGTCGCTGGGGATGTCGCCGCCCTCCACAAAACCCACATAGTCGAAATCATTGGCTTGCGCGGCGTCGGCGATGATATCGTTGGCCACTTTCAGCTCGGCGCGGCCTTTGTGTTCCTCGGTGCCCACATTCAGCAGCCCCACGCGCGGGCGCTTCAGCCCAAACCCGTTGCGGGCGTAACTCATGCCCATCAGCGCGTATTGCAGCAGGTCGTCCTGATCGGCGCGGATATCGGCGCCCACATCCAGCATGATGTTGAAGCCAGACGCGTTGCGCGACGGCCAGAGGCAGGCAATGGCGGGGCGGTTGACACCCTCGGCCTTGCGCAGCCGGATCATCGACACCGCCATCAGCGCGCCGGTATTGCCGCAGGAGATGCAGACATCCGCCTCCTTGTCGCGCACGCTTTCAATGGCCGACCACATCGAGGTCTTCTTGCCGTGGCGCATCACATAGGAGGGTTTGGCGTCCATCGACACCACTTCCGCCGCGTCGCGGATTTCGCATTGCGCGTCCAGTTTGCGTTTGGAGATCAGGGGGGCCAGTTCCGACCGCGGCCCATGCACGATGAACCGGATGTCGGGATTCTTGGCCGCAGATTTGGAAATACCGGCGACAACTGCCGCCGGTCCGCGATCCCCGCCCATGGCGTCGATCGAAATAACTGTCTTAGATGTGCCCAACGGCGTGCCTGCCCGAACTGTTCTACCCTACCTTGCGGTAAGCCAGTTCAGCCTAAGCTTATGCGGCGTCGTCGTCCAGTTCGACTTCGTCCACCATCGCAACAACTTCCTTGTCGTCGTAATGGCCGCACGAGGCGCAAACGTGGTGCGGGCGCTTCAGCTCGCCGCAGTTGGAGCATTCGTTGCGGGCATCTGCGCTCAGCGCGTCATGTGCGCGGCGGTTGTTGCGGCGCGACTTGGAAACTTTATTCTGCTGGACAGCCATCGTGTCGTCCTCGTTGGGGGAGGGGCAAAGGCCCTCGCGTGTCATCTGATTGTCGCCCCTTGAGGGCGCTTCGGGCTGCGTCTAACGACTCAGCGGGGGCCAGTCCAGCCCGTTTTCCGAAAGAAGCGTGGGATATACTTGGATTCTACATATTTGCAAGCCCCATGCGGCCTTGGCGGGGGCCAAAGACCAGGGCCTTTGCAGATTTTTTTGGCCCCGGATTGAACCAGATCATCCGCCCGGCGCACCTTAGATATGACAACGGCAAAAAAGGCAGGACGTCGGTGACCCGTAAATCGCGCAGTTTGGAGCATTACCTCGTGGCCGCCGCCCAATTGGGCGAGCGATCGGCGATGGAGCAGCTTGTTGCGTTGCGCGGGCCCAGGTTGCAGGTGCATGCCACCCGATTGCTGGGGGACCCCGAAGAGGCGCGCGACGCGGTTCAGGACGCTTGGGTGGCCATTTTCAAGGGCCTGAGCGGCCTGCGGGACACCCAAGCGTTCCCGGCCTGGGCGACCCGGATCGTGACCCGCCGCTGCGCTGCGGTGATCAAACGCAAGCAAGGCGACCGGGCGCTCAGCGCCGCGCTGCTGGCCGAACGTGAAGACGCCGCGCCCGAAACCGGGCCGGATGCGGTGCGTGCGGCCCATGTGCGTCGCGCCATTGCAAGCCTGCCACCCGACCAGGCCGCCACGGTGGCGCTGTTCTACCTCGACGATATGGGTGTCGCGGAGGTGTCCGTCGCGATGGACGTCCCCGTTGGCACCGTGAAACGCCGCCTGATGCTGGCGCGCGACAAATTGAGAACCACTCTGAAAGGAGAAGAAAATGACCAATAGCGAAAAAACCCGCCTCGACGACCTGATCAAGGCCGCCCTGACCGGGCAGGACAAAGACATACTCAAGGAGACGGAGGAATTGGGCTACCTCGCCCTTGGCCTCAGCCAGTTCGGCGGCAAGCTGGGCTGGGTGACATGGGTGATCATGGTGGTGCAGGCGGTCCTGTTCATCGTGGGCGTTTGTTGCGCGGTTCAACTCTTTGCTGCCGTCGACGTTTTGGCCGCGGTGAAATGGGGGATATCGTCCGCCGTGCTGATGATCATGGCGGTGCAGCTGAAGCTGAGCCTCGCGCCGCAAATGCAGGCCGACCGGGTCATCCGGGAGGTGAAGCGGCTGGAGTTGTTGGTGGTCAACGCGTCCGACACATGAGCAACGCTGCTGCGCATGCCCGCACCAATGCCTGCTTTGGGGCTTTTGGCCCCGCGCAGGTGGTGGGTGTCTCGAAGCTTGGTGTGGATGGGGTTGGCCATCCCGCCATATCGTTCGGGAGCGAAAGAAAGGTGGCGCCACCCTGATCCATATCAGAGGAAGCGGTTCCCGCCTGCGTTTTGTGCGCAGACCGGCCTTGCCTTGTCACCGGTGATCGCAAGGCAGCCCTGAACGAACTGCCGCAATCCGTGATATGTAGTTGGCGTTCGAAAGACGCCTCGGGTTCCCGGGGAGGGGTATAGCCGCGTGGATTTAGCAGGTGGTTAACGGGGCGTTCGGTGGGGGGCAAAGGATGCAATGCGACCCATTGCGGCCTTTTGACAGTTAAGCCAAATCATTGATCAGCTGTCTGTACAGGACATCTTTCGGCGTCGCGTCGAAAGGTGCCGTGACCCAAGTCCGATCAATTTCGAGCTTGCCAACCGCCACAATCTGGCGCGCGATTTCGGGCGGCGTCGTTTGATCAGCCAACCCGTTTTCCCAATCGTGAAGCGCGGTTGAGTAGCGAATGGATGCGCCGCTGGCTGGCAGCTCGATCAGGCCACCTTCCGCAAAAAACCTGAGACCGTCGCCCATGTCTTCTCCGATGATTTGCAGCTTGCGCTTCAGCCGATATCGCAGGATCGCGACAAAGACGATTGCAGCAGAGAAGGTGAACTTATCCACCAGCACGGCGCAGCCGTTTGTCCGGGCGCTTTCGGTGATAGCGTCGATCAGCGGCATCGTCGCCAGAAAGTCGCCTCCTGTGTTGCCTCGAAGATCGATCACAAGGAAGCCGTCGCGCCGGGACCGGACCCAAGTGGCGGCCCTGTCAATTGCTTCGGGGAACGCGCGTTCGTCAGGATCGAAGAAACTTGGCAGCGTCAATGCGAGGCCGTCATCGGCGTAGTCGTGGATGGCCACAAAACCATTTGGGGACCAGACGGGATCAACCTGGCCATGCTCGTTGCTGGGATAGAATTCCGACGCCGGGACAGCATCAGAGATAGACACATTCGCCTTGGCTGTGTGCCCGTCGCCAGTTTCAAACTGATATTGGGTTTTGTCACCGCTTGATGCACACCCCAGATGGACCAAAGCCGCCGGCCAGGCAAATAGCAGCGGCCCGATCACGCGTTTCCTCTGCGATGTCCCCGCCAACAGGCATTCTGCCGCGCGTTCGATACGTTCGACAGGGACGCCGTTCACCGCGACCAGCTTGCAGGGCGCAAATTCTGCGACCGGCGTTGATGCTTTCGTCAGGAACACCGACGTCCCGACTGTTACGAATCGAAGCGGCAGTACATGGATTGCATCATTGGGGATCAGGCGCGTGTGGCGATTGCCTGACAGGGCCAGCAGACGCATCGCCGAAAGCAGGAAACGGTCTTTTGCAGTCCCTGACGCGTACCGATGGGCATCTTCGGCATGAGAAGCGATCTGTTCAGGATCGACCGATCCAAAGCTCGGGTCGATCCGTTTTACGACGTCCAGAATGGGTGCAAGATCTTGGCTAAACGACACAGATGATCTTAGCGTCTTCGCAAAATGGATGTCCACCTGGGCTCGTAAGCGGACAGTCGACGAAGGCTCCCCACTATCCTGTCTCAGTTGGCTGCATTGCGGGACAAAACAGACCTCTAGGCAAATACGCTCGATGAGCGGTTCCAACCCAAAGCGGACATTGTATCATGGCGTTTACCAAGTAACCGAACGGATAATGTTGGCATTTTGAGAGTGTCCGCACTAAGACAAATCCAGTGTGATCGCCCACCAACCATGAGCAAACGCTTGCAGGACTCAGCCTAATCTACGGATTGTTCTGAACGTATTGCTCGGCCGCCATAAATGGGAATTGAACAAGTGTGGACCCGAGAAAAGAGAACAGAAATTCGCATAGCTTTCCTTTCGTGGATGCTTGTTTGGCGCGGTCAAGAGGCACAAAAATTTCATGAAAATGAGGTTACTGGAGACTTCAAAACTTGGAACATGTCGTACCGTGTAAGCATGGAAGTTTTGTCCGCTTTGTCTCTAATCGCTTCGATTGTTTTCGTTTGTCTCAGTTTCGGCTGGGACCGTCGCGATTGCGCCGAAGAGCCCATGTATTGGTTTCAGAGGTCAGGTGCATTGTTGGTTGCCGCTTCAGTTTTTGTCGAGTTCGCCAACTTGGGTCACGCGACTGGGTACAGAACGTTTGAGAGAGGCTGGGTGCATCCAGTCCGCAAGCTGTTACCATCAATTGGTTTTGTTCTAGCGTGTGCTGGCACAGTCATTTGGGCCTATGGCGACATCCCGTTTACTCGATAGTTTTGAATATAAGAGGTAAGTTGTTCTGTTGATCTTGGAATACTTTGCAAAGTCCACTTTCTGCGATTAGCCGCCGATCGTGTATCTTGCAGCAACAGTCAATTTGGGCTCAAAGCAGACTTCCCGTCACGTTGGCAACAGGCCCGGCCTATTGTCGCGCAGCCTCGGCCATCTCGCGTGCGGATGTCAGGATGCCGATACGCAGGTCGGGGGCGTCCTGCATGGTCAGCAGCACGAAGTCGAAAGAAAGGATGGTCAGCGGCTCCTCGGCCACGATTTTGTCGAAGGGCAGGAAGAAGGCCGGGTGGAAAGGGCGCAAGATGAAGGGTGGTTTGATGATGATGCCCGTCTTGGTGGCGCCGACGGCCAGGCGGCCGCGCATGCCGGCAAAGGGCAGGTGGGCACGGTAGACGCCGCCGCCGCCGCGGTGTTGCCATTTTAGCGCTTCTTCGCCGGAATAGGGGTAAAGCCGTGCCAGCACGTTCCAGCCCGACATGCGCGCCGTGATCCACAGCACGAAAGACCAGATCGCAAGGAACAACAATGGGAAGGCGATGACAAAGAACAGCCAGAAATAGGGGCTGTTTTCGAATTCTTGTAAGGATCCAGACATGGTAGCAGCTTACCCCTTTTTGGGGAGCTGCGTTAAGGGGAATTCGTGGCCCAGAACGCCAATTAGGGCGGGTTAGCCCTTGTTTTCCATCTTCTTCTTCAGATCTGCGAGGCTGGCGAAGGGTTTTACCGTTTCTTCGTTCAACGGCTCGATGCCGGGTTCTGCATGCACCATCGCCCCAAGTTCCGCGCCGTTGGCGCGCGGGTAGGCGGGGATGGCCAGCGACAAGGCCTCGGTGATCGTGGCCATAACGTCGATCTCGGCGCCCAGCGGCTCGGATGTGTCATCGCCGGGCATCTCTACCTCGGCATCCTCGGGGTCCTGCCAATCCGAGATGTAGTGCCGGGTCACGTCCTCCTCGACCCGCGTGGTGACCGGATCGAGCGTGATCACGCAAGGCTGCACCACGGTGGCCCCAAGATGGCCCGTGAGCGTCCAGTCGGTCTTGCCCGCGGCGCGTAGCGTGCCTTTGAAGGCCAGTTTCTTGATTTGGGCGACCTCCAGATCGGCGGCCATGGCCGCGCGCTGGGCCGCGTCTGCGGCAAATTCCAGCGGCGTGATCCGCTTTTGGGGCAGGTCAGCGGTGCGGAAGAACAATGGATTTGTGTCAGACATGTGAACGGCGCTCCCGCATCTTTCTTGAACAGCTTGGGTTCCTTCTGTAAGCCTAAGCCAAGCAAAAGAGCAAGACGTGAGGGTGCGGGCATGTTGCGGGCAATGAACCGGAAAACGGCGGGGGCAGTTCCGCTGCTGCTTTGCGCGGCGCTAATGGCGCTGAGCGCGTGCCAGGAAATCATCCGCCAGCACGGCTATATCCCGCCGCAAGAGGACCTGGACGCCATCATCGTGGGGGTCGACACCCGCGACAGCGTCGAGGCCGTTATCGGCAAACCGGCGGCCTCAGGCGTGCTGCGCGAAGGCGGCTATTTCTACATCGGCTCAAAAGTGCGCCATTTCGGCGCGAAAAAGCCAAAAGAAATCGACCGCCAGGTTGTGGCGATCCGCTTTGATGGCAATGACACGGTGACAAATGTGGAGCGGTTTGGGCTGGAACGCGGGCAGGTGGTTACGCTGTCGCGCCGCGTCACCGAGACATCGGTGCGGGATGTGACCTTCATCCGCCAAATCATTCGCAACTTCGGCCGGATTGACCTGGGCGAGGCGCTGGGAGGATAGGGCGGAAAATCCTCACCGAGGATTTTCAAGTAAAATTCTTCGACGAAGAATTTTGCCCCTCAGCCGCCGTCTGGCTCATGGGTCAGGGACGCCCCGTTGATGCAGTAGCGCAGCCCCGTGGGCTGCGGCCCGTCGGGAAAGACATGGCCCAGATGGCCGTCGCAGGCATTGCAATGCACCTCGGTGCGCTTCATGAACCAGCTGTTATCCTGGCTTTCGCCGACATTTTCGCCGTCAATCGGCGCATAGAAGCTGGGCCAGCCGGTACCGGAATCGAATTTGGTGTTGCCCTCAAACAGCGGTGTGCCGCACCCCTTGCAGAAATAGGTGCCGCCGGTTTTGGGGAAGGCGTCATTGCTGAAGGCGCGTTCGGTGCCATGTTTGCGCAGGACCTTGTATTCCATGTCGCTGAGCTGCGCGCGCCATTCGGCGTCGGATTTGATGACTTTGTCGACCATAGGTGATCCCTCCTGAACTGCCAACGTCATGCGCCCGTTACGGGCTATGCTTAGGCTTTGCGTTGCGCCATAGTTAATCGCGTGTGTGCTGCTGTCCAATAGCGGCTCGCGCTTGTGTGACCTGAGTGAAGGAAAACCGCCCCATGTTGCAAACGCCCATCCGCCTGTCGCGTGGCCGCTACACGGCCCGCTTCGCGTGTGGCGCGGCGGATTTGGCGGCGGCGCAAGGCCTGCGGCACCGGGTGTTTCGCGGCGGCGAGGGGGTGGATCGTGATGCGTATGACGCAAGCTGCGATCACGTGCTGGTGGAGGATGCCGAAACGGGTGCATTGGTGTGCTGCTTTCGGATGATGACGTTGGCCTCAGGGGACGAAATTTCGCGCAGCTACGCCGCGCAATTCTATGATTTGGCAGGGCTATCGGGATTTCAGGGCGCGATGGCCGAGGTCGGCCGTTTCTGCGTCTCGCCGCGGGCCCTGGATCCCGACATTTTGCGTGTTGCCTGGGGCGCGGTGACGGCGCATGTCGATGCGCATGGGGTGGGGCTGCTCTTTGGCTGCTCCTCCTTTGAGGGCACGGCGGCGGATCGGCATCTGGACGCGCTGTCCTTGCTCAACGACCGGCATTTGGGGCCCGATCCCTGGCGTCCGAAGGTCAAGGCGGGCGAGGTGGTGGCCTTTGTGGATGTCGTGACATCCGGCGCGTCGGACCTGCGGTTGGGGGTCAAGGGCCTGCCGCCGCTGTTGCGGACCTATCTGGCGATGGGCGGCTGGGTCAGCGACCATGCGGTCGTGGACCGTGATCTGGGGACGTTGCATGTGTTTACAGGCGTCGAAATTGCCGCCATCCCGCCGGCCCGGGCGAAGGCGCTGCGGGCGGTGGCCGGGTGATTTGCATATTTTCAGCAGAAAGAAGCCGTGAGGTTGACGCGCCGGGGCCGAGCGATTAGCGCCTGTCGGCATGGCTAGAGCACCCCTCCTTCAACTGACCGACATTTCGCTGACCTTTGGCGGGGATCCTGTTTTTTCCGACCTTGGGCTGGTGGTCCAGCAGGGCGACCGCGTCGCCTTGGTGGGGCGCAACGGGTCGGGCAAATCGACCTTGATGAAGGTGATGGGCGGGTTGGTGGAACCCGACACCGGGGCGCGGTTTTTGGCGCCGGGCGTGACCACCGGCTACATGCAGCAGGAGCCCGACCTGTCGGGGTTTGCCACGTTGGGGGATTTCGCGTTGAGCGAGATGGACCCTTCCGAGGAATACAAATTATTGAGTGCTGCGGAGGGGTTGAAGCTTAACCTTGATGCAACGGTCGAGGCCGCATCCGGTGGAGAGCGGCGCCGCGCGGCCTTGGCCAAGCTGCTGGCGGAAGCGCCGGAATTGATGTTGCTGGACGAGCCGACCAACCACCTGGATATCGAGGCAATTGCGTGGTTGGAGGACCATCTGTCGACCACGCGGGCGGCCTACATTTTGATCTCGCACGACCGGGCGTTTTTGCGGGCGCTGACGCGGGCGACATTGTGGATTGATCGCGGCAAGGTCAGCCGTCAGGAACAAGGGTTCGACCGCTTTGAGGAGTGGCGCGACAAGGCGTGGGAAGAGGAAGACGCGCAGCGCCACAAGCTGAACCGCAAGATCAAGGCGGAGGCGCGGTGGGCGGTTGAAGGCATCTCGGCCCGGCGCAAGCGCAATCAGGGGCGCGTGCGGGCGTTGCAGGAGCTGCGAGCGGAACGCGCCAGCCAGATCAAACGGCAGGGCACGGCCGCGATGGAGCTGGATGCGGGGCGCAAGTCCGGCAAGCAGGTGTTTGTGCTGGACGGCGTTTCCAAGGCGTTTGAGGACAAGACCATCGTGCGGGATTTCTCGATCAAGGTGAACCGGGGCGACCGGATTGCCTTGGTGGGGCCGAACGGGGCGGGCAAAACCACGTTGCTGAAGCTGATGACGGGGGAGGTTGACCCCGACAGCGGCACCGTGAAGATGGGCACCAATCTTGATATGGCGGTGTTTGACCAAAACCGCGCGGCGCTGAACCCGGAAGACACGTTGTGGGGCGCGCTGACCGAGGACCCCGCCACCCGGGTGCGGGGGATGGGCGACCATATCTCTGTGCGCGGCACGCCGAAACATGTGGTGGGGTATCTCAAGGACTTCCTGTTTGACGAGGCGCAGGCGCGCGCGCAGATCAAGTCGCTGTCCGGCGGCGAGAAGGCGCGGCTGCTTTTGGCGCGGATCATGGCGCGGGAAAGCAACCTGCTGATCCTTGACGAGCCGACCAACGATCTGGACATCGAGACGCTGGATTTGCTGCAGGAATTGATCGGCGATTATGACGGTACGGTGATTCTGGTCAGCCACGACCGGGATTTTCTGGACCGTGTGGCCTCCACCACCATTGCGTTGAAGGACGGCAAGGCAACGGTTTATGCTGGCGGCTGGTCTGACTATCAGGCGCAGGCCCGTGAGGGCGGCGGCGATGTCGTGCTGTCGGATGGGCCAGCCAAGTCGCGCCGCGCCAAAGGGCGGGAGGCGGCGGAGGCCAAGAAGGCGGAGAGCGGTTTGTCCTTTACCGAAAAGCACCGGCTGGAGGCGCTGCCCGACGAGATGGCGCGTCTGGAGGCCGAGATCGCCAAGCTGACCGAATTTCTGTCGAACCCTGAACTGTTCACGTCGCAGCCCGCCAAGTTTGCCAAAGCCAGCGAGGCTTTGGTAGAGCGCAACACCGCGTTGCAGAATGCGGAAGAAGAATGGCTGATGTTGGAGGAGAAGGCGGGTGGCTGAGGTAACGCTGGACCAGATTGAAGACGTCTCTTTTGCGGCTCTGCGCGCGCATGGGGCTGTCGAATGGATCGCACGAGAGGTGGCTCGCGCCGTTCGGCGGGCGGAGCAGACGGGCAATGTGATTTGCGGGCTGTATTATTTGGAAAGCTATTGCACGCAGTTGGCATCAGGGCGGGTGTCGGGCTCGGTGGAGCCTGAGGTGACCCGCGTGCGACCCGGTGCGGTGAAGGCGGATGCGAAGTTTGGCTTTGCGCAAGCCGCGTTTTCGCGCGGGTTTTCTGAGGCTTGCGCGGCCGCGCGGGAGAACGGCACCGCGTCATTTGCCGTGGCACATGCGCATACCTGCACCTCGCTGGGCTTCTTTACGGAGCAATTTGCAGAGGCTGGTTTGGTGGCGATTGGCATGACCAATGCGTCGCCGGTGGTTGCTCCTCCTGGCGGGAATGCCAAGACGATCGGGACCAACCCGATTGCGATGTCTGTGCCTGCCAAAGGTGGTGGCGTGGGGATGCATTTCGACTTTTCGACCTCGGCTGTGGCCTTGGGCAAGATCACCATGGCGAAAGCGGCAGGGGAGAGCATTCCACTGGGCTGGGCTGTGGATGCGGACGGGGAACCCACGGAGGACCCGGAGGCCGCTTTGGGCGGGGCGTTGGTCTCGGCTGGGGGCTACAAGGGTTGGGGCTTTGGGCTGATGGTGGAGCTGCTGGCGGCGGGCATGACGGGGTCGGTCAACTCGCTTGACGTTGGCGGGTTGAAGCTGGCCGACGGGCCGCCGCATGGGCTGGGGCAGTTCTACATCGTGATGGACCCCGGCACCTACACGGACGCGTTTTTCGACCGTTTTGCGCGGGTGGCTGAGGCCGTGGAGGCGCAAGAGGGCGCGCGCGTGCCCGGCGCTGCGCGGCGCGAGATGGATGTGGTCGATGTGCCGGATGCATTGTGGACGAGCGTGTCGGCGTTAGGCTAGCGGGCGGCGATTTGGGTGATGAAGACGCCCGCGGCCATCACCGTGATGCCAGAGGCGCGGATCCAAGTCAGGGGCGTTTGCGTGGCCCCGAACAGCGCGAAATGGTCAATGGCGGCGGCTGAGATCAGCTGGCCCAGGAGCACGAAGAACACCGCGTTGCCGACCCCGAAATGCGGGGCGATATAGGTGATACTCAGCACGTAGAACGCAATCAGCGCGCCCGCCAGCAGCAGGTGTTTTGGGGCCGTGGCGACCTTGGCTATGGCCTGCGGGCCGGTGAAGATCACCACGGCGAGCGAGGTCAGGAAGGCTACGACGAACAGCACCACCGAGGCGGCTGCAGGGGCCGAGATGGCGCGGCCCAAAGCGGCGTTGAGCGCGGCGAGCACGGGGATGCCGATGCCGGCCACCAGCATGATCAGGGCGTAGGATGTGTTGGTCATGGCGGGAGCCTCCGGCGGGGATATTTTGGAACATGGAAAGAGTGGGGCGTTGCGCGACGAAAGGGAAGAGGGGTGCACGGTGTTTGTGCGGAATTCGGGAGATGTGATCTTTGGCGGGGCGCGTTAACCTTAATGGAATGCTATGGAGCTGTGTCGATGCCGAATGTCTATCATGAGATCGCGTTTACCCCTGCCGTAAAGGCGCTGCAGGAGGCTGAGGGCAGCCGCGAGATGTACGCCAAATATGAGGCGTCCGAGAAGCGGATGAAGACGGAATTGGGTGAGCCGGAGATGGGATATATTGCGGGGCGAGACTCGTTTTATATGTCATCCGTGTCGGAGACCGGGTGGCCTTACATGCAGCATCGTGGCGGGCCGGTTGGGTTTGCCAAGGTGCTGAACGCGCAGGAATTTGGGTGGGCGGAGTATTGGGGGAACCGGCAATATATCTCGACCGGGAACATTGCGGGCAACGACCGAGTGTCGTTGTTTTTCATTGATTACGCGTCGAAGACACGGCTGAAAGTCTATGGCCATGCGCGGGTTGTGGGGTTGGACGACCCGGTGATGGAGACGCTCACCGAGGGCAGCGACGGGTTGAAGGTGGAGCGGGGCATGGTCGTGACAGTGGCGAGCTTCGAGTGGAATTGCCCGAAATATATCACCGAGCGCTACACCAAGGGCGAGGTGCAACAGGCGTTGGCCCAAATGGGCGCGCGGATCGCGGAGTTGGAGGCGCAGCTGGCGGCGAAGGGTTAGGGGCAGTTTTGCGGCGGGATGAGCGTTGATTTGTCGACGCCGGAGAACCGCGTTGTGGTTTGACGCATGCAAGCCTCCGCAAGTTCGGGGTGAAGCGCGTAATACAGGCTCGGAAGAGTTCTGCGTGATCCGTCGGCCAATTCTATGACAATCCCGGGCTCGCTTCGGGCGGCGTTTTCGGAGCTGGTGCGGGAGGTCCCCCGTTCAATGATCGATACGCGCACAAATGTCGGTTCAGTTTCAGGTTCCAGCCAAAAGACCATGATGGCTCCCAACATCAGAGCCAAGATAATCCACACAAAGACCGAGCTGGCCAGACGGGCCTTGTTGCGGCGGGGCGCCCGGCTCAATAGGTGGCCCGCCCGCCGGACAGATCAAACACCGCACCCGTCGTAAAGCTGTTCTCGGCGGAGACGATCCAGGCGATCATGTTGGCGGCTTCCTCGACCTCCAGGAAACGCTCGCGCGGGATTTTGGAGAGCATGTAGCCGATATGCTCCTCGCTCATCTGGTCGAAAATCGGCGTGCGGGCGGCGGCTGGGGTGACGCAGTTGACCGCGATGTCCTTATCGGCGTTTTCCTTGCCCGCCGATTTGGTGAAGCCGATGACGCCCGCCTTGGAGGCGGAATAGGCGCAGGCGTTGGGATTGCCCTCCTTGCCCGCGATGGAGGCGATGTTGAGGATGCGCCCGTAGCCGCGGTCCCGCATGCCCGGCAGCACCGCCTTGTTGGTGTTGTAGGTGCCAGTCAGGTTGATGGCGACGATCTGCGCCCAAGCGTCATCGGGGTAGTCCTGAATGGGCATGTTGGGCCCGGCGACGCCCGCCGAGTTGACCAAAATATCAACGGGACCAAGGGCTTGTTCGGTGGTCTTAAGTGCAGACTGGACGGAGGCCATATCCGCAATGTCGCAGCTTGCGTTGAAATCGCCCGCCTCCGAGGCAGTCATATCCCACACCGCGACCTTGGCGCCGGAGGCCTGCAGGCGCGTGACCACCGCCAGCCCGATGCCCTGCGCGCCGCCGGTGACGATTGCGGTTTTGCCGGTGAGATCGATGGTGTTCATGTAGGCTCCTTAGCTGCAAATGCCTTGGGTCATGACGCCTTTCCACGGCAGCACAACCGGGGTTTGGGGCAGGATTTTGCTGAGATTTTGGATCGGGAATTCCTGTTCCAGCAGGGCCTTCAGCCGCTGGGTGCGCCTGCCCTCGGGGTCCAGCGCGGCGCAGCACACGTATTCGGCGGCAATTGCGCCCTGTTGCTCGTAGCCGTAGTCGAGGAATTTGGCCTCGTTGGACAGATCAAACAGGTAGGGGTCTTCGGAATACTGGTGCTCGCGGGCGGCTTTCAGCGGGTGGTAGCCGGTGCGGTCGCGGTGCTGCCATTGCCATGTGTGCACCAGTTCATGGGCCAGAAACATCGTGGCGCGCAGATGCGCGGCGCGGGGCCAGGCGGCCATGTAGTCGCGGGCGGCGATGTCGGGGTTCACGGTGATCTTGTTGAACAGCACGGTCGCCGCGGGGGAGCCGGTGTAATGCGTGTCGGTGCTGGGCGGCAGGATATTTTCGGCGCAGGTGGTGCGCGGCGGGATGGGCGAGGTGGAGACGTAAAGCTTGATCAGCGGGTTCTGCACGATGCGCACCTTTTCGGTGTCCAAGCCCTCGCCGTGCCAGGCGCGGGCGAAGGCTTCCTCCCCCTCTGACAGGGGCCTGCCGCAGGCGGCGGTGAGGGCAAGAAGGAGCAGGGCGGCACGTCTCATGGGCGGAGAGTGGCCGACAGGCGGGGTCAGGGCAAGGGCTTGATTTGGGTCAAAGTAAGGGCTGCGGCGGGCGGCTAGGTTGGCAGGACCAAAACAGGAGCAGCATATGAGATATTTGGCCTTTCTTGCCGCGGTTCTGGCCGCCGGGTGCGCGCCGGAGCCCGAAACGCCAGACGGGGCGCGGCTTTTTGCGGAGAATTGCGCGGGGTGCCACGGGGCGGACGCCAAGGGCCGCGGGCAGGCGGCGACAGAGCTGGCGGTGCGGCCGGCCGACCTGACGCAGATCTCGGCGCGCAATGGCGGGTTGTTCCCGATGGCCGAGGTCTTGAGCACGATTGACGGGTTCCACCGCACGCGCCTGCCCGAAAGCGCCATGCCGGAATGGGGGCTTATCTTCAGCGACCCGACCGAGCTGGTGGATGTGGGCGACGGGGTGATGACGCCCGTGTCGCCCGAAATGCTGGCAATAGCGCAGTATCTGGAGGCGTTGCAGGAGGAGTGACTCGCCGCCGGTGGGGGCGCTGGTTTGGCCCGTGTCGATTGCATATTTTTGGCAGAAAGAAGCGTGGGCCCGGGCCGCCAGCCGGCCGCGTCAGGCCCGCTTGATTTCGTCAAAGGCCGCTTCCAGGCGGTCAAACTCGTGCTCGTCGAGGCGCACATAGAGGATGTTGCCCCAGGAGCTGAAGCGCAACATGTATTCAGGGTTGGCGGCGGTGCCGCGTTTTTGCACGCGGAGATTGGTGTGGTTCAAGCCCGGCCTGACCTCCGCCCGTGGCGAGGTGAAGGAGGAGAAGAAGTCCCTGAACGAGCTGTACATGAAATTGAATTGCATAGGGTCCTTTCTGTTGGGGGTAACTTAGAGGTTGGGACCGGGTGGCAGCGTTTCATGGGGAATTGGAGCGGCGGTTTCCCGATTTCGTGTATTTTACTTTGGGTTTCGGCGCATTCCTGCGCGGCTTGGGTGGGGTGGTGCGTGTTAATATGCACCCGACGCGTGCTACGGCTTGCCAGCTTTGACTACGGATGTTGCATTGAAAGCGGTTCTAATCCACGATTTGGCAAACGTGATTTCAAATAAAATATTTCTGTATGGAGAGTGAATTGAATACTTGGGATGTTGGTAGTGATGCACTTGCGCGTGTTCACCGTGAGGCTAATAACGGAAAATTTTCAGGCTATTTTACTGGGTTTCTGGAGGGTGTCCGGGCGAGTCAAAGAATTGAGCTTGGTGAAGTTGAACCTTTGGTTGTTGTATGCGCGCAGATGTTGGACGCAATGGGGGACGAAGACGCATACGACATACTAGAGGATTTCAAAGCTGACGTTTTGGATTTTCAGCAGCTGGAAGACATAGTTGTATTCCGAAGCAAGAACCTAAAGCAGAACTGCCAAAAAACAGAAATAAATAGGTTTATGGGCTATTGCTCAGGAATAGCTTGTGATGACCTAATCACTCTTGAGGAGGCGCAGGGGGTGCTTAATATGGCAGCAGCATCACCGTCAGTTCTGGAAGATCCCATTTCTCGTACCATCGTCGTCTGCTGTGCGGATTCAGTAGATGATGGAGTGATCGACCCGGGGGAATCACAGGAGATTTGTCGCGCGATCACCCGGCTAGTGGGAGATTGCTACGCAGATACTGGAATCAGTTCGCTTGGATATGTGCCGGTATTTGAAGAAGCGACACTATCTTCGATAGACGACTTTGAGAATTCGCTGCTTGTGTTGACAGGAAACTTCGAAACTAAACCGCGTCGAATTCTTGAGGACTACCTTGCTGCATGTGGCGCACGGGCAAAGTCGTCGCCATGCAAGAAAACCAATTTCGTGATAATAGCAAATGAGTCTTCTCGGGACTGGAAATATACTCACAAAGGTACCAAAATTGAAAAGGCTATTAAGTTAAGAGAAGCCTCCGGTAAGCCCGAGTTTATTTCAGAAACACAGCTGATGAAGTTGCTAGCTAGTGCAAATATCTAAACATCCACATCCTCAACAAACCGCGCGTTCTCCTGAATGTACTCGAACCGCAGTTCCGGCTTCTTGCCCATCAGCCGCTCGACCAGGTCGCCGGTCTCACCCGGAACGTCCTCGCCTAGGGTGACCCGGATGAGCTGGCGGGTTTTGGGGTTCATGGTGGTCTCTTTGAGGTCCTTGGCGTCCATCTCGCCCAAACCTTTGAACCGCTGCACGTCGATCTTGCCTTTGCCGCCCAGACCCTTCTCCATCATCTTGTCCTTTTCCTCGTCATTGGGGACGTAGATGCGGTGCGCGCCTTGGGTGAGGCGATAAAGCGGCGGGCAGGCCAGATACAGGTGGCCCTGATCGATCAGCGGGCGCATTTGCACGAAGAAGAAGGTCATCAGCAGTGACGCGATATGCGCGCCGTCGACATCGGCGTCGGTCATGATGATGATCTTTTCATACCGCAGGTCGTCAGCGTTGAACTTCGCGCCCATGCCGCAGCCGAGCGCTTCGCACAGATCGGAAATCTCGGCATTGGTGGTCAGCTTGTTTGAGGCCGCGCCCAGCACGTTCAGGATTTTGCCTTTCAGCGGCAACAGCGCCTGCGTTTCACGGTTGCGCGCGCCTTTGGCGGAGCCGCCAGCGGAGTCGCCCTCGACGATGAACAGCTCGGTGCCCTCGCGCGATTTGGCGGTGCAGTCGGTCAGCTTGCCGGGGAGGCGCAGCTTCTTGGTTGCGGATTTGCGGGCCGTTTCCTTTTCCTGGCGGCGGCGCAGGCGTTCTTCGGCGCGCAGCACGAGGAAGTCGAGGATGGCTCCGGCGGATTTGGTGTTGGCGGCAAGCCAGTTGTCGAAATGGTCGCGCACCGAATTCTCCACCATGCGCTGCGCATCGACCGTGGCCAGCCGGTCCTTGGTCTGGCCCACAAATTCGGGGTCGCGGATGAAGCAGCTGACCAGCGCGCCGGCCCCGGTCGTCAGATCCTCGCGGGTGATGGTGGAGGCCTTCTTGGTGTTGGTCAGCTCGCCATACGCCTTGATGCCTTTCAAGATCGCAGCCCAGAAGCCCGCCTCATGCGTGCCGCCCTCGGGCGTTGGGACGGTGTTACAGAAGGATTGCATGAACCCGTCGCGCGACGGGGTCCAGTTGATCGCCCATTCGACCTTGCCGGGTGCGTTGAACTTCTCGAACGACACGGAGCCCGCGAAGGGCGCATCGGCATAGGTTGTCGAGCCGCCCAGCGTTTGCATCAGGTAGTCCGACAGCCCGCCGGGGAAGCGGAACTTGGCCTCCGACGGTGTGGTGCCGTCGTCAATGCCGGTCTTCCAGCGGATTTCGACGCCGGAGAACAGGTAGGCCTTGCTTTCGGCCATCTTGTAGAGCACCGCCGGTTTCAGCTTCAGCGGGCCGAAGATTTCGGCATCCGGGTGGAAGGTGACGGCTGTGCCGCGCCGGTTGGGGGCCGCGCCGATCTTTTCCAGCTTGCCCTGCGGCACGCCACGGGAGAATTCCATGGCGAAGAGCTCTTTGTTGCGGGCCACTTCCACGCGCAGATAGTCCGACAGCGCGTTGACGACGGAGGAGCCGACGCCGTGCAAACCGCCAGAGGTCTGGTAGCTATCGCCTGAGAATTTGCCGCCCGCATTCAGCGTGCAGAAGATGATTTCCAGCGCCGACTTTGACGGGTCCTTGGGGTGCGGGCCGGTGGGGATGCCGCGGCCGTTGTCGCGGATGGAGACATGGCCACCATCATGCAGCTCCACCTCGATCCAGGTGGCGTGACCGGCGACGGCCTCGTCCATCGAGTTGTCGATGATCTCGGCGACCATGTGGTGCAGCGCGCGCTCGTCCTTGCCGCCGATATACATGCCGGGGCGCAGGCGGACATGTTCCATGTCCTCCAGCACCTCGATGGAGGAGGCGTCATACTGATCTGCGGATTCGGTCTTCAGAAGGTCGGACATGGGCTGGCTGCTCTGCTCTTTTGATTGCGGCTGAGTATGCCAGAGTGCGCGGGGCGGGGGAAGGGTTTGCGGTGCCTGGCGGGCAGAGGGATTGCTGGATTTTTCGAGGTGAATGTGTAGGCTTGGGGCACCTGGATACCGCTTGGCGTCGTCCAGTGCATTTGAGGAGAGTGGTAAATGGGACTAAAAATTGCATTATTCATGGTCATCGCGTTCGCGATCGGGACCTGTGAGACACCGAGATACTCTAGTCCGCAATTGGTCGGCACATATTCCTACGAGGGAAAGGAATACCAAATCGTCAGTATGACTTATCAGACCAATTCCTCTGGCGGCAGCGCCTATTTTCTATACGAGCCGGGCACCGACGACTATTTTCCGCACAAAGCTGCCGCATCCTGCTTGGATACGTCATTGGAAGCGTGCCGCACGGAATTCGGCAAGCAGCTGCGTGCCGCCGGGTCGGCCGTCCGCGATGAGGGCGGCATGTACTAATTTGGCCCGGCTCGGGCGGGGCAAGGAGGTATACAAATACGCCTTTTTCGGCAATGATACGGCATAGCTTTTCTTATTTGAGATGTCTGCCATGCCCAAATTGCTGCTTTGCGCGCTTGCGCTTTGTTTAAGCCTCCCCATCGCCGTCAATGCCGAGACCCTGACCAGCGGCGTTGACGTGTCCCACGATCAGGGCCCGGTTGATTGGGCCAAGGTGAAGGGGGCGGGCGTGGATTGGGCCTACGCCAAAGCGTCCGAGGGCGACACGGTGGGGGACCAGACCTTTGCCACCAATTGGCCCGCCATGAAATCCGCCGGGCTGACGCGGGGGGCCTATCATTTCTACGTGGTGGGAGACCCGCCCAAAGACCAGTTGGCCAATTTCACCAAACACGTGACGCTGGAGCCCGGGGACCTGCCGCCGATGGTGGACGTGGAGCGCAAGCAACACCCGCAGGGGCGCACCGCGATGATCGCCGACCTGCATGAATTCCTGAGCCTGTTGAAGGCGCATTACGGGGTCACACCGATCGTCTATACGGAGCCCGCGTTTTGGAACGCCAATTTCGACGGCTCATTCTCGGATTACCCGCTTTGGGTGGCCGAATACGGGGTACGCGCGCCGCGCCCTGTCACCGGTTGGACCGGCTGGACGATCTGGCAGCATTCTGAAAGCGGCAAGGTGTTAGGGATCAACACCCCGGTCGACCTGGACCACTTCAAAGGCACGTTGCAGGACCTGAAAAAGCTGGCGGTTCCGGGTGGATAAAGCCCGGGCATTGCCTATTGCCGTGGCCCCAATATCCCCATCTCGAAGCCCAGCCGGTTGTCCTCATCCACCTGCTTTTTGATGCGGTAGAGCTCGTCCCATGATCCGCCGTAATAGAGCCGAATTTTCTGTTTGCGGTCGGGGAAGTTGATGAACGCGCCTTCAACGTGACCCGTGTCGGCAAGCTTTTTGCGGAAGCCGCAGACCCAGTCAAGGATCTCGCAATTCTTCACCTTGGGTGAGTCCTTTATCCACCACGCTTGCACCTGCAACATGTAGGCCTTGCCGCGCCAGGGGAAGGCGGCGTCGACATTTTGGGTGGTATCCGCGCCGCATCCGCCCATGCCGTGCAGGCTGAGATACATATTGGTATCCGCCTTGTCCTGATGGGCGTCGATATAGGCCTCAGCGGCAGTTAGGACCGCCTCATCACACCCGTCTTCAACGATGGCGGAGCTGATCTTATGCGGCTCGGGGGTTTTGCAGGTGCTTTTGGGGCCGTCCGCCGACAGCGCCCCGACCTGCAACGCATAGGCCTGCAGCGGCAGCAGCTCGCCGGTGGCATTGTCGCGGGGACCTTCGCCCCCGGCGCTCAGGAACATGGCGCGCTGATAGCTGTCCTGCGTGCCGAATTCATGCGGCTCGATACTGATCGAGAAGGGCTCTTTCGCCAGCACCGGCTTGAGCGCCTCTGCGCAATCTGCCTGTGGGCCGTAGAACACCCCGATGATGGAAAACGCGGGCCGCCGCAGCTCGATGGCGTCGCCATCGGCGACCGACATGCGGGCGAATGTGTTGAGCCTGTGATCGGCTGATCTGCACAGCTCCATCCACGCCAAAGCCGCCTCGTGACGGCTGGGTTTGCCATATTGTAGTGCGAAGGTGGTGAAGACCGGGCCGGGGTCGTAAAGCTCGAACTTGAAGCGGGTGACCACCCCGAAATTGCCGCCGCCGCCGCCGCGGATGGCCCAGAACAGGTCCTTCGCCGTGGCGAGGTCGGTATTGCCTTTGGTGAATTTTTCCTTGTCGAAGGACACGATTTCCCCGTCGGGCAGCACCATCTCCACCTCGCGCAGTGCGTCCACTGTCAGCCCCTTGTTGCGGTAGGACATGCCCCAGCCGCCGCCATTGGTCAGCCCGCCCACATTGACCGAGCCGCAGCCGCCCGTTGGCATCATCCGACCATGCGAGGCCAGCTCGCCAATGATCTCGCCGAGCTTGCGTCCGGGCGCGATCCACGCGAAGTCACCGATGATCTTCAGCGGAATGTCGGGTTGCATCACCAGCACCACGCCATCGTCGTTGGAGCACATACCCTCGTGGTGATGCCCGCCGGAGCGCACCGAGATGGAGATGTCTATGCCCTCAAGCGACTGCATCCAGAAAGACACGTCTTGCGCGTCGCGGCAGGTCACGATGACCAGCGGATCGCTGTCCAGCCGCGCGTTGTGCACCGCTTTGCGCTCTTTGTAGTCGCCGCTGTTGCACGTGGTCACGGTCATGCCGCGCGCGCAGGCCTCGGTGATGATTTTTGTAATGTCTGGCGGTGTCGCTGATGCGTTGGTCATTCAATGATCCCCTTAAATACCGGTCGTGAAATGGCCCCCCAACGGGTGCCACAGCCGAAGCCTAGCGCCGGCATCGGGCGCAGACCAAGGAATTTCCGCTACGGGCGCCCAGTGCCGGGTGCGCGCCGAAACTACGATGCCGGCCTGGCGCGTCACCAAAATTGGTGATGCGTGACCGGGGAAAAGCGGCCAAGCTGCGGCTCTGTGGGGCAAAGAATGAGAGGTGTTATGAGACGATTTGTATTGGCGGCGCTGGCGCTAAGCTTCCTGGTGACCGCGTGCACCGTTTACGGCAACCGAAAGCGCGTAGGGACCTTCACCTATGAGGGCAAGGACTACCCGGTGTATAGCGCGATTGAGGACGGGCCGTTCCTGTCGCCGGGCGCTGTGTTGCTTATGTATGAACCGGGGGCCAACCTTGCGACCGCGTCGCCGATAGAGGTGTGTGAGGGTGAAGACCTGGAGGCTTGCCGGACCCGGTTCGGCAAGGCGCTTCGCCCCAAGGAGGCGACGCCGGTGCGCGACGAGGGCGGCATGGGGTATTGAGGGCTGATGCCGGTTGGGCGCCTAGTCCTGACCGGGCATCCCGCCTTTGATTTCGATAACGCGGCGCGGGTAGGGCATCTCGATGCCTTCGTCCTTCAACGCGTTCCAGATCAAAAACAGGATGTCGGAGGTGTATTTATGCTCCCCGTCATCCAGCCCGTTCACCCAGAATTCACAAGCAAAGTCGACGCCGCTTTCGCCGAAACCGCGCAGCTCGCAATCGGGGGGGAAGGGCTCGGACAGCACGTCCTTGTGGGTGGCGACAGCTTTTTCCACGATGTCAGGGACGCGGTTGATGTCGGTCTCGTAGGTGACGGAGAAGGGGGCTTCGAACCGGTTGGCGGAGCCGGAGTCGGAGTAGTTGATGACGCGGGTGGTGATGAAATCCTCGTTGGGCACCACGACCCAGCGGCCGTCGAACGTCTCCAGAATGGCGGCGCGGGCCATCATCTTGACGATCTTGCCCTGTTCGCCGCCATCGAGTTCCACGTAGTCGCCGACGGTGGCCTGACCTTCCAAGAGCAAGATCACGCCGGAGATGAAGTTGGACGCGATTTTCTGCAGGCCGAAGCCGAGGCCCACGCCGATGGCGCCGCCCAAGACGGCCAAAGCGGACAGATTGATGCCCATGATGTTCATCAACAACAGGAACGCCGCGCCGAAGATCAGGAACTCGACCGCCTTGATCAGCAGCGTGCGCAGCGAGGGGCGGATTTCCTGCTGCTCGATATAGTCAGCGGATTGCTGGTTGGACCAGCCACCGAGCCAGAACAGGATCGACCCCGCGATGACCCCGCGCACGATCGCCATCAGCGAGAAGCCGATATTGCCGATCTGCACACGGGTGTCTTCCAGAAACAGCGTGGCGTTGTCCAAAAGCCCGACCGCATAGAGCGCGGCCACCGGGATCAGGATGTATTTGCCAAGAAGCTTGAGGAACGGGACCTTCAGAATGTCGCGCACGAAGATGCGGGCGGCAATGAAGATGAAGACGCGTTTGCCAAAGGCGATGACCTCGCCGGAGCCGAAGATTGATCGCGTGGCCTGTTCGCCGACGCCAGTCAACACGAAGGCGATGAGCGGCAAGAGCAGCGGCAGGAATTGCAGCACGAAACGGCGCGCGGTTGCGAGGGCGGATTGATTGTCTGCCGGCGGGGTCAGCACTTTGGCGATGCGGGGCACCGCCATGCGGCTGACCACCACCGCCAGACCATAAGCCACCACCAGAATGGCAAATTGCGACCATGCGGCGGGGGACAGCAACCAGCCTTGGGCAATGTCCCAGCCCTGCGCCAGATAGTCCAATGCCTGGGCCACGAAAGGGGGCAGCGTGTCGGTGTCCATAATCGGTCTCGCCTGTCAGTCTTGCTGCACCGCTATGTCACAGCCGCCGCGCGTGAGGCAAGCGTGACCTGATTGAGCGCCTGCGGCGCGCGCCATATTTAGCCTCGCGGTGCTCGGCGCCCGCCCTGATCCGAAGGGCGCGCGTCGGGCCAGCGGGGACATATGAGTATTTGAGACCAAATGGAGCGACATCCGGACAGCCAAACTTTTTGGGCCGCATCACCAGAATTGGTGACGTCGAACGCCGCGCTTTGGGCCATCCTTTTGGCAACGCGTGTTGGCAACGCGCGGTACTTGCAAGAGGGACAGAGAAGGGGAGACCGATAATGAAGGCAATTGCGAAGACATTGGCGGCGGGGCTGATATTGGCGGTGAGCGCCTGCTCGTCGTTTGAGAATTTCAAGCGCATTGGCACGTATGAATACGAAGGCACGCAATACGATATCTACACAGCGGACGACGTCGAACACAGCGACAGTCAGGTCAACCAAAGCTCCTACGTCCTTATTCCAAAAGGCGAGAGGGCTCACCATTTGAATGTTGTGGTAAGCTGCGACATTGGCCTTGGCGGGCCATCGGCGGCCGGCTTGAAGGAATGCGAAAGGGAATTGGGCCGCCAGCTAAAGAACAAGGCGAACCCCACCGCGCCGCGCCAAGAAGGTGACATGTACTGACGCGCATTACCGCTTGAAATGGCCCCGGCGCAGGCGTAGCGCTGGGCCATGACCTACCCCCAGCACATACGCGCCCTTCTGGTTCTTGGGCTGCCACTCATTGGCAGCCACCTGGCGCAATTTGCCGTGCATGTGGTCGATACCATCATGCTGGGGTGGTATGACCTGACGGCGCTGGCGGCCTCGGTGCTGGCGACCTCCTTCTTCTTTGTGGTGTTCATCATGGGGTCGGGCTTTGCCTTCGCGGTGATGCCGATGGTGGCGGAAGCGGCCGAAAAAGACGACGCGATGCGCATACGCCGCGTCACCCGCATGGGGATGTGGCTGTCGGTGATCTATGCCGCCGTGTTCCTGCCCGCAATGATCTGGTCGGGGGCCTTGCTACAATTGGCCGGGCAGACGGAGGAGCTGTCGGCGCTGGCGCAAGACTATCTGCGCATCGCCGGTTTCGGGCTGTTCCCGTCTTTGCTGGTGATGGTGCTGAAAAGCTACCTGGCCTCGATGGAGCGCACGCAGGTGGTGCTGTGGGTGACCGTCGCGGCGATTGGCGTCAATGCGGGGCTGAACTGGCTGCTGATTTTCGGAAATGGCGGCTTCCCGGAAATGGGGCTGCGCGGCGCGGCTTTGGCATCGGTGCTGACGCAGGTGCTGACCCTCGCGGCGCTGGGCCTCTATGCCACGCAGGTCGACGGGCTGCGGGACCACGCCTTGTTCCAGCGCATCTGGCGGCCCGACACGGGCGCGCTGGACGAGGTGTTTCGGCTGGGCTGGCCCATTGGGCTGACCAATCTGGCCGAGAGCGGCATGTTTTCCGCCTCCGCGCTGATCATTGGGCTGATTGGCAAGCTGCCGCTGGCCGCGCATGGAATTGCGCTGCAAATCACCAGCGCCACCTTCATGATCCATATCGGGCTGAGCCAGGCGGTCACCGTGCGCGCTGGTCGCGCGGTTGGGCGGGGCGACATGGCGGGGCTGGGGCGCGGCGGGATGGCGGGCGTCGGGCTGTCGCTTGGGATTGTCGGGCTGACGATGATCGCGTTCCTCGGTGTGCCCGAACTGCTGATCAAAGGCTTCATCGCCCCCGACGAGCCGAACCGGGAGGTGATCCTGACCATAGGCGCGTCCCTGCTGGCGGTGGCGGCGCTGTTCCAGCTGGTGGATGCGGGCCAGGTGATGGCGCTTGGCGTGCTGCGCGGCATCCAGGACACCCGCGTGCCGATGATCATGGCCGCGTTCAGCTATTGGGTGATGGGCATCCCAGCCAGCTACATTCTTGGCATCACGCTGGGCTATGGCGGGGTGGGCGTGTGGATGGGGCTGGTCATCGGCTTGCTGTTTGCCACGGTGCTGCTGTGGTGGCGCTTCCTGCGCCGCTTCCGCGAGATGTCGGCAGGTGTGGCGCAAGGCGGCTAGTCCGAAGGACCTTCATAGAGCTTGATTTCGAGGCCAAGCCGGGCTGCCAACTGCTCCGCCTGCGCATCCAGCGCGTGCGGGTCGCCATGGGCGTAGGCCAGCGTGATCCAGCTTTCTGGCAAATGGGTCTGGCCGGAGCGGGCGAAATTCAACTTCACAAGTGCCTCCATGCCGCCCCGACCGCCGGTGATGCGATCCAGGGCTATGGCGGTGATCCAGCTGCGTGGCACGATGTCGACCAGCCCGGGCGCGGTGGCGCATAGCAGCGCCGCATCGTCTTGCGCGAAAGCCGGGCCGAGGGGCAGGGACGCCAAGTCACCCGGCCAGTCGCGGGTCAGCGGGCCGACAGGGCCGTAGGCGGCGGATTGGTGCGCGCCCAAATCCAAAGGCTGCGCGGTCTCGCAATAGGCGCGTTCTTCGGCGCTGAGCGGCGGCCGCCACGCGGGGGTGAAGGTAATCGACGCTTCGGTAATGGTTTCTGGAAACATGTCGTGCCGGGAATTGCGGCCCTTGTCCTGGCGCTCAGGCGGCCAGACGGTGCAGCTGAGCCTCGCATGGCCGAACCGCCACTCCCGCGCGACCGTGTTCGACGTGCTTGACGGCTCGCCTTTGCCAAACAGGCCGACAAGCGCATGGATCGCCTTGGCGTAGTTGAGGCGGTGGTCAGCGCTTTCCTGCACGGCGCAGAAGAAGTAGTTGGCCGGCACCAGCAGGTCGGTGTCGCGGGAAAACTGGAAAGTGGGCTGGTGGGCCAGCCCCGCAATGAATTGCGCGTGGCCTTGCGGCGTGCAGGTGTCGAGAGCCTCGCTCCACCCAATCGGGTAGGACCCGTATTGGGAAATCAGATCGGCCATCGGGGTGCGAAACGGAATGCCGCAGGCGTCGAGATGGTCCCAGAGCGGGGCTTCGGGTGCGGCTCCGACGAGGCGCCTTTTGCCCGCGGATGCCAAACGTTTCAACAACTTCATCTGGCGACTATGGCATTATTCGGCGGGGTCATCCAGCCGCGTGACGGGGACGCCGATGCGCTGTGCGACCTGCTGTGGCGGCGTCAGCCAATGGTCCGACGTGGCATCATAATGGGGGGTAAGCGCGGTGGTAAAGTCCCGCCCGCTTGCCCTCTGCTGGCGTAGCAGGCCCGCCATCGGGCGCCGGCAGGGTGGGGCAGTCCAACCACATGGTTTTCGTTCTACCCGTCACCCTTCAAGAGCCGGTCCGCCTTCTTGCGGACCAGCACGGTGCGCAGGTCATGCATCGCCAGCAAAAGCCCGTCAGTGACGTCTTCAAGCTGCTCTTCATCGGCGCGGGTCTGCGCCCAGTGGGTTGTGAGGTTGAGATAATCCACGGCGCGGTAGATGTCATCGATGGCGCGGGTTTCCATCACCGCGATGCGTTCGTTCATCCAGTCCTGGATGACCTCCATCTCGTCAGGCGTTAGCTCATGCTCGCCATGCGGCTTGATCTGCCCGTTCTTGACGTTGACCACCGCAATTTCCGACATGTCGATGCGGCGCTGCCGGTTCTCGGTGTCCACCCGAAACACGGTGGCCCCGTTCTCCCGAACGCGAAAATAAAACTCTGGAAGCTCGCCTGCCATGTCCTGTTACTTGCCTGTGACGTGAACGTTAGGCGTGCCTAGCACAAGTCAGTGCGCTCGGGGAACAGGGATTCTTGGCGCTTAATTCCCCGTTAACCTTTGTCCCAGGGTTGGCGGCTGCTTTCAAAGACATGGTTGCCAAAATCCACCTCTGGCGGATGTGACAGCGCGCCGGGGTAGATGAAGACCAGGTCAGCGGCCTTGCCGGTGGCCTTGAACAGCGGAGACCCGCATTCCGCGCAGAACGAGAAGAACAGGTCGCTGCCCGCGTCCGATTTCTGAGTGTAGGTCTTGACCGGCCCTGCGGAAGAGAATGCGGCGCGGGCGACGCCGATCTGCGGCAGATGCCCCCCGCCTGAGACGTGCTGGCAGTCCCGGCAATAGCATTGAATCGCGAATTTATGGGGTTCTGTGACGCTGAAGCTGGACGCCCCGCACAAGCACTGGCCTGTTGTTGTCTCGTTCATTGGATCCTCCGACCTGAGTTGGAGGATCCTAACACCAAAGCGCTGTTTCGCGAAGTCGCGGGTCCCTAAGTCAGCCCCGCGCAGAAAGCCTGAATGCGGGTGCAGGCCTCTTTCAGGTTCTCATCCGACGTCGCATAGCTGACGCGGAAGTTGGGGCTGAGCCCGAACGCCGCGCCGAAGACGACGGCAACGCCGTGCTCCTCCAGCAAGGCCGTGGCAAAGACCTCGTCGTTCTCGATCAGCGTGCCAGCGGCCGAGGTTTTGCCGATGCAGGCAGCGATGGAAGGGTAGACGTAGAATGCGCCCTCCGGCGTCGGGCAGGAAACGCCCTCGGCCGCGTTCAGCATCTCGATCACCATATTGCGGCGACGGACGAATGTCTCGTTGTTGGGCGCAAGGAAATCCTGCGTGCCGTTCAAAGCCTCAACCGCGGCCCATTGCGAGACGGAGCAGGGGTTCGACGTGGATTGCGACTGCACCTTGCGCATCGCCGCGATCAGCTTTTCGGGACCGGCGGCGTAGCCGATGCGCCAGCCGGTCATGGCATAGGCCTTGGACACCCCGTTGCAGGTCAATGTGCGGTCGTAGAGCTTTGGCTCCACCTCCGCCGGGGTGCAGAATTCGAACCCGTCATAGGCCAGATGCTCGTACATGTCGTCGGTCATGATCCAGACATGCGGGTGGCGCAGCAGCACGTCGGTGAGTTCCTTCAGCTCCTCGCGCGAATAGCCCGCTCCGGTCGGGTTGGACGGCGAGTTGAAGATGAACCATTTGGTGTTTGGCGTGATCGCGGCCTCCAGCTGGTCGGCGGTCAGCTTGAAATTGGTCTGCAAGGAGGCCTCCGCCACCACGGGGGTGCCACCTGCGAGCAGCACCATGTCGGGGTAGGACACCCAGTAGGGGGCGGGGATCACAACCTCGTCGCCCTCGTTGAGGGTCGCCATCAGCGCGTTATACAACGTCTGCTTGCCGCCAGTGCCCACCGAGACCTGCGCGGGGGTGTAGTCCAGCCCGTGGTCGCGTTTCATCTTGGCGCAAATCGCCTCTTTCAGCTCCGTAATGCCGTCTGGCGCGGTGTATTTGGTCTTGCCGTCCGCAATGGCCTGCACAGCGGCGTCCTTGATGTTTTGCGGCGTGTCGAAATCCGGCTCCCCCGCGCCAAGGCCGATCACGTCCTTGCCGGCGCGTTTCAGCTCAGCGGCCTTTTGCGTCACCGCAATGGTGGGGGACGGTTTTACGCGGGACAGGGTTTCGGACAGGAAAGACATAGTGTGACGCCTCGTCAGGTTGCATATGTACTCTTCGGCTTTTAGGCAGGGCAGCAGGCGCGTTCAAGCGCTGATATGGAGACACCGATGAGCGAGCAGGCAGAAGATTATTTTGGCAATGACACGGCAACATTTGGCGACCGTGTGACCGCCGCCCGCGAAGGGCTGGGGCTGGATCAGGAAACCTTTGCCCGCAAGCTGGGGGTCAAGCTGAAGACCGTGCGCGGCTGGGAGCAGGACCTCAACGAGCCGCGCGCCAACAAGCTGCAGATGATGGCGGGCATGTTGAACGTATCGATCATGTGGCTGCTGACCGGCGAGGGCGAGGGGCTGCGCGACATGGATGAGGAGGGCGCGCTGCCCGCCGACATGGCCGAGCTGCTGGTCGACCTGCGCCGCACCCAGGCCGACATGAGGGGGCTGACCAACCGCATGGGCCGGATGGAGAAGCGCCTGAAAGCCATGCTGGACGGCGTCTGATGCGCGAAGAGCCCCGCCATGACGAGCCGCGCGAGACGCGGGTGCGCCGTCTCAAGCTGCGCTCCATGCGGCGTGGCATCAAGGAGATGGACCTGATTTTGGGCGGTTTTGCCGCCGCGGGTTTGGACGGGCTGAGCGACGCGGATCTGGCGCTGTATGATGAGATGCTCAGCGAAAACGACCATGACATGTATGCTTGGGCCTCGGGGCAGGCCGCCGCGCCGGACCGTTTCGCCGCACTTATGGCACATGTGGTGGCCACTGGCGGCGCGCTAAAACGCTAAAATTCTTCTCAATTCCGTTTTTGGCTTAACCGAATATTCAACTCTGAGGCTCTATCACCGCTTCAAGAGCAGTTAAGCCACGGAGAAAATGATGAGTATTCAGCAACGTTTCATGCCCTCGGAGGCGCATGATTTCATGGCAGGCTATCTGGAAAGCCTCGCCCTCGTGGAACGGCTTCATCGCCTGTTGCTGGACGTCATCAAGGATGAATTCGAACGGCTGGGCCTTTTGGACATCAACGCCGTCCAGGCATTGCTGCTGTTCAACATTTCCGACAACGAGGTCACGGCAGGCGAATTGAAGTCGCGCGGCTACTACCAGGGGTCAAACGTATCCTACAATCTCAAGAAGCTGGTCGAAATGGGCTATATGCACCACCAGCGCTGCGAGATTGACCGCCGCTCGGTGCGGGTGCGTCTGACCCAAAAAGGGCGCGAAGTGCGCGACCACGTGCAGGGCCTGTTCTCCCGCCACGCGGAGGGGATGGAAAAGAACGGCTTGCTGGGCACAAACGGAATTGACGAAATCAACGGATCGCTGCGCCGGATGGAACGGTATTGGAGCGACCAGATCCGTTACATCTACTAAAGTTTATTTGGGCTTTTCGCCCAGCTGGGCTTCGATTTGCGCAAGCTGACGCTTCACCGCCCGGCTGCGCCAGACCGACAGCGCGATGATTGCAATCAGCGCCAACAGGGACACCGCATATGCGCTCAGGACGGCGTCCTGGTATTTTCCAAGGTCAGGCATCATTGCGCGGGACTTTCAACGGGAGCAGCAGCGGCGGCCTGTTCGCGCGCCAGCAGCGCCTTATATCTTCGGCTTCGTATTTCGGTGCGCGTTCTCAGCAAAACCAGCGCGATGAACAGCAACCCAAACCCAACCATAGAGATCGCCAGCGGCACAAAGAACACATCCGAGACTGAGCGTTCGCCGGTGGCCACCGGCACTGATGTGCCCTGGTGCAGACCCTGGTTCCAAAAATTCACCGCATAGCGGCTGAGCAATGCAAACACCGACCCGACCAGGCAAAGAATTGAGGTCAGATCAGCGGCGGTATCTTGCGTTTCAATCGCCTGCCACAGCGCGATGTAGCCAAGGTAGAACAGAAACAGGATCAGAAACGAGGTCAGGCGCGGATCCCAGGCCCAATAGGTGCCCCACATGGGTTCTCCCCAGATTGCGCCGGTGAGCAGGGCGATCACCGTCATCGTCAACCCCACAGGCGCGGCCGCCTTGGCCGCAAGCGCAGAGACATGGTGGCGCCGGACCAACCAGATCAGGGAGGCAACCAGCATCATCAGCCAGGCATTGATGGCCATCAACGCGGAGGGGACGTGCAGATAAATGATCTTGACGGTGGAGCCTTGGCGGAAATCATCGGGGGTAAAGAAGAAGCCCCAGATCAGCCCCGTCGCCACGCTGATGGCCGCCGACACGGAAAAGAGCGGCAGCATCCACGACGTGGTACGCATGAACTGCGTGGGGTTGGCGTATCTCCAAAGCGACATGATGCCGGTGTTACTTGAGCTGGCAGTGCGCCGCAATCGCAACCCACGAGAATGTTAGCGACGGCGGTTGGAATTTTCTTCGTCCGAAGAAAATTGCTCAAAACTCTTCGACGAAGAGTTTTACCGCTACGTCACCGCAAATTCATGCGCAGAGCAGCCGCCGTCGCAAACGGCAGCAGCGCCACGCAGCCCGCGGATATCCCCGCCATCAACAGCAGCGGGGTCGTGGCGTCCAGCCCCTCTGCGCCGCGGCGTGCGGCCTCGGCCCCGAAAAGTAGGGTTGGCATATAGAGCGGCAGCACCAGCAGCGAAATCAGCAACCCGCCGCGTTTCAGCCCGACCGTCAGCGCCGCACCGAACGTGCCGATCACCGACAAGGCGGGCGTGCCAAGCGCGAGCCCCAAAACCAACCATGGCGTGGCTTGGGCCGGAAGGCTCAGCAACTGCCCGAGCGGGGCGGCGGCCATTGTCAGCGGCAAGCCGGTCGTGATCCAATGAGCCAGCGACTTCAGTGTCGCCACGCCTTCCAGCGGCAATGGTGAGGTCGCAAGCAGGTCCAGCGTGCCGTCTTCGAAATCCAGTTGGAAGATGCGGTCAAGCGACAAGAGGCAGGCCAGCAACGCGCCCACCCACAGGATGCCCGGCGCGATTTTCGCAAGCGTGCCACTTTCAGGCCCGACGCCAAACGGCACCAGAAGGCACAGGATCAGGAAAAAGGCGAGGCCAAGGCCGAAGCCGCCGCCCGCGCGGACGGCCAAAGCCAAATCACGTCGCAGAAGGGCGATCATGACAGGGCCTCATCCAGGAATGGATCGCCCATACCTGTTTGCGCGGCCCTGAATTGGGACAATTCCAGCGTTTCGGCCTCTGCCAGCCCCAAGTCGATATGGGTTGCGATGACGGCCGCGCCGCCGCCTGCGAGATGGCCGCGCACGGCGTCCGCAAATTGCGCAACGGCGGTGGTGTCTAACGACACGGTCGGTTCATCCAGCGCCCAAAGCGGCCGGCCGGTGAGCACCAGCCGCGCCAGCGACAGGCGGCGCTTTTGCCCGGCAGACAGGTTTTGCGTGCGCCGCTCCAGCAACGGGCGCAAATCAAACGCATCAAGGGCCGCGGCCACATCGTGCGCGCCGAAAATTTGCGCCCAGAAGGTCACTGTCTCAAGGACGGTCATCTGCGCCTTCAGCCCGTCGGCATGGGCGGCGTAGGCGACGTCATCGGTGGAAAAGCCCAGCGACCCCGCGACAGGCGGCGTCAACCCGGCGAGACACCGCAACAGCGTGGTTTTGCCGGACCCGTTTGGCCCGCGCAGGATCAATGCGGTTCCCGGCCGCACCGTCAGGTTGACCCCCGAAAGCACCGTCAGGTCGCCGCGTCGGCAGGCCAGATCATGAACCGAAAATTCCATTTCACCGCCTTAGCGGATTGGCGCGGCGCAGGGAAGGGAGGGGCAAAACATGCCGCACGTATCGAATTGTATGCAATAGTATACGAAAATGTCGGAATCCCCCTTGATCCCTTTACCCGCTTGGCGGTAGAGCAGGGCCAAATTCATTGTCATCGCCACAGCCCTCAAGGAGCACAGCCCATGACCGTCACTGTCGGACACGATACCTCCAACACCCGCAAGACCCTGAAAGTTGGCGACAAGTCCTATGCTTTCTACTCCATCAAGGCCGCCGAAGAGGCCGGCTTGGGCGACTTTTCCAACCTGCCTGCCGCGTTGAAGGTGGTGCTGGAGAACATGCTGCGGTTTGAAGACGGCAAGACGGTGCATGTCGAGGACATCAAGGCCTTTGCCGATTGGGGCAAGGCCGGCGGCAAGAACCCGAAGGAGATTGCCTATCGTCCGGCGCGCGTTTTGATGCAGGATTTCACCGGTGTTCCGGCGGTGGTCGATCTGGCCGCGATGCGCGACGGGCTGGTGGCTTTGGGCGGCGACGCTGAAAAGATCAACCCGCTGAACCCGGTTGATCTGGTCATCGACCACTCGGTCATGATCGACGAGTTCGGCAACCCGCGCGCGTTCCAGATGAATGTGGACCGCGAATATGAACGCAACATGGAGCGCTACACCTTCCTGAAATGGGGCCAATCCGCGTTTGACAATTTCCGCGTGGTGCCGCCCGGCACCGGCATCTGCCACCAGGTGAACTTGGAATATCTCGCCAAAACGGTCTGGTCTGACACCGACCAGAATGGCGAGATGGTGGCCTATCCCGACACGCTGGTGGGCACGGACAGCCACACGACCATGGTCAACGGCGCGGCCGTGCTGGGCTGGGGCGTTGGCGGGATTGAGGCGGAGGCCGCGATGCTGGGCCAGCCAATCTCGATGCTGATCCCCGAAGTGATCGGCTTTGAGCTGACCGGCGCGATGGTGGAAGGGACCACCGGCACCGACCTCGTGTTGAAAGTGGTTGAGATGCTGCGCGAAAAAGGCGTGGTGGGCAAATTTGTCGAATTCTTCGGCGAAGGTTTGGACCGCTTGCCACTGGCAGACCGGGCGACCATCGGCAACATGGCCCCGGAATACGGTGCGACCTGTGGCTTCTTCCCGATTGACGGCGAGACCTTGCGCTACCTGCGCACGACCGGCCGTGAAGAAGAAACCATCGCATTGGTTGAGGCCTACGCCAAAGAAAACGGCTTCTGGCGCGACGCGGGCTACCGCCCGATCTACACCGACACGTTGAGCCTTGATATGGGCACGATTGTGCCTGCGATCTCGGGCCCGAAACGCCCGCAGGATTACGTGGCGCTTACCGAGGGCGGTGCTGCGTTCCGCCGCGAGATGGAAGAGACCTTCAAACGCCCGATGGGCAAAGAAGTGGCCGTTGCAGGCGAAGACTACACGATGGAAAGCGGCAAGGTGGTGATCGCGTCGATCACGTCGTGCACCAACACATCGAACCCCTATGTGATGATCGGGGCAGGGCTGGTGGCGCGTAAAGCGCGGGCGTTGGGGCTGAACCGCAAGCCTTGGGTGAAAACGTCGCTGGCGCCGGGCTCTCAGGTAGTCTCGGCCTATCTGGAAGCGGCCGAGCTGCAGGAAGATCTGGACGCAATTGGGTTCAACCTGGTGGGCTATGGCTGCACGACCTGTATCGGCAACTCCGGCCCGATCCAGAAAGAACTGTCGGATGCGATTGCCGAGGGCGATCTGGTGGCAACATCGGTGCTGTCAGGCAACCGCAACTTTGAAGGCCGCATCTCGCCTGACGTACGCGCCAACTATCTGGCATCGCCGCCGCTGGTGGTGGCCTACGCGCTGGCCGGAACGTTGGATATCAACCTCGCATCGGACGTCATCGCTCAGGACAAGGACGGCAATGACGTTTACCTGAAAGACATCTGGCCGACGTCACAAGAGGTGGCCGAACTGGTCGAGCAAACCGTGACCCGCGAAGCCTTCATGGAGAAATATGCCGAGGTCTTCACAGGCGACGAGAAATGGCAGGGCGTGGAAACCACCGACAGCCTGACCTATGACTGGCCGGCGACCTCGACCTATGTGCAGAACCCGCCCTATTTCCAAGGCATGTCGGCGGAGCCCGGCGTGATTGCGGATGTTAAGGGCGCGAAAGTGCTGGCGCTGTTGGGTGACATGATCACCACTGACCACATCTCACCAGCTGGCGCGTTCAAGGAATCGACCCCTGCGGGTCAGTACCTGATCGACCGTCAGGTCGCGCCGCGTGAGTTCAACAGCTACGGCTCGCGCCGGGGCAACCACGAGATCATGATGCGCGGCACGTTTGCCAATATCCGCATCAAGAACGAGATGCTGGACGGCGTTGAGGGTGGCTACACCAAGGGCCCTGATGGCGCGCAGACCTCGATCTTTGACGCGGCCATGGCGCATCAAGCCAACGGCACGCCGCTGGTGATCTTTGGGGGCGAGCAATACGGGGCAGGGTCGTCGCGCGACTGGGCGGCAAAAGGCACCGCGCTTTTGGGTGTGAAGGCCGTGATTGCCGAGAGCTTTGAGCGTATCCACCGCTCCAACCTGGTGGGTATGGGCGTGATCCCGTTTGAATTCACCGGGGGCGACTCGCGCAAATCGCTGGGTCTGACCGGTGAAGAAACCGTGTCGATCACCGGGCTGGAGGGCGATTTGAAGCCGCTGTCCGAAGTGCCTTGTGAGATCACGATGGCCGACGGCACCGTGAAAAACATCATGCTGAAATGCCGGATCGATACCGCGATCGAGAAAGAATATATCGAGCATGGCGGCGTGCTGCATTACGTGCTGCGCGATCTTGCAGCGGCGTAACGCCCGATTTTCTCTGTAGAAATGGCCCGCCCCGACTGCGTCGGTGCGGGTCTTTTTGTATTTAGGGGGCTCTGCCCCCGTCGCTGACGCTCCTCCCCCGAGGTATTTTTGAAACAATGATGGGGTTGGCGCGGCGCGTATTCACCGGCATGGTGCGCCCATGAAGGGGTTTCCTGATCTTCCGCCTGTGTGGCTTGTCGTGTTTTTGGTTTTGAACTGGGCCATTGAAAAAGTCGTGCCCGGCTTTCCTGTTGGCACATTCACAACCGCGCTCAGCTGGAGCCTGATTGGCCTTGGTCTGGCGCTGATCGGATGGGCGGCGGCGTGGTTTTGGCGACGCAAGACCACCATCGAGCCACATCACATGCCGCACAAGCTGATCGTCGAGGGCCCGTTCCGCCTGTCGCGCAACCCCATTTATCTGGCCATGGTGATCATCCTGATTGGCGCCATTTTTGGACGCGGCCAGCCTATCAGCCTGTTTTTGCTGCCAATTTTTGTCGTGGTGCTGAAGGCGCGTTTTGTGTTGCCGGAAGAGGACGCCTTGGCCAAAACCTTCGGCAGCGACGCGGAGGCGTATTTCAAGGGGACGCGCCGATGGCTGTAGGAGCCACATATAACAGACGCTCGCAAAGGGTTGATTGGCCTCATCGCGCGGGGGAGGCTAGGTGTAGCGTAGCCGAAAAAGGGATATCGACACATGCGTAAGGGTCTGGCAATCGCTGCCACACTGATGTTGGGACTGCTCCCGGTGCAACAGGCATCGGCGGATGTGGTCGTGGAACTTTATACGTCGCAGGGCTGCTCGTCCTGCCCGCCGGCAGATGCGCTGTTGGGCCAGCTGGCCAAGCGTGACGGGGTCATCGCCTTGTCCTTGCACGTGGATTATTGGGATTACCTTGGCTGGAAGGACGCGTTCGCCAACCCCGCCTTCAGTGACCGTCAACGGCGCTATGCCGCTGTGGCCGGGTCGTCGATGATTTACACGCCGCAAATGATTATTGGCGGCAAGGACCACATTGTGGGCACCAAAGGCATGGATCTGGCCGACACGATTGCCAAACACAGCGCCTTGCCTGAGAAGGTGACGATCAGCGCCAAACGCAGCGGCGAGGCCGTGATGGTTCGCGCGCAGGCCAAAGGCGCCGCGCCCGGTCGGATGGTGGTGCAGCTGGTGCAATATTCACCAAGCGAGAGCGTCGCCATCAAGCGTGGCGAGAACGCAGGCCGCCAGATCACCTACCACAACGTGGTGATGGGCTGGACCAAAGTGGCTGACTGGGACGGCAAAACGCCGTTGAGCTTCGACACCACAGCGCAAGGCGACCGCCCGGCCGTGATTATCATTCAGGAAGGTCTTGGCGGGCCCATCGTGGCCGCGGCCAAAGTGAACTAGGCCTTGCCGGCAATCTCGCGCAGCTCGGTCTGCTCGGGCTTCCAGCGGCGATGTATCCAAAACCACTGATCCATGTGCTCCCGGACCAGCGCTTCGAGAGAATCGTTAAGCGCCTGCGTCATCTCTTCTGGCGTGCTGTGCGGGATAGGGGCCTCGCAAACCACCTCGAAATCCAGGCCGTTGGGTTGGCGGATGCCATAGGTCGGCACCACCAGCGCGTCATATTTCAGCGCCAGCTCGGCCGCGGACAGCGCGGTGGGGGCCAGCTTGCCGAAGAAGGTCATATTGGCACCGTCAAACATGTATTGGTCGATCAGGAAGCCGCCCATGTTGCCCGCCCGCAGGAATTTGATCAACCCAGACAACCCCCGCCGCCCGCGCGGGAAGACCGGGGTGCCGACCTGGCTGATGGCGGCCACGTAATGGTCGTTGAAATAGCCGTTATTCATCTCGCGGTAGAGCGCGCCGACGTTGAACCCTTTGGCGATCAGGGCCGCGCGCGGCGCGTCGTAATTGCCGAAATGGCCGGTGACCAGCACGACGGGGCGTCCGGCGGCATGGGCCGCTTCCAAGGCTGCCACGCCGGGGCCAGTCAGCGGCGCGTGCGCGAAGCGGTCGGTGAAGCCTTTGCCGGAATAAATCTCGATCAAGGTGCGCCCGGCATTGTCGGGCACCGCGCGCATCAGGCGTTTGACTTCGGCCTCCGGCAGGTCGGGGCAGACATGGGCCAGGTTGTCCTTCACCCGCCGCGAATACCCTGCCAGCGGGGCCACCAGCCGCGACACGATCCAGCCTGCCATCGGCACGCGGTACCTGTAGGGCACCAGCATCGCCGCCCCGATCACCGCGCGGATCGCGAGGTTGGAGGCAAACTCGACCGGGCCCTTACGCCCGCCTGCTGTCTCACCTAAGGCCATGGGTTACACGTGCTTTCCTGAACTGCGACCCGGCCTGACATAATGGCGCTCTGCGCGGACCACAAGCCGCGGGCTTAGCCCGGCTGCTTGGGCAACCCGGTGCCGATCATGCTGTCGCGGGTCACCAGTTCGGCCAGTTGTTCCTGGCTCCACCCATCGGTGTCTGCAGGCCGCGCGGGCAGCACGATGTAGCGCATGTCGGCGGTGCTGTCATGCACGCGGCAGGTCGTGCCGTCGGGCAGATCAACGCCAAATTCGGCCAGCACCTTGCGCGGCTCCTTGACGGTGCGGGACCGGTACTCGCGGGTCTTGTACCAATCAGGCGGCAGCCCCAGCAGGTTGCGCGGGTAGCAGCTGCACAGGGTACAAACGATCACGTTATGCGTGTCTTCGGTGTTTTCCACGGCGACCAGGTTCATCGGGCCGATGTCGAACCCCATCTCGCGGGTGGCCTTTGAGCCGTCGGCCAGCAACGCCGCCTTGAACTCCGGCTCGTCCCAGGCGCGGGCCACAACCTTGGCGCCGTTGGTTGGGTTGCGGGCGTCCATGGCTTCGATCTGCGCGTTGACTTGCGCCGCGGTGAACTCGCCCTTTTCGATCATGATTTCGCGGATCGCGATTTCCATGGTCTGCCAGTAGCTGAGCGGCGCGTCATTGTCCTCACGATAAGGATGGCCCGACGGCGACAGGTGGTCATGGTCGTGATGATCATGCGGCATGGCTTAGCTTTCGATCCAGTGTTCGTAAATTTCGGCGTCCAGCGTGTCGTCCGGCGTCTCGGCGTCGTCGCCCCATAGCTCGGCCATGGAAAAGCGCACGCGGTAGAGCTGCTTTTCGGGGGCTGGCAGGCAATAGGCCCGCTGCTCAGGGTTTTCATATGGCCCAAGCGCGCGTTCGATCACGCCGGTTTTGCCGCGCAGATAATGCGGCGTCCGGATATGGCCGGGCGGGGACATGTTGCGGATGCGGACCTGCGCGCCTGCCTCAAGCATCCTGCGCCGCCCCGTATGTGTCGCCGCGCGCTTTGACCTCTGCCATCTTCGCGCCAAGTTCTTCCAGCGTGTAGACACCGGCCTCGATGAAATTCTGGTTCACGGAGGCGACCCAGCGCTCGTAATAGGTCATCTCTTCAAAGGCTTTCTCCCCCATGTCTTCGAGGCAGCGGCGCAGCCCGTCTACGGTGAAATGGCCGCGCGCCGATCCAAGGATCATCAGCGCGTCAACGCGCTTCTCCCACAAGGCGAAGTCATGTTGGTCAACGGGCACGGGACCGGCGGCGTCGCCGCCCATGTCGTGCCAGCGGCGCGCTTCGGAAAAGTCATGCCATCTATGGTCTGGTGATTTGCTCATAGGGGCAAGCTAGGACGCCGCTTACTAGTTCGCAAGCATATCCAACTGCCCGCGCATCTGCTCCATTGGGTAGCCCGCGTCAGCCATGGCGGCCAGAATGTCATCAGTCGCCATTCGCCCAGCCTGCGACAGCCCCCACAGGATCGCGGACCGGGTGCCAGACGCGCAATAGGCCAGCACTTTGCTGCCTTCTGTTTTGCCCGCACGCTGCGCCTCGATCATGTCCATCGACAGCTGCCCGCCGGCCATCGGGTTGTCGGTCCAGCCCAGCCCGGCACCCTCGGCGGCCTGTTTGATCAGGTCCGGCTGCTGGTCCGGCGCGCTTTCAAAAGCGGGGCGGTTGCAGATGACATGGGTGAAGCCTTGGTCGGCCAGAATAGCCACGTCCGCGGCATCAATCTGCGGGGCAACGGCGAAATCGGGGGAAAGGGTGCGGGTATCCATGCCCTTCAACTACCCCGCGCAAACGCCGCTGTCACCCGCGGCTGCGCCATCATCGCGGCGCACATGGCGACGAAAAACACCAGCCCTTGCCAGCCGCCAAACCCAAGCGAGGCCATGGCGGGGCCGGGACAAAGCCCCGACAGGCCCCAGCCGACCCCGAACAACGCGGACCCAACCGCAAGGCGCGGGGTGATCTCAGCGTCCGGCTGCGCGGGCATCACACCGCCCAGCACTGCATCGCGCCGCTTTGCCGCGATGCGCCAGGCAATGGCCATCGGGATAATCGCCCCGCCGAGCACGAAGGCCAAAGTCGGATCCCACGCGCCGAACAGGTCCAGCCAGCCTTGCACCTTGGTGGTGTCGGTCATGCCAGAGGTCAAAAGCCCCATCCCAAACAGCCCGCCAGCGGCCACTGCGATCAGCCCCCGCATCAGATCAGCCCCAACATATGGCGGAAAGCCAACACGGTCAGCCCGCCCGCGGCCAAATAGAGAACCGTCGCCACAATCCCACGCACCGAAAGCCGGGAGATGCCGCAGACCCCGTGCCCCGAGGTGCAGCCATTGGCCAACCGGGTGCCGAAACCAACGCATAACCCCGCCGCGATCAGCACGGCGATGTTAGACGTCAAATGCGTCTCCGGCGCGCCGCGCACCATATGCCAGACAAAGGGCACCCCGATCAGCCCCGCCAAAAACAGCACCGCCTCAGATCGCGCCGCGCCCTTGCGCGAGCCATCCACGACGCCGCCCAAAAGGCCCGAGGCCCCCATGATCCGCCCGTTCATCAACAAAAACACCGCCGCAGCCGTGCCAATCATAAGGCCCCCTACGAGGCCCCACACCCAATCCAAAGGCATCCCGCCCTCCGCTTCGTTTTGGTAAAAATACTCAAATCCCGCAGGTCACAAACCGTCGACCGGCACTTTCAGGAACACCTTCCCGCTGTCATCGGGCTCCGGCATGTTGCCCGCCCGCATGTTGACCTGCAAAGACGGGATGATCAGTTTCGGCATGCCCAGCGTGGCGTCGCGGCCCTCGCGCAATGCGACGAACGCCTCACGCGTGACGCCGCCGCCAATATGCACGTTGCCCGCCTTCTCCGCCGCCACCGAGGTTTCCCACGCAAACTCGTCCCGCCCCGGGGCCTTGTAGTCATGGCAAACAAAAATCCGGGTCTCATCCGGCAGCGCCAGTATCTTCTGAATGGAGTCGTACAAATCCCCCGCCGATCCGCCCGGAAAATCGCATCGCGCGGTGCCGAAATCCGGCATGAACAGCGTGTCGCCCACAAAAGCCGCGTCGCCGATCACGTAGGTCATGCAGGCAGGCGTGTGGCCCGGCGTGTGCAACACGTCGCCGCGCAGCTGGCCGATGTGGAAGCTGTCACCCTCCTTGAACAGCTGGTCAAACTGGGACCCGTCGCGCTGAAACGCGGTCCCCTCGTTGAAAACCTTGCCGAACTGTTCCTGCACCGTCGTGATCGCCGAGCCGATCCCGATCTTGCCGCCAAGCGCGTCCTGCAGATAGGGCGCGGCGGACAGGTGATCCGCGTGCACATGGGTTTCCAGCAACCAGTCCACCGACCAGCCCTTGTCTTTGACAAAGGCAATCACCTCGTCGGCAGAACGCGTATCCGTGCGCCCCGACGCGTAGTCAAAATCCAAAACGCTGTCGATAATCGCGCAGCTCGACCCGTTAGGGTCGCGCACCACGTAGGACGCGGTGTTGGTCGCTTCATCGAAAAAGGCGTGAACTTCGGGCTGCATATCCATGACGATGTCCTCCTGCGCGCCAGTTTCGCAGAATAAGCGTCTTCGTCCAATCACGAATGCTAGATTTTTTCCTGCGTATATCGTCGCAGCTCGGCGCGGGCGACCTGGCGGCGGTGCACCGCGTCCGGCCCATCGGCCAGCCGCAAGGTGCGCAGATGCGCCCATTGGCGCGCCAACGGCGTATCTTGCGAAATGCCCTGCGCCCCGAACATTTGCACCGCCTGATCGGTGATCTCCAAAGCGATGCGCGGGGCCTCCACCTTGATCTGCGAAATCCACGGCGCGGCGGCGCGTGCGTCGCCTTGGTCCATCATCCACGCGGCTTTCAGGCACAACAGCCGGGCCTGCTCGATCTGCATGCGGGCATTGGCGATGTAGTCAAAATTGCCGCCCAGCTGCGCCAGCGGTTTGCCGAAGGCCTCCCGCGCCAGCGAGCGTTTGCACATCAGCTCCAGCGCACGTTCCGCCATGCCAATCGCGCGCATGCAGTGATGAATACGTCCCGGCCCAAGGCGGCCTTGCGCAATCTCAAAACCGCGACCCTCCCCAAGCAACATATTCTCCGCAGGCACCCGCACATCCGTAAACCGGATATGCATATGTCCATGCGGGGCCTCGTCGTCGCCGTAAACCTGCATGGCGCGCAGCTTCTCAATCCCGTCCGTGTCCGAGGGCACCACAATCATCGAATGCTGCTGGTGCTTCGGCCCATCCACAGCCGTGCGCACCATCACGATATACACCGCGCAGCGCGGATCGCCCGCGCCGGTGGCCCACCACTTTTCACCATTCAGCACGTATTCATCGCCGTCTCGCACGCAAGACAGCGAAATGTTGGTCGCGTCAGAAGACGCAACATCCGGCTCCGTCATCAAATAGGCCGACCGGATCCGGCCTTCCAGCAATGGCACCAGCCACTGCGCCTTCATCTCGTCCGAGCCGTATTTCTCGAACACCTCCATATTGCCGGTATCCGGCGCGTTGCAGTTGAAGGTCTCCGGCCCCAGATGCGCCTTGCCCATCTCCTCGGCCAGGTAGGCGTAGTCCACCGTGGAAAGCTGATGGCCCGTCTTCGCTGACCACAGGTTCCATAGGCCCGCCGCCTTGGCCTTCGACTTCAACCCTTCCAAAATTTCGCTCTGGCGCGCGGTCAGCGTCCAGCGGTCACCCACCTCCACTTCGGCAAAATACTCCGCCTCCAACGGGGTCACGTCGTCGCGGACCATTGTTTTGACAGCCTCAAGGATGGGCTGCAGGCGGTCAGAGGGGCCGAGGTTCATGGGCAGTATCCTTCAAGAATGGGGGCAAAGCGCAGCCTATGGCGACCACACCGCTTGTCAATCGGCACCGCGCGCGTAAAGTCGGGGCATGGGGTCCTCCACCGACATACAAGTAGACGACTTAGCGCCCTATCTGGCCGATGCCGCGCCCGAGATCGGAGCGCCCCTGTCGTTGGAGAAATTTGCGACCGGCCAATCCAACCCGACCTACAAGCTGCACTGCGAAACAGGGACCTATGTGCTGCGCGCCAAACCCGCAGGCACGTTGCTGAAATCGGCCCACCAGGTCGACCGCGAACACCGCGTCATGGATGCGCTGCAGGGCAGCGACGTTCCGGTGCCGCGCATGATCCATCTGGCCACAGACGACGCATCCCCCTTGGCCCGGGCATTTTTCATCATGGAAATGGTGGCGGGCCGCATCTTCTGGGACCCGGCCACGTCTGAGGTGGGCAAGTCAGAGCGCGCCGCGATCTATGACGAAATGAACCGCGCACTGGCTGCGTTGCATGACGTGGATGTGGAGGCCGTGGGCCTTGGCGATTTTGGCAAACCCGGCAACTACTTCGCCCGTCAGACCGACCGTTGGTCGCGGCAATATGTGGCCTCCAAGGTAGCTGACAACGCGGATATGGACCGGCTGATGGCGTGGCTTGAGGCGCATATGCCTGCCGATGACGGCCAGGTGTCGCTGGTGCATGGCGATTACCGGCTGGACAACATGATCTTCGCGCCGGACAGCCCGACGGTCGTCGCAGTGCTGGATTGGGAGCTTAGCACATTGGGCCACCCGCTGGCCGATCTGGCCTATCAATGCATGCAATGGCGGCTGCCTCATCAGGGCGGCATGCGCGGACTTGGCGGGCTGGACCGCGCGGCGCTTGGCATCCCGTCGGAACAGGATTACGTCGCCAGCTACTGCGCCCGGCGCGGGATCGCCGCCCCCGACAACTGGCCATTCTACCTGGCCTTTTGCTTCTTCCGCCTTGCCGCGATCCTGGAAGGCGTTGTACGCCGCGCCCATGACGGCAACGCGTCAAACCCCGAGACGGCCAAAACCTACGCCGCCGCCATCCCCTTGCTGGCCCGCGCGGCGGGCGACATCATTTCCGGAAAGACCGCATGAAACACCCCGTCCGTCTAGAGCGCCAGAACGGCGTCGCCCTGATCGCCATCGAAAATCCGCCGGTCAACGCGCTGTCCACCGCCGTGCGGCGCGGCATCCTCGGCGCACTGGGCGCGGCGCTGTCTGATGATGCCATCAAAGCCATCGTCATCGCGGCCAACGGCAAAACCTTCCCGGCGGGCGCCGACATCTCCGAGTTTGGCCAACCCTTTGCGGAGCCCGACCTGCCAGAGCTGTGCGACCTGATCGAGGGCGCCGACAAGCCGGTGATCGCGGCGTTGCATGGCACGGTTCTTGGCGGCGGGTTGGAGCTGGCCATGGCCGCGCATTATCGCATCGCGCATGAAGACACCAAGCTGGGTCTGCCCGAAATCAAGCTGGGCCTTTTGCCCGGCGCGGGCGGCACGCAACGCGCGCCGCGGCTGGTGGGCGTTGATGTCGCGCTCGACATGATGCTGACCGGCGCGCCCATCACAGCCGCCCACGCGCAGCGCGCGGGGCTGGTCGATGGGTTGGCGGGCGATGATCTGCGCGACGTGGTCAAGGCGCTCGCCGCCGAGACAACCGATATCCGCCGCACGCGCGACCTGCGTCGGCACCTGACCGACGGGGCCGCCTACATGGCGCGGATCACGCAGCGCCGCGCGGCGTTGGGCAAGGATGTTGCGCCGCACAAGATCGTCGATTGCGTCGAGGCGGCGCTGCTGTTGCCTTTTGACGCCGGGCGGCAGGTGGAACGCACCGCGTTCGCTGAATGCCTGGCCACGCCGCGCTCGGCCGGGCTGCGCCACAGCTTCTTCGCCGAACGCCGCGCGGCGAAATTTGCAGAGCTGGCCCATGGCCATGTCAGGCCGATTGAGGGGATCGGCATCCTCGGTGGCGGTGCGTTGGGCGTCAGGATGGCGATCAATTGCCTTGATGCCGGGCTGCCGGTGACCCTGGTCGAGCAGGGGGAGGCGGGGGTCGGCCTCGTGCTGGACCGGATCGGGGCGCATTACCAGCAGGCCGTCAGCGCCGGGCGCATGTCCGAGGGGCAGGGGGCGGCGGCGCTGACCCATCTCAACCTGACAACAGATTTCGGCTCTCTGCGCAGCGCCGATATTATCATCGAGGCGTTGCCCGAGCAGGCCGGTCTGCGCCAGGCAGCCTTTGACGGGCTGGGCAAAACTGCCAAGCCGCGCGCGGTGCTGGCCACGACCAGCGCTTATGCCGACCTGAGCGAGCTGCAGCGGGTCAGCACCCGCGCCTCTGAGGTTGTGGCGCTCCATTCCTTCCCCGCGTTGCCGGGGCTGGACGGTATGGAAATTGGCGTGCCCGCCGGCGTGGACCCTGCCGCCGTCACCACGGCGCATGCTTTCGCCAAGATGCTGGGCAAGCTGCCCATTCGCAGCGCCGCGCATCCCGGGCTGGTCGGGGCCTATCTGATGGAGGCCGCCCGCCGCGCGGCGGACCGGCTGTTGCTGGACGGGGCGACGCCGGACCGCATTGATGCGGCGATGCGGTCCTTCGGGATGGCTTTGGGGCCGTATCAGGCGATGGACCTGATGGGCCTCAGGCAGGGCTGGATGCACCGCAAATCGCACCCGCATGAGCCGGACCCGCGTTATTTGGCGCTGGCCGACCGGATGTGCGAGGCCGGTTGGTTCGGCCGGGAGGCCGGGCGGGGCTACTATGTCTATGCCGAAGGGGAGACGCATAGCGTGCCAAACTCGGACATGCTGCAGCTGCTGGCCGAGGAGCGCCGGTCCAAAGGCATCACCACCCGCAGCTTCACCGACCGGCAGATGCGTGACCAGATCATTCTGACCTGGGTCAATGAGGGCGCACGGTTGGTGGGCAATGGCATCGCCACGCGGCCCTCGGATGTGGATGCGCTTCTGGTGCATGGGTTTGGCTACCCGCGCGGGCGCGGCGGGCCGATGCAGGACGCCGATCAGACGACAACTTTCCAGATTTTGCGCCGCGTTGAAATATTGCACGAGGCCGATCCGACGGGATGGGACATCGCTCCCTTGTTGCGCGAATTGGCGGCGGAGCGGCAGAATTTCGGGGACCTCAATGGCTGATAGCGAAAATTCGGGCTTGCAAACGCGCGCTGGGCTTGCCACGATCACGCTATCTGCTGCCAGAATACGTATTCTCTACTGAAAAAGTATGACTATTGGCGGTTTTCGATATTTCGGCCCCGGCCGCTAACCGCGGGTCACACCACAGGGAGAACCAAATGAAACACATGAAATTTGCACTGCTGAGCGGCGTTGCCGCTGTGGCATTTGCCTCCGCCGCAATGGCGGATGGTCATGCATGCGATATCGGCGAAGGCCGGGTCAGCATCATCGGCAATGAATTCCCGGCCATCCAGACTTTGGGCGCGGGGGCTGCGGCCTGTGCCTCGGACTCTGCTGAGGTCACGGCCAACCTGACCAAAGAGCACAAAAACATCCAAGTGCCCGGCATGACCAACAACCCGGCGGAATACACTGTCGCGATCATCTCGAACGGCTCTATCGCGCCGCTGATGACCGACAACCTGATCCGCCCGCTGGATGATCTGATCGCCGCGCACGCGCCTGACCTGCCCAACCAGCAAAAGATCACGCTGGACGGCAAGGTGATGGCCGTGGCCTTCATGGCGAACGCGCAGCACATGGTCTACCGTTCCGACATTCTGGCAGAGGCCGGTCTGGAAGCGCCGAAATCCTACGAGGACGTGCTGGCAAACGCCAAAGTCCTGCGTGACAAGGGCATCATGGAAAACCCCGTTGGCGGCGCATATTCCGCAGGTTGGGGCATCGGCCAGGAATTCAACAACATGTTCATCGGGCATGGCGGAGAGTTCTTCAAAGCAGGCACCGCCGAAGCGAACATCAACAACGAGAAGGGCGTCGCCACTCTTGAGATGATGAAGGCGCTGTCGGAATACATGAACCCCGACTTCCTTGCGCTGAACAACAACGAAATCTCCGCTGAATGGAAAGCTGGCAACGTGGCCATGCTGCAAATGTGGGGCTCGCGGACACCTGCGCTGCTGGACCCAGAGGGTTCTGTCGAAGGCGTGGCCGAGAACACCGCGTTGACCGGTCCAATGATGGTTGGCGATAGCGGCGTTCCTGCAACCACGCTGTGGTGGGACGGCTGGACCGTTGCGTCCAACATTTCCGACGCAGATGCGGAAGCGTCCTTCAAGGCGATGATGGCGTCCATTGATCCGTCCATTCTGGAAGCCGATGGCGTGAACGAGCAGGCGGTTTGGCTGATCGAAGGCTACGAGCCGACCAACCTGTCCGAGGGCGTGTTCCAGACCATCAAGTCCGGCGCCACACCTTACCCAACGCTGCCTTACATCGGCTTGCTGCACACCGCACTGGGTGCAGAGCTGCCTGACTTCATGCAGGGCAAGGAATCTGCAGAGCAGACGCTGGCTGACGTCGAAGCGGCTTACACTGCTGCGGCCAAAGAAGCAGGCTTCCTGCAATAAGACGACCTTGGCGCGGGGGCTTTCAAGCCCTCGCGCCAAGCACGAAGAATTGCTACCTCATGTAAATGAGGGTCGGGGGACACGGCGTTGAAACACAAGACATTCTTCTGGTTTTTCTTGCCCACCGGGCTGGCCATGTTGTTGTTTATTTTCCTGCCGATCGTCTCCGTTATCAGCCAATCCATGCACGTGCCGGTCGACGCCGTTTTGATCACGGTCGAGGAATGCGGACCGTTCGGCTGCAAACCCTCCACCACCATTGACCAGGAGGCCACGCAGATACTGCGCGACGCCAACCCGTTGGGCCAATGGGCGGGGCTGGAAATCTATCTTGACCGCAGCCATCTGGCGGTCGCCGAAGTCGGCGAATTGTGGCGTAATTCAGAGAGTTGGGGCGCGTTCTTCAACCGTCTGGGCAACCTGCCATTCTACCGCGCCATGGGTTTCACGCTCACCTACACGTTCGTGGTCACGCCGCTGATGATCGTCCTTGGTCTGATCATCGCGCTTGCGGTCAACACGCTCAGCAGCTGGGTTAAAGGCCTCGTGATCTTCTTCTCGCTGCTGCCCTTCATCGTAACGCCGCTGGTCGGCTCCCTGATCCTGTTCTGGATGATCGACGCCCGGGGGGTCGTCGGCTCGCTCATCCAATGGGTCTTCAATGACCCCACGCTCAGTCTGAAAGCCTCCACCCCGCTGACCTGGGTCACGTTGATGGTCTACGGCGTCTGGCACTCAGCGCCCTTTGCCTTCGTGATTTTCTACGCCGGTTTGCAAACATTGCCGCAGGACACGCTGGAGTCAGCGGTCATCGACGGCGCATCCCGCTGGCAGCGCATCCGCTACGTGGTGATCCCGCATCTGACGCCCTTGGTGACCTTCGTGGCGCTGATCCAGCTGATGGACAATTTTCGGGTGTTTGAGCCCATCGTGGGCTTCAACGCAGAGGCGCACGCGACCTCGCTCAGTTGGATCATCTACAATGACCTCAGCGGGGAGCAACGCTTGCTGACCTCGGCCGCAAGCACCTCGGTGCTGACCATCCTCTGCGTCGCCATCCTATTGAGCCCTGTGCTGATGCGCACATGGCGCGACTTCAACGGGAAGAGCTAAGCCATGTCGGAAACAACAGTGTCCCAAGCCCAGTCCCGCTCTGCCGCGCTGAATATCCTGATCTGGGTCTTCGTCGTCTTCTGGCTGATCCTCGCCGCGTTCCCGTTCATCTGGACCCTCTGGGGGTCGTTCAAGGTCGAGCTGGACTTCTTCTCCCTGCAGGACTGGACCAACGCGCTGTTTGGCCCGCAAACGCAAGCCGTGCACGGCTCTGCCTTCACCGGCGAGGGGTACGAGGGCGCTTGGGTACAGGAGGAATTCTGGAAAGCGGTGCTCAACACCTCCATCGTGTGCTTCTGCGTGGTTTGCATCTCGCTGACCTTCGGCACTCTGGGCGGATACGCGCTGTCGCGCTCGGGCTTCCGCTACACGTTCTGGCTGCTGATGATCGCGCTGATCTTCCGCGCCATGCCGCCGATCACGCTGGTCTCGGGCTATCTGCAGCCGTTCTTTGCATGGAACGTCTGGGGCATCCTGCCCACGTCGATCATCGTGCTGGTGGCGATCAACCAGCCGTTTACGCTGTGGATGCTGCATTCCTTCTTCACCAAAATCCCGATGGATCTGGACGAAAGCGCCAAGGTTGACGGCTGCACGCAATTTCAGGCCTTCCGCTATGTGATCATCCCGGTCATGTGGCCGGGCGTCATCACCACGGGGCTGTTTTCGTTCCTCTTGGCCTATAACGACTTCGCCGTGACCGCGATGCTCTTGGCCAAGGAGAACCAGACCATGGTGCCCAAGATCGCGGGTTTCCTCGGTACGACCCAGACCGAGGGCAACGTGATGTTCGCCGTCGCCGCCGTGGTCTCCGCCACTGCGCCCTTGTTCGTGCTGGTGCTCTTCTTCCAACGTCAAATTGTCAGCGGCCTGACCGCAGGCGCCGTGAAAGGCTGATCGAGATGGCTGAAATCAAACTCAAGAACGTTAACAAGCGCTGGGGCAGCTTTGTGGGGGTCAAGGACTTCAACCTCGACATTCCGGACAAGGAATTTCTGGTGCTGCTCGGCCCGTCCGGCTGCGGCAAGACCACGACAATGCGCATGATCGCAGGCCTTGAGGACCCGACCGAAGGCGAGGTCTGGATCGGCGACCGTATGGTCAACAATGTCGACCCCAAGGACCGCGATATCTCGATGGTGTTCCAGTCCTACGGGCTGTACCCGAATATGACGGTGTATGAGAACATCCGCTTCCCGCTGAAGGTCCGCAAGGTGCCGGAATCCGAGCATCATGACCGCGTCATGAAGGCCTCGGCCATGGTCGAACTTGACGATTTCCTCGACCGCAAGCCCGCCGCTTTGTCGGGCGGTCAGCGCCAGCGTGTCGCCTTGGCCCGTGCCATTGTCCGCAAGGCGCAGGTCTTCTTGATGGACGAACCGCTGTCCAATCTCGATGCCAAGTTGCGCGTCTCAACCCGTGCGCAGATCAAGAACCTCAGCCATGAACTGCAAGCCACCACTATCTACGTGACCCACGACCAGATCGAGGCGATGACCCTGGCCGACCGCGTCGTGGTGATGGAAAAAGGTATCGTCCAACAGGTCGGCACGCCGACCGACATTTACGACAACCCGGCCAACACCTTCGTGGCCTCCTTCATCGGCAACCCGGCGATGAACCTGGTGGAGGGGGAGCTGAAATCCGGCACCTTCACCGCCGCCAATATCGAGGTCAAAGGCCTGACCGGCCCCGACGGCCCCATCACGCTTGGCTTCCGGGCCGAGGACGCCTCGGTCTCGACCAAGAAGGCCCAGGTCGCGGCCCCGGTCTATTCAATGGAGCTGTTGGGGGACGCCACCATGGTCACGGTCCGGTCTGGGTCTGCGCTGATGGCGGTGAAAGCCGACAAGGAGTTCCGCGCCGAGATTGGCGACGACTTCAAAGCCAACGTGCCCGCCTCCATCTGCCACCTGTTCGACACCGCCACCGGCGCACGACTGTAGGGCGGGGTTCACCCCGCCTTCCCGTGGCGCGCCTTGGCTCCAAGCCACTTCAGCGCCCCGGATGAATGGCCGCTCAGGAGCCCAAATTGACCTCTCAATTGTCAGAAAATTGCGCTAGGCTAGGCGTCGAAATTAGGAGCAAGAGAAGGTCAGGTTAAGTGCATCTGAAGGAAGGTACACGAGTTAGGTATGATGGGCTCGAAGACGGAGCATCTGAGTATGGAGTTGTAGTGCATTGCTGGTTCAACGATGACATCCTAACCCATGATTGCTACATCGCATTTTTTGGACACGAGGAACCGGCCGGTGAGCCAAGTGAGAAGCCTTACATCCTTCGATACGCCGCAAGCTCTCTAACAGTGCTGTAATTTGCTTCTCGACAGTCCGCAAAGCAGACAGTGCCAGCACAGCCACCCTTTTCAAGTTGCCTCCCCAACCGCACCAAAATACCGTCCTGCCCATGAATATCCGCCACGCCACCCCCGATGACCACGACGCAATCTGGTCCATCCTGCGCCCCGTTTTCGCGGCCGGGGAAACCTATGCAATTGCGCGCGACATCTCGAAGGAAGACGCGCTGCAGCTCTGGCGCGATTTGCCCAAGGCCACCTACGTGGCCGAAGATCAGGGTCAGATCCTCGGCACCTACTACGTCAAGACCAACGCCGCAGGCGGCGGGGCGCATGTGTGCAATTGCGGCTACGTTACCGCCGCTGCCGCGCAGGGCAGGGGCGTGGCCCGCGCGATGTGTGAGCACTCCCAGACCGAGGCCCGCGCGCTGGGCTACCGCGCCATGCAGTTCAATATGGTGCTGGCGTCAAATGCCGGCGCGGTCGGGCTGTGGCACAAACTGGGGTTCGAAACCGTCGGCATGCTGCCGCGCGTCTTTGACCACCCCAAGCTCGGGCTGGTTGACGCGCATGTGATGTACAAATGGCTGGAGGAGGGATGACGCTGCGCCGCTCGCTCTTTCAGAGCATCGCCCCGCCCGCCATCCCGTAAACTGGCTGCGTTAACCTTGTCGCTGCGCAAGCCCCTGTCGGTACGGGCTGTGTACAGGGTGTGTACGCCCTGTGTACGTGGTTTTTAACGGTTTTGGGGTGTTAACCCTGTCGCGCGTCAACCCAGCAGGATGCCCACCACGACCATCATCAGGCCAAGCGCTGACAGGAACAATGCGCCCAGGTTCATCGGCACCGTGGCCTCCAGAACCGCCCGCAATTCTTCCTCCGGCAACCCCGCCTTGCGCGCCTTTGCCACCCGCAGGATACACACCATCAACAGGACCAACCCGACCACGGTGACGATGGCCCCTAGGGGGATAAGATATGCCATGAATTCAAGCCTTTAGCTGGGGTCGCGCGGGACCGAAGAAACCGGCGCTTGAAGCCTGCGCCATGCCGCTATATCCCATGGTCTCGACCCATTTTCAAGGAAGGCGCACCCCGATGTCCGATACCTCCGTAGTTGATAGTACCTACCGCGTCACCGCCGACGAGCTGCGCCAGTTTGTCGAGCGTTTTGAACGTCTTGAGATGGAGAAAAAGGACCTCGCCGACGCCCAGAAAGAGGTCATGGCCGAAGCCAAAGGCCGCGGCTACGACACGAAAGTTCTTCGTAAAATCATGGCGTTACGCAAGCGCGACCCGCAGGATATTTCTGAAGAGGAAGCGGTTCTGGAGCTCTACAAAGAAGCGCTTGGAATGTAGGTCTTAGAGCTTCGTTTTGGCAAAAATACTCAAAAGCCACTAAGGCCGCAGCAGCGTAACGCCTTCAATCAACGCGATTTTTTCGACGTCCTCGTCGTAAAGCGCCGACAGCTGTTCGACATAGTCCTCGGTCCAGCCCGGCAGATCGATCTCTTCCTCCAGCGCGTCTTCCATCGCGAACTTGTCCAGAAACGCCGACACAATCCGTCGCCGCTGCAGCTCGTTCTTCGGCGGATGCGCCTCAAGGTAGGACTGCATCCGCGCCAACCCGCCTTTGCGCATGAGCTCCCCCAGAAAATCGTCCCGCCCATCGAGCACGGTGAACTCGTCATGCCCGGACATTGCGCGCAGAATTTCGTGCCAAATCAACGGGGTATCTTCGTTGCACCAAACGGTGACAGGGGCGTCGGGGACCGCTGCGCGCAGCCGGGTGATCATGTCCGACCACCGCAGGCTAAGGGGGTCCGACCCCTCGATGAATTTCGCGAATTCAGGCTCCTTCGCCCGCCCGAACACGGCCGGAATGAACGTCGCGGGGTCGCGCAGGGCAATGAAAATCTCCACCTGAGATTGCCCAAACAGGTTGCGCAGCCGCGGCATCTTGAACGAGGTCGTTGTATAAAGCTGGTTGCTTTCAACCGCCCGCCCCGGCACCCCTAGAAAGCTGTCATGGCTCAACACGATGCGCGACGCGTCGTCGTCATCCATCATCGCGTCCAACAGCGTTTGCTGCATCTCGATCGGAGCGGCATCGTCCTGCAAAACATGCATAGCCTCGCGGATCACCGGCCGATAGCGACTGACATCGGGGACGTTGATCCCTTCCTCCGCCAGCTTTTCAGCGTTGCGGCGTAGGCATTTGGTCAACCGATCTTCATCCGTGCAATGAACGCCAAGGTGGAGGGCAATTTGCATGTGGTCATGGTCTCCGTTAACCGCGCCAAAGGGCGCATGTTGCTGTCTTATAGACCGGAATGTAGACAGGCAAACGCCTTTCAGTTAGGCACAGGGCCGATATGACTGAGCAAATCACTCAAGTAAGCCGCGTGCGGCGTCGGCCTGGCCCCGATATTTGGTCCGCAGGGGCTCTGCTGATTGCGGCGATGGTGCTTGCGCCGATCTTGGCGGTGTTCTGGATTGCACTGACCCCAACCGACAATATCTGGCCGCATCTCGTGTCCACAACGCTGCCACGGTACCTGATCAATACCGGGTTCCTGATGGTGGTCACCGGCAGTCTGGCGGCGGTTGCAGGCACTGCTGCGGCCTGGATGATAACGCAATACCGGTTCCCTTTGTCGCGGGTGCTGGAATGGGCGCTGCTTCTGCCCCTGTCGGTGCCGGCTTATGTCGGGGCTTACGCCTTGGTCGACTTCCTTGAATACGCAGGCCCGCTGCAGACGATGTTGCGTGATCTTTTTGGCTGGCAAAATGCGCAGGATTACCGCTTTCCCGAAATACGGTCACGTGGCTTTGCCTCCATTGTTCTGGCCGCGGCGCTCTATCCTTACGTCTATCTGCTGGCCCGCGCCGCGTTCCGCGAAGGCTCCGCCGACACATTTGATGTGGCCCGGGCTCTGGGGGCCGGGCCCTTTGCGCGCTTCTTCAAGATCGGTTTGCCGCTGGCCAGGCCGGCGATCGCTGCCGGCACGGCGATCGTATTGATGGAGACGGTCTCTGACTTCGGCACGGTCGAGTTTTTTGCGGTTCAAACGCTCACCACCGGCATCTTCTCGGTATGGCTGGAGGGCTACAATGCGGGCGGTGCGGCGCAGATCGCCTCGTTGGTCCTGATCCTTGTGCTTATGCTTGTGGGGTTTGAAAAGGCGGGCAGGGCGCGTTTGCGTTTCTTCCGACTGTCGCGGCAGAGCCGCCCTATCGTGAAGACGGCTCTGACGGGGCCGCGCGGTTGGCTGGCCTGCGCCCTGTGCGCTGTGCCGTTCCTCGTCGGGTTTGTGTTGCCCGCCACGGTCATAGCCTCCCACGCCGCCCACAACATTGAGGGGTGGGCCGACCCGGGCTTGATGCGGGCGTTGCTTAACAGCGCGGCCGTGGGCGGTACGGCCGCATTTGTCACCGTTCTGGGCGCGCTGTTCATGGTCTACGGCGTGCGGCAGACAGGCCGTCGCCTGCCAAGGCTGCTGCTGCCTTTCACGACCATTGGCTATGCTGCGCCTGGTGCAGTCATTGGCATAGGCATCTTGATTCCGTTGTCTTTTCTTGACCACGGTCTGGCCGATGCCATCACATTTATGACGGGCACGGACCCTGGATTGTTGCTCACCGGCAGCGCCTTCGCCATCGTGCTGGCTTATGTCGTGCGGTTCTTTGCGATTGCGCAGGGCGCTGTCGATAGCGCGATGGGCCGGGTGGCCCCGTCGCTGCCGCTCGCCGCCCGCTCGCTGGGGCGTGGTGTGGGCGGTGTGTTGCGCGAGATCTACGTCCCCCTGATCAAGGGTTCTGTTGGCACCGCATTGCTTTTGGTGTTTGTGGATTGCCTCAAGGAACTGCCGGCCACATTGCTGCTGCGGCCCTTCAATTTCGACACTCTCGCGACCCGTGTTTATGATCAGGCTTCGCTGGAAAACATAACAGACGCGGCGCCGCCCGCTTTGATGGTTATGGCCGTCAGCCTGGTCGCGGTGCTATGGCTTGCCCGGACCAACCGCTGAGGATCTGACCCACCTTCAGCTTGGTTCGAAAAGCGCGGTTTTTTCCCTTGCCACCGGCGCCCCGCCAAATGTATAGCACCGCCAGTGCCCCTATAGCTCAGCTGGTAGAGCAACTGATTTGTAATCAGTAGGTCCGCGGTTCGAGTCCGTGTGGGGGCACCATTTCTTGAAAAATCAAATACTTAACGTAACTTCCATCGGACCGTTTTATGGGTTCGGAATTAGTATTCCCATAGGAGCCAGGAGCTGAAATAGGAGCTGGGTCATCCTTTGGTGGCAGGTTACATGAAAGCACGGGCTCGGGTGGGGGCGCTGTCGGACCAATCTTCGAACGTCTGCGTCTGGACTTGGCGCTGTTGGACAAGATTGCTTAGAGGTGGCATAAATTGGGCTCACATCGCGTGCCGCCCAGGTGAACTACGAGGTATCTCATGTTTCATATTATGCGCCCCCTGCTGCTGAGCTTTGGCCTGATTCTTGTCAGCCCAACGGCTTTTGCCGACACCAAACCCAATCCCGTGCAGATGCATAACTCCAACACGGTCTGGTTTGAAAACTGGGTCGGGCTGGCCAATGCCTCGCTGGTTGTGGCCTCTCCGGACGGCACCATTGAACGGGTTGAGGCCCGGAACGGCACGCCGGTCTATCGCCTGTCCGGCAGTGCGATAGACGGCATTTACCAATTTGAACTGCGTGCCGCGACGGACAAAGAAGACACCCGCAAGCAAAAAAATGCCCTCCGGATCCAGGAAGATGACGACGCGCCCAAGCTGATGATCCCCTTCTACCGCACGGGCTTTTTTGTGGTGGAACGCGGTGTGGTCATCACACCTGAAGACGTCGAAGAAGAAGAGGAAGGCTGAGATCGCTTGAACAGGAAGGGGTCATCGCCCGGCAGATAGCCAACCAAATTCAAGCGGAAAGCGGCGTGGTCGCGACCATGGCTCGGCGAGCGTACCCAGAGGCGTTTTTGGCGAAAAGTTGACGTAAAGGAAGGGGCAGGGCACAATCGCGCGCACATGGTGAGTGACCGGACCGATCTCTGAGTACTGCCCGGCACCCTCATCTATCTTTGGAGGAGTAAGTGTTATGATGCGTTACCTAGTGCCCGCCTTCGCCCTTTGCCTGCACACCACACCGCTTTTGGCTGATCAGGTGATCAATGACGATTTGATTGTAACCCGCGACATCTGCGTCGGTTCAAGCACCTGCATGGACGGTGAGCCGTTCAACGGCGAAGACATCAAAATCCGCAGCACAAATCCCGAGATTCTGTTCTTTGATACCAGCACCACTGCTGGCAATATGTGGCGCATTCGGGGTGACAGCGACGTTGGTCTCTTCGACAGTTTTGCCATCAGAAACGACGCGACCGGGTTCACGCCCTTTATCATGAGTGAAGATGCGCCAGGCAGCGCATTCGTGATGGCCCCGGATGGGGATATTGGTCTGGGAACGGTCCTTCCAGAGACCACGCTTCATATCGTTGATACGGGGTCACCCGGCATCCGTATCGAGGCGACCAATGGTGTAGCGCCAGATTGGCTGATGAATGTGGGATCGTCCGGACTTGCCATCTTTGACATGAATGCTGGTCCGGCGGTTCCTTTTACCATCGCCAATGGCGCGCCCAGCAATTCGCTCCGCATCCGAGATAACGGCAACGTTGCCATGGGGGTGTCGTCGGCGTCCGTTCCTCTACACGTCAGCCGAGCAGACGGAACGGCCAGCGTATTGGTCGAGAACAGAGCTGGCTCTCCCTCTGCAGTGCGCGAGATGTTCAGAATGGCGAATAACGGCGGGTCCTTCTTCACCCTCGACAACACGCAATCGGGGACGGAGTGGTTCTTTGTTCATGAAAACGCTGCGCCCAACCGGTTCATCATCACCGATGGCATTCCCGACGGGCCGGAGATGACCCTGACCGCCGAAGGTGTTCTGACGGTCGAGGGCGGCTTTGTGGCCGGGTCCACGACGTTGAACGTGCCGGACTATGTGTTTGGGGAGGACTACGCGTTGCGACCCTTGGCAGAAGTGGCCAGTTTCGTCCGGAAAAACAGCCACCTGCCTGACGTGCCTTCTGCTGCCGAGATCGCCAGAGACGGGCTGAACATGACTGACATGCAGATGACCTTGCTCAAGAAGGTGGAAGAATTGACGCTATACACCATCGCGCTTGAGGAAGAGGCCCATATCCAGGCGGAAAACTACGCGAACCAAACCAGGCTGATTGCGGAACTCAGCGCGCGGCTGGACCGGCTGGAATAACCACCGGCCTTTGACCTCGATGGTGTGCTTTGGCGGCAGGTTCTTGTCTGACCTTTCTGAAGGTCTCTGTACGGCTGGAACCAGGGCAAGCAGGGTTCAAGTCGCTAGACAGGTTAACACAAACCTTCAATACTCATTGTCTAGTGAACGCTGGCACTGCCGGGTGAGGTACCGATTTGTTTGTTGAGAAGACTCTGACCCGGCCCGATGTTGTTTCAACTGCACCGCCCCAGAGGCGACCCCCCGTATTGGCTGACTTGAATGCGCCGTCTTGCACGCGCGCGGCGTCGATCTGTGCGGCCGCCGACCAAATCCCGGCCGGGGGGCGTGCCCGCACCCCCAAGCCACACCCTGAAGCGCATCAGTCGTTTTCCGAACACGGCGCTTTGCATCGCATACCGCAGAACCTTTCGTTCTGGCGCGTTTTTGAAAGGACTTTCTGATGAACCGACTTGTCTTAACTCTGGCAACCGCCGTGATGGCCACACCTCTGGCAGCCCAGAATCTTACTGGAAACGATCTCACCCTCAGTGGAGAGATCACCCAGAACGGGGCGGGGACAAACTTCTTTGACGCCAATGTCAATGCTATCGCAGGCCGCGCCTGTATCGGCCCAGTCTGCACCGGCACGGAGACCATTGTACAAGACCCCCTGCGGCTGAAATGGTCCGAGCCCGACATCCTGTTTGAAGACAGTTCCACCGCAACGGGCATTTCCAGCAACGATTGGCGGCTGCTCATCAATGACGTGACCGTCAGCAAGTTCGCCGTGCAAGACGTTGACGGAAACACCATTCCTTTCACCATCGAAGCGACGGCCCCAGACAACAGCCTGTTTGTGGAAGACTCCGGGGATATTGGCATCGGCACAAGCATTCCCACGGGCCGCATTCATGTCGAGGATGACTTCCGTGCAGATATCCGTCTGCACCGCAACACCTCTGGTGGGCGGACTCGCTCGGATTGGGAAATGGTATCCGACAGCAACGGCTATTACGTGAATGACCTAGTGAACGCTCAGGTGCCCTTCCGCATCGAAAACAATGCGCCGGTGAATGCCTTGCGGATCGGGGCGGGCACGGGGAATGTGGGGTTGGGCATTGCAAGCGCCGACGCTCCGCTGCACGTGGCGCGCAATGACGGCACAGCCCGTCTGATTGTCGAGAACGGCGGCGTCTCTCCCTCCGCGGTGCGCGAGATGTTCAAGATGTCAAATAACGGCGGCTCCTTTTTCACGCTGGAAAACTCGCAGGCGAACACGGAATGGTTCTTTGTCCATGAAAACGCCTCTCCGAACCGGTTCATCATCACCGATGGGGTGGCGGATGGGCCGGAAATGACCCTGACAGCGGACGGCAACCTGACCATCGAAGGGCAACTCTTCACCGCCGGGTCCTGCACGGCGGGTTGCGACCGGGTTTTTGACACGGACTATCCGCTGCCCACGATTGCAGAACAGGCGGCAATGATGCGCAAGCTCAAGCATCTGCCAAACGTTGGCCCCACGCCAGAGAGTGGGCCTTTCAACATCACCGCCATGACCGGTGGGATGCTCAACGAGCTGGAGAAAGCGCACCTATATATTGCGCAGCTCGAAGAGCGGCTTGCCGCTGTCGAGGTGCAATTGAAGGATTAGCGCGGCGCTTGACAAGGAGGGGCCACGCCGCACACATGGCGCGTCCTTCCTCGTTGCGGAGTGCCGCGTGAAAACCATCTATCTGCACATTGGCCGAGGCAAAACCGGCACCACGGCGCTGCAACATTTTCTCTCGACCAATCGCGAGGCCTTGTTGGCCGGTGGCATGGATTATCTGCTGACCGGCGACGCGGGGCAGGGGCATCAGGCCTTTGCCAAGAGCTTTATCGCAGACCCACCGGGCTACATGGAGATGCCGGACGATCTGGCGGAATTGCGTCGGCGCACAGGGCAGGAAATCTGCGACAGCGCAGCTTTTGCCGTTCTGCTCAGCTCGGAGAACTTTCCGCTTGCCGATATTCGAGCCCTTGCGAAGTGGCTTGACGATCTGCCCATCGAGACGTGTACCAAGGTCATCTTCTTCGCCCGCTCTCAAGATGAAGTGGCAGAATCCGAATACAACCAGATGGTCAAGCTGAAGGGCGAAACCCGCCCCTTTGCCGTCTATGCTGAGGCGCTGGAGGGGGCGGACTACGCGGCCGAATGTGACGCTTGGGCTGCGGTGTTTGGCGACGATGCCATCATAGCGCGGGTCTACGACGCGGCGCGAGACACGATCGAAGCGGATTTTTTGAACTGCCTGCCCTTGTCTGCGGACACGATCAACGCCCTCAGCATGGCCCGCAAGAACGCCCCGATGACCGTTGCCAACAGGTCGCTTGGCGCGCGCGCCTTGCAGGTGTTGCTGATGCTCAACGCGATCACTTTCGAGGACCGCAAGGCGCTACAAAGCAATCTGCTGGCGGCCCTTGGTCCCGAAGATATTCCGGCAGTCTTGATGGATGCACCCACCGCCGCGCAATACCGCGCCACATTTGCAGCCAGCAACGCCCAGTTTTTGTGCCGCTATCTGGGGCGTGAGGGAAGCGATCTGGGCGGGCGTCGTTTTGATGATGCAACACGCGATCGCCTGCACGCAGAGGTGCGCGCGCTGACCTTCCTGGTTTGACCGCCGCGCCTGTCCAAGGCCTTGCGAGGCTGGTCATCGGCACCGCACTGCCGTATGCCGGAAGAGCAGGGCCCGCAGGGTAAAGACCGAGATCACGCAATGGATTTGAAAGCCTATTACGATGCACGGGTGGCACAATTCGGCCCGGAACAGCACCTGGAACAGGTAGGTCATACCGTCAACGGTGCTCCTATACCGCGCGCTCATCTGGACGCGCTGCTCGCACAGATTGCGTCATTGCTGGCACTTGGGTCACAGGACTCTCTGTTGGATTTGTGCTGTGGCAACGGGGTGCTGACCAGCGCGCTCGCCCCCCGGGTGCGGTTGGTTTGCGGGGCGGATCTGTCGGACTGCATGATTTCTGTGGCCCAGAGCGCGCATTCCGCGCCTAACCTGCGCTATTTTTCCATGGACGCCCGTAACGCCGCTCACCTGCAAGACAGCGCAGAGGCTCCCTTTGACAAAGTCCTGCTCTATGGAGCGTGGCAGCATTTCGATGCTCAAACGGGCCGCGAAGTGCTGAACGGTCTGGCCAGGATCACAGCGCCTCAGGCTCGCATTCTGTTAGGTTTCGTGCCTGATCTTGCGCTCAAGGATCGCTTCCTTGACACCCCCGCCCGACGCGCGGCCCATGCGGCCCATGTGGCGTCGGGCACTGACATGATGGGCACCTGGTGGAACCGTGACACCCTCCGCGCGCTTAGCGAAGAACTCGGCTTCACCTGTAGCTTCAGCGATCTGCCTGCTGACCTGGATGCTGCGCGGTATCGGTTCAATGCCCTGCTCTGCCGTCCCTGAGCGCGCCATAGGCGGCGTCTTTGAGGCGCAGCCTGCGGGGGCGCCTGTACCGGGCAGCCTTTGGGCTACCATGACCGCCGGGGCCGCGTCGGTGTTGACCTTCCGCAACGCCCGTTCGGCCTTTGCCCATGTGCTGCGCAGCCTTGCACCACGCCGGGTGTTCTTGCCGGCCTATTGCTGCACCGACATGCGCGCGGCTGTAGCGGCGGTGAGCCAAGCGCCGGTGTTCTACCACAGCGATGTTGATCTTTGCCCGGATATTGGCGCGTTGGAACGTGCCCTGCGCCCTGGCGACTTGGTGTTGGGGATCAATCACTTTGGCCGCCCCGCGCAGGATCTGGCAGCCTTGGCGCGCGCGCGCAGCGATGTGATCTGGGTCGAGGATTGCGCGCAAAGCCTTGCAGGTAGCGGCTGGGCCGACCTGCGGATCTTCAGCCCGCGCAAATGGCTTGGCGTGGCGGATGGCGGCGTGCTGATCGACACGCAAGGGACGCTGCCACACCCGTACCAACGCCCTGCCGCGAGCGCCGCATTGCGCCATGCTGGGCTGCTGCGGCGACACGATCAGGCGGATCGCGACAATGCCCGCTGGTTTGCCGCCTTTCGCAGGGCCGAGGCGCACATGCAGGTCAGCGATTACGCGATGAGCGCTGACACATTACACATCCTCCAAGCGACTGCTTTCGCCCCGCTCGCTAACGCGCGCCGTGCCAATTATGCGCAGTTGTATGCGGCGTTGGGAGACTCGGCGCTCTGGTCTGATCCTGCGCCGGAATGGGTGCCCCTTGGCTTTGCGTTGCGCTGCGCGGATGCGGGTGCGCTCGCAGCGCGACTGGCCCGGCACCGCATCTTTGCGCCGCGCCATTGGCAAACACTGGCGAGCGACGCGCCTTCGCAAACGGAACGCATGCTATCCGGCAGCCTGCTGACGCTGCCCTGTGACCAACGTTACGGCAGCCGCGACATGGACCGCGTGATCGCCGCCGTTTCAGAGGCAATGGCATGACGCATCCCTACAACACGTTGACATATGGGCAAACTCTGGCGGGAACAGGGCAGGTGGTGATGTCCGAAACCCTGGGCGTCCCCCTGCATCTGCGCACAATCCCCGGCTGCGTGGAACTGGACGCTGCAGGGCTTTACCCGCTCTCCCCCAAGTTGCGCACCGTCACCCGCGACGCGGTGCGCGCGGAGCTGCGCGCGCTTGGTGCGATCAGTCTGGTGCTGGTCAGCGACCCGGCCAGCACACCGGTGCCGCCAGACTGTTTTGATCTCGTGCGCCCCTATAAGGACCACCACGTGATCGAAGGGCGGCGGACGCAGCCCCCCTACAGCAAGCACCACCGCGCGGAGCTGCGCCGGGCCGAGCGGCGCTGCGAGGCGCGTGAGATCGAGCTGGCGGATCATCTGCAGGACTTTACCCGGTTGTATGAAGTGCTGATCGCGCGCCATGCGCTGGGGGAAACTCACCGTTTTGAGGCGGCGCATTTTGCCCATCTGGCCGCACATCCAGAAGACTTCCCGGCTTTCGGAGCGTTTGCGGAAGGGCGTCTGGTCTCGGCCCATATCTGGGCGCGACATTGGCGTTTCGCCCATAGCCATCTGGCCGCTTCGGATGCGGAGGGCTACGAGGCAGGGGCGGCCTATGCCGTGAATGATGTGGCGATCCGCACCTTTGCGGGTAGCACCCTGATCAATCTTGGCGGTGTGGCGGATGACAGCGCGGGCGACGGGCTGGCGCGGTTCAAGGCGGGGTTTGCGAATGCGACCCGCCGTGCGTATCTGTGCGGCTTGGTCGCGGATCAAGAGGCTTACAACAGGCTGAGCGCGCCTCTGGCCGCTCTCGGCCCGTCCGAATACTTCCCGCGCTACCGTCAACCGCGCTCGACGCATTGAGCCTTGGGCCTAAACATGGCATGACGTGCTGACCGCCGCGCAAAGGCACACCCCGAGAATGACTGACACCGCTCCTCACAAACGCAAGGCTCTGCAGACCCCTGCTGATCTTGCTTTGCTGGGCGCGCCGCCTTTGTTTGCCGTTCCGCGCCATGTGAACCGACCCCATGTCCCGGATAAGGCCGCCTTCGACGCGCGCATCAACGCCGCGTGGGAACGCCGCTGGTTCACCAATGACGGCCCCCTCGTGAAGGAACTGGAGCAGCGCCTATGTGACTACCTAGACGTGCCGCACTGTGTGCTGATGTCCAACGCCACGGCTGCCCTTGATCTGACAATGAAGGCTCTTGGCGTCAAAGGGGAGGTGATCCTGCCCGCCTACACCTTCATCTCGACAGCCAACATATTGCACATCGCGGGGCTGACCCCGGTGTTTTGCGATGTGGACGCCTCGATGGCGCTGGACCAGGCGGCCTGTGCCGCGCGCATCGGGCCGCGGACAGGGGCGGTGGTCGCCACACACGTCTGGGGCAGCCCTTGCGACATAGACGCGCTGCAGGAGGTCTGCGACGCGCATGACATTCCGCTTTTGTTTGATGCAGCCCATGCCTTTGGCGCGCGCCATAAGGCTCACCGGCTGGGGCGATTTGGGCGGGCGGAGGTCTTTAGCCTGCATGCCACCAAAGCCTTTCACACATGTGAGGGTGGGCTGGTAACAACCTGCGACAGCACGCTGGCCAAAACACTGCGACGTATGCGCAACTTCGGCTTCGACCCCATGGGCGCGGTTGAGTGCGCGGGCCTCAACGCGAAGATGTCGGAGATGCACGCGGCAATGGGGCTGGGCAATCTGGATCAGATCAACGCCACCCGGGCCCTGGCCCAGGACGTGCACCGGGCCTATGCGCGCGGACTTGCGGACCTGCCGGGTTTCATTCTGAAGCTGCCCCCTGCGGCGGAGGAGAACAACCATCACTACGTTGTGGGACGCATCAACGCAGCGGAGTTCGGCATGGATCGTGACAGGTTGCATGCTGTGCTGGTCGCAGAAAACGTGCTGGCCCGACGGTACTTCCGTCCGGGCGGGCACCGCTGTCCTCCTTACATTGCGCAGACCAAGGCGGCGGGGTTGGAACTGCCGCAGACCGATGCGCTTTGCAATGATGTGCTGGTCCTGCCGGGCGGCGCGGCCGCCGATCCTGCGGATGTAGCGCTGATCTGCGCCCTGATCCGCTTTGCTCATGACAACGCTGCTGCCATTGCGCCCCCACAGGGCTAAGCGCCGATCCTATTGCTTGCGCCAGAACTGATAGCGTGCCGTACGCCGTTTGATCCGCGACCCCATCCCGGTGCCGGGGCGCTCGAACGGGTAAACCCCTTTGGTGATCTCATGGACATGGCGCTGGAACACGGCATTCGAGCCTTCGAGATCGTCTTCGAGGAACTCCGCGAACGCTCGGATGTCGGAAAAGATGTGATCCCGGCGAAACGGCTTTTCACGCAGGTAGTGCAAAAAGACCACCTGCGCGAGTTCGTTGGCTTGAAGCCTGTCTGCTCTGACATCATTGGGGAAGTTGTAGCGCATAGGTAGAGCATCGACAGGTAAACCAAGGTCAAAACAGGTTAGCGCCAACGACACCTGGGGTGCCCACCATTCTCCAAGCAGCGGGCTGACCTTGGGCCGCAGTTCCTTGTCCCGGTCGTTGAAGGCCTTGAGCTGAGCGGGCGGACCGGCAAACATGCCAAGGTTGATATAGAACGGGGCATCTGTCGGTGCGCCGGGATCAAGCAGCGTGTAGCTGAATGGCCGTGAAATATCGCGGCCCAGCACCGCATGCGCTATCTCGGGCCAGTCAATATCTGGTTGGGGTGCCCGTCCTTCCCAGGGAAAATGAAGATGCGCAATCACGCCTCCGAGAGCATTGGCCTGCTTGAGCTGGGCCGCCAACGGGGTGACCGGACGCAGCACCGCTACATCCGCATCACAGATGAAAGACACATCCGCGTCGGGGTCGAGCAGTTCAAAACGCATGTTGTGCTGTTTGGCATGTCCGGGATTATCTGCACCCGGTTCATGCGCCCAATGTACCTCGATCCGCTCAAAGAAGGGCTGCCATGCATTTGGTATCTCCGCCACTTCGTGATCACCAAAGACACAGACCAGCCGCGCTGCCGCCTCATCACCCCCTAGGGCATCAAGACAGAGCCGGAAGAACGCCATCTGCGAAAAAAAACCTTCCGTGGGGCTGCCACACAGCAGAAACTCAAGCTTCATGGGGAGGGCGATACTCCTTCGCGGCATCATCCGCCTTGATAGGCTGAACGATCAGCGCATTCACTGTCGGTTTGATGGCCCCTTTTTCAAACGACGGGGAAGGGCATTCGGGCAGTGCCATGGGTCGTATCCTTACGGCTCCGTTCGCATGCGCAACGCGGAAAATCAAAAGACTATCACCAAGCAGAATCATGCGCAATGTGATGGTGTTGATATCTGTACTGGCACCCCATTTGCTTGGGCGCGGGCCCGCGTGACCGGCACTTACTTGGTCTGGAGTCCATCATACCCAGCACCCCGCCAGACCGACCATAGGGGCATGTGACCTAACCCTCAAACTGGTGCTGTTGGGTTGGATTTTAGAATGGACAAAGGATGGTACGCAGGCCGCATTCAGACGAAACTGTATCGAAGCTACTGCGGAAGATTTACTGAAGCTGGCGACCGGTTCGGATATAGCATCGGCGACAACGTGCGAGTTCCACTAGCTCCGCATTTGGGCCGGTACCTAAAGGCCGGTTTGAGCGGCCTCATCGCAGCGTGTCATTCATGACGTGGATGGCGACTTGTGGGCAAATTGACGATCATGAGGGGCAGTGAGGTCTTGTCTAATAGTGTGGCTTGATTTATTTCGCTAAATAGCGAATATATTGCTATATAGCGAATCGTTAATCGGGAACGCCCCAATGACCCCATCTCAAAAAGCAGCACTTGATCAATTCTATGCCGGCGCCACGGCGCAGGACGCCTCGATGATCCGCCATCTGCTGACCGATGACTTCACCTTCAAAGCCCCGATGATGAGCTTTGATGAACCGGACGCCTACGTCGCCCATCTGGTCGGCTTTTGCGGCTATGCGAAGGGCTCGCGTTACATCGCCCAAGGCGATAACGTCGTTCACATCTTCACGCTGGTTGCCATGATGCCGGATGGAGAGAAGGAAATGGACATGTGTGATGTCTTCACCTTCAGGGGCGACAAGATCGTGCGGCAGGAACTCTATACCGACTCCAGACAATTCCCGGAAGAAGAAGCGGCCTAACCTTCTACTATTCCAATCCCGCAGCCAATGAGAATGTAGATGCAAGAGATTACCCCAGACTTGGTACGCACCTTTTCAGCCCTTAGCGATCCTGTGCGGATGGCAACGCTGGCCAGGCTGGCCGAAGGCCCGGCAACGGTAGGCGAGTTGGCCGAGCCGTTCGCTCTGTCCCCGGCGGGGTTCTCAAAACATCTGTCCGTTCTTCAAACGGCGGGATTGGTTTCGAAGAAGCTGGATGGACGCAAGCACATTTGCAGTTTGGAGGTGGAGCCACTCCACGCCGCATTCGATTGGCTGTCCTTCTATCGGCAATTCTGGTCAGACAATCTGGACCGGCTGGGAGAATTTCTTGAGCGAAGCAAGGCCAACGATCACGGGAAGAAAACAGGCAAATGACCGATGCTCACAGCGTCTTGCAGACACGTATCCTGAACGCCTCACCGGAGGAGGTCTGGGATGCGTGGACCAAGGCCGACCTCATGACACAATGGTTCTGTCCCTTGGGCATGAAAGCCGTTGAAGCCGAGACCAATCTGAAAATTGGCGGCGCATTTCGCATCGTCATGGACGCGAGTGATGCTCCGTTGAGGCCTCCCCCTGACATGGGAAATTTTCTGACCGCCTATGGCAGGTATCAGCGCATCGAACCGCCAAGGGAGCTGGTCTTTTCCTGGGCCTGGGAGGGGCGGGATGAGACGAGCCGCGTGACGATCACGCTCGCACCCAGAGGCGACAAGACAGTGCTGGTACTGGAACATGATGGGCTGATGGATGAGGCGAGCCGGATTTTCCATGAGGATGGGTGGGCGCCGACGCTGGAGAACCTATCGCAGTATCTGAGCGTCAGAGACGCTTGGGGATAGGTTCGCTCTTCAATTGTCGGACCGACAATGCTAGAGCACACGGACATTTCGGAGATTTTATGTCCCTGTAACGCGGATGGCCCAAAGGCCATCAAAAACCAGCACGAAAGCAAGCCGCTCAGCGGCCCGATTTGTGTGACTTCTCAACATAGATGACAACATGCCCCGACCTTAGGTCGGTGGCTGGGATATGAAAGTACCAAAACCAATGATCAGACAATATCAACCTGAAGATACCGACGCCGTGATCGCCGTATGGCAGAGGGCCAATGCCTATGCCCATCCGTTTCTGCCTGAGGACTTTGTTGTGCAAGGCACCAATGACATGCGTAACATTTACCTACCAAATGCTGAGACCTGGGTGCTTGAGCATGACGGGGCACTCGCTGGCTTCATTTCAATGGTCGGAACCGAGATCGGAGGCTTGTTCCTTGATCCGAGTTTGCATGGCAAAGGTTATGGTCGAGCGATGACAGATCATGTCGCCAAATCGCATGGCCCGCTGACTGTCGAAGTTTTCGAGCAAAACGCCGTGGGTCGACCGTTCTATGATCGTTATGGTTTCGTAGAAACCGGTCGATATGAACACGAGCCCACAGGCGAAGTGGTCATCAAGATGGCACTGAAGGCGTCATAGTGATGCAGCGGAGGCGACCCGTGGGTCGCCTCCCATTTCACAAAGCGTCGTCCCTGATAGTGAAGCGTTAGAGGACATTCGCAATACAGGGGCACTGGTCCGGTTCGTCCCGCGTTGCGACTTTCCGGGCCACTCTCGGCTGTGTCAAACGAGCAAGCGTCCGCGCTGACCCCATCCATACGACATCTGCGAGCGGCCGCTAACTTCGGCTTTGTTGTTCGATCTGTGGCGCAATGGACGCGCCTAGTGCATCCATTAAGGCCCGAACACGTGCGGTTTTCCTCAAGTCGGAATGCGTTACCATCCAGAGGTCAGTTTCGATCTCTGGCAGGTCAGCGCTTACACCAACCTGAGCGGAGGCGGCGTCACCAAGAGACCTCGGAAGAACACAAAGATCCTGACCGGCCTGCGCAGTGGCGTACATGCCCAGCACGCTATCTACTTCGTGCTTGCAGCGTGTATCGAGGTCCCGCTTTGACATCCAGGACTTCACCTCTGGATAGACCATGGCCTCATCCGCACCTATCCAGTTTCAATCCGCAAAACGGAGCCCCGTTCGGTCATCTGGCAAAATGTGTTTTGCTCCGTAGACGGCGAACTGTAGCGTCGCGACCTTTCTGCCAAAGAGTGTCATAGCCGACATTGCCCCGGGTTGCTTGGGCGGCAGAAAAGCCCTGCGTCGCAGTCATCAGTATCGATATTAACCTATTCGTTTTTCGACAGCATACTGTGCATAGGTGTTGGTTTTTGATGCAAGAAAGCATGGTATATCGAAGCTCATGAATTGGAACTCCATATCATTCGACTGGAACCAAGCCCGGTCATTCCTTGCGGTTGCGGAAGAACGGTCTCTCTCCGCGGCTGCCGAAGTTCTGGGCGTTACACAGCCGACAATCACGCGACAGATTGCGGCTCTGGAGAAGGATTTAGAAGTCACCCTGTTTGAACGTAGTGGGCGGTCAGTGTCCCTGACACCGATTGGTTTGAACCTTCTCGATCACGTTCGGATCATGGCCGACGGCGCAAATTTGATGTCACTGACGGCCTCCGGCCAATCCCAAGCCATCGAAGGTCTGGTCCGCATATCTGCCACGGAAGTGACCGCATCCTACGTGTTGCCGCCAATGCTTGATCAACTCATGGCGATTGCACCACAGCTTGAGCTGGATATCCTAGCGGACAACCAACTCAGCGACCTTCTGGTTCGTGAGGCTGACATCGCTATTCGCCATGTGCGGCCTGATCAACCGCACCTCATCGCGAAACTTGTGTGCGAAGATCCAGCCCGCTTCTACGCCGTCGCCAAATACGTGGAATGTTACGGTCAGCCCAAGCTGGACGAAGACCATTCACAGCACCAGTTTGTCAGCTTTGGTGATGTTGAGGGCATGCTTGAGCACCTTCTAAAACTCGGGCTCGTGCTGACAAAGAAAAATTTCAAATACGTTTCACGATCTCAAATCGTGGAGTGGGAAATTGCGCGCCAGGGACATGGCATTGCGATTATGACGGACCGTATCGCGGCAAAGTTCCCGGAATTCGAACCTGTGCTGACCGAAATTGAGCCCTTCTCAATACCAACCTGGCTGGTCGCACACCGTGAGCTGCACACCAGTCGCCGGATCAGGCTGGTGTTCGACCTGTTGACGAACTGCCTGTCCGAATAACCGTGGTGCATGGTTTCGCAGCACCACATATTTTTTCTTGCCAGAGAGGCGGATCATGCTTTTTCCTGCTTTGTTGCCCTATCTCATAATCGGCTGCGGCCTCATATTGGGACGGGTAGGCCTGCGCCCCGCGATGTTAGCTTGGGGGATCTGCATGATTGGTGCTCTTAGCGGGCTCGTCATTGCTGTCACGATCTTGGTGATTGGACCGGCGCATTCGTGGTTCCTTGCGGCTGTATCAGCTCTTCCATTTGTCACCGCTTGCATGATGGTGATCAAAGACTTGCGCCATCCACGCATTAACGACGTCGCCACTGATCTCGACAATCCAATTGCATTTGGCGCAGCGCTGCGTGCCCGTGCCAACGAAAATCGGGACATGACCTATCCCGAACACTTCAAGTCACGAGCTCGCAGTGCCTATCCGAGTGTGCGGCCGCTCATTCTGGACGAACCTGCTAACCAGGTCTTCGAGCGGGTCTGTCATCTTGCTGAAAGTCAACCTGGTTGGCGGATCACTCGCCAAGATAACGACAGCAAGACCGTTGAGGCGGAGGCTACGACTGCGCAACTGCGCTTTGTGGATGACGTCATCGTGCGAGTCACAAGTCAAGGCGGCAAATCCCGGGTCGATATGCGGTCCAAGTCGCGTGAAGGACTTGTGGACGCCGGAAAGAACGCACAGCGGATTGAGATGTTTTTGAAGCAGGTACCGCGGGGCGCGGCCGTCGGGAGCCCGCAAAGCCCAGACTGCTAAGCCGCCGGCTTTTTTAGGCTTCCCAAAGACCCCATATACGCCAGGCGAAGATGTGGTCGGCATTGTGGACGCCGTGGAACAGGACGTGACCAAACTTCAAGTCGGCGAACGCGTGGCTGGCTGGTCATTCGGGCAGGGCAGTGGATATTCTCAAACGATCACTCGGCCCGCTAACCACGTGTCCGTATTCCGACCAAGGCGGGTTTGACACCATCCGAGATACTTTTTAACAATGAAGATATGGGGCCCGCAAGAACCCCGTGAGGCGCCAGCCCTATCTTGCATCCTTCCAGTTCTATGATTTTCGCATGGAGGATGCTTTTTGGCGTCACATACAAAATTCTCGGCAACGACTGTGACGCTTGCGGCAGGCACACCGGATTGTCCCGTCTTTCCTGATATGCTTCGCGACGACGACTTCTACAATGATCGAAAGTCGATACCTGGTGCGTATCGCACCGCCAATCTGAAAGTTTCTGTTCCAGCGGAATTTCACGGAGAAATCCAAAATGGCCGCGAAGATGCTGGCCATTCCGATCTTGCTTGCCTCGGCAGTATTGGGGCGCTCGCGTGGCGACTGGTCCCATGACGAGGCGTCACCTAACTCTCATCGAACCACCGACTTCAGAAAGGGAACTCCCATGACCGATGCTTCGAACCCTTCACGCCAAGAGCCCATTGATCACTTAGTCAAAGGCATCCCATTCAAAGCACATAAAATCTCCGGCTTCACTCCGGAAATGCTGGAGCGGTATTACGAGAAGGACTATGGCGGCACGATCCGGGCGTTGAGTGAAATCGACACGAAAATAGCCGCGCTCCGGCATTCGGGCTCACCCAAGTCTGAGCTGGCCTCTTACGTCCGTCAGCAGGCCGCACTTGCCGATCTTGTTGTGCTTCAAGAACTGTTTTTGGCCGGTTTGGCGGAAGATGGCGGCGCAGACATCGATGACGGCGATCTGAAGAAAGCGATCTGCGAAACCTATGGTGATGTGGCGGGTTGGCAGGCGGAGTTCGCAATGATGGCGGTCTCGCAAAGTGACAGGTCAGGATGGGTGGCACTTGCGTGGTGCGCGCGGTTTGACCGCCTGCAAATCGTTGCATCCGAAGATGGTCGGTTGGTACTCGGCAGTTCGGTTCCGATACTGGCGTTGGATTTGCGCGAACAGGTCTATGCCGCGGACTTCGACGGCGATCAGCTCGCCTATGTGAAGACGTATTTGAACAATATCCACTGGGACCGCGTCGCAGAAGCGCTCCAACATGCCAAAGGCGCTACGCACCACGAAACGAAACCGTCAGAAAGCTCTGAACTGATATCTGTCGCCGAGCTCAAAAGCATGATGCAAAGAGACGAGGACGCCCCCCTTGTTCTTGACGTGCGCCACGACGATGATTGTGAGCGGTATACGTCGCGGATCAGCGACACGGCCTGGCGAGATTCATTCAAAGTCGCCGAATGGGTCAATGAAATGCCAAAGGACAAGCCCGTTATCGTCTATTGCATGTATGGGTTCTGGGTCAGCCAGAAAGTGGCGCAGGAACTGCGTGCCGCCGGGGTTGACGCACGTAGTCTCGAAGGTGGCGTAACCGCGTGGCGCGCCATGGGCTTTCCTTCGACGGAATACTGAGCGCCGCGGTGGTCAGAATGCCGTTGTGTCGCGGTATTCTTCCAAAAAGCGTCTCTTCAACGCTTCATATTCTCCTTCCGCAATCCCGGAGCGCACTTCATCTTGTTCCGCTGATAGGTCTTCGTAGTTGATTGGATGTTCGAATTGGGGGGCGGTGAAATCGATCGTTTCGCCTCGAACACTGTTGTAGAAATGAAGGCCGCCTTGCACCGGGGTCGCTAATATTCTGCCGCCAAAGAGCTCACTCACCAAAAGCGCCGTCACATTACACTGACCGGCGGCCGGGTTTTCGGCCGTCCATTGGCCCGCACTTTCGAGCGACCAGGCTCGCATCAGCGCGTCCTGAACAGATCTTTTTTCGTAGTTCATGTTACGAAGCTACGATAGGGGAGGGCCATTTCAAAGGCTGTCATTGGATGAGCCAAAAGAGTGGGCGGCTATGTCCGAAAGGCGCAGACTACCTGCCCTGAGCCCAACTTGGTCGACGCTGAGGTCTGCACGAACGACCCGTGCGGATGGGTCCTGCATAGCAAGACATCATTTGAAACTATAGGAGCGTTTGTAAGATCCAGTCGCGTTTCCGGCCCGATTGCGCAGCATTTAGTCGGCTACTGAAATTCTGATTCTAGCAGCACCTGTGTCGTAATATGCCTGATAATATTCGAGGCGCTCGCCATTTTGATCGTAGCCTATGGATTCAATATGGATCAGAGGCTTTGGGTCGTTCAACTCCATCCGCTCGCAGATCAGAGCATTTGGCATATGCGCATCCAACCAACGATCAGCACGGACCACTTTCAGGCCATAGAGCTGTTTGATTGCAGCAAGAATTGAGCGGTTCTTGATGTCTTTATGCGCGAAGCCCGGGAGTTTCGCCGCCGGAAAACTGATAACCGAATGGGTGATCGGCATGCCATCCACCCGAAACAGGCGCGTAATTCGGACGACGTCGTCATCGGGGCCTAGCAGCAACCCCTGTTGTTCTTCCGGGTCAGCTTTTTCGGTCGTGAAGGCGAATGTCTTCGTGTCAATTGAGGCTCCGCGCGCCATCATATCTTCGAACAGCGAGACGTTGGACGTGACAAACCCGCTTTCTTTTGGCCTTTCGCACACGAACATGCCTTTGCGGGGCAACTTCACCACAAGCCCCTTTGACGCAAGTGCAGAAATGGCATGGCGGACAACGGCCTTCGATACTCCAAACAGATCACACAATAGCGGTTCAGATGGGATGCGGCTGCCGACAGCCAGCTTGTCGCTCAAAATCAGGTTTTCGAGGTGTTGGTAGAGCTGTTCCCATAGCGGCAATGATGCCGTGCGCGACAGAACAACATGCTGTGACTGCCTTTGAAAAATCTCGAAGGCCATTCCTTCGACGGCCTGAAAACTGGGGCGCCCAGCCGTTCGTTTCTTGGTGTTGGAAGTATTCAAGGCCTTTGAAGTCCTCTAGTGGTCGAGCATTTTCCAGAGCTTGCGCTTGATATCCAGAAACTCTGATGTAAGGCGCATATCGTCACTGCGCGGGCGGGGCAGGCTGACATCCTCGATATGGCTTATCCGCCCGGGACGCGCCGACATAACAACAATCTGATCTGACAGGAAGATGGCCTCTTCAAGATCGTGAGTGACAAAGATGATGGTCTTTTGTGTCTCTTTCCAAGTGGCCAGAAGATCGGATTGCAGTCTTTCCTTGGTTTGCGCATCCAAGGCGCCGAAAGGTTCATCCATCAGCAGCACATCCGGGTCATTTGCGTAGACACGTCCGATATCGACGCGTTTGCGCATGCCGCCGGAAAGTTCGCGTGGCCACCGGTCCTCAAATCCTTTCAGGCCCACAGCCTCGACCCATTTGGCTTCAGCCGCTATCTGATCCGCCTTGGACGCCCCATGGATACGCGGCCCGTAGGAGATATTCTTGGCGACTGTCATCCAAGGGAAGACCGCGTCTTGCTGAAAGACCATGCCGCGCTTTCGGTCCGTTCCTTTGATGACTTGCCCGTCCAGTGTCATTTCGCCATCCGTCGGGTCGAACAGCCCTGCCATCATTTTCAGCAAGGTGGACTTGCCGCATCCAGACGTGCCGACGATGGATGTAAAGCTGCCGGCCGGAAAGGTCAGGTTGATCCCTTCCAGCACGGTCAGCGCCTCAGGTGTGCCTTTTGCAAAGGTATGGGTCAGGTTGTCGACAATGATTTCAGACATCATTCACGCGCCTCCGACCAAACCATCAGGCGTTTTTGGATCGCGCGGAATGTGCGGTCCATGATGAAGGCACAGGCTCCGATAATGACGATGATCATCATCACCTGATCGGTCAGGAAATACCTGCGGCCTTCCTGAAGCATGTAGCCCAGCCCGCTGGGTGCTGCTATCAGTTCTGCGGCGACCAGTGTTGTCCACGCGGCAGCCAAAGCGATGCGGTATCCCGTGATGATAAAGGGCGTGGCAGCCGGAATGGCGACGGTGCGAAACACCTGGAACCGCGAGGCCCCCATGGTAGACGCCGCGTCCACGTAGACTTGCGGGACGTTCTTCATGCCTGCGATGACATTCACCACGCAGACCATGAAACAGGCGATGGAAATGAGCAGCACCCGGCTGAACTCTTCGATTCCGAACCAGATGATGATGATCGGGATGTAGGCCAGCGGCGGTATAGGGCGGATCGCCTCGATCAAGGGATCGATCAGATACTCCACAGTTTTGTACCAGCCGACCAGACAGCCAATGATCAGGGCGCAGGTCGTGCCGATGAAAAACCCAAGGAAAATGCGGTAGAGACTGGCGCCCAATGCGGCTTGTAGTGAGCCCGCTTCGATATTGGTGAAAAAGCTGGCGATGATGTCGGGAATTGGGGGCAGAAGTGCAGGGTTGTTGTCCGGCTGCATCGTGATCAGCTGATAGGCGCCCAACACCAGCGTGATTGAAAGGGCGCCCAATGCAAAGCGCCCTGACAAGATGCGTTTAATTGCGTCCATCACAAACTAGATTTTCGCGACGATCTGGTCTGACACAAGCGCGTCGAGATCCGGCACGCCTCCGATCCGTTCGTTCGCGACGAGGAAGTCGGACTGCACCTGAAGCGCGCTATTGAGGATACCGCGGGCGTAGACGTCTTTGATCTCGGCCTTGTCGAAGTAGAAGTAGCCGTTCAGCAAAGGTTCGACATCTGCCGCCGTGACGCCGGCGCGGCCCATGCCGGTTTGCCATTCGATCATCCGCTCGACCACTGCCGCGTTGTCATCGCGCAGCATCGGCACGGCCTTGTCGTGGAACGCGCGAACGATTTCCACGTATGCGTCCTCATGAGCGTCGATGCTTTCTTGCGTCGACATGAAGACGTCCATGATGGATGGGCGCGCATCGATTGGCATGGCCGAGCCGTCGGCCAAAAGCGACGCGTCGGGAAGGGCATCGTAGATGAGTTTGCGCGAGGTCGCCAAAGGCACCGTCGCATCCACAGCACCCGCGATAAAGGCGGATTGGCCATCGATGGGTTCCATGTTCACACGTGTCAGAGGCATGTCGCTGAGCCCCTCATTGGCGAGTGCTACGCCAAGGAAGAAGTCAAAGTTCGAGCCGGAGGTGACGGCGATCTTCTTGCCTTCAAGGTCGGCCAGCGAACTCATTCCGGGTTTGCCGACGATCTGGAACAGGCCGGACGCGTCGCCGCAGATCGAGATTTCGCGGAAGTTTGCGACCTTGCGGAACATCGCTGCCAATGGGGGGACCGAGCCCACCGTGATCGTGTCAACCGATCCGCCAACCATGGCCTCGATCGCAGGAGGGCCCGACGGGAAAACGCTGAACTCCATCTCGACACCGGGCGCAAATCCTTGGTCTTGGATCAGCCAGTACAGGCCAAACGAGTATGCGGGAATGATGCCGACTTTGAGCTTCTCATTCGCTGCGTGGGCCTTGCCGACGAAGAATGTCGGTGCGGCCAGTGCGGCGCCTGCCGCCAAGCCTCCGCGCAATACGGTGCGCCTACTTGTGTAGCTGTTTTTTGAGTTCGCCATGATAATTTTCTCCCAGATGCTGTTCCGATTTAACAGGCTTGCAGTCGCCATCGGTTAATGCCTTTATGATTATGATCAGAAATGAGGTTCGTCAACTTTTCAAATTTATTATTGAGTTGAACCATAACATTCTGATTATAATCATTATGGCGTATTGCGCTGATGCCAGAGCTTTTGCTTGATTGGGGAGGACACCATGAACATCATTCTCGTCTTGGTTGACAGCCTCAACAAAGAGGCCTTGAAGATCTACAATTCTGACACCGTGTGCCGCACGCCGAACCTGGACGCCTTCGCTGATAAGTCGCTGGTATTCGACAATCATTTCATCTCGAGCTTGCCGTGCATGCCCGCCAGACGTGAAATTTTTGCCGGGCGCAAAGAGTTCATGTGGCGCCCATGGGGCCCGCTTGAAGTATTTGATCCCAAGCTGCCGCGCGAGGTGCAGAAGCAAGGCTACAACACCGGCATGGTCACCGATCACTACCATTATTGGGAAGAGACGGCGAATGGCTACATGCAAGGCTTCATGACGCTTGAGATGATTCGCGGGCATGAGACCGATTACCACCAACTGCCTCATGACGGAGACGTGCCCAAATGGGTCGAAAAGATGAGTGAGTATCGCTCACCTTATCATATGCGCCAATATTGGGAGAACGTGAAGGATTTTGGCGGCGAAGAGGATTACTTCCCGGCCAAGACGTTCACAGCGGCTTCAAACTGGCTACGAAAAAACGCCGGCCGTGGGCCGTTTTTCTTGCAAGTCGAGAGCTTTGACGTCCACGAGCCGTTCCATGTGCCCGCCCCCTACGACACGATGTATACGGACGATCTGAAGGGGGATGCGGGCGACTACAACATCTGGCCGCCGTATCAGGTCTATGCCGATCTTGATGCTTTTATGGCGCAGACAACGCCGGATGAACTGGCCTATCTGAAAGCTCAGTACTACGGCAAGACCACCATGGTGGATAAATGGTTCGGCCACTTGCTCGACACGATTGGGGATCTCGATTTGTGGGATGACACGATGGTCATCTTCACAACGGATCACGGGCATGATCTTGGTGAGCGCGGAGCCTTTGGCAAGCAATACCCGCATTACGACAGCCACGCGAATATTCCGATGGTCGTCTGGCATCCCGGTCGCAAAGGAGAAGGGGGGCGCTCAGCCGCGCTGACCCAGACTGTTGATCTGTTTTCGACGGTCATCGACGCCTCCGGTGGCACGCCGCCAGACGAAACGCGCCATTCCGTCAGCTTGATGCCGTTGATCTCAAAAGGCGAAGCGCCGCATGCAGACATCACCTACGGAACGTTCGGGCAGGGTGTTTGCATCACGGATGGGGAGTGGACGCTGTTTAAATCACCTGTCGATGGTCATGACTTGTTCAGCTATTCTACGATGATCGCGCGGCCGTTGCTGGTGGATAATCCGGTTGATGGGCGTGTGGGGAGCGCCCCGGCGCAGCCTGTGGATCAGGCGCAGTTCGATCCGTCGGTGCCCTATCCAATGTGGAAAATGCCGATCCAAGTTGACCCACGCACTTACGAAAACTTCTTGTTCCACAGGGGGCAGGACCCGGATCAGCGCGACAACCTATGGGACAGTCACCCAAGCGAACGGGACCGGATGGTCGCCTTGTTACTTCAACGCTTGCAAGAAGAAGGCTGCCCGCCTGAACAGCTTGAACGGTTGGGGCTCAACGCTGCCAACATCGCGGCCGAGTAGCGCCATGACGACCGGCGAAGAACATGACAAAAGACAGGCAATCATTGACCATTGCCTCAAGCTGAACAACTCTGGATTGAATCAGGGCACGTCTGGCAATGTCTCTATCCGGCATGGTGACGGCCTGCTGATTTCGCCAACATCGACGCCCTATGCGGACCTGACACCCGACAAAATTGCCTACGTACATATGGACGGGCGCGCGGAAGGGCCCATAGCGCCGTCGTCCGAGTGGCGGTTCCATCGAGATGTTCTTGCGGCGCGATCTGATGTCGGGGCAATCGTCCATGCGCATCCGACCTATTGCACGATTTTGGCAATCCATGGGCGGGAGATACCACCGATCCACTACATGATCGCGATTTTCGGCGGGCCAAACATTCGGGTGGCGCCCTATGCTATCTTTGGCAGTCAGGAGCTTTCTGATCATGCGGTGACCGCTCTCGAGGGGCGTCACGCTTGCCTCTTGGATCACCATGGCTCCATCGCTGTGGGTACGTCGATTGAACAGGCCTTTTGGCGCGCGGAAGAGTTAGAGACGTTGGCCCGGCAATATCACGGCGCACTGCTTTTGGGGGAGCCGCCGCTTTTGACTGAACAGCAAATAGAAGACGTGATGAACAAGATAGCGGGCTACGGCTTGACGGAGGCGGAATGACGGCGTGCGACCTGAGTGCCGTGGGCTTTGTCGTGCTGGACACGCTTTGCGCCCATGCGGATGCGATGCCGCCGCGCGGCGGGGCGACGTTTGTGGATCAGATGACGATGACCGTCGCGGGAACGGCTGGGGCAACCGCGCTGGACTGCGCGATGCTTGGGCTGAATGTGAAGGTCGCAACCGAGTTGGGCGAAGATCCCATGGGCGACTGGTTGGCTTCTGCCATGACCGATGCCGGGATCGACCTCTCTCTGGTCAATCGAAATGCCCAAGTGCAGACGCCCATGTCGATGCTGCCAATTGCGCCAGACGGCGCGCGGTCAGCTTTCTTTGTGCCGGGCACGTCCAACACTTTCACGTTGGACGACGCGGGGATCGAAGCGGCCTGCGATGCGCGGATCGTACATCTGGGCGGGACAGGGCTTCTGGCCGCTTTTGATGGCGCACGGTCCCTTGCGCTTTTGAAGCGGGCCAAAGAACTGGGCCGGACGACCGTCTTTGACCTGATCCTTGCCAATGACAAGACCATAGCGCTGGTTGAACCTTTGCTGCCTTACATCGACTATTTCGTCCCCTCTATCGAGGAGGCGCGGACCATGGCGGGGGGCGGCACTCCGGCGCAGGTGGCTGCATGGTTCAAAGCGCGCGGCGTACAGAATGCGCTGATCACGCTTGAGGGCGATGGTGTTTGGGTCGACCCCGCCGTTGGCGACGCTTTTCAGCTTCCGGCGCATAAGATCGACGTTGTCGACACCACTGGGTGCGGCGACAGCTTTTCCGCCGGCGTGATCGTGGGCCTGTCGAAAGGTTGGGACCTCGCTAAAACGGCGCGGTTTGCCAATACGGTGGCTGCGCATGTGGCGTGCGGGCTCGGCTCCCAGGGCATTCTGCGCGACTTTGATCAGACATATGCGGCCATGGAAAGCTGGCCGGTTAAGGAGCTAAACTCATGATCCTCAAAGACAAAACGGTTCTTGTCACCGGCGCATCACGGGGCATCGGCGCGGCACTGGCCAAAGGGATGGCAGAGGCGGGCGCGGATATCGTGATCACGGATTTGGAGCATGAAGCAAATGCCATGGCTGCCGTCGCGGGACAGGTTGAAGCCGCAGGCCGCCGCGCGATGTGCATCCCGATTGACGTCACCAACAAGGCCCGTGTCGAAGAAGTCGTTGCAGAAGCAACCGCCGAGATGGGCCAGATTGATGTCTTGGTGAATAACGCGGGCGTTTTGAAGCTCAGCCGTCTGGATGCTCTGGACGAGGCGACGTGGGATCAGCATTTCGATGTGAACGCCAAGGGCATCATGCTGTGCACCAATGCCATCCTGCCCCAAATGAAAGAGCGGGGGACAGGTCGTATCGTCAACATCGCCTCGCTTGCCGGGCGCCAAGGGATCGAACAGCAAGGCCACTACGCCGCGACAAAGGCGACGGCGATCACATTGACACGGGTCTATGCGCAAGAACTTGGCAACCAGGGCATCTACGTCAATGCGCTGTGCCCGGGGATCATCATGACGGAGATGGGCCAGAACAATCTGCAAAAGCAGGAAGACCGCGACTATTGGGCAGGCGCAACCGCGCTACGTCGTCTTGGTGAACCAGAGGACATTGTGGGGCCCGCCGTCTTCTTCGCCTCTGATCTGTCGGGCTTTGTGACCGGCCAAGCGCTCAATGTGTGCGGCGGTCTCTACTTCCATTGAGCCGCGAGGTCATCATCATCGGCGCGGGCCCATCTGGTTTAGCTGCCGCACGCTGGCTTTTGTCGCGCGGGTTTTCACCACGGATTTACGAGGCACATTCACAGGTCGGCGGGCAGTGGTCATGGACAAATCCGCGAAGCGGCGTTTGGCCCCAGATGGTCAGCAATACATACCGGGACGCAACCCGGTTCTCTGATTTGAATTTCCCAGATCGCACCCCGATCTTTCCGCATAACTCCGTAGTGCGGGACTATTTCGAGAGCTTCGCCAACAAGTTCGGGATTTTGGATCTTATCCAGTTTGGAACCAGCCTAAGACAGCTCCGACGCGGTGACACGGGGTGGGAGCTAGAGCTTGATCGCGATGGTACCCAACTCACCGACACCGCGCCCTATGTTGTCGTCGCAACCGGCAGGTTCAACGCACCCGTTATTCCCGACATTCCGGGGGCCGAAAATATGTCAGGTGAATTGGGTCTGATCCACGCTTTCAATTACAAGTCGCCGAAGGCGTACCAGGACAAGCGCGTTGCCGTTCTGGGCGGGTCGATATCCTCACTCGAAATCGCCTCGGATCTGTCGATGCTTGGCGCGGCCTCTGTGCATCTTTGCCAGCGGCGTCAGCGCTATGTGAACCCGAAGATGTTTCTGGGCGTTCCGATCGAATACCGGCTGTTTACTTACGAGCGGGGCCGCTTGGCCTTGGATGACCCCGACGCGCTCATGCGCGATAGCGAAGCCAAGGTGATGGAGCATGCAGGTGATCCCAGCAATTACGGCACGCCAAAGCCGCACTCCGATTTTGCCAAGGCAGGCGCAACCGGGTCGCAGCACTATTTGAACCTCGTGGCCGAAGGGCGCGTGCACCCGTTGCCATGGCCCAAAGAAATAGACGGGACATCCATCAGGTTTGCCGATGACCGCGCTATCGAGGTGGATGGCATCATTGCCGGAACCGGATACCAACTGAGCTTGCCGTTCCTGCCCTCAGACATCGCGGCCACTCTTAACCTTTCAGACACATCGATTGATCTGGACAGCTTCACCTTTCACCCCGACCTGCCGGGGCTGGCATTTATGGGGCTTTGGTCCCAAGCGGGAAGCTATCCGACCCCCATTGAACAACAAGCTCGGTTCCTCGCCTACACTTGGTCAGGGCAGATACCGCGACCTGTAGACACAATGCGCGAAGGACTTCTAGATTGCGTCCGGGAGGGTCATCAAACGATGCCGCATTCTCAGGCCGAAATGGCCCTGCGCTTTGCGCGGCTTTGCGGAACCGACCCATTGGGTGAGACGGACGGATGGGAGGCTGAGCATATCAAGGCCAGCCCGACGACCAGCATGCTGTACCGGCGGGTTGGCCCTGACCGCATTGAGCCCGCAGAGAGGATGAATGATGGCTGAGCGCACCTATTTGACGACCAACCACTGGGGCACCTACCGCGCGGTTGTCGAAGACGGCAAGCTTGTCGAGATGCGTGCGTTTGAGGAAGACAAGGACCCCTCCCCAATCGGGCAGGGCATCCTCGATGCGCTCAACGCACCTAGCCGCATCACATCACCAATGGTGCGCGAAAGCTGGCTACGTGATGGTCCTGGCGCACAGACCGATTTGCGCGGGAAGGACCGCTTTGTCGCGCTGGATTGGTCCGAGGTGGAAGAGCTGGTGGCGCGTGAGATCACGCGCGTGCGCGACACGCATGGCTCAAACGCCATTTATGCGGGGTCTTATGGATGGGCCAGTGCCGGGCGGTTTCACCATGCGCAAAGCCAGCTCAAGCGGTTTCTGAATTGTACGGGTGGGTTTACCAGTTCCAAGTTCACCTATTCCTTTGCGGCCGCTGAGGCGATGATCCCGCATGTGCTCGGGTCTTACCGCGAGTTTCTGAACACGACCAATAGCTGGAGCGCGATTGCAGATCATGGCCAGCTGGTCGTGGCGTTTGGCGGCATCCCAATCAAGAACAGTCAGATTGATGCAGGTGGCATGGGGGTCCACAGTCAGCGCGCGGGCATTGAACAGGCAGTCGCAGCGGGCGTTGAGTTCGTCAATATTTCCCCGTTGAAGGGCGACGTGATCCCTGAGACAAACGCGGAATGGCTGCCCGTAAGGCCCAATAGCGACGTTGCTTTGATGTTGGCTTTGGCCCACACGATTTACACTGAAAAGCTTCATGCGCAGGCGTTTCTGGATCGCTATTGCGTGGGGTTCGAGCGCTTTGCGAACTACCTGACGGGTGCCAAGGATAGCATTGCGAAAGACGCCGACTGGGCGGCTTCGCTGACCGAAATCCCGGCTGACACGATCCGGGCATTGGCGCGGCGTATGGCGCGCAGCAAGACTGTGATCTCGGTTGCCTGGTCCCTGACCCGGCAAGACCATGGCGAGCAGCCGTTTTGGATGGCGATCACTCTGGCGGCGATGCTGGGTCAGATCGGAATGCCCGGAGGTGGATTTGCCTTCGGCTTTGCTGCGACCAATAGCATTGGCGGGGATTATCCATTGCTCAAGGGCGGCTCCCTTCCGCAGGGTCAGAATGGCGTGACGGACTACATTCCTGTTGCGCGCATAACCGACCTTTTGCTGGGTGCTGGAAAGACCGTTGAATTTGACGGGCACAGCCTGACCTATCCCGACATAAAGCTTGTGTGGTGGGCAGGTGGTAACCCGTATCACCACCATCAGGACCTTAATGCTTTGGCAAAGGCGTGGGAAAAGCCTGACACGGTCATTTGCAATGACTGGTGCTGGACCCCCACGGCGAAGCGCGCAGATATTGTTCTGCCATGCACCACACATGTCGAGCGCGACGATATCAGCATGTCCCAGCGCGACCCCTATGTGATCCGGGTGGAACAGGCGGTGCCGCCTCCGGCGGATGTTCGAAACGACTATGACATCTTCACCGGCATCGCGCGTCAGATGGGTCTGGAGACACAATTTACCGAAGACAAAACAGCCGATGACTGGATCCGCGAAATCTATGGCAAGACGGCCTTTTCTGCCGGCAAAGTCGGCGACCTTGCGTCCACCGAAGTCGATCAGGCCAAGTCAGATCAGCCTAAGTTGAACTTACCGGATTGGGAGGCGTTTTGTGCCAAAGGCTGGCTTAAAGTGGAAACCAATGACCCACCGCGCGTGATGCTGCAGAGATTTGTAGATGATCCAGAGAGCAACCCGCTGAACACCCCAAGTGGAAAGATCGAAATTTTCTCGGAAACTGTCGCGGGCTTTGGGTATCGCGATTGCTTTGGGCATCCCGCGTGGTTTGACCCCTATGAGTGGCTTGGAAATGCGACGGGCGAAGACTTGCACCTGATTTCCAATCAGCCAAGCACAAAGCTGCACTCGCAATTGGATCAGGGTGCGATCAGTCTTGCAGGAAAAATAGACGGCCGCGAACCCGTCCTCATCAACCCGCAAGACGCCAAACGCCGTGCCATTGCCCACGGAGGTTTGGTCCGGTTGTTCAACGCGCGAGGTGCCTGTTTGGCTGTCGCCCAGGTTTCAGATGATGTGCGCGACGGGGTCGTTCAAATGGCGACCGGCGCTTGGTGGGATCCCGATGAAACCGGCATGTGTCGCCATGGAAACCCGAATGCTTTGACCCGCGACAAGGGGACATCTGATCTGGGGCAGGGGCCGACAGCGCATACCTGCCTCGTGAAAATTGAGCGGTTTGACCGCCCCGCGCCGGCGGTTCGTGCCTTTGATCCGCCAGAAATCATTGACGGGCGACAGAGCTAGTTCTGACAATCAGAGCGTTCAGCATCTAGCGAATTAAGGAGAGGAAAATGTCAGAGTGTTGTGGGCCGGGTTACGCTTCTCCTGCGGATGCGATTGAAGCGCCAAGGGAGACGCTGCTTTACACCATTGCGATCTATACCGGGACGGGCATTCAGAAGCCGGATTATCTGGCGACGGTGGATGTTGACCCGGACAGTCCGACCTACAGCCAGGTGATCCACCGGCTTGAGATGCCGGGGATCGGGGATGAGCTGCATCACATGGGCTGGAATGCGTGCTCGTCTTGTTTTGACGATGGCTCCATGTCGCGCAAATATCTGATCTTGCCCGGCGTGCGGTCGAACAATTTGCATATCGTGGACACGGCCACCGATCCGCGCGCGCCGCGTTTGCACAAGGTCATCGATGGGGCTGAGATCAAGGCCAAGACCGACTTGAGCGGCCCCCACACCGTGCATTGCCTGGGCTCCGAGATCATCATCTCGATGCTGGGCAATGCCAAGGGTGAGGCCCCGGGCGGCTATCTGCATCTCAACAAGGATTTCGAGATTGTAGGTCGGTGGGAAAACTCGATGGGCGACATCAAGTTCGGTTATGATTTCTGGTATCAGCCGCGTCACAACATCATGGTCAGTTCTGAATGGGCCGCGCCCAATACATTCATGCCGGGGTTTGATCTGGAAGAAGTCGGCCACCTGAAATACGGGCGCGAGCTGCATTTTTGGGATTTCGAAAAGCGCGAGCCGGTTGAAAGCTTCTATCTTGGCGAAGACGGGCTGTTGCCGTTGGAGGTCAAGTTCCATCACGACCCCGACAGCACGCACGGCTTTTGCGGGGCGGCGCTGAGCACCAATGTGATCCACTGGTGGAAAGAGGGCGGCAAATGGCAGTGGGAAAAGATCATTGACGTGGAAAACGAGATGCATCCCGATTGGCCGATCCCTTTGCCCGGTGTGATGAGCGCGATCCTGATCTCGATGGATGACAAATATCTGTATCTCAATAACTGGCTGCATGGCGACATGCGCCAATACGACATCTCTGATCCGCACAATCCGGTGCTGACGGGGCAGGTGTTTATGGGCGGGCTTCTGGGCAAAGCCCCGCAGGTTAATGGCGTAGATGTGGCAGGCGGGCCGCAGATGTTCCAGCTGAGCCTTGATGGGCGGCGGCTATACGTGACCACCAGCTTGTTCAGCACCTGGGACAACCAGTTCTACCCGGAAATCCGCACGAAAGGCGGTGTTATGGTGCAGATCGACTGCGATCCGGAAAATGGGGGCATGGTTATCAATCCAGACTTTATCGTTGATTTTGGTAAAGAACCAAATGGCCCCAGCCGCTGCCACGAGGCGCGCTATCCCGGTGGCGATTGCACAAGCGACATCTGGTTATGACCACTCACACCGTTACCCTGGCCAACCGCGAGAACGCGCAATACGCGGTCAATGATCGCCGTCCGCTGTTGGAGCAGTTGCGCCAACAGGGCGTCGATCTGCCCTACGGTTGCGAATATGGCGGTTGCATCACCTGCGCGGCCAAGCTGACGGATGGCAAAGTGGATCAGCGCCGCCAAGTCGCGCTGAGCAACCGCCAGATCGACAATGGCTATGTCATCTTGTGCGTCGCGCGGGCGACCTGTGACATCACACTGGAGATCGGGGTGGAAAGCCATGGCAAGCTTTACCGCAACCCGTTTCTCGATCCGCTGGAGCCCCACGAACTCAAGGCGGATATCGCCAGCCCGAAAGGACCCTGAGATGCCAGAGGCCGAAATAGACCATATCTATGATTATGATCCGAAGTACTTGGCCGACATCCTGAAGTCAGTCAAAACCATCGCCATGGTCGGGGCCAGTGCGGACAAAACCAAGTTCAGCTACGGCGTGTTGCGCCAGCTAAGCGAGATTGGGTACGATATTTTGCCGGTCAATCCCAATCCCAAGCTGAAAGACATTCGCGGGCTCAAAGTGTACCGTTCGCTCGAAGAGATCGATAAGCCGGTCGATATGGTCGACGTGTTTAGACCCAAAGAAGAGCTGTACGGGTTTGCCGAGAAAGCAATCTCTATCGGTGCCAAGGTTTTGTGGGGTCAGATCGGCGTCTATGACGATGCCGCCGCAAAACTGGCCGAAGACGCGGGCCTGAAGGTCGTCATGAATCGCTGCCCAAAGATTGAGCTGTTTCGCCCGTTCTGGAAGCCAAGGCTCGATTTGGAGATCTAACTGTCGAAGGCGCGCACAACTCAGAAATGTCTTCTTTTTCAGGACGTCGCCCGGGCACCTCTCAAAGCTTTGCCTTCGAGGGATTTTTTGATCCGTATACCCCGTCCGTTTTGAGCCCATATTGTTGAAGGCTGCTCTGCGCGAGAACGGCAGCCTTAGCTAGCAGGCCATGAGCCGATCCGTTTCTTGCGATTTCGATTCTGCATGCTCAACACGCGCAGGAAACGGGTCGAGCATGACATACCTCTTTCCCTATCTGTTCGGCATGCAAATTTGGAAAGGCATGGCCATGGAACTGAAAGACAAGACAATCATCATCACCGGGGCGAGTAGCGGCATAGGAGCCGCTGCAGCGCTTGTGTTTGCTGCGGAAGGGGCCAATGTCGTGCTGGGCGCCCGCCGTGAACCCCAACTCAGAACGCTTGTCGGGCAAATCACGCAAAGCAATGGGAGCGCTGTTTGCCTCGCGGGTGACGTGACTGACGAAACTTACTCCAGACAACTTGTCGACCTGGCCGAAAAGCGGTTTGGCGGACTTGACGGCGCATTTAACAACGCGGGCGTTTTGGGTGAGATAGGGCCAATTCCTGAAATGAATTCAGATACTTGGCAGTCGGTGCTCGCGACGAACCTAACCAGCGCGTTCTTCGCGGCAAAGGCTCAGATTCCGGCGCTGGAGAGACGTGGGGGAGGATCCATGGTGTTCACGGGCACCTTTGTTGGTTTCAGCAACGGGGGTATGCCCGGAATGGGTGCCTACGCCGCTTCAAAGGCCGGCTTGATTGGGCTCATGCAATCTCTGGCGTCAGATCATGCGGCAAATGGCGTTCGCATTAACACCATACTGCCTGGCGGAACGATGACCGATATGGCAGGCGACGATCCTGAGACACATGATTTCATCGCCAATCTACACCCCATGAAACCGATGGCTCAGCCAAAAGAAATCGCCCAATCTGCATTGTTCTTGTTGTCCGACAGATCCAGTTTTGTGACGGGGTCTCCGCTCGCCGTTGATGGCGGCATGGCAACTCGTCTGCTATGAAAATCTGCCGTTGGTTGCATCGCGACCAACGGCAATTTCGATCTGCATCCAGCGCAACCGCGGTTCAGATAATTTTGCTTGTGCAGCAAGGTCTGGAATGATGGGTCTGGCCACATGACACAGGCGCGACCCGCGAAGGTCAGAATTGGGCCATTGGTGAGGCTGTGGTGCTTTGGTTCCTGATGACATCACGCATGAGTTCAACAAACGCCTTCACGCGCGGTTTCCGAAAGGCCGATGGCAATTGGACGCTTTGGATTGGAATTGTGCGGGAGTGGAACTTGGGAAAAAGGTCAACCAGCCTTCCGGCTTTCAGGTCATCTGCAAGAAACACATCCGGACAAATGAAGATGCCTTGACCTGCGCGGGTTGGCACAAGACACGCGGAAGGGCTGTTTGCGAGGATAGGGCCGGAGACGGGCACCTGCACCGTCTGACCCTCGATCTGAAAAGGCCAACGATTTGGGTCGGGGTTGTTGGCGTCGCGTATGCAAATGTGATTGGACAATTCTGCTGGGTGGGAAGGTGTGCCGTATGTCGCCAGATAGGATGGCGTAGCGACGACCTTCATTTGGGTTTCTCCGAGTTTGCGGACAATCAGGCTTGAATCGCTGAGGGAGCCAATTCTGATGGCGATGTCGAACCCACCTTTGGCTAGATCGACGTAGCGGTCGGAGAGGTCAAGTTCGACTGTTACGTTTGGATGCTGTTCTACGAACCGGGCAGCGGCTTTCGCTACTGCCATGTCTCCATAAGTGATGGGCGCTGCCACGCGTACAACGCCTTTTAGACCTGCTGAGCCATCAAACTCGGATTCCAATTGTTCCAGCTCGGCCAGGACTCGCCGCGCACCTTCAAGGTAACGCTCGCCCTCATGGCTCAGCGACATAGATCGTGTTGTGCGGTGTAGCAGGGTCATCTCGAGGTGGTTCTCAAGCTGCGCCACTCGCTTGCTTACCAACTTGTTGGAAATTCCGAGGCGTTGCCCGGCTGCGGCAAAGGAGCCGGTGTCTACGACAGCCACAAAGCTCTGCATCCCATCAATACGGTCCATTTATTATCTCCAATTGAGCGATACATACTCCTATTTATCGCCATTTCATGGGTGAATGACCATCGCTAAGTTCGTCACAAGCTGAAACGTAGGAGAAAAGAACATGGCAACCTCAGACGCCCCTATCTCGATTGGTCAGGTCGCCCTGACGGTGCGCGATTTGGATATGACCGCGGCCTTCTATGAAGACGTGATCGGGCTGGGACTGATCGAACGCACGGGTGAGACCGCCAGACTGGGCAATGATACCGGCACACTGATTGAGCTGCGCCAAGATCGCGACGCCAAACCCTTGCCGAAAGAGGCCGGGCTGTTTCATACGGCATTTCTGCTGCCTTCCAAACAAGACCTTGGCGGGTGGCTGATCTATGCCGCAGAGCGGGGCGTGAAGCTTGACGGCGCATCCCATCATGGAGTTAGCGAGGCGCTTTACCTAAGTGACCCGGAAGGCAACGGCATCGAAATCTATCGGGACCTGCCCCGTGACGCCTGGAAGCGAGAGGGCGACATGGTACAGATGACCACGCGCCCACTTGACCTGAATTCACTTGCAGAAAGTGCCGCCGGATGGGAAGGCGCTCCACAAGGGACGGCCATCGGGCATGTCCATCTTCGTGTCGGTGATGTGAGTGAAGCTGCGCAGTTCATCACGCGAGAGCTTGGGATGGTTCAGACTTTCGCGCAGCCCTCCGCGCGCTGGTTTGGGTCCGGAGGATATCACCACCACCTTGCCGCGAATGAGTGGTACTCCAAAGGGGCAAATTTTCGTTCGAAAGGAAACACTGGACTCGCGAGTGTCGAGCTATTGGCCCCGCCCGAAAGCCACACCTCCGGATATTTGATCGATCCTTGGGGGACAGAATTCAAGATCACCTCGGCGCAAGCCCGCGCTGCGTGAGCTTGAGTTGCTCGTGATGTCACGTGTGCGGCGAAAGCCCGGAATGCGGGCTGCAACCGCGGCATAGTGAATGCAGGGTGAAGGTCCGGTTAGGATGAACCTTTCAATTCGCCTAGACTTTGTTCTGGGTCCAGCATCAGCCCATTGCAGAGTTGACCATGAACAAGATCGCGCCTGACAGAATTGCGGCGGCTTGGAGGGTGATGACCCAAGCCGCAACAGTTGTCATGGCGTGCGAGCGTCGGAACAGTTTTCGGCGCATAGATTGCTCATACCGGCAAAGCCAGCCGCGCTTTCCGGATCCGCTGTTCGGCGTCCCCTTCCCGGGATCCTAACAGCGGTGCTGGTTAGTTTGGTGACGGTCAAATAAGCCAATTAGACCAGTCCTTTCGCGCGGTGGTGCCGACCTGAAGCCGGTCCAATTGCTAACCGCCAAAATCTTGTCTCAGCACGTTCTTTTGCACCTTGCCCATGGTGTTGCGGGGTAGGGCGTGCATGGGGATGTACCGCCTCGGATGCTTGAAGCGCGCCAGTTGGGTTTCGACCTTGGCTTTGAGAAGTTCGACATCAAGGGCTGTGCCGTCTTGGGGCACCACCGCCGCAACGACGCTCTCCCCGAAGTCCGCATGAGGTATGCCAAAAACGGCGCTCTCTTTCACGCCGTTGATTTCGTTCAGCACATCTTCAATTTCTTTGGGGTAGATGTTGTAGCCGCCCGAGATGATCAGGTCCTTTGCGCGCCCTACGATCGTGATCCGACCGTCTTCGTCCTGGGTCGCGAGGTCGCCGGTCAGGAAGAACCCGTCTGCGCGGAGTTCCTCGGCGGTTTTCTCTGGCATGTTCCAATATCCTTGGAACACGTTGTCACCGCGCACCTCAATAACGCCGGTTTGGCCCACAGGCAGGATATCTCCGCTGTCGGGATCAGTGATTTTCACTTCGGTGCCGGGCAGCGGATACCCAACAGTGCCAGCCACCCGGTCGCCCTGGTACGGGTTCGACGTGATCATATTCGTTTCTGTCATTCCATAGCGCTCCAGAATGCGATGCCCGGTGCGGGCCTCGAACGTGGTGTGCGTCTCGGACAAAAGAGGGGCGGAGCCAGAGATAAACAGCCGCATCGAAGACGTCAGCGATTTACCGAAACGGGGATATTCCAGAAGGCGCGTATAGAATGTCGGGACCCCCATCATCAGTGTGGATCGGGGAAGCTCTTCAAGAATGGCATCCAGGTTGAAACCAGCCATCAACCGCACCTCTGCCCCCGCCAACAGCGCGGTGTTCATTGCCACAAACAGCCCATGCGTATGAAAGATTGGCAATGCGTGGATCAGGCGGTCTTTGGAGGTTATGCGCCATAGATCGGTCAAGACCTGTGCATTGGACAGCAGGTTCTTGTGCGACAGCATCGCGCCCTTCGACCGACCCGTGGTGCCAGAGGTATAAAGCAACGCCGCAAGGTCATCTGGTGCTCGAGGCACGGTGGCGAACTTGTCTGGTTGAGCGTCGGCAGCCGCGCTTAGGTTTCCAGAAGTGCCGGCTAGCGTCAGGACGCGCGCGTCGACGCCCTTTGCAATCTCAGTGACCGCGGCCTCGTCTTTGGTATCGCACACGATCAATGCCGGTCTGGCATCCTCGACGAAGTACCGCAGCTCGGCATGGGTATAGGCGGTGTTAAGCGGCAGATAGATTGCACCCGCCTGAACCGTTCCGGCAAAGAGCGCTACGGTGTCGGCCAGTTTTGGTGCCTGTACAACCACGCGGTCGCCCGGAGATACCCCAGCGGCGACAAGCAGATTTGCCATTTGTGCGCTTCGTTTCATGAAGTTTGCATAGGTCAGCGTGGTTCCATCGTCGCCGACCAGAAACGCAGAGCCATTTGCTTCATGCGGGGCGATTAATGCGTCATAGAGGGTATTGGTCACGCGGCTGTATCCTTGCACTTGGTGGGCTCGGGAAAATGAAGCAGTGATGCGGCAACAGGCAGGCCATGATCAACACCAAATGGCCTTGGTGGGCAAGGTGAGGGGGCCGGCTTTGCGTGTCGAGTTCACCATCAGGCATGCGTCAGTGGGTTCGTGATACGGTTTGTCGCCTTAGTCAGCTCAGTGCTCCAGCTACCTATGGGGGCCAGTATAGGTAAAGATGCGACCGGCCCCGTCCAGCGTATGGGTCGACTGCGCTGCCGTCCGGCCGCGGGTGATTTTTTCCATGTCGCCGGGAAGCAGGTCCGCAAGAAACAGGAAGTCAGTATGCTTCACAGCATATGTCTGTCCGGCATAATACTCTTTGAACTGGGATCCTGGCACGCGGTACTGCACCCGCCCGGGGGAGAACAAGGTCCCCATATTTTCGTAACTTCCCAGGAAATCCAGCGCCTTCACACCGCGATAGTAGTTGCCGCAGGCGTCGATGTAGGTGTCTGACAGAACATATCTCAGCACGACATCGGCCTGCTGGCATGGGATGCGCCGGCCCGTTTCTTCGGCCCGTCGGATGACCCGGTCGATAGCAGCCTGTGAACGGTTGCCACCCGCGCCGGGTCTACGGTCCCCAATTTGGGACAAGACGCATTCCTCGTCGCGTGCGTCCAGTTCGCGCGCGTTGTATCTTGCGCGATCGCCCACGTGGTAGGTTTTGTTGTCCTGTGCTGGATGCGTTGGGTAGAGATTTGGGTCTTGGGGGCATTGGAACTGTTTGCGTGACAACGCCTCAAGCGGGACATCGGGGACCGCGTATTCCCGAAAGGGGCCCAGTGCATCCGTGCTGTAGTCCTGCGCCATGGCTAACCTTCTTTGTCCCAGTCCGGTCCGTACTTCTTCAAGTTACGGACGCGGATATCGGCGCTCATGGTGCGAATGCCTTCGATGTCAAAGAGCGCGCGGTTCGGATGCGTGTCAGGGTCACATTTGAAGTTCGGGTTATCCTCCATGCTCTGCTGCCCAAGTATGAGATAGCTGTAGGCGAATGAGCTGAACGGAAGGTCATCCCAATACCCGCAGCGCCGCGCTGTCGCCAACAACTGATCCTCAAGTTCCACGCTGAAAGGCAACTTTAGATATTGCGCTTCCTGCTGGGCCAGTTGCCGGACGCAAAGGCGTCGCTGAAACAACTCAAATGCCGCTACAAAATCCTGGGTCAGTTCAGGGAAGGTGCCATAGGTCGCTTTTGCGTCGGACGCGTTCTGAATGTCGCACGCATGCACTACCCAGCCGCTGTTTTCGATCTGTTTGACCGGTATGGCCCGTACGGCATCAGGCAGGGTCAGTTCTTCGCGCAACCCGTTCTCGGTGGCCGGTTGCATCAATTTGGCCTGCAGAGCTTGGTCCTGAATGGAAAAGCTGAAGATGGTGTCCTGATAACCACGGGCAACGATCCGCGACATGTCATGGGTCAAATGGGCGGCAAGTGCGGGGCCTGCATTCAGCAGGAAAAAGGACATGATCACCGGCAGGCAAATCGCATAGCTGCCCAGCCGCCCGGTGGCCGGGTGAAAGTAATAAAGCCGCTCTCCGATCCGCGTCGCGAGGTCCTTCAGGGGTAAATGGGAGGCAACAAAGATGCCCAGACCTTTTGCGACCAAGGCATGGGTTGATGCTTCATCGCCGGGTGCCACGGGCAAGGCCAGCAAGTTGGGGGCATCGCCAATATGGGCTGCCTGGTCGAAGCCAGGAAATGCGCTCAAAGCGTCTTTTTGGGCAGGATCGGCAAGGGTCAAATCCGCCAGCACATAGTGCGGCATGGTTTCACTCATTGCGGCCGGCTTCTTTGTCGCATTCGCCGTCACCCAAGGGGGAGACGCTGCGGAAGCCTGTGGTGTTCAGCCCAGCGGCGGCCACGGTCGGCACAGAGGGGCGCATTTGTCCGATATTCACATTTGGCGAGCCAGCCGCCGCGGCTCCGCCGCAGTCAATCGGGTCACCCACGCGCCCTGCTTGTTTGCCGTTGATGTAAACCGTCGCGCTGCCCGACGCCAATGCGCGGCCATGTGGCGGCGCGGGGCAAGGGCCGCAGCCGTGGGGGGCGTAGGGATCGCCTTGGCGGACGGCGGGTATCCCATTCACATTGACATCCGGCGAGCCGCTTGTGGCAGGACTCGGCGGAAAGTGGCAGGCATGACCCGATCCAATGTCGCCGACGCGCGCTGCTGGTTTACCTGCCATTTCGGGCCTCCTGCCTGTTTTCTAGCACAGTCCCTACATAAATTCTGAATTGCAGCTTGATGGCAAGGCCGCGTTTGTTTTGTTCCTGTCGGCTTTCGCAGCTCGCGCGCAAGCGCGCCTGACCGAGACCCTATGGAAGGACCACAATGTTTCCTGTGTGTTGTTTCTCAATGAAGGCCGTTTGCGCCGCGTGCAACTCTTCCAGCGGGTAGGTCGCCGCAAGCGCGGGTCTGACGGCGCCGGCCTCAATGTAGCCCACCAGGTTTCGGGTGACTTGTGGGTCGATGACCGTTGATCCGGTGAAGGTCAGGTCGCGCAGATAAAATGTTCTGAGGTCAAGTTCCACGATTGGCCCCGCAATCGCGCCCGAACAGGTGTAGCGCCCGCCGCGTTCCAGGATATCGATGAGCTTGGGCCAGTAGTCTCCGCCAACTATGTCGGCAACGACGGTAATTTTCTCTTCGCCCAAAGCGGCCCGCAGGTCGGCGGGGCTGCGGTCAATCAAAACGTCCGGCCCAAACTCAGCAACGTCGGTATGTTTCGCGGCCGATGCCATTGCGATAACGCGGGCACCCCGGCGTTTGGCCAGCTGCACGAGACCGCTGCCGACACCGCCAGATGCGCCTGTTACCAGCACAGTGTCAGCATCGGTAACATTCGCACGGGTGAGCATGCCTTCGGCGGTCGAATAGGAACAGCTGAACGTTGCCAGTTCGGCATCAGACAGGTCAGAATGGACCGCAATCGCGTTGGTCGCCGGGATGGTCGTGTATTCCGCAAACCCGCCATCCCGCTCTGATCCGAAATACCCGGTTTTGCTTTTGTTGGTGGGGTCCGCCGGATCTCGCAGCCAATTGTCAGAAATGACGCGCTCACCAATGCGGGCCTGATCAACGCCGGTTCCGACCGCGACGATCTCGCCGCAAATGTCGGCCCCTTGAATGCGCGGAAATTGTATGGGCGCGGCGCCCCAAGTGGGGTCTTCGTCGCTGACGGTCTGATACGCGTCGCCTGTGGTGGCCTCGGTAACGGCCTTGGAATACCAACCAGAACGGGTGTTGACGTCGGTGTTGTTCAGCCCGCAGGCGCGCACGCGGATCAGAACATCCCCCTCCTTGGGCTCTGGCCTCGGCCAGTCCGTATGCAGCACCATTCTGTCCAGACCGCCATGGCCCTCGGTTACCATGGCCTTCATCGTCTTTGGCAATGTCATGGCTGTCCCTCCCAGAGTGTTGCGCCGTTTCGCCTCAGTCTATTGGGCGGCAGGCATGCTTTCGGAAGCAGCCGCGCCCTGTAACGATCTACGAACGACATCTTGCGGCGCGCCTGCTTGTGCGGCAAGTCTTCATGGTGGCAACGCGATGCCCGCCAATGGCTGCACGAAAGGGCTTGTTATGAGCGTATTTGATGAAGATCTGTTCCTGAAGGGGCTAGAGCAACGCAAGGCAACGCTTGGCGCTGACTATGTCGAAAAGAACCTTGCCGCCGCGGATGACTTCACTTTGCCGTTTCAGCAGGCGATGACCTCCTGGTGCTGGGGGTTTGGCTGGGGCGACGATGTCATAGACGCCAAGACCCGCTCCATGATGAACCTGTCCATGATTGGCGCGCTCGGGAAGATGGCGGAATGGGAATTGCATCTGAAAGGCGCATTGAACAACGGTGTCAGCGTCGAGGAAATTCGCGCAATCATCCACGTCATCGCGATCTATTGCGGGGTGCCGCAGGGGGTCGAGTGCTTTCGCGTCGCGCGTAACGTATTGACCGAAGAAGGCCGCCTTTAGGCGCGCTTCTTCTCGCTGGCGGCGTTTCGTGATGCTGCGAGGTCGGTGATCTCTGCCTCCGGTGCGCGCGCTGACTTGAGCGCCGACAGACGCGCGACACGCTTGTGGATGGCCCGTCCCGGCACGGAGGCGACGTCATGCTGCAAGAAATTCAACACAAGCTGAAATCCCACCAAAAGTGGGACAGCACTGAGCATGACCGTACCGGCAGTGGCCGGCGTGTCGGTCCGCGCGCCTTCTACCCATGCGTCGATGCCGAAGATGAGCCCGAACAGGATCATCGGCAACCCAACGATGAGGCTGAGCGACGCGGCAGAAAAACCGCGCAAGATGTAGTTGTAGACGATCCGCTTGAACAGGTTGCGACCGTGCAGGAACGGGAAGGATAGCAGCGTCTTCACCGCGCTCATGTTGCTGACCTCGTCGCCATAAATTGGCGCCATTGGCACGTCCACAATGCGTGCCCGGACGGTTGAAAGGCGGAACAACAGATCAGACTCGAAGAAATATCGCTGATGCAGCTTTTTCAGCGGCAGCACCCGCGCCACGTTGGCATGCAGCGCCGTGAACCCGTTGGTCGGGTCAAACAGATCCCAGTAGCCGGTGGTCATTTTGGTCATCAGCGACAGCCCCGCATTGCCGACAAGGCGCACGGTCGGCATGCAGCGCAATTCTTCGAGATCAAAGAACCGGTTGCCTTTGGTGTAGTCGGCGTCGCCCTCCAATATGGGAGCGATGAGCGGGGCAATGAAGTCAGGATCCATTTGGCCGTCAGCATCAATTTTCACCAAAATCTCCGCGCCTTCGTTCAGCGCCCGCAGATAGCCGGTAACCGTCGCGCCGCCGACACCCTTGTTTTTGACATGCGAGACGACCTTGACCCGCGCGTCGAAGCCCGCGATTTCGTCAAGCACCTCTTGCATGTTGTCATCGGAGCAGTCGTTTACGCAGACGATCGTTTTCACATAGGTGGGGACCGAGGCCACGACGTCACCAATGGAACGCGCCGCGCGGAAACACGGGATCACAACCGCAACATGCGCGTCGATCTCCGCTTCCGTCATCTCTTTCCCAAGATGTGCCATTTGCCTACTCCACCAGATATTCGTTTCGGCAAGGTTTATTTACAAAAATGGGCCAATCTATGGCTCGAAACCGGTTTGTCCGCCTTAATGTTGACAATTCTATTGGTAAGTTCCGCGAGACAATAACGAGCAAATGCGGGACATTGAGGAAATGCAGTCAACAATGGAAACGGGGCAAATGTCCGATTTTTCAACGGTTTCGGGTAAAGGGCGGGGCGTCCTTGCTGCTTTGCCCCATCTGGTCTTCTTTGGCCTTGCGGCCGCCTTCATGGCCGTGACGTGCTACGCGGCCACCCACTTGGCGTCCGTCGTCTCCTATGAACGCGATATCTGGCATCACCTGGCCGTCTACCGTGAACTCATTGCAGCGCCATTTAATGCGCTGAACCCCCATGTGGCCACCGATGATCCGTCCCGGTCATTCTCCCCCTGGACAGTTTCCGTCGCGATTATGGCGCGGTCGCTGGGGCTCGATGCCTTTGGCGCGATTGCCATTTCGGCCATTGCGTCAACTTTGTCCGTGTTGGCTGGCCTCTATCTGTTTTCCAAGGAGTATTGGCGCCATGTCTGGGCGCCCGCATTGATGCTGGTGACGTTTTTCGGGACGTGGATTTTGGGCGTCAACCACACCGGCTACCACACCATTGCGACTTTCCTCTATTCGATATCGTACCCGTTCGGCATTGTGCTGGGCGTTGGGTTCATCAGCTGGTGGTTGACGCTGCGCGCGTTGCGGTCACCGCGATATTTCCTGCTTTATGGTGTGTTGTTGACACTTATCAGCGCGGCGTTGTTCATCACGCATCAGCTGCAAGGGTTGTTTGCCGTCGGCGGGGCGCTTGCGTTTGCGCTGTTCGCGGGGCAGGCGGGGCTGGGTCGCAGGCTGCTGCTCGGCGCCTTCTTGTTGGGTGGGCTCTACCTGTCGCAATTCTGGATGTATTTCGACCCGGTGGCCTATGTGCTGAACCCGGAGGTGCGCAAGGGGCATTCGGCCGTGCGGTTCCTGAATTACTCGCTCGACAATATCCCCTATATTCTGGTCACACTCGGCCTGTCTTTGTTGGGCGTTCTGGGTCTGGTCGATCTCCGCACGGGGCGTCCCAGATACGAGCTGTTGCTCTCCGTCGCGGTTTTGCTGTCAGGTTTCGTCTTTCTGTTGTCGAAGGACAATTGGGTCAGCGTCCGTGTGGTGCCGTTGTTGGTGGTTTTCCTGCAATTGGGGTTGGTCAGCTTCTTGCTGACGCCGGCCGCACAGACCGCACTGGGCCGGGCCGGGCACGCATTGCGCGCGGTGATTGTTGTCGCCTTGTTGCTCGGGTTGTTGCTGAACATCACCAACGGGCGCAATGCCTACGCCAAGTCGCGCACCTTCCTGGAAACCGGCCAGATCGACGCGCAGCCGATCACATGGAGCAGGGACATTCTCGCCGCCTCTGATTTCGCTGTCTCCCTGGTGCCCGAGGGCTCAACCGTCATAGCGCATCTGCAAACCGCCTTCCCGATGGAGGCAACCTCGCTGAAGGTGGTGGCCATCCCGCGCCTGTTTGCGGAAGTCGCCGACATGCTGGAACGTCAGACCAACAACCGCGCTTTCTTTGACGCGGCGACCGATACAGAAACGCGGTGCGCGATCCTGGCGCAATACGATGTGCAAATGATCGTCTATCGTGACTATTGGCTTGATGACGCAGTAGAGGCGCAGCTGTCCGCCTTTGGCACCCGCCAACCCATGGGCGATATGTCCTTCATCCCTGCGGCAGACGGCAGGTTCGAGGCCTGCGCGGGATGACGTCCGAGACTAAGCCTTGGCGCTACATCCTGTCCGCAGGGCGGACCGGAACCGTGTTCCTGGAGAAGTTGCTGGCCGAATACGCGCCGGATGCCGTGGCCGAGCATGAGCCAAAGCCAACCCGTGGACAGATGATGCTGGCCAATATGCGCAACGATTGGGGCATCGGCCATAACGGTCTGGCGCGCTGGTTCAACGCAGCCCGCGCACGGCGCGACAAGGCGCATGGCACCTATATTGAGGTGAACCCGTTCCTATGTGCCATGACAGATCTATTGCCCGACCCCAAGCGGCCCATTCGGGTGGTCCACATAACGCGTGAACCCGCTGGCTGGGCGCGGTCCATGACCGTGTTCAAAGCGTCAACCAAGTTTCGCTGGTTCATCGACTATGTGCCCTTCGCCAAACCTTACCCAAGCCCCCGCCCGGACGGGTGGGCCGGTTGGTCCTTCTATGAACGTAATCTGGCGAGATGGGCATGGTGCAACACCCGCATCGCAGAGCTTGAGGGCAAAGCGCAGGCCTATGTCCACATCCGCTACGAGGATCTTTTTTCCGACGATCTGGTGACGAAAGAGGCGGCGGTGATGGCCCTCTTTGACACTTTGGGGTTGGAGCGGCCTTCCCAGATTGACTGGTCCCTCTTTGAAACCCGTGCAAATCCGGCCCCACCTTCAGGGGCAGAGTTTGACAAGGCAGCAGCGCCCCGGATCTGCGGCGACGCCGCCAGACGGTTCGACTATGACCTTTAGCCGCAATCGCATCTTGTTGGGCGTTGTGGTCGCAGTCATCCTGGTGGCGATCCTTGCAAAATTCGCCGACCTGAGATGGGCGGATTTCGCGAGGGTTTCACCGCACTATGTCGCGCTGTCAGTCTTGTTTTCCATGCTCACGCTGGCCTTGCGGGCGTTGAACTACCGGGTGATCGCGGCATTGCCGGAGCCGCGCCCGCTTGGCGCATGGATTGATCTCAGCCTGAGGCATCAGTTTCTGTTCACCGCGGTCCCCTCCGGCCTCGGCGATATCGGCTTCCCGGTGCTGGCCAAAAGGTTTGTCGGCACCGACATCGCGAAGGGGGCGGGTATCATCGGCATGGCGCGGTTGCGCGACCTGCTTGTTCTGCCGGGATTGGGGTGTCTTGGGCTGGCCGTCGGGGGGCATATGACGCCGCTGATCGGTGTTCTGGGCGCCGCACTTATCGGCGGCGGCCTGATGGCCGAACAATTGGTGGCACCACTGCGCGCGCTCTTGCGCCGGTTTGGCCTGTCAGGCCCAAACCTGTCAGGCCCCACTGCATTTCAAGCGCAACTACACCGAACCACCCTGACGCTGGCCAGTTGGGGCGCTGCCGGGGCGGCGCTTTGGTGCGCATACGCGGCAGCAGGGGCCACATTCCCGGTGGGTGATGTCTTCATTATGTTGGCTGGACTAAATCTCATTGGCGTCTTGGCCATATCGGTAGGAGGGCTCGGTGTGGCCGAGGCCGGCAGCACCGGCGTGTTGGCCTTTCTGGGATACACCTTGGAAAAGGCGGCGCAGCTATCCTTGGTGGCGCGGCCCATCCTGTTGGTCAGTGTGCTTTTGTCCTGCGTTTTGTGGTGGGGCATCCGCAAGCTCGCGCGCTAGCTGTTTGGGGCTTTGCAGCGGGCCAGACAAAGGCGTATGTTGCCCGTAGTCCTAACATCTTCCGAGGCCCCAATGATCACCCGCATCCTTGTCGCGCTGGTCGCGGCCTCAATTGGGGTCGTGGTGTTTATCGCAGCTGACCTGCCGCTGCCGTGGTTGTTGGGGCCGATGTTTGCCTGCCTGATCGTATCGCTTGCCGGCGTGCGCCTGAGTGGCCCGCCTTTGATTGGGGACGCGATGCGCACGGTTTTGGGGGTGGCTGTCGGTGCATCCATCACGCCGGATGTCGCCGCGCGCTTGCCCGATATGGCGGTTTCCATTGCGCTGATCCCGCCATTCATACTGGCCATTGGGCTGGTGGGTTACCCGTATTTCCGAAAGCTGTGCAAATTTGACGCCGCCACCAGTTATTACGGTGCGATGCCGGGCGGGTTGCAAGACATGCTGGTTTTCGGCGAAGAGGCTGGCGGCAATGTCAGGCATCTGTCGCTGATCCATGCCACGCGGGTGCTGATCGTTGTCAGCGCTCTGCCCGTGGCGCTGACCTACGTTCTGGGCCTCAGTATGGATCAGCCTATTGGCCAGCCCGCCGCGGACATCCCGCCGTTGGAGCTGCTATACATGGTGATCATCGCGATTGTCGGTTGGCTAGGGGCCAAACGCATTGGGCTGTTCGGGGCCTCTATCCTTGGGCCGCTGATCCTGGCCACCATCGCGAGCCTTGCCGGATTGATCCATTCCCGCCCCCCGATGGAGGCCATTCTTGCGGCACAGTTTTTCATCGGGTTGGCTGTTGGCGTCAAATATGTGGGCATTACATGGTCGGAACTGTCGCGCGTTGTGTTGGCAGCCGTGGGCTACACGGCGTTGATCGGTGTGCTGTCTCTGGCATTTGCTGAAATCGTGATCCATCTGGGCCTCGCTCCGGAGACCGAGGCGTTGTTGGCGTTCTCTCCGGGCGGGCAGGCCGAAATGACGGTGCTGGCAATTGTGGCGGGGGCCGATATTGCTTTTGTGGTGACCCATCACCTGACACGAATTGTCGTGGTGATCATTGGCGCGCCGATTGTGCGGAAATGGCTCTCGTAAAACTGTCTTGTTTCGTATCGGAAACCTGCTAAGCATACCGTCGTACACGACGGGAGAATCGACCAAGAAAGTCGATGCCGAAGGAGCAACCGCCCCGGAAACTCTCAGGCCACAGGGACCGGCGTGCGACGTAGAAAGACTCTGGAGAGAGGCGCCAAACGCGTCCGCCGAAGGGATAACGATCTCAGGCCAAAGGACAGAGGGGGCACCAAAGCGCGGGCATGCTCGCGACCAAATGGTGCCCGGACGATTTTTCAAAGAAAAATCACGCCGGCCTGAGAGAAGGCGGACGATCTATGTCTGATTTGCTGAAGACCCCGCTACACGGGCTGCATCTAGAGCTTGGGGCGAAGATGGTGCCGTTCGCAGGCTACGACATGCCGGTGCAATACCCCATGGGCGTGATGAAAGAACATCAGCACACCCGCGAAAAGGCTGGTCTTTTCGACGTCAGCCATATGGGGCAAGTGGTCGTCAAAGGCGCGTCCTACAAAGAAGCCGCATTGGCTTTGGAATCGCTGATCCCCGTTGACATCTGGACCCTTGGCGAAAATCGGCAGCGCTACGGCTATTTCACCAATGAGCAAGGCGGCATTGATGATGACCTGATGCTGGCCAATCGCGGCGACCATGTTTTTGTGGTTGTGAACGCTGCCTGCAAGGCGGCGGATATCGCTCGTATGAAAGCTGCCCTCGAACCCGCTGTTAAAGTTGAAGAAATCATCAATCGCGCTTTGCTCGCATTGCAGGGCCCGGCGTCACAGTCCGTGCTGGCCCAATTCGATGCAAAGGCCGCTGACATGTCCTTTATGGAGGTGGCCACACTTGAGGTGAACGGTGTCGAAGCGTGGGTTTCCCGCTCCGGCTATACGGGTGAGGACGGCTACGAAATCTCGGTCCCGTCCGATCAGGCAGAAACCATTGCCCGCGCCTTGCTGGTGCATGAAGATGTTGCACCAATCGGCCTCGGCGCTCGCGACTCCTTGCGCTTGGAGGCCGGGCTTTGCCTTTACGGCCATGATATTGACACTGGAACCACGCCAAGCGAGGCCGCACTGACTTGGGCAATCCAAAAGGCCCGCCGCGAGGGCGACCGCGCGGGCGGTTTCCCGGGCGCTGACATCATTCTGGCGCAAATGGCGAACGGCGCGGGGCGCAAACGCGTCGCGCTGCGGCCCGAAGGCCGCGCGCCAATGCGCGAGGGGGTTGAGCTGTTTGCCTCGGAAGACAGCACCAATCCAATCGGAACCATCACCTCAGGGGGATTTGGTCCGACGGTGGGGCACCCCGTCGCCATGGGCTACGTCGCCACCGAACAGGCGGCTATCGGCACGACAATATATGGCGAACTGAGGGGCAAACGGCTGCCACTGCAGGTCGCAAAGTTGCCTTTTGTGCCAGCGAATTTCAAACGATAACAGGGAGATAAGAGATGAAGTTTACAGAAGAACACGAGTGGCTGCGCGAAGAGGGCGACCTGATCGTCGTGGGCATCACCGAACACGCCGCCACGCAATTGGGCGACGTGGTGTTTGTGGAGTTGCCTGATGTGGGCACCACCGTGTCCAAGGATGACGAAATCGTTGTGATCGAGTCCGTCAAAGCGGCCTCAGACATTCTGGCGCCGCTGGATGGCGAGATTGTCGAGGTGAACGAGACGCTGGGCGATGAACCCTCAAAGGTCAATGACGACCCCATGGAAGGCGCGTGGTTCTTCAAGATGAAGGCCTCCGATCTGAGCCCCATGGACGACTACATGGACGAAGCCGCCTACAAGAAAATGATCGACTAAAGGAACTCGGACGATGACCTTCACCCCCACCGACTACCTGCCTTACGATTTCGCCAACCGCCGCCACATCGGGCCAAGCCCCGCTGAGATGGCCGAGATGTTGCAGCTGGTGGGGGCAAAATCGCTCGACGCGCTGATTGATGACACGCTGCCCGCAAATATCCGGCAGAAAAAGCCGCTGGATTTCGGCAAGGCCAAGTCAGAGCGGGAACTGCTGCACCACATGCGGGTGACGGCATCCAAGAACAAGGTGCTGACGTCGCTGATCGGGCAGGGCTATCATGGCACCGTTACACCGCCCGCCATTCAGCGCAACATCCTGGAAAACCCGGCCTGGTACACGGCCTACACGCCCTATCAACCCGAAATTAGCCAGGGCCGGTTGGAGGCACTGCTGAACTTCCAGACTATGGTGTCGGACCTCACGGGGCTTGAGATCGCCAATGCCTCCTTGCTGGACGAGGCAACCGCCTGCGCGGAGGCCATGACCATGGCGCAGCGCGTCAGCAAAACCAAAGCAACCGGCTTTTTTGTGGATGAAAACTGCCACCCGCAAAATATTGCCGTGATGAAGACCCGCGCTGCGCCGCTGGGCATTGAACTGATAATTGATGACCCCGATAAGCTGGATGCGTCGCAAGTCTTCGGTGCGATCTTCCAATACCCCGGCACCTACGGGCATCTGCGCGACTTTACTGACCCGATTGCGCAACTGCACGACCACAAAGCGATTGGCATCATCTCCGCCGACCCGCTGTCACTGACGCTGTTGAAAGAACCCGGCGCCATGGGGGCTGACATTGCCGTCGGCACAACGCAGCGCTTCGGCGTGCCTATCGGATATGGCGGTCCGCACGCGGCCTACATGGCGACCAAGGCCAACTACGCGCGCAACATGCCCGGCCGCATCGTCGGCGTCTCCATCGACAGCCATGGCAACCGCGCCTACCGCTTGTCGCTGCAAACCCGCGAGCAGCACATTCGGCGCGAAAAGGCCACGTCGAACGTATGTACCGCGCAGGCGCTGCTCGCTGTGATGGCGGGATTCTATGCGGTGTTCCACGGCCCTGAAGGCCTAAAAGCCATTGCCCAACGCATTCACCGCAAAACCGCGCGGCTGGCCGAAGGGCTGAAGCAGGCCGGTTTTGACGTCCGCCCGGCCACCTTCTTTGACACCATCACGATCGAGGTCGGACCGCTGCAATCGGCGATGATGAAATCTGCGGTAGACGAGGGCATCAACCTGCGCGCCGTGGGCGAGACCAAGATCGGTATCACCGTGGACGAGCGCACCCGCTCCGCCACGATCGAGGCCGTGTGGCGTGCCTTCGGTATTGACCGCAAGGACAAGGACTACACCCCGCATTACCACATGCCCGAAAAGCTGATCCGCACCTCGGACTATCTGACCCATCCCGTCTTTCATATGAACCGGGCGGAGACTGAGATGATGCGCTACATGCGCCGATTGGCGGATCGCGATCTGGCGCTCGACCGCGCCATGATCCCGCTTGGGTCCTGCACGATGAAGCTGAACTCGGCGGCGGAAATGATGCCGGTCAGTTGGCGCGAGTTTTCGCTGCTGCATCCGTTCTGCCCCAAAGATCAGGCCGAGGGCTATCACGAGATGATTGACGACCTGTCGTCCAAGCTTTGCGATGTGACGGGCTATGACGCGATCTCGATGCAGCCTAACTCCGGCGCTCAAGGCGAATATGCGGGGCTGTTGACCATCGCGGGCTACCACAAAGCGCGCGGCGAAGGGCACCGCAACATTTGCCTTATCCCAATGAGTGCGCATGGCACCAACCCTGCCTCCGCGCAGATGGTCGGTTGGAAAGTCGTGCCGGTGAAATCGGCTGATAACGGCGATATTGATCTCGATGACTTCAAAGAGAAGGTGGCGCTGCACCGCGACAACCTTGCGGGTTGCATGATCACCTATCCTTCCACCCACGGTGTTTTCGAGGAAACTGTCATTGATGTCTGTAAGATCACCCATGACGCAGGCGGGCAGGTCTATATTGATGGGGCCAACATGAACGCAATGGTCGGCCTCAGCCGCCCCGGCGATCTGGGCGGCGATGTCAGCCACCTCAACTTGCACAAGACCTTCTGCATCCCGCATGGAGGCGGCGGGCCCGGCATGGGGCCAATCGGGGTTAAGGATCATCTGATCCCGCATCTGCCCGGTGATCCAAACGGTGATCCGGCGACCGGCGAGGGTGCGGTTTCGGCCGCGCCCTTCGGCTCCCCATCCTTGTTGCCGATCTCGTGGGCTTATTGCCTGATGATGGGCGGGGAGGGGCTGACGCAGGCGACCCGCGTGGCCATTCTCAACGCCAACTACATCGCCAAGCGCCTCGAAGGCGCGTTTGACGTGCTCTACAAGGGGCCCTCGGGACGTGTGGCCCATGAGTGCATCATTGACACAAGGCCCTTTGCCGACAGCGCCCATGTCACGGTGGACGACATTGCAAAGCGCCTCAGCGATTGCGGTTTCCACGCGCCGACAATGTCTTGGCCGGTGGCGGGCACTTTGATGGTGGAACCCACGGAGTCCGAGACCAAGGCCGAGCTGGACCGCTTCTGCGACGCGATGCTCGGCATTCGCGAGGAAATCCGCGCGATCGAAAGCGGCGCGATGGATCCTGAAAATAACCCGCTGAAAAACGCGCCTCATACGATGGAGGATCTGGTGAAGGACTGGGACCGGCCCTACAGCCGCGAAACCGGCTGCTTTCCTGTGGGCGCGTTCCGGGTCGACAAGTACTGGCCACCCGTGGGGCGTGTCGACAACGTCTGGGGAGACCGCAACCTGACCTGCACCTGCCCGCCGATGGAGGACTACGCCGAGGCGGCCGAATAGGAGAGCCGCTTTGAGTTCCGCGGCAGGGGCGCGATTCAACCGTCTGAGGCGGTTTGTCGCGCTTTCTTGCCGCGCATTTGAGGCCGCGCCACGCCAAGTGCGTGATATGTAACAATATTTGTACAGTTGATTATGTCAATCAAACCTTACATACTTGGGGCATGACACTACCGATGTAAGTCGAGTTGTAGAGGTGGAGCCATATTTCCCCGTCGGGGAATGTGCTTTGGGTAACCAAGGCAGGCCCCGGCATACACACTAGGATACGGAGGGACGTCATGTCTTCAAATGATCCTGATAAGGTCTGGCCAACTGGCTTGACTCTGAGAGAAGCAGAAGAGCTTCACAGCTATCTTATCGACGGCACACGTGTCTTCGGTGGGATTGCGCTCCTGGCACACATACTCGTCGCTATTTCGACGCCGTGGCTGGGATAGGGAGGTAGCACAATGAACAATTCAAAAATGTGGCTTGTTGTGAAACCAACCGTCGGTGTTCCATTGTTCCTGTCGGCTGTGGCCGTCGGGTCCTTCGCGGTCCATGTGGCCGTGTTGTCGAACACCACTTGGGTGTCGGACTTCTTGTCCGGCAAAGAGCTTGGCGCAATGTCGTCCGCGGCTGTCATCATTGATGACCCGGACACAAATACCGCTAACGCTTCGTTCGTGACGCCGGAAACGGTCAGCGCGACGGGGGCTCAGGAAGTTCTGGTCACCATGCCGGACGGAACCCAAAGGCGGGCTGTGCTTCAACCTGCAGGTGAATCCCTCTAGCGAGGATCGCCTAACAAAATTGCCGTCCCCATCAGGGGCCGGTTTGTCGGGTGCCGTTCTGCGCGGCAACAGCCAAGGGGACGGCCCCGACGAATAATTCAGGACGGCGCGCGGTGCTGCGGGCCGCGCCATGAAGGCGCATACGATGTTGAACTATCGAAAATTTGCCTTGGGCAAACTGGCGCAAATCGGTCCCCGTTATCTGCCCTTCGCGGATGTGGCCTCTGAGAATGTGCCGCTATCCCGCCTTCTGCGGCTTTCATTGTTCCAGGTCACCGTCGGCATGGCCCTGGTGCTGCTTGTCGGCACCCTGAACCGCGTGATGATTGTCGAACTCGACGTCTCCGCCGCCCTGGTGGGCATCATGATTTCCCTGCCGTTGTTATTCGCGCCGTTCCGGACGCTGATCGGCTTCAAATCTGACACGTTCGGCTCCGCCTTCGGCTGGCGCCGCGTCCCGTTCATCTTCAAAGGCACTATGCTGCAATTCGGCGGCTTCGCGATCATGCCCTTCGCGCTGCTGGTCCTCTCTGGCTATGGGGAGGCGGTCGATGCGCCGCGCTGGATCGGCCTTGCCGCCGCGGGCCTTGCGTTTCTGCTTGTGGGCGCAGGCGTCCACATGGTGCAAACCGTGGGCCTCGCGCTAGCCACTGATCTGGTGCCCGAGGAGGATCAGCCCAACGTCGTTGGCCTCATGTATGTCATGCTGCTCGTCGGTATGATCGTCAGCGCCTTCATCTTCGGCGCGCTGCTGGAAAACTACACGCCGGGCCGCTTGATCCAATGCATCCAAGGCGCTGCGGTCATCACAATCGTGCTAAACGCGGTTGCCGTGTGGAAGCAGGAAGGCCGCAACTGGGACCGGGCCCAGGCCCATATTCGTGGTGACGCAAAACCGGAATTCTCCGACAGCTGGCGCGAGTTTATCGCGGGGCAGGGCGCCATGCGCTTGCTTGTGGTCATCGCCTTCGGGACGCTGGGCTTCGGCATGGCTGATGTGCTGCTGGAGCCATATGGCGGCCAAGTGCTGGGCATGAGCGTTGCCCAAACCACCAAGCTGACCGCCGTGTTGGCGTCTGGCAGCCTGATCGGGTTCGCGCTCGCCTCCCGTGTGCTCAGCAAAGGGGCAAGCCCCGTCAACATGTCCTTCTACGGCGCGGCGGTGGGGCTTCCGGCCTTCGCTGCGATTATTGCGTCCGCCCAATTGAACGCGCCGATGGTCTTCGTTCTCGCCACGCTCGCAGCGGGGTTCGGGGCCGGGCTATTCGGTCACGGCACGCTGACGGCTACAATGCGCAGCGCGCCAAAAGAACAGATCGGCCTGAGCCTTGGGGCGTGGGGCGCGGTGCAGGCAACTGCTGCAGGCGTGGGCGTCGCCGCTGGCGGCATCATCCGTGATGTCATGGTCAGCCTGCCAAGCGCTGCAACCGCGCCGCCGCAGACCGCCTACATTCCCGTTTTCGCGCTAGAGCTGGTCTTCCTGGCCGCAGCGCTCATCGCCATCTACCCGCTCATGAAGAAATTAACTGGAACCCGCCGGACCAAAACCTATCTTCCTGTCGAGGAAACCTGATCTAGGGCCGGCTAAAATTACGGCAACACAACACTGGAGGACCCATGACAACAGTCATCTCAAGGCTCTACGCCGACGCCAAAACCGCGAATGCGGCGGTCGCTGACCTCAAAAAGGCAGGCTACAAGGACGACATGCTGGACGTCATCAAACCCGGCCCCAGCGTGAAAGACGCGATGGAGCAGGCCCGTGTCGGGTCCGCCGCTATTGAGACATACGCCAGCCATCTGACCGGGTCGAACACGCTCGTCGTGGTCCGCGCCCCGCTGATGCCGCCGGGGGCGGCTTATGTTGCGATGGATTGTGTGGACGCGCACCCAAGCGTCAATGCGGGCGTCGCCAATCAGAACGAATATATCCGTGAGTCCTTTGACAGAAGCAGGTTCGGCAAATCCGTTGGCAATCACCGCCATATCATTGGTCAAGATCTGACGCCGGGTTACAGCGAAAGATACGGGTTGGTGACGCAGGCCTTCGGTCTGAAACACCTCAAGCCGCATCGCACCAAACGCTCCGCGATTGAAGGCGGCGGATTCAAGTCCCGCATGTTCTGGCCAATGCCGCTTCTCAAGAAGAAGGACGGGTCCAGCTCTGCCATTTCGGGTGGCGCACATATGTCCAAGTTCTTCTGGCCGATGCCGCTGATTTCCCGTCGGGAGGCCTCTGCCAAAACCTGGTAAGCACGCGACTGATCTAAAGTGAATGCCGTCTTGTCTCTCAGGGCGGCATTTTTAATGTATACATTATGGACTTGCCCTTCCTTCGGGATCGGCGTTGACTGCGGGCAATCAAACACCAAAGGAATATCCATGTTCGCAGTCACCGTAACCTTCACCATCAAAGAGGGCCAAATGGATGCCTTCCTGCCCCTGATACTCAAGAACGCGCGCGCCTCGGTGAAAGACGAACCCGGCTGTCGCCAATTTGACGTCTGCACTGACCCGAGCCACCCCAACACGGTGTTTCTCTACGAACTTTACGACGACGAGGCCGCTTTTGAGGCGCATCACCAAATGCCCCATTACAAAGACACGGGGCCAGCGGTCGCAGGCTTGGTCGCGGATAAGCAGCTGCGCACCTTTGATACCGTTGCCAGATGAGCAACTGGCAGGTCCACGCGGTCAAATACGCCGACCGCAACGCCCGCACGCGCGCTGACAGCTTCATCTTCGATGACAATCACGACGCGCCTCATGCGATGGATTACTTCATGTGGGTGCTCCGACGTGGCGATGACGTCATTCTGGTCGACACCGGATATGACGAGGCGGAAGCCGCCTCGCGCGACCGCCCAATCAGCATGGACCCGCGCGAGGCCCTAAAGCCGCTGGGCCTTGCTGCCGGAGACATCACCCAGCTGATTGTCACCCATCTGCATTACGATCACGCGGGCGGGCTGCACCTGTTCCCAAACGCCACCATCCACCTGCAAGCGGCCGAGATGGCCTTCGCCACGGGGCCATGTATGTGCCATGGCACCTTGCAAATGCCCTTCACGGCTGACCACGTGTGTGAGGCGGTGAAACGGGTCTATTCGGGTCGTTGTGTCTTCCATGAAGGCGACGGTGAGGTGGCTGACGGCGTCACTGTGCACTGCCTCGGTGGCCATTCGCGCGGCCTGCAGGCCGTCCGGGTGCGCACGGATGCCGGGTGGCTTTGCCTGGCATCAGATGCCACCCATTATTATGAAAATGTGTTTGAAAATAAGCCGTTCCCAATCGTTGTTGATCTCGAAGACATGCTGCAGGGCTTCGAGCGGCTGCACCGGTTGGCCTCCGATCCCAAGCTGATCATCCCCGGCCACGACCCGCTGGTTCGCGAGCTGTTCCCGCAAGATGTGGCCGACCATATCTACCGGCTCGACAAAGGCCCTGACCGCTGGGTCTTCTGACGCGACCCCTTTTCCATGTTCCCAATTTACCCCGACGGAGGCTCCAAGCCTGCGCCAGAGACTGTGTCACCCAATTTTCCAAACCGCACAAAATTTACCATTTGATAAAAAATAAAACTGTGCCAAGCTGAACCAGAATTCAGCGAGGGGGAATACATGCCCAACAGCCAGATGACGCCAGGAATAGTGCCGGGCAGGGTGCCCGCAAACCAGTTGGCCGATAATTTCGACGACCTGCACCCCGCCTACGCGCCGCATGAGGCTGCCGTGGCCGCAGATCGCTGCTACTTTTGCCACGATGCGCCCTGTATTACTGCCTGTCCCACTGACATCGACATCCCGCTGTTCATCCGCCAGATCCAGACCGGCACGCCAGAGGCGGCGGCCAAGACCATCCTGTCGCAAAACATCCTTGGCGGCATGTGCGCCCGTGTCTGCCCGACCGAGACATTGTGCGAACAGGTCTGCGTGCGTGAGGTTGCCGAAGGCAAACCGGTTGAAATCGGACGCCTGCAACGCCACGCAACAGATACGCTGATGGCGAAAAACTCCCATCCTTTTTCGAGGGCGCCGGACACCGGCAAATCCGTCGCCGTTGTGGGTGCAGGTCCAGCCGGTCTGGCCTGTGCGCACCGGCTCGCGATGCATGGCCACAGCGTCACGCTCTATGATGGGCGTGCCAAGGCGGGCGGGCTGAATGAATTTGGCATCGCCGCCTATAAGACTACCGATGATTTCGCCGCGCGCGAGGTTGATTGGCTAATGCAAATCGGCGGCATCACTTTGGAATTGGGGGCTCGCCTCGGCGAGGATCTTAGCCTCGAAGAACTCAAGAACATCAACGATGCCGTCTTCCTGGGTATCGGTCTGGGCGGTGTGAACTCCCTGCGCGCCGCCGGTGAAGAAAGGGACGGTGTCAGCGACGCCGTCTCTTTCATCGCAGATTTGCGGCAGGCGACAGATTTGGCTGAGTTGCCGGTCGGGCGCAACGTTGTTGTCATCGGCGGCGGCATGACCGCCGTGGATGCTGCCGTGCAATCCAAGCTGCTGGGCGCGGAAAATGTGACAATCGCCTACCGACGTGGCCGCGACGCCATGAGCGCCTCGCGTTTCGAACAGGACCTCGCCGCGTCGCATGGCGTCAACATCCTGTTCAACGTGCAGCCCAAAGAGGTGCATGGAAACGGCGCTGCGGCAGAGGTCGAATTCGAATACACCACCACTGACAACGGCAAGCTGAAAGGCACCGGCGAGACCTTCCGGATCAAGGCCGATCAGGTCTTCAAGGCCATCGGTCAAACGCTCGACGGTGTGCCGGACGGCTTGGACCAAGACGGCGGCAAGATCGCAGTCACCGGCGCGGGCCAAACCTCGATCCAGGGCGTCTGGGCGGGCGGTGACTGTGCGTTCGGTGGCGACGACCTGACGGTGACAGCCGTTGCCGAAGGCCGAGACGCGGCAGAAGACATCCATTCCACATTGATGGGCTAAGGAGAGCGACATGGCAGATCTGACAAGCACCTTCATTGGCATCAAAAGCCCAAACCCGTTCTGGCTGGCATCCGCGCCACCCACGGATAAGGAATACAATGTCCGCCGCGCCTTTGAGGCGGGCTGGGGCGGCGTAGTCTGGAAAACGCTGGGCGAAGAAGGCCCGCCCGTCGTCAACGTCAACGGCCCTCGCTACGGGGCGATTTACGGTGCCGACCGCCGCCTTCTGGGCCTCAACAATATTGAGCTGATCACCGACCGCCCGCTCCAGCAAAACCTGCGCGAAATCAAGGCTGTCAAACGGGACTACCCGGATCGCGCGATGGTCGTGTCCCTCATGGTGCCGTGCGAGGAGGAGGCGTGGAAGGCCATCCTGCCCGTGGTCGAAGAAACCGGCGCCGATGGGATCGAGCTGAATTTCGGCTGCCCGCATGGCATGTCGGAACGCGGCATGGGCGCGGCTGTGGGGCAGGTGCCCGAATACATTGAAATGGTCGCCCGCTGGTGCAAGCAAAACACCCGGATGCCGGTCATCGTAAAACTGACCCCTAATATTACGGACATCCGCAAACCGGCCGAAGCCGCTTTGCGGGGCGGGGCGGACGCGGTCTCGCTGATCAACACGATCAACTCGATCACATCCGTGAACCTCGACACGATGAGCCCAGAGCCATCCATCGACGGCAAAGGCAGCCATGGCGGCTATTGCGGTCCGGCGGTCAAACCCATCGCCATGTCAATGGTGTCCGAGATTGCCCGTCACGAGGCGACGCGCGGCCTGCCCATCTCAGGCATCGGCGGCATCACCACATGGCGCGACGCGGCAGAATTCATGTCGCTTGGCTGTGGCAATGTGCAGGTTTGCACGGCCGTGATGACCTACGGCTTCAAAATCGTGTCCGAGATGATCTCTGGCCTGTCCGATTGGATGGATGAGAAGGGCCACACATCTACCGCCGACTTCATCGGTCAGGCCGTGCCGAATGTCACCGACTGGCAGTATCTCAACCTCAACTACGTGGCCAAGGCCAAGATCGATCAGGATGCCTGCATCTCCTGCGGCCGCTGCTTTGCTGCCTGTGAGGACACGTCACATCAGGCAATCGCCATGTCCGAGGACCGCACTTTCAGCGTGATCGACGAGGAATGCGTGGCATGCAACCTCTGTGTTGATGTCTGCCCGGTGGAGGATTGCATCTCGATGGTGCCGATGGAGCCGGGGCAAACCGACCCGCGCACCGGCAAAGTGGTGGAAAAGGAATACGCCAACTGGACGACCCATCCCAACAATCCCGGTGCGGTTGCGGCGGAGTAAGATTTTTCGCCGAAAAATCTGTGCCAAAAACTCTTCGACGAAGAGTTTTTCTGCCTCGTGTGTTTCGCTCAAATATGTAACTGTGGGCGTGACTTCGAGCACAGAATGATAAATTGATCGCCCCATTCCATCACATGAAAGCCGCGGCTTTGCACTTCAACAAAGAAGCGTTCGCGGCCGACTTCCCGCTCTACATCGCAAACGGCGCGGCGGACAATTCCGCCGCTGCGGGCGGCCTTGGCGGAAAACAGATGGTCGATCCATGGATGGCGGGGCGCAGAGGCGATGTGATGCGTCATACCGCTGACATAACTGCCTCAATATGACTCAAACCTTAAGCGTTTGGTGAAAAACCTGGGTCAGATAGGCTTCCGCCCCATCAAACGGATCTTCTTCACCCAAAACGGCCCGCACCTGTACATCAAAATCGGCGTAATGCTGGGTCAGCGACCAGATTGAGAAAATCAGATGATGTGGATGGATGTCGGCAATTTTGCCATCTCTGGCCCACCCCCGGATGACCGTACATTTCTCGTCGACAAGTCGCTTGAGATTGCCTGATAGTTCCGCCCCAATATGAGGCGCACCTTGCAGGATTTCATTGGCGAACAGGCGGCTTTCGCGGGGGAACTCCTGGCTCATGCGCAGTTTGCGGCGCACATAGCCCATGATCTCTTCCACGGGGTCGCCATCGGGGCGCATTTCTTTCAGCGGGTCCAGCCAGGTTTCCAAGAGGCTCGATAGCAGCTCTGCATAGATCGCGTCTTTGGAGCGGAAGTAATACAGCAGGTTTGGCTTCGACAGGCCCGCTTCCGCGGCGATCTGGTCAAGGGTCGAGCCCCGAAACCCGTATTTCGAGAAAACCTGCAAGGCCGCTTCGCGAATGGTGGCCCTGTTCCGCGCCTGAATGCGGGTTTCTTGCCGCGGGGGGGTGATGTCATGCGGCATAATTTATCCGGTTGCCTAATCGTTTAGCAGGTGACGACAAACGCGGCGGATTGGCCAGCCTTTTTCTTGACGGATCGTAACTCTCTGTTAGCGTATGTTTGACCAGTCGGTCAAATTCTGGCTGGCGCAGCAATCGGCACCATTAGGTTGCCGCACTTGGGGGAAGTCATGGCAGCACCTGGTGAAAACCTGAAGATCGACGGCGCGCGGCTGTGGGACAGCCTGATGGAGATGGCCAAGATCGGCCCTGGCGTCGCCGGCGGCAACAACCGCCAGACAGTGACCGACGAGGATGGAGAGGGCAGGGCGCTTTTTCAAAGCTGGTGCGAGGCGGCGGGCTGCACCATGGGCCTTGATCAAATGGGCAACATGTTCGCGCGACGCGAGGGCACCGACCCTGACGCGCTGCCGGTCTATGTGGGCTCCCATCTCGACACGCAGCCCACTGGCGGCAAATATGACGGCGTTCTGGGTGTGCTCGGCGGGTTGGAGATCATTCGCTCCCTCAACGACCTGAACATCAAAACCAAACATCCCATCGTTGTGACCAACTTCACCAACGAGGAAGGCACGCGTTATGCACCAGCCATGCTGTCATCTGGCGTCTTTGCTGGCATCCACACGCAGGATTGGGCCTATGAACGCGAAGACGCGGATGGCAAGACATTCGGCGACGAGCTAAAGCGCATTGGCTGGCGCGGCGACGAGGAAACCGGCGCCCGCAAGATGCACGCCTTCTTTGAGCTGCATATCGAACAGGGCCCTATTCTGGAGGCCGAAAACACCGATATTGGTGTGGTCACACATGGCCAAGGCCTCAGCTGGGTCCAATTCACTGTCACGGGCAAGGACAGCCACACCGGCTCCACCCCGATGCCAATGCGCAAGAACGCAGGTCTCGGCATGGCGCATATCTTGCAAAAGGTGGATGAGATAGCGTTGTCCCACGCGCCCCATGCCGTGGGCGCGGCCGGCCATATCGACGTGTTCCCGAATTCGCGTAACGTGATCCCTGGAAAAGTGGTATTCACTGTTGATTTCCGCTCGCCAGACTTGTCGGTGATCGAGGATATGGAAAAACGCCTTGCCGCCGCCGCGCACGAGATCTGCGACGGGATGGGGCTTGGCCTCGAAATGGAAAAGGTGGGCGGCTTTGATCCCGTGGCCTTTGACGAAGGCTGCGTGACGGCGGTGCGCAACGCCGCTGAACGGCTTGGTTATAGCCACATGAACCTGATCTCCGGCGCGGGCCATGACGCCTGCTGGATCAACCGTGTGGCGCCTACAGCGATGGTGATGTGCCCCTGCGTAGATGGTCTCAGCCACAACGAGGCCGAGGAAATCAGCCCGGACTGGGCCGCAGCGGGGGCCAACGTGCTGTTTCACGCGGTCGTTGAGACCGCGGAGATCGTCGGGTGACGTCAGCCGGTCGTGAGTGTCTGCTGGCGGTCGCGCAGGGATGCGCTATGGTCAGGCCACGCCGCACCGTCGCGGCGCAACGCTGTGGTCGTGTAGACGTCGTTCTTGGCCTGCAGTCACAGATTGCTAAAGGCAACCCATGATCAGACTTTTCCGTTTCATATCAGCGCTTTTTGTTGTGGCTCTCATCGCCGCCTGCGCGCCGCCCGCGCCGCCCGTTTCAATCCGCGGAGGTATCGGGCAAACAGCAAATCTCGACGCTATTCGTCCGCCGTCCGGCGTGACCTACCGCTATCAGATGGAAACAGACGGCGTGCCGGTTCCGGTTGAGCTTCGTCTGCGTTCTAAGCGCCGCAGCGCGTCAGTCTACGACTATCGCGGCAATCTGACCATATTGCTGCCGGAGGCAGACAATCTCGAAGAGATCGGTCGCTTGATTGGTGAGACGTTGAAGGTCGATGACATCAAAATCGGCATCCAGGGCAACAAGTTGCTGATCCCGGTGAACTTGCGCACCGACAACCGGTTCCGCTCGCTGTCCTCCAGCCTGGTGCTGCTCGAAAGCAAATACGCGCCACATGATTGCTTCGCCGTCATCGGGACCTGCCGCTACACGGCTTTTGAGGGCGACAAGTCAATCGCGCTGGTTGCCGAGACGACGGAAAAAAACGGCGTCTGGCGCACCCGGACCAAGCCAGATCCGCGCAAACGTAAGCCCGGCCAGCAAACCGGGGCGCAGTCGCTTGTCTATTCGATCGACAAAAACGCGGTCCTGATCGACATGGTGCTGACCTCCGTGCGTGGCGGGCAGCGATCCTCGGTCGTGTTCCGCAGAAAATAGGCCCAACCCGAAGGAGACCCTCATGAGCAAAGTCATCAAAGGTGGAACCATTGTCACTGCAGATCGCAGCTGGCAGGCGGATGTGTTGATTGAAGGGGAGAAAATTGCGCAGATCGGGGAGAACCTAACAGGGGATGAGGTGATTGACGCCGAAGGAGCTTATGTCATCCCCGGTGGCATCGACCCGCATACGCATCTCGAAATGCCCTTCATGGGCACCACAGCCGCCGAAACCTTTGAAAGCGGGACCTTTGCGGCGGCGGCTGGCGGCACCACCATGCTGGTCGATTTCTGCTTGCCGGGCGAGGACGGATCGCTGCTCAATGCCATTGATGATTGGGACCGCAAATCCAAAGATCAGATTTGCTGTGACATCTCCTATCACATGGCGATCACCGGCTGGAACGAGAGCGTTTTCAACGAGATGCAGGACGTTGTTGAGAAACGCGGTATCAACACGTTCAAGCATTTCATGGCCTATAAGGGCGCGTTGATGGTGGAGGATGACGAGATGTACGCCTCCTTCAAGCGCTGCGCTGATCTGGGCGCGCTGCCGCTGGTCCATGCTGAGAACGGCGACATCGTGCAGGAGCTGCAGCAAAAATATCTGGCCGAAGGCATCACCGGCCCGGAGGGTCACGCCTATTCCCGTCCACCTGAGGTGGAAGGCGAGGCCGCCAACCGCGCCATCATGATCGCCGATGCGGCAGGCACGCCGCTTTACATCGTGCATGTGTCCTGCGAGCAGGCCCATGAGGCCATCCGCCGGGCCCGCCAAAAGGGGATGCGCGTCTATGGGGAGCCGCTGATCCAGCACCTGACCCTCGATGAAAGTGAATATTTCGACAAGGACTGGCAATACGCGGCGCGCCGCGTGATGTCGCCGCCATTTCGCTCCAAGGATCATCAGGCCTCGCTCTGGGCGGGGCTCAGTTCGGGGTCCCTGCAGGTCGTTGCCACCGATCACGCGGCTTTCACCGACAAACAGAAGCAAATGGGGCTCGACAATTTTACCACCATTCCCAACGGCACTGGGGGGCTGGAGGAACGCATGGCGATGCTCTGGACAACCGGTGTTGAGACCGGTCGGCTGACGCCGGAGGAATTCGTGGCGGCGACCTCCACCAACATCGCCAAAATCCTCAACATCTACCCGCTCAAGGGCGGCATCGCCGTTGGTGGCGACGCGGATATCGTGGTCTGGGACCCCAAGATCAGCAAGGAAATCGCGGTCTCAACCCAGAAATCCATCATTGATTACAACGTGTTCGAGGGTATGACGGTCACGGCGCAGCCTCGGTTCACGCTGTCACGTGGTGACGTGATCTGGGCGCATGGCCAAAACTCCCAGCCACAACCCGGTCGCGGCAAGTTCATCCGCCGTCCAGCCTTCGCCTCCGCGTCCAAGGCCTTGGGCAAATGGAAGGCCCTGAACACCCCGCGCAAGATCGAGCGCAACCCGATGAACATTCCGTCAGGCGTTTGAGACCTTATGCGTACTACGAACAATACCTTGGCAAACGCCCTACTAGCGTCACAGATTTGCCCAATTGCACTGCGAGACCCTTGCTCAATACAATTTTTTGACGAGGGAATTCATCATGAGTCCGAAACTCATTCGCGCGATGCTGGTCGTCGCATTGGCCTTCCTGGCGCTGGCCACATGGGTCAACGATATTGCCATGGCCGACGCCATGTTCATCTTCGCGGCGTTTTCGATTGGCGGCGTCTGGGCCAAAAACAGCCAGGCGGCAGACCCAGCCTAGCCCAACTTGCGACGAAGGGGCTTTAGATGGCCCCTCTACCCGATCCCGTCGTCTCGGCGCACAACCTTGATCTGACCTTTCAGACCGGGGATGGGCCTGTTCACGCACTCAAAGACGTTTCGCTCGACATCGAAAAGGGCGATTTCGTCAGCTTCATCGGCCCGTCCGGTTGCGGCAAAACCACCTTCCTGCGCTGCATTGCCGGGCTGGAGCAGCCCACGGGCGGCACGCTCACCGTCAACAACATGACCCCGGACGAGGCGCGCCGCGCGCGAGCCTATGGCTACGTCTTCCAGGCGGCAGGCCTCTACCCGTGGCGCAGCATTGCGCGCAACATCTCGCTGCCGCTGGAAATCATGGGCTACTCCAAATCCGACCAGAAAGCCCGCGTCGACCGCGTGCTCGATCTGGTAGAGCTGTCGGGCTTCGGCGGCAAATACCCGTGGCAATTGTCCGGCGGGATGCAGCAACGGGCCTCCATCGCGCGGGCACTGGCTTTTGATGCGGATATTTTGTTGATGGACGAACCGTTCGGTGCCTTGGATGAAATCGTCCGCGACCATCTTAATGAGCAGCTCTTGGCACTCTGGGCCCGCACCGAAAAAACCATAGGCTTTGTGACGCATTCAATCCCGGAGGCGGTGTACCTCTCCACCAAAATCGTCGTCATGAGCCCCCGTCCGGGACGGATCGCTGACGTCATCGACAGCCCGCTCCCAAAGGAACGGCCGCTGGATATCCGCGACAGCCAAGATTTCATCGACATCGCCCACCGGGTCCGAGAAGGGCTCAGGGCAGGGCACGCAGATGACGCTTGAACCAAATATTAAGGTTAACGCGCCCCGACCTGAAAACAGGCCGAGGCGACTGCAATGTGGTCAAAGACCCCATCACCGTTTACGGCCATCGACTCCTCAGCCTGTACCGCAAAGCCATGCTACGCTGGGATTTATGAACGAACCCTTACCATCACTGTTTCAAAAATACCTGAACTCTCTCGTCTCGACAGGTGCGCCATTTGCAGTTGTGGGACGCTCCGCGGGAGGTATTTTTGAAACAATGATAGGGAGGCGTCATGCGTAGCTTTCTGCCTATCTTCACCGTGATCGCCGCCATCATTGCCCTTTGGTACGCGGCGGTCGTGCCGATGAACATCAAGGAAACTCTGACCCAGCTGGAACGCGGCGGGGCGGAGGTCTCACCACCTTCCGCACAGGAGCGGCGCGATATGGGGCATCTGGGCTTGGTCGCGGCCAATAGCTTTGCGGCCTCCGCCACCCTCTCCCAAGACCGGCCCCGTTTGCCTGCGCCACATCAGGTCGCCGCCGAGCTTTGGGACGGCACGGTGGACAAGAAGATCACCTCCAAACGCAGCCTCGTCTATCACGGCTGGATCACCCTTAGCGCCACCTTGATGGGGTTCGCCATCGGCACCGGGCTTGGCATTTTTCTGGCGGTCGGCATCGTGCACAGCCGGGTGATGGACAAATCCGTCATGCCTTGGGCCATCGTCAGCCAAACCATCCCGATCATCGCATTGGCCCCAATGATCGTGGTGGTGCTTTATTCCGTCGGCCTGCAAGGCCTGTTCCCCAAGGCGGTGATCTCCGCCTATCTCAGCTTCTTTCCGGTGGTGGTCGGCATGGTCAAGGGGTTGCGCAGCCCCGACCAGATGCAGCTGGATCTGCTCAAAACCTACAATGCCAACACCAATCAGGGCTTTTGGAAATTGCGGCTTCCGGCCTCCATGCCCTATCTCTTTGCGTCCCTCAAAATCGGCATCGCGGCGGCCATGGTGGGGGCCATCGTGGGCGAGCTGCCGGTGCAGGGTGGGGGCCTTGGCAATCGCATGCTGACGGGTAGCTATTACGGCCAAACCATCCAAATCTGGTCCGCGCTCTTCGCCGCCGCCATACTGGCGGCCACGTTGGTTGCCGTCATCGCCATGATCCAGCGCGGCACGCTCAAGCGGATGGGGCTGGCATGATCTATCTCGTAGCAGCTTTCGCCATTTGGCTGGCGCTCTGGGCGCTCAACACCAAGTTGGCCAACGGGAGAAGCAGTGAAACCCGCGCTGTTTCCCTTGCCATCCCGCTGATCTTCGGGGCGACGCTTCTGATCATCTGGGAACTGGCCGTCCGAGGGCTTCAGGTCCCGCTCGTCATTCTGCCGCCGCCTAGCCTGATCGCGCAAACGGTGGCCAGCCAGACAGCAACGCTTTGGGCCGATTTTGTGCAAACCTTCATCAAGGGCGCGCTGAGCGGCTATGTCATTGGGGCGATTGCGGCCTTTGTGACCGCCATTCTGGTGGACCGTTACGACTTCCTCAAACGGGGCCTCCTGCCTGTGGGCAACTTCATGGCGGCGCTGCCCATCGTTGGCACGGCACCAATCCTCGTGATGTGGTTCGGCTTCGACTGGCAGTCCAAATCGGCGGTGGTCGTGGTCATGGTGTTCTTCCCGATCCTCGTCAACACCGTCGCGGGTCTGGGCGAAACCACACAAATGCAGCGCGACCTGATGCGCACCTACGGGGCCAGCTACATGCAAGGCCTGATCAAGCTTAGGCTCCCCGCCGCCATGCCCTTCATCTTCAATGGGCTCAAAATCTCCACCACCCTCGCGCTGGTGGGCGCCATTGTGGCCGAATTCTTCGGCTCGCCCACCCTTGGCATGGGGTTCCGCATTTCCACATCTGTGGGCCAATTGGCGCTCGACATGGTGTGGGCCGAAATTGTCGTCGCTGCTTTGGCGGGCAGCGCGTTTTATGGCATCATCGCCGCAATAGAGAAGGGGGTCACGTTCTGGCACCCCTCGCAACGCACGTAAAAACCAACCTGGGAGACTAACGATGAAAAAGCTACTCACAACGGCAGCCTTGGCCCTCGCAATGGCGACACCCGCCATGGCCGACGGCCACGCAAACAGCGTCAAGCTGCAGCTGCAATGGGTCACGCAAGCGCAATTCGCGGGCTACTACGTGGCGCTCGACAAGGGGTTCTACGAGGAAGAAAACCTAGAGGTCGAAATCCTCGCAGGCGGCCCCGATATTGCGCCCCCGCAGGTCCTCGCAGGTGGCGGCGCTGACGTCATGCTGAACTGGATGCCGTCGGCCTTGGCCGCGCGCGAAAAGGGGCTGCCCGTGGTCAACATCGCGCAGCCGTTCAAAACCTCCGGCCTGATGCTGACCTGCTGGAAAGACACTGGCATCACTGGCCCGCAGGACTTCAAGGGCAAGACCATCGGCGTCTGGTTCTTCGGCAACGAATACCCGTTCCTCAGCTGGATGAGCCAGGAAGGCATCTCTACCGATGGCGGTGAGGATGGCGTCACAGTGCTGAAACAGGGTTTCAACGTTGACCCGCTGTTGCAGCGCCAGGCCGACTGTATCTCGACGATGACCTACAATGAATACGGTCAGGTGCTGGATGCGGGCGTCTCCGAGGACGAGCTTGTCACCTTCAAATATGAAGAGCAGGGCGTGGCAACGTTGGAAGACGGCATCTATGCACTGGAAGAAAACCTCGCTGACCCGGTCTTCAAGGACAAAATGGTCCGCTTTGTGCGCGCCTCCATGAAGGGCTGGAAATATGCCGAGGCCAACCCGGATGAGGCCGCAGGCATTGTCCTCGACAATGACGAGACCGGCGCGCAAACCGAGGCACATCAGGTCCGCATGATGGGCGAGATCGCCAAACTGACCGCAGGCTCTGACGGGTCGCTGGACGAGGCTGATTTCCAGCGCACCGTTGACACGTTGCTGGCTGGCGGTTCCGACCCCGTGATTTCCAAACAGCCAGAAGGCGCTTGGACCTCCGAAATCACGGACGCCGCGCTGAACTAAGCGCAAGGGCGGGAGTTCCCCGCCGTCGCAAAAAGAACGCGCGCCCAAACGGGCGCGCGTTTTTGATTTTGGGTGTCCGAATTGCCGGGCTGCGGTATCGGCCGACTTTGCATCCTAACGACCAGTCTTAGGTGCCTCGGGCGGGATGCTGTCGCACAAACTCCTGTTCAAAAACCTCAGTGCCCCACTGTGTGCCAGGGGTTTCATGTGCCAATAGGAAGCCATGCTTTTCATAGAGGTGACGCGCTGCATCGAGCCCCCGAAAGGTCCAAAGACGCGTCCGATCAAAGCCTGTGTCGTCAACGAAAGCCGTGGCTTTGCCGAGCAACAGTTTTCCTATGCCCAAACCCTGCGAGTTAGGGCTGACGACAAACCAGCGCAGATGGGCTGCGCCGTCCCCCAAGTCTTCTCCATCGATGGACACCGACCCGAGCAGTTCGTCCCCGACAAAGGCAGAAAAAGTCGTGTTCACTGGGTTGTCCACCCGCCCCATGAATTCTGACATTTCCATCGCCACCTTACGCTCGAACACGGCGCCGAAGTTGTAATGCTGGGCGTAGAAGGTGGCATGAAGATGCGTCACAGAGGCGATGACACCGGCGCAGTAGCCTACCCGCACGTCGATCTGAGGTGTCGCTGCGGCAGCTTGCGGGGGCGGCGCTTTCATTGCTCTGGCAAACAAGGTCAGCCCGGTTTCAATCTGCGCCACGTCGTTTTGCGACAGCACATTCAAAGCAGACCGCAGCTGCGTCCGTCCGAAGTCTTCGACATCACGGAGCAGGGCTTGCCCCTTGGCAGTTAATGAGAACACACGGGAACGCATGTCATCTGGGTCAGGTTTGGCTAAGATCAGATCGTGCTTCTCGAGCTTTTGAACAAGGCGACTGACGCTGGATTTTTCCAAATGGAGAAGTGCTGCAAGATCACTTGCCGTCTTCACAGTGCCATAACCCAGTTCAATGATCGTATGTACCGCTGACGGTGAAAGGTCCGTGCCTGCAAGGCCCTTCTGCATAAAGCCAAGCTCACGGACTATATGCCGCGCTGATGAGCGTATCTTGTCGATGCGGTCGATTGAGAGGTCTTCAGACATAGTTGTATGATACAACCAATCTGATCTTGCTGTCTAGCGGAAACGGGCCGTCGTCGCTTCGCAGCAAGTACGGCAGCGCACATCAAAATCAATCGACCTGACGCCGTCTCGCGTTTGTCGTTAGCCCTGATGCATCATGATCTGTTTCCAGATCGCGACCTCGTCGAACAGGGTAAATTCATGCCGCAACCCGTTAGGTCCGAACTCCGCATGGGTCATGCCCATCACATGCACCTCGGCGCCGGTAGGGGCGCCAAACAGCCCGTATCCTTCATGTTTGCCTGTTAAGGACCAACGCACCGCAGCGCGCGGGGGCATCATTGGGTCTTCGCGGCCTATGACGTGATGCACCTCAAACTTGGCAGACGGAAAAGACGACCGCAAAGGCAGCCAGGCGCGGTCCGCGCCCTGATGCGAAATGCTGTCCCGCGCGCCGGGATGATAGATATGGCAGGCGCGGTCATATTCCGCTGGAATGACCGCAAAGTCCTTGTCCATGATGCGTGAAAGGATGTCGTTAAGTCGTTGACCCCATTCATTATCATTGCCCTTGGCGTTGTAGCCGCCGTCAATATCCTGATCGGGGGTGAAGGGCCTCACGCAATGCTCCACACCGCCCTCGCGCGCGATCATCTTGCGGGTGAATTTGCGCACGTCCTTGCCCAGTTGTTTGACGATGCCGGACACGTCGCGGATCAGCCATTCGTCGTAAATGGCGTTGTTCCTGGCGGCGCAGTCGGCAATCGCGCGGATGGTGAAGCGCTTCCCCGTGGGTTTGCCGAACGCGCCGTGACCCAGATGCGTGCCGGTGGTCAGGATACGGTGCGACGACAGAAAACCGGCGTCCTCGTCGCCGGACCAGATCACATCCTCGCCCAGCAATTCGCGGTCGGGAAATTCGGCAATCGTGGCCATCGTGCCGTTGATCACGTTCTGATTGCCGGTCACCAACCCTGACGGAAACCGCATCGGCAGGTCTTTGGCATAGTAGTGGTGCAGGGTGGCCAATCCGCGATCTTCCCAAATCTCCCGCGTGATCTTGATTATGTAGTCCGGCAGGTCTTTGAATTCGTTCGAGAAACCTCTCATTCGCCCCATCCCTTTGGTATGCGTGATGACCCTCTGACGATCAGCGGCCCGTCTATTTCAATATGCTGCGCCTCGCGCGACTTGCCCTCGATCTGCGCGATCAACTGCTCCACCACGGCATCCACCATGCGGTTCGCAGGTTGTCGCACTGTGGTTAACTCGAAAGTAGGCCAAGCGGCCAAAGCCACATCGTCATAGCCCACAACTGAGACGTCTTTCGCGGGCGCTATGCCCAGCTCGGTTCGCAGGACCTCGATCACAGCGAAGGCCATGTGATCGTTGCCGACAAAGATCGCATCCGGCGGAGGGCCGCCCGCAAACAAACCTCGTGTGGCCGCGGCCGCCGCTTCGCGCGAAAACAACCCATCTACGATCGCATGTGGCGTAAGCCCATGATTTGCAAGACCTTCCTTGAAGCCTTCGGAACGCTCGAAACCGGTTGAGGCCCCTTGCCACCCCGAAATGTGGGCAATCCGTTCATGTCCGCCGGCAACCAAAAATTCTGCCACTTTCAAGCCGCCTGCGTGGTTGGCGGATGTCACAGAGCTCAACGATTTGTCGCTATGCCCACGGTTGAAGAGGATCAGCGGAACGCCTTCATCCACCAGTCTTTCAGTTAATGCTGAAGAGGCAGAGACCGACGCCAGAATGATCCCGTCCACCTGATGATCCAACAAATCATGCACAACCCCGTCCACATCGCTGGCATGGTTCGCGGCCATGAAAATCATGATGTTGTAGCCGCGTTCCTTCAGCGTTTTGCTAAGCTTTTCAAGGGCTTCTGTGTAGAACGGGTTGTCCAGGTAGGCCACGATCAGCCCGATGGTCATGGATTGACCCGTGATCAGCGAGCGGGCCAGCGTGTTGGGGCGGTACCCCAATTCCCGCGCGGCGGTGCGAACCTTTTCTTCCAATGCCTCGGACACTTTCACGCCGGGGGTAAACACGCGGCTGACCGTAGGCTGGGAGACCCCGGCCGCGCGCGCGACGTCTTGGGAGGTGACCTTGAGCGTTGCCATGTCTATTCAGCCGCGTCTTTGTAGGGCGCGGGCCCGCCGTAGGGGATGTTCACGCCGCCATATCGCCGCACCCGCAGATTGCATTGCTCCGCATGGCCCACAAATCCTTCCAGCAGGCAAAGGCGGGACCCGTAAGCCCCAACATCCGCCGCCGCCTCATCGGTGGTTATTTTCTGATAGCTGTGCGTTTTCAGATACTTGCCGACCCAAAGGCCGCCGGTGTAACGCCCGGCCTTCTTGGTAGGCAGCGTATGGTTGGTGCCGATCACCTTGTCGCCATTGGCCACATTGGTGCGCGGCCCAAGGAACAGCGCGCCGTAACAGGTCATATTGTCCAGGAACCAATCGTCGCGATCTGTCATCACCTGAACATGCTCGGAGGCGATGTCGTCGGCAACTTCCAGCATCTCGTCATATGTGTCGCACAAGATGACCTCGCCGTAGTCTTCCCATGATTTCGTGGCCGTGTCCGCGGTCGGGATAATCTCAAGGATTCTGTCGATTTCGCTTAACGTGTCATCGGCCAGCTTGCGCGAGTTGGTCAGCAGCACGGCGGGCGAGTTGTACCCGTGCTCCGCCTGACCAAGCAGGTCAGTTGCACACATCTCGCCATCCACTGTTTCATCAGCAATCACCATCGTCTCGGTCGGACCAGCAAACAAGTCAATGCCCACACGACCAAAGAGCTGCCGTTTGGCTTCGGCCACAAAGGCATTGCCGGGGCCCACCAGCATATGTACCGGATCAATCGTCTCGGTGCCGATGGCCATGGCGCCGATGCCCTGAATGCCTCCCAGCACATAAATCTCATGCGCGCCGCCAAGGTGCATGGCGGCGATCACGGCTGGGTTCGGCTCCCCCTTGAAGGGCGGGGTGCAGGCGATGATGCGCGGAACCCCCGCGACCGAGGCCGTGGCCACCGACATATGCGCACTTGCCACCATCGGGAACTTACCGCCCGGCACGTAACAGCCAACGGACTGCACCGGAATGTTTTTATGGCCGAGGATCACACCCGGCATGGGTTCAACCTCGATATCCAGCATCGAATCCCGCTGGGCCTGCGCGAAATTGCGGACCTGTTCTTGCGCAAACTTGATGTCGGCCATGTCGCGGTCAGACACTTTTTCCATCAACGCTTCAATATCGGCCTCCGACAGCTTGAAGCTTTCGGGGGTGTAGCCGTCGAATTTCTCGGACAGCTCGCGCACAGCGACGTCGCCACGGGTTTCGATATCCTTCAGCGTCGTTTCTACAACCTGGCGGACCTGGGCATCGTCGTCTTTACGATCCGCTTCGGGTTTTCCGCGTTTCAGATATTCGATGGCCATGTATGATCCTCCGCTGGCAGCAGTGTTGCCTGAGTCTTATCACCCAAGAATACGTATTCAAGTTTATTCACAAAGGTGCGCCGTATAACGAGGAAGTTACAAGGCAGGGCAACACGTCGCGGCTCTGTCGCTTGACCTATTGGGGGTGAACCGCCCATTACAGAGACATGAATTTGGAACCTGCTCAATGATACCCGAACTTGGCCAATTCGCGCTCGCGCTCGCCTTGATGGCGGCGCTGGTACAGTCGGTGCTTCCGATCTGGGGCGCGTCGCGCGGCAATGCCACATGGATGAGCAGCGCGCAGACCACTGCTTTGACCCAGGCGCTGCTGGTGGCGTTTGCTTTCGGGGCCTTGATGCACAGCTTCATTGTCAGCGATTTCACAGTCCGCAATGTCGTGGAGAACTCCAATTCGCTGAAACCGATGCTCTACAAAGTGGCGGGCACTTGGGGCAGCCATGAGGGGTCGCTGCTGCTTTGGGTGCTGATCCTCGCGGTCTTCGGGGCGGCGGTTGCGGTGCTGGGCAACAACATCCCGCTGGCGCTGAAGGCGCGTACGCTGTCTGTGCAGGCGTGGATTTCGGTGGGCTTCCTGAGCTTTATGATCCTGACCTCCAACCCGTTTGACCGGGTTTTCCCTCCGCCGTTGGATGGCAACGACCTGAACCCGTTGCTGCAGGACTTCGGTTTGGCGATTCACCCACCGCTTTTGTACATTGGCTATGTCGGGTTCTCGATTGTGTTTTCCTTCGCTGTGGCCGCGCTGATCGAAGGGCGGGTCGACCCCGCGTGGGCGCGTTGGGTGCGCCCGTGGACGCTGGCCGCCTGGATGGCGCTGACCGGGGGTATCGCATTGGGGTCGTGGTGGGCCTATTACGAGCTTGGCTGGGGCGGATGGTGGTTCTGGGATCCGGTGGAGAACGTCTCGTTCATGCCGTGGCTGGCGGGGACCGCGCTGTTGCATTCGGCCATCGTGACCGAGAAACGCGATACATTCAAAGCGTGGACCATCCTGCTGGCAATCCTCACCTTTTCGCTGTCGCTGCTGGGCACATTCATCGTCCGCTCGGGGCTGCTGACCTCTGTCCATGCCTTCGCGGTGGACCCTGAACGCGGGCTCTATATCCTGGGCTTGCTTGGGGTTTCTATCCTCGGCTCACTTGCGCTATTCGCTTGGCGCGCGCCGTCGATGGAAGGCGGGGGGCTCTTCGCGCCCATTTCACGCGAGGCGGGGCTGCTGATCAACAACCTGCTGATTGCCACGGCCTGCGCAACCGTGCTGTTCGGCACGCTCTACCCGCTATTTCTGGAGGCGATCACGGATGAGAAAATCTCCGTTGGGCCGCCATTCTTCAACGCCTCCTTCATCCCGATCACCCTGCCGCTTATCATCGTCATGGGCATAGGGCCGCATCTCAGTTGGAAACGCGCTGACCTGCCGGGGGTGCTGGCGCGGCTGAAATGGCTGGGGGTTTTCGTGCTGCTGTTCATGTTGGTGGTCTGGTGGATCGCCAATGGCGGGCCGCTTCTGGCAGTCATCTCCATGGGCATCGCAGTGTGGCTGATCGGGGCAACCATTCAGGATTGGGCACGGCGCGCCAAGCTATTGCAACCTGGTGCATGGGCGCGCATCAAACGCCAACCCCGCGCCAGCCACGGCATGTCGCTGGCGCATCTGGGTGTCGGCGTGCTGATGATGGGCGCCATCGGCGCAAGCGCATGGAAAACGGACACGGTCAGCTTTGCCGAACCCGGCACGCAGGTGCCAATCGCGGGGTTCGAGGTCACCTTTGAGGGTATCAATCAAGTGCAGGGACCGAACTACATCGCCCAGGTCGCCACGCTCAACGTCACCAAGGACGGGGAGTTCGTAACGCAGCTGTTCCCAGAACGTCGCGTCTACCCGGTGGCGCAGACGACCACCACCGAAAGCGACATACGCCAAACTCTGGCCGGCGACCTTTATGTCTCGATCGCAGAGCCGGCGGCGGAGAATAGCGAAGGGCTGTGGACCCTGCGCCTGATCTATGAGCCGCTGGTGAATTTCCTCTGGCTTGGCTCGGTCATGCTGGTTCTGGGCGGCGGCTTGTCCCTGTCGGACCGCAGGCTGCGCGTCGGCGCGCCGCGTCGCAAAGCTGCCCCCGCAAACGCCACCCCAGCCGAGTGATCTGATATGAAACGCCTTCTTTTTGCAGCGCCGCTTTTGCTGGCAGTCGTCATCGGCGCTTTCGCGCTTTGGGGCCTGTCGGGGGACCGTGACCCGTCCGAGATACCTTCCGCGCTGATCTCCAAATCTGTGCCGGAATTCGACCTTGGGCCAATCGATGGCGTCGACACGCCCGGATTGAAAACCGCTGATTTGCAAGGACAGGGCCTGACACTCGTCAATGTCTTCGCCAGCTGGTGTGGCCCGTGCCGCGCGGAACATCCCGTCCTGACCCGCATGGTCGAGGATCAAGGCCTGCGCATCGTCGCGATGAACTACAAAGACAAGCCCGAGGCCGCTGCCGCCTGGCTGGAAGAGTTGGGCAATCCCTATGCGCTGATCGGCTCTGACTATTCCGGCCGCGCGGGCATTGAATGGGGCGTCACCGGCGTTCCGGAAACCTTCATCGTCAACAATGACGGCGTGGTTGTGCACCGCTTCCCGGGACCTGTTGTGGGCGACGGGCTGAGACGCTTCCAGGAGGCGCTGGATTTGGCGAAGGCAGCGCATTGAGGCACCTATTGCTTGCCATATGCATGGTGTTCGCCACCCCGCTTTTTGCGGTCGAACCGGACGAGGTGCTGGATGATCCTGTGCTCGAGGCCCGCGCGCGCGCAATTTCTGAGGATGTGCGCTGCGTGGTCTGCCAGAACGAGCCGATTGACAGCTCAAACGCGGGCGTGGCGCGTGACCTGCGGATGATCATCCGCGAACGGCTGTTGGTCGGGGATACTGATCAGGAGGTCTTCGATTTTCTGGTGCTGCGCTACGGCGATTACGTGTTGTTCAACCCGCCGTGGAAGCCCTCCACCTATGCGCTGTGGCTGGGGCCCTTTGTCATTTTGTTTGTTGGGTTCGTCGCCGTCGTGATCGCGTTGACCCGCCGTAGAACCGCGCAACCGGCATCCTTGACCAAGGCTGAGCAAGAGAAGCTGGACGCGATGCGGGGTGGGGACGCACCATGATCTGGGTCGTTGCCGCACTTATGGCGCTTTCGGTGGGTGTCGCGCTTTTGTGGCCGTTGGGATCAGGCGGGGCGCCGCGTCAGGGACGGGCCGCCAAGGCCATGGCCATCTACGAAGACCAGTTGTCTGAACTGGACCGTGACGCCGAACGCGGCCTGATCACGCCAGAGGAATCGCGCGCCGCACAGGTCGAAATCAAGCGACGTATGTTGGGTGTTGGTGATACGTCCGAAGCCACTGGCTCAACGTCGGGCCGCATGGCCATAGTCGCCGCCGCGCTATTTGTGCCGGTCGCGGCCTTTGGCCTCTACACACAGGTGGGCGCACCTAGCATTCCGGCGGTGCCGTTCGCCGAACGCAAGAACGAAGTGCAAAATGCAAACCAGCTCAACACCCTCATCGCTGAATTGGTGTCGCGTCTCGAAAACGATCCCGCCGGAGGAGAAACCCGCGGTTGGGAGCTGCTGGCGACCACCTACATGAACCAGGGTCGCCCAGCGGAGGCCGCTGCGGCCTTTGAGGAAATCATTGACCGAGACGACGCGACCTCCGCGACGTTCTCTCAATATGCGGAAGCCTTGATCACGGCTGATCGCGGCATAGTCACGCCGCTTGCCAGCCGGATGATCACGCGCTCCATGGAGCTGGACCCATCCAACCCTGCTGCCACGTTTTATCGCGCGATTGAGCTGGAACAGGCGGGGCAGGGCGCGCAGGCCCGCACGCTGCTGCTGGATCGTATTGCCCAGGAATCGCAGGCGCAACCATGGATGCCGACCTTCCTGCAGACGGCAAACCAGATGGGTGCGACGCTGGGCGAAGCTGCTGTGGAACTGCCAGATTTCGCGGCTCCACGTGGCCCCACGCAAGAAGATATCGAAGCGGCGTCCGAGTTGTCGGCCGAAGACCGGCAGGCCTTTATCCTCAACATGGTTGACGGGCTTGAAGAGCGGCTGCAGGATGAGCCGGAAAATCTAGACGGATGGCTGCAACTCGCCCGCGCCTTGGTGGTACTCGGGCAAGAAGACCGTGCCGTCAAAGCGCTGCGTAGCGCCAAGCCGTTGGTTGTTGATCTGCCCGAAGACGACCAACGCCGCCGCTTGGTTGAAGAAGGCCTCAAACGCTTTGAGGGCGGTAACTAGCCGGCGCCGCTGGCTTTGTTGATCGCGTCAATGACCGCGTCCTTAGTCAGCAGTTCCGGCAACGCGATGCCCTTGGGCGCGCCCGGCCCGTAGACGATGTTGAACGGGATGCCAAAACGGCCGTTTTCCTTCAGGTAGGTCAGGATGCCCTCATCGGGGCGGGTCCAGTCACCGCGCATGGCAATGATGCCGTCAGATGCCAGCATGCCGGCGACGGGGGCACGGTCCAGCACCAGCGCCTTGTTTGCCTTGCAGCTCAGGCACCAGTCGGCGGTGACGTCCACAAAAACCACGCGGCCCTCGACCACCCATCCAGAGATGCTGTTGGGGCTTAATGTCCGCCAATTCGATGTCGCTTCCTCAACGAGTTGGGCTGGAGGGGTCGATGCTGCTGGCACAACCAATGCGCAGGCGATGATGGCGGCACTTATACCGGCGCGTGCGCGAGGCGCGAAGGCGACGGCAATGACCGCGCCAAGCAACAACGCCGCTACGATCAACGCGGCGGTCCACCCGATCACGCCGATCAGGACGGAGACCAGCCAAAGCGCGGTTGCGGCCAGCAGGAGGCCCATCACCCATTTGACGGTGCCCATCCATTTTCCGGGCTTCGGCAAGGCGCGGACAGTTTGCGGCCAGACGGCGACGGCCAGGTATGGCAGGGCAAGGCCCAACCCAAGCGCGGTGAAGATCACCACGGTCTGCAGCGCCGATCCGGCAAGCGCGAAAGTGACGGCAGTGCCCAGGAATGGAGCCGAGCATGGTGTTGCCAACACAGCCGCCAATGCGCCGATCGCGAAGTCGCCCCGCAAGCTGCCTGCGCTGCCTGCATCCGCCATTTTGGTGTTCCATGATTGCGGCAGGGCGATCTCGAACAGGCCGAACATGTTGGCGGCAAAGAGCGTGACAATGGCGGTCATGATTGTCAGGAAGTAGGGGTTCTGGAACTGAATGCCCCATCCAACCGGGCCGCCCGCAGCGCGTATGGCAATCAGCGTAAGTGCGAGCGCCCACATGAAGGCCATGACGCCCAGCGCAGACATCAAAAAGCCGCTCCGCACCCGGGCAGGGCTTTGCGCGCCGGCCTTCAGGACTGAGGTGAATTTGATGCTCAACACCGGCAAGACGCAGGGCATGACGTTCAGGATCACGCCGCCGATGAAGGCCAGCAGGAAGAACCACAAGATGCCTGGTGCGTCGGTTGTTGTTTGCTGGATGGAACCACTGGTCGCTGGTGCGAAGGCAGCGGCGCGTGCCCCGTCCGTGACCACGAATTCCAGCGGCGGCGGCGCGTCAGGGGCAGACAGTATGTCAAAGCCCACCGTCGCCTTTGACCCGCCGTCTTGCAGCGCGATCTGCGGCGGTCCGAAAGCTGCATCGGGGCCTAGGTCGGGGATCACGCTCAGCGATGAAAAGGCATTTGCGCTGCTCAGGGCAAGCTCAACCCGTTTCGCGTCCAGATCGAGGGACGCGGCATCAATTACAATGTCCGAAGCGTCGGCCGGGATGGGTATCTTGTTCGCGGCCTGCGCAATCAGGGTTGCGGCATCACGGTCGATCGCGGTGCCGGTGGGCAAAACAAGGCTCAGCGAGAAATCTTCGGGCACGCAAAGGTCGGCGCAGACCAGCATATTGACGCGGGCGGACAGGACCAGCGCGTCGTCCGCACTGTCTACCATCAGTTTGATCGGGTAGGTGACGGCTTTTTCGTAGCCGTAATTTTCTATGTCGAATGCTTCGAACCGGGTCGGGGCGGGCCACAGGAGCTCATGGTCTTTCAGGTTCACAGACCCCGCCCAGTCAATCGAGACGGGGTAGCCAACAGCGCCCGGCGATTTCCAGTAGGTCTTCCAACCTTCGGCCAGGGTCACCTCCAACGCGGCGGAGACCACCTGCGCCCCGGGCGCCACGCCGTTTTCCGCCGTGATCAGCCGTGCGGTGACGCGGTCGCTCACATAGGCGGGGGAGCTGCCAGCGAATGCCGCGAAACTGAATGCGGCCAGTGCAATCAGGCTGAGCAAGGCTTGGCGCAAGAGGGTCATGAGGCGGCTTTCACGGGGGTTCGGCTAATATGGGCTGGCGTCACATGCGGCGGGTTGTGGGTGAAGGTCAATCAACATCGCCGTGAAGGCAAGCAAACTGCTGCGTTCTCACCGCTCTGTGATAGCGTCCTGTTTGACAACCGGCAGGGCAGGCCGCAGTGTCTGCGCAACAAAATTTCCTCCGCACCGCCAAAAGGTATCTTCACATGTTCCGACTGACCGCAGCCGCTGTAACGGCCCTGTCCCTCGCCTTGCCGGCCGCCGCGCAGCAGATGGATGAGGCGGCCATGCGCGCCCTGATCCTCGAGACGATCCGCACCAACCCCGAGATCGTCATGGAAGCCATCGAGATATTGCAGACCCGAGAAAATGAGGCGCAGGCCCTGGCCGCCGCGCAAGCGTTGGAGGCGCAGAAAGGCGCGCTGCACAACGACCCCAATGCGCCGGTGATGGGCAATCCCGACGGCGACGTCACAATCGTCGAATTTTTCGATTACAATTGCGGCTATTGCCGCCGCGTCTTTCCGTCAGTCAAAGAGCTGATCGCGGGCGATGACAACATCCGCGTGGTCATGCGGGAATGGCCCATTCTGGGCGAAGAAAGCGTCTTTGCGGCCCGCGCCGCCTTGGCGTCACGCAAGCAAGGCAAATATGCGGAATTCCATGACGCTCTGATGGCCAATGAGGGCCGCGCCTCGCAGGCCAATGTGTTGAGCATCGCCGATGATCTGGGCATGGACATCACCCAGCTGCAGGCCGACATGGCCGGGCCTGAGGTGGACGCCCATATCGCCACGTCGCGGCAATTGACCCAGGCGCTGGGGCTGAACGGAACGCCGGCCTTTGTTTTCGGGGATCAACTGGTTCCCGGCGCGATTGAATTGAACCAGATGCAGCAGCTGATCGAGCAGCTGCGCAGCTGAGTTTCGCCGAGGCTACGCCTCGTCGATCAGGCGGGGGCTTTGCCCCCCGTCGCTGACGCTCCTCCCCCCAGGATATTTTTGAACGAAGAAAGGGGACTAGGCGTTCGTGATGAGCGTGCTGATCTCTTTGACTTTGTCGGCCAGCAGCGCGCGGTCGCCCTTGGCCTCGACGTTGAGGCGTAGCACCGGTTCGGTGTTGGACTGACGCAGATTGACCCGCCATTCGCCCATATCAAGCGAGACGCCGTCCAGCCGGTCCACGTCCTTGGCGTGTTGGACATACCTTGCCTCAAACGCGTCAATGGCGGGTTGTTTGTCAGCAAGTTTGAAGTTGATCTCCCCTGAGGAGGGGAAACGCGCCTGCATATCCGCCACAAGCGCCGACAAGGGCTGGCCCGTGCGGCACATATGTTCCGCCACCAAGAGCCACGGGATCATGCCGCTGTCGCAATACATGAAATCGCGGAAATAGTGATGGGCCGACATCTCGCCGCCATAGACCGCGTCCACCTCGCGCATTTTGGCCTTGATGTGGGAGTGGCCGGATTGTGACACCACCGGCTCACCGCCGCCGGAGGCCAACAGGTCCGTAAGCGCCCAAATCACGCGTGGGTCATGGATGATCTTGGCGCCCGGATGTTTCGGCAGGAAGGCGGAGGCCAAGAGCCCCACCACGTATTCCCCGTCCACAAAGGCTCCAGTCTCATCAAAAAAGAAGCAGCGGTCAAAGTCGCCGTCCCAGGCAACGCCCAGATCGGCCCCTTCCGCGATGACGCGGTCGGCAGTTTGCGCGCGGTTTTCTTCCAGAAGCGGGTTGGGGATGCCATTTGGGAAGCTGCCGTCGGGGTCATGGTTGTGGCGGATGAACTCAAATGGCGCACCGGCTTTGGCCAGCTTGTCGGCAATGACGTCGAAGGAGGGCCCGGCCACCCCGTTGCCTGCATTGACCACGATCTTCATGGGTTTCAACGCGGACAAGTCTGCGAAGCTGACCACCCGATCCGCATAGGCGTCGCGCGGGTCGCGGGTTTCATAGGTGCCGCGCGCCTTGGGCGCGCCGAAATCATCCGCCGTGGCCAGGGTGTTGATCTCGCCCAAACCATCGGCGGCGGAAATGGGCCGGGAGCCTTCGCGCACCATTTTGATGCCGTTATAGTCAATCGGGTTATGCGACGCCGTGACCATCAGCCCGCCGCCCAAACCGTAATGGGAGGTCGCGAAATAGACCTCTTCGGTCCCGCATAGGCCGATGTCGATGACGTTGACGCCCTCGTCCCGCAGCCCCTCGGTGAGGGCGGCGGCCAAATCGGGCGATGTGGGGCGCACGTCGTAGCCGATCACCACGGTGTCGGGGGCCATGGCCACGGCGAAGCCGCGGCCGATGCGGTAGGCGATTTCCACGTTCAGCTCGTCGCCAAGCTGGCCCCGCACATCGTAGCTTTTGAAACAGGTCAGCATCGTCAATTCCCTTTCAGGTCCGCGGCTTGAGTAGCGCCATATGGGGCGGAGACCAAGGGGGCAAAATCAAAACGGCCCGCCATGTCAGGCGGGCCATTCGATTCGGTTCGCGGGGGCTAGACCTCTTCGGGAAGAAGGAGGTTCAGCGCGATCGCGACAATCGCGGTGGGAGCCACTGCGGAGGTTGCCAGGATCTTAACGACGCCCGGCAGGTACTGAACGGCTGTCGGCACCAGGTTCAGACCCAGACCAGCCGCCAGCGACACCGCGATGATGATCATGTTGCGGCGGTTCATCTTGACCTCGGTCAGCATGTTCAGACCCGCGGCGGCCACCATGCCGAACATCACAATCACGCCGCCACCCAGAACGGGCAGGGGCATGGAGGCGATGACGGCGCCCACCTTGGGGATCAATCCGCAAAGGATCATGATGATGCCCGCGATGGTCACCACGTGGCGCGACATGATGCCGGTCATCCCAACGATCCCCACGTTCTGGCTGAAGGAGGTGTTCGGCAGGCCGCCAAAGACGCCCGCAACTGCGGTGCCGAGGCCGTCGGCGTAGGTCGCGCCCGCGATCTCTTTGTCCGTTGCGATACGTCCGGCGCCTGCTTTGGTGGTGGCCGATGCGTCGCCCACCGTTTCAATGGCAGAGACCACCGACACCAAGGTCACTGCAATTACCGCGCCCAGCGAGAACTCAAATCCGTAGGGCAAGGGCTGGATGGAAGTGATCCACGACGCCTTGCCAACCGCCCCGAAATTCACCATGCCAAGGATGTAGGCCAGCACATAACCGGCCAGCAGGCCAATCAGGATGGCCGCGTTGGATATCGGGCCTTTCATGAAGAATTTCAGCGCAAGCGACACGACAATCACCGTCAGGGCGACCGACCAGTGCATCAAGGATCCGAAGCTTTCAGCCTCCATCTGGAACGAGGCGGCCCCGCCCGCGGCGTATTTGATCGCCACCGGGATCAGGTACAAACCAATCGCCAGGATCACCAGGCCGGTGATCAGCGGCGGGAACAACCAGCGCAGCTTCTGGATCACCGCACCAAGGCAGAAATGGATCACGCCGCCGATGATGCACGCGGTCAATGCCACGCCCAAACCTTGAACGGCTGCAACGCCTGCCAAAACACCAACAAATGCAAAAGACGTACCCTGCATGATGGGCAGGCGCGCACCAACTGGACCGATGCCCACGGTTTGGAACAAGGTTGCGACGCCCGCAAACAGCATCGCCATCTGGATAAGATAGACCTGTTCGGCAGAGCCAAAGGCCAGCCCGGCCGCACCCGCCACAATGATCGAAGGGGTCACGTTGGAGGCGAACATCGCCAATACATGTTGTAGGCCCAGCGGTACCGCTTGGGCCATGGGCGGGGTGGTATTCGGATCGGAATACGCCCCCGCGTTTGAAGTTGCGTCAGTCATGTCGTTTCTCTCCCCGAGATGTTATCTGGGCCGGTCGCGGTCCCTCGCGCCGTCTCTCTTGATATTGGCCCGCCAGCACGCAGGCTTTGAAAGGCGCAGCGGCGCCCGGTGCGAGCATTTATGCTCCGCACGTCAAAACCTAGTCATTTTGCGACATGTTTGTCTATATATTGTGCGTTTTTGGGGCTTTTGGTCCCATTTACAGCCCAGCGTGGCGGTTCACGTCCTTGTAGAGCAAGTAGCGGAACGGCCCTTCCCCCGTGGCGCGGCACGCCTGAGGGCAGAAGGCGCGCAGCCACATGAAATCGCCGGGACCCACGCTGACCCAGTCACGATTCAGCAGGTAATCGGCAGTGCCCTCCAGCACGAAAAGCCCGTGTTCCATCACATGGGTTTCTTCAAACGGGATCACGCCGCCGGGCTGAAAATTGACGATGTTCACGTGGAAGTCGTGGCGCAGGTCACTCGGCTCCACAAAGCGGGTGGTGGACCATTTGCCGCCTGTGTCGGGCATTTCGACCACTGTTCCGTCCTCGTCATGGGTCACAAAGCACTCGGGGGCAGGGACGCCGTGCGCCGGTTGGTACTTCTTGCGGATCCAGTGGAAGGTGGCGATCTGGTCGCCCTCGTTGCGCAACCGCCACCCTGCACCGGCAGGCAGGAACACGTAGCTGCCGGGGCGCAGATCGAAGCGGCCAAGCGGGCAGTGCAGCACCATATGGCCGGATGTGACGAACAGGACGCCTTGCGCCTCTGGGTTGCTTTCCGGGACGTCAGACCCGGCGCCGGGCTGCAATTCCACGATGTATTGCGAGAACGTTTCCGCGAACCCAGACAGGGGCCGCGCGATCATCCACATGCGCATCCCGTCCCAGCCAGGCAGGTAAGAGGTCACGATGTCGCGCATCGTGCCGGCGGGCAGAAACGCGTAGGCCTCGGTGAACACTGCCTTGCCGGTCAGGTCATCTGTCTGCTTGGGCAAACCGCCCATGGGGGTCGCGTAAGCCATCAGTGATCCTCCGGCAGCATAGTGGTGAGGCGGTGATAGGCGATGCGCTCTACCTGGCGGCAAGCTTCCTCGAATTCCACTTCGCTGGTATTGCCAATCCGCCGCTCAAACGCCGCCATGATCGAAGATTTGTCATGGTCCTTCACCGCAATAATGAAGGGAAATCCGTGCTTTGCGACGTAATCCTCGTTCATCTGGGCAAAGGCTGCGCGTTCTGCATCCGACAAGACATCCAACCCGGCAGAGGCCTGCTCTGCCGTGCTTTCCTTGGTCAATTGCTTTGCTGCGGCCAGCTTGCCAGCCAAATCAGGATGCGCATCCAACACATCCAAGCGTTGCGGCGCGGGGGCCGACCTGAACGCCCGGACCAGGGCTGCGTGCAGCCCCGTTGCGCTGTCATTGCTTGGGCCAAGTTCCAAGTCCCAAGCGTGTTCGGCGACCCAAGGGGAATGCTCAAACACGCTGCCGTAAGTGTTTGTAAAGGTGGTCTTATCCATCATGCATGGCCGCGTCTTCGGGGCCGCCGGGTGGACCTGTGCCCAATGATCCGCAATCTGTTCGCGCGTGGCAAACCATACGCCGTCATGGCTGTTGGCGTACTCAATAAACCGTTTCAGCGCCTGAACCCGCCCGGGGCGGCCCACCAAACGGCAATGCAGCCCAATGGACATCATCTTGGCAGCACCTTCGACGCCTTCGGCATAAAGCGCGTCAAACGTGTCGCGCAGATAGGCCTCGAACTGGTCGCCCGAGTTGAACCCTTGCGGCGTTGCAAACCGCATGTCGTTGCAATCCAACGTATAGGGCACCACCAGCTGATCGACCCCGTCAAACCGCGTCCAATAGGGCAGGTCGTCGGCGTAGCTGTCGGCGCAATAGGCGAAGCCGCCTTCTTCTGCCACCAGCCGCAACGTGTTCTCGGAACACCGCCCCGTGTACCAGCCGCGAGGCCGCTCCCCCACAACTTCCGTATGCAAAGCAATGGCTTGGCGCAGGTGGTCGCGCTCTTCGTCCTCGGTAAAGTCCTTGTACTCGATCCATTTCAACCCGTGGGAGGCGATCTCCCACCCGGCGTCTTTCATCGCCGCCAGCTGCTCAGGCGCGCGCGCCAGTGCCGTTGCCACGCCATACACAGTCACCGGCAAATCCTTCAGCAAACGGTGCAGCCGCCAGAATCCAGCGCGCGCGCCGTATTCGTAGATCGATTCCATGTTCCAGTGCCGCTGCGCGTCCCATGCAGAGGCGCCCACGATCTCCGACAAAAACGCCTCAGACGCCTTGTCGCCATGCAGGATGTTGTTCTCGCCGCCTTCTTCGTAGTTCAGCACGATCTGAACCGCGATTTTGGCCTCGTCAGGCCATTGCGGGTCCGGCGTGCGCGGACCGTAGCCGCGCATATCTCTGGGGTATCTGTTCATGGGTTAACCATTAGGCAAAACCCGTCCATCCGCCAAGCTTTATGCGGTGCGCGCGCGCCGGATGGTGTTGAGGAAGGCCAGGACAAATAGCCCTGACAGGATCAGCACGATGGTCGGCGCAGGCGCGCTGTCGATGAAGAAGCTCAGGTAAACTCCCGCAACACTTGAGAAAACCGCAACGGCCACAGCCGTCAGCAACATCTGCCCAAATTGCCGGGTCACCAGGAACGCAACCGCGCCGGGGCCCACGAGAAAGGCAATGGCCAAGATGATGCCCACGGCTTTCAATGCCGCCACGACGGTCAGCGAGATCACCGCCAGCAGCCCAAAATGCAACCAGCGCACATTCAACCCCAAGGCCCGTGCCTGCTGCTCATCAAACGCATGCAGAAGCAGGTCGCGCCAGAAGGCCAGCAGCAGGACGGTGACACCGAGGGCAATCACCCCCGTCAGCCACAGATCAGAAGGCCCCACGCCCAGCATATTGCCAAACAGAATGTGATCCAGATGCACGTCGCTCTCGATCTTGGTGTAAAGCACGATCCCCAGCCCAAACATGGCTGAGAACACCACCCCCATCACCGTGTCCCGCTTCACGCGGGAGTTTTCGTCGATCCACCCCGTTAGCAAAGCGCAGGCCATGCCTGCGGTAAAAGCGCCTATAACCAAGGGGATGCCGACGACATAGGCCAACACCACACCGGGCAAAACCGCATGCGAAATCGCGTCGCCCATCAGGGACCAGCCCTTCAGGACCAGAAAGCAGGACAGCAGCGCCGCAGGCACCGCCAGCATCACCGTGATCAAAAACGCGTCACGCATGAACTGGAATTGGAAGGGCAGCAGCAACTCGTCCATCACAGCGCCTCCGCCGCGCGTTTGCGCGACGCCAGCATCCCGTGTTTGGGCGCAAACAAGAATGCCAATCCAAAGACAGTTGCCTGTAAGCACACGATGACGCCGCCCGTGGCACCATCCAGGAAATAGCTGATATAGGCCCCGAAAAACGAGGTTAACGCGCCAATGGCCACCGACACCATCAACAGGCGCGGGAAGCGGTCCGTCAACAAATACGCCGTCGCCCCGGGCGTCACCACCATGGCAATCACCAGAAACGCGCCCACGGTCT